>NZ_CP104011.1:0-1245968 GCF_025133575.1 Pseudomonas sp. GCEP-101 | reverse complement strand
TGAAAACCAGCGAGCAACCGCTGAGCCTGGACGAGATCGAGCCGCTGGAGTCCATCTTCAAGCGCTTCGACGCCGCCGGCATTTCCCTGGGCGCGCTGTCGCCGGAGGCCCACGAAGCCCTGGCTGAGGCCATGAACCGCCTGGGCGGCCGCTCCAACTCCGGCGAGGGCGGTGAAGACCCGGCGCGCTACGGCACGCTGAAAAGCTCGAAGATCAAGCAGGTGGCCACCGGCCGCTTCGGTGTGACCCCGGAATACCTGGTCAACGCCGAAGTCCTGCAGATCAAGGTGGCCCAGGGCGCCAAGCCCGGCGAGGGCGGCCAGCTGCCCGGCGGCAAGGTCAACGGCCTGATCGCCCGCCTGCGCTATGCCGTGCCCGGCGTGACCCTGATCTCGCCGCCGCCGCACCACGACATCTACTCCATCGAAGACCTCGCCCAGCTGATCTTCGACCTCAAGCAGGTCAACCCGCAGGCGCTGGTCTCGGTGAAGCTGGTGTCCGAGCCGGGCGTGGGCACCATCGCCGCCGGCGTGGCCAAGGCCTACGCCGACCTGATCACCATCTCCGGCTACGACGGCGGTACCGGCGCATCGCCGATCACCTCCATCAAGTACGCCGGCTCCCCGTGGGAGCTGGGCCTCGCCGAGGCGCACCAGACCCTGCGCGGCAACGACCTGCGCGGCAAGGTGCGGGTGCAGACCGACGGCGGCCTGAAGACCGGCCTGGACGTCATCAAGGCCGCCATCCTCGGCGCCGAGAGCTTCGGCTTCGGCACCGCGCCGATGATCGCCCTGGGCTGCAAATACCTGCGCATCTGCCACCTGAACAACTGCGCCACCGGCGTCGCCACCCAGAACGACAAGCTGCGCAAGGACCATTTCATCGGCACCGTGGACATGGTGGTGAACTTCTTCACCTTCATCGCCAGCGAAACCCGTGAGTGGCTCGCCAAGCTCGGCGTGCGCAGCCTGGAAGAACTGATCGGCCGCACCGATCTGCTGGAGATCCTCCCGGGCGAGACGCCCAAGCAGGGCAACCTCGACCTCACCCCGCTGCTGGGCAGCGACCTGATCCCGGCCGAGAAGCCGCAGTTCTGCGAAGTCGAGAAAAACCCGCCGTTCGACCAGGGCCTGCTGGCCGAGAAGATGGTCGAGCTGGCCCGTTCCGCCATCGAAGGCGCCAAGGGCGGCGAGTACGAACTGGACATCTGCAACTGCGACCGCTCCATCGGCGCGCGGATTTCCGGCGAGATCGCCAAGGTCCACGGCAACCAGGGCATGGCCAAGGCGCCGATCACCTTCCGCTTCAAGGGCACCGCGGGCCAGAGCTTCGGCGTGTGGAACGCCGGCGGCCTGCACCTGTACCTGGAAGGCGACGCCAACGACTACGTCGGCAAGGGCATGACCGGCGGCAAGCTGGTCGTCACCCCGCCCAAGGGCAGCCCGTTCAAGTCGCAGGAGTCGGCCATCGTCGGCAACACCTGCCTGTACGGCGCCACCGGCGGCAAGCTGTTCGCCGCCGGCACCGCGGGCGAGCGTTTCGGCGTGCGCAACTCCGGCGCCCATGCCGTGGTGGAAGGCACCGGTGACCACTGCTGCGAATACATGACCGGCGGCTTCATCTGCGTACTGGGCAAGACCGGCTACAACTTCGGCTCCGGCATGACCGGCGGCTTCGCCTATGTCCTGGACATGGACAACACCTTCGTCGACCGCGTGAACCACGAGCTGGTGGAAATCCAGCGCATCAGTGGCGAAGCGATGGAGGCCTATCGCAGCCACCTGCGCAAGGTCCTGGTCGAATACGTAGAAGAAACGGCGAGCGAGTGGGGCGCGAACGTCCTGGAAAACCTGGACGACTACCTGCGTCGGTTCTGGCTGGTGAAACCCAAGGCCGCCAGCCTGGGTTCGCTGCTGTCCAGCACCCGTGCCAACCCGCAATAAGCGCCTGAAGTTGTTGATGAGGTCAAGAAATGTCTGAACGTCTGAATTCTGATCGCCTGAACAATGACTTCCAGTTCATCGAAGTCGGGCGCAAGGATCCGAAGAAAAAACTGCTGCGCCAGCGCAAGCGCGAGTTCGTGGAAATCTACGACCTGTTCAAGCCGGCCCAGGCCGCTGACCAGGCGCATCGCTGCCTGGGCTGCGGCAACCCGTACTGCGAGTGGAAGTGCCCGGTACACAACTTCATCCCCAACTGGTTGAAGCTGGTTTCCGAAGGCAACATCCTCGCCGCCGCCGAGCTGTCCCACCAGACCAACACCCTGCCGGAAGTCTGCGGCCGGGTGTGCCCGCAGGACCGCCTGTGCGAAGGCGCCTGCACCCTGAACGACGGCTTCGGCGCGGTCACCATCGGCTCGGTGGAGAAGTACATCACCGACACCGCCTTCGCCATGGGCTGGCGCCCGGACATGTCCAAGGTCAAGCCCACCGGCAAGCGTGTCGCCGTGATCGGCGCGGGCCCGGCGGGCCTGGGCTGCGCCGACGTGCTGGTGCGCAACGGCGTGACCCCGGTGGTGTTCGACAAGAACCCGGAAATCGGCGGCCTGCTGACCTTCGGCATCCCCGAGTTCAAGCTGGAGAAGCAGGTGATGTCGCGTCGCCGCGAGGTATTCACCGGCATGGGCATCGAGTTCCGCCTGAACACCGAGATCGGCAAGGATGTGACCCTGCAGCAACTGCTCGATGAATACGATGCCGTGTTCATGGGCATGGGCACCTATACCTACATGAAAGGCGGCTTCCCCGGCGAGGACCTGCCCGGCGTGCACGACGCGCTGGACTTCCTGATTGCCAACGTGAACCGCAACCTGGGCTTCGAGAAGTCGCCGGAAGACTTCATCGACATGAAGGGCAAGCGCGTCGTGGTGCTGGGCGGTGGCGACACCGCGATGGACTGCAACCGCACCTCCATCCGTCAGGGCGCCAAGGGCGTGACCTGCGCCTATCGCCGCGACGAGGAGAACATGCCCGGCTCGCGCAAAGAGGTGAAGAACGCCAAGGAAGAAGGCGTGAAATTCCTCTTCAACCGCCAGCCCATCGCCATCGTCGGCGAGGACAAGGTGGAAGGCGTGAAGGTGGTCGAGACCCGTCTCGGCGAACCTGACGCCCGCGGCCGTCGCAGCCCCGAGCCGATCCCGGGCTCCGAGGAAATCATCCCGGCGGAAGCCGTGCTGATCGCCTTCGGCTTCCGCCCGAGCCCGGCGCCGTGGTTCGACCAGCACCAGGTGGAAATCGACAGCCAGGGCCGCGTCATCGCCCCGGCCGCCGCGCAGTTCAAGCACCAGACCAGCAACCCGAAGATCTTCGCCGGTGGCGACATGGTCCGCGGGTCCGACCTGGTGGTGACGGCGATCTTCGAAGGCCGTACGGCCGCCGAAGGCATCCTGGATTACCTGGGCGTCTGAGCCGGCCTGTCGGGCCCTCTCCTTAACCCTGGCTGCGCGCCCCGCTCCGAAGGGAGAGGGGACAGTAGGGTGCAGGATGAAACCTCAGCATCAGCCGGCACGGAAAGCTCCCTCTCCCTAACCCTCTCCCTTCAGGGAGAGGGCGGGGAGAGGGAATTCAGTGGCACGGATTTCCACGAGATGAGTTGCACCTACCAGTGCGGCAGAATGCCGCTTAAGACAAAAGGCACGGCACCCGCCGTGCCTTTTCGTTTGGGCTTTGCGAAAATGCCCGCACTTTTTTTCCGGATGCCGTTATGACTGCCCTGAAGAACGATCGCTTCCTCCGCGCCCTGCTCAAGCAGCCCGTCGATGTCACCCCCGTCTGGATGATGCGCCAGGCCGGCCGCTACCTGCCGGAATACCGCGCCACCCGCGCCAAGGCCGGTGACTTCATGAGCCTGTGCATGAACCCGCAGATGGCCTGCGAAGTGACCCTGCAGCCGCTGGACCGCTACCCGCAGCTGGACGCGGCGATCCTCTTCTCCGACATCCTCACCATCCCCGATGCCATGGGGCAGGGCCTGTACTTCGAAACCGGCGAAGGTCCGCGTTTCAAAAAGGTCGTCAGTACCCAGGCGGACATCGACGCGCTGCCGGTCCCCGATCCGGAGAAGGACCTGGGCTACGTGATGGACGCCGTGCGCACCATCCGCCGCGAGCTGAACGGCCGCGTGCCGCTGATCGGCTTCTCCGGCAGCCCCTGGACCCTGGCCACCTACATGGTGGAGGGTGGCTCCAGCCGTGACTTCCGCAAGTCCAAGGCGATGCTCTACGACAACCCGCAGGCCATGCACGCGCTGCTGGACAAGCTGGCGCAGTCGGTCACCAGCTACCTGAACGGGCAGATCCTGGCAGGCGCGCAGGCGGTGCAGATTTTCGATTCGTGGGGCGGCAGCCTGTCGGCGGCGGCGTACCAGGAGTTCTCCCTGGCCTACATGCAGAAGATCGTCGACGGCCTGATCCGTGAGCACGACGGGCGTCGCGTGCCGGTGATTCTCTTCACCAAGGGCGGCGGCCTGTGGCTGGAATCCATGGCCAACACCGGCGCCGAGGCCCTCGGCCTGGACTGGACCTGCGACATCGGCAGCGCCCGCGCCCGCGTCGGCGACAAGGTCGCCCTGCAGGGCAACATGGACCCGGCGGTGCTCCACGCCAAGCCGGCCGCCATCCGTGCTGAAGTGGCTCGCATCCTCGCTGCATTCGGCAGTGGCAATGGCCATGTGTTCAACCTTGGCCATGGCATCACCCCGGAAGTCGACCCGGCGCACGCCGGCGCCTTCTTCGAGGCGGTGCACGAGTTGTCGGCGCAGTACCACTGAGCCTGACGCTTCATCAAAAAGCCCCGCAGACGCGGGGCTTTTTTGTGGCTCCCTGTAGGAGCGGGCCATGCCCGCGATCCGCCGGCAGAGCCGGCGCTTTCTTTGCTCTGGTGTTGCAGGTTTGCTGCGTTGGCTTGGGTGTTTCTGCGCCGCTTCGGCGTGCGGGTGGACTCTGGTTTTCGCCCCCTCGGGCGACCTACTTTGCCAAACGACGCAAAGTAGGCAAAGGTCTTGCCCCGGACATCCGGTTTTTCGCTTAGGCGAAAAATTCCCTCGTTGAGCCGAAGTTTCAGGGGCACGCGCTGACGGGCCCTCCCTGGCCCGACAGCGCTCTCGCGACATCCATGTCGCTCAACCCCTGAAACTCCGGCTCAACGAGGCCTCCTGAACGGGGCATTCGGAGTGGCTGACGTTGCTCTGGAAGTCTTCAGGGTCAAAGCCAGAGCCTAAGCCGGATCGGCGTGGCTGGCTCTTCGTAGGAGCGAGGGGGACGCCATTGTTATTGCTCGCGAACCGCCGGGCGCAGATGTTCTCCTGTAGGAGCGGGCCATGCCCGCGACCGCGCGCATGGCGCGCTCCTACAGATGGGCGCTGCAGATCGGCGTTTCTCGGTAACGGCGGATTCCGCCGCGAGCGCTTTCGCGAACAAGGTTCGCTCCTGCGAAAGCGGAACCGAGCGTAGGAGCGGACTTCGTCCGCGATCGGCCTGAACGGCGCGCTACGACATGCCGCAATGAAAAAAGCCCCGCTCGGAAGCGGGGCTTTTTCGTTCCCTCATGGAGCCTCATGCCCCATCAGGGCGCATCACGCCGCGTCAGCAACCGGGCCGGCGGCACGCTGTGCCTTGCGGCGGTTCGACACCAGCAGGCCGGAGCAGACGACCACCACGGTCAGCAGGGTGGTGGCGACCACTTCCATGCGGTGGTCCGGGCGGATCAGCATGATCACCAGGGCGCCGACGATGAACAGGATCACCGCCCAGGTCAGCCAGGGGAACAGCCACATCTTCAGCTTCAGCTGGTGGCCCTGGGCGAGCAGCTTCTTGCGCATGCGCAGCTGCGACAGGGCGATCACCAGGTACACCAGCAGGGCGATGGCGCCGGAGCTGGCCAGCAGGAAGTTGAACACTTCGGCCGGGGCCAGGTAGTTGGCGAAGGTGCACAGGAAGGCCATGGCGGTGGACAGCAGCACGGCATAGACCGGGGTGCGGCTGGCGCTGGTCACCTGGGCGATCTTCGGCGCGTCGCCGCGCTTGCTCAGCGAGTACATCATGCGCGAGGCGGTGTAGAGCGCCGAGTTCAGGCAACTGGTCACCGAGACCAGCACGATGATGTCGACGATCAGCTTGGCGTACGGGATGTGCAGGTGTTCCAGCACGGTCTGGTAGGAACCCATGCTCACCAGGCGCGGGTCGTTCCACGGCACCAGGCAGACCACGATCAGGATCGACAGCAGGTAGAACAGCGCGATACGCCAGATCACCGAGTTGGTGGCGCGGGTGATCTGCTGTTCCGGGTCCTTGGACTCGGTGGCGGCGATGGTGACGATTTCCGACCCCATGAAGGAGAACATGGTGGTCAGCAGCGCGGCGAGCACGGCGCCCCACCCCTTGGGCAGGAAGCCTTCGCTGGTCAGGTGGCTGATCCCGGAGACTTCACTGTTGGGCGAGAAGCCGAAGATGGCCGCGCAGCCCAGCACCAGGAAGGCGATGATCGAGCAGACCTTGATCAGCGCCAGCCAGAATTCGAACTCACCGTAGTTCTTCACGCTGAACAGGTTGGTCACCGTCAGCGCCGAGGTGATCAGGAAGGCCAGCACCCAGATCGGCGCACCGGGGAACCAGGCGTGGATGATCGCCGCGGCGGCGTTGGCTTCCAGCGGGATCACCAGGACCCAGAACCACCAGTACAGCCAGCCGATGGTGAAGCCGGCCCAGTGACCGATGGCGCGGTCGGCATAGGTGGAGAAGGAGCCGCTGTCCGGTTGCGCGACGGCCATTTCGGCCAGCATGCGCATCACCAGGACTACCAGCAGGCCGGCGACCAGATAGGAAATCATGACCGCAGGGCCGGCTTCGGCGATGGCGTGGCCGGAGCCGACGAACAGGCCCGCGCCGATGGCGCCGGCAATCGAAAGCATCGTGACGTGACGATTTTGCAGGCCCTGGGAGAGCCCGGAAGAAGGGGTACTACTCATGCTTTACCTACAACTACGGAGGGAATTGCGTACTGCGGGAGTCGAGGTCCGTTTCAGGATTCCAACAAGTCGTTCAAGAAAGTGAACGCAAGGATCGCGCCATATTCTGTTACGACCTAAGTCGTAGGATGGGGATTTTCTCTACATGCCCCGTCTGAAAGGCATTGCTGAAAGCGACATCCATGTCTTTGTACGACCGTTCCATGTCGTTTTTGAGTAAGTGTGATGCGTGTTGTGTAGAAACTACCCAGCCTTGACCAGTGCGGGGAGGTCGCGCGGTAACACTGGCAGGCGTGCCAGGTGAAGCGCTACGAGCACGGCGATTCCCAGCAGGCTGGCGATGAACAGACCGACGCCGTTCCAGCCATAGTGGTGCCAGAACACCCCACCGGCGGTGCCGGCCACGCTGGAGCCGACGTAGTAGCTGAACAGATACAGCGACGAGGCCTGGCCCTTGGCTTTCAGGGCGCGGCGGCCGATCCAGCTGCTGGCCACCGAATGCGCACCGAAGAAGCCGAAGGTGAACACCAGCATGCCGGCCAGCACCAGGGCCAGCGGTTGCAGCAGGGTGATCAGCACGCCGCCGAGCATCAGCGCGATCATCGCCCAGAGCACCTTGCGCCGACCCAGGCGGTCGGCCAGCGAGCCGACCCAGGCGGAGCTGTAGATGCCCGACAGGTAGACCACCGAGAGCACCCCCACCACGGCCTGGCTCAGGTGGTAAGGATCGGCCAGCAGGCGATAGCCGATGTAGTTGAACAGGGTGACGAAGGCGCCCATCAGCAGGAACGCTTCGAGGAACAGCCAGGGCAGGCCGGCGTCACGGAAGTGACCGCGGAAACCTTCGGCCAGCTGGCGCGGCTTCAACGGCGCCGGGCGGAAGTTCTTCGACTCGGGCAGGATGCGCCAGAACAGCAGCGCCGCGGCCAGGGCGAGCACGCCCAGGGTAGCCAGCGCCACGTGCCAGTTCACGTAGTCCACCAGCACGCCGCTGATCAGCCGGCCGCTCATGCCGCCGATGGCATTGCCGCCGATGTACAGCCCCATGGACAGCCCGATGTGCTGCGGGTGGATTTCTTCGGACAGGTAGGTCATGCCCACCGCCGCCAGGCCACTGAGCGACAAGCCGAGCAACGCGCGCATGACCAGCACGCCGTGCCAGGTCGGCATCAGCGAACTGCCGATGGTGAACAGCGCGGCGAGGATCAGCGAGGCCACCATGATCGACTTGCGGCCGATGGCGTCCGAGATCGGCCCGGTGATCAGCAGGCCCAGGGCCAGGGTGATGGTGGAGATGGACAGCACCAGGCTGCTTTGCGCGGCGGTCAGGCTGAAGGCCTTCGACAGCACCGGCATCATCGGTTGCACGCAGTAGAGCAGCGCGAAGGTGGCGAAGCCGCCGGAGAACAGCGCCAGCGACGTGCGCATGAAGGCCGGGGTGCCTTTCTCGATGTAGCTTTCGACTTCTTCGACGACGCGAACCACGTCGGCGTTGGCTTCGCGCGCGCTTTCGCGCCAATCAGGCCGCGGCTCGGCCGGATCGTTGGCGGCTGCCGGTTCTGGCACGACAGACGGCTCGGCCGCCAGGGGATGTTCTTCCCGCAAAGCCCGCAGGGCAGGTTGACTCACGACACACCTCGAATGGGATACGGCAGGGGGGCTTGGCATGGCGACAACAGGCCGCGCGGCCAGGCAGGGAGCAGGTTGGTAGTCGTTATTGGGCTTGTGTGGAAAGGATAAAGAGCGAGGTTTATTATTTCCAATATATTAATCGACACGTTTGATTCGTTTTACGAATCACCCAATGGGATGCCGATCTCGTCGTTGTGACAGCTTCTTCTCCTATGGCGCTTTTTGCGTTGGGGCACCCTCTCCCCAGCCTTCTCCCCGAAGGGAGAGGGGTAGGAAGAGGGAGAGCTGGAGGCGGAGTCCCTGGGGAAGACAGCTGCTCCTACCCACCCGCGAGAGCGGCGCTATAGCGGGAGAACAAGATGGAACTGCGACACCTGCGTTACTTCATCGCCGTGGCGGAAGAGCTGCATTTCGGCCGGGCGGCCGAGCAACTGGGTATTTCCCAGCCGCCGTTGAGCCAGCAGATCCAGGCGCTGGAGGAAGAGATTGGCGCGCGCCTGCTGGAACGGACCAACCGGCGGGTGGCGCTGACCGAGGCGGGCAAGCTGTTCCTCGACGAGGCGCGGCAGGTACTGCAGCAGGTGGACCGTGCCGTGCTGCTGGCGCGTCGGGCGCACCAGGGTGAGATCGGCGAACTGAAGGTCGGTTTCACCGCTTCGGCGCCGTTCACGTCGAGTATTCCCCGCGCCATTCTCGCCTTCCGCCAGGCCTACCCGGACGTGCATCTCGACTTGCAGGAGCTCAGCAGCGGCCAGGCCGTGCAGGCGCTGCTGGAAGAGCGTGTGCAGGTCGGCCTGATCCGTCCTATCCCACTGCCGGAGACGCTGGAAGCGGTCGAGCTGTTCAGCGAGCCATTGGTCGCGGTGCTGCGCGCCGATCACCCGCTGGCCCAGGCCAGCCAGGAGGGGTTGGAGTTCGCCGCGCTGGCCGAGGAGCCCTTCGTATTCTTCCCGCGCAGCTACGGCACCGGCCTCTATAGCCAGCTCATGGCCCTGTCGCGCCAGGCCGGGTTCAGCCCCCGTATCGCCCAGGAGGCGGGGGAAGCAATGACCATCATCGGCCTAGTGGCGGCGGGGCTGGGCGTATCGATGCTGCCGGCGTCGTTTCGCCGGACGCGGGTGGACGGCGTGGTTTATCGCACCCTGATCGACCCAGGCGCCACCAGCTCGGTGTGGCTGGTGCGCCGGCGCAACGAATCGTCGCGCCTGGCGCAGTCGTTCTTCGATCTGGTGGCGGCGGAAGTGGCGGTCCTGCACAGCGGTGCGGAAGCCGGCCAACCCAAGCGCTGAGGTCGCCCCGGCGTATCGCCCGCTTCGTCCCCCGGTTAGCTCGACAGTGATACTGCCGGCTGGCCGATCGGAAGGCTTTCACCCTCACGATCATGTCACCTGGCTTGAACAGGGCGTGAACAGGAACCGGGTCGGTGGCAATCCCGGGGACAAGTCTGCTCGCCCTTGTCATGGGCTTTGCATAGAATCCATGGGCACTCGATTGGTTCCTGGAGGGACGGCTCATGCGGCGTGTGGTGTTCAATCAGAAGGGCGGGGTAGGCAAGTCCAGCATCGCCTGTAACCTGGCAGCGGTGAGCGCAGCGGAGGGCTACCGCACCTTGCTGGTGGACCTGGATGCCCAGGGCAACTCCACCCATTACCTCACCGGTCTGACCGGCGAGGATGTGCCGGTGGGGATCGCCGACTTCTTCAAGCAGACGCTGGCCTCCGGGCCGTTCAGCCGCAAGGGCAAGGTCGACATCTACGAGACGCCCTTCGATAACCTGCACATCGTCACCGCCGGTCCGGAACTGGCCGACCTGCAGCCCAAGCTCGAGCAGAAGCACAAGATCAACAAGCTGCGCAAATTGCTGGACGAGCTGGCCGAGGATTACGACCGCATCTACCTCGATACGCCGCCAGCGCTGAACTTCTATACGGTTTCCGCGTTGATCGCCGCCGATCGCTGCCTGATTCCCTTTGACTGCGACAGCTTTTCCCGCCAGGCGCTCTACGGCCTGCTGCAGGAGATCGAAGAGCTGAAGGAAGACCACAACGAAGATCTGGAAGTGGAAGGCATCGTGGTCAACCAGTTCCAGCCGCGCGCCACGCTGCCGCAGCAACTGCTGGACGAACTGGTGGAGGAAGAATTGCCGGTCCTGCCGGTGTACCTGATGAGCTCGGTGAAGATGCGCGAGTCGCACCAGGCCTGCACCCCGCTGATCTTCCTCGAACCGCGGCACAAGCTGACCCAGCAGTTCGTCGAACTGCACAACCTGCTGGAAGCCTGAGCGGCTACTGGCTGATCAGCACATCGCAGGGCGGCCGGCGCAGGAAGTGACGCGTCGCGCTGCCCAGCATGGCCTGTTCGATGGCGCCGCGGCTGCGGCTGCCGAGGACCAGCAGGCTTGGCGTCCATTCCCGTAGTGCCGACTCCAGCGCCTGCTGGACCGCGCCCGACTGTACCGCGCAGAGCAGTTGCGGTCCGTTGGCGGGCACCTGCATGCGCTCATCCTGCAGCGCCTGGCGCAACAGTTCGCGCTGGGTTTCCAGATGGCTGTCGGCACGGCCGGCGTTCTTGCCCGGCTGGTAGGCGTTGAGCGCCAGCAGCTCGGCGTCGGCCCCCAGCAGCCGGTAACCGGCGCGCCAGGCCTGGCGGGAGCAGTGCGACAGGTCCAGCCCGGCCAGGGCCTTGTCATAAGGCGCGGCGGATTCCTCGACGGCCAGCAGGATTGGTACGCGGCAATGCCGGGCGATGCGCTCCAGGGTGGTGCCCTCGAAGCGTTCCAGCAGCTGTTGATGGTGCGCGCCGATCACCAGCAGGTCGGCGTGCAGCTCCTGCACCGCCTCGGTGATGCTGTTCGCCGCGCGACCCTGGCGGATGGCCAGTTGGTAGTCGGCCAGGTCGCTGGCGCGGGCCGCATCGCGCAGGGCCACTTCGGCGGCTTCGCGCACCGTGGTCATCATGCGTTCGGGGAAGAATTCCTCGATGACGTGCAGCAGCGTGACGCTGGCGCCGTGCTGGCGCGCCAACTGGGCGGCGCGACGCACGGCGATGTCCGCCTCGACACTGAGGTCGTGGGCGACGAGCAGGTTCCTGTACATGGTGGGCTCCCTCTGTGGCGCGTCCACTGTCGCGCCACGTAGGAAATTTCACCTTGATTCAGGGCAACGGCACCGGTTCAGCGGCTGCGCAGCTGATAGATGGCGTGGCTTTCGGCGACGACGTTGCCTTCGTCGTCCTTGAGTTGCAGGTCCAGCACGAATTCCGACTTGCCCTGGTGCGTGGCTTCCTCGCCGATGCGCTGGATTTCCTCCTCGCTCAGTCGCGCGTCCACCGTCACGTCGCTGGCGGCAGGCCGCAGGAAGCGCAGGCCGGCTTCCTTGACGATGGGATAGAAACGCCGGGCGTCGAAGCTGGTCAGCATCAACACGCCGCCGGGCAGTTCGGCCACGGTGAACAGGGCGCCGGCGTACATGTTGTGGATGTGGTTCTCGTTGCCCTTGAGCGGCATGCGCAGGCGCACGTGGCCCGGTTCTAGCACCTCGGCCTTGAGGCCGGTGCGCTTGACGAAGGCGATGTGCTCTTCGGTGAGCTGGCGGATGAACTCTTCGGGGTAGGGCATGGGCACGCTCCGTGTTTTTTGCCCAAGCCTAGCCCGCGTTCGCGCCCTGGCAATGACCGCCGCGATTGACCGAAACGCTCGCCCTCAGATGCCCTGGCGGGACAGCCAGTCGAGCAACTGCGGCAACGGCATCGCGCCGCTTTGACGCGCCACTTCCTGGCCGTTGCGCAGCAGGATCAGGCTGGGGATCGAACGAATCCCCAGGCGTGTGGAGAGGTTCGGGTTGGCGTCGCTGTCCAGCTTGGCCAACCGCACCTTGCCCGAGAGCCGCGCGGCAGCCTGCTCGAACACCGGCGCAAAGCCCTTGCACGGCCCGCACCAGTCGGCCCAGACGTCCACCAGCAACGGCAGATCGCCCTTGGCCTGGGCGGCGAAGCTGGCTTCGTCAAGGTTGAAGGGCGCATCCAGTACGATCGGCGACTGGCAGCGCCCGCAACTGGGCGAGTCCCCCAGGCGCGCGGCGGGCACGCGGTTCAGGCCGTTGCAGTGGGGGCAGGGGATGATCAGGGAATCGGACATGACGGGGCTCCAGAGGCTATGGCAGCTAAGTGGAGGCTCGGTCGGCGATTATCAACGGGCCGGGATCAGGCGGAGGCTCAGCAGGCATCGTTGGCCGCCCCACGCTGAGGAGTCACGAGCACGCCCGCTCCTGCAGTGGCCGCCGTTGTGGGCTTGCCTGGCAGGAGCGGGCAGGCCCGCCATCCAGCGACGCGTTACACGCGGAAGTGACTGACCAGCGTCTGCAATTGCCCGCCCAGGCGGGCGAGTTCGACGCTGGAGGCGGCGACTTCCTCGTTGGCCGACGCGGTCTGTTCGGAGACGTCGCGCACGTTCACCACGCTGCGGCTGATCTCCTCGGCCACGGCGCTCTGCTCCTCGGCGGCGGTGGCGATCTGCTGGTTCATTGCCTGGATGTTGGAGACGGTGCGGGTGATCTCGCCGAGGGATTCGCCGGCCTGGCGGCTGAGGGCGACGCTGCTGGCGGTGAGTTCGCGGCTGCCGAGCATGACGCTGGAGACCTGGCGGGTGCCGCTCTGCAGGCCGGCGACCAGGGCTTCGATCTCTTCGGTGGACTGCTGGGTGCGCTGGGCCAGGCCGCGTACTTCGTCGGCGACCACGGCGAAACCGCGGCCTGCCTCGCCCGCGCGGGCGGCTTCGATGGCGGCGTTGAGGGCCAGCAGGTTGGTCTGCTCGGCCACCGACTTGATCACGTCCATGACCTTGCCGATCTTCTCGCTCTCCTGCTCCAGACGCTGCATGGCCTCGGCGGAGCGTTCCACTTCCGCGGCCAGGTGCTCGATCTGCTCCACGGCCTTGTTCACCACGCGGTCGCCGTCCTGGGCCTGGTGGTCGGCGGCGGAGGCGGCCTGGGAGGCCTGCTCGGCGTTGCGCGCGACTTCCTGCACGGTGGCGGACATCTCGTGCATGGCGGTGGCGACCTGGTCGGTCTCGACCTTCTGGGTGTTGGCGCCGGCGCTGGTCTGTTCGGTGACGGCGGAGAGCTCCTCGGCGGCGCTGGCGATCTGGGTGACGCCGTCGCGGATGCCCCCGATCAGCTCGCGCAGGCTCTGGCTCATGCGCTGCATGCTGAGTTGCAGGCGGCCCAGTTCGTCGCGGCGGCTGACCTGGATGGTCTGCGACAGGTCGCCGGCGGCGATGCGGTCGACCACCGCCATGGTGTCGTGCAGCGGGCGGGTGATCTGGCGGGTGATGATCAGCGCGGCGATGCCGCCCAGCACCAGCGCCAGCAGGGTCACCAGGGTTTGCAGGGAGCGGGCGCGGGCGCTTTCGACGTCGCGGCGATCGAGCTGCAGTTGGTAGAGATTTTCGCTGATCTTGACGATGTCCTGGCCCTGGGCGGTCATTTCCTTGCGCGCCTGGACGATGCTGGCCATGTTCTGCCGCAGGGTCTGTACGGCGTCGCGGTAACTGCGCAGGGCGTTGCCCAGTTGCTGGACGTACTGGGCTTCACCGACGCCGAGCACGCTTTCCAGCGCTGGCAGGCCGGCGATGCTTTCGTCAAGGCCACGGGTGACGCCGTCGCCATTGCTGGTGAGCGCGGTGGCAAGGTAGTCGCGCACCTCGTAGCGGGCCTGCAGCAGGTCCTCGCGGGTGCCGGTGATGGCCTGGAAACGCGTGGCGCGCTCCTCGTCGGCCGGCGCCTTGAGGATGTCCTGCTGGATCTGCGCGGTCAGCTCGCTGGCGCGCGCGGCGTTGTCCTGCAGGGTGCGGCGGGTAATGGTGGCGCTCTGATAGCCGGCGCGCATGGCGGCCAGGGATTTCTCATAGTCGCCGATGATGCCGCCGAGCTGGTCGAGCAGGCGCACGTTCTCGGGGCTGACGAAGGACGCGCGCAGTTTCTGCTGCTGCGCCTTGAAATCGGCCAGCGTGCTCATGACGTTGGCGGCTTCCTGTTCGGCGCCATCGGCGATCATGTATTGCAGGCGGGTGATGCGCAGCTTGGTGAGGCGCGAGTTCAGCTCGGTGATGTCGCTCATCCAGTTGCTGCGGTCGATCAGCGAGCCCAGCCCGACCCAGCTGACGATGGCGAGGATGGCGGTAAAGGCGAGGACCAGGCCGAAGCCCAGGGCCAACTTGAGATTCACGCTCAGGTTGGAAATCCAGCTGTTCATTGACGATCTCCAGGAAAGGTTGTGTGAAGTCAGGCCGTTCGGAGATTGTTCTTGTTGGGGGCCAGGGTGGCGAACCACGTCCCTGCACTATCGGCAGGCTCGGACAGAACCCGATGGTGGCGAGCGAAAAAAGTTATCCACCGGCCGGCGCCGGAGGCGGGTCGGAAGCGGAAGACGGGGAGGGAAGCGGTGGACGGGCCGCGCAAGTCCCTTTTCGCTGGCGTATCAGGTGGCGCGGACGCCAGGGTGCCTGGGGTCAGGCGAGGGCGGCATTGTACGGAAGGACGAGGTCATCGTCTGCACGATGATGGCATCTGGATATGACGGCGAGGCGCGTGGGGGAAGATCGCGAGGCACCGCGTGGTGCCTCGCGAGGAGCTGTGGCTCAGGCTCCGGCGGCGTCCAGCGCCTGGGCGAGGTCGGCGAGGATGTCGTCGATGTGCTCGATGCCGATGGACAGGCGCACCATGTCGCGCGGTACGCCGGCCTTCTCCAGCTCCTCGTCGTTGAGCTGGCGGTGGGTGGTGGACGCCGGGTGGCAGGCGAGGGACTTGGCGTCGCCGATGTTCACCAGGCGGACTACCAGCTTGAGTGCGTCGATGAAGCGCGCGCCGGCTTCCTGGCCGCCCTTGATGCCGAACGAGAGGATCGCCGCCGGCTTGCCGCCGAAGTAGCGCAGCGCCAGTTCCTGTTCGGGGTGGTCGGCCAGGCCGGCATATTTCACCCAGTTCACCTGCGGGTGTTCCTGCAGGTATTGCGCGACCTTCAGGGCATTCTCGCAGTGGCGCTCCATGCGCAGCGCCAGGGTTTCCAGGCCCTGCAGGATGAGGAAGGCGTTGAACGGCGACAGCGCGGCGCCGGTGTTGCGCAACGGCACGACGCGGCAGCGGCCGATGAAGGCGGCGGGGCCGAAGGCTTCGGTGTAGGTGACGCCGTGGTAGGACGCATCCGGCGTGTTGAGCAGCGGGAAGCGCGCCTTGTTCTCGCTCCAGGGGAATTTGCCGGAGTCGACGACGATGCCGCCGATGCTGGTGCCATGGCCGCCAATGTACTTGGTCAGCGAGTGCACGACGATGTCTGCGCCGTGCTCGAACGGACGGCAGAGGATCGGCGTGGCGACCGTGTTGTCGACGATTAGCGGCACGCCGTGGCGGTGCGCGGCATCGGCCAGGGCCTGAAGGTCGACGATGTTGCCCGCCGGGTTGCCGATGGATTCGCAGAACACTGCCTTGGTGCGTTCGTCGATCAGTGCTTCGAGAGCGGCGATGTCGTCGTGGGCGGCGAAGCGTGTCTGGATGCCGAAGCGCGGCAGGGTATGGGCGAACAGGTTGTAGGTGCCGCCATAGAGCTTGGCCACCGAGACGATGTTGTCGCCGGCTTCGGCGACGGTCTGGATGGCGTAGGTGATGGCAGCCATGCCGGAGGCCACGGCCAGCGCGGCGACGCCGCCTTCCAGGGCGGCCACGCGCTCCTCCAGCACCGCGTTGGTGGGGTTCATGATGCGCGTGTAGATGTTGCCGGCGACCTTCAGGTCGAACAGGTCGGCGCCGTGCTGGGTGTCGTCGAAGGCGTAGGAACTGGTCTGGTAGATCGGCACGGCCACTGCCTTGGTGGTCGGGTCGGGGCTGTAGCCGGCGTGGATGGCCAGGGTTTCCGGTTTCATTGTTCGAGCGTCCTTGTGGCAGAAAGCCCGGAGAATGCGAGCGGCGCCCCGCCCCGGTCAATGACCGGGAGCAACGCCGGCAGGGCCGCCGCTAGATCGCTTTTTGCTGAGCTTATAACTGCTCAGGACGAGCAGCTGATTTCCAGGTGGCGGCCCCAGTCCGGAGGGCGGCGGGTGAAGGCTTCGGCGTCGGGCTGTTCGCCGAAGGGCGTGCTGAGCACGGCGTGCAGGCGGCGTACCACGCTGAAGTCGCCCTGTTCGGCGGCGCTGATGGCCTCCTGGGCGAGGTAGTTGCGCAGGACGTAGAGCGGGTTGACCGCGTGCATGCGGGTGCGGCGCGCGTCCTGGCTACCGCCTTCGCGTTCGACGCGGGCCTGGTAGTCGGCGGCCCAGGCATCGAAGCCGGCGAGATCGACGAAGTCCTCGCGGACCACCACCAGGGCCTGCTCCGGCGCCTGCTCGCCAAGGCGGCGGAAGAACAGCGAATAATCCACCGCGCCCTTCTGCAGGGTCTGCAGCAGGCGTTGCACCAGCTCCAGGTCACCGTCTTCAGCGGTGCTGAGGCCGAGGCGGCGGCGCATCCGGTCCAGGTAGTGGGCCTGGTACAGCGGCAGGAACAGCTCCAGCGTGGCGCGCAGGTCATCCACATCGACGAAGGGCGTCAGCGCCTGGGCCAGCGCGGCAAGGTTCCAGTGGGCGATGGGCACCTGGTTGCTGAAGGAGTAGCGGCCGGTGTCGTCGGAGTGGTTGCAGATGTGGTTGGCGTCGAAGTCGTCGAGGAAGGCGTAGGGGCCGTAGTCGAAGGTGATGCCCAGGATCGACATGTTGTCGGTGTTCATCACGCCGTGGCAGAAGCCGTAGGCTTGCCAGAGGGCGATCATCTCGGCGTTGCGTTCGACCACCTCGCGGAAGAAGGCAAGGTAAGGCTTTTCGTCGTCCAGGCACTGCGGGTAGTAGGACTGGAGGACGAACTCGGCCAGGGTGCGCAGGTGCTCTTCCTGCTTGGTGTAGTAGAAGTATTCGAAGTGGCCGAAGCGCACGTGGCTGGGGGCCAGGCGCAACAGCATGGCGCCGGTTTCCTTCGACTCGCGCCACACCGTGGTGCTGGAGCCGGTGACGCACAGCGCGCGGCTGCTGGGGATGCCCAGGGCGGCGAGGTACTCGCTGGCGAGGAATTCGCGGATGGACGAGCGCAGCACGGCGCGGCCATCCCCCATGCGCGAGTAAGGCGTCTGCCCGGCGCCTTTCAGGTGCAGGTCCCAGTGCTCGCCGGCCTCGTTCACCACCTCGCCCAGCAGCAGGCCGCGGCCATCGCCCAGGCGGGGGTTGTAGGAGCCGAACTGGTGCCCGGAGTAGACCATCGCGCGCGGGTCGGCTTCTTCCCAGAGCTTGTGGCCGGCGAAGATTTCCGCGAACAGCGGGCTATCCGCCTCGCTCGGGTCGAGGTCGAGCAGGGCCATGGCGGCGGGGCTGGCGACCACCAGGCGCGGGTCGGCGATGGGATCGGGCAGGACCTGGGTGGAAAACACGTCGCCCAGGCGGGCGAAGCGGTTATCGAAGGTCAGTTCGTCGAGCTTTTTCACAATCTAACTCCGGACAAGTCCGAGCATTGTGCTCGGACTTGTCCGCGGGCGTCCACCCTCAGGCCTTGTCGCCGCTGGGCTTGTCGTCCTTCGCTGCGGAGAGTTTCACCGGCGTGGCGGCGCTTTGCGGCTGGCCGACGATGACCTGGGTTTCATGCCCCTGGAAGTTCTTCAGGAACACGTCGACCTGGTTGAAGGCCATGTCGATGCCGGCGTCGCGGAAGGCCAGGGCGATGCGCGTGAGGGTTTCGTCCACGGCCGGGTTGCGGTCGCCCAGCTCGCGTACGTGGAAGCGCAGCTCGTAGTCGAAGGTGCTGGCGCTGATCGTGGTGAAGTACACCACCGGCTCCGGGTCGCGCAGGATGCGGGTGTTGGCGTGGGCGGCGTCGAGCATGATCTTGCGCGCCAGCGGCAGGTCGCTCTCGTAGGCCAGGCCGATCTTGATGGTGACCCGGGTGACGGTGTCGCTCAGCGACCAGTTCACCAGCTGGCCGGTGATGAAGGTCTGGTTGGGGACAATGATTTCCTTGCGGTCGAAATCGGTGATGGTGGTGGCGCGGATGCGGATCCGGCTGACGGTGCCGGACAGCGTGCCGATGGTCACCACGTCGCCGATCCGCACCGGGCGCTCGAAGAGGATGATCAGGCCGGACACGAAGTTGGAGAAGATCGCCTGCAGGCCGAAGCCCAGGCCGACCGACAGCGCGGCCACCAGCCATTGCAGCTTGTCCCAGCTCACCCCGAGGGTGGACAGCGCGCTGACGATGCCGATGCCGCTGATGGCGTAGGACAGCAGGGTAGTGATGGCGTAGGCGCTGCCCTGGGCCAGGGTCAGGCGTTGCAGCACCAGTACTTCCAGCAGGCCGGGCAGGTTGCGCGCGAGGGCGACGGTGACGGCGGCGATCACCAGGGCCATGAGGAAGTCGCTCAGGCTGATCGGGGTGGTGGACGCGGCGTCGCCGGTGCCGCTGGTGTACTGGTAGAGGGTCACGTTGTCGAGGTAGGAGACCACGCTGATCAGGTCGGCCCAGACCCAGTACAGGGTGACCACGAAGCCGATCAGCAGGCCCAGGCGGATCAGGCGCATGGACTGGTCGTTGATCTGTTCGATGCCCAGGGTGGGCTCTTCGATCACCTCGGTGCCCTCGATGCCTTCCTTGGGTGCGTTCTGCCGCTTGCTCAGTGCGCGCTGGTAGGCCAGGCGGCGGGCCGCGACGCCCATGCCGCGGATGAAGGTGGCTTCCACCACCATCCAGAACATCAGCAGGAACAGGCTGTCGATCAGCCGGTCGGTGAGCTTGAGCGCGGTGTAGTAGTAGCCGAAGCCCACGGCGAGGAACAGGGCCACCGGCAGGGCGGTGAAGCCCAGGCCGACGATCATCTTGATCATCGACGGCCGCTCGCTGGACGGGCTGTTGAACAGCAGCTGGGCGAGCAGCCAGGTCATCGCGCCATAGCCGAACAGCACCACGGCGATGCCGATCACGTCATCGGCCAGCGAGGCCGGCGAGTGCTCGGCAACGGTGACCACGGCCACCAGCGCCATCACCACCAGGCCCAGTCGGCGCATGAGCTTGCCGAGGAACTGCACCTGCGCCTGGCTCCAGTGGAAGTGCCGCTCGGCGATGCCGCCCGGACGCAGGATGCGGTGCGCGGTGTAGAACACCAGCCAGACCTGCGCCATTTCCAGCAGCGCGCTGCCCAGGGTGGCGTTCTGCCCGCGGGCGTCGAGCACCAGGGCGAGGCCGGCAATCGCCAGCGCCAGGGTGCCCGGTAGCGCCAGCAGCACGGCGAGCAGCAGGGCCAGCGGGGTGTGGGCCTGGCTGTCGCGCTTGAAGTGGCCGATGTCGTCGTTCAGCGATTCCAGCTTGTCGTAGAGGAACTTGCGCTTCCACAGCAGCGCGGCGACCAGCAGGAGCAGCGGCAGGAACAGGAACGGCCGGTCGATCAGGCCCTCGCCCAGCTCCTTCACGCCCGAGCCCCAGGGCACCTCGGCCAACTGGTGGTGCAGCAGGGTCGGGGTCATCTTGAACCAGGACAGGTCCAGCGGGCGGTTGCTGGGAATCCAGAACATCTGCTCGTCGAGGGTCGCGCGCAGGCTGCTGCTGGTTTCCTTGAGCTGCTTCTGGTTCAGTTGCAGGGTGATGGCTTCGTTGAGCAGCGCGTTCAGCTCGTGGTTGAGGCGCTCCATCAGCTCCAGGCGGGTGTCCACCAGCTCGGAGAGGTCCTTGCGCAGCTGCGGGGTCAAGCTTTCCTGGGATTGCTGGGCCAGCAGGTTGTCGATGTAGACCTGGGTGTTGTTGATCTCGTCGCGCTTCTGGTTCAGCTCGAACTGGTACAGGCGCAGGTCGGCGATCTCGTCGGCCAGGTCCTGGTCGGTCTTGATCACCGGCAGCGACTGCTTCTGCTGGTAGAGGATCTTCGACAGCAGCAGGCTGCCGCGCAGCACGTTGATCTGCTCGTCCAGCGCCTGCTCGCCCTGGGTCAGGGTATCGAGCTGCTGCTTGGCTTCGAGGTTGCGCCGGGTCAGGGTGTTGAGGCGGTCGGTGGTGCGCAGCAGGTAGTCCGACAGCTTCAGGTTGGCGGCGCTCTGCTGGCTGAGCAGGCTGTCGGTACCGGCGGCCTGGTCGGCGTCCTTGGACAGCTCGGCGACGGTCTTTTCCGACTGCTCGCGGCGCTTGTCGCTGATCATCGCCTGCAGTTCGAGCGTCTCGCGCTCCTCGCGGCCGATGCGTTCGGCCAGCAGGTCACGCTGGCTGGAGGCGAGGTCGAGCAGCAGGTTGTTGCCGGCCAGTTGCTGGCGCAGCAGCAGGTTCTGCGCGGTCAGCGCGGCCTGCTCGGCCAGCAGTTCGTTGCGGTGCTCCTCGCCCAGCGGCTTGTTGCCTTCCTTGCCGGCCTTGAGCGCGGTGTTGATGTCGAGCAGGCGCGTCTGGTTCCTGCTCAGGTCGGCCTGGGCGCGCTCGGGGCGGGTCTGCGCGGTGAGGATCTCGCTCTTGGCGTCGATCATCTCCTTCTGCCAGGCGGCCAGCTGGGTGGATTGCTCGTTGAGCAGCATTTCCAGCTGGGTGGCGTTGTAGCCGCCATAGCGCTGGTTGGCGGGCTTCTCGCTGCTGGCCTTGAGGCGATTGAGCGCCTTCTGGTTCTCGCTGATCAGTTTGGGCGCATCGGCCAGGCGACCCTTCAGCTCGCTGAGCTGCTTCTCGCTGTCGGCCTTGGCGGCGAGCAGCTTGAGGGTATTCTCCAGGCTCGCCTTGATCGGCTTGGCGTCGATGTCGGAGAGCTTGCGATCGGCCAGGCCGTCGAGGCTCTGCTGCACCTGCTCGGCGCTGGGCGGGGTGGTGTCGGCGGCCAGCGCGGGCAGGCCGGTGAGCGAGCCGCCCAGGAGGACAGCGGTCAGAAGGGTACGCAGCAGGAATGACATGGTCGCGATCAGCGGCTCGTGCAAAAAAGTCGAGTGAGGGTAGTGCTGGCGGGCCGGCACCCGCAAGCGGGCACCGGTGGGCGGTCAGAGGAACAGCCCCGGGCCGGGGCGTCCTTCGGGGAATTTGACCCCGACCTTGCGAATCTTGTTCCCGTCCAGGGCGGCTACGGTCCAGGTCAGGCCGTTCCATTCCACCTGGTCGCCAATGATCGCCTGGCCGCCGATTTCGTGGGCGATGAAGCGGCCCAGGTTCTGTTCGCCGTCGACGCCTTCCAGCTTCAGCCCGTAGAGCGAGGCCACGGCGGACAGCTGGGCGTCGCCTTCGAGGACGAAGTCGCCGAAGAAGCGCGCGCTCAGGCCGCGATCCGGCGCCTGGCTGAACAGCTTGCCCAGCGCGGAGAGGTCATGCTCGTGGCCGATCACGCAGAGGATGTCGTCCGCCTCGAGGATGGTACTGCCGGAGGGGTGCAGCAGCTGGGTGCCGCGGAACAGCGCGGCGATACGGGTGCCCTCGGGCATCTTCAGCTCGCGCAGGGCGGCGCCGATGCACCACTTTTCCTTGCTCAGGTGGTAGACGAACAGCTCCCACTCGCTGGTCGGGTGGACCTCCAGGCCCGCGCGGGAAATCGGCGCCGGGTCCGGCGGCACCACCACGCGCAGCAGCTTGGCAGCCCAGGGCAGGCTGGTGCCCTGCACCAGCAGCGAGACCAGCACGATGAAGAAGGCCACGTTGAAGAACAGCTGGGCATTGGGCAGCCCGGCCATCAGCGGGAACACCGCGAGGATGATCGGCACCGCGCCACGCAGGCCGACCCAGGCGATGAAGGCCTTCTCGCGGCCATGGAAGGCGCGGAACGGGAACAGCCCGACCAGCACCGACAGCGGGCGGGCGAAGAGAATCATCCACAGCGCCAGGCCCAGGGCAGGCAGGGCGATGGGCCACAGGTCGTGGGGCGTGACCAGCAGGCCCAGCACCAGGAACATGCCGATCTGCGCCAGCCAGGCCATGCCGTCGAGCATGTGCATGATGCCGTGGCGCGAGCGGATCGGCTGGTTGCCCAGCACCAGGCCGCACAGGTAGATGGCGAGGATGCCGCTGCCGTGCGCGGCGTTGGCCAGGGCGAAGATCAGCAGGCCGCCGCTGATCGCCAGCAGCGGGTAGAGCCCGTTGGCCAGGTGGATGCGGTTGATCACCTGCAGCAGCAGCCAGCCGCCGCCCAGGCCGAGCACCGAGCCGATGCCGAACTCGCGCAGGAAGTGCCAGAGGAAGCTCCAGGACAGGCCGCTCTCGCCATGGGCGAGCATGTCGATCAACGTCACGGTGAGGAACACCGCCATCGGGTCATTGCTGCCCGATTCGATTTCCAGCGTGGCCGTGACCCGCTCGTTCAGGCCTTTGCCGCCCAGCAGCGAGAACACCGCCGCGGCGTCGGTGGAGCCGACGATGGCGCCGATCAGCAGGCCTTCCATCCAGCTCAGCTTGAACAGCCAGGCCGCGGCGATGCCGGTCAGCCCGGCGGTGATCAGCACCCCCGCGGTGGCCAGCGACAGCGCCGGCCACAGGGCCACGCGGAAGCTCGACACACGGGTGCGCAAGCCGCCGTCCAGCAGGATTACCGCCAGCGCCAGGTTGCCCACCAGGTAGGCCATGGGGTAGTTGGAGAAGCCGATGCCGCCGGGGCCGTCGGTGCCCGCCACCATGCCGACGGCGAGGAAGATGACCAGGATCGGGATGCCCAGCCGCGAGGACAGCGAGCTGACCAGGATGCTCATGCCGATGAGCACCGCAGCGATCAGGAAATAGCTGTTGATGGCCACGGCATCCAAGGTGTCGACCTCCTGGGGAATGGGGGAGTGGCGACGCTACTCAAGGATCAGGATGCAGGCCGCATGCCAATCGATTCTAACCTGCGGATTTACAAGGCTGTCAAAGGTTTGTTGAGGACCGCTCGGTAGCGCTTTCCGGCCACTGCCCGATGCTGGCCCAGGTCGGTACCAGGCTCGGCGACGCCAGCTCGTCGGGCGCCCAGGCGGTCGCCTCGTCCAGGGGCAGGTGCACCGCCTCCAGGCAGGCCTGTCGGTCGCGCTGCAGGGCGGCGCGGGCGCGGGCCACTTCGCCGTTGATGTTGGCTTCCCCCTGCACGGCGCGAACCTGCGTGTGCCACAGGTGGCGGGCCGAACTGCCGGCCACGCCGCAACTGCCCAGCGGGTCGTAGTAGGACGAGCCGAACTGCGCGTAGCCGGCATTGACCAGTGCGTTGAAGTAGCGGCTTTGCGAGGCGACCGACTTGCTGTCGCCGCCACGCAGGAGGGCGACGCCGTCGGCAATCGCCTTGTCGATGTCCTTCAGGTAGTCGTCGGCGTGCTGGAAGGCCTCGCTGTTGCGCTCGCTGAAGATGGGCGCGGTACGCGGGGAAAGCGCCGCGTCGCGTTGCTTGCCGTCGTCGGTGGAGCCGGTGTTGAACAGCACCAGCGTGCAGCCGAGGGCGACGATGATGGCAAGTAGCGGGAAGAAGAGCTGGAAGCGGCGCAGGAGGGTGGTGCGGGAGAAGGTCGGCATGGCGTAGGTCGTGATGGGATTTTTCGCAGCCGCTATTCAACGGCATCCCTCCAGGGCCACACATTCGGCGGGGTCAGAGATATGAGTGGGAATTTTCCTGCGTTTGCTGTGGTTATCGTCTGCCGTCTTGTGAGTCGGTTCGGACGGAACCCAGCCCCGGCCGCATGGTCATCCGCCGCGCATAAAAAAGCCCCGGACGTGACCGGGGCGCAAAGGGCATGCGGGGGCCTAGAACCAGGCGTCCTGCATGGTGGAACAGGTGTCGTCGCGGGCTTCGAGCAGGGCCAGGTCGTGGTGGCAGGACGGCACTTCCCAGGTCAAGAAGTAGCGTGCGGCCTGCAACTTGCCGCGGTAGAAATCGACGTCGGCGGCGTTGCCGCGCGCCAGACCTTCCTCGGCGCGAATCGCCTGTTCCAGCCAGCGCCAGCCGATCACGGCGTGGCCGAAGACCTTCAGGTACAGCGCCGAGTTGGCCAGGCCCTGGGCGACGCGGCCCTGCATCAGGTCGCCGAGCAGGCTCAGGGTGGTCGCCGACAGGCGCGCCATCAGTTGTTCCAGCGGCTCGCGCAGCTTGTCCAGTGACGGGTGCGCGCTGGCGCGCTCGCAGCACTGGCTGATCAGGCGGGTCAGCTGCTTGAGGCCGGCGCCGTTGTTCTGCGCCAGCTTGCGGCCCAGCAGGTCCAGCGACTGGATGCCGTGGGTGCCCTCGTGGATGGGGTTCAGGCGGTTGTCGCGGTAGTACTGCTCCACCGGGTATTCGCGGGTGTAGCCGTGGCCGCCGAGGATCTGGATCGCCAGTTCGTTGGCTTTCAGGCAGAACTCCGAGGGCCAGGACTTGACGATCGGGGTGAGCAGGTCGAGCAACTCGTGTGCCTGCCTGCGCTCCTCCTCGGTGGCCAGCGTTTCGCTGTCGTCCACCAGGCGCGCGGCGTACAGGCCGAGGTCGAAGGCGCCTTCGACATAGGCCTTCTGGGTCAGCAGCATGCGCCGCACGTCGGTGTGCTGGATGATTGCCACGGGCGCCGAGGTCGGGTCCTTGGCGTCCACCGGGCGGCCCTGCGGGCGTTCGCGGGCGTATTCCAGGGAGTACAGGTAGCCGGCGTAGCCGAGCATGATGGCGCCCATGCCGACCCCGATGCGCGCCTCGTTCATCATCTGGAACATGTAGGCCAGGCCGTGGTGCGGCTTGCCGACCAGGTAGCCGACGCAGTCGCCTTTGTCGCCGAAGTTCAGTGCGGTGGAGGTGGTGCCGCGCCAGCCCATCTTGTGGAACAGGCCAGCCAGGGTCACGTCGTTGCGTGCGCCCAGGGAGCCGTCGGCGTTGACCAGGAACTTGGGCACGATGAACAGGCTGATGCCCTTCACGCCGGGCGGTGCGTCCGGCAGCTTGGCCAGCACCATGTGCACGATGTTGTCCGACAGCGGGTGGTCGCCGCCGGAGATGAAGATCTTGTTGCCGCGGATCCGGTAGCTGCCGTCGGCGGCCGGCTCCGCGCGGGTGCGGATGTCGGCCAGGGACGAGCCGGCGTGGGGCTCGGTCAGGGCCATGGTGCCGAACCAGCGGCCTTCGATCATCGGCTGGAGGAACAGGCGTTTCTGTTCGTCGCTGCCGAAGGTCTCGATCAGGTGGCTGGCGCCCATGCTGAGCATCGGGTAGGACGAGGTGGCGATGTTGGCCGACTGGAAGTGCGCGAAGCAGGCGCGCGAGAGCAGGTGCGGCAGCTGCATGCCGCCCTGTTCGAAGCTGCGCGAGGCGTTCTGGAAGCCGGCCTCGTTGAAGGCGTCCACCGCCGGCTTCACGTCCGGGATGAGCACCGCGCCGCCGTCGACGTACTGCGGTTCGTTCTCGTCGTTCTTGCGGTTGTGCGGGGCGAACAGCTCCTCGGCGATGCCGCGGGCGGTGCCCAGGGCGGCGTCGAAGGTCTCGCGGTTGTGGTCGGCGAAGCGTTCGCGCTGGGTCAGGGCCTCGGCGTCGAGCACTTCGTAGAGTTCGAAGGCGAGGTTGCGGGAGCTGAGCAGGGTCTCGGACATGGATCGGCCTCCATAGGGATCGGCGCAGTCTAGTCTGGTGAATGAAGCGTGCACAGAATCATCCATCAGCGTGATAAAGGGCCAAAAGGCCCGGCCTTCCGGCAGTCCCTGGCGACGGCGGACTCGCCCCGCACCCGCCCCAGGACCTAAACTGCGCGCCTTGAGGAGCCCGCTATCGATGAACTACCGCCACGCCTACCACGCCGGCAACCACGCCGACGTGCTGAAACACATCGTCCTTGCCCGCCTCTTCGCGCTGATGGCGCGCAAGGACACGCCCTTCGCCTACCTCGACAGCCATTCCGGCATCGGTCTGTACGACCTGCTGGGCGATGAAGCCAGCCGCACCGGCGAGTGGGAATCGGGCATCGGCCGCCTGGTCGGCCGCGATGACCTGCCCGAGCTGCTGCAGGACTACCTGGGCGTGGTGAGCGCACTGAACCCCGACGGCGGCCTGGAGTTCTACCCCGGATCGCCGGAGCTGGCGCGGCGCCTGACCCGCCCGCAGGACCGCGTGCTGCTCAACGAGCTGCACCCCGAGGACGGCCGCTTGCTCAAGGCCAACATGGCCGGTGAGCGGCGCATCTCGGTGCACCAGGGCGACGGCTGGCTGCTGCCCCGTGCTTTCCTGCCGGTGGCGGAGAAGCGCGGCGTGTTGCTGATCGACCCGCCGTTCGAACAGCCGGACGACCTGGAACGCTGCGTCACCGCGCTGGACGAGGCCATCGGCCGCATGCGCCAGACCGTGGTCGCCATCTGGTACCCGATCAAGGACCGGCGCCAGCTCAAGCGCTTCTACCAGCGCCTGGAGAAGAGCAGCGCGCCCAAGCTGCTGCGGGTGGAGCTGTGCGTGCATCCGGCCGACACCGCTGACCGCCTGAACGGCTCCGGGCTGGTCATTGCCAACCCGCCGTGGCCGCTGGACGAGGAACTGCGCGGGTTGTTGCCCTGGCTGGCGCAGACGCTGGCGCAGAGCGAAGGCAGCGGCCAGGTGGATTGGCTGATCGCCGAATGAAAAAAGCCCCGGCATGTGCCGGGGCTATTCCTGTGGCTTTCGTAGGGGCGGATTTATCCGCGATAGGCTTGGCGCGGGGCTCGGCCAATCGCGGACGGAGTCCGCTCCTACGCAGCCGGTAGGCACGGTGTTCCCTGTAGGAGCGGGCCATGCCCGCGATCGCGCCCGCAGGGCGCCAGCCTCGCAGCGGGGCTGTTCGCGAGCAAGCTCGCTCCTACAAGAGCCCACTTACGCCGGCAGGCAGACGCCCGTGCCGCCCAGGCCGCAGTAGCCGTTGGGGTTCTTCGCCAGGTACTGCTGGTGGTAGGCCTCGGCGTAGTAGAACGGCGGCACCTCGCGGATTTCCGTGGTGATCTCGCCGTAGCCCTTGGCGCTGAGTTCCTTCTGGAACGCCTCGCGGCTGGCGTCGATGGCGGCTTTCTGCGCCTGGTCGAACCAGTAGAGCACCGAGCGGTACTGGGTGCCGGTGTCGTTGCCCTGGCGCATGCCCTGGGTCGGGTCGTGGGATTCCCAGAACACCTTCAACAGGGCTTCGATGCTGGTCTCCCGCGGGTCATACGCCACCAGCACCACTTCGCTGTGGCCGGTCAGGCCGGAGCACACTTCGTCGTAGGTCGGGTTCGGCGTGTAGCCGCCGGCATAGCCCACCGCGGTGACCCACACGCCCGGCTGTTGCCAGAAACGCCGCTCGGCGCCCCAGAAGCAACCCAGGCCGACCACGATCTGCTGCACGCCGGCGGGGAAGGGCGCGGTCAGCGGGCGGCCATTGACGTAATGCGCTTCAGGCACCGGCATCGGGCTTTCGCGCCCCGGCAGGGCCTGGGCGGAGCTGGGCAGTTCCAGCTTGTGGGCAAGTATTTGCGAGCGCAGGGTCATGGCATTCGTCTCCTCACGAAAGGGGCGGCAATAGACTCGGGTACTCGCTGAAGATTACAGCGTTTGTTTTGCTTTGCGGGATGTTTGATCGCGCCGGTGCAATTGGCTGCGGGCACGCCGCGCCAGGGCGCCTCAGTGCGGGCGGCAGGGGTAGCGCTGCAGGCTGGAGGAAAGGTCGTGGCTGGGGATGGGCTTGTCGAACAGGTAGCCCTGGCCGATGTCGCAGCGGTTGCGCCGCAGGAAGGCCAGCTGGGCGGCGGTCTCGACGCCTTCGGCGACCACCTGCAGCTTGAGGTTGTGGGCCATGGCGATCACCGCGGAAGTGATCTCCATGTCGTCCTGGTTGTCCGGGATGTCCTTGATGAAGCTGCGATCGATCTTGATCACGTCGATGGGGAATTTCTTCAGGTAGCTCAGCGACGAGTAGCCGGTGCCGAAGTCGTCCATGGCCAGGGTCAGGCCGAGGTTCTTCAGGCGCTCCAGCTGCTGGCGGGTATCGTCGGTGGCGTCCAGCAGCAGGCTTTCGGTCAGCTCCAGTTCCAGCTGCGAGGCGGGGATGCTTTCCTCGTGGAGGATGGCGGCGATGGAGCCGACCAGGTCCGGGTCGCTGAACTGCTTGGGCGACAGGTTGATCGCCATGTGCAGCTCGCCCAGGCCCTTGGCGGCCAGCTCGCGCACCTGACGGCAGGCCTGGCGGATCACCCATTTGCCGATGGGGATGATCAGCCCGGTTTCCTCGGCGACGCTGATGAACTGGTCCGGGCGGATCATGCCCTTCTCCGGGTGCTGCCAGCGCAGCAGGGCTTCCAGGCCGAGCAGTGCGCCGCTGCGCAGGCACAGCTTGGGCTGGTAGTGCACCGCCAGTTCGTCCTGCACCAGGGCGCGGCGCAGGTTGCTTTCGACGAACAGCTTGTAGCTCGCCTCGGCGGTCATCGCCTCGGTGAAGGTCTGCACCTGGTGCTTGCCGTTGGCCTTGGCCTTGTGCAGCGCCAGGCCCGCGTGCTTCATCAGGGTCTGCGGGTCCTGCCCGTGTTGCGGCGCGTAGGCGATGCCCACCGAGCCGGTGATGCTGATCAGCTGGTTGTCGACGAACAGCGGCTTGTCGAGCACGTCGAGGATCTGCGCGGCGACCTTCTCGCCACGGCCGGCCACGGATTCCTCCAGCAGCACGGCGAATTCGTTGCTGGCGAAGCGCGCCAGGGTGGCACTGTCGCTCAGGCTGCTGCGCAGGCGCCGGGCGAGGTTGGCCAGCAGCTTGTCGCCGGTCTGGTGGCCGAGGCTGTCGTTGATCCGCTTGAAGTTGTCGATGTCCACCAGCAGCAGGCTCAGCGAGTGTTCGCTGCCCACCTGCAGGCGTTCTTCCAGGGCGTTGATGAAGAAGTGCCGATTGGCCAGCCCCGTGAGGTTGTCGCGGTAGGCGAGCTTCTCGATGTGCTGCTGGGCCAGCTTGCTCTGGGTGATGTCTTCGTAGATGCCGATGTAGTGGGTCAGCTCGCCCTTGTCGTCGTAGACCTTGGACAGCGACAGCTGGCCCCAGTAGGGCTCGAGGTTCTTGCGCCGGCTGCGGAACTCGCCCTGCCAGCTGTTCTGCGTGACCAGGGTGGAGCGCGCGTCGAACAGCAGCTCGCTGAGGTTGGCCAGCGCCGGCAGCTCCGGCAGGCGGCGGCCGCGCACTTCGTCGGCGCCGTACTGGGTGATGGCGGTGAAGCTGGGGTTGACGTATTCCACCAGGCCGTCGCGGTCGATCAGCAGGAAGGCGCTGGCGCTCTGCTCGACGGCGCGCTGGAACAGGTGCAGGGCGCTGGAAACGTTGCGCCGCTCGTGGTTCATCAGCACCTGGGCGTACTGGTCGGCCAGCTCGCCGGCGAAGGCGATTTCGTCGCTCTGCCACATGCGCACCTCGCCAACGTGTTCCAGGCAGAGCACCCCGACCACTTCGCCGCCGACGCGGATGGTGGCGTCGAGCATGGCGCTGATGCCCTGCGGGCGCAGGTAACGCTTGGCCAGCTCCTGGGTGCGCGGGTCCTGCTGCGCGTTGTGGGCATCGATGGCGCGGCCGCTGTGCACCGCGTCGAGGTAGTTGGGGAAGTGGCTGGCGTCGATGTCCTGGGGCTTTTCGTACTGGTCGATGTCGCGGCGGTAGATGGTCACCGCCTCCAGGCGATGGTCCGGGTGCAGCCGCCAGATGCCGGCGCGGGCCACGTCGTAGGCCTCGCAGGCGGCCTGGGCGATCAGCTGCGCGGCTTCGAGCAGCGGGTCGCTGGACAGGTAGCGGTGCCGCGCCAGGCGCACGATCAGGTTCTGCTGGGTGCGCGAGCGCACCAGGTGCTGCAGGTGTTCGTCCTGGGAGCGCTGGTACATCTCCAGGGACATCTTCAGGCGGATGTTCTGCGCTTCCAGGTCCAGCAGGCGCGGGTCCAGCTCGGTGTCCTGCTCGTCGCCCTCGGTCTGCAGCAGGTAGCCGTGAAGCAGCTGGCGGCCGTGCTGCTGGAAGCTCTCGCCGACCTCCAGCACGTTGAGCGTGCCGCGTGGCGAGTGGAGCAGGTAGCGCACCCGGTAACGGCCGTCCTTGAGGAGTTGCTGCTGCACCTGCTCATGCAGGCGATGGCGCGCTTCGGGCTCCATCAGGCTGGCATAGGGGGCGTCGAGGATGCCGCAGAGGTCCTGGGCCGGCACGCCGATCTGGCGTTCGCAGCCGGGGTCGAGGAACAGCAGGGTCCAGCTGGGCTCGTTCAGGCGCTCGAAGCGCAGCATCCCGAGCCTCGAAGGGACGGGAAGCTGCGTGACAACCTCGGCCGCCTGACGGCTGGCGGCATCGGGATGACTCTTCATGCGCGGTGGATTTCCAGGGTGCTGGACGAGGTACATGGCCTCGCCCGACTTCTATGGGCGTTGGCAAGATTTGCATGAGGCACGGGGCCATGACAAGCCAAGACTGTATCGGCCGTCACGGTGCGAAGTTGAGCCAGGGGCGGGAGCGCGGCGTAACCGCCGGTCCGGCAAAAAAGAAGCCCCGCCATCCGGCAGGGCTGGAGAGAACGAGCGTGGCGTGCTCGTCGAGAGGAAGGGTAGGCGGACCTACCCCTTACAACACGTGAAAAGGGCCTGCGGTGTGCTGCGCGTGCGCGTAGCAGGACCGTAGGCCATTTCCCTTACAGCAGCAGCGTGCGGATATCGCCCAGCAGGTCGGACAGGCGCTTGGTGTAGCGCGCGGCGGCCGCCCCGTTGATCACGCGGTGATCGTAGGACAGCGACAGCGGCAGCATCAGGCGCGGCTGGAAGGCCTTGCCGTCCCACACCGGCTGCATGGTGGCCTTGCTGACACCCAGGATCGCCACTTCCGGCGCGTTGACGATCGGCGTGAAGCCGGTGCCGCCAATGTGGCCGAGGCTGGAGATGGTGAAGCAGGCGCCCTGCATGGCGTCGGCGGAGAGCTTCTTGGTGCGCGCTTTCTCGGCCAGTTCGGCGGCTTCGGCGGCGAGCTGCAGGAGGCTCTTCTGGTCGACGTTCTTGATCACCGGCACCAGCAGGCCGTCCGGCGTATCCACGGCGAAGCCGATGTGCACGTACTTCTTGCGGATCAGCGCCTTGCCACTGGGGGCCAGGGAGCTGTTGAAGTCCGGCATTTCCTTGAGCAGGTGGGCGCAGGCCTTGAGCAGGATCGGCAGCACGGTCAGCTTGACGCCGGCCTTCTCCGCAACGGCTTTCTGGGCCACCCGGAAGGCTTCCATCTCGGTGATGTCGGCCGAGTCGAACTGGGTCACGTGCGGCACGTTCAGCCAGCTGCGATGCAGGTTGGCGGCGCCGACCTGCATCAGGCGGGTCATGGCCACTTCTTCCACGTCGCCGAACTTGCTGAAGTCGACTTCCGGGATCGGCGGGATGCCCGCGCCACCGGTAGCGCCAGCCGGCGCGCCGGACTTAGCGCGTTGCAGTTGTTCTTTCACGAACGCCTGCACGTCTTCCTTGAGGATACGGCCCTTCGGACCGGTGCCTTTCACCTCGGACAGCTCGACGCCGAACTCGCGGGCGACCATGCGCACCGCGGGGCCTGCGTGAACCTTGGCGCCGTCGCGGCTCGGCGCACCCACCGGGGCGGCTTCCGCAGCCTTGGCCGGGGCCGCGGCAGCCGGGGCCGGCGCGGCGGCAGGAGCGGCAGCGGCCGGAGCCGGTGCAGCAGCCGGTGCCTCAGCCGCGGCCGGGGCGGCGGCGCCCGCGACTTTGAGCTTGAGGATCAGGTCGCCGGTGCCGACTTCGTCACCGACCTTGATCGACACGCTTTCCACCACGCCGGAGGCCGGCGAGGGGATTTCCATGCTCGCCTTGTCCGATTCCAGGGTGATCAGCGACTGGTCGGCTTCGACCGTGTCGCCGGCTTTCACCATGACTTCGATGACGTTCGCCTTGCCGGCCGAGCCGATGTCCGGGACATGGATGTCCTGGACGCTGGCGCCAGCGGCGGGTGCGGCAGCCGGCGCCGGGGCAGCGGCCGGAGCCTCCGCCTTCGGTGCTTCGGCGGCCGGAGCCGGGGCTTCGGCCTTGGGCGCTTCGGCGGCGGCCGAACCACCCTCGACTTCCAGCTCGAGGATCTCGTCGCCTTCCTTCAGCGTGTCGCCCACCTTGACCTTCAGGCTCTTCACCACGCCGGCCTTGGGCGAGGGGATCTCCATGCTGGCCTTGTCGGATTCCAGCGTCAGCAGGCTCTGGTCGGCCTCGACGGTGTCGCCAACCTTGACCAGCAGTTCGATGACTTCACCCTGACCATTGCCGATGTCGGGTACACGAATCAGTTCGCTCATCGTGCCTCTCCTCAGCAGTCCAGCGGATTACGTTTTTCGGGATCGATGCCGAACTTGGCAATGGCCTCGGCCACCACCTTGGGTTCGATATCGCCACGATCGGCCAGGGCTTCCAGCGCGGCCAGCACGACCCAGTGACGGTCCACTTCGAAGAAGTCGCGCAGCTTGCGGCGGCTGTCGCTGCGGCCGAAGCCGTCGGTGCCCAGCACCTTGTACTCCTTGCTCGGCACCCACTGGCGGATCTGCTCGGCGTAGAGCTTCATGTAGTCGGTGGAGGCGATCACCGGGCCCTTGCGGCCGGAGAGGCACTCTTCGACGTAGCTCTGCTTGGGCTTCTGGCCCGGGTGCAGGCGGTTCCAGCGCTCCACGGCCAGGCCGTCGCGGCGCAGTTCGTTGAAGCTGGGTACCGACCAGACGTCGGCGCCGATGCCGAAGTCTTCGCGCAGGATCTTCGCGGCGGCTTCGACTTCACGCAGGATGGTGCCCGAGCCCAGCAGCTGCACGTGATGCGCGGCGTCCTTCTTGTCCTCATCGAGCAGGTACATGCCCTTGATGATGCCTTCCTCTGCGCCCTTGGGCATGGCCGGCTGGACGTAGTTCTCGTTCATCACGGTGATGTAGTAGAAGATGTCCTGCTGCTCTTCGATCATCTGGCGCGAGCCTTCGCGGATGATCACCGCCAGCTCGTAGGCGTAGGTCGGATCGTAGGTGCGGCAGTTCGGGATGGTCGCCGCCAGCAGGTGGCTGTGACCGTCTTCGTGCTGCAGGCCTTCACCGTTCAAGGTGGTACGGCCGGCGGTGCCGCCGATCAGGAAGCCGTGCGCGCGGCTGTCGCCGGCGGCCCAGGCCAGGTCGCCGATACGCTGGAAGCCGAACATCGAGTAGAAGATGTAGAACGGCAGCATCGGCTGGTTGTGCGTGGAGTACGAGGTACCCGCGGCGATCCAGCTGGACATGGCGCCGGCTTCGTTGATGCCTTCCTCGAGGATCTGACCTTTCTTGTCCTCGCGGTAGAACATCACCTGGTCTTTATCCACCGGCTCGTACAGCTGGCCGACGGAGGAGTAGATACCCAACTGGCGGAACATGCCTTCCATACCGAAGGTACGGGCTTCGTCCGGCACGATCGGGACGATGCGCGGGCCGAGTTCCTTGTCCTTGACCAGCTGCGAGATGATCCGCACGAAGGCCATGGTGGTGGAGATTTCACGGTCGCCCGAGCCGTCGAGCATGGCCTTGAGGGTATCCAGCGGCGGAACCGGGACCTTGAAGCTCTTCTCGCGGCGAACCGGCATCACGCCGCCCAGCGCGGCACGGCGCGAGGCCAGGTACTTGGCTTCGGCGCTGCCTTCCTCGGGGCGGTAGAACGGCAGGTTTTCCAGGTCGGCATCCTTGATCGGGATGTCGAACTTGTCGCGGAACGACTTCAGGGACTCGACGTCGACCTTCTTGACGTTGTGCGCGATGTTCTTCGCTTCGCCCGAGCCGGTGCCGTAGCCCTTGATGGTCTTGGCCAGGATGACGGTCGGCTGGCCCTTGTGGTTGACCGCCTGGTGGTAGGCCGCATAGACCTTGTAGGGGTCGTGGCCGCCACGGTTGAGCTTCCAGATCTCTTCGTCGGAGAGGTCCTTGACCATCTCCAGCAGCTCGGGACGTGCGCCGAAGAAGTGCTCGCGCACGTAGGCGCCGTCCTTGGCCTTGTAGTTCTGGTACTCGCCGTCGATGACCTCGTCCATGCGCTGCTGCAGCAGGCCGGCGGTGTCCTTGGCGAACAGCGGGTCCCAGAAGCGACCCCAGACCACCTTGTTGACGTTCCACTCGGCGCCACGGAACACGCCTTCGAGTTCCTGGATGATCTTGCCGTTGCCGCGAACCGGGCCGTCGAGGCGCTGCAGGTTGCAGTTGATGACGAAGATCAGGTTGTCCAGCTTCTCGCGGCCGGCCAGGGAGATCGCGCCCAGGGATTCGGGCTCGTCGCACTCGCCGTCACCCATGAAGCACCAGACCTTCTGCTTGCCGGCGGGGATGAAGCCGCGGCTTTCCAGGTACTTCATGAAGCGCGCCTGGTAGATCGCCTGGATCGGGCCCAGACCCATCGACACGGTCGGGAACTGCCAGAAGTCCGGCATCAGCCAGGGGTGCGGGTAGGAAGACAGGCCGTTGCCGTCCACTTCCTGGCGGAAGTTGTTCAGCTGGTCTTCGGTGATGCGGCCTTCGAGGAAGGCGCGGGCGTAGACGCCGGGGGAGGCGTGGCCCTGGAAGAACACCAGGTCGCCGCCGTGTTCGTCGGTCGGGGCCTGGAAGAAGTAGTTGAAGCCAACGTCGTACAGGGTCGCCGAGGAGGCGAAGGAGGAGATGTGGCCACCCAGATCCGGGTCGTTCTTGTTGGCCTTCATCACCATCGCCAGGGCGTTCCAGCGCACCAGGGAGCGGATGCGGCGTTCCATGAACAGGTCGCCGGGCATGCGCGCTTCGTGGGTGACGGGGATGGTGTTGCGATAGGGCGTGGTGATGGCGTAGGGCAGTTGGGTGCCGGACCGGCTGGCCAGCTCGCCCATGCGGGTCATCAGGTAATGGGCGCGGTCTTCACCTTCACGGTCCAGGACCGATTCCAGGGCGTCCAGCCATTCCTGGGTTTCGACGGGATCGAGGTCTTGCATGGCTTGCTCCAGGGCGGAAAGGCTTCCAGAATCGGAAGCCAGTAGATCGTTGCCGATAGCTGCGCCAACCTCGTGGGCGACGCGGCGAATTCTTGGAAGTGCTCCGGGGGTATGCCCGGCGGGTTGTAGTTTTACTACAAATCGCCAACGGATACACCCCTCCGCCAGAAAAAGTTAGTAGTAAAACTACAGGGGCGCGAAAAGACAGGAATGCCGGCGCCTCGCCGACCACTCAGGATAGACCATGAGCCTGCCGTCCCTGGCCGCATTGCCGGCCACGCTCAAGCCGCTCGCCGAGCGCGCTGAGCAGAATTTCCGCACCGCCATCGCCGCCCTTTCCGCCGAGCAGATCGCCAGTTTCGACAGTTGGCCCGACGAGCGGCACGCCGATTTCGCCCGTGTCACTGCCGGCAGCGACTTCGTCGCCGAGCAGGTGCAGCGCGATCCTGCCTTTCTATTGGCGCTGGCCGCGACCGGCGAACTGGAGCGGAGCCTGCAGCCCGGCGAGATGGGCGCGCAGCTCGAAGCGCTGCTGACCGACTGCGCCGATGAGGACGAGCTGGGCCGCCGCCTGCGTCGCTTCCGCCGGCGCCAGCAGGTGCGCATCATCTGGCGCGACCTGACCCGCCGCAGCGATCTGGCCGGAACCTGCCGCGACCTCTCGGACCTCGCCGACGCCTGCATCGACCAGTCCCTGGCCTGGCTCTACCAGCGCCACTGCCAGCAGTTCGGCGTGCCCATCGGCAATCGCTCGGGCCTGCCGCAGAAGATGGTGGTGCTGGGCATGGGCAAGCTGGGGGCGGGCGAGCTGAACCTGTCCTCGGACATCGACCTGATCTTCGGCTACCCCGAGGGCGGCGAGACCCAGGGCGCCAAGCGCGCGCTGGACAACCAGGAGTTCTTCACCCGCCTGGGGCAGAAGCTGATCAAGTCGCTGGACGCCATCACCGTCGAGGGCTTCGCCTTTCGCGTCGACATGCGCCTGCGCCCGTATGGCTCCAGCGGCCCGCTGGTGCACAGCTTCGCCGCGCTGGAGCAGTACTACCAGGACCAGGGCCGCGACTGGGAGCGCTACGCGATGATCAAGGCCCGCGTGGTGGGCGGCGACCAGGAAGCCGGCCAGCGCCTGCTGGAGCTGCTGCGCCCGTTCGTCTACCGGCGCTACCTGGATTTCTCCGCCATCGAAGCGCTGCGCACCATGAAGCAGCTGATCCAGCAGGAAGTCCGGCGCAAGGGCATGAGCGAGAACATCAAGCTGGGCGCCGGCGGCATCCGCGAGGTGGAATTCATCGCCCAGGCCTTCCAGCTGATCCACGGCGGCCGCGACCTGAGCCTGCAGCAGCGGCCGCTGCTGCGGGTGCTGGCGATCCTCGAAGGGCAGGGCTACCTACCGCCGCAGGTGGTCGCCGAGCTGCGCGAGGGCTACGAATTCCTGCGCTACGCCGAGCACGCCCTACAGGCCATCGCCGACCGGCAGACGCAGATGCTGCCGGAGGACGAGTTCGAGCGGATCCGCGTGGCCTTCATCATGGGCTTCGCCAACTGGTCGGCGTTCCACCAGGCGACCAACCAGTGGCGCGAGCGCATCGACTGGCACTTCCGTCAGGTCATCGCCGACCCGGACGAAGATGAAGAAGGCCAGGTCGACACCACCATCGGCGGCGAATGGATTCCGCTGTGGGAAGAGGCGGTGGACGAGGAGTCCGCCTGCCGGCAGTTCGCCGATGCCGGGTTCGCGGAGCCGGCCGCGGCCTGGAAACGACTCACCGACCTGCGCAACGGCCCGCAGGTGCGCGCCATGCAGCGCCTGGGCCGCGAGCGGCTGGACGCCTTCATGCCGCGCCTGCTGAACATGATCGCCGAGCGCGGCCCGGCGGACGTGCTGCTCGAGCGCACCCTGCCGCTGATCGAGGCGGTGGCGCGGCGCTCGGCCTATCTGGTGCTGCTGACGGAGAACCCTGGGGCGCTGGAGCGCCTGCTGACGCTGTGCGCGGCCAGCCCGATGGTGGCCGAGCAGATCGCCCGCTTCCCCATCCTGCTCGACGAGCTCCTGAACGAGGGGCGGCTGTTCCGTCCGCCGCAGGCCGCCGAGCTGGGCGCCGAGCTGCGCGAGCGGCTGATGCGCATTCCCGAGGATGACCTCGAACAGCAGATGGAAACCCTGCGCCACTTCAAGCTGGCCCATGCCCTGCGCGTGGTCGCCTCGGAGATCGCCGGCACCCTGCCGCTGATGAAGGTCAGCGACTACCTGACCTGGCTGGCCGAGGCGATCCTCGAGCAGGTGCTGAGCCTGGCCTGGGACCAGTTGGTGCAGCGCCACGGCCGGCCGACCCGTGCCGATGGCACGCCGTGCGATCCGGATTTCATCATCATCGGCTACGGCAAGTCCGGCGGCCTGGAGCTGGGCCATGGCTCGGACCTGGACCTGGTGTTCATCCACGACGGCGACCCGCAGTGCGAGACCGATGGCGAGAAGTCCATCGACGGCGCGCAGTTCTATACACGCCTGGGGCAGAAGATCATCCACTTCCTCACCGCGCAGACGCCCTCGGGCATGCTCTACGAGGTGGACATGCGCCTGCGCCCGAGCGGCGCGTCGGGCCTGCTGGTCAGTTCGTTGCGCGCCTTCGAGGCCTACCAGCTGGGCGAGGCGTGGACCTGGGAGCACCAGGCGCTGGTGCGCGCCCGCGTGCTCGCCGGTTGCCCGCGCGTGGGCAAGGCCTTCGAGGCGATCCGCGCCAAGGTCCTGGGCCAGCCGCGCGACCTGGCGGAGCTGCGCAGGGAAGTCAGCGAAATGCGCGCCAAGATGCGCGACAACCTCGGCACCCCGAGCACCGCCGCCGGCACCGCGCCGAATGCCTTCGAGGCCGCGGCCCCGTTCGATCTCAAGCAGGATGCCGGTGGTATCGTCGATATCGAATTTATGGTGCAATACGCGGCCCTGGCGTGGTCCTGGCAGCACCCGGAACTGGTGGAGTTCACCGATAACATCCGCATCCTGGAAGCCCTGGAGCGGGTCGGGTTGATGTCCGGCGAGGATGTCCTGAAGCTGCAGGACGCCTACAAGGCCTACCGGGCGGCGGCGCACCGATTGTCCCTGCAGAAGCAGCCGGGCGTGGTGAGCGGCGACCACTTCCATGCAGAACGGCGCATGGTGATGCAGATGTGGAAGGCCTTCGAGCTGACCTGATTCGCTGCGTTTTCCCCACGAAGTCACTGGCATCCGGCGCAATGACCCTCGCCGGAGCGAGCCGCGCTGTCGGGTGGCCTGCGCGGGCCAGGGTGGGATCAGGAGCCGGCGCGTGATGCCATTGCGCCAGGTCACAGGGAGTGACGAAATCCGCCCGGCCGGCATGAAGGCTGGGCTAGACTGCCGGCATTCGTTGCTCGGCACCCAACCGTGAGGGCACCTGCCGCACGGCTGGATGAATGGAATACGGGGAGGCGAGAGCCTCCCCGGTCGTTTTTCGGAAAAGGCATGAGAATTCTGATCGTAGGCCCCTCCTGGGTGGGCGACATGGTGATGGCGCAGACACTCTTCCAGTGTCTGAAGCAGCAGCATCCGGACTGCGTGATCGACGTGCTGGCGCCCGACTGGAGCCGGCCGATCCTCGAGCGCATGCCGCAGGTGCGCCAGGCCCTGAGCTTCCCCCTCGGCCATGGCGTGCTGGACATCGCCTCGCGCCGGCGCATCGGCAAGTCCCTCAAGGGGCAGTACGACCAGGCGATCCTCCTGCCCAACTCGCTGAAGTCGGCGCTGGTGCCGTATTTCGCCGGCATCCCCACGCGCACCGGCTGGAAGGGCGAGATGCGCTACGGCCTGCTCAACGACATCCGCACGCTGGATAAAGAGCGCTATCCGCTGATGATCGAGCGCTTCATGGCCCTGGCCTATGAGCCGGGCGCCGCGCTGCCGCAACCTTATCCACAGCCACGCCTGTCCATCGACCCGCTAAGCCGCGACGCGGCGCTGGCCAAGTTCGGCCTGAGCCTGGATCGCCCGGTGCTGGCGCTGTGCCCCGGCGCGGAGTTCGGCGAGGCCAAGCGCTGGCCGGCGGAGTACTACGCCAAGGTCGCCGAAACGAAGATCCGCGCTGGCTGGCAGGTCTGGATCTTCGGGTCGAAGAACGACCATCCCGGCGGCGAAGACATCCGCATGCGGCTGATCCCCGGTCTGCGCGAAGAGGCGGTGAACCTGGCCGGCGAGACCGCCCTGGCCGAGGCCATCGACCTCATGTCCTGCGCCGGCGCCGTGGTCACCAACGACTCCGGCCTGATGCACGTGGCCGCCGCGCTGAACCGCCCGCTGGTGGCGGTCTACGGCTCCACCTCGCCGCAGTTCACCCCGCCGCTGGCCGATGCGGTGGAAATCGTCCGCCTGGGCCTGGAATGCAGCCCCTGCTTCGATCGCGTGTGCCGCTTCGGCCATTACAACTGCCTGCGCGAGCTCAAGCCGCGTCCGGTGATCGAAGCGCTGGACCGCCTGGTTGCCGATCCGGTTGATGTGGAATGAGGGTCCTGCTGATCAAGACGTCGTCCCTGGGCGATGTCATCCATACCCTGCCGGCGTTGACCGACGCCGCCCGCGCCATTCCCGGCATCCAGTTCGACTGGGTGGTGGAAGAAGGCTTCGCCGAGATCCCGGCCTGGCATCCGGCGGTCGCCCAGGTGATCCCGGTGGCGATCCGCCGCTGGCGCAAGAACCTCTGGCAAACGATCAAGAGCGGTGAATGGGGGCGCTTCAAGCGTCGCCTCAAGGAAGTGGATTACGACCTGGTGATCGATGCCCAGGGCCTGCTCAAGAGCGCCTGGCTGACCCGCTATGCACGCCGTCGCACGCCTGTCGCCGGGCTGGACAAGGCGTCGGCCCGCGAGCCGGCCGCCAGCCGCTTCTATCGCCGCACCTACCCGGTTGCCTGGGGGCAGCACGCCGTCGAGCGCGTGCGCCAGTTGTTCGCCCAGGCGCTGGACTACCCGCTGCCCGCCGGCACCGGCGACTACGGCCTGGACCGCAATCGCCTGCTGGATGCCGTGGATGGCGACCCGTACCTGGTGTTCCTCCACGGTACCACCTGGGTGACCAAGCACTGGCCCGAGGTCTATTGGCGCGAGTTGGCCCAGCGCATGGGGGAACGCGGTTGGTCGGTGCGCCTGCCGTGGGGCAACGACGCCGAGCGGCAGCGCGCCGAGCGGCTGGCCGACGGCTTGGAAAATGCCTCCGTGCTCCCCAGATTAAGTCTGGCGGGCATGGCCAAGGTGCTGGCCGGCGCTTCCGCCTGCGTGGCGGTGGACACCGGGCTGGGCCACCTGGCCGCTGCCCTGGACGTGCCGACCCTGTCACTGTTCGGCCCGACCAATCCCGGTCTGACCGGCGCCTACGGGCGCTCGCAGGTGCACCTGGCCAGCGACTGGCCGTGCGCACCCTGCCTGCAGAAGACCTGCACCTACCAGCCGACGGCCGACGACAAGCGTCAGTTCGACCTGCGGCATGAACAGCCTCTGTGCTTCACGCGCCTGAATCCCCAGCGCGTGGCCACCCAGCTGGAGGCACTGCTGCTGGCCCCGGAGACGCTTCGATGACCCTGGCTTTCGTCCTCTACAAATACTTCCCCTTTGGCGGGCTGCAACGCGATTTCATGCGCATCGCGCTGGAGTGCCAGCAGCGCGGCCACGCCATCCGCGTCTACACCCCGATCTGGGAAGGCGACATACCGCCCGGCTTCGACGTGCGCGTGGCGCCGGTGAAATCGCTGTTCAACCACCGCCGCAACGAGAAGTTCAGCGCCTGGCTGGCCGCCGACCTCGCGCGCTCGCCGGTGGACCGGGTGATCGGTTTCAACAAGATGCCCGGCCTGGATGTCTATTACGCCGCCGACGGCTGCTTCGAGGACAAGGCGCAGACCCTGCGCCATTCGTTCTATCGCCGCTGGGGTCGTTACAAACACTTCGCCGACTACGAGCGCGCGGTGTTCGCGCCGGAGTCCAAAACCGAGATCCTGATGATCTCCGAAGTCCAGCAGCCGCTGTTCATCAAGCACTACCGCACGCCTGAATCCCGTTTCCACCTGTTGCCGCCGGGCATCGCCCAGGACCGCCGCGCGCCGGCCAACGCCGCCGAAATCCGCGCCGAGTTCCGCCGCGAGTTCAAGCTGGCGGACGACGACCTGTTGCTGGTGCAGATCGGCTCCGGCTTCAAGACCAAGGGCCTGGACCGCAGCCTCAAGGCACTGGCGGCGCTGCCGCGCTCCCTGCGCAAGCGCACCCGCCTGATCGCCATCGGCCAGGACGATCCCAAGCCCTTCCTGCTGCAGGTGAAGGCGCTGGGGTTGTCGGACAACGTGCAGATCCTCAAGGGGCGCAGCGATATTCCGCGCTTCCTGCTCGGCGCCGACCTGCTGATCCACCCGGCCTACAACGAGAACACCGGCACCGTGCTGCTCGAAGCGCTGGTGGCGGGCCTGCCGGTGCTGGTCACCGACGTGTGCGGCTACGCCCACTACATCGACGAGGCGAACGCCGGCCGCGTGGTGCCGTCGCCCTTCGAGCAGGAACGCCTGAACGGCATGCTCCAGCAGATGCTGGAAGATGACGCGGCGCGGGCGGTGTGGGGGCGCAACGGCCTGGCCTTCGCCGACACCGCGGACCTGTACAGCATGCCGCAGCACGCCGCCGACCTGATCCTGCAGGAGCGCAAATGAACGCTTTGGCTCTGGTAGGAGCGAGCTTGCTCGCGAACAGCCCAACGCTCTGTGCCAACCCGTTCGCGAGCAATGACGATGGCGTCCCCCTCGCTCCATACAAAAGAGGGTGCGCACGGTGAAACTTGAATTGCAGGAGCCCTTCAATCGCCTGTGGGCCGGCAAGGACCCCTTCGTCGAGGTCGAGCGCCTGCAGGGCAAGGTCTACCGCGAGCTGGAAGGCCGTCGCACACTGCGTACCGAGGTCGATGGGCGCGGTTATTTCGTCAAGATCCACCGCGGCATCGGCTGGGGCGAGATCGTCAAGAACCTGTTCAGCGCCAAGCTCCCGGTGCTGGGCGCGGGCCAGGAGCAGCGCGCCCTGGAGCGCCTGCACCAGGCCGGCGTGGCGACCATGACCTCGGTGGCCTACGGCGAGCGCGGCGGCAACCCGGCCGCGCAGCACTCCTTCATCATCACCGAGGAGCTGGCGCCCACCACCGACCTGGAAGTCCTGTCGCTGGACTGGCTGCAGACGCCACCCGAGCCGCGCCTGAAGCGCGCGCTGATCGCCGAAGTGGCGACGATGGTCGGCACCATGCACCGCGCCGGGGTCAACCACCGCGACTGCTACATCTGCCACTTCCTGCTGCATACCGATCGGCCGATCAGCGCGGACGACCTGCGCCTGTCGGTGATCGACCTGCACCGCGCCCAGACCCGCGCCGCGACGCCGCGCCGCTGGCGCAACAAGGACCTGGCGGCGCTGTACTTCTCCGCGCTGGACATCGGCCTCACGCGCCGTGACAAATTGCGCTTCCTGCGCGGTTACTTCCAGCGCCCGCTGCGTGACATCCTCCGCGAGGAAGCCGCGCTGCTGGCATGGATGGAGCGCAAGGCAGCCAAGCTCTACGACCGCAAACAACGATACGGAGACCTGCTCTGATGGCCGGCTGGGTACTCGAAGCCGACTACCAGCATCTCGCCGCCGATTTCGGCAGCCTGGATGCCGTGTTCGCCCTGCAAGGCGAGCGCATTACCAAGGATGCGATGTCCGACGTGGTGCGCATCGAGCGCGATGGTGTGCGCTATTACGTCAAGCGCTACCGCAAGCCGGGCAAGGGATTTCGCCGCTTCCTGCCGCGCCCGCGGGTGAAGGCCGAGTGGCAGAACCTCAAGCAGTTCGCCAAGTGGGGTATCCCCACGGCGCAGGTGGTGGCCTACGGTCTGGAGCGAGAGCACGGCGGTTTCTCCCGCGGTGCGATCATCACCCGCGAGCTGGTTGGCACCGAAGACCTGCAGGCCCTGGCCAAGCAAAAGGATCCTCGGCTGAAGGACCGTGCCTGGGTCGATCACGTCATGCAGCAGTTGGCGCGCTATACGCGGACGATGCACGACCACCATTTCACCCATAACGATCTGAAGTGGCGCAACATCCTGGTCGATGGCGAGGGCACGGTGTATTTCATCGATTGCCCGATCGGCGACTTCTGGATCGGCTTCATGCTGCGCTACCGCATTACCAAGGACCTGGCCACGCTGGACAAGGTCGCCAAGCGTCAGCTGTCTGCCACGCAGCGCCTGCGCTTTTACCTGCTGTACCGCCGGCGTGAGCGCCTGAATGCGTCGGACAAGAAGCGCGTCCGCCACATCGTTCATTTCTTCGAGGGACGCGAGTGAAGGATTTCATTGCCGAAGGCGATCAGGCCCTGCTGGAAAGCCATGCCCTGGCCGATTTCGATGCCCTGTGGGCCCTGGAGTTGGTGGCCGTGGACGAGCCCAACACCGAGCGCGGCGGCTGGAGCAGCGTGTACCGCCTGGAGCTGGACGGCACCGCCTACTACCTCAAGCGCCAGAGCAACCACCTGACCCGCAGCCTGAAGCGCCCGCTGGGCGAGCCAACCTTCAGCCGCGAGTTCCGCAACATCCAGCGCTACCACCAGCTCGGCATCCCCTCCATGCAGGCAGCCTTCTTCGGCGCGCGGCAGGTCGGCGGCGAACGCCGGGCAATCCTCATGACCCGCGCCCTGGATGGCTGGCGTGATCTGGACAGCCTGCTGCAGGGCTGGTCGAACCTGCCCGCCGAGCGTCGCCAGGCGATCTTGCGCGCCTGCGGCATGCTTGCCCGTCGCCTGCACGAGGCCGGGCAGATGCACGGCTGCTTCTACCCCAAGCACATCTTCCTGCGCGAAACCGACGATGCCTTCGAGGCGACCCTGATCGACCTGGAGAAGACCCGCCCGCTGTGGTTCGGCCAGCGCGACCGCGTGCGCGACCTCGAACCGCTGCTGCGCCGCGCGCCGGACTGGAACGAGACCGACGTGCGCAATCTGCTGGCGGCGTACCTGGGCACCGCGTCCGGTGGCCCGGAAGTCGATGACTGGTACCGCCGCCTGGGCGCGCGCCGCAAGAAGAAGGAAAACCGCGCATGAGGCTCTCCGCCCTGCGCGACGCCGGCCGCACGCCGGCGCTACCCCTGCGCATCGAGCTGGAAGACGGCGCCGGCCCGGCCGAACTGCGTCTGGACAGCCTGTTGCGCGTACTGCCCGGCCAGCGCTACGTCGGTGCGGCCAATTGGCGCGGGCGCGCGGTACTGGCCAAGTTGCTGGTCGGCGGCAAGGCCGCGCGGCACTTCCAGCGCGAACGCGATGGTGTGCGCCTGCTCGCCGAGCAGGGCCTGAGTACACCCCAGTTGCTGGCCGACGGCCTGAAGGACGGCGAGGGCGGCTGGCTGCTCTTCGAGTTCCTCGATAACGCCCAGAGCCTCTGGGACGCCTGGCGCGCCGTGGAAGCCGAGCCGCTGCTGTCCGACGCGCAAACCGCGGTCATCGCCGAGGCGCTTACCGCCATCGCCCAACTGCACGCCAAGGGCCTGTGGCAGGAAGACCTGCACCTGGACAACCTGCTGCGCCAGGGCGGCACGCTGTACCTGATCGACGGCGCCGGCATTCGTGCGGAATCCCCCGGCCAGCCGCTGTCGCGCAAGCGCGTGCTGGAAAACCTCGGTGTGTTCTTCGCCCAGCTGCCGGCGAGCCTGGATCCTTACCTGGAAGAGTTGCTGATCCACTACCTGCTGGCCAATGGCGAGCACGCCCTGCCGCTGGAGGCCCTGCAGAAGGAAATCGCCAGGGTCCGCCGTTGGCGCGTCGGCGACCTGATGAAGAAGATCGCTCGCGACTGCAGCCTGTTCAGCGTGCTCAAGGGCCCGTTCGGCCTGCGCGCGGTGCGCCGCGAGCAGGAGGAGGGGCTGCAGCCGCTGCTGGCCGATCCCGATGCCTTCATTGCCAGGGGGCATATCTACAAGACCGGCGGTGCCGCGACCGTCGCCCGCGTGGAACTCGACGGCCGGCCACTGGTGGTCAAGCGCTACAACATCAAGAACCTGCTGCACTGGCTCAAGCGCTTCTGGCGCCCCAGCCGCGCCTGGGCCTCGTGGCGCGAGGGCAACCGCCTGGACTTCCTCGGCATCGCCACGCCCAAGCCGCTGGCGGTGATCGAGCGGCGCTGGCTGTGGCTACGCGGCCCCGCCTTCCTGATTACCGATTACCTGGCCGGTCAGGATATAATCGCCCGTTTCAAACCCTACCTGGAGCAACAGGCAGGGAGCGGCCTGCCGCCGGAAACAGACCTTGCAGCCCTGGACAGACTGTTCGCGGCGCTGGTGCGCGAGCGCATCAGCCATGGCGACCTGAAGGGGCACAACCTGTTCTGGCAGGAGCAGGGCGAAGGCGGGCAGTGGTCGCTGATCGACCTCGATGCCATGCAGCGTCACTCGCGCGAAGCGAGCTTCGCCCGCGCCTATGCCCGCGACCGTGCGCGCTTCCTGCGCAACTGGCCAGAGGGCAGCGCACTGCACCGGCTGCTCGACGAACGTTTACCGCGGGTGCCTGGCACCCGCCCAGATGAAAGAGGCTAGACCCTGTGGCATTGACCATCCTCGGCCTGTCCGGCGCCGTAAGCCATGACCCTTCCGCCGCCCTGTACATCGACGGCAAGCTGGTCGCGGCCGTCGAAGAAGAGCGCTTCGTCCGCGACAAGCACGCGAAGAACCGCATGCCCTACGAGTCGGCCAAGTTCTGCCTGGAACAGGCCGGGATCAAGCCGTCCGACGTTGACGTGGTGGCCATTCCGTTCGCCCCCATCAGCATCTTCGACAAGGCCCGCTGGCACTACGCCAAGCGCTACGCCTACGCGCCCGACCGCGCGCTGGACGCCATCCTGCTCGGCAACCGCCGCTACCACCGCTACTACAAGCGCATCCAGTGGTGCCTGCAGCAGCTGGGCTTCGACCTGAAGAAGACCAAGATCCAGCCGGTCGAGCACCACCTGGCCCACGCCTCCAGCGCCTACCACTGCTCGGGCTTCAAGGAGAAGACGGCGATCCTCGGGATCGACGGCAAGGGCGAGTACGCCACCACCTTCTTCGGCTATGGCGAGAACGGCAAGATCCACAAGATCAAGGAGTTCTACGATCCGGACTCCCTGGGCGGCCTCTACGGCGCGCTGACCGAATACCTCGGCTTCGACATGCTCGACGGCGAGTTCAAGGTCATGGGCATGGCGCCCTATGGCGACGCCAGCAAGTACGATTTCTCCCGTCTCGCCAAGTTCGAGAACGGCGAGCTGATCATCAACACCGACTACGCCAACGTCATCGGCTTCCGTCGCTACAAGGAAAAGGGCAAGGGCTACTACTTCTCGCCCAAGCTGATCGAGTGGCTCGGCCCGAAACGTGAAGGCGACATCGCCGACGATCCCTACATCCACTACGCCGCCAGCATCCAGGCCCTGTTCGAGAAGCTGGCGCTGGAGATGATGGATTACTACCTGGGCGACATCATCCGCGAGACCGGCAAGATCGCCTTCGCCGGCGGCTGCGCGCTGAACGTCAAGCTCAACCAGAAGATCATCGCCCGTCCGGAGGTCAAGGAGCTGTACGTGCAGCCCGCGGCCAGCGACGCCGGCACCGCCGTTGGCGCCGCCGCGTACGTGTCCTGGGAGCGCGGCGTGCCGGTCGAGAAGATGGAGCACGTCTACCTCGGCCCGGAATACAGCAACGAAGACGTCATCGCCGCCTGCGCCCGTCACGAGGCCAAGCCGCAGTGGCGCAAGATCGACAACGTGCCCGAGTACATCGCCAAGGTGCTGGTCGAGGGCAACCCAGTGGCCTGGTTCCAGGGCCGCATGGAGTTCGGCCCGCGCGCCTTAGGCGGCCGCTCGATCATCGGCTGCCCGAGCGTGGCCGGCGTGGCCGACCGCATCAACGCGCAGATCAAGTTCCGCGAGCGCTGGAGACCTTTCTGCCCGTCGATGCTCGATACCGTCGGCCCGCAGATGTTCAAGATCGACCACCCGGCGCCCTTCATGACCTTCACCTTCGAAGTCAACGAAGAGTGGAAGACCCGCGTGCCGGAAGTCGTCCATGAAGACGGCACCTCCCGCGCCCAGGTCTTGAAGCGCGAGTTCAACCCGCGCTACTACGACATGATGAAGGAACTGGAGAAGCTCACCGGCAACGGCGTGGCGCTCAACACCTCGCTCAACCGCCGCGGCGAACCGATGATCTGCTCGCCGACCGACGCCCTGAACATGTTCTACGGCTCGGACCTGCAATACCTGATCATGCAGGACATCCTGGTGGTCAAGGACGGCGTGCAGTGACCGGCGGAGCGCCAGCATGCGTGTCCTGATCATCAATCGCCAGGAGCGCGCCCGCTCGCTGGATACCCTCTATGAAGGCCTGATCGCGCTGAACCCCGGTTCGCGCATGATCAAGCTGAGCAAGGAGGAAATCCGCGACCTGCCGCGCACCTTGTCCAATCTGGACACCTCCGGTTACGAGCGGGTGCTCTTCGACATCCCCCTGCGCCGTGCCGCGCACGCCTTCGACAGCGTGCGCGCCCTGCCGGGGCTGGTGTACTACGAGGAGGACGCGTACCAGGAGTTCATGGGCGAGAGCAAGTTCTACGGCAAGTTCCTGCGTTTCTTCCATTCGCTCAAGGGTGCGCCGGTGATCTACACCAGCGAGTCCGTGCGCGGCTACTTCGCCAAGCAGGGCGTCAATGCCCACTTCGTGCCCAAGGCCTTCGACGACCGCCAGCTCAAGGACCTCGGGCTGTCGCGCGACATCGACCTGGCCTTCGTCGGCCGAGTGAAGAGCAAGGTCTACGGGCGGCGCAAGGAGTTGCTCGACCGTGTGGCCGAGCAGACGCCATTGCAGTTGCTGCGCACCGAGAATCCCGACGAATACCTGACGGTGCTCAACCGCATCCGCTTCTTCCTGAGTGCGGACATCGGTTTCAACGAGTACATGGCGAAGAACTTCGAGGCCATGGCCTGCGGCTGCGTGCTGGTCGCCAAGCGCCAGCCGACCGAGGATGACCGGCTCGGCCTGATCGACATGCGCAACGTGGTGCACTACGACACGCTCGAAGAGCTGATGGAGAAGTACCGCCAGCTGCTGGCCGATCCGCAGCAGGCTGCGGCCATCGCCCGCGCCGGGCACGATCTGGTGTTCGAGCGGCATCGCCTGAGCCAGCGCGCCGAGGCTTTCTCGAAGGTGCTCGCGCTGCCTCATCCGAATCCCCAAGGAATCAGCCGGCCGAGTCTCCTCCGCCGGCTCGGGTCGCTGTTCTCCCGCGCTTGATGCACGGGCGGCGACCCCGCAACAGCAGGGTCTGAGCATGAAAATCACGATCTTCGGAAGCGGTTATGTCGGTCTGGTGACTGGTGCCTGCCTGGCTGACGCCGGGCACCAGGTGATCTGCGTCGATACCAACAGCGAACGCACACAGATGCTGTGCAAGGGCCAGATACCGATCTATGAACCGGGTCTGGACGTCATGGTGCGCAACAACCTGGCCGCCGGGCGCATCCGCTTTACCGAGGATGCCGCCGAGGCCATCTCCTTCGGCACGCTGCTGTTCATCGCGGTGGGCACGCCGCCGGACGAGAACGGCTCGGCTGACCTGACCTACGTGCTCAATGTGGCGCGCACCATTGGCCAGCACATCGACGGCTACAAGGTGGTGGTGAACAAATCCACCGTGCCGGTCGGCACCGCCGACAAGGTCCAGGCCGCGGTGCTCGAGGAGCAGCGCAAGCGGGGCACCGAGTTCCGCTTCGATGTCTGCTCGAACCCCGAATTCCTCAAGGAAGGTGCGGCGATCGAGGACTTCACCCGCGGCGCGCGCATCGTCGTGGGCACGGACTCGGAAGAAGTGCGCACGCTGATGCGTGAATGCTACGCCCCCTACAATCGCAACCATGACAAGCTGTTCTTCATGGGCGTGCGGGCATCGGAACTGACCAAGTACGCGGCCAACGCCATGCTCGCGACCAAGATCAGCTTCATGAACGAGATCGCCAACATCGCCGAGCGCGTCGGCGCGGACGTCGAGCAGGTGCGTCTGGGCATTGGCTCCGATCCACGCATCGGCTACCACTTCATCTACCCCGGCTGCGGTTACGGCGGCTCCTGTTTCCCCAAGGACGTGCAGGCGCTGGAGCGCACCGCCAGTGAAATCGGCTACGAGGCCGAGTTGCTGCGCGCCGTGGAGCGCGTCAACGACCGACAGAAGCACGTGCTCCTGCGCAAGCTGCTGCAGGCCTTTGATGGTGAGCTGTCTGGCCTCACCGTGGGCATCTGGGGGCTGGCCTTCAAACCCAATACCGATGACATTCGCGAGGCGCCCAGCCGTGTACTGATGGAAGCGCTGTGGGAGCGCGGCGCGCGGGTCCGCGCCTACGATCCAGTGGCCTCCCATGAAATCGGGCGTGTCTATGGTGAGCGCCCCGACCTGGAGTTGGTCGACAGCCGCGAGGCAGTGGTCGAAGGCGCAGACGTGCTGGTGATCTGCACCGAGTGGAAGGAGTTCCGCGCGGTGGACTTCGCCTGGCTGGCGTCGGCCCTGCGCCGCCCGGTCATCATCGATGGCCGCAATCTGTACAACCCGGACGAGGTTCGCGCGGCCGGCCTGTTCTACTATGCAGTCGGTCGCGGCGATTCGCTGGAGCGCGGCCACTGATGGGGCGCAGCTCCCAGGGTTCGAAACTCACCCGCAAGGTTCGCAAGTACCGCACCCGCCTGCTGCGCAAATGCCTGCTGCTGCGTTATGCCCTGGTGAATCGTTTTGGCTCGCGCAAGGTAGTGGCCGAGGGCGGCCCGGTCGTCTCGCTGACCAGCTATTCGACACGGCTGAGCAAGGTGCACATCACCCTCGAGTCGATTGCCGCCGGCAGATTGCTGCCCTCGCGATTGATCCTGTGGGTCGACGAGGAAAAGACCCTGGCGAACCTCCCCGCGCCGCTGCGGCGTTTGCAGGCGCGCGGGCTGGAAGTAAAGCGCTGCAATAATTACGGGCCGCACAAGAAATACTTTCCCTACGTTCAGGGTGAGAGAATCGGTGCGCCGCTGGTGACGGCGGACGATGACGTGCTCTACCCAGATACCTGGCTTGCCGGCCTGCAGGCGGCCCATGAGCAGACCCCGAACCAGGTGGTGTGCTACATGGCCAAGCAGGTGGGCATCGAGGAGGGCGTGATCCAGCCGTACCACGGTTGGGTCACTCAACTGGACAAGACACCCAGCGTGCGCAACTTCGCCATTGGCGTCTCCGGGGTGCTTTACCCGGCAGTGCTGCAGGACGTGCTCAAGCGGGCGGGCGAAGCCTTCGTCGAGGTGACGCCGAAGGCCGATGACATCTGGCTGCACTGGCATGCCCTGCGTTCGGGGGTGCGAGTGCGGCAGATTTCCGACAGCGATGAGCATTTCCTCAGCGTGCCCGGCACGCAGGATATTGCCCTGTACAGCTCGAATCTCAAGCAGGGCGGCAACGATCTGGTCATTGCAAGGCTCTACACGACGGACGATATCGCCACGATGTTGAAGGACTGACTCTCGATGCTGGCTGCGGCACACCCATCCCTGGAGCGAATCTCGCCGGAACTGCTCGCGCGCATCGTCGCGTCGCGCCGGGTGATTCTGCTGGCGAATAACCCGGCGATCACCCGCGACCATGTCGATGCGCTCGCGCTCGGGCCTGAGGATCTGGTGGTGAGTTTCAACAAGTGCCGCAACCGCACGCTGCTGCGCCGCAAATTGCACAACGTGTTCATTCATCGGCACAACTACCGCAAGAGCGGGTACTTCGGCTTCCCCTACAAGGGATGGCTGCGGCTGTTCCCCTGGTTCAATGCACGCTTCCACAGTGTTCTGCTGGGAGGCGAGGTGGAGGCCTTGCCCGCTTCGCATCGCAAAGCCTCGTTCCTGCCGCTCAAGCAGCCGTTTCCTGCGCTGGAAGATTATCCCTACGAGCGCCTGCCGAGCCGCGGCGGCCCTTCCACGGGGTTCTACGCTCTGGCCTTCTTCGATTACGTGAAGCGTCTCAAGCAGGCTGACTACGAGATTGTCCTGGTTGGATTTTCCGATGAGGGCGGCTCGTTCTGGGATGGCCATGCCTGGGACTTCGAACGGGAATGGACCCGCGAAAGCGGCGTTACCGTCATCAAACTCTGATTCCCGGCGGCGATCGCCGTCGATCACTGACTTGCCAGCGTGGTGTTATGCAACTCGAAAGACGGTCGGATTGGTTGAAACTGGTGGGGCTGGCCTTCGCCGTCCTTACGCTGAGCATGCTGGTGGTGGGGCGCTTCTGGTGGCCGACGGAAAACGGCGACTGGCTCAAGAGCATTCGCCTTGGGGCGTTTCTCGCGGTGATCTTCCTGTCGCTGGAGCTGTTCCGTGAGCGTGCGCGGCTGGCCAGCGTACCCTTCCTGCTCTATCTGGTGTTCTGGGTGGGGCTGTTACTCAATTCGATCCTGACCGACTCCCCCAGCTCGGTGAAACAGCTGCTGGTCATCCTGTTCTTCACCTGGGTCGTGATGATCATGGGAGGCCGCGAGAGCCGGCCGTGGCTGTTCGTGCTCGGCCTGGATGCGCTGGCGGGCGCGGGTTTCGCCGGGTTCTCCCTGGTCAACAAGGCGCTCCAGGGGCAGTTCGATCTCGGCTACCGGATGATGAACATCAAGGACTCCGGCGTGCTCGGCATCGCCGACTTCGGCATCACCATCGAAGCGGGCATGCACTACGCCTTCTGCTTCATCGTGGCGGTATGGCTGCTGATGCGCGCGCGCAACGTGACGATGCGCACGGTCTGGCTGGCCTGCAGCCTGGTGTTGTTCGCCTACCTGTACTTCACCTTTGCGCGTTCCGCCTGGGTCGCCGGTCTGATGGGCGCTGGTCTGCTGGTGCTGTGCATGACCGAAGGGCGCCAGCGTCTCATTGCGGTCGGCTTGGCCGTGCTGGTCGGGCTGGCCGTGCTGGTCTTCGGCTTCGAGCAGGTCATGTACGAGTTCGGCTCCCGCGGGTTGACCCACCGCGACCAGATCTGGCGCGTGGTGTTCGAGCGCATTGGCGAGGCCTGGTGGTTCGGTCATGGCTCGCACACCGAGCTGGGCAAGGTCACCCTGTCCACTGGGCAGGTGGTGCGCAACCCTCACAGTCTCTACCTGGAAGTGCTCTACCAGTTCGGCCTGGTCGGCTTGTTCACCATGGTCTTGGCGATGGTCGCCTGCATCCGTGGGGCGTGGAAGGCACGTACCGAGTTCGCCAAGCTGTGGTTCGCAGTGATGGTATCCGCCGCGGTGGTAATGACCGTCGAGCTGCACTTCTTCGTCGCTGCGCCGAACCTGGTGTGGATGTGGTTCTGGCTGCCGATGGCGGGTTGCCTGGCGGTGGCGACCCAGCACAGGGTCGAGCGAGAGGCCTGACGGAAAGGGCCATCACGCCATGCGGCGTGATGGCTGCCATGCTCAGCGGCCGAACAGGCGAGCGAGCAAGCCGCTGCTTTTCTTGCCGCGGGTGACGTCGTTGCCCTTGTAGTTCTTCTGGGATGCCTTGGTGATGGTCCCGAAGCGCTGCTTCACCTTGTAGCTGTCCAGCGAGTAACCCGCTTGCAGTGCGTCGGCCAGGTAGCGGTCGAACAGCTCGATCAGATCCTTGCGCGGATGATCGAAGACCGCGCCGTCGAACCAGTGTTTCTCGCCCTGGCTTGCCAGGCGCTTGAACGAGTGCTTGTGCGACAGCTGCGTGCCGATGTCCGAATAGTGCAGGATCTTGATTGCTTCGATCGGGTGGCCTTCACCGTCGATGTTGTTGAACTGGGTGTCGAACGCCTGGATCAGTTGTGTATGGTCACGGAAGTAGTCGCGCAGCTTGTGGTGCGCCTTGCGGTCGCTACGGATCTGCTCCAGTGGCGGAAGGTGTTCCCTGGCCGCGGCGCAGTCCCACATCGACACGCAGAAGCGCCAGGACTCCTCGCCGCCCTTGGCCATGACGATCTTGCCCGGCTCGAAGGGGGTGTTCCACAGCTCCGCGATGTCGCTGAGGATGACCACGTCGGCGTCCATGTAGATCGCCCGGCCCTCGAACTGGCAGAACGCAGGAATGGCCCAGCGGAAGCCTGAGAACGGAGTGGTCCAGTCATCGCTGCGCCAGCCCTGCTGTTGTTCGGGATTGGAATACCAGAAGCTCTGCGGGTCGTGGGAGAGCTGCATCCAGTGGATCTCGAGGGGCTGGCTGGCGTGCTTGCGCAGGCTGTATTCCAGCACCATCATCTGTTCGAGATCGCAGTCGTTCGGATCACATCCGACGAAGATCTTCATCGTTTCGCTCATTTCCGGCATTCCCTGATCTGGCTGGAGGCTGGCTCCTGTTATGGGGTTACGCCCTGGAAGGTTCGTATTCGGCGATGAGGTCGCGACTGTCCAGGGGCGTCTTGGCGTTCTTGTTATAAAGCTCGAAGAAGGTGGCCAGGCCCAATTTGCGGATCAGTGCGAGGTCCTTCTTGTAGCGCAGCAAGTGCTTGAAATTACGTTTTCGCAGGGCACGGGACAAGGCTGTCGGGCGGGTGCGCAGGTCCGACAGGTCGATCAGCCCGTACTCGCCGGAGGGCGTCAGGATCACGTTGCCCAGGTGCAGCGAGCGGAAATAGATACCCAGGTCATGCACGCGTGCGATGAACGCGGCGAGCTCGCGCAGCAGCTCAAGCTGACGCTCGGGCGCCTGGAGGGGGATGTAGCTGCGCAGGGTCTCGCCGGGGAGCGGCTGGTAGCGCACGGCGGTGCGCTCGATGTCCGGGAAGCTGTAGGTCTGCAGCGTGCGCGGGCACGGGATGCCCCGGGTCGCCAGCGCCTGGCAGTTGGTCTGGAAGCGCTTCTCCGGCGGCGAGAGCAGCGCGGTGGAGAGCAGGCGCTTGCGCCGGAACAGCTTGAGGAAACTACCGTCGCGCAGGATCAGGACCTTGTCGCCATGGGGATCGCGTTCGATGACCTGGGCGCCGTCGACGAGTGAAAGGTAGGAGGAATCGTCGAGGGCGTTCATCGGGACAGACTGTCAGACCTGGGGGCAACATGGAGTGGGACAGCGGTGGTATTATCCGCAGTCTTCTTACGACAAGGCAGCTTGCACTTCATGAGTGATTCTCCCCGGAGCGCCCAGCCGGTGTCCAGCATCAAGATCTACTTCCGCCTGCTCTCCTACGTGCGCCCGTACGCTGGCCTGTTCGCACTGAGCATCGTCGGTTTCCTGATCTTCGCTGCCACCCAGCCGATGCTTGCCGGCATCCTCAAGTATTTCGTCGATGGCCTGACCAATCCGGACGCCGCCCTCTTCCCCGACGCTCCCTGGCTCTGGCTGCGTGACCTGGAGTTGCTCTACGCCGTGCCGCTGCTGGTGGTGCTGATCGCCGTCTGGCAAGGCGTCGGCTCCTTCCTGGGCAACTATTTCCTGGCCAAGGTCTCGCTCGGCCTGGTCCACGACCTGCGTGTCGAACTGTTCAACAACCTGCTGACCCTGCCCAATCGCTATTTCGACCGGCACAACTCCGGCCACCTGATCTCGCGCATCACCTTCAACGTGACCATGGTCACCGGTGCCGCGACAGACGCCATCAAGGTGGTGATCCGCGAAGGCATGACCGTGGTGTTCCTATTCGCCTCGCTGCTGTACATGAACTGGAAGCTGACCCTGGTGATGCTGGCCATCCTGCCGGTCATCGCCGTCATGGTGACCAGCGCCAGCCGAAAATTCCGCAAGCAGAGCAAGAAGATCCAGGTGGCCATGGGCGACGTGACGCATGTCGCCTCGGAAACCATCCATGGCTATCGCGTGGTCCGCAGCTTCGGCGGCGAGCCATACGAGAGCCAGCGCTTCCTCAAGGTGAGCAACGACAACACCAAGCGGAACCTGCGCATGAACAAGACCTCGGCGGTCTACACGCCGATGCTGCAGCTGGTGATCTACAGCGCCATGGCCGTGCTGCTGTATCTGGTGCTGCTGCTGCGGGGCGATGCCACGGCGGGTGAACTGGTCGCCTACATCTCCATGGCCGGCCTGCTGCCCAAGCCGATCCGCCAGCTGTCGGAAGTCAGCTCCACCATTCAGAAGGGCGTCGCCGGTGCGGAGAGCATCTTCGACCAGCTCGACCAGCCGCAGGAAGTCGACAACGGCACCGCCGAGCGCGACCGCGTCAGCGGCCGCCTGGAGGTGAAGAACCTCAGCTTCACCTACCCGGGTACCGAGAAGCGGGTCCTCAACGATCTGAACTTCACCGTCGAGCCGGGCCAGATGGTGGCGCTGGTGGGGCGTTCGGGCAGCGGCAAATCGACGCTGGCCAACCTGATCCCGCGTTTCTATTCGCACAACGACGGGCAGATCCTGCTCGACGGCCTGGACGTCGAGGACTACAAGCTGCGCAACCTGCGCAAGCACATTGCCCTGGTCACCCAGCAGGTCAACCTGTTCAACGACAGCGTGCTCAACAACATCGCCTATGGCGACCTCGCCAGCAAGCCGCGCGAAGCGGTGGAGAAGGCTGCCGAAGACGCCTTCGCCCGCGAGTTCATCGACCGTCTGCCCGAAGGCTTCGAGACCGAGGTCGGCGAGAACGGCGTGATGCTTTCCGGGGGCCAGCGCCAGCGCCTGGCGATTGCCCGCGCGCTGCTCAAGGATGCGCCGGTGCTGATCCTCGACGAGGCCACCTCGGCGCTGGACACCGAGTCCGAGCGCCACATCCAGGCGGCCCTGGAGAAGGTCATGGAGGGCCGCACCACCCTGGTCATCGCCCACCGCCTGAGCACCATCGAGGCGGCGGATCTGATCCTGGTGATGGACCAAGGGCACATCGTCGAGCGCGGCACTCACGACGAACTGATCGCACAGAACGGCTACTACGCCCGCCTGCATGCCCGGCAGTTCGCCGACGACCCGGTCGAGGGCGGCGAAGAAGTGCCCGTCGAGCAGCCGGTATGACGCAGTCCCCGGCATGCTGAACCGCCTGCGAGTCTTCCGCGAGCGTGGCTGGACGCCCATCGCGGCGGCGGACTATGCCGCCGCCTGGCAGCGCTTCGGCGGCAGCGTCGCCACCCACCCGGAGGTAGTCGAGCGCCTCGCCGGCCTGGCCGGTATCCCGGTGCGCTACCTCGGCTGGTTCGAGAGCGGTGAGCTGCGCGCCGCCGTGCCGACCTGGGGCCGCCACCTGGCGCTGTCCAAGGACGTGCTCAAGCGCGCGGGCAAGAAGGCCCTGTTCGACCTGGGCAACGCCGAGATCATCCTGCCGATCGCCGACGGTGCGCGCATCGACCTGCGCCACCGGGTGCGCTACCTCTCCGAGTTGAATCGCGAGCAGGTCAGCGATGCCCGCGAACAGCCTGAACAACTGGCGATGAACCGCGCGCCGGCCGATTTCTCGAAGAAGTTCCGCTACAACCAGCGCCGCGAGCAGCGCCTGCTGGAAGAGGCGGGCGGCGTACTGCAACCGATGAGCGAGCTGAGCCCCGAGGAACAGGCGCGCATCTATGCCGACCTGTTCCAGCGCCGCTGGGAGTTCGAGGTGCCGGGCAAGGCGCGGCTGGCCGAGGTGTTCGGCCTGATGCGCGAATTCATGCGCGGCTCGCTGGTGCGCCTGGACGGCGAGCCGGTGGCGATCCAGATTCTCTACCGGGTCGAGGCGCCCAAATGGGTCAGCGTCGAATACATCAACGGCGGTGTAGCGCCGGAGAACCGCGAGTTCAGCCCCGGCAGCGTGCTCAGCTTCGTCAACACGCAAGAGGCCTGGGCCGAGGCCGAGGCGCTGGGCAAGCCGCTGCGCTATTCCTTCGGCCGTGCCGACCGTGAATACAAGGACCGCTGGTGCCACCGCGTGCCGGTGTTCCAGGTCTGAAGCGCCCTCTCCCTAACCCTCTCCCTGAAGGGAGAGGGGACTGGATCGGCGCAGGCTGAAAGCTTGGCGTCAGCCGGCACAGAATGGTGGGGGAGAGGGAAATCCGAGCGTCGATCTTTCCCGTAAGCGGATTCCATCCGCGATTGGCCTTGAGGGAGAACCACCATGTCCGGGCGTAAACAGCAACTGCTCAAACAGCACCGCCGCAAGAAACGTGTGGTGCTGCTCGTCGCCCTGCTGGCGCTGATCCTGCTGGGCATCGTCGCGCCCTGGTGGAGCGTGCCGCTGGCCGTGCTGCTCGGCTGGATCGCCCATGAGGCCTGGTTCGCCGACCACCTCTTCTATTCCCCGCGCGACGATTACCGCTACGACTTCCCCGAGGGCTCCATCGCCCTGCCGGTTTCCCTCGGCGCCCACGGCCTGCACGTCGCCACCGGCGCGCTGCCGGAGAACGAGGAAACGCTGGTGCTGGAAATCCAGGTCAAGGCCTCGCTGCTCGGCCGCTGGCTCGACCCGCAGGTGCTGATCGAGGGTGTCGAGTCTGATCGGCAGGACTTCGAGCGCGGCGTCAGCGGCACCCGCTACATCAATCTCTCCGGCCAGGGCGAAGCGCTACGCGCCGGCAAGCTGATCATCCGCAGCCGCCATTGCCGACTGGCGCAACAGGGTGTCCTGCATGCCTTCGACAATCCCGACTACGCCCGGCAGCGCCTGCTGATCGTCGCGCCCCACGCCGACGACGCCGAACTGGCCGCCTTCGGCCAGTACAGCCGCTGCCCGGAGGCCTGGATCGTCACCCTGACCCAGGGCGAGATCGAGGCCGAGCACTACCAGCGTCTTGGCCTGGACAAGGCCGAAGCCGCCCGGCTCAAGGGCCGCCTGCGCACCTGGGACAGCATTGCCGCGCCGCTCTGGGGCGGGGTGCCGGCCGAGCGCTGCGTGCAGTTGGGCTATTACTGCCTGCAATTGCCGGCGATGGCCGCCGAACCGAGCCAGGCGTTCGGCTCCAGGGAGTCCGGCGAGAGCGACATCCGCAGCGTGCGCGGCTTCAACCCGTTCGCCCTGCCGGCCGACAGCGACGGCGCGCCGACCTGGCTGAACCTGGTGGCCGACCTCACCGCGCTGATCGAACATATTCGTCCGGAGGTGATCCTCACCGCCCACCCGGAGCTGGACCCCCACGCCGACCACGTGCAGGCCACCCGCGCGACCCTGGAGGCGATCCAGCGCAGCAGCTGGAAACCGCAGACCCTGCTGCTCTACGCCAACCACCTGCACGACAACGACCGCTGGCCCATGGGCCCGGCCGACGGCGGCATCGCCCTGCCGCCGTGCATCGAGCCGTTGCCGGCCGACCCGCTGTGGAGCCCGGTGCTGGATGCCGCGACCCGCATCGACAAGGCCCAGGCGCTGGCCCTGCAGCATGATCTGCAGACCCCGCTCACCGGCAAGAAGCGCCTGCGCCGGCTGATCCAGCGCGTGCTCGCCGGGCGCGAGTGGCCGGCCACCGGCGACGACGAGTTCTTCCGCAAGGCGGTGCGTCGCCACGAGCTGTTCTGGGTGCGCAAACTGCCGTAACCCATCGGCGCCGCCCTGGCGCCGACCGCCCGGTGTTCGGCGCAAGTCGCACTGGGCGGCTATGGTATTATCCGCGGCGATTTCGACCTGCGGAGTTCCCATGAAATTGACCATGCCCCGATTCGATCAGGCCCCCGTGCTGGTGGTAGGCGACGTGATGCTCGACCGCTACTGGCACGGCGCGACCTCGCGCATCTCGCCCGAGGCGCCGGTGCCCGTGGTGCGGGTCGAGCAGCATGAGGACCGCCCCGGTGGCGCCGCCAACGTCGCGCTGAACCTCGCCGCCCTCGGCGCTCCGGCCTTCCTGGTCGGCGTCACCGGCGTCGACGAAGCGGCCGACAGCCTGAGCGACAGCCTGCGGGCGGTGGGCGTGACCACCCGCTTCCAGCGCATCGCCGGCCAGCCGACCATCGTCAAGCTGCGGGTCATGAGCCGCCACCAGCAACTGCTGCGCGTGGACTTCGAGGAAGCCTTCCGCACCGACGCCGTGGCCCTGTCCGCCGACGTCGAGGCGCTGCTGGACCAGGTCCGCGTGCTGGTGCTCTCCGATTACGGCAAGGGCGCGCTGAAGAACCACCAGCAACTGATCCAGGCCGCCCGCCAGCGCGGCATCCCGGTGCTGGCCGACCCCAAGGGCAAGGACTTCGCCATCTACCGCGGCGCCAGCCTGATCACCCCGAACCTCTCCGAATTCGAAGCCATCGTCGGTCGCTGCACCGACGAAGCCGACCTGGTCGCCAAGGGCCTGCAACTGATGACCGAGCTGGAGCTCGGCGCGCTGCTGGTCACCCGCGGCGAACACGGCATGACCCTGCTGCGCCCCGGCCACAGTGCCCTGCACCTGCCGGCCCGCGCCCGCGAAGTGTTTGATGTCACTGGCGCCGGCGACACGGTGATCTCCACCCTGGCCGGCGCCATCGCCGCCGGCGAGGACCTGCCGCAGGCCGTGGCCCTGGCCAACCTGGCGGCGGGCATCGTCGTCGGCAAGCTCGGCACCGCCGCCATCAGCGCCCCGGAACTGCGCCGCGCCGTGCAGCGCGAGCAGGGCTCCGAGCGTGGCGTGCTGAGCCTGGAACAACTGCTGCTGGCCATCGAAGACGCCCGCGCCCACGGCGAGAAGATCGTCTTCACCAACGGCTGCTTCGACATCCTCCACGCCGGCCACGTGACCTACCTGGAACAGGCCCGCGCCCAGGGTGACCGCCTGATCGTCGCCACCAACGACGACGCCTCGGTGACCCGCCTCAAGGGCCCGGGCCGCCCGATCAACAGCGTCGACCGCCGCATGGCCGTGCTCGCCGGTCTCGGCGCGGTGGACTGGGTCGTCAGCTTTGCCGAAGACACCCCCGAGCGCCTGCTCACCGAGGTCCGCCCCGACGTGCTGGTGAAGGGTGGCGACTACGGCGTCGAGCAGGTGGTTGGCGCCGATATCGTTCGCGCCTACGGCGGCGAAGTGCGCGTGCTGGGCCTGGTGGAAAACAGCTCCACCACCGCCATCGTCGAGAAGATTCGCCACCAGGGCTGAATCTTCGTTCCTGCGGATTCCCCTCACCCTCACCCTCTCCCAGGGGGAGAGGGGACCGTTCGGTGCAGGATGAAACCATGACGCCAGTCGGCACAATCTGCCCCCTCTCCCTGAGGGAGAGGGCTGGGTGAGGGGGAAGCCCAGGCACATTCTCTCCGGTTGCCCCCGCTCCCCCCACTGACCGCTCTGCCAGTGACCGGCGGCAAAGCGGTCATGGTTCCTCCGCCGATTCCCGGCGCATGATCACGGCATCCCCCCTCCGCGGAGCGAGATACCATGACCACCGACGTGCAGGGCCGCGCCCTGGCCGTGCTGAACCGTGTCGCCCAGGCCGACTGGCCGGACCGACTCAAGCTGCGCAAGCCCTTCGAACGACTGCTCTACAGCGGCAGCCGCACCGGCTTCCGGATGGCCAGCGAGCGTGCCGCCAAGCAACCCAAGACACCGCGCAAGGTTGACCCGGATGGGTTGTTCGACCTGTCCCTGTCCGACGAGCAGCAGATGCTGGCGGAGATGCTCGAAGGCTTCGCCGCCGAGGTACTGCGCCCCGCCGCCCATGAGGCCGACGCCAAGGCCCACCTAAGCCTGGAATTGCTGGCCCAGGCGCAGGAGCTGGGCTTGACCCACTACGGCGTCAGCGAGGTGCTGGGCGGCATGGCCGGCGAGCGCACCGTGGTGACCAATGCGCTCATCGCCGAATCCCTTGCCCGGGGCGACCTCAGCCTGGCGGCCGCGCTGCTGGTGCCGCTGTCGGCGGCCAACTGCATTCGCCGCTGGGCGTCGCCTGCCCAGCAGGCACGCTGGCTGCCGGCCTTCGTCGGTGAAGAGACGGCGCCGCTGATCGCCATCGCGGTGAGCGAGCCGCAGCTGCTGGCCGACCCGCAGCGCCTGTCCACCAAGGCGCGCAAGCGCGGTTCCAGCTACACGCTCTCCGGGGAAAAGTGCCTGGTCGTGCGCGGCGTCGATGCGCAGAAGCTGATCGTCGCGGCGGATGCCGGCGATGGCCCGGCGCTGTTCCTCGTCGACACCCGCGCCAAGGGGGTCGAGGTGCGCGCCGAACCGGCCATGGGCCTGAAGGCCGCCGGCACCGCACGGGTTCGCTTCAAGGGCGTCAAGGTCCCCGCCGAGCAGCGGCTGGCGGCGGAGCGCTTCGACTACCAGGCCTTCCTCGACTACACCGCCCTGGCCTGGTGTGCCCTGGCCGTGGGCACCGGGCAGGCCGCGCTGGACTACGTGATCACCTACTGCAACGAGCGCGAGGCCTTCGGCGAGCCGATCAGCCATCGCCAGGGCGTGGCCTTCATGGTGGCGGACATCGCCATCGAGCTGGATGCCATGCGCCTGATGGTCTGGCGCGCCTGCGCCCTGGCCGAGCGCGGCCAGGCGTTCCATCGCGAGGCCTATCTCGCGAAGCTGCTGTGCGCCGAGAAGGCGATGAAGATCGGCACCGACGCGGTGCAACTGCTCGGCGGCCACGGCTTCACCCAGGAACACCCGGCCGAGCGCTGGTACCGCGACCTGCGCGCCGTCAGCCTGATGGCTGGCGGGCTGCATCTCTAAGGAGCTTTGCATGTACCTTGAGACGCCGAAGAAATTCCGCACCCTGCAGAACCAGGCCCGCCAGGTGGCGGAGAACTACCTGCGGCCGATTTCGCGCAAGTACGACAAGGCCGAGCACGCCTACCCCAAGGAGCTGGACCTGCTGGCCGCGCTGCTGGACGGCATGAATGCCGGCTCGCCGGATGCCGTGGGCGCCACCTCGGCCAGCAAGCGCAAGGCTGGCGCAGAACAGGGCGCAGAGCAGGGCGTGAAGAACGGCGGCAACCTCTCCGCCTGCCTGGGCGTGATGGAAATGTGCTGGGGCGACACCGGCCTGTTGCTGGCCATGCCGCGCCAGGGGTTGGGCAACGCCGCCATCGCCGCGGTGGCCAACGAGGAGCAGCTCAAGCGCTTCGCCGGCACCTGGGCGGCCATGGCCATCACCGAACCGGGCTGCGGTTCGGACTCGGCGGCGATCCGCACCACCGCCACCCGCGATGGCGATCACTATGTGCTCAACGGCGAGAAGATCTTCGTCACCTCCGGCGCCCGCGCCGATGCGGTGGTGGTCTGGGCGACCCTGGACAAGAGCCTGGGCCGCGCGGCGATCAAGTCCTTCGTGGTGGAGAAGGGCACGCCGGGCATGACCGTCACCCGCCTGGAGAAGAAACTCGGCATCAAGGCCTCGGACACCGCCTCCATCAGCTTCAGCGACTGCCGCGTGCCGGCCGCCAACCTGCTGGGCAATGCCGAGATCGACGTGCAGAAGGGCTTTGCCGGGGTGATGGAAACCTTCGACAACACCCGCCCGCTGGTGGCTGCCATGGCGATCGGCGTGGCCAAGGCCTCGCTGGATCGCACCCGCGAACTGCTGAAGAGGGCCGGCTGCCGCTTCGACTATCGCCAGCCGCTGCTGAGCGCCAGCCACGCCGAAGCCACGTTGTACCGGCTGGAAGCCGAATGGGAGGCCGCGCGCCTGCTGACGCTGAAGGCGGCGTGGATGGCCGACAACCGCCTGCCCAACTCCAAGGAGGCGTCCATCGCCAAGGCCAAGGCCGGGCGGGTGGCCAATGAGGTGACGCTGAAATGCATCGAGCTGGCCGGCGCACTGGGTTATGGGGAGGAGGAACTGCTGGAGAAGTGGGCGCGGGATTCGAAGATCCTCGACATCTTCGAAGGTACCCAGCAGATCCAGTTGTTGATTGTGGCGCGGCGGCTGCTGGGCAAGAGTTCCAGTCAGTTGAAGTGACGGCGGTGCTTTTCGTAGGAGCGAGCTTGCTCGCGAACCGCCCAATGTTGGCATTGGCCGGTCGATCTGGTTCGCGAGCAAGCTCGCTCCTACAGGGTCGCTCCGACCATCAACGTGGCCGGTTCAAATCGGCGGAGTCACGCCGTGCGCCGCCCGCTGCCGGCATTGCCGGCGGCGGGCGGCCACTGCTCCATCCATTCGCGGAAGCGGATGCGTTCCTCGCGCACGAGCCAGCCGTCCTGGCTGGCGAAGCTCTCCGACAGCCACAGGCCGCGGGTGCTCGCCTTGCACAGTTCGCCCTTGCTCAGGGTGAACAGCTCGCCGGTCGGTTGCCCGTGCTCCAGCGGCAGCAGGTAGATGTCCGGGCGGCGACGGTCCAGCCGCGCCACCAGCGGGCCGCTTTCGAGTTTCTCGTCGACGTGGAACAGGCTCACCTCGCGGGCGTCCTTGGGCAGCTCCATGCGCAGGTCGTAGACCAGCTGCAGCGACGCCGTCGGCAGGTGCACGTACGCCTGGGGGCGCTCCAGCAGGCGCAGCGCGCCGGCCTGCACCGGGCGCGAGGCGCCGGACAGCGGGGTGAGGGAGAAGTGGCTGCTCTCGCGGTAGCGCAGGATGCCCTCGTAGGGCGTCGGCAGCCAGGTGTCGCCGAAGCGTCCGCCGAGCCAGCCGTCGGCGGTTTCCACCAGGCATTCCTCGGCCACTTCCTGGATCGCCGTGAGCAGCGGCAGGTTCAGTTCGTGGGCCGGCACGTAGCCGGAGATCAGCTTGAGCACCGTGTCGCCACGGTCTTCGCGCCGCTGGCGCACCAGGATCCAGTGGTCGCGGCCCTGGTAGCTCAGGGTCAGTCGCACCGACACGCCGAGGTTGGCCAGTTCGGCGGTGAAGCGCTCGGTCTCGTCGATCTCGATGGGGCGACGCTTTTCCAGGACCTGGGCGAAGTTCAGGGGCTTGCCGAGGGTCTGGTAGGCGAGCCCTTCCGGGCTGGCGTCCACCAGCAGCGGCAGGGTCTTGAAGGCGGTCGGGTCCTTGCGGGCGAGCGTACGGGGCATAGGGACTCCTTCTCGTACAGGGCGCCGGGTTGCGCTGGCACGTCCTGCCGTGGCAGGCGGCGCCGACGCGAACGCTGACCGTCCTGGGGACGGTCCGGCCGATCGTTCATAACGGGGTCGCTACAACCTGGACAGCCTGGCACCGATCCTGGTGCCATCGAAAATCAAAAGGATTTCCGGATTTTTCCCTGAAAGGCTTGGCGATTCCGAGGCTTTTGCGGGGGAATCGCCGGTTGGCGACAGTTTCTGTGCCCCGCGCATTTCATCGGGGGAGTTGGAGCATGGCACAGGAATGCGTAATCCACATGACCGCCGATCAGCGGTCGAGCACCTGGGCGGCGATCTCCACGTTGTGCGCCAGGTGCAGCGGATTGATGGTGCCGACGATGGCGCTGGCGACGCCCGGGTGCCCCAGCACCAGCTCGAAACTGGCGCGTACCGGGTCCACGCCCGGCGCGAGGGCGGCGTGTCCGCTGGCCAGGGCCTTCTTGATCAGGATGCCGCGGCCGACGGCCTGGGCATGGTCGATCACCGGTTTTTCCGCCTGCTCGTTGAGGTTGTAGGTGACCATCGCGCAATCGCCGCGCTCCAGCGCCAGCAGGCCGCCATCCGCCGTCTTGCCGGAGAATCCGAAACCGCGGATCAGCCCTTCCTGCTTCAGGGCCTCCAGGGTCGCGTAGACCTCGGTGCCGCGCAGGATGCCCAGGTCATTGCCGTCCGAATGCACCAGCACCAGGTCGATGTAGTCGGTCTCCAGGCGCCGCAGGCTGCGCTCCACCGAGCGACGGGTGTGGGCGGCGCTGAAGTCGAACAGCGACTGGCCGCCGACGAACTCCTCGCCGGTCTTGCTGACGATCACCCACGCCTCGCGCTGGCCGCGCAGCAGCGGGCCAAGGCGTTCTTCGCTGCGCCCGTAGGCCGGGGCGGTGTCGATGAGGTTGATGCCCAGCTCGCGCGCCAGCGCGATCAGGTCGGCGGCCTCGCGGTCATCGGGGATGCGGAAGCCCTCGGGGTACTTCACGCCCTGGTCGCGGCCGAGCTTCACGGTGCCCAGGCCCAGGGGCGAAACGCTGAGGCCGGTGCTGCCCAGTGGGCGGTGCAGGTGATGCAGGGTCTTCATCCGAACAGTTCCTCCCACACCGGCTGGGCCATGGCCGGGCGCGGCAGGCTCGGCAGGGCGGCGTGCGCCTGCGGGCGGATGCCGCTCTTGTCCAGGGATTCGACGACGCGGTCGGCGAAGTTGGGCGCCAGGGCCAGCTTGGTCGGCCAGCCGACCAGCAGCGCGCCGTCCTCGGCGAGGAAGGCGCTGTCCGGGCGCAGCAGGTTGTTCTGCGAAGGCTCGGCGCGGTCCACGCGCAGGGTGGCCCAGCGGGCGGCGGAAAGGTCGATCCACGGCACCAGCTTGTGCAGCTCGCGCTGCGCCTCGGCGATCTGCTCGGCCTCGCTGCGCGCCACGCCGCCGGCTTCGGCGATGTCGCCGCCCAGGTACCAGACCCAGTCGCCATTGCTCAGTGGGTGGGTGGTGACGGTGACGCGGGGTTTCGGCCCGCCGCCCAGGCAGTGGGCGTACAGCGGTTTCAGCGTCGGCGCGGTGACCAGCACCATGTGCAGCGGGCGACGCTGCATCTCCGGGCGTTCCAGGCCCAGCTCGCGCAGCAGCGCCTCGTTGCCGGCGCCGGCGCTGAGCACCACGCGCTGGGCGCGGATGTCACGGCCGTCCACGCGCAGGCCGGCCAGGCTGTCGCCGTCGCGCAGGGCTTCGATGCGCTCGCCGGCCAGCAGGCTATCGCCGGCCAGCTCGGCCAGGCGGGCGATCAGGCTGGGCACGTCCAGCACCAGTTCGGTCAGGCGGTAGGCCTTGCCCTTGAAGGCCTTGTCCTGCAGCGCTGGCGGCAGGTCCGCACCTTTCACCTGGGCGACGCGGCTGCGCACCGCCTTGCTGGCGAAGAAGCTGGTGAGGTTGCCGGCCAGGCCGCCGGGCGACCACAGGTAATGGGCATCGGAAAGCACGCGCACGCCGCGCAGGTCCACCTCGCCGGTGCCGGCCAGGCAATCGCGCCACAGCGCCGGCATGTCGGCGATGGCTTCCGAGGCGCCGGTCAGCGCGCCGTGCAGCGCGTACTTGGTGCCGCCATGGATGATCCCCTGCGAGCGCAGGCTCTGCACGCCGCCCAGCGCGGTGCTCTCCACCAGCACGGTGGAAAAGCCGGCGCGCCGCAGGCGGGCATTGAGCCACAGGCCGGCGATGCCGCCGCCGACGATGAGGATGTCGGTGCTCAGGGATTCGGACATGAAAGCGCCTCGAGGGAAAACGAAGCGCGCAGTATAACGCCTGTCAGTCGCGGCAAACGTCTGCCGGCAGCTGTAGGAGCGAGCTTGCTCGCGAACACCGTCCGCTGCGGGGGCTGGTTCGCGAGCAAGCTCGCTCCTGCAGGGAGAGGGCGCTGGTCAGTGGCCGGCGTTGCCGGAGAACAGCTGGATCACCACGACCCCGCTGACGATCAGGCCCATGCCGAGCAGGGCGGCGGTATCGAGCTTCTGCTGGTAGAGCACCAGCGCCGCCACGCTGACCAGCACGATGCCCAGCCCTGCCCAGATGGCGTAGGCGATCCCCACCGGGATGCTGCGCACCACCAGGGTCAGCATCCAGAAGGAAATGCCGTAGCCGACGATCACCAGCGCCAGCGGCAGGGGCGTGGACAGGCCTTTCACCGACTTCAGCGAGGCGGTGGCGATGACTTCGGCAACGATGGCGATGGCGAGGTAGAGATAGCCGGGCATGGTAGGTCCTCCCCGTAAACGACGCGCCGCGCGGCGGCGAGTGGGTTGCGTTCGACTCTGCCGGCATTCTAGTCTCCTGGCTGATGGGATAAAGTCATTACCTATCTGTGATTGAGATAGGTTGTGGAGACGGCCATGCAGTGGAACCTGGACCAGTTGCGACTCTTCGTCAGCGTCGCCGATCAATCTTCCTTCTCGGCGGCCGCGCGGCAGTTGCAGCGCGTGCAATCGGCGGTGAGCTCGTCCATCGCGCTACTGGAGAGCGACCTGGGCGTGACCCTGTTCGAGCGCAGCAGCGGTCGCCAGCCGGTGCTGACCGCCGAGGGTAGGGCGCTGCTGGACGAGGCGCGCGAGGTGCTGCGCCAGTGCGAGCGCCTGGAAAGCCGAGCGCTGGCGCTGGTGCGCGGCACCGAACCGTTGCTGCGCCTGGCCCAGGACGAGGCGATGCCCTACCAGCCGGTGCTCTCCGGCCTGCAGGCGCTGGCGCGGGAATTCCCCACCCTGGAAGTGCAACTGGCCAGCGGCGCCCAGGGCGACGTGGCGCGCAAGCTGCTGGAGCGGCGCGCCGACCTCGGTCTGCTGTTCCACCACGAGGGCATGCCGGAGGCGCTGGAGCGCCAGCGCCTGGGCACCATCGAGATGGTGACCGTGTGCGGCGCCGGGCACGAGCTGGCGAAGCTGGACTATGCCGACCGTCGCGAATTGGCGCGGCATCGCCAGCTGCTCATGGCCCCGCAGGACAGCCACTACCCCGGCGGCGAGCAGATCAGCCCGCTGGTGTGGCGCGCCGACAGCTTCTACGCCATGGCCGAACTGCTGATGCGCGACCTCGGCTGGGCCTGGCTGCCGACCCACGTGGCGCAGTACCCGGCCTATCAACCGCTGCTGGTGGAACTGGCCAGCGACTGGACGCCGCCGCCACTGGTGGTGGAACTGGTCTGGCGCCGCGATGAGCCGCTGGGGCCGGCGGCGCAGTGGTTGGGTGAGTGTTTTGCCGAACACCTTGCATCGCCGGTGTGACGTCGTGCCAATCTGCTCTTCGTAGGAGCGAGCTTGCTCGCGAACCGGATTGCCCCGCCATCCCGGCGCAGTGCCACGGCCATCGCGGATGAGATCCGCTCCTACACGATCAGAAAGTGCCAATGGCCGCGCCGGCAGCAATCGGTTCGCGAGCAAGCCCGCTCCTACCGACACGCGGCTGCACTCAGGATTGTGCGGCGACCCGGCCCGCTAATTTGCTACTCTCCGCCGCCATGAACCGGACCCTCTATACCCTGCTGTTCCACCTGGGCCTGCCGCTGGTCGCGCTGCGCCTGTTCCTGCGCTCGCGCAAGGCGCCCGCCTATGCCCAGCGCGTCGGCGAGCGCTTCGCCCTCGGGCTGCCGGCGCTCAAGCCCGGCGGCATCTGGGTGCATGCGGTGTCGGTGGGCGAGAGCATCGCCGCCGCGCCGATGATCCGCGCGCTGATGCAGCGCCACCCCGATCTGCCGATCACCGTCACCTGCATGACGCCGACCGGCTCCGAGCGCATCCGCGCGCTGTTCGGCGACCAGGTCCAGCACTGCTACCTGCCCTACGACCTGCCCTGGGCGGCGGCCCGCTTCCTCGACCGCGCGCGGCCGGTGCTGGGCGTGATCATGGAAACCGAGCTGTGGCCGAACCACATCCACCAGTGCGCCAGGCGCGGCATTGCGGTGGCGCTGGCCAACGCGCGGCTGTCCGAGCGTTCGGCGCGCGGCTATGCGCGCTTCGCCGGGCTGACCCGGCCGATGCTGGAGGAGATGAGCTGGATCGCCGTGCAGACCGAAGCCGAGGCCGAGCGCTTCCGCCAGCTCGGCGCGCGTCCGGAGCGGGTGAGCGTGACCGGCTCGATCAAGTTCGACCTGACCATCGACCCCGAACTGCTGGCGCGCGCCGCTGACCTGCGCGACCAGTGGCAGGCCCGTCAACGGCCGATCTGGATCGCCGCCAGCACCCACGCCGGCGAAGACGAAATCATCCTCGCCGCGCATCGCCAGTTGCTGGAGAAGCACCCGGGCGCGCTGCTGATTCTGGTGCCGCGTCATCCGGAACGTTTCAACCCGATGGCCGAGCTGTGTACCCGCGAAGGCTTGCGCACCCTGCGCCGTTCCACCGGCGAACTGGTAACCGCCGACACTCAGGTATTGCTGGGCGACACCATGGGCGAGTTGCTGTTCCTCTATGCGCTGGCCGATGTCGCCTTCGTTGGCGGCAGCCTGGTGCCCAACGGCGGGCACAACCTGCTAGAGCCGGCGGCGCTGGGCAAGCCGGTGCTGTCTGGCCCGCACCTGTTCAACTTCCTGGAGATCGCCGCGCAATTGCGCGAGGTCGGCGCGCTGCGCGAAGTGGCGGACGCGCCGTCGCTGGCGGTGGCCGTGGCGGCGCTGTGGGATGAGCCGGCTTCGGCTGCGCGCATGGCCGAGGCGGGATTGGGTGTGATGAAGGCCAACCAGGGGGCGCTGGAGCGGTTGCTGGATGGGTTAGGGCGGCTGATCAAGGGTTGATCGGGCTTCGGCGCGGCGGTTCGCCCTCACCCTAACCCTCTCCCGGAGGGAGAGGGGACCGTTCGGTGTGAGCGGTGGCTCCGAGTCAGTTGGATACTGCATCTTTTAAAAGCTGCAGACGGGTGGTGGTGCTAAGCGCAGGCGCCGATCTGCTCCCTCTCCCTCCGGGAGAGGGCGGGGGTGAGGGTAGAGCGAGGCTCTGGAGTCTCCCGGTACCCCGACTGTAGGCGCGAGCTTGCTCGCGAACCCGCTTGGCGCCGAAACCACCGAAGAGCGTTCGCGAGCAAGCTCGCTCCTACAACTGCGCCTCAGAACGTCGGTGGCGTGATCACCCAGAGCACCACGGCATCCACATCGCCGGGATTGCCGTAACGGTGCGGCTCCTGGCTGGAGTAGCTGAAGCTGTCGCCTTCGTTGAGCACGAAATGGCGCTCGCCCACCCACAACTCGAACGTGCCGCTGAGCAGGTAGCCGGCTTCCTCGCCGTCGTGGCTGTAGCTCTGCTGGCTGTAGGCGCCCGGCGGGAAGCGCGAGTGGAGGATTTCCAGCTGGCGGCTGGGCTGCGGGCTGAGCAGTTCGTCGACGATGCCGTCCTCGTAATGCACGCTGGTGCGGGCGTTGCGCCGCACCACGTAGCCGGCGTCGGCCGGGTCGACCTGCACTTCGCTGGCGAAGAACCACTGGATGGTCACGCCCAGGCTGCGGGCGATGTTGAACAGCGCCGGGATCGACGGGTAGGCCAGGTTGCGTTCCAGCTGGCTGATGTAGCCGGCGGTCAGCCCGCTCTGCTCGGCCAGCTCCGCCAGGGTCATGCCGCGCCGCTTGCGCAGGCCGCGGATGCGGGTGCCAAGGAACTGCGCTTCGGCGTTGGCGGGGGCTTCCTGCGGGGCTTTGCGGCTCATGCGGCGAGGGTCCTGGCGAATGTCGTCTTCGGGCATTCTAAACAATGCGCCGATTCATGGCTGCGTGTGGTTCGGCTCGAAAGGCGCCAGGTAGTAGAGGATGTAGCCGGAATAATGCAGCGATCCTGCTTCGACTTCCCGGTTGAAACACTCCTTGAGGGCGTCTTCGTCGGCAAATCCATAGCTGGGTAGCTTTGCCTCCGCGAAACCGGCTAGGCGCCAGAAGTCGAATCCGTCGATTTCACCCTTTGCGCCAAAGTCGAAATCCACGGTTCCGTCAGGCAGGTGCACGGCGCAGCCGTAACCATGCTTGAAGTAGTGCACGCCGTCTTTGAGTACTCCCCGGTGTGGGATATCGAGAAATGCCCATTCTTGATTGCTGGCGGGGCGAGCGATGGCCGATTGTTCAAGAAGCGCCACTGCGTGGCGTACGGCGCGCTGGTAGTTGGCGACGAGTCTGGCGAAACCTGGATTCATGGCTTGAACGGTTGGCTAAAAAAGCGGCCATTCTAGACCCCAATTCTGATTGATGGGCACTGGGAGTAGATTGATCCGCCCCCCAGAATTCAACCTGGCTCAGATCGCCCAGCCCGCCTTGAGCCCCTCGTAGATCGCTTCCTCCGCCGTGCGCGGCGCCAGGCAGTCGCCGATGCGGCGCACCTCGGCGAGGTCGGCGATCTCGTCGGCCAGGTCGTCCACCGGCTGGTGGCCCTGGCAGAGCACCAGGGTGTCGATGCCTTCCACCAGCATCGGCTCGCCGCTGGCGGTGTGCTGCAGGTAGACGGTGCTGTCGTCGACGCCGTACAGGCGGGCGTAGGGGGTGATGCCGATGCCCAGGCGGTGCAGCTCGCCAGCCAGGTGGTCGCGCACGTAGAGCGGCAGGTTTTCGCCGACATGGGTGCCGTTCACCGCCAGCTGTACCTGGTGCCCCTCGCGCACCAGACGCTCGGCGATGCCGGGGGCGATCCAGTCGGCGCGCCAGTCGGTGACCAGCACCGAGCGCCCGATCTTTACCTCGCCGCGCAGCACCTGCCAGGCGTCCACCACCTGCAGGTCGCCGGCCTCTTCATAGGGCGGGCGATAGGGCGTGGCGCCGGTGGCGACGATGACCACATCGGGGCGCTCCTGCTCGACCAGCGCGCGGTCGACGCGGGTGTTGCGGCGCACGTCGACGCCGGCCAGCAGCATCTCGCGCTGCAGGTTGGTGGAGGCGCCGCCGAACTCCGCGCGGCGCGGCAGCAACTGGGCAAGGTTGACCTGCCCACCAAGCTGGCCGGTGGCTTCGCAGAGGGTGACCTCATGGCCGCGCTGGGCCGCCACGGCGGCGGCCTTCATGCCGGCCGGCCCGCCGCCGACCACCAGCACGCGCTTGCGCAGGGCGGCCATCTGGCGTTCGGCGTAGATCAGCTCGCGGCCGGTTTCCGGGTGCTGGATGCAGGAGATCGGGTAGCCCCGGTGGAAGTGGCCGATGCACGCCTGGTTGCAGGCGATGCAGGCGCGCACGTCCTCGACGTGGCCGCTTTCGGTCTTGCTCGGCATCTGCGGATCGCAGATCAGCGCGCGGGTCATGCCGCAGACGTCGGCCTGGCCACGGGCGACGATCAACTCCGCCTCCTGCGGCTGGTTGATGCGCCCGGTGACGAACAGCGGGATCTCCAGGCTGCGCTTGAAGGTGCCGGCTTCGCTGGCCAGGTAGGCCGCCTCGATGGCCATGGGCGGGACGATGTGAATGGCGCCGCCCAGCGATGCCGAGGTGCCGGCGACGATGTGCACGTAGTCCAGCTGGTTCTGCAGGGACTTCACCGCCTGCAGCGATTCGTCCTCGGTGAGGCCTTCTGGGTCGCGCTCGTCGGCGGAGATGCGCAGGCCGATGATGAAGTCGTCGTCGGTGGCCGCGCGCACCGCGGCGATCACTTCGCGGGTGAAGCGCAGGCGCGCGTCGAGGTCGCCGTTGTAGCCGTCGCCGCGGCGGTTCACCCGCGGGTTGAGGAACTGCGCCGGCAGGTAGCCGTGGCTGGCGACCACTTCCACGCCGTCGATGCCGGCGCGGTGCAGGCGGCGCGCGGCGTCGGCGTAGCCCTGGACGATCTCGTCGATCATCGCCTGGCTCAGCTCGCGGGGCATCACCCGGAAGCGTTCGTTGGGCGAAGCGGATGGCGCATAGGCCACGGCCAGCAGGCCGTCACTGGATTCCATGATCTCCCGGCCGGGGTGGAAGACCTGGGACAGCACCACGGTGCCTTCGGCATGGCACGCCTCGGCGATGCGCCGGTAGCCGGGAATGCATGCGTCATCGGTGGCCATCAGCACGTGGGAGGTGTAGCGGGCGCTGTCGTGCACGCCGGCGACCTGCAGCACGATCAGCCCGACGCCTCCCTTGGCGCGGGCAGTGTGGTAGGCCACCAACTGGTCGTTGACCAGGTTGTCGGTGGGCATCGAGGTGTCGTGCCCGGTGGACATGATGCGGTTCTTCAGCACCTTGCCGCGGATGCGCAGCGGGCTGAACAGGTGGGGAAACTGGGTCATCGGGCAACTCCGGATTCTTGTTGTGGTGCAGCGGGTGGTGCGGTGTCGAGGCGTAGGCAGCCGATCGAAAATTCAGGCGTTGCGCGCCTGCCAATCCACCGGATAGAGCGCGTAGAAAACGGTGGCTCGCTCGCCTTCGTAGGCCAGCGGCGTGCGTTCGGGCACCCAGATCACGTCGCCCGGCCTGGCGTCGATCACCCGGTCGGCCAGGCGCAGCCGGAAGTGGCCGTCCAGCACCACGATCAGCTCGTCGTAGAGCACCGTCCACTCGATGGACACGCCGTCGAAGCGTGCCAGGCCCGCGCCCATGGTCTGGCTGTCCGCCGGGCCGATCAGCCGGCAGATGGCGGCGCGCTCGATGTCTTGCCCGCCGTAGGACTGGAACTGCAAGGCGGCCTGCTGGAAGTGACGGACCTGGGACACGGGGACTTCTCCTGATGCGGAAAATGTTGTTTAAGTTGTAGCTATAGAAATTTACCGTTAGTAAAAAATCAACTTGTTTTTTTAAAGGTGACTGGGTAGTTTCAATCCCGCCCCGGGACCCTCCGGGGTCACCGCGACGAGCTCCACAACAACTACAAGAGGAGAGGCGCATGAACCGTTTCGCACGGTCCCCCCTCGCCGGGCGGGTTCACCCGCTGGCAATCGATCCATCTCTGCCCTGTCTGTCTTGCTCCGTGGTTCCGGCGCGCCCGTCCTGCGTGTGTGCGGCCATTGCGGCCGCGCCCGCTGCCACCTACGACCGGGGGTATGCCCGATGACTGTCCACCGCAACACCTGCCGCACGCGTTCCTTCCTCAAGACCACCCTCTCGCCGCTGCTGCTCGCCCTCGGGCTGTGCGGCGGCGTCGTCCAGGCCGCCGAGAACATGGTGGTGGTCGGCTATGGCGGCGCCGGCCAGAAGGCCCAGGACGCGGCGTTCTTCCAGCCCTTCAGCCGGCAGTCCGGCGTTGGCGTGACGCAGACCGAGTACAACGGCGAAATGGCCCGCATCAAGGTGATGGCCGACACCGGCCATGCCGACTGGGACGTGGTGCAGATCGAGGGCCCGGACCTGGCGCGGGGCTGCGATGAGGGATTGTTCGTGCCGCTGGACTGGCAGCAGATCGGCGGCAAGGACCAGCTCATCCCCAATGCTGCCAAGGACTGCGGCTCGGCGGCCCTGGTGTGGGGCGTGGCGATCGCCTACGACGCCGATAAGCTCAAGCCGGCGCCGCAATCCTGGGCGGATTTCTGGGACGTGCAGAAATTCCCCGGCAAGCGCGGCCTGCGCAAGCGCGCCATCTACAACCTGGAGTTCGCCCTGATGGCCGACGGCGTCAAGCCGGCGGACGTGTACAAGGAACTGGGCACCAAGGCCGGCGTGGACCGCGCCTTCGCCAAGCTGAACCAGATCAAGCCCTACGTGCAGTGGTGGGAGGCCGGCGCGCAACCGGCGCAGTGGCTGGCCGCCGGTGACGTGGTGATGACCACCACCTACACCGGGCGCATCGCCGACGCCTACAAGAGCGGGCGCAATCTGCAGCTGGTCTGGCCGGGCAGCCTGTACGGCATGGACTACTGGGCGATCATCAAGGGCTCGCAGCACGTCGACGCGGCGAAGCGCTTCATCGCCTTCGCCAACCAGCCCGACGCCCAGGTCGACTACGTGAAGCACATTGCGTATGGTCCGACCAACAAGCAGGCCGCCGAACGCCTGCCGTCCGACATCGCCGGCTGGGTGCCGACCTCCACGCAGAACCTGCCCCAGGGCCTGGCGATGGACGACGAGTTCTGGGTCGACCACGGCGAGGAGCTGGAAGAGCGCTTCAACGCCTGGGCCGCGCAATGACGATGACGCCGGGGCCTGCGCGCCCCGGCGTCTCTTTGCCTTGAGGAGACGTGCACCATGACATCGCTGCAGGCGCCCAGCCGCGCTACCTGTTCACCCGAGGAATGGACGCTGCGCGAGGAGCTGGCGGCCTGCTACCGGCTGATCGCCCACTTCCGCATGACCGACCTGATCTTCACCCACATCTCGGTGCGCATCCCCGGTCCCGAACACCATTTCCTGATCAACCCCTATGGCCTGATGTTCGATGAGATCACCGCGTCGAGTCTGGTGAAGATCGACCTCCACGGCCACGCGGTGGAGCCGACGCCGTACAAGGTCAACCCGGCCGGTTTCGTCATCCACAGCGCCATTCATGCCGCCCGCGAGGACGCGCAGTGCGTGCTGCACACCCATACCCGCGCCGGCTGCGCGGTGGCGGCGCAGGCCTGTGGGCTGCTGCCGCTGAACCAGATCTCCCTGGAGTTCTACGGGCGCCTGGGCTACCACGACTACGAAGGCATCGCGCTGTCGCTGGATGAGCAGCAGCGCCTGGTGCGTGACCTGGGCGACCACTTCGGGCTGATGCTGCGCAACCACGGCCTACTGACGGTGGGGCGGACGGTGCAGCAGGCATTCCTGCGCATGTATTACCTGGAGAAGGCGTGCGACATCCAGCTGGCGGCCCAGGCGGGCGGCGAACTGGTGATCCCCTCGGAGGAGGTGTGCCGCCACACCGAGCAGCAGTTCAATGCCCCGGCGCGACCGCTGGCGGAAGGGGAGCTGAGCGACCCGGATGCTTACGAGCTGGCCTGGGCGGCGCTGCTGCGGATGCTGGATCGGGTGGCGCCGGGGTATCGGGAGTGATCGCCGCCTTCGGGCCACGTTGCGGCGGAGCGGGCCATGCCCGCGATGGCGCGCGTGGCGCGCTGCTGCAGGTCGATGCCGTTGCTTGGGCAGGCGTAGGAGCAACTGTCTTCCTCTGAAACCCCGTACTGGCTATCTCCCCTCTCCCTAACCCTCTCCCTGAAGGGAGAGGGTGGGCCGGCACGATATCCCATGTAGGAGCGGACCTTGTCCGCGAAATCCCGCGCGGCGTGAACCGGGCTTCGCATGGAAACCCACCTCTTCGCCGAAAATGTAGGGGCGCACTGTTCGCGGTTGTATGCGGATGCGTTGGGACGTCAGCGTGCATTTCTGTCGGGCGTTTCGGCGCCGCTTCGGTGTGCGCTGGAGGATTGGGTTTCGCCTCTCGGCGAGTCCCTTTTGGCAAACGACCCAAAAGGAACCAAAAGGTCTTGCCCCTCCATCCGGTTTTTCGCCCAGGCGAAAAATGCCCTCGCTGCAGCGCAGTTTCAGGGGCACGCCGTGAAGGGCCATCCCTGGCCCATCGCGGCTCTCGCGACATCCATGTCGCTCAACCCCTGAAACTTCGCTTCCACTCGGCCTCCTGAAAGGGGCGGTTCGGCGTGTGAGGGTGTTTTTCTGGAAGTCTCTGACGAGCCAGAGCAGAGCCAGAGCAAAAACGAGTCGCACGTTGTCGTTGGCGTGGCGCGGCTCCAAAGAAAAAGCCCCGCATCGCGGGGCTTTTTCTTGGGGCTGGCTCAGTACTTCGAGCCGGCTTTGAGCTGGGCCTCGGCGGCCTTGGCCAGGTCGGGCGGCAGGAAGTCCTTGTCCGGGTTGTAGTCCGGCTTCAGGTAGCTGCCCAGCGCTTCCAGGTCGCTCGGCGCGAGGGTGCCGGCGGTCTGCTTCAGGCGCAGGTTGTCGAGGATGTAGTCGTAGCGGGTGTTGTTGTAGTCGCGCACCGAGTTGTACAGCGAACGCTGGGCGTCCAGTACGTCGACGATGTTGCGGGTACCGACCTGGTAGCCGATCTCGGTGGCTTCCAGCGAGCTCTGGTTGGAGATGATCGCCTGGCGACGCGCCTTCACCTGCTCGACGTCGGTGTTCACCGCGCGGTGCTGGTTGCGCGCGTCCTGCACCACCTGGCGGCGCTGGCTTTCGCGCAGCTGTTCGCTCTGGTTCAGGCGCTGGTAGGCCTCGCGTACCTGGGAGCTGGTCAGGCCGCCGCTGTAGATCGGCACGTTGAGCTGCAGGCCGATGCTGGTCTGGTCGACGTACTTGCCGTAGTGCGGGTCGCCCGGCGCGCCGGTGTTGGTGAAGCCCAGGGCGTCGTTGTCGCCCTTCTGGTACTGGGCCACGGCGTCGACGGTCGGCAGGTGGCCGGCCTTGCGCTGGCGCAGGGTTTCTTCGGCGGCGTCCACCGCGTAGTTGCTGGCTTGCAGGCGCAGGTTCTGCTGCACCGAGGTGTCCACCCAGGCCTTGGCGTCGTTGGGCATCGGCGCCACCACCGGCAGCGAGTGGAGGATGCCCTCGATGGCGCTGTACTCGCGGTTGGTCAGGGTCACCAGGGCCTGGAAGGCGTCATCCACCTGCTGCTCGGCCACCAGGCGGTTGGCCCGCGCGGTGTCGTAGCTGGCCTGGGATTCGAGCACGTCGGTCTTGTCGGACAGGCCGACGTCGAAGCGTTCGTTGGACTGGTCGAGCTGGCGCTTGAACGCCGCTTCCTCGGCCTTGCTGGCCGCCAGGTTGTCCTGGGCGCGCAGCACGCCGAAATAGGTCTCGGCGGTCTGCAGGATCAGTTGCTGCTGGGTCGCGGAGAATTCCAGCTGGGCCTGTTCGGTGGTGTTTTCCGCGGCCTTGAGCTGGAACCAGCGGTCCGCGCGGAACAACGGCTGGCTCAGGCTCGCCTGCACCAGCTGGGTGTTGCGGTTCAGCGTGGCGCTGGGGGTGTCCAGGGCGGTGCGGGTCGTCCCGGTGCTGGCGCCTGCGTTGATCTGCGGCAGCAGGCCGGAGCGTGCCTGGGGGACGGCTTCCTTGCGCGCCAGGTAATCGGCCTGGGCGGCGGCGAGGTCGGCGTTGTTGTCGACGGCGTCCTTGTAGACGCTGATCAGGTCCGTCTTGGTGGGCAGCGAGGGGGCGGCCGGGGTGGGCTGTGCAGCCCAGGCAAAGCCTGTCGTTGCGGCTACAGCGACAGCCAGAGAGAGTCTGCGCAGCATTCGTTCATCCTGGAAAGTGATGCGAGGTGGGGCAAGGCTACGGTTGCCGCCGGGTGGCGGTCAAGGCACGTTCGTACGAGCCTTCCGAGGCAGCAGTGTAGCTGGCTGCAGGCAAGTGCGTGATTTCGGCCGAGCGGCGTTGGCTTATCCGGGCGCACTTGATTAGACTGCGGACGTTCTTGTCGGGGTGCCCCATTGCGAGGGGCTGAGATCGGATAGTTCCGGATCCCGTTGAACCTGATCGGGTTAAGACCCGCGTAGGGAACAAGAAGTACGCATCCCGCGGCGCATTCCGCCCCGGCCCCAGCCCTTCCCGGGGTGCGTCCCTTCGCTGCGGCAGGCAGCTCCTCTCGTCCCAGGTTCTCCCCGGCAATCACCCCAGGAGAGCCAGGATGAGCACCCAGAAAAACAACGTCACCCGCCTTGAACAGCTCGACCGCCAGTCGACCCAGCCCTTTCCGAATTCGAAGAAGGTCTACCTGACCGGCTCGCGCCCGGACATCCGCGTCCCCGTGCGGGAAATCTCCCTCGCCGACACTCCCACCGCCTTCGGCGGCGAGAAGAACGCCCCGGTGGTGGTCTACGACACCTCCGGCCCCTACACCGACCCTGACGTGCGCATCGACCTGCGCAAGGGCCTGCCGGACGTGCGCTCGCGCTGGATCGACGAGCGCGGCGACACCGAGATCCTCCCCGGCCTGACCTCCGAGTTCGGCCAGTCGCGCCTGGCCGACCCCAGCCTCGATGCCCTGCGCTTCGCCCATGTGCGCACCCCGCGCCGGGCCAAGGCCGGGAAGAACGTCACGCAGATGCACTACGCGCGCCAGGGCATCATCACGCCCGAGATGGAATACATCGCCATCCGCGAAAACATGAAGCTGCAGGAGGCCCGCGCCGCCGGCCTGCTGGACGCCCAGCACGCGGGGCAGAGCTTCGGCGCCAGCATCCCCAGGGAGATCACCCCCGAGTTCGTCCGCCAGGAAGTCGCCCGCGGCCGCGCGATCATCCCGGCGAACATCAACCACACCGAACTGGAACCGATGATCATCGGCCGCAACTTCCTGGTGAAGATCAACGGCAACATCGGCAACAGCGCGCTGGGCTCCTCCATCGAGGAAGAAGTGGAGAAGCTCACCTGGGGCATCCGCTGGGGCGCCGACACGGTGATGGACCTGTCCACCGGCAAGCACATCCACGAGACCCGCGAGTGGATCCTGCGCAACAGCCCGGTGCCCATCGGCACCGTGCCGATCTACCAGGCGCTGGAGAAGGTGGGCGGCATCGCCGAGGACCTGACCTGGGAAATCTTCCGCGACACCCTGATCGAACAGGCCGAGCAGGGCGTGGACTACTTCACCATCCACGCCGGCGTGCTGCTGCGCTACGTGCCGCTGACCGCCAAGCGCGTCACCGGCATCGTTTCGCGCGGCGGCTCGATCATGGCCAAGTGGTGCCTGGCGCATCACCAGGAGAACTTCCTCTACACCCACTTCGAGGAAATCTGCGAAATCATGAAGGCCTACGACGTCAGCTTCTCGCTGGGCGACGGCCTGCGTCCGGGCTCGGTGGCCGACGCCAACGACGCCGCGCAGTTCGGCGAACTGGAGACCCTGGGCGAGCTGACCCGCATCGCCTGGAAGCACGACGTCCAGGTGCTGATCGAAGGCCCCGGCCACGTGCCGATGCACCTGATCAAGGAAAACATGGACAAGCAGCTGGAGTGCTGCGACGAGGCGCCGTTCTACACCCTCGGCCCGCTGACCACCGACATCGCGCCCGGCTACGACCACATCACCTCCGGCATCGGCGCGGCGATGATCGGCTGGTACGGCTGCGCCATGCTCTGCTACGTCACGCCCAAGGAGCACCTGGGGCTGCCGAACAAGGATGACGTGAAGACCGGCATCATCACCTACAAGATCGCCGCCCACGCCGCCGACCTCGCCAAGGGCCACCCCGGCGCGCAGATCCGCGACAACGCGCTGTCCAAGGCGCGCTTCGAGTTCCGCTGGGAAGACCAGTTCAACCTCGGCCTGGACCCGGACACCGCCCGCGCCTTCCACGACGAGACGCTGCCGAAAGACTCGGCCAAGGTGGCGCACTTCTGCTCCATGTGCGGGCCGAAGTTCTGCTCCATGAAGATCACCCAGGAAGTCCGCGACTACGCCAAGGAAAACGGCCTGACCGACGAGCAGAAGGCCATCGAGGCCGGCTTCCAGGAACAGGCCGCGCGCTTCAAGGACGAAGGCTCGGTGATCTACAAGCAGGTGTGACCGGTATCCCCCATCCTCACCCTCGAGGGTGGGTTACCTGTAGGAGCGAGCTTGCTCGCGAACCGTGCCACCCGGCGGTTCCGCTGCCGGGCTGTTCGCGAGGAAGCTCGCTCCTACGAAAGACAAACAAAAACCAACCACTGAGTCCTGCACCCATCGTGACCACCATCGACTATTCACCGACCACCGCCGTGGGCAGCGCCCAGCGTGTGCTCGGCCTGCGCGACCTGTTCTCCCTCTGGTTCTCCCTGGGCATCGGCCTGATGGTGCTGCAGACCGGCGCCCTGCTGGCGCCGGGCCTGGGCCTGGCCGGCGCGCTCGGCGCGATCCTGCTCGGTACCCTGGTGGGCGTCCTGCTGCTGGCCAGCGCCGGGGTGATCGGTACCGACACCGGCCTGTCCGCCATGGCCTCGCTCAAGCTCAGCCTGGGCAGCCACGGCGCCGCGCTGCCGGCGCTGCTCAACCTGTTGCAGCTGATCGGCTGGGGCGCCTTCGAGATCATCGTCATGCGCGACGCCGCCAGCCTGCTGGCAGGCCGCGCCTTCGGCGAAGGCAGCGCCTGGACCAGCCCGGCTGCGTGGACCCTGGTGTTCGGCGCGCTGGCAACCCTGCTGGCGGTCGCCGGCCCGCTCGCCTTCGTGCGCCGGGTGCTGCGCCGCTGGGGCATCTGGCTGCTGCTTGCCGCGTGCGTCTGGCTGACCTTCGACCTGTTCAGGCGTGCCGACCTGGCCGCGCTCTGGGCCAGGGCCGGCGACGGTTCGATGCCGTTCGCCGTGGGCTTCGACATCGCCATTGCCATGCCGCTGTCCTGGCTGCCGCTGATCGCCGACTACTCGCGCTTCGGCAAGCGCGCCGGGCAGACCTTCGCCGGCGCGGCACTGGGCTTCTTCATCGGCTGCTTCTGGCTGATGGGCCTGGGCGTGGCCTACACCCTGGCGTTCGCCCAGGGCAGCGACGCCAACGCCCTGCTGCTGGCGCTGGCCGGCGCCGGCATGGGCATCCCGCTGCTGCTGATCCTGCTGGACGAGTCGGAGAAGGCCTTCGCCGACATCCACTCGGCGGCGGTCTCCAGCGGCATCCTGCTGCCGCTCAAGGTCGAACAGCTGGCCCTGGCCATCGGCGTGATCTGCACCCTGATCGCCTGGTTCGCGCCGCTGGCTGAGTACCAGAACTTCCTGCTGCTGATCGGCTCGGTGTTCGCGCCGCTGTTCGGCGTGGTGCTGGTCGACCACTTCGTGCTGCGCCGCCGCGCGCCGGCTGCCATTCCGCACGGCCTGCGCTGGGGCTCGCTGCTGGCCTGGGCGGGCGGCGTGGTGGTGTATCACCTGCTGGCGAACTTCCAGCCGGACCTGGGCGCGACCCTGCCGGCGCTGGTGGTGGCGGCTGTGCTGCAACTGCTGCTGGGGCGTGTGGGTGCCAAGGTGCCGGCTTCGGCGTGAGGCTGTTCGCGGGCATGGCCCGCTCCTACAGAAGCTGCATCCGCGCTCCAGACTCCCTGTAGGAGCGGGCCATGCCCGCGACCGGGAACGCTCCTGAGCAGCCGGTGAATCACGGACGAACCGCGATGGCTCTGGCTGTTCTGATCGATACTTACTGCGCCCCGCGCCCCGGGAAGTAATAGGTCTTCACGATGCCGTTCAGCCGCGGGTAGGGAATCTTCAGCTCCGGGTGGCCGACCGAGTGCGGGGCGATGCGGTCGATGTCGTACTTGAGCGTCAGCGCGCCGAAGGTCAGGGCGAAGTGCTCGGTCGGCTGGAACGGCCAGTCCCTGGAGAAGTTCGGGTCCTGCTCGTCCAGCTTGTTCTGCAGAATCCACGCCTGGTGCGCCATGCGCGCCACCTTCCAGAAGTTGTCCTCCTGGCCGGGCAGGAGAATGTCCTGCAGGGTGAGCACCTTGTGGATACGTCGATCATAATTGATGAACGCGCGGCCAGGCTGGCCGTACTCGCCGCCGGTGAAGCGATAGCTGGACAGCTCGATGATCACCAGACCGTCATGCTGTTCGCGGATCTTGGCTTGCAGGTAGGAACTCCAGCCGGGCTGGGCCGAATCGAGGAAGCGTTTCTCGTAGACGTCCAGGCTCGCCGGTGCCGCGCCATCGCCCTCGCGGGCCAGTCGCAGCAGTTGCGTGGTGATCGCTTCGTTGAGCGCCGGCTCGTCGTCGAAGCTGACGGTATCGAGGTTGAACAGCGGGCATTGCTCGCCCTGGCAACCCGGCTTGGGGTGCTCGAACGCGGTGTGGCGCGCGCTCAGCGGTTCGTCGAGCGAGGGCTTGAACAGACCCTGGCACGCCCCCAGTAACAGGCAGATGCTGCCCAGGGCGGCAAGTTTCAGAAGTCGCATGGGAATCCTTGTCGTTGACGTTCGCCGGCAATGGAGTGGTTCGACCGCCGTCGGCGCTGCCGGTTCGGCGGCAGATTATGAACCACTTTGCGAACCACGGCTGCGTGCGGCGGTCACAGCCAGCCTGGCTGTCCGCCTGCGGGCGAAAGAGGCTGCGTCGCCCTCGGCGGCGCGATAGGATGGCGCGAAGTTCAACGCACAGTGAGTAGGACGGGATGTCGGAAACGTTCAAACCAGGTCCCCAGGACATCGAGATCCAGGAGCGCGAACAGTGCTTCAAGGGTTTCTACAAGGTCGACCGCCTGCGCCTGCGGCACCGCCAGTTCGCCGGCGGCATGGGCCCGCTGCTGACCCGCGAGCTGTTCGTGCGCCACGACGCGGTGTGCGTGCTGCCCTACGATCCGCAGCGCGATGAGGTGGTGCTGATCGAGCAGTTCCGCGTCGGCGCCATGGATGCCGGGGTTAACCCCTGGCTGATGGAGCTGGTCGCCGGGCTGATCGACAAGGACGAGGAGCCCGAGGAAGTCGCCCGCCGCGAAGCGGTGGAAGAAGCCGGCCTGACCCTCGGCGCGCTGTGGCCGATCGCCCAGTACCTGCCGTCGCCGGGCGGCAGCAACGAACTGGTACACCTGTTCGTCGGTCGCTGCGACAGCAGCGGCGCGTCGGGCGTCCACGGGCTGGAGGAGGAGGGCGAGGACATCCGTGTCCACGTCATGCCGTTCGAGGAAGCCCTGCAGGCCGTGCGTGACGGTCGCATCAACAACGCGGCGAGCATGATCGCGCTGCAATGGCTGGCGCTCAACCGCGCCGAGGTAAGGGGGTTATGGGTGTGAATCTGCTGCGCGAGCGCTATCGCGTCGACCTGGCGGGGTTGCAGGCGACCTGCGAGGCGAACTACTTGCGCCTGATGCGCCTGTTGCCCGAGATGCGCGACACCCAGGTCTCGCGCCGCGTGGCGCTCAGCGAAGGCGAGCGGCTGCTCGGCGTGCTGGCGCTGGACGTGGTCGAAGCCTGTCCCTACACCACCGTGCTGCAGGTGCGCCAGGAGCTGGGCCTGCCCTGGCTGCCGGCGCCCAAGCTGGAAGTGCGGGTGTACCACGACGCGCGCATGGCCGAAGTGGTCGGCGCCGAGCAGGCGCGCCGCCTGCTGGCGATCTACCCCTACCCGAACCAGGCGATGCACCAGCCCGACGAGAAGAACCAGCTCAACCAGTTCCTCGGCGAATGGCTGAGCCACTGCCTGGCCTGCGGTCACGAACTGGAGCCGGTGCTGCAGCGCTGAAATCGCCATGAGCGCGCTGCGTCATGGTGGCACCATGCTATCCTGCCCGCCCATCGCAGACTCGTGTCCCTAACTGTGATCTGTGACGCTTTCCCGGTTTGCCCAGCGGGGCGCCTGTCACCATACTCCGTCACGACTTCCCGCACGCCCGCCTCACAGGAGAAGGCGCATTGCCCACCCAGCCCACCGCTTCCGATTCCGTCCTGGTCGTCCAGCTTTCCGACAGCCACCTGTTTGCCGAAGAGAACGGCCGGCTGCTGGGCATGGACACCGCCGACAGCCTGAGCCAGGTGGTGCGCCTGGTCGGCGAGGAGCAGCCGGCGATCGACCTGGTGCTGGCCACGGGCGACCTCTCCCAGGATGGCTCGGTCGAGTCGTATGAGCGCTTCCGCGCCCTGACCGCACCGATCGCCGCGCCAACGCGCTGGTTCCCCGGCAACCACGACGAAATGGGGCCGATGCGCGAAGCCGCCGCCGGCAGCGACCTGCTCGACCCGGTGATCGACCTGGGGCCCTGGCGGGTGATCCTGCTGGATTCCACCATTCCCGGTGCGGTGCCGGGGCAGGTGAGCGACGAACAGGTCGAGCTGCTGGAAAACGCCATCCAGGCCGCGCCGGACAAGCATCTGCTGATCAGCTTCCATCATCATCCGGTGCCCATCGGCAGCCGGTGGATGGACCGCATCGGCATCCACAATCCGGAAAAACTCTTCGCCGTGCTGGACCGCTACCCCAACGTGCGCTGCCTGCTCTGGGGCCACGTCCACCAGGAGATCGACCGCCTGCGCGGTGACGTGCGCCTGCTGGCGTCGCCGTCCACCTGCGTGCAGTTCACCCCCGGCAGCGAGGACTTCTGCGTCGACAGCCCGGCACCGGGTTACCGCTGGCTGCGGCTGATGCCCGATGGCAGCGTGCAGACGGGTGTATCGCGAGTGACCGACATTGCCTTCGAAGTCGACTACAGCATCAAGGGCTATTGATCGGTCACGCTTGGAACGCCTTGCGACGCTGACCCACTTGCGGCATGCCACTTGCAGCTTGTAGCCTCCCGGCCCATGACCGCATTCCTCTATATCCACGGATTCAACAGCTCGCCCGGCTCGCAGAAGGCCCGCCAGTTCACGGCGGCCCTGCAGCGCCTGGGCCTGGCCGACCAACTGCGCCTGCCCGCATTGCACCATCACCCGCGCAAGGCCATGGCGCAGCTGGAATCCGCTGTTGCCGAACTGGGCCAGCCGCTGCTGATTGGCAGCTCCCTAGGCGGCTACTACGCGACCTACCTGGCCGAGCGTCATGGCCTGAAGGCCGTGCTGATCAACCCGGCCGTGGCGCCGCACCGGCTGTTCGACGGCCAGCTCGGCGCGCAGACCAACTATTACAGCGGCGAGACCTGGGAGTTGACCCTGGACCACGTTGCCGCGCTGGCGGAACTGGAAGTGCCGCCGCCCACCGACGGCTCGCGCTACCAGGTGTGGCTGCAGACCGCCGACGAAACCCTCGACTACCGCGCCGCCGAGCGCTACTACCGGGCCGCGGCGCTGCGCATCGAGTCCGGTGGCGACCACGGCTTCCAGCGCTTCGTCAGCCATGTGCCGGCGCTGCTGGCCTTTGCCGGCGTGCCGTCCAGCCAATGGCGCGACATCGACTTCTCCGAATTTGAAGCCATCACCTCTTCGACTGATTAAGCAGGAACTCCATGGCCCAGCAGAACGCCTATAACGCAGACGCCATCGAGGTTCTCTCCGGCCTCGATCCGGTGCGCAAGCGCCCGGGCATGTACACCGACACCACCCGCCCCAACCACCTGGCCCAGGAAGTCATCGACAACAGCGTCGACGAAGCCCTCGCCGGCCACGCCAAGAGCGTGCAGGTGATCCTCCACGAGGACAACTCGCTGGAAGTGATCGACGACGGCCGCGGCATGCCGGTGGACATCCACCCCGAAGAGGGCGTGCCCGGCGTCGAACTGATCCTCACCAAGCTGCACGCCGGCGGCAAGTTCTCCAACAAGAACTACCAGTTCTCCGGCGGCCTGCACGGCGTCGGCATCTCGGTGGTGAACGCGCTGTCGACCACGGTCGAGGTGCGGGTCAAGCGCGACGGCAACGAATACCGCATGACCTTCGCCGACGGCTTCAAGTCCAGCGACCTGGAAGTGATCGGCACCGTCGGCAAGCGCAACACCGGCACCAGCGTGCACTTCTGGCCGGACGCCAAGTACTTCGACTCGCACAAGTTCTCCGTCAGCCGCCTCAAGCACGTGCTCAAGGCCAAGGCCGTGCTGTGCCCCGGCCTGCTGGTGACCTTCGAGGACAAGTCCAGCGGCGAGCGCATCGAATGGCACTACGAGGACGGCCTGCGTTCCTACCTGGTCGACTCCGTCTCCGAGAATATCCGCCTGCCCGACGAGCCGTTCTGCGGCGCGCTGGCCGGCAACAAGGAAGCGGTGGACTGGGCCCTGCTGTGGCTGCCCGAGGGCGGCGAATCGCTGCAGGAAAGCTACGTCAACCTGATTCCCACTGCCCAGGGCGGCACCCACGTCAACGGCCTGCGCCAGGGCCTGCTGGATGCGATGCGCGAGTTCTGCGAATTCCGCAACCTGCTGCCGCGCGGCGTGAAGCTGGCGCCGGAAGACGTCTGGGAGCGCATCGCCTTCGTCCTCTCGATGAAGATGCAGGAGCCGCAGTTCTCCGGCCAGACCAAGGAACGCCTGTCCTCCCGCGAGGCCGCCGCGTTCGTCTCCGGCGTGGTCAAGGACGCCTTCAGCCTGTGGCTCAACGCGCACCCCGAACTGGGCCTGCAACTGGCCGAGCTGGCCATCAGCAACGCCGGCCGCCGCCTCAAGGCGGGCAAGAAGGTCGAGCGCAAGAAGATCACCCAGGGTCCGGCGCTGCCCGGCAAGCTGGCCGACTGCGCGGGGCAGGACCCGATGCGCGCCGAACTGTTCCTGGTGGAGGGCGACTCCGCCGGTGGCTCGGCCAAGCAGGCGCGGGACAAGGAATTCCAGGCGATCATGCCGCTGCGCGGGAAGATCCTGAACACCTGGGAAGTGGACGGCGGCGAAGTGCTCGCCAGCCAGGAAGTCCATGACATCGCCGTGGCCATCGGCGTCGACCCAGGCGCGGCCGACCTGACCCAGCTGCGCTACGGCAAGATCTGCATCCTCGCCGACGCCGACTCCGACGGCCTGCACATCGCCACGCTGCTGTGCGCGCTGTTCGTCCGCCACTTCCGCCCCCTGGTGGAAGCGGGCCACGTCTACGTCGCCATGCCGCCGCTGTTCCGTATCGATCTGGGCAAGGAAGTCTTCTACGCCCTGGACGAGGCCGAGCGCGACGGCATCCTCGACCGCCTGGCCGCCGAGAAGCGCCGGGGCAAACCGCAGGTCACCCGATTCAAGGGCCTGGGCGAGATGAACCCGCCGCAGCTGCGCGAAACCACCATGGACCCGAATACCCGCCGCCTGGTCCAGCTGACCCTGGAAGACGCCGACGGCACCGTGGAAATCATGGACATGCTGCTGGCCAAGAAGCGCGCAGGCGACCGCAAGTCCTGGCTGGAAACCAAGGGCAACCTGGCGGACATCGCCTGATGCGCTGGTTGCTGGCCTGCTCTGGCCTGATCGCGGGCCTGGCGCTTGCCGCCCAGGCGCCGGAGCCAGCGCCCAAGGCTTCTGCCGCGGTCGCGCCGACGACGGCGCCAGCCTCGCTGCAGTTCGTCACCGAGCACCCGGTGGAGGGCATGCCCAACGGCAACCTCTCGGGCCTCGCGCTGTGCGGCAACGAGATGTGGACGGTGTCCGACCGCGACGACGACCGCATCTATCGCCTGCTGATCGACGAGACGCCGGGCAAGGCCTGGCAGGCCACCGCCGAGCCCTTCGTCGTCCCCGGCACGCCGGAAAGCGGCCTGTCCTGGGGCGCCAAGGCGCGGGTCAGCGTCGGCGGCCTGCTGCGCGGCGGGGCGATGGACTTCGAAGGCATCACCTGCGACCAGGCGGGCAACCGCTATGTGGTCAGCGAAGGCTATGCCGCCGTCCTGCTGCTGCCCGCGGTCGGCGAGCCGAGCTGGCTGCCGCTGCCGCAGAACCTGCTGCGCCAGGCACGCGCCAATGGCCTGCTGATGGAGTTCAATGCGCTCTACGAAGGCATTGCCATCAGCGCCGACGGCAAGCAGCTCTGGCTGGCGGCCGAGCGTCAGCGCCGCGGGCTGCTCAAGGTGCGCAACGACAATGGCACCTGGAAGTGCGAGGGCAACTGCGTGATGCTCAGCGAAGGTGGCACCGCGCTGCCGCCGCCGGAGCTGGGCGCCGAGCGTGCGCTGCCGATCGATTTCTCCGACCTGGCGCTGTACAAGGACAAGCTGTTCACCCTGGAGCGCCTGGCGCACCAGATCTGTCGCCGCGACGTGAAGACCGGTGCGCAGGAGCTGTGCTGGTCCTTCGCCGCCGGGGCGCTGGCGCCCGAACGCCGCTACGACCTGCCCTATGGTGTGGCCGAAGCCCTGATCCTCGACGATGCGGGGGCCTGGATCGGTCTGGACAACGGCGAGCACGCCCGCGCCGACGGTGACGCGCGGCCTTACGTGCTGCGCTTCGCGGCGCCGGCCGGCGGTTGGCTGGGTGGCAAATGAACGACGCGGTGCCGGGCAGGCGGATCGGCAAGATCATGATGTTCCTCGCCTGGGGCGCGGGCATCCTGCTGGCCACCCGCTACTTTGGCGCCTGGGAAACCCGTCAGCACAACCCCAATCCGCAGCCGCAATCGACCCGCGGCGACGGTTACGTGGAAGTGCGACTGATCGGCAATCGCGCCGGCCACTACGTGGTGGACGGCAAGATCGGCGGCGAGACGGTGACCTTCATGCTCGACACCGGCGCCACCCAGGTGGCCCTGCCGCAGCGCCTGGCCGACCGCCTCGGCCTGCCGCGCGGCTTGCCGGTGACCCTGGACACCGCCAACGGCCGCAGCCAGGGCTGGCGCACGCGCCTGCCCAGTCTGCAGCTTGGCGACATCCGCCTGACCGATGTGCCGGCGCTGATCGCGCCGGGCATGGAAGGCGACGAGGTGCTGCTCGGCATGAGCGCACTCAGACAACTGGATTTCACCCAGCAGGACGGCACCCTGGTGCTGCGCCAGCGATCTACACCGTGAGGCACGCATGAGCGAAACCCTCGATCTGAGTCTGGAGGGCGTGGAGCGCCGGTCACTGGCCGACTTCACCGAACAGGCTTACCTGAACTATTCCATGTACGTGATCATGGACCGCGCCCTGCCGCACATCGGCGACGGCCTCAAGCCCGTACAGCGGCGCATCGTCTACGCCATGAGCGAACTGGGCCTGGACGCCGACGCCAAGCACAAGAAGTCGGCGCGGACCGTCGGTGACGTGCTGGGTAAATACCACCCCCACGGCGACTCGGCGTGCTACGAAGCCATGGTGCTGATGGCCCAGCCGTTCTCCTACCGCTACCCGCTGGTGGACGGCCAGGGCAACTGGGGTGCGCCGGACGATCCCAAGTCCTTCGCCGCCATGCGTTACACCGAGGCGCGCCTGTCGCGCTATGCCGAGACCCTGCTCTCCGAGTTGGGCCAGGGCACCGCGGACTGGGTGCCGAACTTCGACGGCACCCTCGACGAGCCGGCTGTGCTGCCGGCGCGCCTGCCCAACCTGCTGCTCAATGGCACCACCGGCATCGCCGTGGGCATGGCCACCGACATTCCGCCGCACAACCTGCGCGAAGTGGCCGCCGCGTGCATCCGCCTGCTGGACGAGCCGCAGGCCACCGTCGCCGACCTGATCGAGCACGTGCCGGGCCCGGATTTCCCCACCGAGGCGGAAATCATCACCCCGCGCGCCGACCTGCAGAAGATCTACGAAACCGGCCGTGGCTCGGTGCGCATGCGCGCCGTGTACCGCGTCGAGGACGGCGACATCGTGGTCACCGCGCTGCCGCACCAGGTCTCCGGGGCCAAGGTGCTGGAGCAGATCGCCGGACAGATGCAGGCCAAGAAGCTGCCGATGGTGGCCGACCTGCGTGACGAGTCCGACCACGAGAACCCGACCCGCATCGTCATCATCCCGCGCTCCAACCGCGTGGATGCCGAAGAGCTGATGACTCACCTGTTCGCCACCACCGACCTGGAAAGCTCGTACCGGGTGAACATGAACGTCATCGGCCTGGACGGCAAACCCCAGGTCAAGGACCTGCGCCAGGTGCTCAGCGAATGGCTGACCTACCGCACCGACACCGTGCGCCGTCGCCTGCAGTTCCGCCTGGACAAGGTCGAGAAGCGCCTGCACCTGTTGGAAGGCCTGTTGGTGGCCTTCCTCAACCTCGACGAAGTCATCCACATCATCCGTACCGAGGACCAGCCCAAGCCGGTCCTGATGCAGCGCTTCGAGCTTTCCGAGCTTCAGGCCGACTACATCCTCGACACCCGCCTGCGCCAATTGGCGCGCCTGGAAGAGATGAAGATCCGCGGCGAGCAGGACGAGCTGGCCAAGGAGCGCGCCAAGCTGCTGGCGATCCTGGGTTCCAACGCCAAGCTGCGCAAGCTGGTGCGCGACGAGCTGCTGGCCGACGCCGAGACCTACGGCGACGACCGCCGCTCGCCCATCGTCGAGCGCGCCGAGGCCCGTGCCCTGTCGGAAACCGAGCTGATGCCGACCGAGCCGGTGACCGTGGTGCTGTCCGAGAAGGGCTGGGTGCGCTGCGCCAAGGGCCACGATATCGACGCCACCGGCCTGTCGTACAAGGCCGGCGACGGCTTCAAGGCGTCCGCGCCGGGCCGTTCGAACCAGTACGCGGTATTCATCGACTCCACCGGGCGCAGCTACTCGCTGGCCGCCCACAGCCTGCCGTCCGCCCGTGGCCAGGGCGAGCCGCTCACCGGCCGCCTGACGCCGCCGCCGGGCGCCAGCTTCGACCGCGTGCTGCTGCCGGAGGATAATGCCCTGTATGTGCTGGCCTCCGACGCCGGCTACGGCTTCGTCGCCAAGGGCGAGGACATGCAGGCCAAGAACAAGGCCGGCAAGGCGCTGCTCAGCCTGCCCAGCGGTGCGCAGGTGATGGCACCGCGTCCGGTAAATGATTTGGAACAGGATTGGATTGCCGCAGTCACTACCGAGGGCCGACTGCTGTTGTTCAAGGTGTCCGACCTGCCGCAACTGGCCAAGGGCAAGGGCAACAAGATCATCAGCGTGCCGGGCGACCGCGTGGCGAGCCGCGAGGAGTACCTCACCGACCTCGCCGTTCTCCCGACGGGCGCGACCCTGGTACTGCAGGCGGGCAAGCGGACGCTCTCGCTCAAGGGTGACGACCTGGAGCACTACAAAGGCGAAAGGGGCCGTCGGGGCAATAAACTGCCGCGCGGATTCCAGCGGGTGGATGCCTTGCTGGTAGAATCGCTGTCTCAGGATTGAAACGCGGTTCGATACATCCTGCCTCTGGAGCTGAGGCGCCGGTTGAGGGATGATACGTCCCTTTGGCTACCGGCGCCTTTCGCGCGTTGCCTGAATTTTTTTGGTTTTGTTGGAAGTAGCGCCGAACTTCGGCGAATGACGGTGATCCAGATGAGCGCATTGCGCGCCTTGGCCTTTCTTTCCCTCGTCAGCCTTCTCGGGCTGGCGGGTTGTACGGTGAATCGACCGACCCAGCTGTACCAGCTGGACGCCGGCGCGGTTCCCGTTCCGACCCGTGACAACGGTGTCGCCGTATTGCTCGGCCCGGTTTCCCTGGCCGATTATCTGAAGCGCGAGACCATGGTCCAGCGCCAGGCCGACGGTATCCTCAATCTGTCGACCGAAGCCCGCTGGGCCGGCAGCCTGGAGACCAACGTCAGCCAGCAGCTGATGCGCCTGCTCTCCGGCGAGCTGGACAGCACCCGGCTGGCGCTCTTCCCGGAGAAGCCCGGCTTTACGCCGCAGGTGCAGGTCATGCTGACCATCAGCCGCCTGGACTCCGGCCCCAAGGAGCCGGCGGTGCTGGAGGCGCGCTGGCGCCTGCTCGACCCGAAGGGTGAGTTGCGCGACAGCCGCGTGTTCCGTGAGGAAGAAGCGCATTCGGGCAGCGTGCAGGATCAGGTGCGCGCCCAGGGTGACCTGCTGCGCAAGCTGTCCGTGCAACTGGCCCGCGATGTGCGTCCGGTCGCTGCCGCCGTGGCGGAGCAGCAGGCGGCGCCGCCGCGCAAGCCGGCAGCGGTGGCCAACACCGGCCAGGCTGCCAAGCCTAAGGAAGAGGGGCCGAAGATTCCGCTGGTGGTGCCGATCCGCACCGATGTCGAGGTCTATCGCTTCTAAGTCGGACGCTGCGCACCGGCTCGATCGCGGCCCGCAAGCCATGGCTTTGCGGGCCGTTCTGTTTCTGCGCTGGCCGTTTTTGACATCTTCTTGACGGCCTTCGTGATATCTACAGGCGCTTGTGCAGGCTATTGGCGCCCGGACGTTTCCGCGCGGAGCCTGCGAGAGACTCGCGCGTGTCGTCATTCCCCCCAACCTCCAGTGTTCAGGCGGATTCCGCCCTGGGTCGTCAGACGCTTTGCGTCATGCTGGCGGCGCTGGTGCTGTTCCTGCTCGGCGTGCAGGGCGATGCCTTCGTCGGCTTCGACTCGCGTTTTGTGCTGTTCGCCCGCGAAATGCTGCGCCACGGGCCGGGCTGGTTCCCCACCACTTACGGCGTGCCCTATCCGGACTACCCGGCGACCTCGACCTTCCTGACCTACCTGCTGTCCCTGCCGCTGGGGCGTGTTACAGAATTTACCGCCTGGCTGCCCACCGCCCTGGCGGCGGCGATCTGCACGGGCGTGGTGTATCGCCTGGTGGCGCCGTTCTCCCGCTCCTGGGCGCTGATCAGCGTGGCCATGCTGCTGCTGACCGCCACCTTCGTCAGCGAAACGCGGGCGGTGTCCCTCGATCTGATGGTCGCGGCCGTCGGGCTGCTCGCCTTCTACGTCGCTTTCCATGCCGCGCGCCATTCCCTGGCGGGCCTGCTGCTGCGCCTGTTGCCGCTGCTGCTGGCCGGTTTCGCCCTGCGCGGGCCGCTCGGGCTGGTGGTGCCGGCGGGCATGGTGTGCAGCCAGCTGCTACTGGATCGGCGCTGGAAGCCGCTGTTCGCCTTCTCGGCCAGTGCGCTGGCGCTGCTGATCGCCTGTGTATTCCTGCTGATCGGCCTGGCGCGCGCCGCCGGTGGCGAGACATTCGTCCAGGACGTCCTGCGGATGCAGGTGATCGGTCGACTGGACGGCTCCGCCGGCTCCAGTGATGCGCTGTATTACTTCCGCAGCTCCCTGGGCAACTACGCGCTGGCCTTCCCGCTGGCGTTGCCGGCACTGGCGCTGCTCTGGCAGCGGCGCCGCGAGCCGGCGTTCCGCCTGGTGGCGGGCTGTGCCCTGGCCGCCTTGGTGGTGATGGCGGGGCTGTCGGTGCCGCAGGCCAAGAAGGCCCGCTACATCATCGCCCTGGCGCCCCTGGCGGCCGTGGTCGCGGGGTATCCGTTCATGGTCGCCGGCAGCCGACTGGCACAGGTCCTGCGCGGTGTGTTGCGGGTGCTCTGGCTGGCCTTGCCGGCACTGCTGCTGGCCGGCTTGTGGCTGGCCTGGAAACGTTATCCGCAGGAGCTCGCCGCGCTGGGCTGGCGCCTGCCGGCCTGCATCGTCGCGCTCGCCGGGCTGCTCGCATTCGGCGCGCTGCGTTGGCGGCGGCCGGCGGCGCTGGCCCTGGGGGCCGCGCTGGCGCTGTGGGCAAGCTACATCCTGGTGTTCGAACCGGTGGAACACCGCCTGTATGACAGCCAGGCATTTTCTGCCGAGCTGCTTCGCCACCTCGATGCGCAGCCCGCGCCCCTGGCGCTGTACGGCATGGCGCCGGACGCGCGGGCGATCAAGCTGATGGTCAACCTCGACCGCGACCTGCAGCCGCTGTTCCTCGACCGCCCGGAGCAGCTCGCAGCGCAACGCGGGCCGTTCTACCTGGTGATCCAGGCGCGCGATGCGCAGCGCCTCGCCGCCGTCCTGCCCATGGCCTCGCCGCTGTTCGAAGGCCGTTTCGACAACGACACCTACCGCCTGCTGCGGCTCCCGGGAGCGGGCACCACGCCGTGATGAAAGCACTGACTTCCCTGCTCGCCTGCTGCCTGCTCCTCGGCGGTTGCGGCGATGCCGACACCCAGGACGTGGTCGAGCGCGACCAGGCGTTCTTCCGCCAGCACCCGCTGCCGCCGCTGGAGCTCGTTTCCGGCGGCGGCAGTTTCGTCCTGCCGCTGTTGCCCGATACCCAGTTCTACGCGGAGAACAATCACCGCAAACGCCACCTGTTCCGCAGCGAACAGCGCTTCCCCAACCTGCCGTACCAGCCGGCGCTGGCGTTCTTCGCCCAGACCTTCTGGCTGGCCAAACACGCCGAGGTGCTGCAGGTCCCGCTGGTGGTGCACCTGGGCGACGTGGTGGAAAACGCCGGTGTCGCCAGTCAGTGGCAGACCGCCAGCGGCGCCATGCGCACCCTGGAAGAGCGCGGCGTGCCGTACAGCATCGCCACCGGCGAGCGCGACGTGCACGAGGAAGCCAGTTCGGATGACCGGCGGTCCTTCCTCGACCGTTTCGCCGATCACTTCGGTCCGGAGCGCGCCGCCTGGCAGAGCACCTACGTCGGCAGCGACCCCAAGGGACTGAGCCAGGTGCACCTGTTCCAGCGCTACGGCCAGTCCTTCCTGTTGCTGGCGCTGGACTGGAACCCGTCCGAGGCGACCCTGGCGTGGGCGCAGGGCGTGATCGACGAGCATCCCCACGTGCCGGTGATCCTCGCTTCCCACAGCATCCTGCAGCGCAATGCGGAGGGCGTGGCGGAGCTTTCCCACGACGATAATGGCAGTGGCGCGCGGTTGTGGGAGCGCCTGATTCGCCGCAACGACCAGATATTCCTCACCCTCAACGCCCATGCCGACGGCGCCGTGCACACGCGGATGCTCAACGACCAGGGGCACAGCGTGGACATGGTGATGGTCGACTACCAGCACCAGTACCTGGGCGGCAACGGCCTGTTGCAGCTACTGGAGCTGGACCTGCGGCGCAACAGCCTGGCCGGCTTGTCGCTGTCGCCCTGGGTGCTGTGGAAGCGTCAGGTCTACCCGCAGGCCTACAAGCCCTGCGAGTCGCCGCAGGCGATGGGGGATTGCGACCAGTTGATGCCGGAGGACTCACCCGGCTGGGACCACCGTTTCCGGATCGAGCTGAATTACCAGGCGCGCTTCAGCAGCTTCCAGGGCTACAGCGCCCAGTTGCCCGTGCAGGGCTCGCCGGCGTCGCTGCTGGACCAGCTGCAGGCGCAGCTCGGCAAGCGCTGAGCGGCGTCAGTCGTTGCGCGGCAGCAGACGGCGCACGCCGATCCCCGCCAGGGCCACCCCCAGGCACGGCAGCCAGACCCAGCGCGCCTCGGAGATCACCACCTCCAGGCCGCGCGGGCTGAAAAAGCGCGATAGGCCGATGGGCGAGACCTCGATGGGGTGCCAGGGCAGGAAGTAGCGCTGCTGGCTCCAGGGCCAGAACCAGGCGACCCCCAGGCCGCCATCGGTCATGGCGTCCAGCACGCTGTGGGAGGCGGTCGCCAGGCCGATCCACAGGCCGGCCTTCAGCGGGCCGCCGCCCAGCAGCCGGCAACCGGCAGCCCCGAGCACGCCCAGGCAGGCCGCGAACAGCAGCGAATGGCTGAAGCCGCGATGGCCGAAGGCGTCGTGATAGGCAATGCCGAGCTTGAAGGCGACCACGTCGAGGTCGGGCAGGCACGCGGCTAGCAGGCCGGCCAGCAGCAGGCGCGGCGGGATCACGCCTGAGCCGAGCGCAAGGCCCACGGCCAGCACGGGCAGGGGATGGGTGATCAGGGTGGTCATGGAATCCGTTCCACGAGGGGCCGGGCGGCCCCTCTCTTTCTATGGCGGGTCAGCTGGTGCGCAGCGCCCGCATGCGCGACAGCTGGCGTTCGAGCATGGAGGGGTAGGGTTCCTTCAGCCATTCCACGCAGCAGGCGTTTTCCGGGCTGGCGATGGGACGGATGCGCGCGCGTTCACGGACTTTTTCATCGTCGCCGATGGATTTTTCCACCAGCAGCAGGTTGCGGCTGTGCTGGCTCAGGGCCAGGGCGTCCTGGGCGGCGGAGTTCTCCAGCAGCTCGGGCTGTTCCAGCTCGGCGATGTCTTCGCCCAGCACCAGGCCCAGCTGTAGCTGGAGGGTGATGCCGCTGTCGGCCACTTCGATCTGCAGGGCGTGGCCCAGGGCGCGCATCAGCTCGCCGCAGCACAGGGCGTTGGTGAGGAATTCCTCGTCCTGGTCGCGGCTGTGGAAGAGGATCAGGCTGCCACCGTCGTTGAGGGTGTAGAGCGTGCCCTTGTACAGGCGCGCGGCCTGCTCCAGGCAATCGCGGTAGCGCTGCAGCAGGTCGACCAGGCGCGGGCGCGGCAGTCGGCGCAGTTGTTCCTGGGCGCCCAGCTGCACCGCGAGCACGGCGCTGGTGCCGGTGGAAAGCGGTTCCGGCTCGGCCTCGGGCTCCTCTTCCTCGACACCGATCTCGTCGTCAGCCTCTTCTTCGACCACGGGCTCGAAGTCGTCCTCGGGGAAGTCGTCGTCGGTGTCGGCAGCGGCCTTGCGGCGTGCGGCGGGGGCGAGCAGTTCGTCGTCGGAGAAGATGTTCTCGTCGAATTCGTGTTCGTCGGCGGCGTCGGCGCCTTCCAGCAGCGGTTCCTTCGCAGCCGCCTTGGCGGACGCTTTCGCACGCGGCGCCGGGGCGCTGACCACCGGCTCGGGCGCTGGCGGTTTCTCCGGCACCAGGCGTGCCTGCAACTGGCGGGCGAGGTCGCCGATCTCGTTCTGCAGGCCGGCGCCCGGCGCGGGGTCGTCCGGGTCGCGCAGCCAGACACGCAGTTGCAGCAGCGGCGTGGAAATCTGCCGGCCCAGGCGCAGGCCGAAGGTCAGGGTGAGCAGCAGCAGGATCAGGCTGATCAGCCCCATGCTCTGCAGGCTGACGGTCATCGGCTGCTCGAACTGGTGCATGTCGAGGCTGATGCGCAGGTGGCCGGCGATCACTTCCTGGAAGGTGATCGGTGTGGAATACAGGCCTTCGGCGTCGCCCAGCAGGCCCTGCTTGGGTCGCGTGCCGGACTCGGCGAGGATGCGGTTGTCCACGCTGTAGATCGCCGCGTGGGCCACCAGCGGGTTCTTGGTCAGGTTGTTGAGCAGCACGTTGAGGCTGAGGATGTCGTTGGACACCAGCAGCTCGGTCGCCGATTGCGCGGTCTGCGTGGTCAGGCTCTGGCCGAGGGCGTCGGCCTGCTGCTGCATGGCCTGCTTGAACTGCATGCCCATCACCCAGGCGTAGATCACCAGGGCGGCGGCCACCAGCAACAGGCCGTGGATGGCGATGCGCAAGGCGATCGGCACGCGGCGCTGGCGCAGGGCGTGGAACAGCAGCAGGAAGAAATTGTCGGGCTTGACGGACGTGGGCCGGGTCACAGCGGGCTCGGTCTTCTTTAAGGGCAGATGCGGGGCAGTATAACGAGGCCCTACCGGGGGGCAAAGCGTCGCAGGCACTGTCAAGGCGGCGAAAGTCGGCGTGGCGCGCCGATCTGTCGTGCATTCCGATCGGCGGCGGCGCCATCCGGGCGGGCGAGCGGAGCATCCGCCGACGGTGAAAGCAGGTAGAATGTCGGCCTTTTTTCCATGGCGGAGACAGCGCCTTGCGCGAGATCGTCCTGATCAACATCACCGGGGAAGACCGCCCCGGCCTCACCGCGGCCATTACCGGCGTCCTGGCGCAGGGTGGCGTGAACATCCTCGACATCGGCCAGGCGGTGATCCACGACACCCTGTCCTTCGGCATCCTGGTGGAAATCCCGGATAACGAGCGGGCCTCGTCGGTGCTCAAGGACGTGCTGTTCACGGCCTACAAGCTGGACCAGCAGGTGCGTTTCACCCCGGTGTCCGAAGACGACTACCGGCAGTGGGTCGGTGGCCAGGGCAAGCCGCGCCATATCGTCACGTTGCTGACGCGCCGGGTCACCGCCGAGCAACTGCAGCGGGTCAGCTCGATCACGGCCAAGTACGGCCTGAACATCGACCAGATCGATCGCCTGTCCGGGCGCATGCCGCTGGATATGCCGGCCGACGAGGGCAAGGGCTGCATCGAGTTCTCCGTGCGCGGCGAGCCGGCCGACCCGGCCGCCCTGCGCGCCGAGTTCCTCAGCGTGGCGCAGGAGCTGAACGTCGACATCGCCTTCCAGCAGGACTCGGTGTTCCGCCGCAACCGCCGCCTGGCAGTGTTCGACATGGACTCGACGCTGATCGAGGCCGAGGTCATCGATGAGTTGGCCAAGGCGGCCGGTGTCGGCGATAAGGTGTCGGAAATCACCGAACGCGCCATGCGTGGTGAACTGGATTTCCGCGCGAGCTTCAAGGAACGTCTGGCATTGCTTCAGGGCCTTTCCGAGGACGTTCTGGAAGAAATCGGTGCGTCGCTGCGCCTGACCGAAGGCGCGGAGACCCTGTTCGCCGAACTCAAGCGCCTGGGCTACAAGACGGCCATCCTCTCCGGCGGCTTCAGCTACTTCGCCAAGCAGTTGCAGGCGAAGCTGGGCATCGACTACGTGTTCGCCAACGAACTGCAGATCGTCGACGGCAAGCTGACCGGCGTGGCCATCGAGCCCATCGTCGATGCCCAGCGCAAGGCTGACCTGCTGCGCGAGCTGGCGGCGAAGGAAGGCCTGCAGCTGGAGCAGACGATTGCCGTGGGCGACGGCGCCAACGACCTGCCGATGCTCGGCCTGGCCGGCCTGGGCGTGGCCTTCCGCGCCAAGCCGCTGGTCAAGCAGTCGGCCAAGCAGGCGATCTCCACCCTGGGGCTGGACGGCATCCTGTACCTGCTCGGCTTCCGTGATCGCGAAGGCGCCTGATCCGCACGGGTCGACGCCGGAATGAAAAAGCCGCCCCTCGGGGCGGCTTTTTTGTTTTGCGCAGGCGCTGGTGGCCTCGGCATGAAGCGAACCCGATCGCGGACGGAGTCCGCTCCTACGTTCCGGTTGGGTGTGGGAGCAACTGTCTCTCTGAAAGCTCGTGCCTGGGATTTCCCTCTCCCTAACCCCCTCCCTGAAGGGAGAGGGGACCGGCCGGGTAGGAGCGGACTCTGTCCGCGATTGATCACGCCCAGCGCCGAACTGCCCCGTGACCGAGTGGTTCGCGAGCAATGACGATGGCGTCTCCCTCGCTCCTACAGGTTCGTTCGGGTTATTCGTCCGAGGCGAAGTCGTAGTCCATCGCCTGGCTTGGCCCCTGCAGGTAGCGGCCCTGGATGTAGTTGGCGCCGGCCTGCCACAGGGTGGCCAGGGCGCTGGCGCTTTCCACCATGGGCACGATGGTCAGCTTGGCCTGGGCGTGCAGGCTGGCCATCAGGGTCTTGAGGTTTTCCTGGTTGTCCGCGCTGTTCAGGTCCTGCACGTAGGAGCCGTCCACCTTCACGAAGTCGACGTTCATGTGCTTGAGCGTGTTGAACGGGTTGAGTGCGCAACCGAACTGGCACAGCGCGATCTGGCAATGCAGCTCGGCCAGACCCTGGCTGAGGAGCTTGGCCTGGCGCAGGTAGGCGATGGCGTCCGGCTCGCTGATCTGCACGATCAGCGCATCGGCCGGCAGGCGCGAGGCCTTCAGCGCCACGCTCAGCCACGGCAGCAGCTCCGGGTCTTGCAGGCTGGGGCCGGAGAGGTGCACGAAGAGCTTGGTCTCGTGGCCCTTGGCGCGGTGTTCGGACAGCAGCTTGATGGAATTGAGCAGCACCCAGCGGTCGATCTTCTCGGCCAGGCCGCTGGCCTTGGCGGCATTGAGGAAGTCTGCCGGCGGCACTTCCTCGCCCTGCGGGTTGAGCAGGCGCAGCAGCACTTCGTAGTGCTCGTGGGTGTCGCCGCGCAGGCTGATGATCGGCTGGAACAGCAGGCGGAAGCTGTTCTGCTCCAGCGCCTGGCGGATGATCGCGACGATGTCGCCACGGTAGGCGGCAGCGGCGAGTTCATCGGCCGGGTTGTAGACCTTCAGGCCGTTGCCATCCTTCTGCGCCACGTCGTCGGCGCCGCGGTGGGCGCGCTCGATCACGTCCTGGGCGCGGGTGGTCTTCTCGTCCAGCCCGGCGGTGCCGATGGACAGGGTGACCTGGGCGGTGCGGCCATGGATGTCGAACAGGTGGCCCTCGACCTTCTTCAGCAGCGCGCTGAAGCGCGGCGCCGATTGCTCCGGGGTTTCCCCCGGCAGCAGCACGGCGAACACGTCGTCGCTCAGGCGCGCCAGTTGGGCCGGCTCGGGGAACTGGCCGCGCAGCAGGTTGCCCAGGTCCGCCAGGAGCAGGTCGATGCTGGCGACGCCGAGGTCGAGCTGCAGTGCCTGGGCGCGGTCGAGCAGCATGTAGGCGAAGGTCGCGGGCTGGCCGGCGGTCACGGCGCGTTCCACGGCGCTATCCATCAGGTTGAGGAAGTGGGCGCGGTTGAACAGGCCGGTGACCAGGTCCTGGCTGCTGACCTCGCGGAGTTTTTCCTCGAGCTGGGCGTTGCCGGTTTCGGCGCGGATCACCACCTGGATGCACGGCTCGCCGTCATAGGTGGCCGGCGAGAAGGTCATGCGCGCGGCGAAGGTCTGGCCGTCGCTGCGGACGCCGCTGCAGGCCAGTTCGGCGTTGTCTTCGGTGGTCTGGTAACCCTTGAGGAAATCCTTGAAGGTGGCCTGGTCGCAGCCGGCGATCAGGTCGATCATCGGCATGCCTTCGAGTTCCTCGGCGTCTTCGTAGCCGAACAGGCCGACGTAGGCGCGGTTGGCGTAGATGTGCATGCCGTCGTGGACGTAGGTGATGGCGTCCACCGAGCTGTCCAGCAGCAGTTGGCAGCGTTTCTCCGCCTCGCGCAGGGCAACTTCGGCAGAGCGCCGCGCACGGCGTTCCTCGAGGTTGGCCAGCTCGCGGTTGGCCACCAGGATCAGGCGCTCGTCCTCGCCTTGCGGCAGGGCATCCTGGGCGCCGAGGGCCAGGGCCTCGGTCACGGCGTCGGAGTCGTTGCCGCTGACCAGCTGGATGAAGGGGATGTCCTTGGCCTGGCGGCGGATCGCGCCCAGCGCTTCGCTGGGGTCCAGCGCCTCGGCCTCGGGGGCGGCGATCAGCAGGTCCCAGCCCTGGGGCAGGATCTCCGTCAGGTCTTCGCTGGACGTAATGCGATGGACGCGGGTCGCGCGACCGGCGTTGCGGAACAGGCTGACCAGGCGCTCGGCTTCATTTTGCGAGTCTTCCAGGATCAGCAGGCGGATGGTTTTCTTTTCATTGGCCATGGGGAAGGCTGCTTATACCGCGCTGGGCGGCAGCAAAAAGGCGACGAAAGGGGAGCCTTCGGAATCTACAGAGACTTCCACAGCGAGTCAAAGTCTTCCTCCCCGCCTGGGCTGCGAGCGTTCGTCCCTGTGATGGGCTTATCGCTCGGGACGCCGGCCGCGTCCTGCGCCTGGTATTCGAACTGGGTGAAGCTGGCGGTGGCGGTGACCTTGCGGGTCAGCGTGGCGCGGCGCTCGTCGCCGTGCAGGTTGAGCTGCACGCGGTTGCCTTCCTGGAAGGGCAGGCGCGGGGTGATGACGGTGGCCGGCCGGGAGATCGCGGCGATCTCCGGCAGCAGCAGGGCGCGCAGGTACTGGCTGCCCTGTTCGGTCTTGCGCAGCAGTTGCAGGCCGCAGGGCTGGGCGAGCGGGGCGATCAGTTCGATGCCCATCTGCGTGCCGCCGCCGCGGACCTGGCGGATCCAGCGCACCACGGCGACGCTCCAGCCATGCTCCGGGGTGTCCTGGATGCCGAGCAGCTCGCCTGCCTGCAACTGGCTGGGGATGTCCTTCGGCCAGGTCAGGCAGTAGCCGCCGGGGCTGTGGTTGACGATGGCCAGGGTGTACACCGGGTAGTCGTCGCGCGGGGTTTGCGCCGCGACGCCCAGGCCGGAGTCGTCGCCGGCGCGCGGGGCGGTGTATTCGATCTCTTCCAGCGGCATGCCGGGTTGCCAGTCGTTGACCTTCTGGGCGTCGAAGGCGCCGGCCCAGGCGTCCTTCACTTCGGTCTTGAAGGTGGGAGCCTGGAGTTCGACCTGCAGCTTGAGCAGGTCGGCGAAGTTCTTCCGCCCGGCGAGGAAGTAGTGCAGGGCGCTCATGCCGATGCACAGGGTCAGTTGGCCCTGGCCGGGGGTGCGGTGGAAGGTGCGTTCGGCTATGTCACCCCAGGCCGCCGCGAGGTGTTGCAGCAGGTCGATGCTGACGCCTTCGGGCACCTTCAGGCGTGCCTGGGCGCGGTTTTCCGGCGGCAGCAGGAGGTATTCGCGGATCACGTCCACCAGCGGCTGCGGGTCGATGCCCAGGGCGCCGGTGAGATCGCTGTCCTTGAACAGGGTGCGGTAGCGCGGCGGGCCATCCACCTGCGGCACCACCACGAACAGGGTGGAGGGCGCATCGGCCGCCTGCACCTTCACCTGCGCGGCCCAGCCTTCGAGGGCTTCGGCGACGCGGGCGATGTTGTTCTGGCGCATCTGGTTGCAGCGCGCGGAGCCGAGCATCAGCGCCACCAGGTAGGCGTGCTCGATGGACAGGCCCTGCGCCTGGCGCGCCAGCGCATCGCGTACCGGGGTGTGCTGCAGGCCGTGCTGGCGGGCCAGTTGGTAGAGCTGGTGGAGTTCCAGCCACAGGTGCTCGGGCACCGGGCAGTACAGTTGCGAGGCGCGCACCAGCGGGCCGCTGAGGCTGCGGATGGCGCGCTGGATGGCGGCGGTCATCACCTGCGCGCGCTCGCGGGTGAAGCGCGAGGCCTCGCGCACGACGATCAGCTTGTAGCCGATGGCCAGGTGGTTCTGCAGGGCCTGGCAGAGGTTGGCGACCTTGCGCGGACGCTCGTCCAGGACGATGGACTGGTTGAGGAAGTGCCGCTCCAGGTTATGGCAGACGAAGTGGACTTCCGGGCGGAACAGTTCCAGCAATTGCAGGCGCGCCTCTACCGGCAGCTTGAGCTGGTTGAGCTCGATCAGTCCCTGGTAGAGCTGGCGGGCGGTCTCCCCGAGGTTGGCCTTGGGCAGGTGATCCAGCCAGTATTTCAGCTCGCGCGTGTTGGCGTTGCAGAAGCTCAGGCTCTCGTGCGACGGGGTGGGTACACGTAGAAACTGCTGGGGACTGTTGTCCATGGCGGAAATGGTTTCTCCACAATCCGGCCCGTTGTACGAACCGGTTGGTCATTACTGTCGGCTTTTTCCGAACTCTAGCAGCATCCGTCGCCCGCCGCAGCCCATCGCCCGGATGGTGCGCGGACAGGTCACGCTCGCGGCGTTTCGCCCTTGAGCTGGCGTTGCAGGGCGTCCTGCGCCGAGTCCTGGGCGCTGCTGCGCACCCAGCCGTCGCCCTGGGGGATCACCGGGTGGGCGGCCCAGTCGAGCAGGTCCTGGCGCCGGCAGACGCCGGTGTTGCCCTTGCCGGCGCCGGCAACCACCTTGTAGACCACCTGGTCCTGGCGGCCGCGCTTGTCCGGGTGGTCGTCGATCACCTGGCGCACGGCCCAGGCGTCGCCGATCAGGGCATTGCTGTAGCGGGCGCCGAGCAGGATGTCGTCGGGCGTCAGGCGCTGCGCCTGGGCATGCTCCTGGGCCAGTTGGAGGATCTTCAGCAGGTCGTCGAACTGCACGTCGATGTAGGAATCCATCTTGCGCAGCGCGTGGTAGAGGTCTTCCGGCGCCGGGCCGGCCGGCAGCGTCGGCGTGGCCGGCAGGCGCGCCAGCGGCGCGGGGTAGCGGCGCCAGGCGAACAGCCCGTTGAACAGCACGGCGACGGCGAGGATCAGCGCCACATTGAGCAGCACCGGGCTGAGCACGTAGTGCAGGCCGAGGGCGGTGATGGCCGGGCCGCCGGAGACCGCCGCCAGCGCGGTGGCGCCGCCGGGGGGATGGATGCAGCGCGCGTAGTGCATGACCAGGATCGCCGCCGCGACCGCGAGGGCCGGGGTGAAGGGCTGGTCAGGGAAGAGTGCCTGGCAGAGCACCCCGACGATGGCCGAGAGCACCTGGCCGCCCAGCACGGCCCAGGGCTGCGACAGCGCGCCGTGGGGCACGGCGAACAGCAGCACGGCGCTGGCGCCCATGGAAGCGACGACCCAGATGGCCGCTTCACTGGGCAATACCCAGTGGGTGACGGCATAGATGGCGGCGATGCCGCACAGCGCTCCGATCGCGGAGAGCCATTTTTCCAGATGGCTGGTGGCGTTGGCGCGCCAGCCCATCAGGTGCAGGAAGCGTTTCATGGCAGGAGCAGACACGATGAGGCGAGAAGCAGTGGCGGGCGGCTCGTCGGCCGCCCGCCTTATGGAGGCGGGCGTCAGCCCTGGCGAGCGCCACCCAGGCGCTCACCCATGCGCACGGCGCTGGTGGCGGCGAGGTTTTCCGCCCAGCTGACCTGCTCGGGGCCGAACAGCACGATGGCAGTGGAACCCAGCTTGAAGCGGCCCAGCTCGGCGCCCTTCTCCAGGTGGATCGGCGCACGGGAGGCTTCGTCGTAGGCGAACGATTTCAGCTCGCGCTTGGGCGGCGTGACCAGGCCGGCCCAGACGGTTTCGATGGAGGCGACGATCATCGCGCCCACCAGCACCACCGCCATCGGCCCGCGCTCGGTGTCGAAGATGCACACCACGCGCTCGTTGCGAGCGAACAGCTCCGGCACCTGCTCGGCGGTGAGCTGGTTCACCGAGAACAGCCGGCCCGGCACGTAGACCATTTCGCGCAGGGTGCCGGCCAGCGGCATGTGCACGCGGTGGTAGTCCTTGGGCGACAGGTAGACGGTGGCGAAGTCGCCGCCCATGAACGGCGCGGCGCGCTCGGCGTCGCCGCCCAGCAGCTCCATCAGGCTGTAGCTGTGGCCCTTGGCCTGGAACACGCGGCCGTGCTCGATGGGGCCGAGCTGGCTGATGGCGCCGTCGGCGGGGCTGAGCACCGCGCCGGGGGTTTCGTCCAGCGGGCGGGCGCCGTCTTTCAGGGCGCGGGTGAAGAAGGCATTGAAGTGCTCATAGGCGCGCAGGTCCTCGACCTGGGCTTCGCGCATGTCCACCTGGTAGCGGCGGGCGAACCAGGGAATCAGGCGGTCCTTGAACCAGGGCGCGCGGCACTCGGCGGCGCAGCCGATCAGGCGCGACAGCAGGTGGTGCGGCAGCAGGTACTGGGCGAGGATGAACAGACGATCTTTGAACGACATTCCTTAAACCTCTACGGGGGTGTCGGGATGGTTGCCCCATTCCGACCAGGAACCGGCATAGCCCTTGACCCGCGGATAGCCGAGGGCCTTGGCCACCAGGTAGGTGAAGCCGGAACGATGGTGGGTCTGGCAGTGGGTGATCACTTCCTTGTCCTTGGTGATGCCCAGGTCCTGGAGGATCTGCGGCATATCGGTACGGATGCGCAGGGCGCGGGCCGGGTCCATGCCGGCGGTCCATTCGAAATTCACGGCGCCGGGCACGTGCCCGCCCTTGGCGGCGAGCACTTTCTGGCCGCTGTACTCGCTGGGGTTGCGCGCATCCCAGACGGCCAGGTCGGCGGCGCCCAGGCGGCTTTGCAGGTATTCGCGGGTAGCGGTGGGTTCGTCGTGCAGGGTCAGCGGCAGCGGGCCGCCGGCGGGCGCGGGGACGTCTTCGCTCAGCGGCAGGCCGTCGGCGAGCCAGGCGTGCAGGCCGCCGTCGACGTAGTGGTACTTGTCGTGGCCGATCACGTCCAGCAGCCAGATGAAGCGGCCGGCCCAGCCGCCGCCTTCGTCGTCGTAGACCACGTAGACGGCATCGGGGTTGTGGCCCAGTTCGCCGAACAGCGCTTCCAGGTCGGGCTTGGCCGGCAGCAGGCCCGGGGCCGGCGTGCCGCCCAGCTGGGTGCGCGCGGGGGCGACGAAACGGGCGCCGGGGATGTGGCCCTGGGCGTAGCGCGCGGCGCTGGTCAGGTCGACCAGGATCAGTTCGGGGGCATCGAGGCGGCTGGCGAGGTCAGCCGGTTCGATCACCAGGGGCAGGGCGGAAAAGGCGGACATGTCGGAGTCTCCCGGCGAGAGCAGTGGGGGAGGCAACGTGAGCTCGCGCCCTGGGCTACCCCTTGAGGGCGGTTAGTTTAAAGGGGACGCGGCGGGGCGCAAACCTTTCCGGATCAGGCGCCCCGCGCCATCTGCTTCACCGCGTGCTCGATGCACTGCACGGTGCGGCCGAAGGCCTGGGCGTGCAGGTCCGCCAGGGGCTGACCGTGGCGGTCGCAGACCACCAGCATGACCACGCGCACGCCGTTGCCCAGCGAGCGCAGCAGCAGGTGTTCGCTGGGAAGCAGCGCCTTCAGCGTGCCCGGAATCAGCGCCGAGAATTCCGCCATGTTCGCCGGGCTCAGGCGCAACTGCCCGGGTTGTTGCAGGAGTTTGCGCAGCACCGGGCTGGCGGCGACCTCCAGCTTGAAGTCGCCGATCTCGCCGTCCAGGCCGAAGTGCCGGCGCGCCTGCAACCAGCCGCCGCCCTTGTCGGCCAGCAGGATCATCCCGCGTTGCAGCCCGCAGGCCTGCAAGGCGGCGCTGGCGCAATCGAGCAACTGCACGGCGTTGCCGAACGGGCTGGGCGTCTGCATCAGCCGGGCGCACTGGCGGCGCCAGTCGTCGAGGGTGTCCGGGGCCTTGGCCGGTTCCTCGGCCTTCGGGCCATTGAGCCAGCGGCGCGCATCCCAGGGCCAGAGGAGCGCCTCGGCCGGGTGCCAGAGCAGCGGGCGGGCGTGGCGGCGCGCGCTTTGCGCGGCCAGGCCGTGGACGGTCTGCTGCAGCTCCTCCAGGGGCATCTGCAAGTACAGGCTGGTCAGGCGCTGCCAGCGCAGCATGTGCACGCCGCCCCAGGACTGGTGCGCCGCCATGGCGAGGCTGTTGGCCAGCAGGATGGTGTTGGCCGGGCGGGTCAGCCAGCGTTGCAGTTCCGGATCGGCGTCCAGGCGTTGTTGCTGGCCCAGCGGTTCGAGTTCGGTGTGGGCGACGTGCAGGGCGCGCACCAGCAGGCGCTTGTCGTCGCTGAGCAGGGCATAGCCCTGGCCGACCCAGTCCGGCAATCGCCAGCTGTCGGCCAGCGCGCGGCACAGCGGCAGCAGAGGGGTGCCGAGCAGCTCCTCCTCGACTTCGCTGCTGCAGCGGCCCAGGCCGTAGACCTGGCGTTGCCAGTTCTCCACCAGTTCCGGCCTGGCGGTGGCCAGTGCCCACAGTGGCGCGAGGGTGAACAGGCTGCCCCAGTGGATTTCTTGCCAGAGCCGCGCCAGGCGGTTGGCGAACAGGCCGCTGGCCTGCTGCATGGCGTGGCGGCTGATCAGCAGCAACTGGTTCAGGGCGCGCGGCATCTGTGCTTCCGGCACCGCCGGCAGGCGCTCCAGCAACTGGCTGGCGCGGGACAGGCCCAGGCGGTTGAGGGCGACCTCCAGGCTTTCCGCCGGATTGTCCCGGGCGCTGGGCGCGCGGTTGGCCTCGCGCAGGATGGCGAAGGCCAGCGTCGGCGCGTCCTGCAGCAGCTCGGCGATGTCGCGGATCGAGCGGCGACTGTCGTTCAGCGCCCGGCGAATGTCATCGCGCTGCTCCAGCGGAACCGGCAGCGGCAGATCTTCCAGCTGGGTAAGCCAGGCCTTGAGACGCTCGGGATGAAGCATTTGCTTGGGCATGCGTGAGGCGCCGAACTGGTTTTTAGTGTTTTCGGCCTATAGTCTTGCCCGAAATCTCCGATAACAACAGGGAGGCGGGAATCATGCCTCTCTTTCTGTTCACCGTTTCAGTCCGGTCCCCATGGCAAAAATCATCGGCATCATCGTCATTCTGGGCAGCGTCCTCGGCGGCTACATGCTCTCCGGCGGCAAGATCGCGGCCATCATCCAGCCGTTCGAAGTGCTGATCATCGGCGGCGCGGCGCTGGGTGCCTTCCTCCAGGCCAACCCCGGCAGCACCTTCATGACCGTGCTGAAGAAGGCGCCGAAGATGTTCGGCAACCGCTTCACCCACACCTTCTACCTGGAAGTGCTGGGGATGCTCTACGAGGTGCTCAACAAGAGCCGCCGCGAAGGCATGATGGCCATCGAGGCCGACGTCGAGGACCCGGCCGCCAGCCCGATCTTCAGCAAGTACCCGGCCGTGCTCAAGGATGAACGCATGACGGCGTACGTCTGCGACTACCTGCGCATCATGTCCTCCGGCAACATGGCGCCCCACGAGCTGGAAGGCCTGTTCGACATGGAGCTGGGCAGCCTCAAGGAGGACCTGGAGCACCCGGCCCACGCCGTGACCCGTGTCGCCGACGCCCTGCCGGGCTTCGGTATCGTCGCCGCGGTACTGGGCATCGTGATCACCATGGCCCTGCTCGGCCAGGGCAGCCAGGCCGAGATCGGCCACCACGTCGCCGCGGCGCTGGTAGGCACCTTCCTCGGTATTCTCGCCGCCTATGGCTTCGTCGGCCCGCTGGCCAACGCCCTGGAGCACGACGCCAAGGAAGAACTGAACCTCTACGAAGCGATCAAGGCCTGCCTGGTGGCGTCCGCCTCCGGCATGCCACCGTCGCTGGCCGTGGAGTTCGGCCGCAAGGTGCTGCTGCCGGCGCACCGCCCGAGCTTCAGCGAACTGGAGCAGGCCGTTCGCGGTCGCTGATGGGTCGTCTGACGCATGGATAATAACCAGCCGATCATCGTCAAGCGCATCAAGCGCTATGCCGCCGGCCACCATGGCGGTGGCTGGAAGATCGCCTTCGCCGACTTCGCCACCGCCATGATGGCGTTCTTCCTCGTGCTCTGGCTGCTGTCGTCGGCCACGCCGGAGCAGAAGAAGGCCATCTCCGGCTATTTCCAGGATCCCATCGGCTTCACCGAGAGCGCCAGCCCCTACGTCATCGACCTGGGCGGCACGCCGACGCCGGCGCCGGACAAGACCCTGAACCCGCAGATCCAGGCCCAGCCGGATGCCGACGAGACGCGGGTCAACCCGGACGAGAACGCCAAGATCAACGAGCAGCAGGCCCAGGATGTCGCCGAGCAGGTGGAGAAGGAGCGTCTGGAGCTGTTGCTGCAGGAACTGCAGAACAAGGTCGACGAGAACCCGACGCTGAAGCGCTTCAAGGACCAGATTCTCTTCGAGATCACCCAGGACGGCCTGCGCATCCAGATCGTCGATTCGGACAACCGGCCGATGTTCGACCTGGGCAGCGCGCGCCTGCAGCCGTACTTCGAGGACATCCTGCTGGCGCTGGCCGAGACCATCAAGCAGGTACCGAACAAGATCAGCATCAGCGGCCACACCGACGCCAAGCCCTACGCCGGCAACGGCGAGTTCGGCAACTGGGAGCTGTCCGCCAACCGCGCCAACGCCGCGCGGCGGGCGCTGGAAGCCGGCGGCTACCCGGAAGACCAGATCGCCCGGGTGGTCGGCTACGCCTCGTCCGCGCTGTTCGACCGCGACAAGCCGCTCAACCCGGTGAACCGCCGCATCGACATCATCGTCCTGACCAAGAAGGCCCAGCGTGCCATCGAGGGGCAGGATGGCGGCGCTGACAAGGCCGGTGCTGCCCCGGCAGCCCCAGGCGTTGCACCGGAGGCGCCCAACGCCGCGCCGGGCAAGCCGGCGGCCGGCCAGGGCGACCCGCTGCCGCCGGACCAGCTCAAGCAGAAGCTCAACCTGTTCGACGACGGTGGCACGCTCAAGCTCGACGAGCTGAACAAGCAGCAGTGATGAACGAAGAATGCCAGCTGAAACGCTGGCCTTCTTCGTTATGGCCAGATCACGGAGATGCTGGCTCTTCGTAGGAACGAGCTTGCTCGCGAACCGCATCGCAGTGGAGCTTGTTCGCGAGCAAGCTCGCTCCTACAGATCAGGGCAAGTCGTCATCTGCCGATCAATATTCGTCTTCGGGCAGGCTCGCGAGGATGTGCCGATAGCTCGCCATCCGCTGCGGCGAGATGCGTCCGTCTTCCAGCGCCTTGAGCAGTGCACAGCCCGGTTCGCGGTCGTGCTTGCAGTCGCGGAAGCGGCAGTGGCCGAGCAGGTCGTGGAATTCGATGAAGCCCGCTTCCACGTCGTCGCGGCTGACATGGCCGAGGCCGAATTCGCGGATGCCGGGGGAGTCGATCAGGTCGCCGCCGGCGGGGAAGTGGAACAGCCGCGCGGTGGTGGTGGTGTGGGTGCCCTTGCCGGTGACTTCCGACAGGTCGCCGACGCGGGTATCGACGCCCGGCAGCAGCGCATTCACCAGCGACGACTTGCCCACGCCCGACTGGCCGACGAACACGCTGACGTGCTCGTTCAGCGCCGCGCGCAGGGCGTCCAGCGCCAGGCCGTTGAAGGCCGACACCTCCAGCAGCGGGTAGCCCAGCTCGCGGTAGGTACCCAGCAGCGAATCGAGGAAGGGCGCGTTCTGCTCGTCGATCAGGTCGGCCTTGTTCAACAGCAGCAGCGGCTTTATGCCGGCGTGCTCGGCGGCCACCAGGTAGCGGTCGATCAGGTTGGCGTGGGGCTCCGGGCGCGGCGCGAAGACGATGACGATGCGGTCGACGTTGGCCGCCACCGGCTTGAGCACGCCGCGCATGTCCGGGCGGCGCAGCTCGGAGGTGCGCGGCAGCTGCGCGACGATCACGCCGATGCCCTGGTTGCCCGGGCGCCAGACCACCTGGTCGCCGGTCACCAGCGGCGGCAGGTTGGCGCGCAGGTGGCAACGGAACACTTCGCCGGCGTGGTCGCCTTCCTGGGCCTCGACCTCCACCTGCACCCCGAAGTGGGCGATCACCTGGCCGGTCTGTTCCGGGCCGAGGTCGCCGCCTTCCAGTTCTTCCAGGGCGCGCGACTCGCGCTTCGCCGCGCGCGCGGCGCGTTCTTCCTGGACTTTTTCGATCCGCCAGCTCTGCCGGCGGGTGAGGTGACGCTTGGCCATAGGGTATCCACAGGGAAAATCGCGGCGGAGTTTAGCATGCGGCGGTGTGCTTCCCGCTAAACTAGAGGGCTGAGCTGAGGAGCCCCATCATGCAGAACCCACAGAACCTGATCTGGATCGACCTGGAAATGACCGGTCTGGACCCGGACAAGGACGTCATCATCGAGATGGCGACCATCGTCACGGATAGCGACCTGAACATTCTCGAAGAAGGCCCGGTGATCGCCGTGCACCAGAGCGAGGAACTGCTCGCCGGCATGGACGAGTGGAACACCCGCCAGCACGGCCAGTCCGGCCTGACCCAGCGCGTGCGCGAGAGCAACATTTCCGCCGCCGAGGCCGAAGCGATGACCATCGCCTTCCTGGAGAAGTGGGTGCCCAAGCGCAGCTCGCCGATCTGTGGCAACAGCATCTGCCAGGATCGCCGCTTCCTCTACCGCCACATGCCCAAGCTGGAAGGCTACTTCCACTACCGCAACCTGGACGTCTCCACCCTCAAGGAACTGGCCGCGCGCTGGGCGCCGGCGGTGCGTGACGGCTTCAAGAAGGGCAACACCCACCTGGCGCTGGACGACATCCGCGAGTCCATCGCCGAGCTGCGCTACTACCGCGAGCATTTCATCAAGGTGTAAGCGGGGCGATTCTGCTCTTGTAGGAGCGAGCTTACTCGCGAACATGAATCCCGCTGCGGGGCTGGTTCGCGAGCAAGCTCGCTCCTACGAAAAGCCATCGCGTCAAACGTTGTGGCGTGCCAGTGCCCACTCCACATGCTCGCGCACCAGTTCCGAGGGAAATGCCCGGCGCGCGCGCAGGGCCTCGATCACCGGGATGGTCGAGGGCGCATTGCCCAGCCCCACGGCCAGATTGCGCAGCCAGCGCTCGTAACCGGCGCGCCGCAACGGCGAACCTTCGGTGCGGCTGAGGAATTCTTCCTCCGTCCACAGGAACAGCGCCGCCAGCGCGGCGTTGTCCAGGCTGTGGCGCGGCTGGAAGTCGCCCTGGTCGGTGGCGCGGGCGAAGCGGTTCCACGGGCAGACCATCTGGCAATCGTCGCAGCCGAACACGCGGTTGCCGATCAGTGGGCGCAGTTCTTCGGGGATCGAGCCCTTCAGCTCGATGGTCAGGTAGGAAATGCAGCGCCGCGCGTCCAGCACATACGGCGCCACGAACGCAGCGGTGGGGCAGATGTCCAGGCAGGCCGAGCAGCGCCCGCAGTGCTCCGTGCCGTGGGGCGGGTCCACCGGCAGCGGCAGGTCGGTGAACAGCTCGCCGAGGAAGAAGTAACTGCCGGCCTTGCGGTTGAGCACCAGGGTGTTCTTGCCGATCCAGCCCAGCCCCGATTGCTCGGCGATGGCCTTCTCCAGCACCGGCGCACTGTCGACGAAGGCGCGAAAGCCAAATGGCCCGATCTGCTGCTGGATGCGCTCGGCCAGTTGCTGCAGGCGCTTGCGGATCAGCTTGTGGTAGTCGCGGCCCAGGGCGTAGCGCGACACGTAGGCTTTCTCCGGGTCGCCCAGCACCTGTGCCATGCGTGTGTCGCCGGGCAGGTAATCCATGCGCAGCGACACCACGCGCAGGGTGCCGGGCACCAGTTCGTCCGGCCGCCAGCGCTTGCTGCCATGGGCGCCCATGTAGTCCATCTCGCCGTGGTAGCCCGCCTCCAGCCAGCGTTGCAGGTGCTCGCCGTGCGCCTCCAGGTCCAGCCCGCTGATGCCGACCTGCTGGAAGCCGAGTTCGCGCCCCCAGTCCTTGATGGAGAGGGCGAGGTCGTCATAGTCGAGCGTCGAATCGTGCATGGAAGGCGGGAAAGCGAAGTCGGGGGTGCGTATAATTCTGCCAGACCCAGCCGGCGTCGGCCCGTCCGTACGCCAGGAGAGGTTCAAAATACGCCGCGCGCCGGCGTTTGATCCGTCTCCAAGGCGACACATCCTGCCGCCCGGAACCGCGATGATTGCCCACGACGATCTGCCCCTGAATCTCTACAGTGCCCAGCAGGTGCGCGACCTCGACGCGCGCCTGATCGCCGCCGGCACGCCCGGCTTCGAACTGATGCGCCGCGCCGCCCATGCCGCCTGGCGCGCCCTGCGCCGCCAGTGGCCGGATGCCGGCGAGGTCACCGTGCTGGCCGGCCACGGCAACAACGCCGGCGACGGTTATCTCATCGCCGCCCTGGCCATGCGCGCCGGCTGGCGCGTGCGCGTGCTGGCGGTGGGGGATGTCTCCCGCCTGTCGGGCGACGCCGCCGCGGCCCATGGCGAGGCGCGCTCGGCCGGGGTGGATGTTGCCTCCTGGAGCGACGGCGCCGAGCTGCGCGGCGTGCTGGTGGACGCCCTGCTCGGCACCGGCCTGGGTGGCCCGGTGCGGGAGCCCTACGCGTCGGCCATCGCCGCGATCAATGCCAGCGGGTTGCCGGTGCTGGCGGTGGACATTCCCTCTGGCCTGAGCGCCGACACCGGGCAGGTGCTCGGCGGCGCGGTGACGGCTGACCTGACCGTGACCTTCATCGGCCTCAAGCTCGGCCTGTTCACGGCCAGCGGCCCTGATTGCTGCGGCGAGCTGGTCTTCGACGGGCTCGACGCCGACCCTGCGCTGATTCCCTCTGCGGGCGCCGCCGTTCGCCTCGCGGCGGATTCGCTGCCGCGCCTGGCCGCGCGCACGAAGGCCGCGCACAAGGGCCTGTTCGGCCATGCGCTGGTGATCGGTGGCGATACCGGCATGGGCGGCGCCGTTCTGCTGGCCGCCGAGAGCGCGCTGCGCTGCGGCGCCGGGCTGGTGTCCCTAGCGACCCGGGTCGCCCACGTACCCGCTGCATTGGCTCGCCGGCCCGAGCTGATGGCGCGCGGCGTCTCCTCTTCCGCCGAGTTGCTGCGCCTGGCCGAGCGCGCCGATGTGCTGGTGGTCGGCCCTGGCGTCGGTCGTGAAGCCTGGGGGCGGGTGCTGGTCAGCGCCGCGGCGAGCCTCGCGCGCCGACAGGTGTGGGATGCCGACGCGCTCAACCTGCTGGCCGAAGGCCTGGTCGCGCGTCCGTCCGGCGACTGGGTCATCACCCCGCACCCGGCCGAAGCGGCGCGGCTGCTGGGTATGTCCACCGCCGAGGTCCAGGCGGACCGGCCCAAAGCCGCCCACGCGCTGGCGCAGCGCTATCAGGCGGTGGTGGTGCTCAAGGGCGTCGGCAGCCTGGTCGCATCCCCCGACGGCCGCCTGGCGCTGTGCAATCACGGTCATCCCGCGATGGCCGGTGCCGGGCTGGGGGACGTGCTCTCCGGCATCCTCGGTGCGCTGCTGGCGCAGGGGTTGCCGGTGTTCGACGCCGCTTGCCTGGCCGTCTGGTTGCATGCGTGCGCCGGCGAGTCGCTCGGCGCGCAAGGTCGCGGGCTGGCGGCCGCCGATCTGATTCCTGCCGTTCGTCAGTTGCTCGAGGAGCTGTCCCCATGCCTGAACTGAATCTGTTTGCCGATGGCGAAGAGGCCATGGTCGACCTGGGCCGGCGCCTTGCCGAGGCAACCGCCGGGCGCGGGGTTATCTACCTGCACGGCGACCTGGGGGCGGGCAAGACCACGCTGTCGCGCGGCATCCTGCGGGGATTGGGCCATGGCGGAGCGGTGAAAAGTCCGACATTCACCCTGGTCGAGCCCTACGAAATCGGCGAGGTTCGCGCCTTCCACTTCGACCTCTACCGACTGGCCGACCCGGAGGAACTGGAGTTCCTCGGCATCCGCGACTATTTCGAGGGCGACGCGCTGTGCCTGATCGAGTGGGCGGAGCGCGGCAAAGGCATTTTGCCAAAGGCCGACATGGACATTACCATTGTTCCGCATGCGGGCGGACGCATGCTGCGCCTCGACCCGCACGGAACACGGGGCGAAGCCTGGTGTGCCGCCCTGGCCACGGGAGCATAGAAAAAAGATGGGTTGGGGGTTGCGCCTTCGGGCGTTGTTTATCGGGGTGTCCGTTCTGCTGGCATTCTTTGCCGGCGAAGTTTCTGCCGCCACGCAAATCAAGAGCGTGCGCATCTGGCGCGCGCCGGACAACACACGCCTGGTGTTCGATCTGTCCGGGCCCGTGCAGCACAGTCTGTTCACCCTGAGCGCGCCCAACCGCATCGTCGTCGACATCAACGGTGCGCAGATGTCCGCCGCCCTCGACAAGCTCAAGCTCGGCAATACCCCGATCACCGCGATGCGCTCCGCCCAGCGCACGCCCACCGACCTGCGTCTGGTGCTGGACCTGAAGAACCAGGTCACGCCCAAGAGCTTCGTGCTGCCGCCGAACCAGCAGTACGGCAACCGCCTGGTCGTCGATCTGTATGACCAGGGCGCCGACATCGCCCCGGACGTCCCGGCGACGCCGACCCCCAGCGTGCCCGCCACGCCGGTCAGCCCGGCGCAGTCGGTCACCAAGATTCCCGCCCCCAGCACCGGCGGCAAGCGCGACATCGTGATCGCCATCGACGCCGGCCACGGCGGCGAAGACCCCGGCGCCCTGGGCCCGAACGGCCTGCACGAGAAAAACATCACCCTGTCGATCGCCCGCGAACTGCAGCGGCAGATCAACCAGATGAAGGGCTTCCGCGCCGAACTGACGCGCACCGGTGACTACTTCATCCCGCTGCGCAACCGCACGGTGATCGCCCGCAAGAAGGGCGCGGACCTGTTCGTCTCCATCCACGCCGACGCCGCTCCCAGCCGCAGCGCCTTCGGGGCCTCGGTGTTCGCCCTGTCCGACCGCGGCGCCACGTCCGAGACCGCGCGCTGGCTGGCCGACACGGAAAACCGTTCCGACCTCATCGGCGGCGACGGCGGCGTGAACCTCGACGACAAGGACAAGATGCTCGCCGGCGTGCTGCTCGACCTGTCGATGACCGCGACCATGTCCTCCAGCCTGGACGTCGGCCACAAGGTGCTGACCAGCGTCGGTCGCGTCACTCCGCTGCACAAGCGCCGCGTGGAACAGGCCGGCTTCATGGTGCTGAAGTCCCCGGATATCCCGTCGATCCTCGTGGAAACCGGCTTCATCTCCAACCCCAACGAATCCGCCAAGCTGGCCAGCGGCTCGCACCAGCAGGCGCTGGCGCGTTCCATCGCCAGCGGCGTGCGCCAGTACTTCGTACAGACCCCGCCGCCGGGCACCTACATCGCTTCGCTGCGCGATGGCGGCCAGTTGCCCGCCGGCCCGCGCGAGCACGTGGTGCGCGCCGGCGAGAGCCTGGGCATGATCGCCAGCCGCTATGACGTCAGCGCCGCCTCGATCCGCAGTGCCAACAGCCTGAAGACCGATACGCTGAAGGCAGGCCAGGTGCTGAGCATTCCCGGCACCTCCCTGGCGTCGCAGCAATGAGCGAGGTCCGCCGTATCCAGCTGCTGACCCCGCGGCTGGCGAACCAGATCGCTGCCGGCGAAGTGGTCGAGCGCCCCGCCTCGGTCATCAAGGAACTGCTGGAAAACTGCCTGGACGCCGGCGCCAAACGCATCGACGTCGAAGTCGAGCAGGGCGGCATCAAGCTGCTGCGCGTGCGCGACGATGGCAGCGGGATCCCCGCCGACGACCTGCCGCTGGCCCTGGCGCGCCACGCGACCAGCAAGATCCGCGAACTGGAAGACCTCGAACGGGTAATGAGCCTGGGCTTCCGTGGCGAAGCGCTGGCCTCGATCAGTTCCGTCTCGCGCCTGACCCTGACCTCGCGCACCGCCGATGCCGACCAGGCCTGGCAGGTGGAGGTCGAGGGCCGCGACATGGAGTCCACGGTGAAGCCGGCGGCCCACCCGGTGGGCACCAGCATCGAAGTGCGCGACCTGTTCTTCAATACCCCGGCGCGGCGCAAGTTCCTGCGCGCCGAGAAGACCGAATTCGATCACCTGCAGGAAGTCATCAAGCGCCTGGCGCTGGCGCGCTTCGACGTGGCGTTCCACCTGCGCCACAACGGCAAGACCATCCTCTCGCTGCATGAAGCCAAGGACGAAGCCTCCCGCGCCCGCCGCGTCGGCGCGGTGTGCAGCGCCGGCTTCCTCGAGCAGGCGCTGCCCATCGAGGTCGAGCGCAACGGCCTGCACCTGTGGGGCTGGGTTGGCCTGCCGACCTTCTCCCGCAGCCAGCCGGACCTGCAGTATTTCTACGTGAACGGCCGCATGGTGCGCGACAAGCTGGTCGCCCACGCGGTGCGCCAGGCCTACCGCGACGTGCTGTACAACGGCCGGCATCCGACCTTCGTGCTGTTCTTCGAGGTCGACCCGGCAGTGGTGGACGTCAACGTCCACCCGACCAAGCACGAAGTGCGTTTCCGCGACAGCCGCATGGTCCACGACTTCCTCTACGGCACCCTGCACCGGGCGCTGGCCGAAGTGCGGCCGGACGACCAGTTGGCCCCGCCGGGCGCGACGACCCTGACCGTGCCGCGCCCCACCGGCGCGGAAGCCGGCGAGTTCGGGCCGCAGGGCGAGATGCGCCTGTCCGAAACGGTGCTGGAAGCGCCGGCCGCCGCGCGTGCCTGGCAGCCGAGCGCGGCTTCCGGCGGCTCGGGCGGTGGCGGTGGCTACAGCTATCAGCCGACACGCCCGGACATTCCGCCGATCCAGGAAGCCCAGGGTGCGTACAAGGCCTATTTCGCGCCGCTGCCCGACCAGGTGCCGCAGGCCCTGCCGGAGAGCAGCCAGGACGTGCCGCCGCTGGGTTACGCCCTGGCGCAGCTCAAGGGTATCTACATCCTCTCGGAGAACGCCCACGGCCTGGTGCTGGTGGACATGCACGCGGCCCACGAACGCATCATGTACGAGCGCCTGAAGACCGCCATGGCCAGCGAAGGGCTGCGCGGCCAGCCGCTGCTGGTGCCCGAGTCCATCGCCGTCAGCGAGCGCGAGGCGGATTGCGCCGAGGAGCATGGCAGCTGGTTCTCCAGGCTGGGCTTCGAGCTGCAGCGTCTTGGCCCGGAGACCCTGGCGATCCGCCAGATTCCCGCGCTGCTCAAGCAGGCCGAGGCCACCCAGCTGGTGCGCGATGTGCTCGCCGACCTGCTGGAATACGGCACCAGCGACCGCATCCAGGCGCACCTCAACGAGTTGCTCGGCACCATGGCCTGCCACGGCGCCGTGCGCGCCAATCGCCGCCTGACCCTGCCGGAGATGAACGGCCTGCTGCGCGACATGGAAGTGACCGAGCGCAGCGGCCAGTGCAACCACGGCCGGCCGACCTGGACGCAGCTGGGGCTCGACGAACTGGACAAGCTATTCCTGCGCGGACGTTGATTTTCGTAAGCCTGCGTTCAGAAAAGTGCAGTAAACTGCGCGCCAAACGATTCAGCTGCGCGCAATAACGAGCCACCGATGTCCCTACCTCCCGCGATTTTCCTCATGGGCCCCACCGCCGCCGGCAAGACCGACCTGGCGCTGGAGCTGGCGCGCCTGCTGCCGGTGGAGCTGATCAGCGTCGATTCGGCACTGATCTATCGCGGCATGGACATCGGCACCGCCAAGCCGTCCCGCGAGGTGCTGGAGGCGTTCCCCCATCGCCTGATCGATATCCGCGACCCCAGCGAAGCCTATTCGGCGGCGGAATTCCGCGCCGACGCCCTGGCGGCGATGGCCGAGATCACCGCGGCCGGGAAGATCCCGTTGCTGGTCGGCGGGACCATGTTGTATTTCAAGGCGTTGCTGGAAGGCCTGGCCGACATGCCCAGTGCCGACCCCGCCGTGCGCGCCGAGCTGGAAGCCTGGGCTGCCGCCGACGGTTGGGGCGCCCTTCACGAGGAGTTGGCCCGCGTCGATCCGGAATCGGCTGCGCGCATCCACCCCAACGACCCTCAGCGGCTGGTCCGGGCTCTCGAAGTCTTTCGCGTCAGCGGTATATCCATGACTGCACACCGCCTTCGCCAAGCGAGCGAAAATGCGGGTTTCGGCGCGCAAGGCGGTGGACAATTACCGTATACTGTGGCTCATCTGGCGATCGCGCCTCTGCAGCGCCAGGTGTTGCACGCGCGTATCGCGCAACGTTTTGACCAGATGCTGGAACAGGGCTTCATCGCCGAGGTCGAACGCCTCCGCGCAAGGAACGACTTGCACGTGGGGCTGCCGTCCATAAGAGCGGTGGGCTACCGACAGGTATGGGATTACCTTGAGGGCAAACTGTCCTACGCTGACATGGTGGAGCGCGGCGTCATCGCCACGCGGCAGCTGGCCAAGCGCCAGTTCACCTGGCTCCGCAGCTGGAGCGATCTACACTGGTTGGACAGCCAGGCAAGCGACAATTTGCCGCGTGCCTTGAAATACTTTGAGGCGGTCTCCATATAGGCTCGAGACCTTAATTCCGGCCGTCTATCCTTGGGGTTCAGGACGGCGTTAAGCCAAATTCGACTACTACTAAATCAGTTTTTTACCCTTACAAGGAGTGCGGCATATGTCAAAAGGGCATTCGCTACAAGACCCTTACCTCAATACCCTGCGCAAAGAACGCGTTCCGGTTTCCATCTACCTGGTTAACGGCATCAAGCTGCAGGGTCAGATCGAATCCTTCGACCAGTTCGTCATCCTGCTGAAGAACACTGTCAGCCAGATGGTCTACAAGCACGCCATTTCCACCGTGGTGCCCAGCCGCCCCGTGCGCCTGCCCACCGGTGATCAACCGGCCGAGCCGGGCAACGTTTGACGGGAGTCCGCCTTGTTCTTTGAGCGCCCGGGTGGTGGGGAACGGGCCATTCTGGTCCATCTGGAAGGTCAGGACCCCGAGGCGCGCGAAGACCCGCAGGAATTCCAGGAGCTTGCCCGTTCGGCAGGCGCGGAATCGGTTGCTTTCGTCAGCATTTCGCGCCATCAGCCCTCAGCCAAGTACCTGATCGGCACCGGCAAGGTCGACGAGTTGCACGACCTCGTCCACGCCGAGAAGGTCGAGCTGATCATCTTCAATCACACCCTCACGCCGAGCCAGGAGCGCAACCTCGAGCGAGCGCTCGAATGCCGCGTGCTCGACCGTACGGGTCTGATCCTCGACATCTTCGCCCAGCGCGCCCGCACCCATGAGGGCAAGCTGCAGGTGGAGCTCGCCCAGTTGGAGCACATGAGCACGCGCCTGGTGCGCGGCTGGACTCACCTTGAGCGCCAGAAAGGCGGTATCGGCCTGCGCGGCCCGGGTGAAACCCAGCTGGAAACCGACCGCCGCCTGTTGCGTGGGCGCATCCGCCAGATCAAGTCGCGCCTGGAGAAGGTCCGCAGCCAGCGCGAGCAGGCCCGTCGCGGCCGTCGCCGTGCGGAGATTCCGGCGGTGTCCCTGGTGGGCTATACCAACGCCGGCAAGTCCACGCTGTTCAATGCGCTGACCACGTCCGAGGTCTACGCGGCCGACCAGTTGTTCGCCACCCTCGACCCCACCCTGCGCCGCCTGGAGCTGGATGACGTCGGGCCGATCGTGCTGGCCGATACCGTGGGCTTCATCCGTCACCTGCCGCACAAGCTGGTGGAGGCGTTTCGAGCTACCTTGGAAGAGTCCAGCAACTCCGATCTGCTGCTGCACGTGATCGACTCCCACGAGCCCGATCGCGACGCGCAGATCGAACAGGTGCTGGCGGTGCTGAAGGAAATCGGCGCGAACGAATTGCCGATGCTCGAGGTGTACAACAAGATCGACCTGCTGCCGGACATGCAGCCGATGATCCAGCGCGACGAGCTGGGCAAGCCGGTCCGCGTCTGGCTGTCGGCGCGGGAATCGCGCGGGCTGGAGTTGCTGGAGCAGGCGATCGCCGAGTTGCTGGGGGAGGACATGTTCGTTGGAACGCTGTGCCTGCCGCAGCGCCTGGGACGGCTGCGCGCTCAGTTCTTCGAGCTGGGTGCGGTACAGTCGGAGAACCACGACGAACAGGGACGCGCCGTTTTGCAGGTTCGCCTGCCGCGTGTCGAGTTGAACCGCATGGTGAGCCGCGAAGGCTGGCAGCCGGCGGAGTTCATTGCGCAACACACTTTGCAATAAAGCCCGGCACGCTGCTTTTGGCAGGGTAAGGGGCATTCGGTAGCATAGGTGGGCGCGCCGTAGGCGCGTTTTCGCGTTATCAGATGGAGAGCGCTATGGCTTGGAATGAGCCGGGTGACAACTCGAACAAGAACGACCAGGACCCCTGGGGCGGACGCCGTGGTGGTGGTCGCCAGGGCCCGCCTGATCTGGATGAGGCGTTCCGCAAGCTGCAGGACAGCCTGAACGGAATTTTCGGTAAACCCAAGCGCGGCAGTGGTTCGGGCGGTGGTGGCGGTGGTCGGGGCGGCAGCCTCGGTCTGTTCGGTATCGGCCTGGCGATCCTCGCCGTGCTGTGGCTGTACAACGCCATCTACGTGGTGGACGAACAGGAGCAGGCGGTGATCCTGCGCTTTGGCCAATACCACGACACCGTGGGCCCCGGCCTGAATATCTATTTCCCGCCGATCGACAAGAAGTTCCAGGAGAACGTCACCCGCGAGCGTGCTTACAGCAAGCAGGGGCAGATGCTCACCGAGGACGAGAACATCGTCGAGGTTCCGCTGACCGTGCAGTACAAGGTCAGCAACCTGAAGGACTTCGTGCTCAACGTCGACCAGCCGGAAGTGAGCCTGCAGCACGCCACCGAAAGCGCCCTGCGCCACGTGGCCGGCTCCACCACCATGGACAAGATCCTCACCGAGGGCCGCGAACAGATGGCCACCGAGGTGCGCGATCGTCTGCAGCGTTTCCTGGATACCTACAAGACCGGTATCACGGTCACCCAGGTGAACATCCAGAGCGCCGCCGCGCCGCGTGAAGTACAGGAAGCGTTCGATGACGTGATCCGTGCCCGCGAGGACGAGCAGCGCGAGAAGAACCAGGCCGAAGCCTACGCCAACGGCGTGGTGCCTGAAGCCCGCGGCCAGGCGCAACGCATCATCGAGGAAGCCAACGGCTACCGCGATGAGGTGGTCTCCCGCGCCCAGGGTGAGGCGGATCGCTTCGCCAAGCTGGCCGCCGAGTACCACAAGGCCCCGGAAGTCACCCGTCAGCGTCTGTACCTGGACACCATGCAGGATGTCCTGAGCCAGACCAGCAAGGTGCTGGTCACCGGCCAGCAGGGTCAGAACAACCTGATCTACCTGCCGCTGGACAAGATGATGGATGGCCGTGGTTCGGCAGCTCCGAGCGCCGCGCCCAGCGCGAGCAGCAGCACGCCGGATATCGGTTCGCGGGTCGCCAGCGACCTGCAGCAGCGTGACACGCGTACCCGGGAGAGCCGCTGATGAGTAACAAGTCCCTGATCGCCCTCATCGCGGGTGTGGTGGTTGCTGTTGCCCTCTGGAGCAGCGTCTACGTGGTGCAGCAGACCGAACGCGCCGTCCTGCTGCGCTTCGGTCGCGTGGTCGAGCCGGACGTGAAGCCCGGCCTGCACTTCAAGATTCCGTACGTCAACACGGTGCGCAAGTTCGATGGCCGTCTGCTGACCCTGGATTCGCCGACCCAGCGCTTCCTGACGCTGGAGAAGAAAGCGGTGATGGTCGACGCCTACGCCAAGTGGCGCGTCTCCGATGCCGAGCGCTTCTACACCGCGACCTCCGGCATGAAGCAGATCGCCGACGAGCGTCTGTCCCGTCGTCTGGAAGCCGGCCTGCGCGACCAGTTTGGCAAGCGCACCCTGCACGAAGTGGTGTCGGGTGAGCGTGATGCGCTGATGGGCGATATCACCGCGTCTCTGAACCGCATGGCGCAGAAGGAGCTGGGTATCGAGGTGGTCGACGTTCGCGTCAAGGCCATCGACCTGCCCAAGGAAGTGAACCGCAGCGTGTTCGAGCGCATGAGCACCGAGCGTGAGCGGGAAGCCCGCGAGCACCGCGCCAAGGGTCGTGAGCTGGCCGAAGGTATCCGCGCCGATGCCGACCGTCAGCGCCGCGTGCTGCTGGCCGAGGCGTATCGCGAGTCGGAAGAAACCCGTGGTGACGGTGATGCCAAGGCGGCAGCGATCTACGCCAAGGCCTATGCCGCCGACCCGGAGTTCTACGCCTTCACCCGTAGCCTCAAGGCCTATCGCGAGAGCTTCGCGGACAAGAAGGACGTGCTGGTGCTCGATCCGAGCAACGACTTCTTCCGCTATCTGGAAAAAGCCAAACCCTGAGGATCCGTCGACGCCTCGTCGTGATCGCGCCGAGCCCCGTGTAGCGAGTGTCCCGATGCCGAGTTGAGGATCGGGCGCCGCGCTACACGGGGTTCGTCCCTTCGGGTTGCGCGGCACTTCACGCCATGCGTCGTTGCGGGACTAGGCAAGGGACGGCCATTACCGTCGTCCCGCGTCTAGCCTGGCGTGATGTGACGCAGCAACGCGATTCACGCCGAAACATCAACGGACCCTCGCATCTCTCCGGCGGGCGGCAGCGCCCGCCGGAGAAATCGTGTTATCATGGGTCAGCCGGGAAATCCCGGCTTTTTTGCGTCCGCGAGAATGATGTACGAGAACCATGTGGCAGGAATTCGGCAAGGCGTTCTGTCTGTTGCTGGTGCTGGAAGGCATCCTTCCATTCCTGTATCCGCGTGGCTGGCGCGACGCCGTGAGCGGGCTCGGGCGCCTTGGCGACCGCAGTCTGAGACTCATCGGGCTGGGCAGCATGCTGCTCGGCACCGTCCTTCTTTACTGCATTCATTGAAGTGCCGCCCGGCCTAAAAAAGGAGAGAGGCGACATGGCAACGGTAGACCGCTGGCTGCTGCCAGATGGGATCGAAGAAGTGCTGCCACCGGAGGCGGCGCGCGTTGAAGCAGCCCGCCGTCAGGTGCTGGACCTGTTCCAGCGCTGGGGCTACGAATTCGTCGTCACCCCGCATATCGAATACTTGGAATCCCTGCTGACCGGTGCCGGCCAGGATCTGGATCTGCGTACCTTCAAGGTCACCGATCCGGCGTCCGGCCGCCTGATGGGCTTCCGTGCGGACATCACGCCGCAAGTGGCGCGCATGGACGCCCACAGCCTGCGCCGCGAGGGCCCGAACCGCCTGTGCTACGCCGGCAGCGTGCTGCATGCTCGCCCGCGTGCGCTGGCGACCTCGCGCAGCCCGATCCAGCTGGGCGCCGAACTGTATGGCGACACCGGCTCGGCCGGCGACGTCGAAGTGATCAGCCTGCTGCTCGACATGCTCGAGATGGCCCAGGTGCCGGACGTGCACATGGATCTCGGCCACGTCGGCATCTACCGTGGCCTGGCCCAGGCCGCCGGCCTGTCCGGCGAGGTCGAGCAACTGCTGTTCGACGCCCTGCAGCGCAAGGCCGTGGACGAAGTCGCGGCGCTGACCGAAGGCCTGCCCGCCGAGCTGGCCGGCATGCTCCGTGCGCTGGCCGAGCTGTGCGGTAGCCGCGAAGTGCTGGACCAGGCGCGCGAAGTGCTCGCCGGTGCTCCGGCCAATGTGCAGGCGGCGCTGGCCGACCTGACCGCCATCGCCGACTCGCTGGCCGCGCGCTTCCCGCAGCTGCCGCTGTATTTCGACCTCGGCGAACTGCGTGGCTACCACTACCACACCGGCGTGGTGTTCGCCGCGTTCGTGCCCGGCGTTGGCGAGTCCATCGCCCAGGGCGGCCGTTACGACGACATCGGCGCCGACTTCGGCCGTGCGCGTCCGGCCACCGGTTTCTCGACCGACCTCAAGACCCTGGTCACTCTCGGCCGCGCCCAGCTCGACGAGCCGCGCACCGGAGTCTGGGCGCCGGCCGAAGGGGCTGGCTTGTGGCAGGCGGTGCAGCAGTTGCGCCGTCAGGGCGTGCGCGTGGTACAGGCGCTGCCCGGGCAGGATGCGGCTTCGGCTTCCGAAGCGGGCTGCGACCAGCAGTTGCTGGTTCGCGATGGCAATTGGCAGGTGGCTGCGCTCTGAGGCGCGCCACTTCGAGTTTCTGCCGGCCGCGGCCGGCACCGAACATCCACGATGGGGACAAGTGTTATGGGTAAGAATGTCGTAGTCCTGGGCACCCAGTGGGGTGATGAGGGCAAAGGCAAGATCGTCGACCTGCTGACCGACCAGGCTGCTGCCGTGGTGCGTTACCAGGGCGGCCACAACGCCGGTCACACCCTGGTAGTCGCTGGTGAGAAGACCGTTCTGCACCTGATTCCGTCGGGCATCCTGCGCGAAGGCGTGCAGTGCCTGATCGGCAACGGCGTGGTACTGGCGCCCGACGCGCTGATGCGCGAGATCGCCAAGCTGGAAGAGAAAGGCGTACCGGTGCGCGAGCGCCTGCGCATCAGCCCGTCCTGCCCGCTGATCCTGTCCTTCCACGTGGCCCTGGACCAGGCGCGCGAGAAGGCCCGCGGCGACGCGAAGATCGGCACCACCGGTCGCGGCATCGGCCCGGCCTACGAAGACAAGGTGGCCCGTCGCGGCCTGCGCGTTGGCGACCTGTTCCACCGCGAGCGCTTCGCCGCCAAGCTCGGTGAGCTGCTGGACTATCACAACTTCGTCCTGCAGAACTACTACAAGGAGCCGGCAGTCGACTTCCAGAAGACCCTGGACGAGTGCATGGCCTACGCCGAAGAGCTCAAGCCGCTGCTGGCCGACGTGACCTCGACCCTGCACGACCTGCGTCGTGGCGGCGAGAACATCATGTTCGAAGGCGCCCAGGGCTCGCTGCTGGACATCGACCACGGCACCTACCCGTTCGTCACCAGCTCCAACACCACCGCCGGCGGCACCGCCACCGGTTCGGGCTTTGGCCCGCTGTACCTGGACTACATCCTGGGTATCACCAAGGCCTACACCACTCGCGTGGGTTCCGGCCCGTTCCCGACCGAGCTGTTCGATGACGTCGGCGCACACCTGGCGAAGGTCGGTCACGAGTTCGGCGCCACCACTGGCCGTGCCCGTCGTTGCGGCTGGTTCGACGCCGTCATCCTGCGTCGCGCCATTGAGATCAACAGCCTGTCCGGCCTGTGCCTGACCAAGCTGGACGTCCTCGACGGTCTGGAAACCGTGCGCATCTGCACCGGCTACAAGAACGCCGCCGGCGAACTGCTGACCGACGCGCCGACCGACGCCGACAGCTACATCGGCCTGCAGCCGATCTATGAAGACCTGCCGGGCTGGAGCGAATCCACCGTGGGTGTTCAGACCCTGGAAGGCCTGCCGGCCAATGCGCGCGCGTATATCAAGCGCGTCGAGGAGCTGGTCGGTGCGCCCATCGACATCATCTCCACCGGCCCGGACCGCGCTGAGACCATCGTCCTGCGCCATCCGTTCGCCTGATCCATCGCTGTACACCGCAACGGGCCGCTCATGCGGCCCGTTGTCGTTTCCGGCGGTTCGATTCTGCGCGTCGGCACGCGCTTTGCTGGTGAAACGGATTGGCGCCTGTCGCGCCAGACATCCGTTACGTCCGGAGGAAGCCCGCCGTGTCCGCCGTCCTGTCGCTTCTGCGCAGCCGCTTGCTGCGCCCCGCTTTCATTGCCCTGGGAATCGCGCTGCTGGTGCAGTTGGTGATCGCCCTGTGGCTCACCCGTAGCACCGTCGATGGCCTGGTCAGCGACCTGGGAACCCGCCTGGGTAACGAATCGCAACGCCTGGCCGGCGAGTTGGAGCAGGCGGGCAGGGAGGTCACCTCCGGGTTGAACGACCTCTCCGCGCGAACCCGCGAGCGCCTGGGTTCTGCGCTTTCGGCGCGCCTGGAGGAAGAACAGGGCCAGCTCCGCGAGGGGCTGGAGCAGAGCTTGCGGCAGTCCGCCACGGAATTGGCGCAGCTGCTGGCGGCTGTGGCGCCCAAGGCCATGTGGGATAACGACGTGCCGCTGCTCTCCGACTATGCGCGGCGCGCCCAGGCCAACCCCAACGTGCTCTTCGTGGTCTACGACGATCCGCAGGGGCAGCACCTGACCCGTTACCTCAATCGCGAGGATGCGCGGGTCAAGGCGCTGCTGGAGAAGGGCAAGGGCGAACGCGCGCTGGACAAGGTGCTCGAAGCGGCGAGTCACGACGCCTCGGTGTTTCTGGTCGAGGCGCCGATCAGTCCCAACGGTGTGGTCATCGGTACGGTGCGCCTGGGCGTTTCCACCGATGCCATCGAGAAGCAGATTGCCGCCCTGGACCAGCGCTTCTCCGCCCTGGTCGCCAGTGGGGATCAGTTGGTGGGCGACAGCCTGGCCGGTGCGGCGGCCGACAGCACTAAGGCGCTGACCGCCCGCCTGCAATCGGCGAAGCAGGCGGCCGACGGCATGAGTCAGGGCGCCAGGGCTTCCATCGAGGAAGCGGCGGGAACGCTGCGCTGGCGTATCGGCATGGGGCTGCTGCTGGTGGGGCTGGGGGTGTTGCTGTGCCTGGCCGTCGTGCTCGGCCGCCGCGTGGTGAATCGCCTGCGCCTGCTGATCGAGGCCTTGAACGACCTGGCGGCCGGGGAGGGCGACCTCACGCGCCGTGTGCGGCTGGACAGTCGTGATGAGTTGGGGGAAATGGCGACCGCGGTGAACCGCTTCGTCGACAAGTTGCAGCCCATCGTGCGCGAGGCGGGGCAAGTGGCGCAGCAGACCGGCAGCGAAATCGCCGCGCTGGCCAGCCGCAGCGCCAGTGCCGAAGCGGCGGCGGACCGGCAGCGCAATGAGGTGGCCGGTAGCCTGGAGGCGCTCTCCGGCATGGCGGCCGAGGCCGAGATGGAGAGCCGTTCCATGCAGGCGGCCCTGGCGCGGGTCGGTGAGATCCGCAAGGCCGCGCAGGACAATGCAGCCATCGCTCGCAAGGTCGGTGGCCTGATCGAAACCCTGGAGTCCCGCGTACAGAACGGCGCCGGGGTGATCGAACGCCTGGCGCGACAGAGCGAGCAGATCGAGGTGGTGCTGTCGGTGATCCATGGAATCGCCGAGCAGACCAACCTGCTGGCGCTCAACGCCGCCATCGAGGCCGCGCGTGCCGGCGAGAGTGGTCGCGGGTTTGCCGTGGTGGCGGATGAGGTGCGCGCCCTGGCGAGCAAGACCCAGCAGTCCACCGGCGATATCCAGTCGCACATCGGCGCCCTGCAGGAAGGTGCCCGTGAGGCGGTGTCGGCCATTGGGCAGGCTCGCGAGCAGGCGGTGCAGGGATTGGCGGCGCTGCAGGACAGTGAGCGGCTGCAGCGCGAAGTGCAGAGTGCCGTCGAAGAAGTGCATGGCGCCATCGAGGCCGCGACCCATTCGGCGCAGCAGCAGGCGGCCGGCGCTGCGGCGGTGCGTGGGCGGGTCGAGGTGATCCATGCCGAGGCGAGCCGCGCGGCCGAAGCGGTGAGCGCAACCGCCAGCAGTGGGCGCGTGCTCGATGGCCTGGCCGGTCAGTTGCGCGCGAGCCTGGGGCAGTTCAAGGCTTGAAGGAGTGCTGGAAATTTTTCGTAGGAGCGGACTTCGTCCGCGATAGGCCCGCATCGCGCCGGATACCATCGCGGACGAAGTCCGCTCCTACGCCAGGTTTGAATTTTCAGGAATGCAAAAACGAAAAAGCCGAGCAGTGCTCGGCTTTTTCGTTTGAAGATGGTGCCCAGGAGAAGACTCGAACTTCCACGGTGTTGCCACCGCTAGGACCTGAACCTAGTGCGTCTACCAATTCCGCCACCTGGGCATGCTTTTCAGCATGGGGTGCGATGATCGCTCATCGTCTTGCGGTGATGCAACCCTTGGTTGCATCGGGCGGTCTATTGTTCGGTTATCAGGGTTCCGAACCCGCCTGATAAAGCCTGTCAGCGACTGACTTTATCCTTGAATAAGTGGTGCCCAGGAGAAGACTCGAACTTCCACGGTGTTGCCACCGCTAGGACCTGAACCTAGTGCGTCTACCAATTCCGCCACCTGGGCACTGGAGTCGATGATTGCTCATCGTTTCCGTGTTACAACGTCTGTGTGACGCTGTGGGCGCGAACTATACGGAGAGCGTTTTCGCTTGTAAACCCCTGATGCGATAAAAAATTTATTCTCGCCCAAAGCTGACCGACGAGCGGATTTCGCGCTTCAATAAGCACATGGCGATCCATACCCCTATATATAAGGTGACCGCACTTTAATGGCCGATTGGCAAAACCTCGATCCCGAGGCCGCCCGCGAGGCGGAAAAATACGACAACCCCATCCCCAGCCGTGAACTCATCCTGGCGCATCTCGCCGAGCGGGGCGCCCCCGCGACGCGCTCCCAGTTGATGGACGAGCTCGGCCTCTCCGGCGAAGAGCAGGAGGAAGCGCTGCGCCGCCGACTGCGCGCCATGGAGCGCGACGGCCAGCTCATCTATACCCGCCGTGGCGCCTATGCGCCGGTGGACAAGCTCGACCTGATCCTGGGCCGCATCGCCGGCCACCGCGACGGCTTCGGCTTCCTCATCCCCGATGACGGCAGCGACGACCTGTTCCTCAGCCCGACGCAGATGCGCCTGGTGTTCGACGGCGACCGCGCCCTGGCGCGCGTGTCCGGCTTCGACCGCCGGGGTCGCCGCGAAGGCGCGATCGTGGAAGTGGTCGAGCGCGCCCACGAGACCATCGTCGGCCGCTATTTCGACGAGAGCGGCATCGGCACCGTCGTCGCCGACAACCCGAAGATCCAGCAGGAAGTGCTGATCCCGCCGGGCAAGGCCGGCAAGGCCAAGCACAACCAGTTCGTCCAGGTGCGCATCGACGTCTGGCCGAGCGTGCATCGCCAGGCCCAGGGCGAGGTGGTGGAAGTGCTCGGCGACTACATGGCGCCGGGCATGGAAATCGAAGTCGCGCTGCGCAGCTACGACATTCCCCACACCTGGCCCGAGGCCGTGGAAAAGGAAGCGGCCAAGCTCAAGCCCGAGGTGCTGGAAAAGGACAAGGAGAAACGCGTCGACCTGCGTGCCCTGCCTTTCGTCACCATCGACGGCGAGGACGCCCGCGACTTCGACGATGCGGTCTACGCCGAGAAGCGCAAGGGCGGCGGCTGGAAGCTCTTCGTCGCCATCGCCGACGTCTCTCATTATGTGAAGGTCGGCTCGGCCCTGGATGAAGAGGCGGCCAAGCGCGGCAACTCGGTGTACTTCCCCGAGCGGGTGATCCCGATGCTGCCGGAGATTCTCTCCAACGGCCTGTGCTCCCTGAATCCGCTGGTCGATCGCCTGGCCATGGTCTGCGAGATGAATCTCTCCAAGGCCGGCAAGATGACCGACTACCAGTTCTACGAGGCGGTCATCCATTCCCATGCGCGCCTGACCTACACCAAGGTCAGCCAGTACCTGGAAACCCCGGACAGCCCCGAAGGCCAGCGCCTGAAGGAACAGCTGCCGGCGGTGGTGCCGCATCTCAATACGCTCTATGACCTGTACAAGGTCCTGGTGGGTGCGCGCCACGTGCGCGGAGCCATCGACTTCGAGACCCAGGAAACCCGCATCGTCTTCGGCGCCGACCGCAAGATTGCGGAGATCCGCCCGACCCAGCGCAACGATGCGCACAAGCTGATCGAGGAATGCATGCTGGCGGCCAACGTCGCCACCGCCAAGTTCCTCGAGAAGCATTCCATTCCGGCGCTGTACCGCGTCCACGACGGCCCGCCCCAGGAAAAACTGAACAACCTGCGGCAGTTCCTCGGTGAACTGGGCCTGACCCTGTACCGCGGCAAGGGCGACCCGACCCCGGCCGACTACCAGAAGCTGCTGGAGTCCATCCAAGGCCGCCCGGACCTGCAACTGATCCAGACCGTGATGCTGCGCTCTCTGAGCCAGGCGGTGTACAGCCCCGAGAATGCCGGCCACTTCGGCCTGAACTACGAGGCGTACACCCACTTCACCTCGCCGATCCGTCGCTACCCGGACCTGCTGACCCACCGCGCCATCCGCAGCCTGATCCGCTCCAAGGCGGCCTCCGAGCATGTGCAGCGCGTCGGCGCCGCCAGCATGCCCAAGGCGCGCATCTATCCGTACGACGAAGCCCGCCTGGCGCAGCTCGGCGAGCAGTGCTCGATGACCGAGCGGCGCGCCGACGAGGCGACCCGCGACGTCACCAACTGGCTGAAGTGCGAGTTCATGCGCGAGCGCGTGGGCGAGACCTTCCCGGGGGTGATTACGGCCGTTACCGGCTTCGGCATCTTCGTCGAACTGACCGACATCTATGTGGAAGGCCTGGTGCACGTCACTGCGCTGCCCGGCGACTACTACCATTTCGATGCCGTGCATCACCGCCTCGCCGGTGAGCGCACCGGCCGCAGCTTCCGCCTCGGCGATACCGTCGAAGTGGTCGTGGCGCGTGTCGACCTGGACGAGCGCAAGATCGATTTCGAGCTTTCCGACAACGTGCTCAGCGCGCCCATCGGCCGCAAGAAACGTGGTGAGAAGGCCGAGCCGGTCGCCAAGGGCAAGGCGGCCAAGGGCAAGGCGCCCAAGGCTGTGGCAGCGAAAGACAAGCCGGCCCGTGCGCCTCGTGCGGTGGCGGATGACCCGTACCTGTCACCCGATGTGGCCGTGCAGCCGCGCAAGCGCAAGGTCGGCGTCGTCCAGGCGCTGCCGTCGGTGGCCCCGGAGATGCTCGCCAAGGCCGAGGAATTGCTCGGCAATACCGACGTGCGCAAGAGCCGCGAAGTGAAGAAGGCGCTGCTCGAGGAAGCCAAGGTTGGCGGCAACAAGCCGGCGGCCGGCAAGGGCAAGGGCGCGCCTGCCGCGGGCAAGCCGCGCAACCCGTCCAAACAGAAGGCCCGGTCCGCCAAGCCGACCAAGCACCGCAAGGGCTCCGCTGCGCCCAAGGCCGGTGCCACGGGTGGCGCGCCGGCCAGCAAGCGTAAGGCGAAGAAATGAGTCAGTGGGAAAAGGTCTACGGGGTCCATGCCGTAGAAGCGTTGCTGCGCCATCACCCCAAGCGGGTCAAGCAGCTGTGGCTGGCCGAGGGGCGGCATGATCCGCGCGTCCAGGCGCTGGTCGAGCTGGCGGGGCAAGTGCGCGTGCCGGTGGGCACGCGCGACCGCAAGGAGCTGGACGAGTGGGCCGAAGGCGTGCACCAGGGCGTGGTCGCCGAGGTCAGCCCGAGCCAGGTGTGGGGCGAGAACATGCTGGAGGAGCTGCTGGAGCGCTCCACTGGCCCGGCACTATTGCTGGCGTTGGACGGCGTGACCGACCCGCACAACCTCGGCGCCTGCCTGCGCACCGCCGACGCGGCGGGCGCGCTGGCGGTCATCGTGCCGAAGGACAAGTCCGCCACCCTCAACGCCACCGTGCGCAAGGTGGCCTGCGGTGCCGCCGAGGTGATCCCGCTGGTGGCGGTGACCAACCTGGCGCGTACCCTGGAAAAACTCCAGCAGCGCGGCCTGTGGATCGTCGGCACCGCCGGCGAGGCGACGCAGATGCTCTATGAACTGGACCTCACCGGGCCGACCGTGCTGGTGATGGGCGCCGAGGGCAAGGGCATGCGCCGCCTGACCCGCGAGCACTGCGACTACCTGGCCAAGCTGCCGATGCAGGGCAGCGTCAGCAGCCTGAACGTCTCGGTGGCCACCGGCGTCTGCCTGTTCGAGATCGTTCGCCAGCGCCAGTTGAAGGCCGGCGCGTAACCCTTCTTTCGTAGGAGCGAGCTTGCTCGCGAACGGTGCCGGCTCCGAGCGTGCCCGGTTCGCGAGCAGGCTCGCTCCTACGAAAAGACTCCAGTGGCGACGGTTGTACAAATAATCGTCAATTTCCTTGCGCCACCTTCCCCCCTTCTCTAGAATGTCGGCCCTTGCCGTCCGGGCAGGCGTTCGCGCGTCTTCTCAGGTGGCAAGGAAAAAATCATTCACTCCTTGTCTGACCGCTTTGTCGGCAGGCTGCAATCCGTAAGGAGCATTTATGCGTCATTACGAAATCGTGTTCCTGGTTCACCCGGACCAGAGCGAACAAGTCGGTGGCATGGTCGAGCGTTACACCAAGGCCATCGAAGAAGACGGCGGCAAAGTCCACCGTCTGGAAGACTGGGGCCGTCGTCAGCTGGCTTACGCCATCAACAACGTGCACAAGGCTCACTACGTTCTGATGAACGTCGAGTGCACCGCCAAGGCCCTGGCCGAGCTGGAAGACAACTTCCGCTACAACGACGCCGTGATCCGTAACATGGTCATCCGTCGCGACGAAGCCGTCACCGGCCAGTCCGAAATGCTGAAGGCCGAAGAGAGCCGCAACGAGCGCCGCGAGCGCCGTGAGCGTCCCGAATCGAACGAGGGCGAGTCCGCTGACGGCGAAGATAGCCGCGACAGCGCTGACGAGTAATCCCGGACCAGTATTGAGGAGCCACACACATGGCACGTTTCTTCCGTCGTCGTAAGTTCTGCCGTTTCACCGCTGAAGGCGTGAAAGAGATCGATTACAAAGATCTGAACACCCTGAAAGCCTACGTTTCCGAAACCGGCAAGATCGTTCCGAGCCGTATCACCGGCACCAAGGCCAAGTACCAGCGTCAGCTGGCGACCGCTATCAAGCGCGCCCGCTACCTGGCCCTGCTTCCCTACACCGACAGCCACGGCCGTTGATCGGGCAGTCGACCGGAATTGATGGATAGATCGCATGCGCGCATTGGCTGAATTTGTCATGCGAGGCCGCATGCAGGCGACCCTGGTGGTCGTCGCAGCCGCGGTACTGCAGCCGTTGTTCTGGCTCGGTGCCGCAGCAGGCAGTCTGGTGCTGTTGCGCCGTGGCGCCGGCGATGCCTTTGGCATCCTGGCCTGGGCGCTGCTTCCGGCACTGGCCTGGTGGTACCTGGGTGACCCCAGCGTGAGTCTGGTTCTGGTGGGTAGCGCGGTGCTGGCGCAGGTTCTGCGCAGCAAGGTGTCCTGGAACCAGGTGATGCTGGCGAGCGTTGTGCTCGGTGCGGTGTTCGTGCTGCTGCTCAGCACGGTGTCGGCCGGGTTGGTCGCGGGTCTTGCCGATGCATTCGGCAAGGCACTGCCGCAGGTTCTGGCCGAAGCCAAGCTTTCGCCGGAACAGATGGCCGCCCTGCAGGCGGAGATGGTTCCGACCATCACCGGCCTGATGGCAGCCTCGCTGCAGACGATCAGCCTGTTGTGCCTGATGCTGGCGCGTTATTGGCAAGCAGTACTGTTCAACCCGGAAGGGTTTGGCCGCGAGTTCCGCGCACTGCGCCTGTCGCCGGGCACGGCTGTAGCGCTGCTGGTCGGCGTTGTGGCACTGCCCTTCGCAGGGCCCGCGGCCACCATGCTGGCGCCGCTGTGCATGATCCCGCTGCTGTTCGCCGGGATCGCACTGGGGCACGGCCTGGCCGCGCTGAAGAGGCTTCCGGGCTTCTGGCTGGCACCGCTGTACCTGCTGGTATTCGTACTGGGCAATGTGATCTGTCTCGTCGCCGTGGTCGACAGTCTGTTTGATTTTCGCGGTCGCCTGGCCAAGCGCCAGAACGCTGCGAACGGTGAAGGTTAAAAGTTAAGAGGTAAGACTCAAATGGAAGTCATCCTGCTGGAAAAGATCGCCAAACTGGGCAACCTGGGCGACAAGCTGAACGTAAAGGGCGGTTACGCCCGTAACTACCTGCTGCCGCAGGGCAAAGCCACCGCTGCCACCGCTGCCAACGTCGCTGCTTTCGAAGAGCGCCGCGCAGAGCTGGAAAAAGCCGCTGCTGAGAAAAAAGCCGCTGCCGAAGCTCGTGCTGCCCAGCTGTCCGAACTGATCGTGACCATCGGCGCCCACGCTGGCGACGAAGGCAAACTGTTCGGTTCGATCGGCACCCGCGACATCGCCGACGCCGTTTCGGCTGCCGGTTACCCGCTGGAAAAGAGCGAAGTTCGCCTGCCCGACGGCGCCCTGCGCGCTGTAGGCGAATACAACATCGAAGTGCAACTGCACATGGATGTTGATGCAACCCTGCACGTGGTTGTAGTCGCCGAGTAAGCGATCCGTCGCTAGGACGATTCACACGGCTTGCCTGGGTGAATCAGTCCAATAACAATGGGCACGGTGCCGATCCTCGGTCCGTGCCCTTTGTTTTTTCCGCCGTTTCATTCAACACGTAGAGCCCATGAACGACATCACCATCCCCGAGCAATACGACCTGCAGACTGCTTCCCTCAAGGTGCCGCCGCACTCGATCGAAGCCGAACAGGCGGTGCTGGGTGGTCTGATGCTCGACAACAACGCCTGGGAACGCGTCTCCGACGCCGTGTCCGATGGCGACTTCTATCGTCATGACCATCGCCTGATCTTCCGCGCCGTCTACAAGCTCGCCGAAGCCAACCAGCCGATCGACGTGGTGACCCTTTCCGAACAGCTCGAGCGCGAAGGGCAACTGTCCCAGGTGGGCGGTCTTGCGTATCTCGCGGAGCTGGCGAAGAACACGCCCTCGGTGGCGAACATCAAGGCCTATGCGGGCATCATCCGCGAGCGCGCCACGCTGCGGCAGCTGATCGGCATCAGCAGCGACATCGCCGACAGCGCCTTCAACCCCGAGGGACGCAGCGCCAACGAAGTGCTCGACGAAGCCGAGCGCAAGATCTTCGAGATCGCCGAAGCGCGGCCCAAGACCGGCGGTCCGGTGGGCATCGGCGATATCCTGGTCAAGACCATCGACCGCATCGACCACCTGTTCAACACCTCCGATGCGCTGACCGGTGTCACCACCGGCTTCACCGATCTCGACGAGAAGACCAGCGGCCTGCAGCCGTCGGACCTGATCATCGTCGCCGGCCGACCGTCCATGGGTAAGACCACCTTCGCCATGAACCTGGTGGAGAACGCCCTGATGCGCAGCGACAAGGCGATCCTGGTGTACTCCCTGGAAATGCCCTCCGACTCCATCGTGATGCGTATGCTCGCCTCGCTCGGTCGCATCGACCAGACCAAGGTGCGGACCGGCAAGCTGGACGACGAGGATTGGCCGCGCCTGACCTCGGCGGTGAACCTGCTCAGCGACCGCAAGCTGTTCATCGACGATACCGCGGGCATCTCCCCGTCGGAAATGCGCGCGCGCACGCGCCGCCTGGCCCGCGAGCACGGCGAGATCGGCATGATCATGGTCGACTACCTGCAGTTGATGCAGATCCCCGGTTCCGCCGGCGACAACCGCACCAACGAGATTTCCGAGATCTCCCGCTCGCTCAAGGCGCTGGCGAAGGAGTTCAACTGCCCGGTGGTGGCGCTTTCCCAGCTCAACCGCTCGCTGGAACAGCGCCCCAACAAACGCCCGGTGAACTCTGACCTGCGCGAATCCGGCGCGATCGAGCAGGACGCCGACGTGATCATGTTCGTCTACCGCGACGAGGTGTATCACCCGGAAACCGAGTTCAAGGGCGTGGCCGAGATCATCATCGGCAAGCAGCGTAACGGCCCCATCGGCACCGTGCGCGTCGCCTTCCTCGGTCGCTACAGCCGCTTCGAGAACCTCGCGCCCGGCATGTACAACTTCGAAGACGAGTAACGATGCCGCATTCCGCGTGACCGACGGGCGCCTTAAGATAGGCGCCCGTTTTCATTGCAGAGGCCGCCATGCGCCCGCTCGTCGCCCACGTCGATCTTGCCGCCATTCGCCACAATTACGCCCTCGCCAAGCGCTGTGCGCCCGGACGCGAAGCCTTCGCGGTGGTCAAGGCGAATGCCTACGGGCATGGCGCGCGGGAGGTGGTGAGCTGCCTGCACGACGAGGCCGATGGTTTTGCCGTGGCCTGCCTGGAGGAAGCCGCCGAGGTGCGCGCCCTGCACGCCGGCGCGCGCATCCTGCTGCTGGAGGGCTGCTTCGAGCCGGCGGAGTACCTGATCGCCGCACAACTGCGCCTGGACGTCGCGGTGCAAGGCCCCGAGCAGGCCCAGGCGCTGCTCGCCGCGCAGTTGCCCAGCGCGCTCAACGTGTGGATGAAGCTGGATTCGGGCATGCACCGCCTGGGCTTCTCGCCCGCAGCGCTGCGTGACTGGCATCCGCGTCTGCGCCAGGCGCCCCAGGTGGCCGAGCTGAACCTGATGAGCCACTTCGCCAATGCCGACCTGCGCGGCGACGAGCTGACCGAGGACCAGGTGGCCTGCTTCCTCAGCGTGCTGGACCTGGACTTCGACCTGCGCTCGCTGGCCAATTCCGCCGCCGTGCTGACCATTCCCGCCGCGCACATGGACTGGGTGCGGCCCGGCATCATGCTCTATGGCGCCACGCCCTTTGCCGACATCGGCGCCGCCGAACTGGGCCTGCGCCCGGCCATGAGCCTGGAGGCGCAGCTCATCGCGGTGCGCGAGGTCGCGGTGGGGGAGAGCGTCGGCTATGGCGCTACCTGGGTGGCCGAGCGGCCGTCGCGCATCGGCACCGTGAGTTGCGGCTACGCCGACGGGTACCCGCGGCACGCGCCCAGCGGCACGCCGCTGCTGGTGGATGGCCAGCGCGCGCCGCTGGCCGGGCGCGTGTCCATGGACATGCTGGCGGTGGACCTGACCGACCTTCCCGGCGCCGCCGTGGGCGATCGCGTCGAGCTGTGGGGCGCCAACCTGCCGGTGGATGAGGTCGCAGCCCACGCCGGGACCATCGGCTACGAGTTGCTGACCAAGGTCACCGCCCGCGTGCCACGCCGCTACCGCAGCTGATCAGGCGCGGTCTTCGCTTTCCAGCCGTTCGTTCTCCAGCCATTCTTTTTCCGGCCAGAGCTCGCTGGTTTCGCCGCCGGCCTCGCTGGCCATGGCGTAGGCCGCCCGGCCGTTGCCCTTCACGTCGTAGAGCGCCTGGTCGGCGGCCTTGTACAGCTTGCTGAACTGCATCGCGTGGCTGGGGTAGATGGCCACGCCGATGCTCGGCGTGACGCGCAGTTCCAGGTTGTCGAACTGCACCGGGCGCGACAGCTCGTTGAGGATGCGGCAGGCGATCTCCTTGGCGTGGCCCTCGGCATCCGGGCCTGCGATCAACGCCGCGAACTCGTCGCCGCCCAGGCGCGCCACGCAATCGCTGCCGCGCACGCACTGGCGCAGGCGATTGCCTACGTTCTGCAGCATGAAGTCGCCAGCATCGTGGCCGTGGCTGTCGTTGATCGGCTTGAAGTGGTCGAGGTCGATCAGCATCAGCGCCAGGGTTTCGCCATTCTGCTGGGCATTGGCCAGGGCGTGCTCGGCGTGCTCCACCAGGTAGCGCCGGTTCGGCAGGCCGGTCAGCGGGTCGTAATGCGCGGCGTGCTGCAGCTGGACTTCGCGCTCGCGCAGCAGCTGGTTGCTCTGGGTCAGTTCGGCGGTGCGCTCGGCCACGGCCTTGGCCAGGTCGTGCTGGGCGCTCTGCATCAGCGTCAGGCGCGCGCTCTTCTCCCGGTCCGCCTGTTCCAGCGCCTGCGCGCGCTCGCGTTTCAGGCCCTGGATGCGCGAGGTGAGGGCGAAGGAGAACAGGACCGACTCCATGGCCACGGCGATGGGGAAGACGTACGAGGTCAGCGGCGAGGGCTGCACCAGGCCGGTGGCGCGCAGCACGGAGACACTCACGCTGGTCAGCACCAGGCCGAAGCCGAGCAGGTAGAGGAAGGCCGGGAACGATCCCTGGCGCCAGCGCACCAGGGCGCCGCCCAGGGCCGCCGGCACGCCGATCAGGGTGATCACCACCAGCATCCAGCTGGCCACGCCGCGCAGGTGCAGGGCGCCGAGGACGATGGTCAGCAGGTACAGCGCGCAGTTCAGGTTCAGCAGCCAGTGCGACCAGCGCACGTGGCGGCGGGTCTGCAGCAGGGTGATGGTGAAGCGGTGCACGCACAGGCCCCAGAGCGAGGGCAGGGTGATGCGGTCCAGCCACCAGGGCACCGGATGGTCGGGCCAGAAGTACTCGAAGCCGTGGCCGCTCATCCCCAGGCTGAAGAGCAGGGCGCTGGCGGTCGTCAGCACGTACCAGAAGTACGCCGGGTCGCGCAGGGTCAGCAGGATGAACAGGTTGTACACCAGCAGGGCGGCGATCAGGCCGTAGATGAAGCCCAGGAACAGGCTGGTGTCGGCGCGGTGGTCCTGCAGGTCATCCAGCGACCAGATGCGCAGCGGGAAGGAGTTGCCCCCCGGATCGTAGACGCGGGCATACAGGCGAACCGGTCCGGTGCCCTCGGGCAGGTGGAAGACCGGGCGGCGGTAGTCGCGGTCGCGGCCCTGGGCGAAGGGCACGGCTTCGCCTGAACGGACTTCCCGGTAGGCGCCCGCGTCGTCGGGCAGGTACAGGCGCAGGTCCTGCAGGTTGACCGCGTCCACCTCCAGCCACCAGCCCCCCGGCGGCGACGTGCGGCGATCGAGATCCAGGCGCAGCCACCAGCCGCTGGGGCTTTGGCCGACGCTGGTGCGGCCGTTGGCGGGGACGAAGTCGCGGCTGCCACGCACGGCGTCCAGCGACAGCGGCCCCGCCTGTTCCTGGAGCAGTTCGAGGTGATCGTTGAGCCAGGCGCCGCTGGCCTTGTCGTCCAGTTCGAAGGCGAGCGCCGTGTGGCAGAACAGCAGGGTAAGCAACAGCACGAAAGCACGACGCACGACAGGCACTCCCTGGCCTTGGCCGGCTGGCCAGGCGTACTGCGGATAGTGGCTGAAGTATAGCCAGATGATGGCATTGGCAATCTACCGTCCGGTTGAATCGCCGGCCAATCCCCGTTAAATCTGAGCACGCTGGTCGAATTTGTACACTTTTTGTGCTATATTCCGCGCCCGCGTTTTTCCGCGATACCTACTTAGAGATACCCGGTGCCCGTGATGCAAGCCGCCAAACCGCTGTTCGACTATCCCAAGTTCTGGGCCGAGTGTTTCGGCCCGGCGCCGTTCCTGCCCATGAGCAAGGAAGAGATGGATCAGTTGGGTTGGGATTCCTGCGACATCATCATCGTCACCGGGGATGCCTACGTCGACCATCCGTCGTTCGGCATGGCCATCATCGGCCGCCTGCTGGAGGCCCAGGGCTTCCGCGTGGGCATCATCGCCCAGCCGGATTGGCGCTCGAAGGACGACTTCATGAAGCTCGGCCAGCCGAACCTGTTCTTCGGCGTGGCGGCGGGCAACATGGACTCGATGATCAACCGCTACACCGCGGACAAGAAGATCCGCAGCGACGACGCCTACACGCCGGGCGGCCTGGCCGGCAAGCGCCCGGACCGTGCCAGCCTGGTCTACAGCCAGCGCTGCAAGGAGGCCTACAGCGACACGCCGGTGGTGCTCGGTGGCATCGAGGCGTCGCTGCGCCGCATCGCCCACTACGACTACTGGCAGGACAAGGTGCGCCGTTCCATCCTGATGGACGCCACCGCCGACATCCTGCTGTACGGCAACGCCGAGCGCGCCGTGGTGGAGATTGCCCAGCGCCTGGCCGCCGGTGAGCGGGTCGAGCAGATCACCGACGTGCGCGGCACTGCCTTCGTGCGCCGCGACACCCCCGACGGCTGGTTCGAGGTGGACTCCACCCGCATCGACCGTCCGGGCAAGGTCGACAAGATCATCAACCCCTACGTGAACACCCAGGACACCGCCGCCTGCGCCATCGAGCAGGACAAGGGCCCGCAGGACGACCCCAACGAAGCCAAGGTGGTGCAGCTGCTGCCCAGCCCGAAGCTGACCCGCGAGCGCACGGTGATCCGCCTGCCGTCCTTCGAGAAGGTGCGCAACGACCCGGTGCTCTATGCCCACGCCAACCGCGTGCTGCACCTGGAGACCAACCCGGGCAACGCCCGCGCGCTGGTGCAGAAGCATGGCGAGGTGGACGTGTGGTTCAACCCGCCGCCCATCCCGATGAGCACCGAGGAAATGGACTACGTGTTCGGCATGCCGTACGCGCGCGTGCCGCACCCCGCGTACGGCAAGGAGAAGATCCCGGCCTACGAGATGATCCGTTTCTCGGTGAACATCATGCGCGGCTGCTTCGGTGGCTGCACCTTCTGCTCGATCACCGAGCACGAGGGGCGGATCATCCAGAACCGCTCCCACGAGTCGATCCTCGCCGAAATCGAGGAGATGAAGAAGGTGCCGGGCTTCACCGGCGTCGTCTCCGACCTGGGCGGCCCGACCGCCAATATGTACCGCATCGCCTGCAAGGACCCGGAGATCGAGCGTCACTGCCGCAAGCCGTCGTGCGTCTGGCCGGGCATCTGCGAGAACCTCAATACCGACCATTCCTCGCTTATCGAGCTGTACCGCAAGGCCCGCGCCCTGCCGGGCGTGAAGAAGATCCTGATCGCCTCCGGCCTGCGCTACGACCTCGCCGTGGAGTCGCCCGAGTACGTCAAGGAACTGGTGACGCACCACGTCGGCGGCTACCTGAAGATCGCCCCGGAGCACACCGAGGAAGGCCCGCTGTCGAAGATGATGAAGCCCGGCATCGGCACCTACGATGCCTTCAAGCGCATGTTCGAGAAGTTCTCCAAGGAGGCGGGCAAGGAGCAGTACCTGATCCCGTACTTCATCGCGGCGCACCCGGGCACCACCGACGAGGACATGATGAACCTCGCCCTGTGGCTCAAGCGCAACGGCTTCCGCGCGGACCAGGTGCAGGCGTTCTATCCCTCGCCCATGGCCAGCGCCACCGCCATGTATCACTCGGGCAAGAACCCGCTGCGCAAGGTCACCTACAAGAGCGACGGCGTGACCATCGTCAAGAGCGACCAGCAGCGCCGCCTGCACAAGGCCTTCCTGCGCTACCACGACCCCAAGGGCTGGCCGATGCTGCGCGAAGCACTGGAGCGCATGGGCCGCGCCGACCTGATCGGCAACGGCAAGCACCACCTGATCCCGACCTACCAGCCGCAGACCGACGAGTACCAGAGCGCGCGCCGCAAGAACTCCACCCCGGTCGGCAGCAAGAAGGCCGGCAAGCCGCTGCTGACCCAGCACACCGGCCTGCCGCCGCGCGCCAGCAATGGTTCCAAGCCGTGGAACAAGGCCGAGGAAGGCAAGGCCACCGGCTACGCCAAGGGCAAGAAGCGCACCACCAAGCGGCAGCCGAACATCCCGCGCTGAGTCGCGGTCAGCTGGGGGCGAGAAAAGGCGTGGCCGCTAGGCGGTCACGCCTTTTTGCTGGAAGAAGCCGACGTAGGCCTTGTCCACCTTGAGGATGTGGTGCGTCAGCCAGGCCTTGAGCAGTTCCAGCGCCTGCAGCGAGACCGCCTCGCCATCCTCGTGGCGGTACAGCAGGTCGATGATCTGCCGGTTGAAGCGATCATGCTCGGCCCGGTGCGCCTCCTCCTCCGGGTAGCCCAGGCGCTGGAACAGCACCTCCTCGACGATGAAATGGTTCATCGTGTATTCCACCAGTTGCTCCAGCAGTTCGCCGATGGGCGGGCCCTGGTCGTCCCTGCCTTGCAGCCGGTCATGCAGCGCATTGGTGAGGTCGACCAGCCAGCGGTGCTGTGCATCGATCCGCTCGATTCCGATGACGAACTCGTCGTTCCAGGGCATGAAGCTCATCCGTGCACTCCTTCGGGGGTGGAAGCGCAGATCATCCCGATCCGCCACCGCGAAACCGTGACGCCAATCAATCAAAGTGCGAAGTGTCTGAAGGGCTGGCGTGGCGCGGGATGTAGGAGTATTCTCGGGCTTAGTTGGTACGATAGTTCCATATCATAAGAACAAGACCGGAGCCCGCCATGCGTCTCGCCACCCTGTCCCTTCTCGCATTCTCCGTTGCCCTGGCCGCCTGCGGCGAAGGCGACAAGCCCACCGCCGCCGTCAGCGCCGATTTCCAGAAGGATCTGCAGGCCCGCCTGATCAAGGCCAAGGCGGGCGACGTGATCGACATTCCCGCCGGCACCTACCACCTGGATCGCAGCCTGAGCCTGAAGGTCGATGGGGTGACCATCCGCGGCGCTGGCATGGACAAGACCATCCTGAGCTTCAAGAACCAGAAGGCCGGCGCCGAAGGGCTGTTCGTCGACGCCTCCGACTTCACCCTGGAGAACCTCGCCATCGAAGACACCAAGGGCGACGGCCTGAAGGTCATCGGCGGCAAGAACATCGTCATCCGCAACATCCGCACCGAGTGGACCAATGGCGCCTCCACCGAGAATGGCGGCTACGGCATCTACCCGGTACAGACCGAGAACACCCTGCTCGAAGGCAACGTCGCCATCGGCGCCTCGGACTCGGGCATCTACGTCGGCCAGTCGCGCAACGTGATCGTTCGCAACAACCGCGCCGAGCGCAACGTCGCCGGCATCGAGATCGAGAACACCATTGGCGCCGACGTCTACAACAACGTCGCCACCGACAACACCGGCGGCATCCTCGTCTTCAACATGCCCAACCTGCAGCAGCCGGGGCGCGGCACCCGCGTCTTCGACAACGACGTGCAGGGCAACAACCACGAGAACTTCGGCCACAAGGGCACGCCGGTGGCCAGCGTGCCGGCCGGCTCCGGCGTGGTGGTGAACTCCAACGACGACGTGGAGATCTTCAACAACAAGATCGGCAACCACAAAACCGCCAACGTCATCATCAGCAGCTACTTCAGCACCAACTACTCGGACAAGGCCACGCAGCCGAACTTCGACCCCTATCCCGAAGGCATCTTCATCCACGGCAACACCTTCGGCCCGGGCGGCGACAGCCCCGATCACCTGGAGCTGAAAGCCCTCAAGGTCGCCCAGTTCGGCCTGACCGGGCGCCTGCCGGACATCCTCTGGGACGGCTACTTCAACGACAAGAAACTGGTCGACGGCAAGCTGCCCGAGGCCCTGGCCATCTGCATCGACAACGGCAACGCCGGCATCGTCAACGTCGATGGCCCCAACGGCTACAAGAACATCAGCACCGACATGAGCAGCCACCGCTGCAAGCTCAAGCCGCTGCCGAAGATCGAACAGGCCGGCCTGGGTGAGAAGGGCAACAAGGCATGATGAAACCCGCTTCGTTCCTGGTGTCGCTCGCCCTGGCCGTTGCCCTGGCCGGGTGCGGGCAGCAGAGCAAGCCGCGTTACCAGCCCGAAGGCGACGACTACCCGGAAACGCTCAGCGGCTGGGGCATGCTGCACCTGGCCGACGGCCACCTGACGCCCGCCGTCGAGGTGCTGCCCTACGATCTCAACACCCCGCTGTTCACCGACTACGCGCACAAGCTGCGCACCGTGTGGATGCCCGAAGGCCAGGCTGCGCAGTACGCCGAGGAGCGCTTCGACTACCCCGTCGGCACCGTGCTGACCAAGACCTTCTATTACCCGAAGGACGCCCAGGGCAACCTGCTGCAGAACAGCCAGGACGACCGCGACCCCAAGGCCGGGCTCGACCTGGCCCGGGTGCACCTGGTGGAAACCCGTGTACTGGTGCGGCAGAAGGGCGGTTGGACGGCGTTGCCCTACGTGTGGAATGCCGACCAGAGCGAAGCGACCCTGGAACTGGCCGGCGACAGCCCGGCGCTGGAGTTGACCGCCGCGGATGGCAGGAAGACCGCCTTCACCTACATGGTCCCAGACGCCAACCAGTGCTCCGAATGTCACGCCGAACAGAAGGGCGGCGGCATCGCCCCGCTCGGGCCCAAGGCCCGGCACCTGAACAAGGACTTCGCCTACGCCGAAGGCAGCGACAACCAGCTGCAGCACTGGCAGGCGCGCGGCTTCCTCAAGGACCTGCCGGCGCTGACGCAGGTGCCGCAGAACGCGCTGTGGGGCCATCCGCGCGAGGGTGAAACGCTGGAGAAACAGGCGCGCAGCTACCTCGATGCCAACTGCTCGCACTGCCACAACCCCAGGGGCGCCGCGCGAACCTCCGGCCTCTACCTCGACCCGCACACGCCGGTCTCCATTGCCTACGGCGTCTGCAAACCGCCGGTGGCCGCGGGCGGTGGCACGGGCGGGCGGCTGGAGGACATCCACCCCGGCAGCCCGCAGAAGTCCGTGCTCAGCTACCGCGTCGGCAGCGACAAGCCGGGCGACATGATGCCCGAGCTGGGTCGTGCCCTGGTGCACCACGAAGGGCTGGAAATGCTCGACCGCTGGATCGCCTCGCTGCCCGGCGACTGCTGATGGAAACGGCCCGGAGCCCGCCAGGGCTCTGGGCTGCGTGCTGCACCGAGCAAACGGCCAGGGGCGTGCTAGCGTTCATCTGGTCCCTTTCTCTCGCAGGTGCGCTTCCATGGACGATACGAACATCATCAATGTGGGTACGGAGAAGATCAACGCACTGTGGGCGACGGTTTCGCAGTACGCGCTCGCCTTCGGTGTGAAGATCATTGTCGCCATCCTCTTCTGGGTGCTCGGCCGCTGGCTGATCAGCTTCGCCGTCAACATGGTCGAAAAGGCCCTGGCCCGACAGAGCGTCGACCCCACCGTTCTGCGCTACGTCGGCTCTTTCATCACCGTCACCCTGAACATCCTCCTGGTCGTCGGCATCCTCGGCTACTTCGGCGTGCAGACCACCAGCCTCGCCGCGCTGATCGCCGCCATCGGCCTGGCCATCGGCATGGCCTGGTCCGGCCTGCTGGCCAACCTCGCCGCCGGCGGCTTCATCATCGTCCTGCGGCCGTTCAAGGTCGGCGACTTCGTCTCCGCCGGCGGTGTCACCGGCACCGTGAAGGAAATCGGCCTGTTCGCCACCGCCATCAACACCCCGGACAACGTCCTGACGCTGGTGGGCAACAACAAGATCTTCGGCGACACCATCCAGAACTTCAGCCACAACACCTTCCGCCGCGTAGACCTCAAGGCGCAGCTCTCCGGCGCCGCTGACTACCAGGCCGCCGCGGCAGTACTCAAGCAGCGCATCGCGGCGATCCCCAATGTGCTGAGCGACCCGCCGGTGGACGTGGAAATCCTCGAATTCAACCTGGTCGGCCCGGTACTCGCGGTGCGCCCGTACTGCCACAACGACAACTACTGGCAGGTCTACTTCGACACCAACCGCACCATCAAGGAAGCCCTGGGCACCGACTTCCCGGCACCAATGCCGGCACAGACGGTGATCGTGCAGCAGTCGGGGAATGGTTGAGGCTTACGCGCCCATGCAAAAGGCCACCGGTAGGTGGCCTTTTCTTTTTCCGGCGTGGCCCGCTGGGGCGGATGGCGGGCTGAACGCATGAGGCGCGTCGTACTTCGGACGCCGTCCTAGTTGCACGCTCGATCCCGGTCGGCTGGCGGATTTTTCCCTAACTTCTCCCAGCCATCGTCTGGCTGACTGCTCCGCTACACGGCTTGCACTCTGAGTGTCTACCCCCGGCGAGGCACGAGCATGGATGGCGGCAAGCGCAGTGAAGGATTCACCCTGGTGGAGGTGCTGGTTTCGGTGCTGATCCTCGGCATCGGTTTGCTGGGGATGGCGGGGCTGCAGAATGCTGGGATTGCCGCTGGCTACAGCGCGCTGCATCGCTCCCAGGCCTCCTGGCTGGCCGGCGAGATGGCCGATCTGCTGCGCGCCAATCCGGACGCCGCCCGCGCGGGGGCCTATGACACGGGCTTCGCCGAGGTAGCAGGCGGATGCCCGAAAGCAGCCGGCTCGACGCGGGCGCAACTCGACCTCGGCCAGTGGTTGGCCGCGGTCTGCGAGACGCTCGGCGGGACGGGCAGCGGCTCGGTGCAAGTGAGCCGCAGCGGGGAGTTGTTCAGCGCGCTGATCTCCGTCCGCTGGAACGATCGCCGCGCCCGTGACCGCTTGGAAGCGCCGGGCGATGGTCGGGAGACGTTCGTCTATCGGGCAGGGCTGTGACATGCGCCAGCGCGGGCTGTCGCTGGTGGAGCTGCTGGTCGCCACGGCGCTCGGCCTGCTGCTCCTGGCGGGTGTCATTCAGGTCGTCCTGAGCAGCAAGCGCAGCTATCAGGCCAGCGTGGCCCTGGCCGAACTGCAGGAGACCGGGCGCTTCGCGCTGGAAGCCATGGCGCAGGACCTGCGCAGCGCCGGCTTCACGGGGGCCTGCCCAGGCGGGCTGGTCAACGCCTGTGGAGCAGAAGGTGCGCTGTTCGCACTGGAGCAATCCGGCATCGAGGGGTATGCCCCCGGCATGTCGGCTGCCGCCTGGGTGCCGGCCGGGCGCTTGGCCAATACCGACGCGTTGCTGCTGCGCCTCGCCTCCGCTTCGACCGTCGAGACGAAATCGATTGCTGGCAATCGCCTGACACTCGCCGCAGGCAGTGTGGTGGCTGGGGCTGTCTACCTGCTCAGCGACCAACAGTCCTGCCTGCTGATGCGCAATGCCGGCAACGCATCGAGCCTGCTTGCGGATCGTTCGCTGGAGCACTTCCTGGCCCCTGCCACGCGGGTCTACCCCTACCGCTACGCCATCTACTGGGTGCGTCGCAACGACGATGGAACGACAGGGCTGTTCGTCACTGAAAACAGCGACAACCTCGACAAGCAGACCAGTGAACTGGTGACCGGCGTCGCCGGCATGAGCCTGCGCTACGGCGTAGCGGGGGCGAACAGTGAGGTGGTGTCGACCTACAAGGCAGCCAGGGAAATGGCGGCCGGGGATTGGCCGCGGGTGCGCACGGTGCGCGTCAGCCTGCTGTTGCAGAGCCAGGCCCGTGACGTTGACGAGGCGCCTGCATCGTTAGCGTTCGACGGCCGGACCCTGGCACCTAACGCGGAGCGCAGGCTGCGCCTGGTGATGGGCAGCACCATCGCGCTGCGGAACCTCCCGCCATGACGAGGCGCCGTTCGATGTCCCGAGGATCAGCGCGCGGCGCGGTGTTGCTGGTGTCGCTGGTCATGCTGGTGCTGCTCACCCTCGTCGGTCTGGCGGGCATGCGCATGGTGCAGTTGGAGGAGCGCATGGCCGGCAATCTGCGTGATCGGCAGGGCGCACTGCAGGCGGCGGAAGTGGCGCTGCGCGCGGGCGAGGCGGCGGCCCGCGATATCCGCCGGCGTGGCGGCGTCGAGGCGTCCGCTTACGACACCGATGGCGTCGTCGTTGGCTTTGCCGAAGGCGCGGCGGCGCCGGTGTACCGGCTGCGCTTCCTGCGCTGGCTGCCCAGCGACGGTCTGGAGGTCGGCAAGGGCGCGGCGGCCAACGGCGTGGCCATCGAGGTGCGCGCGACCGGCTTCGGCGCACGCCGACAGCCGTCGGGTGCGCCGATCTCCAGCGTTCGCGTGAACAGCATCTACTTCATCCGGTGACGGCAAACAGGAGGTGGTGGTGAAATTCGCAAGTCTGTGCGCCGTATTACTCGGGGCCATCCTGGCGTGCCCGCTCCGCGCGGCGCCGGTCAGCCAGGTTCCGCTGCAGGTCGCCAGCGGTGCGCCGGGCAATCTGTTGCTGTTGCCGTCCTCGGCTGAGGCGGCGCAGGCGGCGGCCGCGAATCCGAGCGCCACGTATTCTGCCGGGGAGCGCTACATCGGTTACTTCGACCCGGACAAGTGCTACGTCTACCGCCGGGGCGAGGCCGAGGCGGAACGCTACTTTCAACCCCTCGGCCCGGCCCTGGCCCATGTCTGCCGGCAGGCGTGGAGCGGCAACTTCCTCAACTGGGCAACGGCGCAGACGATCGATGTCTACCGTGCGGTCCTGACCGGCGGCGACCGCTTCCTCGACAGCGCTGGGCTGACGGTGCTGCAGAAGGGACGGAGCCCGCCAACGTCGGTGGCATTCCCGGATCGCAGCCTGCCGCTGGACGCGGTGGCTGGAGCCACGCCGTTTTCCGGCAGTAGTCTGCACCTGCGCATCGCCGGGCAGGAGCGCAGCCTGCTGCTCAGCCGCAGCGCTGATTTTCCCGCTGAGCCGCAGGAGTTGCTGCCCGGCGAGCCGTTGCAGCCGGCGATGACCTACCGGCTGCCGGTACGCGTGCAGGTGTGCCTTGCCGGTCAGCTGGAGCGCAACTGCCAGCGCTACGGCGAGCACTACAAGCCCGAAGGGCTGCTGCAACAGTACGCGGAGCGCCTGCGTTTCAGTGTCTTCGGCCGGGACGGGCAGGCGGCGGGCGATCTGCTGCGCGCCCCGCAACGGTTCGTCGGCCCCTGGTTGGCGGATGGGCAAGACAATCCGCAGAAAGAGTGGTCGGCGCAGACCGGGGTATTCCTGGCGCGGCAGACAGGGGGCATCACGCAGCTCAACCGCTTCGACGAATCCGGGCTGCGGCCGTTCGATGAGTTGGGCGATTTGCTGCAGGCCGCGGCGCGCTACCTGCGTCATGTGGATGGTCATGCCGATCCGCTCACCTTCGCCTGCCAGCGCAACGCCATTCTCGGGGTGGGCGGCGCGGGGGCGGGTGAGCCTGGCACGAGCCTGCTCGGCTCGGCTGATCCGGAAACGGCCCAGGCGGCGCAGCGGGTCGCACGGATGCACGGCAGTGCGGGCTCTGCTGCCGCACTGGCCCTGGCGGGGCTGGCCTATGACGCCCATGTGCGCGATCTGCGCCCGGACCTGCCGGGCCGGCAAAGTGCTTCGACCTATTGGCTGGCGGCTTCGCATGAGGTCGCCGGGCAGGGGAGCGGCCTCTGGCTGGCGACCCAGTACGGCGGGTTTGCCATGCCGCGCGGCTACACCCTCGAACGCACGTCACCGCTGCCGGAAACCTGGTGGAAGGCGGCGAATGGTTTGCCTGCCCATCTGCTGACGCTCGCCGACCCCGAGCGGCTGCGCGATGAGTTGAAACAGGCCTTCGCCGAAACGGCAGACGATCAGCCCAGGAGCATCGGCCGGTTCACTGCAGGCCTCCAGCCCGGCGAGTACTTCAGCGCACTGTTGGAGGGGCGGCACTGGAGCGGCGACCTGCAGCTCTGGCGTGAGGGCGAGCGGCAGCCGCAGTGGTCGGCGGCGCAGCAGCTGGACGCGTTGAGCGAAGCGCAGCTGGCGGGGCGCAACCTGCTTACGGCGCGGCCCGCCACGGCCGGGGCGGATGGCGCGCTGATCGCCCGTGAGGGCATGCCCTTCGACTGGAGCGCCTTGAACGATGAGCAACGCCGCAGGCTCGGCGCCGTGCAGGGCGAATCGCTGCTGGCGTACCTGCGCGGGTCGCGCCTGCAGGAGCGCCGTGAATCCGGCAGCCCATCGCCATTCCGCCTGCGGGCCAGCCGGTTGGGGGATATCGTTGGATCGCAGCCGGTGCACGCCTGGCACGATCCGCAGCCCTACGCCGAGTTGCCCGAGCCGCAGGGCAGCAGCTACCGCGCCTTTCTTGCCAGTGCGCTCTTCCAGCAACGCGCGCCGCTGGTGGCGGTGGGCGCCAACGACGGCATGCTGCACGGCTTCGACGCGCGGGACGGGCGCGAATTGTTTGGCTACGTGCCGGTGGCGGTGCTGGGGCATCTGCGTGAGCTGGCCGAGCCCGGCTACGCACACCGTTATTACGTCGATGGCTCGCCGGCCGTGGGCAATGCCTGGATCGGCGGGCAATGGCGAACCTTGCTGGTGGGCGCCACTGGTGCCGGTGGCCACAGCGTGTTCGCCCTGGACGTGACCGACCCGGAGCGGGTAGGCGCCGGCAGCGTGCTCTGGGAGTTCAGTCATGCAGACCTCGGCTACACGCTGGGGCGGCCGGTTCTGGTGGCCCTGGCGTCGGGCAAGTTCGTGGTGGCGGTGTCGTCGGGCGCCAAGGACCCGCCAACGCGCGGCGGGGATATCTGGCTGCTCGATGCGGCGGACGGCCATGTGCTCAAGCGCATTTCTCTACCCGATGCCGGCGACCTCGGGCCGGTGACGGCGATCAGCAGCCTGGGTGGCGTAACCGCCAATCGACTGTACGTCGGCGACAGCCTGGGCAATCTCTGGCGGGTCGACCTGGCGGGCGAGGAGGGCGGCGAGTCGGCGATCACGCCGTCGCTGGCCGGCAAGCCGCTGTTCCGCGCGCTGGCGCCGGATGGCAGCCCGCAGGCGATCAGTGCGCCGGTGACGGCGGCGCTGGACCGCAGTGGCCAGGTGCGGGTGCTGTTGGGCAGCGGGCGTTTCTATCGCGTGGGGGATGACGAAGCCTCCGCAAACACCGAGACCTTGTATGGCGTGCTCGATGATGGCCGGCCCATCGCCGGACGGGCCAGTCTTCGTTCCGTGCCGGTTGTTGCGGACGAGCGCGCGGTGCGGGGCTGGTACCTGGATCTGCCGGCGGATGGCTCGCGCCTGGTGGAGCAGCCGCAGGCCCGCGACGGGAGGTGGGTACTGTTCAACCTGATGGCGCCAGGAGCCGACCCCTGCGCCGACCCGCTCGTGCATGCGTGGATGATCCTCGACCTTGGCTCCGGAGAACGGCTGGCGGCGCGTTTGCCGTCGCCCAACGACGACCTGGCGCAGCCGGCGGGTGCCGTGCTGCTCCAGGCTGACCCGGGCGGCACTTGGCGCATCCTCGGGGTGGATCGCGACGGCCGGCCGCATAGCGAGGCCGTCGACCTGCCCAAGGGCGGCGGGCGCAAGGCCTGGTGGGAGTCGCGATGAGGCGGATGGGCGGTTTTACCCTGGTGGAGCTGCTGGTTGGCCTGTGCCTGATGGGTATCCTGCTGGGCATCGCCGTGCCGACCTATCAGGAGCACATCCAGCGCGTGCGCCGGGTGGATGCGCAGAAGTCGCTGGTGGAGCTGGCGCAAGCGCTGGAGCGCTTCTACACCAGCCGCGGGACCTATGTGGGCGCCACGCTGGCGTTCGACCAGTCGCCCCGGGAGGCGGCGAAAGCGTTCTACCGCCTGGGCTTCGCCAGTGGCCCTGACGAGTCGGGCTATGTGCTGCAGGCGGTGCCGGTCGGCGCGATGGCGCAGGATGCCTGCGGGATGCTGACGCTGGCCAGCAGCGGGCTCCGTGGCGCGGCCATGGAGCGCTGCTGGTAACGGATCAGGTGGGCGTGCGGTCCACCCATTTCGGCGCGGCCAGGGGCTTCCAGGCGGCCAGGGCACTGACCAGTTCGGCCGGCGAGGCGGCGCGTTGCAGCATGTCGCGGTGCGGCTGGCGCACGAAGCGCTCCTGCACCAGGTGGTCGAGGAAGGTCAGCAGCGGGTCGAAGAAACCGTTCACTTCCAGCAGGCCCAGCGGCTTGGCGTGGTAGCCCAGCTGGCCCCAGGTCCACACCTCGAACAGCTCTTCGAGGGTACCCAGGCCGCCCGGCAGGGCGATGAAGGCGTCGCTCAGCTCGGCCATGCGCGCCTTGCGCGCGTGCATGCCGTCCACCACTTCCAGGCGCGTGAGGCCGTTATGCCCGACTTCGGCGTCCTTCAGGCTCTGCGGGATGATGCCGATGACCTCGCCGCCGGCGGCCAAAGCGGCATTGGCGACCATGCCCATCAGCCCCACGGCGCCGCCGCCGTAGACCAGCTGGATGCCATTCTCGGCGAGGTGGCGGCCCAGGGCTTCGGCAGCTTCCTGGTAGATCGGGGTGGCGCCGGGGCTGGCGCCGCAGAATACGCAGATGGAACGCAAGGTCATGGCTGTCCTCGTGGTGCAGGCCGGGTTGTGCAGGCCGACAGGTTACCGGTTGCGAGGAGGGCGACCAAGCCGAAATCAGTCGCGCTGGCAGCCACCGCCGGAGGCGCCCAAGGCGTAGCAGGCGAGGAGACTTTGTAACAGAGCAAGACGGTGCATGGCGCGAACTCCTGTTGGGCCGGGGGATGGGGTCTATGCTAGGCGGGGTGCGCTGTTCTGCCTCGTTGATTGCGCTGATCGGCCTGATAGACAGTTCAAGGCTTCGCACGTGGCGGAACGCCACTTGATGCAGATCAGGGGAACCCCGATCGCGTTCGGGCAGTCTTCCCCTTCAGGATTCTCCGCCCAACCTGCCTAGGAGGCATGTCATGTTCCGTAAACTCGCCGCTGTATCCCTGCTTGGCCTGTTCAGTGCCCCGCTGCTGGCCGCCGAATGCTCCGTGGACATCCAGGGCAACGACCAGATGCAGTTCAGCACCAACGCCATCACCGTGGACAAGAGCTGCAAGACCTTCACCGTGAACCTCTCCCACCCGGGCAGCCTGCCGAAGAACGTCATGGGCCATAACTGGGTGCTGACCACCGCCGCCGACATGCAGGGCGTGGTGACCGATGGCATGGCCGCCGGTCTGGACAAGAACTACATCAAGGATGGCGACACCCGCGTGATCGCCCACACCAAGATCATCGGCTCCGGCGAGAAGGACTCGGTGACCTTCGATGTGTCCAAGCTCAAGGCTGGCGACGAATACGCCTTCTTCTGCTCCTTCCCGGGCCACTCGGCCATGATGAAGGGCACGCTGGCCGTGAAGTGATCCGGCTTTCTTCGGAAGTTGGCTGATCGAGAAAGCCCGACCCTTGGTCGGGCTTTTTCTTTCACGGTTTTTATTTCATAAATGGGAGTCGAGTGTTGCGTGGTTGAAATCGAAACGGGGGACCCATGTACCACGGTGAACGCTTCAACGCCTGGACCCACCTGATCGGCGCCGTGCTGGCGCTGGTGGGCGGCATCTGGCTGCTGGTGTCGACCAGCCTGGTGGGCGAGCCGCTGCGCATCGTCAGCGTGGCGGTGTACGGCACGACACTGACCCTGCTCTACAGCATCTCGACGCTCTACCACAGCGTGCGCGGGCGGGCGAAGGTGATCCTGCGCAAGCTCGATCACCTCTCGATCTACCTGCTGATCGCCGGCAGCTACACGCCCTTTTGCCTGGTGACGCTGCGGGGGCCCTGGGGCTGGACGCTGTTCGGCATCGTCTGGACGATGGCGGTGATCGGCATGCTGCAGGAGATCAAGCCGCGCTCCGAGGCGCGGGTGCTGTCGATCATCATTTATGCGGTGATGGGCTGGATCGTGCTGATCGCGGTCGGGCCGCTGTACCGCGCGCTGGGCGGCGCGGGCTTCGCCTGGCTGGTGGGCGGCGGCGCCTGCTACACCATCGGCATTATCTTCTTCGCCTATGACAGCCGCTTCCGCCACTGGCACGGCATCTGGCACCTGTTCGTGATCGCCGGCAGCCTGCTGCACTTCATCGCCATCTGGCGCTACGTCATTCCCCAGCACTGAACCCAGGCGGCGCGGGATCGCTCCCGCGCCGCCGGTCGCCGCGTGCTTACGGCGCGATGGGCAGGGCGCGCTTGTGGCGGGTCTTCTCGAAGGTGCGGACGATGATGTCGAAGGCTTCCTGGCCGACGTCCTGGCCGTGCAGGAAGGCGTCGATTTCCTTGTAGGTCACGCCGTGGGCGTGCTCGTCCGGCTTGCCGGGGGCGAGGTCTTCGAGGTCGGCGGTCGGCACTTTCTCCACCAGGTGCTCCGGTGCGCCCAGGCTGCGGGCGATGCTGCGCACCTGGTTCTTCACCAGGCCGGTGAGGGGGGCGAGATCGCAGGCGCCGTCGCCGAACTTGGTGAAGAAGCCCATCACCGCCTCGGCGGCGTGGTCGGTGCCGACGACCAGGCCGGCACGGGCGTTGGCAATGGTGTACTGGGCGACCATGCGCACGCGCGCCTTGGTGTTGCCCAGGGCGAAGTCGCGGGTGGCCGGGGCGAGGCCTTCCAGGGCCTGGGTCTGGGCAGCCAGCGCCTGCACAGCCGGGCCGATGTTCACGGTGTGGCGCTCGTCGGGGGCGATGACGTCCACGGAATCCTGGGCGTCCTGCTCGTCGCCCTGCACGTTGTACGGCAGGCGCACGGCGAGAAAGCGGTAGTCCTGGTTGCCGGTCTCGGCGCGCAGGCCCTCCACGGCGCGTTGGCAGAGCAGGCCGGCGGTGAGCGAGTCGACACCGCCGCTGATGCCCAGCACCAGGGTCTTCATGCCCGAACCCTTCAGGCAATCCTGGATGAAGCGAATGCGGCGCTGGACCTCGGCCTGCAACTCGGCGTCGGACTGGAAGGGCGGCTGCACATTGAGTTCTCTGGCGATGGCGGCCTGTCTGTCTTTCATCGGAGGGGCTCCTGTCGGGGACGGATGGGGTTGCTACGCCACCTTGAACACGTGGCGCAGGTAGGCGACGAAGTTCTCGTCGCGGCATTGGGTCTTGCCCGGCGTGTCGGAGATCTTCGCCACCGGGTGGCCATTGCAGGCCGTCATCTTGAGCACGATGTTCATCGGTTCGACGCCGGGAATGTCGCAGGTCAGGTTGGTGCCGATGCCGAAACTGACGTTGATCTTGCCACGCAATGCGCGGAAGAGCTGCAACGCCTTGGGCATGTCGAGGCCGTCGGAGAACACCAGGGTCTTGGTCATCGGGTCGATTCCCAGGCGGCGGTAGTGGGCGATGGCCTTCTCGGCCCAGACCAGCGGGTCGCCCGAATCGTGGCGCAGGCCATCGAAGAGCTTGGCGAAGTACAGGTCGAAGTCGCTCAGGAAGGCGTCCATGGTAATGCAGTCGGTCAGCGCGATGCCCAGCTGTCCGCGGTACTCGCGCACCCAGCAGTCCAGCGCGGCGATCTGGCTGTCGATCAGCCGCGGGCCGAGCTGCTGGTGCGCCATCAGCCATTCGTGGGCCATGGTGCCGATGGGTTTCACGTCGAACTCGCGGGCCAGGTGCACGTTGCTGGTGCCGACGAAGCGGCCGGGGAAGTCGCGCTTGAGGATGTGCACGACCTCTTCCTGGGTGCGGTAGGAGAAGCGCCGGCGGGTGCCGAAATCGGCGACCTGGAATTCCTTCAGCTCCTCCGCGCTGGCGTTGCCGGCCAGCCAGTCGAGCTTGCGGTAGAGCTGCTCGCCGACCTGCTCCAGCACCACCTCGCGGTAGCGATAGCGGTTGCGCACCTCGCTGACGATCGCCAGCAGCGGCACCTCGAAGAGGATCACATGCAGCCAGGGCCCGCGCAGGCGGATGGCCAGCTGGCCGTCCTCGATGCTGGTGTGCACGTAGCGCAGGTTGAAGCGGAACAGGCTGAGGAAGCGGATGAAGTCCGGCTTGATGAACGGGATGCGTTCGAGGAAGGCCAGCTGGTCGGGCGTGGTTTCCAGTTCGGCCAGGCGCTCGATCTGGTAGCGGATTTCCGCGAGGTAGGGGCGCAGGTCCTCGGCGTTGCGGCAGCGGAATTCCCACTCCACTTCTGCGTTGGGGTAGTTGTGCAGCACCGCCTGCATCATCGTCAGCTTGTAGAAGTCGGTGTCCAGCAGGTTCTGCACGATGCTGTCGGCAAACACGCTCTCGGCCATGTTCAGTTCTCCCTGATGCCCATGAGGGCTCCATCCAATTCGTTCTCGTCCGCGCAGAGGACCACCCCGGCGCCGCGCATCTCGTTGCAGGCGGCCTGCGCGGTGTCCTCCGCGATGGCGCGGCAGGCCGGCAGGTACAGCAGCACCTGGAAGCCGGCGCGGCGCAGTTGCAGCGCGGTGGTCTTGACGCAGTAGTCCAGCGCCAGGCCGCCGACCAGCACGTGGCTGACCGCATTCTGCCGCAGGTATTCGATCACCCCGGTGCTGCGGCGTTCCGCCAGATCGTGGTAGCAGGCACCGTAGGGGTGCAGGTCCGGCTCGACGCCCTTCCAGACGAAGAAGTCGTAGTCCATCGGCCGGGGCAGCTCATCCAGCAGCTCGAAGCCCGGCGTGCCCGGCACGCAGTGGCTGACCCAGGTGAGGTCGGCGTTGGGCAGGGCCAGTGGCTGCAGCATCTGTGCCGGCTCGCTCACCACCCAGGGGGCCTGCGGGCTGTGGGCATCCTTGCTGCCCACGCGCAGCTGGGCGCGCTCGGCCATCCGGTTCAGTTCGCCGCCGACGGCGTCACCGCCGGGCACCGGCAGTTCGTCGGGGCAGAGCGGGGTGAAGCTCTTCTGGGCATCTACGTCGAAGCTGGCGATCAGGTTCATGGAAGCCTCCGCTTGACCGTTGTGGTCTGTCGTGGCTACATAATTCACGACGTGAAATAAGTCGTCAAGCAGAAAGATCGAAAATCTCAGGAAGTGGAAGATGCTTTCTGTACATGGTGAAATAAGTCACAGGGTGTCGCTGAGCGACCCGGCATTCGAGGAGCATCGATGAGTACCGCTGAAGTGCTGGCCACCGTGGATATCGTGGCGCTGCGCCTGAACCCCGAGCATGGCCTGGAGCTGCTGCTGATCCGTCGCGCCCAGGCGCCGTTCGAAGGCCAGTGGGCGCTGCCCGGGGTGTTGATCAACGGCCGCTGCGCCGACCACGGGCTGGACGATGCGGCCCTGCGTGCGCTGCGTGAAAAGGCGCGGGTGCAGCCGGCGTACATGGAGCAGGTGGCCACGGTGGGCAACGCGGTGCGCGACCCGCGGGGCTGGTCGCTGAGCGTGTTCTACCTGGTGCTGGTGGCGCCGGATACCGAGCTGGCCGCCGAAGACCTGGACTTCGTGCCGCTGGAGTCGGTGCGCGGTGAGCGCTTTGCCTTGCCCTTCGACCACACCCAGCTGGTGCAGCAGGCCTGTGAGCGGTTGGCGGGCAAGTCGGTGTACAGCGCGTTGCCGCTGCACCTGTTGCCGGAGCGCTTCACCGTGGCCGAGGCACTGAAGGCCTTCGAGTTGTCCATTGGCGAGGAGATCCAGCATTCCAGCCTGCGTGGAAGACTGGAGCGGATGAAGACGGCGGGCTGGGTGGAAGATACCGGCGAGCGCCACCAGCCGCCGATGGGGCGGCCGCAGCATGTGTTGCGCTTTACGCCGCAGGGGGAGGGGGCGTTCGTGTTTGATCGGAGTTTGTTGGTCTGAACCTCCGGCGCTCGCGCTTCCCCTCACCCTAACCCTCTCCCGGAGGGAGAGGGGACTGATCGGTGCAGGATCACTCCACGTCATCAGCCGGCACGGGTAGCTCCCTCTCCCTTCGGAGCGGGGCGCGCAGCCAGGGCTGGGGAGAGGGCGCTCCCGGCCGCGCGGTAACTCACCCCTCCACCCGCTCCCCGATCCACTCCACGAACGCCCGCACCTTCGGCACCGCCGCCGCATGCTCGGGGTACGCCAGGTAGTAGCCGCTGCGGCTCTGCAGCCCGTGCTCCCAGGCGATCACCAGCTTGCCCTCGTTCAATTCCTCCTCCACCAGGAAGCGCGGCAGCAGCGCCACGCCGCAGCCGGCCTGTGCCGCGCGGATGCACATGTAGAAGGTGTCGAAGCGTGGCCCGTGGTAGCTGTGCTCGCTGTGCCGGCCCAGGCTCAGGAACCACTCGTGCCAGGCCTCCTGGCGCGTGGCGTTCTGCAGCAGCACCAGGTCCGCCAGTTGGGTCGGGTCGCTCAGCGGCTGCGCCGGCAGGATCGCCGGCGAGCACACCGGCACCATCTCCTCGCCGAACAACGCCACGCACTCCGCGCCGGGCAGGGTGCCGGCGCCGAAGAAGAACGCGATGTCGCAGCGCGATTGCAGCAGGTCGCCCGGCTCCAGTTCCTGGCGCAGGTCCAGGTGGATGTTCGGGTGGCGATGGCGCCAGCCGTTCAGCCGCGGGATCAGCCAGCGCGCGCCGAAGGTCGGTGGCGTCGCCACGCGCAGCACTTCGGTTTCGCCGCCGTAGGACAGCAGGTAGTGGGTGGACATCTCCACCTGGGTGAGGATCTTGCGCACCTCCACCAGGTACAGGTCCCCCGCCGGGGTCAGTTGCAGGCGGCGGCGTACGCGCCGGAACAGCAGGTGCTGGAGCATTTCCTCCAGCTGCGCGACCTGCTTGCTGACCGCGCTCTGGGTCAGGTTCAGCTCTTCGGAGGCGCGGGTGAAGCTCAGGTGCCGCGCCACCGCTTCGAAGCATTGCAGGGCGGTCATGGACGGCAGGTGGCGTTTGCTCAGCATGGCGGGCGGTTCATGAATTTACGGAATGATGTGCATAGGAAACGTCGTTTGTTGTGCCTCGGCAAGCCGTTTATTACTGCTGGCATTCCAATGAGTTATCGCAACGACACAGGAGTCCGCATGATTTCCGCACTGCTCGAATCCCTCGGCGTCGACGCCCGCCTCACCACCGGCGGCGATCAGGTCATCCACTCTCCCATCGACGGCAGCCGCCTGGGCGCGGTGCGCCTGGAAAGCGCAGCCGAAGTGGAGCAGAAGATCGGCCGCGCCGCCCACGCCTTCGACGCCTGGCGCAAGGTGCCGGCGCCGCGCCGTGGCGAACTGGTGCGGCTGTTCGGCGAGGAGCTGCGGGCGAGCAAGGCGGCCCTCGGCGAGCTGGTGTCCTGGGAGGCCGGCAAGATCACCCAGGAAGGGCTGGGCGAGGTGCAGGAAATGATCGACATCTGCGACTTCGCCGTCGGCCTGTCGCGCCAGCTCTACGGCCTGACCATCGCCTCCGAGCGCCCGGGCCACCACATGCGCGAGACCTGGCACCCGCTGGGCGTGGTCGGGGTGATCAGCGCGTTCAACTTCCCGGTCGCCGTGTGGTCGTGGAACACCGCGCTGGCGCTGGTCTGCGGCAACTCGGTGGTCTGGAAGCCATCGGAGAAGACGCCGCTCACCGCGCTGGCCTGCCAGGCGCTGTTCGAGCGAGCGCTGAAGCGATTCGGCGATGCGCCTGACTACCTCAGCCAGGTGGTGATCGGTGATCGCAGCGCCGGCGAAGCGCTGGTGGACGACGTGCGCGTCGCCCTGGTCAGCGCCACCGGCAGCACCCGCATGGGCCGTGAAGTCGGCCCGCGGGTGGCGGCCCGCTTCGGCCGCAGCATTCTCGAACTGGGCGGCAACAACGCCATGATCCTGGCGCCCAGCGCCGACCTCGACATGGCCGTGCGCGCCGTGCTGTTCAGCGCCGTCGGCACCGCCGGGCAGCGCTGCACCACCCTGCGCCGGCTGATCGCCCACGCGTCGGTGAAGGACGAGTTCGTCAGCCGCCTGAAGACCGCCTACGCCAAGGTGCGCATCGGCCATCCGCTGGAAGGCAACCTGATCGGCCCGCTGATCGACGAGCGCAGCTTCCTCGCCATGCAGGGCGCGCTGGAGCAGGCGCGCGGCGAAGGCGGCGTGGTGTTCGGCGGCGAACGCCAGCTGGCCGACCAGTTCCCCGAGGCCTACTACGTGTCGCCGGCCATCGTCGAGATGCCCGAGCAGAGCGACGTGGTGCGCAGCGAGACCTTCGCACCGATCCTCTACGTGGTGCCCTACCAGGACTTCGAGGAGGCACTGGCGCTGAACAACGGCGTGCCTCAGGGCTTGTCGTCGTGCATCTTCACCACCGATCTGCGCGAGGCGGAAGCCTTCATCTCGGCGGTGGGCAGCGACTGCGGTATCGCCAACGTCAACATCGGCCCCAGCGGCGCGGAGATCGGCGGCGCCTTCGGTGGCGAGAAGGAAACCGGCGGCGGCCGCGAGTCCGGCTCCGACGCCTGGAAGGCCTACATGCGCCGGCAGACCAACACCGTGAACTACTCGCGGGAACTGCCGCTGGCGCAGGGCATAGTCTTCGACTGAGCGCGCAGGAATTGCACTTCCTGTAGGAGCGAGCTTGCTCGCGAACAAGCCCCGCTGCGGACCCGTTCGCGAGCAAGCTCGCTCCTACGAAAAGCACGCTGTACAGAGTCATTCGCAAAGGTTCGCGTAGAAGGATCGCTGGATGTCGCTTCGCCAAGAATGTCTGTGGGAACACCTGACTCCCGACCGCCCGGAAGCTCCGGCGCTGCGTGGGGATCGCAAGGTCGACGTGTGTGTCATCGGTGCGGGCTTTACCGGGTTGTCCGCCGCGCTGCACCTGCTGCAGCGGGGGCAGAAGGTCTGCGTGCTGGAAGCCCACACCACCGGGCACGGTGGCTCGGGGCGCAACGTCGGGCTGGTCAACGCCGGTCTGTGGATTCCCCCGGACGAGATCGAAGCCGGCATGGGCGCGGAGGTGGGGCAACGGGTCAACCGCATGCTCGGCAACGCCCCGTCGCTGGTATTCTCGCTGATCGACCAGTACGGCATCGATTGCCAGGCGCGCCGCGAAGGTACCCTGCACATGGCGCACAACGCCCGTGGCCTGGCTGACCTGCGCAGCCGCTGCGAGCAATGGAGCCGCCGCGGCGCCCCGGTGGAGCTGCTCACCGGCGCCGAGTGCGAGCAGGCCTGCGGCACCGACAAGATCGCCGGCGCGTTGCTCGACCGTCGCGCCGGCACGCTCAACCCCATGGCCTACGTCAGCGGCCTCGCCCGTGCGGTGCTCGGCCTGGGTGGCGAGCTGTACCACCATTCCCCGGTGGTCGGCCTGGTGCGCGTGGGCAGTACGTGGAACGTCATCACCGCCGGTGGCGTGGTCACCGCCGACAAGGTGGTGATCGCCTCCAGCGCCTACACCGAAGGCGAGTGGACGCAGCTGCGCCGCACCTTCTTCCCCGGCTACTACTACCAGGTTGCCTCGCGTCCGCTGGAGGGCGCAGAAGCCGCGCGCATCCTGCCGGGCGGGCAGGGCTCCTGGGATACCCGCCAGGTGCTCAGCAGCATTCGCCGCGACGCCGATGGCCGCCTGCTGCTCGGCAGCCTGGGCAAGGGCACCGGCAAGCCGGCGTGGTTTCTGAAAAGCTGGGCGGATCGCATCCAGCAGCATTACTTCCCGAAGCTGGGCAAGGTGGACTGGGAGTTCACCTGGACCGGCTGCATCGACTTCACCCCCGACCACCTCATGCGCCTGTTCGAGCCGGCGCCGGGGCTGGTCGCCATGAGCGGCTACAACGGGCGTGGCGTCACCACCGGCACGGTGGTGGGCAAGGCCTTCGCCGACTTCCTGCTGGACGGCGACGCCAGCGCCCTGCCGATGCCGCTCAGGCCCATGGAGGAAATCTCCGCGGTGGGCCTGCGCAGCTGTCTGTACGAAGCCGGCTTCTCCCTCTACCACGCCGGGCAGTGCCTGCGGGTGGTCATCTGAGGTCGTTCAGAACGGGGCGTGCGCCGCCCCGGTTTGACCCGCCACCGCTCGCCGCACTTTGGTCTAGCCTCTTATGGTGCGTTACCCCGACGGGTCTGCACCGCGGATGTGCAGTTCGGTGACAGCGATGGTTACGGTTGGGGTTGCGCCTGTGGTGGCAGGAAAAAGCCAGTCCACGGGAGGGAAGGTTGCACCCTGCTGCCTATCCGGTTGCACCTTCTGCTTTCAATGGGTTGCACGTGTCTAGCACTTGATGTCTGCCAGCTCGGGCTGTTTTCGCTGTAGGACTTGGTTAATAACAAAAACGAATGGCACGCCGCTTGCTGTCGATTAATCGCTGAATCGCTTAAACGAGAAATCGCCAACAAGACATACACCGCGCCATTACAAAAACCCTCAGGAGCAAAACTCCATGTCGCAGAAGATTTTCAGAAAAGGCTTTCTGGCTCTGGCGGTCACCGCCGCCCTAGGCGTGTCTTCCGTAGTACAGGCCGATGTCGTTATCGGGGTCGCAGGTCCGCATACCGGGGCGAACGCCTCGTTCGGTGAGCAGTACTGGCGTGGGGCGAGCCAGGCCGCAGACGATATCAACGCCGCCGGCGGTATCAATGGCGAGAAGATCAAGCTGGTGAAGGCCGACGACGCCTGCGAGCCGAAGCAGGCCGTGGCCGTGGCCAACCGCCTGGTGGACCAGGACAAGGCCGTCGCCGTGGTCGGCCACTTCTGCTCCTCTTCCACCATCCCCGCCTCGGAGGTCTACGACGAGGCCGGCGTCATCGCCATCACCCCCGGTTCCACCAACCCGCAGGTCACCGAGCGCGGCCTCTCCGGCATGTTCCGCATGTGCGGCCGTGACGACCAGCAGGGCATCGTCGCCGGCGACTACATCGTCGACGTGCTCAAGGCCAAGAAGGTGGCGGTGATCCACGACAAGGACACCTACGGCCAGGGCCTGGCGGACGCCACCAAGGCGCAACTGAACAAGCGCGGCGTGAAGGAAGTGCTGTACGAAGGCCTGACCCGTGGCGAGAAGGACTTCAACGCCCTGGTCACCAAGATCCGCGCCTCGGGCGCAGAAGTCGTCTACTTCGGCGGCCTGCACCCGGAAGCCGGCCCGCTGGTCCGGCAGATGCGCGAGCAGGGCCTGACCGCCAAGTTCATGTCCGACGACGGCATCGTCACCGACGAACTGGTCACCACCGCCGGCGGCCCGCAGTACGTCAAGGGCGTGCTGATGACCTTCGGTGCCGACCCGCGCCTGATCCCGGACGGCAAGGCCGTGGTGGAGAAATTCCGCGCCAACGGTTTCGAGCCCGAGGGCTACACCCTCTACGCCTACTCCTCGGTACAGGCTCTGGCCGCTGCCTTCAACGGCGCCGGCAAGACCGACCCGGCCAAGGCCAGCGCCTGGCTGAAGGCCAATCCGGTGCAGACCGTGATGGGCAAGAAGGAGTGGGACAAGAAGGGCGACCTGAAAGTCTCCGACTACGTGGTCTACGAGTGGGACGACAAGGGCAAGTACCACCAGCTCGACGCGTTCAAGAAGTAACCGCCTGACCTGCCGGCGCCGCTACCCGCGGCGCCGGCTTCCCCGCAGGTCGACGAAACGCGCAGCTGGTCACGAGCCGGTGATCGCGCGAGCCGTCAGCCTTTCCTGCCCAGCTTGCGCGAGTACCCAATCGTGGACGGTATCTTCCTCCAGCAAATGATCAACGGGCTGACCCTCGGGTCGGTCTACGGCCTGATCGCCATCGGCTACACGATGGTCTACGGCATCATCGGCATGATCAACTTCGCCCATGGCGAGGTGTACATGATCTCCGCCTACCTCTCGGCCGTGGCCCTGGCGCTGCTGGCCTTCTTCGGCCTGCAGTCGTTCCCGCTGCTGATCCTCGGCACCCTGGTCTTCACCATCGTCGTCACCGGTGTCTACGGCTGGGTGATCGAGCGCATCGCCTACAAGCCGCTGCGCAACTCCACGCGCCTGGCGCCGCTGATCTCTGCCATCGGCATGTCGCTGATCCTGCAGAACTACGTGCAGCTGGCCCAGGGCCCGCGCCAGCAGGGCGTGCCCACGCTGCTCGACGGCGCCTTCAAGTTCCACATCGGCGAGGGCTTCGTGCAGCTGACCTACACCAAGGTGTTCATCCTCATTGCCGCCTTCGTCGGCATGGCGGTGCTGACCTACGTGATCCAGTACACCAAGCTCGGGCGCATGTGCCGCGCCACCCAGCAGGACCGCAAGATGGCCTCGATCCTGGGGATCAACACCAACCGGGTGATCTCCTACGTGTTCGTCATCGGCGCCGCCATGGCCGCGCTGGCCGGCGTGCTGATCACCATGAACTACGGCACCTTCGACTTCTACGCCGGCTTCATCATCGGCATCAAGGCGTTCACCGCCGCGGTGCTCGGCGGCATCGGCTCGCTGCCCGGCGCCATGCTCGGCGGGCTCATCCTCGGCGTGGCCGAGGCGCAGTTCTCGGGCGTGGTGAACACCGACTTCAAGGACGTGTTCGCCTTCGGCCTGCTGGTGACCATCCTGATCTTCCGGCCGCAAGGGCTCCTGGGGCGTCCCCAGGTGTCGAAGGTGTAAGCATGATGTCCGCGACCCCGACTTCCGGCGCGCCGAAACCGGCACGCATCGATATCAAGAAGAGCCTCGTCGACACCGTCCTGGCCGGCCTGATCGCCCTGATCGTCTTCGGCCCCATCGTCGGCGTGGTGCTCGATGGCTACAGCTTCAAGCTCGAACCGGTTCGCCTCGCCTGGATGATCGGCGCGGTGATGCTCGGCCGCCTGCTGCTCAGCCTGTACCTGCAGACCCCGGCCGGCCTGCGCGTCATGGAACGCTTCGAGACCTCCGACTCGGGCATCAGCGTGCTGCCGCCGGGCTACAAGACGCGCCTGCGCTGGATCGTCCCGCTGGTGATCGTCGCCGCGGTGATCTTCCCGTTCTTCGCCAGCAAGTACCTGCTCACGGTGATCATCCTCGGGCTGATCTACGTGCTGCTGGGCCTGGGGCTGAACATCGTGGTCGGCCTCGCCGGCCTGCTCGACCTCGGCTACGTGGCCTTCTACGCCATCGGCGCCTACGGCCTGGCGCTGGGCTACCAGTACCTGGGCCTGGGCTTCTGGACGGTGCTGCCGCTGGCGGCCCTCACCGCCGCGCTGGCCGGAGCGCTACTGGGCTTCCCGGTGCTGCGCATGCACGGTGACTACCTGGCCATCGTGACCCTGGGCTTCGGCGAGATCATCCGCCTGATCCTCAACAACTGGCTGTCCTTCACCGGCGGCCCGAATGGCATGCCGGTGCCGTCGCCGACCTTCTTCGGCCTCGAGTTCGGTCGCCGGGCGAAGGAGGGCGGTACGCCGATCCACGAGTTCCTCGGCATCGAGTACAACCAGAACTTCAAGTTCCTGTTCATCTACGTGGTGCTGTTCCTGGTGGTGCTGCTGGTGCTCTACATCAAGCACCGGCTGACCCGCATGCCGGTGGGCCGCGCCTGGGAAGCGCTGCGCGAGGACGAGATCGCCTGCCGTGCCATGGGCCTGAACCACGTGCTGGTGAAGCTCTCGGCGTTCATGCTCGGCGCCTCCACCGCGGGCCTGGCCGGGGTGTTCTTCGCCAGCTACCAGGGCTTCGTCAACCCGTCGTCCTTCACCTTCTTCGAGTCGGCGCTGATCCTCGCCATCGTGGTGCTGGGCGGCATGGGCTCGACGGTGGGCGTGGTGATCGCCGCCTTCGTCCTCACCGTCGCGCCGGAGTTGCTGCGCAGCTTCGCCGATTACCGCGTGCTGCTGTTCGGCATCCTCATGGTGCTGATGATGATCTGGCGACCGCGCGGGCTGATCCGCATCAGCCGCTCGGGCTTCGCCGTACGCAAGGGGGTGGCGCCATGAGCGGTGACAAGATCCTCAGCGTCGAGCACCTGATGATGCACTTCGGCGGCATCAAGGCGCTCAACGACGTCAACCTCGACGTGGAGCGCGGCTCCATCACCGCGCTGATCGGCCCCAACGGCGCCGGCAAGACCACGGTGTTCAACTGCCTGACCGGTTTCTACAAGGCCACCGGCGGCAACATCCTGCTCAACACGAAAGGCGGCACCACCGACGTCATCAAGGTGCTCGGCCAGCCGTTCCAGGGCGGTGACTTCGTCAACCCGGCGCAGTTCGCCAACCGCCTCTACTACAAGATGTTCGGCGGCACCCACCTGGTGAACCGCGCGGGGCTGGCGCGCACCTTCCAGAACATCCGGCTGTTCCGCGAGATGTCGGTGGTGGAGAACCTGCTGGTGGCCCAGCACATGTTCGTCAACCGCAACCTCATCGCCGGCGTGCTCAACACCCCCGGCTACCGCCGCGCGGAAAGCGAGGCGCTGGACCACGCCTTCTACTGGCTGGAGGTGGTGGACCTGGTGGACTGCGCCAACCGCCTGGCCGGCGAGATGTCCTACGGGCAGCAGCGCCGCCTGGAGATCGCCCGCGCCATGTGCACCCGGCCCGAGCTGATCTGCCTCGACGAACCCGCCGCCGGCCTCAACCCGGCGGAAACCCAGGCCCTGGCGCGCATCGTGCGCTACCTGCGCGACCACCACGGCATCACCGTGCTGCTGATCGAGCACGACATGGGCATGGTGATGAACATCTCCGACCACATCATCGTGCTCGACCACGGCGTGGTCATCGCCCGTGGCGCGCCGGACGAGATACGCCACAACGACAAGGTAATCGCCGCCTATCTCGGCGCGGACGAAGAGGAACTGGCATGACGGCGCCGATGTTGGAATTCCGTGAGGTCGATGTGTTCTACGGGCCGATCCAGGCGCTGAAGAAAGTCTCGCTGACCGTGGGCGAGGGGGAGACCGTGGCGCTGATCGGCGCCAACGGCGCGGGCAAGTCCACGCTGCTGATGTCGATCTTCGGCCAGCCGCGCGCGACCAGCGGCGCGATCCTCTACAAGGGCCAGGACATCCGCAACAAATCCGCGCACTACGTGGCCTCCAACGGCATCGCGCAGTCGCCGGAAGGGCGTCGGGTGTTCCCCGACATGACGGTGGAGGAGAACCTGCTGATGGGCACCATTCCTGTCGGCATGGACCACGCCCAGGAAGACATGCAGCGCATGTTCGACCTCTTCCCGCGGCTGAAGGAGCGGCGCAACCAGCGCGCCATGACCATGTCCGGCGGCGAGCAGCAGATGCTCGCCATCGCCCGCGCGCTGATGAGCCGGCCCAAGCTGCTGCTGCTCGACGAACCCTCGCTGGGCCTGGCACCCATCGTGGTCAAGCAGATCTTCCAGACCCTGCGCGAGCTGGCGCAGAGCGGGATGACCCTGTTCCTCGTGGAGCAGAACGCCAACCACGCACTGAAGCTGTCCGACCGTGGTTACGTGATGGTCAACGGCGAGATCCGCCTGAGCGGCACCGGCGCGGAGCTGCTGGGTAACCAGGAGGTTCGCAACGCGTACCTGGGCGGGCACTGATGCTGTAGCTCTTCGTAGGACCGAGGGGGACGCCTAGTCCTTGCTCGCGAACAGTTCCGCAGCGGGGTTTGTTCGCGAGCAAGCTCGCTCCTACAGGTTATCCCTGCTTCCTGAAGAGGCGCTTTCATGCACGACCTCCGCTTCCTCACCAATACCGACGTCGCCGAACGCCTGGGCTATCCCCAACTGATCGAAGCCCTGCGCGTTGGCCTGGCCGGCGAGTGCCAGGCGCCCGTGCGCGGCTGCCATGAGCTGCCCGACAACGCCTCGCTGCTGACCATGCCGGTATGGCGGCCGGGGCAGGATATCGGCGTCAAGCTGGTCACCGTGTTCCCCGGCAACGGCGCGAAGAACCTGCCGGCGGTGGCCGCGCTGTTCTGCCTGTTCGACGGCGAGACCGGCCGCCCGCTGGCCATGCTCGAAGCCTCGGAAATGACCGCGCGGCGCACCGCCTGCACCTCCGCCCTGGCCGCCGATTACCTGGTGCGCCGGGATGCACGGCGGTTGCTGATCGTCGGCAGCGGCACCCTGGCACCGCACATGGTCCGCGCCCACTGCTCGGTGCGCGAATACGAAGACATCGCCCTCTGGGGCCGCCAGGACGACAAGGTGAACGCGCTGGCCAGGCAACTGCAGGAGGAAGGCTATCCCGTCCATGCCTGCGCGGACCTGCGCGGCGCCGTCGCGGCGGCGGATTGCATCAGCTGCGTCACCACCTCCCGCGAGCCCATCGTTCACGGCGCCTGGCTGCGCTCGGGGTGCCACCTCGATCTGGTCGGCGCCTTCCTGCCATCCATGCGCGAGACCGACAGCGACGCCGTGCGCCGCGCGCGCATTGTCGTGGATACCCGCGACGGCGCGCTGGAAGAGGCGGGCGACTTGCTGATCCCGCTGGGCGAGGGCGTGATCGACGAGAGCGCTATTGATTGCCAGCTCAGCGACCTGCTGCGCGGTCGCGGCACACGCGCGGATGACTCTGAGATCACCCTGTTCAAGTCCGTCGGTTACGCACTGGAAGACCTGATCGCGGCGCGCCTGCTGCTGCAGTGAGGCGCCGCCGAAAGCGTCCAGAAAATCTGTGGGTTCGCCTGTGGATAACCTCTGGGAGCCCGGGCCCCGGAGGATCAGGGGTGCAGCAGGGCGGTCGATTTCTGCTCGACAGGGCTGCAACCCCTGTATGGATGGACAGTTACGCCTGGGCAGGAAAGTTCCGCTGTCCCGATAGTTGTCCCCGGCAGCCGTTGAAAGACCTGTGGATAACCTTGGGAAGAACTTCTCCAGCGCAGCGGCGGCGCGGCCCGTAGCGGGGCGCTCGAAAATCGTCCAGGCAGAATCCGGCGTTGCGCTTGCCCACAGAAAACAGGGAACAGCCTGTGGACAAGGTGGGCGCAAGTCGCGGCGCGCCAGCAGCCATGCGGCTTTCGCGCGGCTGTGCGGGTTTTATCCAGCCTGGCTGTTACGCAACGCAGCGGATGCAGGCTGTTATGCTCGACCGACCGACAAGAACGCGCACCGCACGATTCCCCGGCAAGCATCGGCGACGGCAGTGCCCAGCATGAGGATTTCAGTGATGACCACTCCCACTCTCTTCATTACCGGCGCCACTTCCGGTTTCGGCGAAGCCTGCGCGCGGCGTTTCGCCCGTGACGGCTGGTCGCTGGTGATCACCGGCCGCCGCGAGGAGCGCCTGAAGGCGCTGGCCGAGGAGCTGTCCTCAGAGACCGATGTACTGCCGCTGGTGCTCGACGTGCGCGACCGCGCGGCGATGACGGCCGCGGTGGACGGCCTGCCGGAGAAATTCGCCAAGCTGCGCGGCCTGATCAACAACGCCGGCCTCGCCCTGGGCGCGGACCCGGCGCAGGAGTGCGAGCTGGACGACTGGGACACCATGGTGGACACCAACATCAAGGGCCTGATGTACGCCACCCGCCTGCTGCTGCCGCGCCTGATCGCCCACGGCCCGGGCGCGAGCATCCTCAACCTGGGGTCGGTGGCCGGCCACTGGCCCTATCCGGGCGGCCACGTGTACGGCGCGACCAAGGCCTTCGTCCAGCAGTTCTCGCTGAACCTGCGCTGCGACCTGCAGGGCACCGGCGTGCGCGTCACCAACCTCGAGCCGGGCATGTGCGAGAGCGAGTTCTCCCTGGTGCGCTTCGGCGGCGACCAGGCGAAGTACGACAAGACTTACGCCGGCGCCGAGCCGATCCAGTCCGCGGACATTGCCGAGACCATCCACTGGATCCTCAACCAGCCGCCGCACATCAACATCAACACCCTGGAGCTCATGCCGGTGAGCCAGGCGTGGGCGGGGTTTGCGGTGCATCGCAAGGGGTGATGTCCGCCGGGTTGTCTGCTCTCGTAGGAGCGAGCTTGCTCGCGAACGGCCCCGCAGCGGGGGTTGTCGCGGGCATGGCCCGCTCCTACAGGGGGGCGGCTTTTGTGACTGTGGCGTAGGAGCGGACTCCGTCCGCGATAGGCCCGGATCGCGCCGGAAGCCATCGCGGACGAAGTCCGCTCCTACGTTTGTTCAGCCGGCCAGTAGCCGCGCAGGCCGCCGGCGGTCCGGGCTTGGTGTGCTGGCGGCGCTGATTCCGTGCCGGGTTGTCTGCTCTCGTAGGAGCGAGCTTGCTCGCGAACGGCCTCGCAGCGGGGGTTGTCGCGGGCATGGCCCGCTCCTACAGGGGGCGGCTTTTGTGACTGTGGCGTAGGAGCGGACTTTGTCCGCGATAGGCCCGCATCGCGCCGGAAGCCATCGCGGACGGAGTCCGCTCCTACGTTCGTTCAGCCGGCCAGCAGCCAGGCGCCGGCGCCCGCCGACGCCAGGCCGGCGAAGCGCACCAGCGGTGCAGCGGCCTGCGGCAGCAGACGAACGATTCCATAACCGGCGGCATGCAGGGCGGCGGTGGCGGCGACGAAGCCGGCGGCGTACAGCCACGGGCTGCTCAGGTCCGGCAGTTCCAGGCCGTGAGCTACGCCATGGGCGAAGGCGAACAGCGCCGTCGCGCCCATCGCCAGGGCCAGCGGCGGGCGCACCGCCAGTGCGACGCACAGGCCCAGCGCCAGGACGGAGGCGGCGATGCCGGTCTCCATAAACGGTACCTCCAACCCCTCGAAGCCCAGCAGGCCGCCGACCAGCATGGTCGCGACAAAGGTGCAGGGCAGCGCCAGGCGTGCCGCGCCTTTCTGCTGCGCGGCCCAGAGCCCGACGGCGAACATTGCCAGCAGGTGGTCGAGGCCGGTGATGGGGTGGGCGATGCCGGCGATCAGGCCGTGGTCGCCGTGGCCGGGATGGGCGAAGGCCACCGCCGGGGTGAGGAACAGCGCGATGCTGTAGAGGGCTTTGCGCAGTTGCATGGAAGACTCCCTGGTTCTTGTGATGGGGCGGCCGGCATCCGCGGCCGCGGAGAAGGCATCAGGCCGCGGTCAGCAGGCCCTGGCGTTCGATGAAGGCGATGATCTCGGCCAGGCCCTGGCCAGTCTTCTGGTTGCTGAACACGAACGGTTTGTCGCCGCGCATGCGCGTGGCGTCCTGGTCCATCACTTCCAGCGAGGCGCCCACCAGCGGGGCGAGGTCGATCTTGTTGATCACTAGCAGGTCGGACTTGCAGATGCCCGGCCCGCCCTTGCGCGGGATCTTGTCGCCGGCGGACACGTCGATCACGTAGAGGGTCAGGTCCGACAGCTCGGGGCTGAAGGTGGCCGAGAGGTTGTCGCCGCCGGATTCCACCAGGATCAGGTCGAGGCCGGGGAAGCGGCGGTTGAGCTGGTCCACGGCTTCGAGGTTGATCGAGGCGTCCTCGCGGATCGCCGTGTGCGGGCAGCCGCCGGTTTCCACGCCGATGATCCGCTCCGGCTCCAGCGCCTCGTTGCGCACCAGGAACTGCGCGTCCTCCTGGGTGTAGATGTCGTTGGTAACCACCGCGATGTTGTAGCGCTGGCGCAGGGCGCGGCACAGCGCCAGGGTCAGGGCGGTCTTGCCGGAGCCCACCGGGCCGCCGATGCCGACGCGAAGGGGTTGAGAGTTCATGGCAGTTCTCCTAGGAGCGGAACAGACGGCTGTATTGGGTTTCATGGTTCATGCAGGCGAGCGCGAGACCGAAGGGCGCGCCGCCGTGGGCGTCATTGCGCAGCGCAGCGCGGCAGGCGGCGTCGAGCTCGGGGAGCAGTTGCGAGGTGAGCTTCTGCGCGGCCAGTTGGCCCAGCGGCAGGGTCTTCATCAGCACCGCCAGCTGGTTCTCCAGCCAGCTCCACAGCCAGGCGCCCAGGGCCTGCTCCGGGGTCAACCGCCAGGCGCGGGCAGCCAGCGCCCAGGCGGCGGCGAACGACGGTTCGGCCTGTGCGGCGAGCCACTGGCGCGCGGGGGCGTCCAGCTCGGGCAAGGCGTCGAGCAACTGGCCGAGGGAGAAGCCCATCTGCCGGTTCTCCAGGCCCAGCTCGCGGGTCTCGCGGCTGGCGCGATGGCGTTCGGCGGCGTCGCCCAGGGCGCCCCAGTCGGCGGCGTCGGCTGCGCGCAGCAGTTCGGCCAGCAACGGGCCTTCGAAGCGCGCAAGGTTCAGCTGCAGCTGATCGACGAGCCAGGTGCGGGCGCTCTCGGCGTCCTTCACCTGGCCCAGGTCGATGGCGCTCTCCAGCCCTTGGGAGTAGCTGTAGCCGCCGATGGGCAACTGCGGGCTGGCCAGGCGCAGCAGCGACCAGAGACTCAAGACTTCGCTCATGACTACGGTCTTCCCCGGCGACTCGGAGCAGCCCCCTCTCCCTTCGGAGCGGGGCGCGCAGCCAGGGTGGGGGACAGGGTGTCGATCCCGCGCACGGTGTTCACAGACGCACCCCGAACTGGTGCAGCTTCGGCGCGTAATTGAACTGCTCTTCGCCGTGGTGCGAGTGGTGATGGCCGCCGCCGTAGGCGCCGTGCTCCGGCTGGAAGGGCGCTTCGATGGCCTCCACCGTGGCGCCGAGCTGGTCGAGCATCGCCTTGAGCACATAGTCGTCGAGCAGGCGCAGCCACCCCTCGCCGACCTGCAGGGCCACATGGCGATTGCCCAGGTGATAGGCCGCGCGGTTCAGCTCGCGGGCGTTGGCGCAGGTGACATGAAGAAGTTGTTCCGGCGCCGCGCAGACGCGCACCACGCGGCCGTCGTTGGCCAGCAGGCACTCGCCATCGACCAACGGCGACTGCCCGCGTTCGAGGAACAGGCCGACGTCTTCACCGCTGCGGGTGAAGCAGCGCAGGCGGCTCTTGCTGCGCGCCTCGTAATTCAGGTGCAGCTCGGCGTCCCAGTGTTCGCGGGGTTCGATTCGTTGGTGGATGACCAGCATGGCAGCGTCCGGCAGTAGCAATGGCACAGCTACAGCAAGGGGCTTGCCAGTGCGGGCCTTCGCCAGCGCTGGCGGGGGCTGGCGGGGTTGTCCAGGTGATCAGGAATGGTGCGGGCGCTCGACGATGGTGCGCACGAAAACGGTGCGCACCAAGGCGGGGCGCGTTTGAAGCGTAGGAGCGGACTTTGTCCGCGATTGGGTGGCTTGGCGCTGAGGGGGCGGTCTGAGCGGGGATCGGTCGCGGGCATGGCCCGCTCCTACAGGGATGCTCCAACGCTTCGTTCAAAGAAGGATGACACTACGGCATCAGCCGGCACGATCTGCCCCCTCTCCCCTTGGGAGAGGGCTGGGGTGAGGGAAGGCAAGGGCACAGACTCTCCTGAGACAGCGTAGGGCGCATAACGCCTGGGGCGTTATGCGCCCTACGTTGCCAGCTCCTGAACTTGCCCGCTGGGGGTGGTTCGCGAGCAAGCTCGCTCCTACAGGGAGTTGGCAGGGCGTGCGGCGCTTCAGGGGCGCGAGCCGATGCCGGTCCAGTGTTTGGCGCCGATCATGATGAAGCGCAGCTGCTGGGTGATCTTGGCCTGGGGCGAGAGGTGCGTCGGCAGGCTGTCGGCCGGCGGGTCGATCAGCTCGGGCAGGGTGGCGAACACCGTTTTCACCACCAGGTCGGCAATCACGTCGATGTCCTGGGCGGTGAGGTGCGGCAGCTTGTTGAGCAGCGCAAGGTCCGCGGCGAGGTCGTCGGTGATGCGCTGGCGCAGCGCGCCCACGGCCTGGCGGATGGGATGGGAGCCGCCGTACTGCTCGCGGGCGAGGAAGAGGAACTGGGTGCGGTTGGCGGTCACCGCGTCGAGGAAGATGCGCACCGAAGCCTCGATCACGCCGCCCAGCTCGAACTCGTTGTGACGCACCACGCGCAGGGTTTCGCGGAAGGTCTCGTCGACATCGGCGACCAGCGCCAGGCCCAGCGCGTCCATGTCGGCGAAGTGCCGGTAGAAGCCCGCCGGCACGATGCCCGCCGCTTTCGCCACCTCGCGCAGGCTCAGGCTGCCGAAGCCGCGGCCACTGTCCATCAGGCTGCGCGCGGCGTCCATGAGGGCCAGGCGGGTCTGTTGTTTCTGTTCGGCGCGGGGAGTGGACATACGGCAGGGGCTATCCAAGGCGAAGGCGCAGGCACTCTAGCAAATGCCGCCCGGCGCGGGGGAAGTTCCTGAGCTTTCCAGTGAACAGGTGTTGACTGAAAAGTCCTGCCCATGCGATTTTAAGTGAACACATGTTTACTGGTTGGTGTTAATCCATGTCCCTGCTGCCCTTCGCCGGCCTGCGCTTCGTCTCGCCGTTGCTGACCCCGTTGCGTGCCCTGGTGCGCAGCCAGTGGCTGCGCGAGGCGGACGTGGACGCCGTGCTGCGGGCCTGCAACCCAGGCTGGGCATTGCGGCGGGTGTTCGCTCGGGTCGAGGCGCGGCAGTGGGTGGCCGACGACATGCTCGAACTGCGCCTGCGCCCCAATGCGCACTGGCGCGGCGCCCGCCCGGGGCAGCACGTGCAGCTGTTCGTCGAGCGCGACGGGGTACGCCACAGCCGCAGCTACAGCCTGACCCGTATCGCCGACGATGGCTGCCTGGAGTTCGCCGTGAAGCGGCAGCCGGGCGGGCGGATCTCGTCCTTCCTGGCGCACCGGCTGTGTGTCGGCGATGTGCTGGAGCTGGGCGCGCCGGACGGCGAGCTGAGCTGGCCGGCGGACGACCAGGGCGTGTTGCTGCTGGCCGCCGGCAGCGGCCTGACGCCCTTGCTCGGCCTGCTGCGCGAGGCACTGGCGCGCGGCTACGGCGGCCCGGTGACGCTGCTGCATTACGTCCGCGAGCGTGGCCAGAAGGCCTTCGTCGACGGGCTTCAGGCGCTGGCGCGGCAGTATCCGAACCTCGAACTGCGCTGGGCGCTGAGCGGCGATGCTGCGCAGGACGGGGAGCTCGCCGGGCGCTTTTGCCCCGAGCATGTCGCCGACCTGGGCGGCCGCCACGTGCTGGCCTGCGGGCCCGGTGGTTTCGTCGCCAGCGTGCGCCAGGCGCTGGATGCAAGCTGCCGCAGCTTGCAGGTGGAAAGCTTCAGCCCGCCGGCCTGGGATGACAGCGAGCCGGCACGCTCCGTGAACCTGCGCTTCGCCCGCAGCGCATTGCAGGTGCAAGGGGACAGCCGCCGCAGCCTGCTGGAGCAGGCCGAAGCCCAGGGCCTGCGCCCGCTGCATGGCTGCCGACAGGGCGTCTGCACCCGCTGCACCTGCACGCTGGTCAGCGGTTGCGTGCGCGATCTGCGCAGCGGCGAGCTGTTCAGCGAACCCGGCCAACCGATCCGTCTGTGCGTCAGTGCGCCCCAGGGCGACCTGACCGTCGATCTCTGAATCAGGACCTCGTCATGCGCGAAGACCGCGACCTCAGCGCCGCCGAACTGGTGGCCTTCGGTGCCGAGCTGGATGCCCTGCGCCAGCGCACCCTGCACGACCTGGGCGAGCAGGACGCCCGCTACATACGGCGCATCCGCGCGGCGGTGCGCTGGTGCTGCTGGAGCGGCCGCGCGCTGCTGATGGCCGGCTGGTTCCCGCCGACCTGGCTGCTGGGCACCGTGCTGCTGGGGCTGGGCAAGATCCTGGAGAACATGGAGCTGGGCCATAACGTCATGCATGGCCAGTACGACTGGATGAACGATCCGGAATTCGCCGGCCGCAGCTACGAGTGGGACATCGTCGGTCCCTCGGACTTCTGGCGGCACACGCACAACCACGTGCACCACACCTACACCAATGTGCTGGGCATGGATGACGACGTCGGTTATGGCGTGGTGCGGCTGTTCCCCGAGCAGAAATGGAAGCCCTTCTACCGCTGGCAGCCGCTCTGGGTGACGATCCAGGCGCTGCTGTTCCAGTACGCGGTGGCGGTGCAGCACCTGCGCCTGGACCAGTACCTGAAGGGGCGGATGAGCAAGCAAGAGCTGCGCCCGCTGCTGCGCCAGTTCAACGCCAAGGTCGGGCGGCAGTGGGTGAAGGACTACCTGGCGTTCCCGCTGCTGGGCCTGTTCACCGGCGCGTTTGGGGCGGTGCTGCTGGGCAACGTCGTGGCCAACCTGATGCGCAACCTGTGGACCTTCACGGTGATCTTCTGCGGCCATTTCACCGAGAAGGCGGCGGTGTTCCCGCGCGAAGTGGTGCAGGGCGAGACGCGCGGCCACTGGTACCTGCGCCAGTTGCGCGGCTCGAGCAACCTGGAGGGCGGGCCGCTGTTCCACATCCTCACCGGCAACCTCAGCCACCAGATCGAGCACCACCTCTATCCGGACCTGCCGGCGCGCCGCTATGCGCAGCTCTCTAAAGAGGTGCGGGCCATCGCCGTGCGCTACGGCCAGACCTACAACAGCGGCCGGCTGTCGGTGCAGTTCGCCACGGTGCTCAAGCGCATCTGGGTATATCGCCGGCCGACGGTGCCCGCCGCCGTGTGAGGCTGGTTCAGGCGCGGCGGGTCATCGGCGAGGCGATCTCTTCGCGCAGGGCGCGCAACTCGGCGGCGTCCTGGTTGAGGTGGTGGATGGCCTTGAGCAGCTTCTGTCGGAGCAGGTCGTCCTGGACCTGTTCGACCGCCCGCATGACCTCCAGCGCCGTGGCTTCGTTGTTGGCGGCGACGGCGTCGAGGGTTTTTCGCAGGCTGCGGGTTGCGTGATTCACGGTGTGTTCTCCTGAAAACTGCACGCACCCTACGACCTGAGTATTTCCAATAAATTTCAACAAGTTGCTTTCCGATCGACGGTCATGGTGTCGCACCGGTGGCACCGCGATTCAGGAAAGCATGCACAGCGCCAGCAGCGGCACCAGGTTGAGCAGGAGGACGCCGATCTTGTAGACCGCCATGCCGCCGTAATGGATGGCGTCGAAGGTCGCCACCGGCACGGCGAACCAGCGCGCGTGGAGGCGGTAGAGCGCGTCGTGGGCGACGCTGAAGGCGGCGAACCAGATCACCAGGATGGCGTAGTTGACCAGGGTGCAGTAGAGCAGGAAGGGTTTGAGTTCGACGAAGGGCATGATGTTTCTCCGGCCACCGGCTGTTGGGGGTGACGTCATTGAGCGTTGCACCACTTTTGCCGGCGGGCGCGCGTCCGATGGTCGCGACGCTGGCGGACGGCCATAATGCCAAGTGGGTCAAGGCATTGTGATCTTTGCCCCGCCGACGCTGTCCGATGTGCGGGCGGCCTCCGCTGCCGCCACACTCCCATCCCTTCTTACCTGCCGGACTCGCCATGTTCAGCCCGCTCGTCACGTTCCCCGCGCTCTATACCGCCACGCTGCTGATGCTCGCCGGCTCCGGCCTGTTCACCACCTACATGGGCCTGCGCCTGACCCAGGAAGGCGTCAGCGACCTCTGGGTCGGCGGCCTGATGGCGGCGTATTACTTCGGCCTGGTCTGCGGCGGCAAAGTCGGCCACAAGCTGATCGCCGGCTTCGGCCACATCCGTTCCTACGTGGCCTGCGCCGGCATGGCGACGGTGATCGTGCTGATCCATGCGCTGGTGTCGCAGCTGGAGGTGTGGATCGTGCTGCGCTTCGTCATGGGCGCGGTGATGATGAACCAGTACATGGTCATCGAGAGCTGGCTCAACGAGCAGGCCGAAGGTCACCAGCGCGGCAAGGTGTTCGCCGGTTACATGGTGGCGGTCGACGCCGGCCTGGTGGTCGGCCAGGGCCTGCTGGCGCTGAGCCCGGCGCTGGACTACAAGCCGCTGCTGCTGGTCGCCATCTGCTTCTCCTCGTGCCTGATCCCGCTGGCGCTGACCCGCCGCGTGCACCCGGCCAAGCTGGTGGCGGCGCCGCTGGAGATCGGCTTCTTCTGGAAGCGCGTGCCGCAGTCGCTGGGCACCATCTTCGTCGCCGGCCTGATGGTCGGCGCCTTCTATGGCCTGGCGCCGGTATACGCCGCGCGCAATGGCCTGGACACGGCGCAGTCGAGCTTCTTCGTCGGCATGTGCATCGTCGCCGGCTTCTGCGCCCAGTGGCCGCTGGGCTGGCTGTCGGACCGGGTGAACCGCAGCTGGCTGATCCGCGCCAACGCCTTGCTGCTGTGCCTGGCCGCCGTGCCGATGTGGGGATTGATCGAGCTGCCCTACACCCTGCTGCTGGTGAACGGGTTCGTCACCGGCATGCTGCTGTTCACCCTCTATCCGCTGGCCGTGGCGCTGGGCAACGACCACGTCGAGCAGTCCCGCCGCGTGGCGCTGTCGGCCATGCTGCTGACCACCTATGGCGTCGGTGCCTGCATCGGCCCGCTGTTCGCCGGTGCGATGATGCGCCACTTCGGGCCGGGCATGTTCTACATGCTGGTCTCGGCCTATGCGCTGGTGCTGATCTTCTGGGTGCAGCCCAAGCGCGTCACCGGCGCGCACCGCGTGGACGAGGCGCCGCTGCATCACGTGGCCATGCCCGACACCGTCAGCCCGATGGCCGCCGCACTGGACCCGCGCGTCGACGAAGTCCCGGAGGAACTGGTGGTGGACGCGCCGCCGAGCATCGGTCGTTCCGATGGCGCGCCCGATGCCGGGGAGCCCAAGGGCTGAGCCCATTCCCGTCGCGCAGAAATGAGAAAGCCCGGCAGATGCCGGGCTTTTCTTTCGCCGTTCAGGCGTATTTCGTCAGGATCAGGAAACACGCTTGAGGTGGGCGTCGTACACGGTGTCACCACCGGACTCGGCGACCATGTTGCTGTGCAGGCGGTCGATGGTGCGCTCGGAGCCGTTCTCGGCGACGCGGACGTCATCCATTTGCTGATGCAGACGGTCGATGGTGCGCTCGGAACCGTTGTCGGCGACTCGGGCGCCTTCCATTTGCTGGTGCAGGCGGTCGATGGTGCGCTCGGAGCCGTTGTCGGCAACGCGGGCTTCGTCCATTTGCTTGTGCAGGCGATCGATGGTGCGTTCGGAGCCGTTGTCGGCCACGCGGCCTTCGCTCATTTGCTGGTGCAGGCGATCGATGGTGCGCTCGGTGCCGTTGGCAGCGACGCGGGCCTGGGCGCTCTGCTGCTGCAGTTGCTCGCTGCTGCGCGGGCCGTTGTTGAGGATGGCCGGAGCGGCGAACACGGCGCTGGCGGTCATCAGGGAAGTCAGTGCAAGGCTGAGGGCGATCTTGGTTTTCATGTTCAGTGGCTCCGAAAGGGGGGCGGTATGTTTTGGCTACGGGGTTATTTTCCCTTCGGATAAATCGATTTAAAAACGATACCGCGTGATACAGAGCATCAGTGATGTCGATTATTTAGCCGGCTAATTTCAACTATCGCCGTGAATGATGGAACGACGAAAACCGCTCTAGGGCGGCGTATTCACGGGGGTTTTGGGAAGTTTCAGGCAAGACGCCGTTACAAAGCTCGGCTGGCCTGTCGACGAGAGTGGGGCTACGCGGAAATCCAGGGATAAGAAAGCCCGGCGGGGCCGGGCTTTTCTCTCACCTTGCGGTGTACTGCCGGGAGCGTTACGCCTTCAGGTGGGCATCGAAGACGGTATCGCCACCCGATTCGGCGACCATGTTGCTGTGCAGTTGATCGACAGTGTGCTCGGAGCCGTTTTCGGCAACGCTCATTTCGCTGTGCAGGCGGTCGACAGTCTGGCTGGAGCCATTCTCGGCCACGCCCAGTTGCTTGTGCAGGCGGTCAACCGACTGGCTGGAGCCGTTTTCGGCAACGCTCATTTCGCGGTGCAGGCGGTCGATGGATTGGCTGGAACCGTTCTCGGCCACGCCCAGTTGCTTGTGCAGGCGGTCAACTGACTGGCTGGAGCCGTTTTCGGCAACGCTCATTTCGCGGTGCAGGCGGTCGATGGATTGGCTGGAACCGTTCTCGGCGACGCCCAGTTGGTGGTGCAGGCGGTCGACGGTCTGGCTGGAGCCATTCTCGGCCACGTTCATTTTCTGAATCAGGCGATCGACCGATTGGCTGGAACCGTTTTCGGCGACACGGGCCTTGGCGGCGTCCAGTTGTTTCTGGCGTTGATCCAGGGTGCGTTCGGCGCCGTCCTGAACCAGGACCTGGGTCTGGCTGGCGTTGATGACCGGGGATTCCTGCTGGGAGCCGGCGAAAGCGGCATTGGCAGCAAGTACGGAAAGGGCAAAGCCAAGTACGAGGGTGCGTTTCATGATGCGGCTCCAGAAAGAGTGGGGAGTTCGTTGGACACGGGCTCAGTATCTGTTCTGGATTATCGATTGGAAAACGACTCCGCAAGATAGTCGCTATCGACGCCGATGATTGTTGAATTATCCTTTTAAAATCAAATACTTGATTTTAAAAATTGACTTCTATCAACGTCCTCGATGGGCGTTATCGGCGTAATTGCTAGTATCAGAAAAATAGATATATTTGCAGGTCGGCCTGGCCGCGCAGGCTCTGCGACGAGGGTTCTGGCGAGGGCGGGGGTAAAAAAGACGACGCCCGACCGGAGGCCCGGGCGTCGTTGAGGGAAGTCAGGTGGGTTACTTCAGGTCTTGCAGCAGGTCGGCCATGTCGTCGGCGTGCTCTTCTTCCTGGGCGAGGATCTCCTCGAACAGGCGGCGCGTGGTCGGGTCGTCATCGCCCAGGTAGACCACGATCTCGCGGTAGCTGTCGATGGCGATGCGTTCGGCGACCAGGTTTTCGGTGATCATCTCGCGTAGGTTGGCGCCAGCCACGTATTCGGCGTGGGAGCGCTCGGTCAGCCCGTTGGGGTTGAAGTCCGGCTCGCCGCCCAGCTGCATGATGCGCTCGGCCAACTGGTCGGCGTGCTGCAGTTCCTGGCCGGCGTGCTCGAGGAATTCGGCGGCGGCCACGCTGGCCTTCAGGCCGGTGGCCATGAAGTAGTGGCGCTTGTAGCGCAGGTAGCACACCAGTTCGGTGGCCAGCGACTCGTTGAGCAGGCGCAGCACGGTTTCGCGGTCGGCATGGTAGCCCTCGGTCACCGCGCCTTCCTCGATGTTCTGGCGCGCCCGCTGGCGCAGGGTCTGGACGTCGGTCAGTTGTGCCTGGTTCATCAGATATCTCCTTATCGGCGGCCTTGTGCCGGGCCGGCGCTACGGTGGCGCGCGGCACGGTTCGGTTCACAAGGGTGTGAGTGGCGAGGCGGCGGAAAAGTTTGGTTTTTTTGTGCGGCCGGTGCTTGTGCGAAACGTCCTGAAAGCAGGCGAGGCGGATTGCGGGAGCCAATGCCTCGCTATGCTGGTCCAAGACGACAGGCCAAGGGAGAATGCCGGCCCGGCATGCTCAGGCGGCCGACGCTTACCGGCAGCCGCGTGGGGACGTGGCTGCTTCCACCGACGCGGCCAGCAGGGAGTTCAGGTATGACGCGCGGGAAAAGAATCTGCCTCTGGAGCTTCATCGGTTTCCTCGCGGTGATCGCCGCGCTAGTGGTGTTCATCGCCACGTTCGACTGGAACCGGCTGAAGCCCACCATCAACGACAAAGTCTCGGCCGAGCTGGGGCGGCCCTTCGCCATTAACGGCGACCTGCAGGTGTTCTGGCGCACGGAGCCCGAAGAGGGCGGCTGGCGCGGCTACGTGCCGTGGCCGCACTTCAGCGCCGCCGATATCACCCTGGCCAACCCGGCCTGGGCCGCCGGCAAGACGCGCTCGGCGAACTTTGCCAGCCTGGAGAAAGTCGAGTTCCGCCTCGCCCCGCTACCGCTGCTGTGGCAGACGGTGAAGATCCCGCAGATCGTCCTGACCCGCCCCAGTGCGGACCTGCTGCGCCTGGCCGATGGTCGCGCAACCTGGACCTTCGAGCTGCCGAAGAAGGATGAAGACCCCAACGCGCCGGCCGAGCAGTCCTCCTGGACGCTCGACATCGGCGAGATCGGCTTCGACAAGGGCAGCGTGACCCTCGATGACCAGCACCTGAAGACCCGCCTCGAACTGCTGGTGGATCCGCTGGGCAAGCCGGTGCCGTTCGGTCAACTGGCGGGCAAGGCACTGGCGGGCGGCGACAAGGCCGCGACCCAGGACTACGTGTTCGGCTGGAAACTCAAGGGCCAGTACAAGGGCCTGCCGCTTGCCGGCGCGGGCAAGGTCGGTGGCATGCTGGCCCTGCAGGACGCCACCAAGCCCTTCCCGGTACAGGCTGACGTGTCCGCCGGCAGCACCCGCGCCAGCATCGTCGGTACGCTGACCGACCCGCTGAACCTGGGCGCGCTGGACCTGCGCCTGAAACTGGCTGGCAGCAGCATGGCCAACCTCTTCCCGCTCACCGGCGTCACCCTGCCCGACACGCCGGCCTACGAAACCGACGGGCGCCTCAAGGCCGAGCTGCACGACTCCGCCGGCGCACGCTTCCACTATGAAAACTTCAACGGCAAGGTCGGCGACAGCGACCTGCATGGCGATCTCGTCTTCGTCAACCGCCAGCCGCGGCCCAAGCTCTCCGGCAAGCTGCGCTCGGAGCAACTGCGCATGGCTGACCTGGGCCCGCTGATTGGCGCCGATTCCAACCAGGAAAAACAGGCGCGCGGCCAGAGCACCCGCCAGCCGGCGGACAAGGTGCTGCCTGTGGAGGAATTCCGCACCGACCGCTGGCGCGCCATGGATGCCGACGTCGAGTTCACCGGCAAGCGCATCGTGCACAGCGACAAGCTGCCGATCAGCGACCTCTATACCCACCTGGTGCTCAACGACGGCCTGCTGACCCTGGAACCACTGCGCTTCGGCGTGGCGGGCGGCTCGCTGGATTCGCACATCCGCCTGGACGGCGGCAAGACCCCGCTGCAGAGCAGGGTCCAGCTGCAGGCGCGCAACTTCAAGCTCAAGGAGCTGTTCCCCAGCTTCGCGCCGATGCAGTCCAGCTTCGGCGAGCTGAATGGCGACGCGGCGCTGAGCGGCACCGGCAACTCGGTGGCGACCCTCCTCGCCGGCGCCAACGGCGAGATGAAGCTGCTGATCAACGATGGGCGCATCAGCCGCAGCCTGATGGAGATCGCCGGGCTCAACGTCGGCAACTACGTGGTGAACAAGCTGTTCGGCGATGACGAGGTGAAGATCAACTGCGCCGCCGCCGATGTCGGCATCACCAATGGCCTGGCCACGCCGCGGGTGTTCGCCTTCGATACCGAGAACGCGATCATCACCGTGGACGGCACGGCCAATTTCGCCACCGAGCAGCTGGACCTGGACATCACCCCGCAGAGCAAGGGGGTGCGCATCTTCTCCCTGCGTTCGCCGCTGTACGTGCAGGGCACCTTCAAGAATCCCAAGGCCGGTGTGCAGGTGGTACCGCTGGCGGCGCGTGGCGCGGGGATGGTCGCCCTGGGCGTGGCGGTGGCCCCGGCGGCGGCGCTGCTGGCGCTGATCGCGCCCAGCAAGCAGGACGACAACCAGTGCGCCGCGCTGCTGCAACAGATGAAGCAGCCGCCCAAGGCGCCGGCACCGGCGAAGCGGAAATAGGCCTTTCCTGTAGGAGCGGACTCCGTCCGCGATGCTTTTGATTTCGGTGTTCTGCGCCGCTTCGGCGTGCTCTGGGACTTCTTGTTTCGCCCCCTCGGGCGACCTTCTTTGGCAAACGCCCCAAAGAAGGCAAAGGTCTTGCCCCGGACATCCGGTTTTTCGCTTAGGCGAAAAGTTCCCTCGTTGAAGCGAAGTTTCAGGGGCACGCTGCGAAGGGCCATCCATGGCCCATCGCAGCTCTCGCGACATCCATGTCGCTTAACCCCTGAAACTTCGCTTCAACAAGGCCTGCTGAACGGGGCATTCGGCGCATGCGGACATTTCTCTGGAAGTCTCCAGAAGCCAAAGCCAAATCCGGACCTGTGGAGTGAGCTCTTCTTAGAGCGAGCTTGTTCGCGAACGGCATGGCACCGTTCCTACCTGAAATATCGTGCCGGGCCTGCCCTCTCCCCAGTCCTATACGGTCCCTCTCCCTTCGGAGCGGGGCGCGCAGCAGCGAGAGCGAGATCGCTCGCACGGGGTATCCGAAAAGACAGTTGCTCCTACGCCACCGGCAAACTCCGTGCTGGGTGTAGGAGCGGGCCATGCCCGCGATCGCGCGCGTGGCGCGCTCCTACAGGCAGCGACGACTTAATAGATGGGGACGTAGAGATCGGTCTCCGACGCCGGGTCCTGTGGGCCCAGGAAGCGCTCGGTGTAGCGCTCCAGGTCCACGCCTTTCTTCGGCTCCAGGCCATGGCGGGCGAGCAGGCTGGAATAGATGGCCTGGAAGCTGTCGGCGATGGCATCGACCGGGCCGATGTGGGTGAACACCGCATACTTCTGCGCTGGCACCGTGAAGCGCACCATGCCCTCGGGTACGGCCGCGCCGGCGTCCACCGGTAGGCCGGCGATGTAATGGAACTCGCCGCCCGGCAACTGGGTGCAGACGCCATAGGCGGTCTTGTCCGTGGCGCTGGCCACGACGTCCTCCTCCCGTGGCAGGAAGCGCTGCCACAGCTGGCCGATGCTGTCGCCCGGCGCGCTGCCGCGGTATTCCATGCCCACCACCTCGAAGGCGGGTAGTTCGATGATGCGGTATTTCATGCTCGGCTCCTGTCGTGGCTGCACCGATGATAGACGGCCGCCGCGTGGCGCGACCATCCCGCACGCCGGAGGGCGCCGCAGCGCCCAATGAAAAGGCCCCCGCCACAGGGCGAGGGCCTTGTCGTACCGCCCGCAGGGCCGTCAGGGCTGGTAGTCGCGCTCGTGCCGGTCCAGTTCGGAACAGGTCAGAAAGCCCGAGCCATCGACCCGGCCGCTGCCGTCGAAGCTCACGTAGAACGGCTGTTGCTGGCCGTCCTTGCTGAGGATGTAGCTGTTGCAGCTGCCCGGCTTCATCAGGCGCTTCTGCGTCGAGGACGGCGTGCCGCCAATCTTCAGGACTTCTTCCTGGCTCATCCCCTTCTCGACATTGCGCACCAGCGGCTGGTCGCGGAAGGTGATGTAGTTGACCGGGTTCTGCACCTTGGTGGACGCGCAGCCCGCCACCGAGGCCAGTACCATCAGCGCCAGCAGTGATCGCTTGTACATGGTGTTCTCCTTGGTTGAGCAACTCACTCGCTCAACTTGGAGCCTAGGTCATGTTCGGGCGTTCAAGAAATCTGCGCGGCCAGGGTTTACTGGGATTGCTTCAGGGCATCGTCCAGGCGCTGCTGGTTCTGCACGTTGGCCGCATCGACCTGCTGCTTGAGCTGCTGCATCTGCTGCTGGGCCTGTTGCGCCTGCTGGGCCTGCAGGTTGGCGGTGGTGGCCGCGGTGGCGGCGGTTTCGCCCAGGCCGCAGGCGGACAGGGCGGCGGACAGGAGCAGCAGGCTGGTGAACTGGACGAGGCGCATGGCGGACTCCGGGCGCGAGGGGCATTACCGCCACACTAGCCCATGGCGGCATCGCCGTCAGTGCGCGACCGCTCAGCCGTAGCGCTTCATCGCCTCGATGGCCAGGCCGTTGCCGATCCCGCCAAAGCGGTCCCCATCGATGTGGCGTGCGTTGGGCAGCATCGCCGCCACGCTCTGGCGCAGCGCCGGCACGCCGGAGGAGCCGCCGGTGAAGAACACCGTGTCGACCCGCGCCGGGTCCACGTCGGCGCAATTGAGCAGCTCGCTGATGCTGCCGCGCACGCGCTCCAGCAGCGGGGCGATGGCGGCCTCGAACAGCTCGCGGCTCAGCTCGGCGACCAGACCGGCTTCGATGCGCGCCAGGTCGATGTCGCGCCGCTGGGCGTCGGACAGTTCGATCTTGCTCGCTTCCACCTGCATGGCCAGCCAGTGGCCGGCGCGCTGCTCGATGAGCTTGAACAGGCGGTCGATGCCGGTGGCGTCGACGATGTCATAGCGCATGTTCTGCAGCGCCAGCTGGGACTTCTGGGCGTACACCGCGTTGATGGTGTGCCAGGTGGCGAGGTTGAGGTGGTAGCTGGTGGGCATGAAGGCATCGCTCTTCATCCGGCTGCCGTAGCCGAACAGCGGCATCACGCCCTGGATGCTCAGTTGCTTGTCGAAGTCGGTGCCGCCGATGTGCACGCCGCCGGTGGCGAGGATGTCGCCCTGGCGGTCGGCGACGTCGCGGCGCTCCGGCGACAGGCGCACCAGCGAGAAGTCCGAGGTACCGCCGCCGATGTCGACGATCAGCACGAGTTCTTCGCGCTCGATGCTGCGCTCGTAGTCGAAGGCCGCCGCCAGCGGTTCGTACTGGAAGGAGACGTCCTTGAAACCGAGCTTGTGCGCCACCGCCACCAGCGTGTCCTGGGCGTCCTGGTCGGCCTTGGGATCGTCGTCGACGAAGAACACCGGCCGGCCCAGCACCACGGACTCGAACTCGCGCCCGGCGACGTTTTCCGCACGCTTCTTCAGCTCACCGATGAACAGCCCCAGCAGGTCCTTGAACGGCATGGCGCTGCCCAGCACGGTGGTCTCGCTTTTCAGCAGCGAGGAGCCCAGCAGGCTTTTCAGCGAGCGCATCAGGCGGCCTTCGTAGCCTTCCAGGTATTCGTGCAGGGCCAGGCGGCCATAGACCGGACGGCGTTCCTCGACGTTGAAGAAGATCACCGAGGGCAGGGTGATCTTGTCGTCTTCCAGGGCGATCAGCGGCTCGCTGTCCGGACGCCACCAGCCGACGGTGGAGTTGGAGGTGCCGAAGTCGATACCCAGGGCGCGGGAAGCGGTGGTCGGGAACATGGTGCGCGGTGTCCGGAGAAAAAACGGCCGCGCAGTGTACGCCAGCGCCGTAGGAAATGCAGGGGCGCTCGAGCTTTCCTGACGAGCCGCGTGACATTGCCGCGGGGACGCACCGGCGTGCGGAAACCTCGACCGACCCTGGTTATCCGTCGGGAAGCGATGGTGGCAAAGAGGGCTTGGGGAGTAGCTTGTAGTTTTGCTACATTGTGTTCCTGTAGTTTTCCTACAAGAGTTTTCCACTATCTGATTTCCGTTCTCCCACCCCGTATTCGCAGTTGGATCCCACCATGCACAGAGCCTCCTTTCACGAATTGCGCAAGGATTTCCGCGCCTTACTGAATTCTTCCACCTGCTACCACACCGCTTCGGTGTTCGATCCGATGTCGGCGCGCATCGCCGCGGATCTGGGGTTCGAGGTGGGCATCCTGGGCGGTTCTGTAGCTTCACTACAAGTTCTGGCGGCGCCTGACTTCGCCCTGATCACCCTCAGCGAATTCGTCGAGCAGGCCACCCGCATCGGCCGCGTCGCCCGCCTGCCGGTCATCGCCGATGCCGACCACGGCTACGGCAATGCGCTCAACACCATGCGCACCATCGTCGAGCTGGAACGCGCCGGCGTCGCCGCGCTGACCATCGAGGACACCCTGCTGCCGGCGCAGTTCGGCCGCAAGTCCACCGACCTGATCCCGGTCGAGGAAGGCGTCGGCAAGATCCGCGCGGCGCTGGAAGCGCGCATCGACCCGGAAATGGCGATCATTGCCCGCACCAACGCCGAAGTGCTGGAAGTGGACGACGTGATCCGCCGCACCCTGGCTTACCAGGCTGCCGGCGCCGATGGCATCTGCATGGTCGGCATCCGCGATTTCGACCATCTGGAAGTCATCTCCCGCCACCTGTCCGTGCCGCTGATGCTGGTGTCCTACGGCAACCCCGAGCTGCGCGACGATGCGCGCCTGGCGGAGCTTGGCGTGCGCATCGTGGTCGATGGCCATGCGGCCTACTTCGCCGCCATCAAGGCGACCTACGATTGCCTGCGCGAGCAGCGCGGCGTGCACGCCTCCGACCTGACCGCCTCTGAACTGGCGAAGAAGTACACGCTGCCCGAGGAGTACCAGATCTGGGCGCGCGAATACATGGAAGTGAAGGAGTAACGCAGCGTTTTCTTCGCCCCCAGGCATCAGCCCTGGGGCAGGTGGGCAGTGAGGTACTCGATCTGCGCGTTGAACGGGTAGAGCAAGGTGCCATCCGCTGTCTGCGCCTTGCGCAGGTAGCGCCAGTGCAGTTGCAGCTTGTCCCGCTCGGGGCTGTCCGGCAGGGCCTCCAGGCGCGCCTGGACCTCCTCCTGCAGTTCGGCGATGCGCCGGCCATCGGCCGCGGTCAGCTCGCCCAGCAGCTTGCGGTTGGCGCCGCGGGCTTCCAGCAGGGCCAGTTCGCGTACCTCGTCCAGCAACGTCGGCGCCTGCGTCGCACCGGGAGCCGGTTGCAGGAAGCTGTCGAACAGTTCGGCCACCTGCCGGGTCTGCTGCAGGGCCTGGCGCAGGTCGACGCCGCGCTTGGTGTACGCGTCGTGCACCTTCTCCAGCGTCTGCTGGTGCAGTTGCCAGATGTCCTTCAGGGTGGCGGCCTGCTTCTGCCCGTCCAGTTTCTTCTCGAACACCGCGCCGAGGCTGTTCAGCCGCGTGAGGAAGCGTTCATCCCCGGTGGCGGCGTACAACAGCAGGTAGCGTTCGATGTCCTGGAGCAGTGGGTCGGTGCGGAGGTTGGTCGGGCCCTTGGCGGGGGCGGCCGCCAGCGTGCCGGACAGCAGCAGGCCGGCGAGCAGCGCGGGGACGAGTCGCATCGGAAAATCCTTAAGAAGACGATCTGGCCGCCATTTTCGTGATCCGCTTCAGGATTGAATGTCAGATAAGTCCGATAGTCCTGGCGTCGAATGCCGCTTTTGTCTCATGACGACCGCCCCTTGCAATTGCGCCCGGCGCCCTTCATATCTGTATAAATACTGATCAATCATCGGAGGTCGCCATGGCCAGTGGCTGGGCAAACGACGGCGCGGTTCAGGAGCAGATCGACAGCACCATCGAGGACGCCATCGCACGGGCGCGCAACCAATTACCCAAGGGCGAGAGCCTGACCCATTGCGAAGAGTGCGACGCGCCGATTCCCGAGGCGCGGCGCAAGGCCATTCCGGGCGTGCGTCTGTGCGTGAACTGCCAGGCCGAACACGACAAGGAGCAGGCGAACTACGCCGGCTACAACCGGCGCGGCAGCAAGGACAGCCAGCTGCGCTGAGGTTTGCTGCGTGACAGGAAGGCGGCGCCGTGGGGCGCCGTTTTTGCGTCTGCCTTTTGTAGGAGCGAGCTTGCTCGCGAACCGACTGAGTCCGAATGCCTGTCAGGGTTCGCGAGCAAGCTCGCTCCTACAGGGATAGGGGCGCGCTGCGGCTAGGCCGGCAGCAGCGGCACCAGCACGCTGAAGGTGATGATGCCGTCGGCCTGCTCCACGTCGATGCGTCCGCCGTGCGCGCTGACGATGGCCTGGGAAATGTACAGGCCGATGCCCAGCCCGCTCTTGTTGCGGCCATGGCCGCCGGCGTCCTGCTTGAAGGGCTCGAACAGGTTGGCCAGGCGCGCGTCGTCCAGCGCTTCGGCCTCGTTGAGAATGCTCAGCCGCGCCAGATCACCCTGCCGGCACAGCTCCACCAGGACCGGCCGGCCCGGGCGGCCGTGGTGACGGGCGTTGCTCAGCAGGTTGGCGACCACCTGCAGGTAGCGATCCGGATCGACCTGGGCTTGCACGCCGCCCTCGATGGCGGTCTCGATGGATAGCCCCGGATAGGCCACGTCGGTTTCCTGGACGATGTCGCGCACCAGCCGCGAGAGGTCGGCGGCCACCGGTTTCACCGTCATTCCCGCGCCACTTTGCAGACGGCTCATCTCCAGGATCTGGCTGATCAGCCGTTCCATGCGACTGCTGGAGTAGGTGATGTGCTGGCGCAGCTCGGCGTTGCGCACGTCGCTGGAGGAGAGCATCGCCGCCGCCATGGAGATCGATTGCAGCGGGTTGCGCAGGTCGTGGCCGAGCACCGCGATCAGGCGCTGGCGCATGCGGTCGATCTCCCCGGCGCGGTTGAGGCACAGCTCCACCAGCTCGGTCCGCAGCTTCTCGGCAATGCTCTGGTCGATGGCCGTCCAGGGCATGGAGCGTCCGCGCACCACTTCCTCCCAGGCCTCGAACGAGCCGCGCGGTGTCAGGCGCGGGCCGGAAGGGCCGGTCTGGACGATCTTCTCCGGCTTGCCACCCCAGCGGATGCGGTGCACCTGCTCCAGGCGCAGCCAGACGATCCAGCCGGACTCCTGGCGATGGAAGCGGATCGCCATGACCCCGCAGTAGCGCGGGTCCAGGTGGTCGTCGCTCAGCGCCAGCCGGTGGTCGCTGTGGAACAGGTCCAGCTGATCGTCCTGTTGCAGCTGGGCGACGATGGACACGGCCAGGTCGTCGAAGTCGCCGCCGATGCTGCTGGCGCGCCCGCCGAGCATCACCACCGCGCCGTCACACGGCAGCAGGTCGGCGACGCTGGCGTCGGCGCGGGAGAGGGCGCTGAGCAGGTCGTCGGAGTCGCGGGCGCGGCGCAGCAACGCCTGCTGGCGCTCGGAGGCCTGGCGCAGCAGTTCGCTGATGCGGCTCTGCTCCAGGCGCTCGACCAGCGCGCTGCACACCTGGGAGAACACCTGGAAGGACATGCGGATCGGGTAGGGCACCACCTTCGGGCTCATGTGGTGGCAGGAGAACAGCCCCCAGAGACGCCCGCCGACCACGATGGAAATGCTCATGGAGGCGCGCACGCCCATGTTGGCCAGGTACTCGCAGTGGATCGGCGACACGCTGCGCAGGGTGCTGAAGCTGAGGTCGAACGGCCGGCCGCTGCGCGGGTTCAGCGTGGGGTGCACGGCCACCGGCTGGTAGGCCGCATCGCCGATCAGCCGCACCGGGTTCTGCAGGTACAGGCGGCGCGCCTGGGCGGGAATGTCCGAGGCCGGGTAGCGTTGGCCGAGGTAGCTTTCCAGGTCTTCGCGGCGCGACTCGGCCACCACCTCGCCGGAATCGTCCTCGTTGAAGCGGTAGGCCATCACCCGGTCGTAGCCGGTCATGCGCCGCACTTCCTCGGTGACGCTGACCAGCAGGCTCTCCACGTCGTTGCGCAGTTGCAACTGGCCGACCAGGCGCTGGGCATTGAGGGCGAAGGTGGTGAAGGAGGCGCTGCCGGCGGCGCGCCGCTCGAACTCCAGGTAGCGCACGCCGTCGTGGCTATGGCCGATCACGTCGAAGAAGCGCCGGTTGATCCGTGCCTCCACGCTGTTGACCCAGGGGCCGTCTTCGCGCAGGCCTTCGGCGAGCATCGCCAGCACGCCGGGGCCGACGTCGGCTTCGGCCAGCGGCTCGCCCAGCGCGGGAGCGATGCCCAGCAGGGTGCCGAGGTTGTCGCTGCAGCCGAGCACGCGGCCCTGGTCGTCCACGGCGATCAGCGCGCCGTGGGGCTGGATGGCGCCCGGCAGGTGGATGGGTTCGTCCTCGCAGTTGGCGAGGGTGACCGGCTGTTCGCTCATGCCGGCTCCGCCGGCGCGGCGTCCAGCACCCAGTCGCGGAAGGAGGCAAAGGCGCGCACCGCGGCCGCCTGGGCGAGCGCGATGTCCGCATCCGAGGTGACGTGTTCGGCCAGCAGGCGCTGGAAGGCGCTCCAGCGCTCCCCGGTGTGTTCGCCGTAGCCCTGCAGCCAGCGCAACGGCAACGGTTCGAGCGAGGCCTTGAGGCGCTTGTAGAGCACGCGCCCGCCGAGGGTGGCGCCCTCGGCGACGTAGGCGATGCCGAAGGCTTCGGCGAGGCTGTTCGCGGCGGGCGCTGCGGGGCAGTCCGGCAGCGCGTTGGTGGCCCGGGACCCGGCGTGCAGGTCCTCCAGCAGCCACTGGCACTTGCCGCGGCGCGAGCGGGCATCGTCGACGTCCGGCCAGAGCGGCCAGAGGGACTGCTCCAGCGGACGCATCCAGCCCAGCACGCGTTCGGCGTGGTCGAGGTAGTCGGCGTGGGTCAGCGCCCTGCTCAGAGGGGAGCGGCGGTCGAGGTCGGCATGCAGGGCCTGGGTGGCGGCACGCAGTGCGGCCAGCGCGGGCGAGAGGCCCGGGCGTTCGTTCGGTTGCGAAGTCATCGCCGTCATTGCGGGTCCACCTTTCGTCGAGGTGCAGAGCATAGCAGCAAGGCTTGTACGACCGTGCGATATCGGGAAAAGTTGATCGAATTGTCAGGCTTTCGGGGCGTCGGGCGGGGGTTCCTTGTATAGCGGGCCATGTCCGCTATCTGTCGGTAGGGCCGGCGTTTCTGGCGTTGCAGATAGGTTGCGTTGGCCTGGGCGTTCCAGCGTGGCTTCGGCGCGCGCGCGGGCTCAGTGTTTCGCCCCCTCGGGCGAGTCACTTCTTCCAAACGCCGAAGAAGTAACCAAGAAGGCTTGCCCCGGACATCCGGTTTTTCGCCTAGGCGAAAAATTCCCTCGTTGAATGGAAGTTTCAGGGGCACGCCACGACGGGCCATCCCTGGCCCATCGTGGCTTTCGCGACATCCATGTCGCTCAACCCCTGAAAATCCCATTCAACGCGGCCTCCTGAACGGGGCGTTCGGCGCGTGCGGATGTTTCCCTGGAAGCCTCGTCAAAGCCAAAGGCGGGGATGGGGTCTTTGTAGGAGCGAGCTTGCTCGCGAACCGCCCAACGCCAGCGTCTCCTTGTGGTACGGGCGGGGCCGTCTGGCCCATGGCGCGCTCGCACGGGAATCGTCCGCAGAAAAAAGCCGCCGCAGTTGCCTGCGGCGGCCCGGGTTCACGGCAGGGTCAGAAGTTGACCTTCAGCCCCAGCGTTACCGCCTGGTCGCGGTAGCCGTTGTCGCCGTACTGCTTGCCCACTTCACCCCAGACATTGACCCGGCTGTTCACCTTGCTGGTGGCACCGAGCTTCACTTCGAAGATGTCGCTCGCGCCGTCCATTTCGAACGAGGTGCTGCCCATCTTCGCGCCGAAGTCCTTGGAGTTGTGGATCCAGTTGGTCTCCAGGTAGGGCTCGACCCCATAGGTGTTGGCGAAGCCGCCTTCCTGGTTGCTGCGCACGGCGGCGCGGGCGCCCAGGCGGGTCATGAGGTTGCCGTCGCCCTTGCCGGTGACCTTGGTGCCGTTGGCCTCGCGGTGGCTGTCGGCCTTCACGCCCATGTACACCACCTGCGCCTGCGGCTGCACGTAGTAGCTGGCGCTGTCGGTCCTGGCCACTTCGAAGGTCTTGCCGGCTTCGATGGAGGCGGTGATGCCCTTGGCGTCGTATTTTTCCTTGGCCAGCTGCTCGCCGCGTACCTCGGCGTCGAAGTCGTTCCACAACACCCAGCTGTCGACGTAGGCGCCGTTCTCGTCGTCCTTGTTCTCGTACCAGGTGCCATAGACGCCCAGGCTGTAGCCATCGATCTCGCCGCGCGAGCGGTAGCCGGTGATGCGCGACTTCGTGGTCGAGTTGCCGTTGGCGTAGCCGGCCATCACGCCGACGACCCAGTCGCCGTTGTCGGTCTGCTTGCGGTACAGGTCGCTGCCCAGTTGCAGCACGTAGCGGTTGGACTCGGTCTTCAACTGCCCGGTGCTGTCTTCCCAGCGGCTGGAGCCGTCGACGTTGCGCATCCAGAGCATCGAGGTGACCTGCTTGCCGGTGTCCGGATCGACATAGGTCAGGTTGCCGGTGCGGTCATGCAGGCGATGCAGGAACATCGTGTTGGCCGCCGCGAGGTTGGCGGTGTAGCTGCCGCCTTCGGGCTGGCGCACACGGTCCTTGTCGCTGGGGGTCGGCTTCTCCGGGACCGGGTCGGTGGGGCCTGGATCGACCGGGCCGGGCTCTTCGGGGCCGGGGTCGACAGGGCCGGGATCCTCCGGACCCGGATCGACAGGGCCCGGGTCTTCGGGGCCTGGGTCGACAGGGCCGGGATCTTCGGGACCCGGATCGACAGGACCCGGATCTTCGGGGCCTGGATCGACCGGGCCCGGATCTTCAGGACCCGGATCTACCGGATCGGGGTCTTCCGGCTCCGGTTCGGTGGGCTTGTACGAGGTCAGGTACCAGTTGCTGTCCGCGCCGGTTGAGCCGACGAAGCTGCCGCCACGGCGGAGCATGTACTCGTAACCACCTTCGGTCACCCGGCTGGAGGTGAACTCACCGGCGGAGGTGCCGCCGACGGTGATCATCTCGATGCCTTCCAGGGTCAGTGCGCCGGGCCCGCCGGTGTTGTTGACGGTGACCAGCGTCTCGCCCGAGGTGCTGCCGGTGACGGCCAGCTTGTCGGTCTCGGAGTTGTCGTCGCCCAGGTAGGTGTTCATCACCAGATGGCCGCCGCCAGTGAAGTCGCCATCCACTGTCAGGGTCTTGTAGACGTAGTCGCCGTGTTCGTCGTGGCGGTCGTAGATCAGTCGCGCGCCATCGGTGAGCGAGAGGTTGGAGAGGTTGGAGTTGCCGGTCATCACCCATTGGCTGGTGGCCCCGTCCATGGCCAGGTCGATCACCCCGTCGGTGGCGGTGCTGGTGGTGCCGTTGAGGTAGGAGCCGGCGGCCATTTTCAGGTCGATGACGCCAGTCTTGTCGGCATACAGCGCCATGCCCTTGCGATTCTGCGCGTCCTGCCCGGCGCTGCTGTCCAGGTAGTACACGGAGGCGGCTTCTGAGCGTACCAGCGAGTCTGCGCCGGAGGCATAGATCGCCCGAGTGCCGTCGGCCACTGTGATGCGGGTGTCGCCGCCCAGATAGACCTGACCGCCGCGATCGCCATTCTTGTCGGCTGCCGTCTGCGCATAGATGCCGTAAGCGTTGGTCTTTTCGGTAGTAATGCTGGTATCGCCGAGACGGATGACCCCGCCACGGTTGGCGTACACGGCGTGAGCCGCGTTGCCTTTGGAGACGATCATGCTGCCGTCGCCAAGGATAACTTCGGCATCTCCCGAATAGGTATTGGCGTAAAGCGAGCGGTTGCCTGCATAGACCGCGTATCCCGTGCCATCCAGCGAATTGCCGCCGGCGCCGTTGGTGGTGATCTGCGCGCCTGCGCCGAGTTCGATGAGGTTCTTGCCGCCGTGTTTCGACGTATTGGCACGCACGCCCATGCCCGATCCCTCGGCGGTAATGCTGGCGCCGTCGCCGACGCGGACCTCGGAGTTGAGCGAGTTCTCGGTCACGTTGATGCCATCGGCTGAACTGCCCTTGGTGACAATGTGCAGCTTCTCGATGATGATCTTGCTGCCACCATTGTTTGCCTGGATGGCGTCCGACTTGCTGGAGGCCGTGGTGATCGAAACGTCCTTGAGCGTGTACTTCGAACTGTTGCCGTAGATGCCGAAGCCGGTCGGGGTGAAAGACTGATCTTCGCCCGTGGTATCGATCACCACCTTCTCGAATGCCGACGGATCACTGGGGGCCCAGTAGAGGCTGGTCGTGCAGTTGAGAGTCGTGCCGTCGACTGAGCAACTGCCCATTGCCTGGGCGCTGCCAGCATGGGCGAGCATGGCGCTGGCCAAAGCGATATGAGCTGCCAGCAGAGTCTTCTTGAAGCGCATTGCAAACCTCCTTGCACCCGTCGCCGGTGGGCGAAGCGGGGCGGATGTCCAGCGCCTGTGTGAGCCTGTCCTGGCGGGAGATCGGAGCGTTTCCGGATCGGGGTCCTGCTGTCGCTGGAGGTTTTTGGGGAGGCGTGGCCGCGAGCGTTTGCGCCACGCCGGACCCGCGGCCGGTAAGGGCTCTGGCGGATCAGTGGGCACATTGTTCAGCGCTCGTTCAGGTTGCCGAATAAGACGAATCTCAATCGGCCGGCGGCGGGGCGGGGGATGGGGAAAAGCTTGATTTATGACAAGGGCAAACCCCGGACCGGGCATTGCGCACCGATCCGGCCAAGTGGGTCTGGCCTCAGGTATGGGACATGATCACGTCAGCGGAAACGGTCGCCGCTGCGAACCCCGTTTTCCGCTGCCTGGCCGGCCGCACGCGAAGCCGGCCAGCCAGCGCGCGGCGAGTCAGAAGAGGAAGTACCGCTGCGCCATCGGCAGCACGTTCGCCGGCTCGCACCAGAGCAACTGGCCGTCCGCGCGCACCTGGTAGTTCTGCGCATCGACCTCGATGTGCGGCAGGTAGGCGTTGTGGATCAGGTCGGTCTTCTGCACGCTGCGGCAGCCCTTCACCACGCCGATGGCCTTGCGCAGGCCCAGCTCGTGGTGCACGCCTGCGTCGAACGCGGCCTGGCTGAGGAAGGTCAGGCTGGTGGCGTGGCGGCTGCCGGCAAAGCTTGCGAACATCGGCCGGTAGTGCACCGGTTGCGGTGTCGGGATCGAGGCGTTGGCGTCGCCCATCAGGCTTGCGGCAATGGCGCCGCCCTTGAGTATCAGGCTCGGCTTCACGCCGAAGAAGGCCGGGCGCCACAGCACCAGGTCGGCCAGTTTGCCCACTTCGATGCTGCCCACTTCATGGGCCACGCCGTGGGTGATCGCCGGGTTGATGGTGTACTTGGCGATGTAGCGCTTGGCGCGGAAGTTGTCGTTGCGCGGGCCGTCGCCGTCCAGTGCGCCGCGCTGCTGCTTCATCTTGTCGGCAGTCTGCCAGGTGCGTGTGATGACTTCGCCGACGCGGCCCATGGCCTGGCTGTCGGAGCTGATCATGCTGAAGGCGCCGAGGTCGTGGAGGATGTCCTCGGCGGCAATGGTCTCGCGGCGAATGCGCGATTCGGCGAAGGCCACGTCCTCGGCGATGCTCGGGTCCAGGTGGTGGCAGACCATGAGCATGTCCAGGTGTTCGTCGATGGTGTTGCGGGTGAAGGGACGGGTCGGGTTGGTCGAGCTGGGCAGCACGTTGGCGAAGCCGCAGGCCTTGATGATGTCCGGTGCGTGGCCGCCGCCGGCGCCTTCGGTGTGGTAGGTGTGGATGGTGCGGCCCTTGAATGCGGCCAGGGTGGTTTCGACGAAGCCGGACTCGTTCAGCGTGTCGGTGTGGATCGCCACCTGCACGTCGAGGCGGTCGGCCACCGAGAGGCAGTTGTCGATGGCCGCCGGGGTGGTGCCCCAGTCCTCGTGCAGCTTCAGGCCGATGGCGCCGGCGCGCACCTGTTCTTCCAGCGGCAGCGGCAGGCTGGCGTTGCCCTTGCCGGTGAAGCCGATGTTCATCGGGAAGGCGTCGGCGGCCTGGAGCATGCGCGCCATGTGCCACGGGCCGGAGGTGCAGGTGGTGGCCTTGGTCCCGGTGGCCGGCCCGGTACCGCCGCCGATCATGGTGGTGACCCCGCTCATCAGTGCTTCTTCGATCTGCTGCGGGCAGATGAAGTGGATGTGCGTGTCGATGCCGCCGGCGGTGAGGATCATGCCTTCGCCGGCGATCACTTCGGTGCTGGCACCCAGGGCGATGGTCACCCCGGGCTGGATGTCCGGGTTGCCGGCCTTGCCGATGGCGGTGATGCGGCCGTGCTTGAGGCCGACGTCGGCCTTGACGATGCCCCAGTGATCGAGGATCAGCGCGTTGGTGATCACCGTGTCGACGACCTGCGCGGCGCACAGCTGGCCCTGGCCCATGCCGTCGCGGATGACCTTGCCGCCGCCGAACTTCACTTCCTCGCCGTAGACGGTGAAGTCCTGCTCCACTTCGATCCACAGGCCGGTATCGGCCAGGCGCACGCGGTCGCCGACGGTGGGGCCGAACATGTCGGCGTAGGCTTGTCTGCTGATTTTCATGGCGCCTCCTGGGCTGTCCGTGCGCTGGTTCCTGCCCTCACCCCAACCCTCTCCCGGAGGGAGAGGGGGCTGATCGGCGCGCTGATTCGTCCCGCTGCAACGGGCTGCTTTTCTCCCTCTCCCCATGGGAGAGGGCTGGGGTGAGGGGCTCCTAGAGCTCGCCCATCACCCGTCCTGCAAATCCATACACCTTGCGCTCGCCGGCCAGCTCGACCAGCTCGACCTCGCGGCTCTGCCCGGGCTCGAAGCGCACCGCAGTGCCCGCCGGGATGTTCAGGCGCATGCCGCGCGCCGCGTCGCGGTCGAACAGCAGCGCGTCGTTGGTTTCGAAGAAGTGGTAGTGCGAGCCGACCTGGATGGGGCGGTCGCCACTGTTGGCCACCGTCAGGGCGAGGGTGCGGCGGCCGGCGTTGAGTTCGATGTCGCCGGGCTGGATGTCGTATTCGCCAGGGATCATGGGACGCTCCGTGGGTCGAGGATCAGTTGCATGAAGGTCAGGTCCAGCCAGCGGCCGAACTTCTGGCCCACCTGTGGCATCTGCCCGGTGGTGACGAAACCCAGGCGGTCGTGCAGGCGGATCGACGCCGTATTGCTGCTTTCGATGGCGGCGACCATCACGTGCAGGCCCTGGGCGCGGGCGCGCTCGATCAGCGCCTGCATCAGCAGCGGGCCGAGGCCCTTGCCGCGCTGGTCGGCGCGTACGTAGACCGAGTGCTCCACCGTCTCGCGGAAGCCGTCGAAGGCGCGCCACGGGCCATAGCTGGCGTAGCCCACGACCTCGCCGGCCTCTTCGGCCACCAGCACCGGGAAGCCCTGCTGCGCGCGCAGCGCAAGCCACGCGCGGCGGTTCTCCAGGTCGATGGCGACCTCGTTCCAGATCGCCGTGGTGTTGACCACGGCGTCGTTGTAGATGTCGCGCAGACTGCCGAGGTCGGCTTGGCTGGCGTCGCGGATGAGCATGTCGGGTCCTTCTTTCGGAGGGCGAATACAGCGGAGCGCGTTATTCGCCGATTGGTGCGTCAAGCGATGGGCTGGTGCACGGTGACCAGTTTGGTACCGTCCGGGAAGGTGGCTTCCACCTGAATCTCCGGGATCATTTCCGGTACGCCTTCCATCACCTGTTCGCGGCTCAGCAGCGTGGTGCCGTAGTGCATCAGCTCGGCGACCGTCTGGCCGTCGCGCGCCCCTTCCAGCAGTGCGGCGGAGATCAGCGCCACGGCTTCGGGGTAGTTGAGCTTCACCCCGCGGGCGAGGCGGCGCTCGGCGACCAGGCCGGCGGTGAAGATCAGCAGCTTGTCTTTTTCACGGGGCGTCAGGTCCATCTCAGGTGCTCCAGATTCGGGGAGGAACGGCCTCGCGGCCGAGCAGCGCGGGCCGCAGCCGGCGCCAGAGTTCGATGAGCCAGGCGCGGGCGTGCAGCGCCTCATGGGCCAGGCAGCGGGCGATGACCAGGCCGGGCAGTTGCGTGAGGTTGCCGCGGCCCTGGCAGGGAATGGCGCGGCAGGCGTCGAGCAGCGCCGCCTCGATCTGCCCGCTGGCAATCAGCGTCGCCATTACCGGGTGACTGGCCAGGCCGATGGGAGAGTCGAGCAGGCGGTCGTTGCCGGCCACGCGCTGGCGTTCGTGCCACAGGCGCTGGCCGTCGCGGCGGATATCCAGGGCGGCGGCGAAGTAACCGTCGTCGAAACGCTCGCCACTGGCCGGTCGCCCAAGGGCGACCACGTCCCAGTAGAACAGCCGGGCATCCGCTTCCAGGTCGATGCGGGTGGTCAGTTCGGTCTGCGCGCCAGAGTAGACGATGGTTTCCTGCGGCAGCCATTCCAGCGTGGCGCCGGGGGCGACGCGGATGTCCAGGTGCTGCGTCGCCGCGCAACTGGCGCGGTACCACTTGGCTGCACCCGGGCTGGTGAGTTGCGCCCAGCTTTCATCGCCGGCGTGGATGTCCAGCTTCAGGGTGTCGCCGCCGGCAATGCCGCCGGGCGGGTGCACCACGATGTGCTGGCAGACCTGCGGCCCTTCTGCGTAGAGGTGCTTCTGCACCCGCAGCGGCCCGAGATGGCGCCGGGTAACCGGCCGCGTGGTGTCGCCGAGGCGGGCGTAAGCCAGCTCCAGCTCGGCGTGCCAGGCGGGGTGGAAGAGAGTGGCCGGTGCGTTCATGGGCAGCTGCGAATCCAGGGATGCTCGTGACAGAGCAATCCGCGTGCCGGGTGCGCCAGGATAGTGCGCGATGCCTTGCGTTCGCGCTGAAGGCCGCGCGGGCCGGCGTTTCGAACCGATGCAAGGGTTTGTCCAATCGGTCAGGTATGGGCGCGGTTGCGGTGCATCATCGCATTTGGCGCACCGCATTGGTGCGGCGTTTGCCTGTAGGAGCGGGCCATGCCCGCGATCGCGCGCATGGCGCGCTCCTACAAGGGGCCGCCAGGCCGCGCAATCAATCAGCCCAGCTGCTTGCGCATGTACACGCGGCGGAAGCCGTTCTCCAGCCGGCGCGCGTATTCCTGGTAGCCATTCCTGGCGTACAGCTCGATGTTCTCCACCATGCGCTCGTTGGTGTAGAGGTACAGCGACGGGTAGCCCAGCTGCGCGGCGGCTGTCTCGGCGTGCACCAGCAACTCGCGGCCGATGCCTTGCCCTGCGCATTCGGGGAGCACGGCGATGTTGTCGAGCAGGAAGCCCTCGTCGGTCTCGCGCATCACCAGCAGGCCGACCGGCGCGCCGTCCTGTTCGGCGATCAGCACACGGTCTTCGGCGATCACCGCGTGGTAGTCATCCAACATCGGCCCCGGCTTGCGGCCAAGCTTGGGAATCCACTGGGCATAGGCCGCCGCCACGCAGACCGCGGCGAATCCGGCGTCGTCGTTGACGGCGGGGCGCAGGGTGATCGGCATGGCAGGCTCCAGAAAAAACAGGTCGGGGCCTGGCAGCTTGCCATCCACTGCCTTCCTTCGCCAGTGACAGGTCGTCTCACGATAGGGCCGTGGTTCGCGAGCAAGCTCGCTCCTACACATAGCACGCAGGCCGACCTGTAGGAGCGAGCTTGCTCGCGAACCCGCCGACAGGTGGGCTCAGATGGTCACCAAACCGCGCACGCCGTCGCTTTCCATATCCGCGCCACGCCCCTGCTGGACGATCTCCCCCCGGGACATCACCAGGTACTGGTCGGCCAGTTCCGCGGCGAAATCGTAGAACTGCTCCACCAGCAGGATGGCCATGTCGCCGCGCTCGGCGAGCGTGCGGATGACCGCGCCGATCTCCTTGATCACCGAGGGCTGGATGCCTTCGGTGGGCTCGTCGAGGATCAGCAGGCGCGGCCGGCTGGCCAGCGCGCGGCCGATGGCGAGCTGTTGCTGCTGGCCACCGGACAGGTCGCCGCCGCGGCGCTGCTTCATCTCGCGCAGCACCGGGAACAACTCGTAGATGAATTCGGGGACGACCTTGGCTTCGCCAGCGCCGAAGCGCGACAGGCCCATCAGCAGGTTTTCCTCCACCGTCAGGCGCGGGAAGATTTCCCGCCCCTGGGGCACGTAGGCGATGCCGGCATGCACGCGCTGATGCGGCTTGAAGCCGGTGATCGGCTTGCCCTCCCAGCTGACCTTGCCTTCCTTGGCCGGCACCAGGCCCATCAGGCAGCGCAGCAGGGTGGTCTTGCCCACGCCGTTGCGCCCGAGCAGGCAGGTGACCTCGCCGATCTTCGCGTCGAACGACAAGCCACGCAGGATGTGGCTGCCGCCGTAGTACTGGTGCAGTTTGTCTACTTGCAGCATGGGAGTTGCCCTTGTGGAGAGTCTTGATGATTCGTGTATGGCTGCCCTGCATCGAGAGCTGTTGGGTATCGCTTCGCTCCACACCAACCTACGCTGTGCCACCCGGCGAGATGCGTGCGTAGGATGGGTGGAGCGCAGCGATACCCATGCTGTGGAGTGAACGTCAGCGCCCCAGGTAAACCTCGATCACCTGCTCGTTCGCCTGTACGTCTTCCAGCGAACCCTCGGCCAGTACGTGGCCCTGGTGCAGCACGCTGACGTGGTCGGCGATGCTGCCGACGAAGCCCATGTCGTGCTCCACCACCATCAGCGAATGCTGGCCGGCGAGGGACTTGAACAACTCGGCGGTGAACTCGGTCTCGGCGTCGGTCATGCCCGCCACCGGCTCGTCCAGCAGCAACAGTTGCGGCTCCTGCACCAGCAGCATGCCGATCTCCAGGAACTGCTTCTGTCCGTGGGAGAGCAGCCCTGCGGGGCGGTTGCGTGACTCGCGCAGGCGGATGGTGCCGAGCACGTCCTCGATGCGGTCCTTCTGCTCGCCGGAGAGCTTCGCCCGCAGGCTCACCCACACCGACTTGTTGGTCTTCTGCGCAAGCTCCAGGTTCTCGAACACCGATAGCGCCTCGAACACCGTGGGCTTCTGGAACTTGCGGCCGATGCCGGCCTGGGCGATCTCCACCTCGCTCATGCGGGTGAGGTCGAGGGTCTCGCCGAAGAAGGCCTTGCCGCTGTCGGGGCGGGTCTTTCCGGTGATCACGTCCATCAGCGTGGTCTTGCCCGCGCCGTTGGGGCCGATGATGCAGCGCAGCTCGCCGACGCCGATGTACAGCGTGAGGTCGCGCAGGGCGCGGAAGCCGTCGAAGCTGACGTTGATGTCTTCCAGGGTGAGGATGGTGCCGTGGCGCACGTCCAGTTGGCCTCGGCTGCTTGCACCGATGCCGATGGCATCGCGGCTGGCGCCGGGGTCGCGGTTGGGATCGTAGGCCGGTTCCAGCATCAGGTGGGGGACCGCTCTCATTGTTCTTTCTCCCGCTTGATAAGGCCCAAGATGCCGCGCGGCAGATACAGGGTGACGACGATGAACAGCGCGCCGAGGAAGAACAGCCAGTACTCGGGGAAGGCCACGGTGAACCAGCTCTTCGCGCCGTTCACCACGCCCGCGCCCAGCAGCGGGCCGATCAGCGTGCCGCGCCCGCCGAGGGCAACCCAGACGGCGGCCTCGATGGAGTTGGTCGGCGACATCTCGCTGGGGTTGATGATGCCCACCAGCGGCACGAACAGCGCGCCGGCCAGGCCGCAGAGCACCGCGCTCAGGGTCCAGACGAAGAGCTTGTAGCCGCGCGGGTCGTAGCCGCAGAACATCAGGCGGTTCTCCGCGTCGCGCAGGGCGGTGAGCACGCGGCCGAACTTGCTGCGCGCCAGGGCGAAGCCGATGGCCAGGCTCGCCGCCAGCAGCAGGACGATGGCGATGAACAGCGCTGCGCGGGTGCCCGGTGCGGTGATGGAAAAGCCCAGGATGCTGCGGAAGTTGGTGAAGCCGTTGTTGCCGCCGAAGCCCGTCTCGTTGCGGAAGAACAGCAGCATGCCGGCGAAGGTCAGCGCCTGGGTCATGATCGAGAAGTACACGCCCTTGATCCGCGAGCGGAAGGCGAAGAAGCCGAACACCAGCGCCAGCAGGCCGGGCGCCAGCACCACCAGGCACAGGGCCCAGAGGAAGTGCTGGGTGCCGGCCCAGTACCAGGGCAGCTCCGTCCAGGACAGGAAGGTCATGAACGCGGGCAACTGGTCGCCGGCCGCTTCGCGCATCAGGTACATGCCCATGGCGTAGCCGCCCAGGGCGAAGAACAGCCCGTGGCCCAGCGACAGCAGGCCGGCGTAGCCCCAGACCAGGTCCAGCGCCAGCGCGACGATGGCGTAGCAGAGGATCTTGCCGGTGAGCGTCAGCCCGTAGGCGGAGAGGTGCAGCGCGTGGCCCTCTGGCAACAGGTGCAGCAGCGGCAGGATCAGCAGCGCGATGAGCGCGGCGCCGACGATGCCGGCGGTGAGTTTCGGGCCGGCCTTCTGCGCGGCCGTCACGGTGAGTGGCTGGTTCATCGTTGGGCACCCTGTAGGAGCGAGCTTGCTCGCGAACAGATTTTCCGGCGGCGCCGGAGCTGGGCGGGTTCGCGAGCAAGCTCGCTCCTACCAGAGGCAGTCGGATCGAAGCGGGGCGTTTTCATCAATCGATGACCCTCCCTTTCAGAGCGAAGAGCCCCTGCGGACGTTTCTGGATGAACAGGATGATCAGCGCGAGGATCAGGATCTTGCCCAGCACCGCGCCGATCTGTGGTTCGAGGATCTTGTTCGCCACGCCCAGGCCGAACGCGGCGAAGACGCTGCCGGCGAGCTGGCCGACGCCGCCCAGCACCACCACCAGGAAGGAGTCGATGATGTAGCTCTGGCCCAGGTCCGGGCCGACGTTGCCGACCTGCGACAGCGCCACGCCGCCCAGGCCGGCGATGCCCGATCCGAGGCCGAAGGCGAGCATGTCCACGCGGCCGGTGGGCACGCCGCAGCAGGCGGCCATGTTGCGGTTCTGGGTGACGGCGCGGACGTTCAGCCCCAGCCGCGTGCGGTTGAGCAGCAGCCAGGTGAGCGCCAGCACGAACAGCGCGAAGCCGATGATGACGATGCGGTTCCACGGCAGCACGAGGTTGGGCAGCACCTGGATGCCGCCGGACAGCCACGCCGGGTTGGCCACCTCGACGTTCTGCGCGCCGAACAGCACGCGCACCAGTTGGATCAGCACCAGGCTGATGCCCCAGGTGGCGAGCAGGGTTTCCAGCGGGCGGCCGTAGAGGTGGCGAATCACCGTACGCTCCAGCGCCATGCCGATGCACGCGGTGACGAGGAAGGCCACCGGCAGGGCGAGCAGCGGGTATAACTCCAGCACTCCAGGCGCGTAACGCTGGCAGAGCAACTGCACCACGTAGGTGGAATAGGCGCCGAGCATCAGCATCTCGCCGTGGGCCATGTTGATCACCCCGAGCAGGCCATAGGTGATCGCCAGGCCCAGGGCGGCGAGCAGCAGGATCGAGCCCAGCGACAGGCCACTGAAGGCCTGGCCGAACAGGTCGCCCATCAGCAGCCGGCGCTTGACCTGGCCGAGGCTGGTGGCGGCGGCGGTGCGCACCGAGTCGTCGGGTTCGACGGCGGGGTCGAGCAGGTTTTCCAGGCGGGTGCGCGCCTGCGGATCGCCGGACTCGCCCAGCAGGCGCACGGCGGAGAGGCGCACCGCCGGCGCGGGATCGGCCAGCTGCAGGTTGGCCAGGGCCAGTTGCAGCGCGGCCCTGACGGCGTCGTCGGACTCTTCGTTGAGGCGGTATTCGAGCAGCGTGCGTTGCGCCGGACGGGCGCTCTTCTGCAGCTGCCGCGCGGCGTCCAGGCGCACGCCTGCGCTGTCGGCGACGAGCTGGTGGCTGGCCATGGCGGTGTTCACCAGGCCGCGCAGGCGGTTGTTCAGGCGCAGCTTGTCGGGCTCGCCGACTGCCGGAGCGCCGCCCTCGGCGGGGTGGTATTGGCCGTCGTCACCCATGAGAAAGGCGCGGTTCTGCGCATCGACGGCCAGCCGCCCGGACTGGATGGCTTCCAGCAGCGGCAGGCGGTCGGCATCGGGGGCGGCGGCCCATTGTTCGAGCAGTTGGGCGCGGGCGTCGTTGTCCGCGCTGGCGAAGTCCTGCGCGGCGCTGGCGAAGGCGAGCTGCGGCAGCAGCGCGGCCAGCGTCAGGGCGCAGAAGCGGAGCAGGTGGAGCAGGGCAGTGGGCATCTTCGGAGTTCCCTGGGCAGCCGTGTGGGGCGGTTTGCCCTCTCCCTGTCCCTCTCCCTGAAGGGAGAGGGGACGTTCAGCCGACCTCGGGAGTGGTCGATTGCGCCGTGCCATCGGTTACGCGCCGAACGGCTCCCTCTCCCTTCAGGGAGAGGGCTGGGGAGAGGGGCTTTACAGACGGGTACTCAGTTGCTGCGCACCGCGTAATCCGGCTTCTTGTCGTTGCCCGGAATGAACGGGCTCCACGGCTGGGCGCGGATCGGTTCTGGGGTCTTCCAGACCACGTTGAACTGACCGTTGTCCTCGATCTCGCCGATCATCACCGGCTTGTGCAGGTGGTGGTTGGTCTTGTCCATGGTCAGGGTGAAGCCCGACGGCGCCTTGAAGGTCTGCCCGCCCATGGCCTCGCGCACCTTGTCGACATCGGTGCTGCCGGCTTTCTGCACGGCCTGCGCCCACATGTGGATGCCGACGTAGGTGGCCTCCATCGGGTCGTTGGTCACGGCGGTGCTGTAGTTGGGCAGGTTCTTGGCCTTGGCGTAGGCCTTCCAGTCGGCGACGAATTTGGTGTTTTCCGGGTTCTTCACCGACTCGAAGTAGTTCCACGCGGCCAGGTTGCCCACCAGCGGCTTGGTGTCGATGCCGCGCAGTTCTTCCTCGCCGACGGAGAAGGCCACCACCGGCACTTCGGTGGCTTCCAGGCCCTGGTTGGCCAGCTCCTTGTAGAACGGTACGTTGGAGTCGCCGTTGACGGTGGAGATCACCGCGGTCTTGCCGCCGGCGGAGAACTTCTTGATGTCGGCGACGATGGTCTGGTAGTCGCTATGGCCGAACGGCGTGTAGACCTCCTGGATGTCCTTGTCGGCCACGCCCTTGCTGTGCAGGAAGGCGCGCAGGATCTTGTTGGTGGTGCGCGGGTAGACGTAGTCGGTGCCCAGCAGGAAGAAGCGCTTGGCCGCACCGCCGTCCTCGCTCATCAGGTATTCCACCGCCGGGATGGCCTGCTGGTTCGGCGCCGCGCCGGTGTAGAAGACGTTGGGCGACATCTCTTCGCCCTCGTACTGCACCGGATAGAACAGCAGGCCGTTGAGCTCCTCGAACACCGGCAGCACCGATTTGCGCGACACGCTGGTCCAGCAACCGAAGACCACCGCGACCTTGTCCTGGGTCAGCAGCTGGCGCGCCTTCTCGGCGAACAGCGGCCAGTTGGAGGCCGGGTCCACTACCACCGCTTCGAGCTTCTTGCCGTTGACGCCGCCCTTGGCATTGATCTCGTCGATGGTCATCAGCGCCATGTCCTTGAGCGAGGTCTCGGAGATCGCCATGGTGCCGGACAGCGAATGCAGGATGCCGACCTTGATGGTCTCGGCGGCCTGGGAGCTGAACGGGAACAGACCGGTGAGCAGCAGGGCGCTCATGGCCAGCGTACTTTTCAACAGCGGACGACGTTTCATCGCGGCAGCCTCCTTGGCTATCGGGGGGGCGGGGCGTTGCCGGTGCGGCAGCGTCCCCGGAAATGGGGCGACCCTCGGTCGGGTCGCAGCTGCCATCGCAGCATCCGTGCCAAACAGGCAAAAGCCTTGGCGCAGATGGGCTGCACGCGATTTTCTGTCGTGATGGTGAGGTTTTTCAGTGCGCAGCTTTGGTGCGTCGAACGCCCTTTGCTGCGCGATGCTCCCCAAAGGTGCGCGTGGCTACGGAATGAAGTAGCCGCGCACGCCGGTCATGATGATTTGCGCGGCGAGGGCGCAGACGAACAGCCCCATCAGGCGGCTGACGATCATCAGGCCCTGCTCGCCGAGGACTTTCTCGATCTTGTCGGACAGGTACAGCGTGCCGCCCACCGTCAGGCAGGCGAGGAAGATCGCCGCCAGGGCCGACAGCTTGTGCTCCCAGTCCTGGTTCACGCCCATCACCAGCAGTGCACCGATGGTGCCGGGGCCGACGGTGATGGGGATGGTCAGCGGGACGATGGTGACGTCCTGCTGCACGTTGTCCGCCTGCACTGCCGAGCGCCCCTGGGCCATGCCCAGGGCGGAGATGAACAGGACCGAACCCGCACCGATGCGGAAGGCGTCGGCGGTGATGCCGAACAGGGTGAAGATGTAGCGCCCGAACAGGTACAGCAGCACGCTGGCGATCAGCGCCGCCAGGGCCACGCGCCAAGCCATGCGCTTGCGATCGCGCGGCGCGAAGCCGCGGTTCAGGCTGATGAAGCAGGAGAGCACGAAGAAGGGGCTGTAGAGCACCAGCATCTTCAGGTAAACGCTGAACATCACTTGCATGGGTACGACTCGTCCGGGTTGAGAGGGCGCGGCAGGGCACAGCATAGCGGTTGGGGCGGCGGGTGGCATTGCGGCGGGGCAAATGCCGCTCGGTCTATCACATAGCTTCCCTGCGCAGGGCGGTGCCTGTAGGAGCGAGCTTGCTCGCGAACGATCCCCGCTGTAGAGGTGGGTTCGCGAGCAAGCTCGCTCCTACGAAAGCAGGCCTGCAGCCTGTTAAGTCCGCGATCGATTTCGCAGCGCGCCGGAGCTGACCTGTAGGAGCAACTGCCTTTCTCAGAAAGTTTGTGCGTGGGATTTTCCCTCTCCCTAACCCTCTCCCTGAAGGGAGAGGGGACCGGTCGGCGCAGGATGTATCCATGGCGTCAGCCGGCACGAGCAGCTCCCTCTCCCTTCGGAGCGGGGCGCGCAGCCAGGGCGGGGGAGAGGGTAGGCTCTGGCACGATATTTCGGGTAGGAGCGGGCCATGCCCGCGATGGCGCCCACGGGGCGCTCCTACAGATTATCCGTGATGTCGCGGCATGGCTGACGACCTATCGCGGACGAAGTCGGCTCCTACGCTCGCCGGCGAGATCAGGAGGGAAGGGCGTCGCTCTGCTGGCGCAGGCGGCGGTCGCGCTCGCCGACCCAGTAGGCCACCAGCTCGCGCAGTTGCGACAGCTCCACCGGCTTGGCCATGTGGCCATCCATGCCGACCAGCCGCGCGCGCTCCTTGTGTTCGCTGAGGATGTGCGCAGTGAGCGCCACCACCGGGGTGTGCGGGCGCTGCTCGCTGGCTTCCCAGGCGCGCAGGCGCTCGGTGGCGGAGAAGCCGTCGAGCACCGGCATCTCGCAGTCCATCAGCACCAGGTCGTACTGCGTGGTTTTCATCGCGGCCAGGGCTTCCTCGCCGTTGCTCGCCGTATCGGGCTGCAGGTTGAGCTTGCTGAGCATGCCGCGGATGACCTTGGTGGAGATGCTGTTGTCCTCGGCGACGAGGATGCGGAAGTCGGTCGGCGGCACGTTGGACACCGGCTCGCTGGCCGGCGCGAGGTAGTTGCTCACGCCGCTCGGGCCGCGCTGCGAGAGCTCCTCGGCGAGGGTCGCCTTGAGCGTGTAGCCGGCCACCGGCTTGGCGAGAATGCGCTTGATGCCGGCGTTGCGCGCGATGATCTTGCTCGGCGCGTTGCTGATGCCGGTGAGCATGATCAGCAGGATGTCGTGGTTGAGGTTGGGGTCTTCCTGGATCTTGGTCGCCAGTTGCATGCCGGTCATGCCGGGCATGTCCTGGTCCAGCAGGACCACGTCGAAGTACTCGCGCAGGTGCGCCTTGGTGCGCAGCTGGGCCAGCGCTTCCTTGCCCGAGGATACCGCGCTGACGTTCATGCCCCAGGCGCTGCACTGCTGCACCACCACCTTGCGGCAGGTCTGGTTGTCGTCCACCACCAGCAGGCGTGCGCCCTGCAGCGGGCCGTCGAGGTCGGCGCCGCCCTGGTCGATCTGTTGAGGGTCCAGCGGCAGGCTGAGCCACAGCAGGTTGCCAGCGCCTTCGGCGCTGTGGCCGCTCTCGATGCCGCTCTCTATTCCAAACTCCCCGGACATCAGGCGGACCAGCTGGCGCGCGATGATCAGGCCGAGGCGGCTGCTCATGCGCGTGGCGGAGAGGAAGTCGCGGCTGTGCAGCTCGGCGGTCAGCAGCGCCTGGCGGTCGGCACTGTCCAGCGGGCGGCCGCTGTCCTGCACGGCGATGCGCAGGCGCGGGCGGTCCGGTGGGCCATCGAGGGCGACGACGAGCAGGATCTCGCCCTCGTCGGTCTGCTTGAAGGCGTTGTCCAGCAGGCTCAGCACGGCCTGGCGCAGGCGCGTCGGGTCGCCGCTGATGATGCGCGGCACTTGCGGCTGGGTGAAGCTGATCAGCTCGACCTTCTGCTGCTCGGCCTTGGCGCGGAAGATCGCCAGGCAGTCCTCGATCAGCGCGCCGAGGTCGAATTGCACCTCGTCCAGCTCGATCTGCCCGGACTCCAGCTTGGAGATGTCGAGAATCTCGTTGATCAGCGCGAGCAGCTCGTTGCCCGCGCTGTGGATGGTCTGCACGTAGTCGCGCTGCTTGGCCGACAGCGGCGTGCCGAGCAGCAGCTCGGTCATGCCCAGCACGCCGTTCATGGGCGTGCGGATCTCGTGGCTGATCTTTGCCAGGAAGTCGCCCTTGGCCTGCAGCTCCGCTGCGTGAGCCGCCTCGCTGGTGCGCTGCTGCAGGTTGAGCTGCTGCAACAGTCGCTGGCGCTCGGTGAGCGACACGCTGAGGATGAAGCCGGCGAGGGTGGCGAAGCTGAACACGCCCAGTACCAGCCAGCCCGGTTCCAGTTGATGGGTGCCGAACAGCACGGGCAGGAACACCAGGAAGCCACCGTTGAACACCAGCATGCCCAGGGTGACCAGGCGCGCCGGGCGGTACCCGTGGTACCAGTGCCAGGCGGCCACCAGCGGCACGCTGAGCGAGCAGAGGATCACCAGCAGATAGACTAGCCAGCTGAACCAGAACACCTGGGTGAAGGCGATGAGCATGCCGATCAGCAGGATCACCAGCCCTTCGGCCTGCAGCAGGCGATTGAGCGGGCTGTCCACGGTGCCGCGGAAGAAGCTGGCGGCAAACCCCAGCAGGCAGACGGCGGCGCCGAGTGCGCCCAGGTCGGCCACCAGCGACTGGTTGAACGTCAGCCAGGGCAGCGCGAAGGCCACCAGCCCCAGGTTGGCCGCGGCGCATAGCGCCAGCGATCCATGCATCGCCGCCAGCCACAGGCTGCTGGTGCCGCGCATGTAGGCGAAGCGGGTGAGGTTGTAGAGCATCAGCAGGAGCATGGCGCCCAGGAGCATGCCGAAGATGTACGCCGGGCGCTCCAGCGCCACCAGGCCGGCGTCGTCGATCTGCTCGAACCAGGCCATCAGCGGGTGGTTGGAGGTCATCCGCACGTACAGCGTCATCGGCTGGCCGTCGGTGGGCAGCGCGAAGAGGTACGAGCGCGAGGGCAGCGGGCGTTCCTGGAACGGCCGCAGTTCGCCGGTGTGCACCTGCTTTTGCAGCTGGCCGTCCTGCACCAGGTAGTAATCGAGGTACTGCACCCGCGGGGCGAAGATCCACAGCCAGCTGGGGCGTTGCTGCGCCGGCAGGCGCACCTGAAGCCAGACGGCCTGGGCGCTGGCGGGGTAGATGAAGGAGTGTCGGTCGAGCGGGAAGAATTGCTGTTTGCGTTGCAGGACGTCGGCGATCTGCAGTTGCGCGCTCTCGTCGCGCAAAACGTTCCATTGCGCGGTCGGCGGGGGCGTCGAGGTAGTACGCGGGACAATGGACTGCGCCGCCTGGGTTGCATCGCCATTACTCGACGCGGCCAGCGCAGGCAACAGCAGCACAAGGCTGACGAGGAGTCCTATGGCAATCCAGAGCCGACGCACGGCGAAGTCCCTTCGGTAGTGAGTGGGCAGATTATAGCCAACTGTGCTGACGGCCGTAATCCACCCGCACCCGCTGGGACCAGCCACAACGCGGCGTCCGACGGGGAACGCCGCCACCCGTCGGATTCGCGGGTTGGCCGCGCTATGCCAGGCTGCGGTAGAACTGCCGATCCGCTTCCTGCATGGGGAAGTCGTCCAGGCTCAGGTCGGTCCGGCAGCGTGGGTCGCGCAGGTAATTGCGCTTGCTGACGGTGTTCTGCTCGAAGGCGAGCGCCAGGTGGATGCGTCGCACGTCCGGGTGTTGCAGGACCTTGTCGCGGCGGATGAAGGCGGGCTCTTCCGCGGACGCTGCCCCACTGTCGTAGGCGCGCTCGCCGAGCACGAAGCTCTTGTAGCAGAGCACGCCGTTGCAGCTCATGTGGTCGCGAACGGCGTTGATGAACAGCACGCGCTGGCCGCGCGCGTCGAAGTAGTAGTCGTCGCCCGAGCCTGCGAAGCAGGCGTCGCTGCTTCGCAGCAGGTCGGTCATGTCCTGCACGTAGCGGGGGCCGTACCAGTCGTCATCATCCATGCTGCAGATGATGTCGGCGCCCCAGGCCTGGGCCAGGCGGTTGAGCCTGTTGCGCTTCTCGCCCAGCGGCGTGCGCGTGGCGAGCCAGTGGTACTCCAGGTCCGGTGCGTCGTTGAAGAACGCATGCTGGCTGCGCGTGGCGCTGTCGTCGAGAACGAACCAGCGCAGCGCGGCGCAGCTGTGCTGCTGGGCGCGGAAATAGCGCAGGCTCTGGCCGAGGAAGCGATCACGCTCATAGGTGGGAGTGACCACGGCGACCTTGAGTTCGGCCAGGGGTTTGTTCAGGCGGTGCAGCAGCATGGAGTTTCCTCGGCGATCGGTCGGTACGCCCGACCAACTCGGTATAGCGCCAAGGGCCGCGGCTGCCAATCTCTGCGGCCACACAGCAGCGTGCCTGGCGGCAACGGCGGGAGGCAGCGAATCGGCGAGGCGGCCGGCAGCCCGAAGGTATCCGTGGCGGGAAGCGGCGCAGGATGGCGAACGAGGGGCGGAGGATAACCGAGGGTTCCGGTGGCTGGGCGCCAACCCGGAAGATGCTGACTGGCAGATGGGAGGTGTCCGACCCGGACACCTCCGCTGCCTGGCGGATCAGCCTTCGCCGCGCTCGCGGGCGATGGCGCGGTAGCCGATGTCCGTGCGGTAGAAGCTGCCGTTCCAGCGAATCTTCTCGGCCAGGCGGTACGCCTGTTGCTGCGCCGAGGAGACGGTCGGGCCGATGGCGGTGGCGCACAGCACGCGGCCGCCGGCGGTGACGATCTGGCCGTCCTTCAGCGCGGTGCCGGCGTGGAACACCTTGCCGTCGAGCTGGGCGGCGTCGTCCAGGCCCTCAATGACGTCACCCTTGGCGTAGTCGCCCGGGTAGCCGCCAGCGGCGATCACCACGCCCACGGTGGGGCGCGGGTCCCAGGTGGCTTCGACCTTGTCCAGCGCCTTGGCCAGGGCGGCCTCGACCAGCAGGACCAGGGACGACTCCAGGCGGACCATGATCGGCTGGGTTTCCGGGTCGCCGAAGCGGCAGTTGAACTCGATGACCTTCGGCGCGCCGCTCTTGTCGATCATCAGGCCGGCGTAGAGGAAGCCGGTGTAGACGTTGCCTTCCTCGGCCATGCCGCGCACGGTCGGGTAAATCACTTCGTCCATCACGCGCTGGTGCACGGCCGGGGTGACCACCGGCGCCGGGGAGTACGCGCCCATGCCGCCGGTGTTCGGGCCGCTGTCGCCGTCGCCGACGCGCTTGTGGTCCTGGCTGGTGGCCATGGGCAGCACGTTCTGGCCGTCGACCATGACGATGAAGCTGGCTTCCTCGCCGTCGAGAAACTCCTCGATCACCACGCGGGAACCCGCGTCACCGAAGGCGTTGCCGGCGAGCATGTCGCGCACGGCGTCCTCGGCTTCGGCCAGGGTCATGGCGACGATCACGCCCTTGCCCGCGGCCAGGCCGTCGGCCTTGATCACGATGGGCGCACCCTTCTCGCGCAGGTAGGCCAGGGCCGGCTCGACCTCGGTGAAGTTCTGGTAATCCGCGGTGGGGATCTTGTGGCGCGCCAGGAAGTCCTTGGTGAAGGCCTTGGAGCCCTCCAGCTGCGCGGCGCCGGCGGTGGGGCCGAAGATGTCCAGGCCACGGGCGCGGAACAGGTCGACCACGCCTTTGACCAGCGGCGCCTCGGGGCCGACGATGGTCAGCTGCACGCTCTTCGCGGCGAAATCGGCCAGCTCTTCCAGGGCCAGTACGTCAATGGCGACGTTCTCGCACTTGGCTTCGGTGGCGGTGCCGGCGTTGCCCGGCGCGACGAAGACCTTCTGCACGCGCGAATCCTGCGCGACCTTCCAGGCCAGCGCGTGCTCGCGACCGCCGCTGCCGATGATGAGTACGTTCATTGGAGTTCTCCTGAACTGTTCCGGCTTGGCCGGATTGTCGGGTATCGCTTCGCTCCACCCAACCTACGAATTCTCACGACCAGTCCGCTCTTCACGACCGATCTCAAGGGGCGCGATGAAGCGGGTAGATGCAAGGCGCCCGAGCGTTCACCAAGCGGAGTTGCCTACTGGCAATGAGCATTGGGGAACGTTCGGGCAACGCAGCAGATGCCTGCTTCAGTGCGTCCGATCCACCTTAATGGCGGAAGTGGCGCATACCGGTGAACACCATCGCAATGCCGGCTTCGTCCGCTGCGGCAATCACCTCGTTGTCGCGCATCGAGCCGCCCGGCTGGATCACCGCGGTGATACCGGCCTTGGCAGCGTTGTCGATGCCGTCGCGGAACGGGAAGAAGGCGTCGGACGCCATGACCGCGCCTTTGACTTCCAGGCCGGCGTGCTCGGCCTTGATGGCGGCGATGCGGGCGGAGTTCACGCGGCTCATCTGGCCGGCGCCGACACCGACGGTCTGGCGGTTCTTGGCGTAGACGATGGCGTTGGACTTGACGAACTTGGCGACTTTCCAGGCGAAGATCAGGTCATGGATTTCCTGTTCGCTCGGGGCGCGCTGGGTGACGATCTTCAGGTCGTCGGCGGTGATCATGCCGATGTCGCGGCTCTGCACCAGCAGTCCGCCGTTGACGCGCTTGAAGTCCCAGCCCGGCGCACGCTCGGCCGGCCACTCGCCGCACTCCAGCAGGCGCACGTTGGCCTTGGCAGCGACCACGGCGCGGGCGGCTTCGGAGACTTTCGGGGCGATGATGACTTCGACAAACTGGCGCTCGACGATGGCCTGGGCGGTGTCGCCGTCCAGTTCGCGGTTGAAGGCGATGATGCCGCCGAAGGCGGATTCGGTGTCGGTGGCGTAGGCCAGGTCATAGGCCTTGCGGATGCCGCCTTCGTTTTCCGGCACCACGGCCACGCCGCACGGGTTGGCGTGCTTGACGATGACGCAGGCCGGCTTGACGAAGCTCTTCACGCACTCCAGCGCGGCGTCGGTGTCGGCCACGTTGTTGAACGACAGTTCCTTGCCTTGCAGCTGGATGGCGGTGGAGACGCTGGCCTCGCCCTTCTTCGCCTCGACATAGAAGGCCGCGCTCTGGTGCGGGTTCTCGCCGTAGCGCATTTCCTGCGCCTTGATGAACTGGCTGTTGAAGGTGCGCGGGAAGGCGCCGCGGTCTTCGGTGGAGAGGGTGTCGCGCGCCTGGTCGATGGTGCCCAGGTAGTTGGCGATCATGCCGTCGTAGGCCGAGGTGTGCTCGAAGGCTTTCAGGGCCAGGTCGAAGCGCTGGGCGTAGGTCAGGCCGCCGGCCTTCAGCGCGCCGACGATGCCGGCGTAGTCGCTGGCGTTGACCACGATGGCGACGTCCTTGTGGTTCTTCGCCGCGCTGCGGACCATGGTCGGGCCGCCGATGTCGATGTTTTCGATGGCGGTCGGCAGGTCGCAGTCGGGCTTGGCCACGGTCGCTTCGAACGGGTACAGGTTGACCGCCACCAGGTCGATCGGCTTGATGCCGTGCTGCTCCATCACCGCGCCGTCGAGGTCGCGACGGCCGAGGATGCCACCGTGGATCTTCGGGTGCAGGGTCTTCACGCGGCCGTCCATCATTTCCGGGAAGCCGGTGTAGTCGGCCACTTCCACGGCGGCGATGGCGTTGTCCTTGAGCAGCTTGTAGGTGCCGCCGGTGGACAGGATCTCCACGCCAAGGGCAGCCAGCTCACGGGCGAAATCGACGACGCCGGTCTTGTCGGAAACGCTGATCAGCGCACGGCGGACGGGCAGGCGGGTGGTTTGGTCGGTCATAACGGCTTCCACAAAGGCTTCGGGCTTTTCGCGTGTCAGGCGTGGGCCCGGCTGACCTTGCGGTCGCGGGCCCACGCCTGCCACCAGTCAGAGAAGATCGTACTGCTTGAGTTTCTTGCGCAGGGTCCCGCGGTTCAGCCCCAGCAGTTCGGAGGCTTTGGTCTGGTTACCCTTCACGTAGTTCATGACGGTTTCCAGCAGCGGCGCTTCGACTTCGCAAAGCACCATGTTGTACACGTCCGTGACCGGCTGCCCTTCGAGATGGGCGAAATAGTTGTGCAGTGCCTTTTCCACGCTGTCGCGGAGGGTCTGACCCTCCTGCGTCGGAGTGGTCAGGTGCTGTTTAAGGTTGGCGTTGTCGCTCACGGGTGTCATTCCACTCACTAATGTCTCGGTCATCGTTGTCATGCGGCCACCCCTTCTCCGTTATTGTGGCGCTCGGCGAAGAACTGCCTGACGCTGGCGCTTTGTGCATCCGTGTCCTGCAAACGATTGAACTGGGTGCGGAACTCCGCCGCGCCCGGTAGGGTTGCGAGGTACCAGCCCACATGCTTGCGGGCAATTCGCACACCCATTTCCTCCCCATAAAACGCATGCAATGCAGCGAGGTGTTCGAGCAGGATGCTCTCCACTTCGTGCAGACTCGGCGCCGGCAAGGTCTCACCGGTGCTCAGGTAATGATCGATCTCGCGGAAGATCCAGGGCCTGCCCTGGGCGGCGCGGCCGATCAGCAGGGCATCGACGCCCGTCTGCTCGAACACCTGCCGTGCCTTGCGCGGCGAATCGATATCACCGTTGGCGAAGACCGGAATCGAAACCGCCTGCTTGATCGCCGCGATGGTTTCGTACTCCGCCTCGCCGGTGTAGAGGTCGGCACGGGTCCTGCCATGGACCGCCAGCGCCTGGATGCCCGACTGCTCGGCGATCCGCGCCACCGTCACACCGTTCTTGTTCGACCGGTCCCAACCGGTGCGAATCTTCAGGGTGACGGGAACCTCTACCGCCGCGACCACCGCCTCGAGGATGTCGGCCACCAGCCGTTCATCTTTCATCAGCGCGGAACCCGCGGCCTTGTTGCACACCTTCTTTGCCGGGCAGCCCATGTTGATGTCGATGATCTGCGCGCCCAGCTCCACATTGCAGCGCGCGGCCTCCGCGAGCATCTGCGGGTCGCCGCCGGCGATCTGCACCGAACGCGGCTGGTCCTCGTGGTCGTGCTGCAGGCGCAGGCGCGACTTGCGGCTGTTCCACAGGCGAACGTCGCTGGTGACCATTTCCGAGACCACCATGCCGGCGCCGAGGCGGCGGCACAGCTGGCGGAACGGACGATCAGTGACGCCGGCCATCGGGGCCAGGATCAGTCTGTTGGGCAATGTGTAGGAGCCGATGCGTACCACCGACTGGTTTTCCATGGTCAATGGGGCACAAACACCGAGGCGCCGCGCGTTACGGACTCGCGGGTGCGTTTCGGGGCGTGCCACCGGTGCTAGCAAAAAAGGGAGGGCATGATACCCGCTCTCGATGACCGGATAAAGGCGATTTTGGATAAATTCTGAACAGCTGCGGGCTTAGCACCCAAGGTAGGAAGACGAGCGGAACTGGCGCGCTCAGGCGCTTTGAGCTACCCGCCGGGTCATTCCGGCGAGTGGAAGCTCAGGCTGTAGTTCACCGCCTTCGGGCCCGGGTCGAGGATGTCCAGGGAGATGTGGATCGGCGTCTGCGGCGGCATCTCGCTCTGCCCGGCCAGTTCGCCGGAGAGGTACTCGCTGGGCTTGAAGCGGCGGCTGGCGATCAACTGGCCGTTGAGGTCGGCGAAACGCATCTCCAGCAGCGGGAAGGGCTGGGAGAAGTTGGCGCGGTTGTAGATGATCGCGTCCACCACCAGGGCGCCGCTGAAGTCCGGGTGGCTGCGCACCACCAGGTTGCTGCTGCGGATCTGTTCCACGTCGACCTTGGAGGGCAGGGTGCAACCCAGCTCCGGGCAGACCTGGGCGAACCAGGGGCGGTACTGGTCCTGTCGGGCCAGTTCCTCGAAGTGATAGGCGATGTACTGGCCGGCGAGACCGCCCAGGGCCAGCAGCACCAGCAGCAGCCAGAACAGGCGGCGGCCCCAGCGGCGCTTGGGTTTCTGCCAGTCCAGTTGCAGGGGTTCGTCGCTCAGGTCGTGCAGGCCGTCGGTACCCAGGCCCGGCTCGGCACGGCGGCTGTCGCCGCGCGCGTCGGCCAGCGGCGGCTCGTCGTCCGGCTCGTCGACAGCGTCGGGCTCGTCGTCATCGCGGCGGGCGCTGAAGGCGGGCAGCGGTTCGTCGTCGGTCTCGGCGCGCAGGGGCGCCGGGTCGATGCGGGGTTCGTCATCGGGCTCGTGCGCGTCCGGCTCGGGCTCCTTGTCGGCCACCAGGCGTGCGCTGGCGGGCGGCTCGTCCGGCTCCTCGACGGGTAGCCGGCCGAAGCTGGGCTCCTGGCGGGTCGCGCGGCTGGCGCCATTCTGCTCTTCTTCCAGCAGGGCTTCGGCCCAGCGCTCGTCGTGCGGGTCGCGCTTCTCTTCCTGGCGGCTCTGCAGGGCCTCGCTGGGGCGCGGCGCCTTGTCGATGCTGAGAAATTCCTGGGTCAGCTCGAATTCATCGAGCTTGGCCAGTTCCTCGTCGAGGTTGAGGCTGTCCAGGTCGAGATCGTCGTGGATCCACAGCGTCTCGTCTTTTTTTGCCGGCGCGGCGACAGGCTTGGCCGGCTCGCTGCTGACGGTGGCCGCCGGGGCGATCACCGCGCTCGCCGCAACGCTGGCCGCGGGGGCGGCCGGCGGCGTGGGTTGCGCTTCGACCCTGGGCTCGGCCACAGCGGGCTTTTCCGCCACATCGCTGGAGTGCCGCGCGGCATGGGGCGCCAGCGGCCAGCCGAGGGTGGCGGTGCCGGGAGCGCTGGGGGCTGCGGGCTTTTCCGGGGTGAAGGGCGTGAAGGCCGGCGGCGGGACCGGCGCCGGGGCTTTCGCCGCGGGCGCTGCTGCCGGCGGTTGCGCCGCCGGTGCTGGCGTCGATGCCGGCGCCAGGGGCGGTTCGCCCACCAGGTTCTGCGGCGCGTTGAAGACCTTCAGGCAGGTTCCGCAGCGCACAGCACCGCTGGCCGCACCCAGTTGCGTCGCGTTGACGCGGAAACGGGTCTGGCAATGGGGGCACTGTGTGATGAAGCTGTCGCTCATGCGGCGGTCCGGCGGAAAAAACAGGCGGTTAGTCTAACTCAAGCCCTTTGCGGCGGGCACTCAGCGGCGGCGGCCGGTGATGCGGATCCAGCCTTCACGCTCGGCGGTCGGGTCGAGGTCGAAAGCGCTCGCATAGGCGGCGCGCACTTCCTCGGCCTGCTCGGCGAGAATGCCCGAGAGGGCCAGCAGGCCACCGGGTTTCACCAGGCCGGTGAGCTGCTCTGCCAATGTGACCAGCGGACCGGCCAGAATGTTCGCCACCAGGACGTCCGCTGGCGCTTTGGGCAGATCAGCGGGCAGGTAGACGGGGAATTTCGCCGGGTCGATGCCGTTGCGCGAGGCGTTGTCGCGCGAGGCTTCCAGCGCCTGCGGGTCGATATCGGTGCCCACCGCCTGCTCGGCGCCCAGCAGCAGCGCGGCGATGGCGAGGATGCCCGAGCCACAGCCGAAATCGAGGACGTTCTGGCCGGCCAGTTCCTGGCCGTCGAGCCATTCCAGGCACAGTGCGGTGGTCGGGTGGGTGCCGGTGCCGAAGGCGAGGCCAGGGTCGAGCAGCAGGTTGACCGCTTGCGGCTCCGGGGCGTCGTGCCAGCTGGGGACGATCCACAGGCGGCGGCCGAAGCGCATCGGCTTGAAGTTGTCCATCCAGCTGCGCTCCCAGTCCTGGTCCTCGATGCGCTCGATCTCGTGCTGCGGCAACTCGCCGCCGGTGAGCAGGGACAGGTGGGCGACCAGGGCCGTCTCGTCGGTATCGGCCTCGAACAGCGCCAGCAGGTGGGTGTGGCTCCACAGCGGGGTGGTGCCCAGGTCCGGCTCGAAGATCGGCTGGTCCTCGGCGTCCATGAAGGTCACCGAGACGGCGCCGACTTCCAGCAGCGCATCTTCGTAGGTTTCCGCCTGATCCGGGGTGATGGCGAGTCGGACTTGGAGCCAGGGCATGGGGCGGGACCTCGATAGTGCGGCAGTGCGGCTGGAAAAGACCACGGCCCGCCTGGGCGGCCCGTCGATAAAGGCGGCAAGCTTACTGCACGGCACCGCGCCGCACCAGCGGGCCACAAAGCACAAGGGCCGCCCGGAGGCAGCCCTTGTGGAGGGAGCGAGAAAGGCGCGACAGGCTTAGTGCTTGTCCATGCCCAGCTTCTTCTCCAGGTAGTGGATGTTCACGCCACCCTTGCAGAACTCCTTGTCGCGGACCAGCTCCTTGTGCAGCTCGGTGTTGGTCTTAATGCCATCGACGATCAGTTCGTCCAGGGCGTTGCGCATGCGCGCCATGGCTTCATCGCGGTCCTTGCCGTAGGTGATGATCTTGCCCACCAGCGAGTCGTAGTTCGGCGGTACGGCGTAGCCGCTGTACAGGTGCGAATCCACGCGCACGCCGTTGCCGCCGGGTGCGTGGAAGTGCTTCACCTTGCCGGGGCTGGGCATGAAGGTCTTCGGGTCTTCGGCGTTGATCCGGCATTCCAGCGCATGGCCACGGATGACCACGTCTTCCTGCTTGATCGACAGCTTGTTGCCCGAGGCGATGCTGAGCATCTCCTTGACGATGTCGATACCGGTGACCATCTCCGACACCGGATGCTCCACCTGCACGCGGGTGTTCATCTCGATGAAGTAGAAGCGGCCGTTCTCGTAGAGGAACTCGAAGGTGCCGGCGCCACGGTAGCCGATTTCCACGCAGGCCTGGACGCAGCGGGCCAGCACTTCGGCGCGGGCCTTCTCGTCGATGCCCGGGGCGGGGGCTTCTTCCAGCACCTTCTGGTGACGACGCTGCAGGGAGCAGTCGCGGTCGCCCAGGTGGATGGCGTTGCCCTGGCCGTCGGAGAGCACCTGGACTTCCACGTGGCGCGGGTTGGTCAGGAACTTCTCCAGGTAGACCATCGAGTTGCCGAAGGCTGCGCCCGCTTCGGTGCGGGTCAGCTTGGCGGACTTGATCAGGTCTTCCTCGTGGTGCACGACGCGCATGCCACGACCACCGCCGCCACCGGCGGCCTTGATGATCACTGGGTAGCCTACCTCGCGGGCGATGGCCAGCGCGGTCTCTTCGTCCTCGGGCAGCGGGCCGTCGGAGCCCGGTACGGTCGGCACGCCGGCTTTCTTCATGGCGTCCTTGGCGGACACCTTGTCACCCATCAGGCGGATGACCTCGGCGCTCGGGCCGATGAAGGTGAAGCCCGAGCGCTCGACCTGCTCGGCGAAGTCGGCGTTCTCGGCCAGGAAGCCGTAGCCGGGGTGGATACCCACGGCGCCGGTGACCTCGGCCGCGGCGATGATCGCCGGGATGTGCAGGTAGGACTGCGCGGCCGGGGCCGGACCGATGCAGACCGCTTCGTCGGCCAGCGACAGGTGCATCAGCTCGCGGTCGGCGGTCGAGTGCACGGCCACCGTCTTGATGCCCAGCTCCTTGCACGCGCGCAGGATTCGCAGCGCGATTTCGCCGCGGTTGGCGATCAGTACTTTTTCCAACATCGCAGGTTCCCCGCGGTTTAAACGATGGTGAACAGGGGCTGGTCGAACTCGACCGGCTGGCCGTTCTCCACGAGGATCTGACCGATCACGCCGCTGGTCTCGGCCTCGATGTGGTTCATCATCTTCATGGCTTCGACGATGCAGAGGATGTCGCCTTTCTTCACGCTCTGGCCGACTTCGACGAAGTTGGCGGAGGTCGGCGAAGCAGCGCGGTAGAAGGTGCCGACCATCGGCGAGCGCACGGCGCCGGCCAGGTTCTGCGCAGCCGGGGCGGCTTCGGCGGCCGGAGCGGCAGCCGCTGCGGCGGGGGCGGCGACCGGAGCCGGCGCCGGTGCGTAGGCCGGGGCGGCGGCATAGACCGGCTGGGCGGCGGTCTTGCTGTGGCGGCTGATGCGTACGGACTCTTCGCCCTCTTTGATTTCCAGTTCGTCGATGCCGGATTCTTCGAGCAGTTCGATCAGTTTCTTGACTTTACGGATGTCCATCAGTGTTCGCTCTCCCAGGTGAGGTCACGGGCGTTCAAGTTGTTCGAGGGCGGATTCCAGGGCCAGGCGGTAGCCTGTGGCGCCCAGACCGCAGATCACCCCTACCGCCACGTCGGAAAAGTAGGAGTGATGCCGGAAAGGTTCACGTTTGTGCACGTTGGAGAGGTGCACTTCGATGAATGGGATGCTCACTGCGAGCAATGCGTCACGTAGTGCGACACTTGTATGCGTGAAAGCGGCCGGATTGATGAGGATGAAGTCCACGCCTTCGTTGCGCGCGGCGTGAATCCGGTCGATCAGTTCGTACTCGGCGTTGCTCTGCAGGTGCAGCAGGTGGTGGCCGGCTTCGCGGGCGCGGCGCTCCAGGTCCTGGTTGATCTGCTCGAGGGTGACGGAGCCGTACTTGTCGGGCTCGCGGGTGCCCAGCAGGTTGAGATTCGGCCCGTGCAGTACCAGTAAGGTCGCCATCTGGATGCGGTAGTCCTTGTTATTGGCGGGAAAAGATAGGGCGGGACTATGCCGGAAAGCCGGCGTGACTGTCCAGTCATGCCGGTTTTGCCGTAGATGTCAGCATGTTGCCAGCCGATTACGGCAGAACCGTTGCAATCAAACTGTGATCAGGAGCGCGTTCCAGCCTGTTTCAGGCGGTCGGCGAGGGTGGCCGCATCGGTTTCGCCGATGATGCGCAGATCGCTCCATTCGTCGCCCTTGGGCGAGAAGAACAGCAGCGCAGGCGGGCCGAACAGGTTGTAGCGGTCGAGCAGGGCGCGCTGCTCTTCGGTGCTGGCGGTCATGTCGAAGCGCAAGAGCACGAAGCCGGGCAGCTGCGACTGGACTTCCGGCGCGGGCAGCACCTGGCGCTCGATGATCTTGCAGCTGATGCACCAGTCCGCGTACCAGTCCAGCAGCACCGGCCGACCGGCGGCCTGGGCGCTGGCCAGGGCAGCGTTGAGCTGCGCCGGGGTGGTGATGTTCTGCCAGTCGCCGGGCGTGGAACTGGGCGGGCCCGCATGCTGGCCAGGGCCGCTACGGCCCAGCGGGTGCAGCGGGTCGGACTCGCCGCGCAGGGCGCCGGTCCAGGCGGCCACGGCGTAGACCAGCAGCATCAGGCCGAACAGCTGGCCGAGGCGTTGCAGCGGCTTCTTCGGCCCCAGTTCCAGCGTGCCGATGGCCAGGGCGACGCCGCCGGCCAGGGTGCCCCAGAGGGTCAGCGCCACCGGCCCGGACACCAGGCGTTCGAGCATCCAGATGGCCACCGCCAGCAGCATGACGCCGAAGACGTTGCGCACGCCGTTCATCCAGGCGCCACTCTTGGGCAGCAGAGCACCGCCGCCGACGGCGAAGATCACCAGCGGGGTGCCCATGCCCAGACCGAGGGAGAACAGCAGCAGCCCGCCGCCCACCGCGTCGCCGGTGCTGCTGATGTACAGCAGCAGGCCGGCCAGCGGGGCGGTGACGCAGGGCGACACCAGCAGGCTGGAGAGCACGCCCAGGGTGGCCGCGCCGGCGATGGAGCCGCCGCGGGTGTTGTTCGCCATGGCGTCCAGGCGCTCGCGGACGAAGCCCGGCAGGCGCAGCTCGAACGCGCCGAACATGGCGATGGCGAAGACCACGAAGAAGGCCGCGAAGGGGATCAGTACCCAGGGCGACTGCAACATCGCCTGCAGGTTGAGCTTGGCGCCGAACAGGCCCATCAGGGTGCCGAGCACCGCGTAGCACGCCGCCATCGGCAGCACGTAGGCCAGCGACAGCGTCAGCCCGCGCATGCCGCCCGGACGGCCGCGCAGCACGACGCCGGAGAGAATCGGCAGCATCGGCAGCACGCAGGGGGTGAAGGTCAGCGCCAGGCCCAGGAGGAAGAAGATCACCAGCGCGCGGCCGAGTTTCTTGATCTTGCCCGGCTCGTGGTCGCCCAGCAGGCTGGCCAGCGGATTGCTCGAAGCGGCGGCGGACTTGGCGGCGGCGGAGGGCGCGGGGCCGCTCACCACGCTGGCCGCCTGACCATCGGCGATCTGCAGGCGGGTGGTCTCCGGCGCGTAGCACAGGCCCTTGTCGGCGCAGCCCTGGTAGCTGACCACCAGGGTGAAGGGCCTGTGCTGCGGATTGACCAGCGGCACGTCGATGTCGGTGATGGCGTAGTAGACGACGGTGTCGCCGAAATAGTCGTCGTGGTGCTGCTTGCCCGGCGGCAGCTTCACCTCGCCCACGCTCACGCCGCTGTCGGCAGGCTCGACCTTGAAGCTGAAACGGTGCTGGTAGAGGTAGTAGCCGTCGGCGTTAATGAAGCGCAGCTTCACCTGCTGGCTGTCGCTGTCCTCGACGCTGACGCGGAAGGCCTCGGCTACCGGCAGGAAGTCGCCCTTGGCCGGTTGCCCGACGGCGAAGCCGCCCTTGTCGGCGGGTTTGTCGAACAGGCCGGCGGCAGCGGGCAGGGCGACCAGGAGCAGGAGCAGGGTAAGCAGGCGGCGCATGGACATCTCGCGGACTACGTGGTGGGCGGGCATATCGGTGGCGGGCATGATAGCGGAAAGCTCCCGGCCCGGCCCGAGGCGTTGCCGCAAGAGCTGTCACAAGACGTGATCGACGCTGTGGGACTGCGCCTACGTGGATCGGTTCCCGCCGCGCCGCTGCGTCAATCGGCCGCGTGCTGTCCGAAGGCGGCCAGCAGGTCGCTGACGAAGGCCTGCTCGGCGTCGCCGGGGTGGCGGCCGCGGTGACGGGTGAGGCTGAAGGCCACGTCGAAGCCCAGCTCGCCGGGCAGCAGTTCGCGCAATTGGCCGCGCTCGATCCACGGCTGGGCGACGTGCCGGGGCAGGTAGCCGACGTGCGCGCCTGAGAGAATGAACGCCAGGCTGCCGTCCACCTGCTCGCAGCGGGCGCTGCTGCGGCTGGTCTGCAGCGGTTCGTCGGCGGCGATGAAGCGATAGGGATGCAGCACCTGGTCGGCGTCCGCCAGGGATTCGCGGGTCGGCTGCGGCTCGCTGAAGGCCGGATGTCCGGCGCCGCAGTAGAGCCCCTGCGCCTCGATGAACAGGGTGCGGTGCTCCAGCGCCGCCTGGGTGCCGGCGAAGTAGCCGACCGCCAGGTGCAGCCGGTCCTGCAGGAGCAGGCGCTCCAGCTCGGCGGGGGCGGCGGTGATCAGCTCCAGGTTCACGGCCTCGTTGCGCTGGCGGAAGCGGCGGATCGCCCCGGAGAGCTGCGCCAGGACTGCCACGTCCAGCCCCTCGGACAACCCGATGCGCACCTCGCCCAGCAGCTTGTCCGCCACGCCGCGCGCCTCGTCGCGGAAGCCCTCGATGGCGACGAACAGCCGCCGCGTCGATTGCAGCAGGTGTTCGCCCTTGGGCGTCAGGCGGAAGCCGCCCTTGCCGCGCTCGCACAGGCGGTAGCCCAGGCGCGTCTCCAGCTTGGCCATCTGGATGCTGATGCTGGGCTGGCTCAGGCCCAGTTCGCCCTGCGCGGCGCTGAAGCCGCCGCACTCCACCACGGTGACGAACAGCCGCAGCAGTTGCAGGTCGAGGTCGCGCAATTGGCTGAGCATGGCCGTCTCCAAACATTGCTTCGATGAAATGCCAAAGTAATTAACTTTGTATTTTTGCAAAGTAAAGCCCGCCCCATGCTCGCCCCCATAACCACAACAACCCGAGGCGATGATCATGCGTGGGTTCTTCCGGGCTTCTCTCGCGGCGCTGGCCGCGGCCCTGGCCATGCCCCTGCCGGCGCAGGAGCGGGTGCTCAACCTGTACAACTGGGCGGATTACGTCGGCGCCGATGCCTTGCAGCGCTTCCAGACGGAAACCGGCATCCGCGTCAAATACGACACCTTCGACAGCGCCGAGGTGCTCGATAGCAAGCTGATGACCGGCCGCAGCGGCTATGACGTGGTTTTCCCCGCCAGCAGCGGCCTGGCCCGCGCCATCCAGGCCAAGGCGGTGCAGCCGGTGGACGGTGCGCAGCTGAAGAACCTCGCCAACCTCGACCCGGAACTGCTGGCCAAGCTCGCCGCCATCGATCCCGGCAATCGCTTCGGCGTGCCCTACACCTGGGGCACCGTGGGCCTGGCGATCAACAAGGACGCGGTGCTCAAGCGCATTCCCGACGCGCCGCTGGATAGCCTCGACCTGCTGTTCAAGCCCGAGTACGCCAGCCGCCTGGCCGATTGCGGCCTGTCGCTGATCGACTCGCCCCAGGAGGTCATCAGCGTGGCGCTCAACTACCTGGGCAAGCCCCCGTACAGCACCGACCCGGCGGACCTGGCCGAGGTCCGCCAGTTGCTGGAAAAACTGCAGCCCCACGTGCGTTACATCGCCAGCGGCAAGCACATCAACGACCTGGCCAACGGCACCCTGTGCGTCGCCCTGACCTATACCGGCGATGCCCTGATGGGCGCCGCGCAGGCCAAACAGGCGAACAAGCCGTTCGAGGTGATCTACCGGATTCCCCGCGAAGGCACGCTGCTCTGGTTCGACACCATGGCCATCCCCGTGGACGCCCCGCACCCGCAGGAGGCGCGCGCCTTCATCGATTTCATGCTGCGCCCGGAGTCCATCGCCGAGCTGACCAACACCCTGTACTTCGCCAACGCCAACCTCAAGGCCACGCCGCTGCTCAATGCCGATGTCGCCGGCGACCCGGACATCTACCCGCCTGCGGCCATGCGCCAGAAGCTGTTCGGCGAGCAGTTGCTGACCTTGAAACAGCAGCGCGAGCGGACGCGGCTGTGGTCGGCGTTTCGGACGCGGGGCTGAGCCCGACCACTGCCTGTAGGAGCGGGCCATGCCCGCGATCGCGCCCCTGGGGCGCTCCCCTATCCGACACCGTGACCCACTGAAAACGAGGACACCATGGACCACGCCCACGACAACGACCAGGCCATCACCCGCGACAGCCTGTATGGCACCGCCGCCGAATCCACCTACGCTGGCATCACCAGCTTCATGCGCCGCCGCTACAGCCGGGACCTGCGCGGCGTCGATCTGGTGGTGAGCGGCGTGCCCTTCGACACCGCCACCACCAACCGCCCCGGCAGCCGCTTCGGGCCGCGGGCGATCCGCGCCGCCTCGGTGCAGATGGCCTGGGCCAGACACTTCCCCTGGGAATTCGACCCCTTCGATCACCTGGCGGTGATCGACTACGGCGACTGCTCCTTCGACCACGGCGTACCGCAGGAAACCCCGGACGTCATCGAAGCCCACGCCGCGCACATCCTCGATGCCGGTTGCGCACTGCTGACCCTGGGCGGCGACCACTTCATCAGCTATCCGCTGCTCAAGGCCCACGCGAAGAAGCACGGAGCGCTGTCGCTGGTCCACTTCGACGCCCACAGCGACACTTGGCCGGACGAGGACGGTCAGCGCATCGACCATGGCACCATGTTCTACCACGCCGCCCGCGAGGGGCTGGTCGACCCGGCGCGCTCGGTGCAGGTCGGCCTGCGCACCACCAACGACGACGTGATGGGCTTCCAGGTGCTGGACGCGCGCGAAGTCCACCGCACGTCGCCGCAGGCCATTGCCGAACGCATCCGCGCGCGGGTGGGCGAGCACCCGGTGTACCTGACCTTCGATATCGACTGCCTCGACCCGGCCTTCGCCCCGGGCACCGGTACGCCGGTCTGCGGCGGGCTGAGTTCGCACCAGGCGCTGGAAATCCTCCGTGCGCTGCGCGGTATCAACCTGGTGGGGATGGACGTGGTGGAAGTCGCGCCGCCGTACGACAGCGCCGAGATCACCGCCCTGGCCGGCGCGACCCTGGCGATGGAGATGGTTTGCCTGTACGCGGCGCGGCACAAGCTCGGCGAGCGTTGAGCGCGGCCTGAACGGCGTTCGCGAGCAAGCTCGCTCCTACAGGGTGCGCTCTTCGTAGGAGCGAGCTTGCTCGCGAACCGCCCCAGCGCCTGCGGTGACAGGAAGTCGCGGACGTAGGATGGCGTGGAGCGCAGCGATACCCATCAATCGCCGCGTGCAGACAGCATGGGTATCGCTGCGCTCCACCCATCCTACAAAATGCCCGACCCCAGGCATTCAAGACGGTACGGTTGGGGTCACACCCGAAACGCCCGCACAGCGGTATGCAACGCGCCGCCCAGCTCCTGCAACTGCTCGCCCTGGCTGCGGCCCTGGCCGATCAGGCGCAGGTTCTCGCTGCCCAGTGCGTGGATGCGTTCGCTGTGGGAGCGGATGTCGCTGACCGCGCCGCTCTGCTGGGCGGAGCTCTCGGCGATGCGCTCGGCCATGCTGGCGATGGTGCGGATGGCGCCGACCACCTCGTCCAGCGCGCCCTCGGCGGCACCGGCCTGGCTGGCGGTGACTTCCGCATGCTGCACCTGGCTGCGCATCGCCTCCACCGACTGCCGCGCGGCCTGCTGCAGGCGCGCGGTGAGCTGCTGGATTTCCTCGGTGGCGCCGGCAGTGCGCAGGGCCAGCGAGCGCACTTCCTCGGCCACCACGGCGAACCCCCGGCCCTGCTCGCCGGCGCGCGCGGCCTCGATGGCGGCGTTGAGCGCCAGCAGGTTGGTCTGTTCGGCGATGGAGCGGATCACCCCCAGCACGTTGGCGATGGTGGCCGACTCCTCCGCCAGGTTCTCGATGGCCTGGGCGTTGCTCTGCACTTCGTCCACCAGCGCGCGCATGCCGCTGAGGCTGTTGCCGATCACCTGCTGGCCCTGCTCGACGGCCAGGCCGGCGGCGTGGCTGGCCGAGGCGGCCTGGCTGGCGTCGCCGGCCACCTGCTGGATCGCCGCTTCCATGTTGCCCAAGGCATCGCGGATTTCCCCGGTGTCGCTGGCCTGGCGCTCCGCGCCGGCATGCAGGCCGCCGGACAGTTCGGCCAGGGCGCGGCTACTGCCGGCCACTTCCTCGGCGCGCTGGTGAATGGTGCCGACCAGGGTGCCGAGGAAGTCGCGCAGGCGGTTCAGCGATTCCTGCAACTCCAGCAGGTCGCGGGTGCGGGTGGCCAGCGCGATAGGGTGGGCGAAGTCGCCGCGCGCCCAGGTCGACAGCGCCGGCACCAGTTGGCCGAGCACCCGTGCCAGGCGCCGTTGCAGGGTATCGATGAGCAGGGCGGTGGCGAGGATCAGGGCGATCAGCGCGCCCTGGATCACCCGCACCTGCGCCTGGATCTTCGCGCGCTCCCCGCGCACCTGCGGCTCCAGGGTCGCCAGGGCCTGCTGTACGGCGCCCAGGCGCTGGGCGGTGGCAGTGGCCAGCGCCTGGCGCTGGGCGATCAGCAGGCGGGTGCGGTTCAGCTCGTCCGGGTAGCGGCGCAGCACGCCGGCGAGGTCACGCTTGAGCGTCACGCCACGGTCTTCGCTGTGCGCCTGCGCGGCCGGCTGGGACTCCAGGCCCATCATCGCGGCGAAGTCGTCGGAAGCCGAGGCCTGCTGCTCCAGCACGCCTAGCAGCGGCAGGGCATCGATGCGCTCGGCCAGCTGGCGCAGGGTGTCCAGCTCGCGCTGGATGTCCTCGGCCAGCGCCGGGTTGCCGCTGTCCACCAGCTTGGCGCGGGCGTGGGCCAGGCGTGTCAGGTGCAGGCCGGCCTGCAGCAGCGGCGTGCGGTACTCGGCGGCCGCGGGGTTCTGGCTGGCATCGGCATAGGCGCCGAGCTGGTCCAGCGCCGCCAGCAGGTCACGTTCGGCCTGCAGCAGCAGGCCCTGGGGATCACCCGCCAGCTTGCCGGCGGCGAGCAACTGGTTGCCGCTGAACTGCTGCAGCTCGTCGAGACTCTGGCCCAGCCGCTGGCGGAGGCTGTCCGGCAGTTGCGGCAGTTCGTTCGCCAGTTCGTCCAGGCCCTGCTGGGCGGCCTTCTGCTTGAGTGCGTCGCCGCTGGCCAGGTACGCCTGGATGTTCTGCGCCACCTGCCGCTCGAAGCCCTGGGAGAGTTCCAGGTAACGGTCCATCAGGCTGAAGGGGCGCTCCAGGGCGCGTTGCGACCACCACAGGGTGGCGCCCAGGGCGAGGCAGACGAGCAGGAGCAGGACGGTGTTGAGGTTGGTGAGCAGCTTGAGGCGCATGGCAGGTCTCGACCGACGGCGAAAAAACGGCGAGCCCTGAAGCTATTGCAGTTTGGTTACTGGCTGATGACACGGTGCCAGCATTCGGTCGGGAAGCGCCGCGGCAGAGCGGCGGGGGTCAGGTGTAGACCTCGACGCGGTTTCGGCCGCCGTGCTTGGCGCGGTACAGGGCCTCGTCGGCCTGCTTGGCCAGGGTCTTGATGTCCATGTCCTCGCCCAGTTCGGCAATGCCGCAGCTGAAGGTGCAGGACAGGTCGTGGGGTTGCGCGGGGTAGTGGATCTCGGCGAAGCGCTGGCGGATTTCCTCCAGCACCTTGCGCGCCGCGTCGGCGTCGGTATCGGGCAGCACCACGGCGAACTCCTCGCCGCCATAGCGGCCGATGTGATCGGTCTTGCGCAGGCGTTGTTTGAGGAACAGCGCCAGGCTCTTGATCACGCGGTCGCCCATGGGATGACCGTAGGTGTCGTTGACCCGCTTGAAGTGGTCGATATCGAGCATCGCGAAGGTCAGCGGGCGCTCTTCGCGGCGTGCGCGGAAGCGGGCGTCGTCGAGCAACTGCAGGGTGTGGGTGTGGTTGTACAGGCCGGTGAGGCTGTCGCGCACCATCCGCGCCTTCAGGCTGCGCGCGCGGGCGGCGCGGTTGCGCACGGTGGCGATCAGATGGCGCGGCTTGATCGGTTTGGTGAGGAAATCGTCGCCGCCTTCGCTCATGGCGTCGAGCTGCTTGTCCAGGTCATCCTCGGCAGACAGGTAGATGATTGGCACGCTCACGTGGCGCTCGTGCTGACGGATCACCTTGGCCAGCTCGGTGCCCAGGCACTCGGGCATATACATGTCGAGGATGATCAGGTCCGGCTGGAACTCGGCCAGCTCGGCCATCACCGACAGCGGCGCGGTGAGCGCGCGGGTGACGATGCCGGCGCTGTTGAGGACCATCTCGGTGTGCGCGGCCTGGGCGCGGGAATCGTCGACGATCAGCACGCGGAACGGCTCGTAGTGCGCCACGCGGGTCAGGGTCTCGATCTTCTCCAGCAGGCCGGAGGCGTCCAGCGCGCCGCTGAAGAAGTCCTGGCCACCGGCGCGGGCAGCGGCCAGGCGGGTCGGGGTGTCGGTTTCCTCGTGGCTGAAGAACAGCACCGGCAGCTTCTGCTTCAGGCCCGCCTGGGCCTCGTCGGCCAGCGCCAGGCCCTGGCCGCCGGCGAAATCGATTTCCATGACGATGGCCGCCGGGTGGCGGTCGGCCATGGCGGCGCGGAAGGCGCTGGCGTGCTCGCAGGCCTGCGCGGCCATGCCGAAGAATTCCAGCTGCTGGGCCAGCCGCTCGGCGCGCTCCTGGTCCTGCAGGGCGAGGTAGACGGGTTTGCGCAGCGGCGGCAGGTGGGTCTGCTCGAACTGGTCGCCATGCCGCAGGCCGGTGCGCGACAGGCGCTGCATCAACCGGTTGAGTTCGGTGATCAGTTCGCTGGACAGGCGCCCGCGGTTGTCCTGCACGGCGCGCAGGCACTGGTCGATGCCCTTGGCCAGGTCGGCGTGTTCGGCCTGCTCGAAGCGTTCGGCGTAGCGCTGCAGGCGTAGGCAGGCCTCGGCCAGCTCGGCCATCCCGGCACTGTTCCACTCCGAGCGCGACAGGCGCTGCCAGACTTCCAGCAGGTGACGGGCCTGGTGGATCACCCGCTGGGCGAAGTGATGCTTGAGGCGGTCCAGGGAGGGATCATCGAGCTCGGTCATCGCGCGCTTCTTTATTGAGCCGTACCGGCGGCCTGCGGGGCGAAGATGTTTCCGCCGTGATACACAGTGATGGCCCTATGCTACCAATCCTGGATGGCAATAACAGTGCCTTCGGTCAAACATCCGAAGCTTTGTAATTCGCACCATTACCGAGCACCATGCGCAGGGTAGGCTGCGCTGACCTGCCGCCGTGCGGCATGCTGGCGCCGGTGGGCCTAAAATCCCGGCACCCTGGGGCCGGTTGCAGGTCCAAGCTATCTTCGAATTCGGGACATCAAGGAACTTGCCATGTGGAACTGGAAGAAACGCGGCTCCGTGCGTGATCGCGTGAATGACTCGGTGGACGACGCGCGCGCCTACTTCGGCGGGCCCTGGCTGGGCCGCGTGCTGGGTGGTCTGCTGGGCGTCTACCTGGTGATCTGCGGGGCCATCGGCTGGTACTGGAGCCAGGAGCCGGACCTCTTCCCCGTGCAGCAGAACGCCCAGGCCGCCGCCGAACGCGCGGGCCGGCAGATGGTGGTGGGCTACACCACCGTCGAAACCCTCAAGGAAGTGGTCGCCACGCTGCTCAACAAGCCCGGCGGCTACCTGTCCAACGACATCTTCCCGCCGGGCGTCTGGCTGGACAACATGCCCAGCTGGGAATACGGCGCGCTGGTCCAGGTGCGCGATCTGTCGCGCGCGCTGCGCAAGGACTTCGCCCGCTCCCAGTCGCAGTCCACCGAGGACGCGGACCTGGCGCGCGCCGAGCCGCGCTTCAACTTCGACAACAAGAGCTGGGCGCTGCCGTCCTCCGAGTCGGAGTACGCCGAGGGCATCAAGTCGCTGGACCGTTACCTCGCCCGCCTGTCCGCCGACCCCGCCGGCGCGCAGTTCTACGCCCGCGCCGACAGCCTGAACAACTGGCTGGGCGACGTCTCCACCCGCCTGGGCTCGCTGTCCCAGCGCCTCTCGGCCAGCGTCGGCCGGGTCAAGCTGAACACCAACATCACCCCGCTCAAGCCGGTCACCCCGGGCCAGGCGCCGGAAGTCGAGGAAGTGATCCAGGAAACCCCCTGGATGCAGATCGACAACGTGTTCTACGAAGCCCGTGGGCAGGCTTGGGCGCTGTCGCACATCCTGCGCGCCATTGAGGTGGACTTCGCCGACGTGCTGGCGAAGAAGAACGCCACCGTCAGCGTGCGCCAGATCATCCGCGAGCTGGAGGCCGCCGAGGCGCCGCTGTGGAGCCCGATGGTCCTCAACGGCAGCGGCTTCGGCGTGCTGGCCAACCACTCGCTGGTCATGGCCAACTACATCTCCCGCGCCAACGCCGCGATCATCGACCTGCGCCAGCTGCTGGCCCAGGGCTGATCCATGGCGGCCATCAGCGACAGGGAAGCCGCCCACCGGGCGGCCTCCGACGCGGAGAAGATCGCCTGGGTCGACGATGACGACCAGCTGCTCGGCAGCCTGCCGCGCGCCGAGCTGCGCGCGCGCGGGCTGATCGGCCGGGGCACCTTCATCCTGCTGTTCAACTCCGCTGGCGAGCTGTGCGTGCACCGCCGCACCCTGAGCAAGGCGATCTACCCCGGCTACTGGGACCCGGCCGCCGGCGGCATGGTGCAGGCGGACGAGAGCTACGCCGAATCCGCCGCCCGCGAGCTGGAAGAGGAGCTGGGCATTGCCGGCGTCGAACTCCGCGCGCATGGCACCTTCTTCTTCGACCAGCCGGACAACCGCCTGTGGTGCGCGGTGTTCTCCGCCGTGTCCGATGCGCCGCTGAAGCTGCAGCCCGAGGAAGTGCTGGAAGCGCGCTTTATCGACCCGCACCAGGTGCTGGCCGAGGCGAAGGCGGGCACGCCGTATTGCCCCGATTCGCTGGCGGCGTTGCGCAAGTATCTGGTGAGTTTCTGACGCATCAATCCCCTGCGGACTGCTCTTCGTAGGAGCGAGCTTGCTCGCGAACCGGACTCCGCAGCGGGGTTCGTTCGCGAGCAGGCTCGCTCCTACTGCCCCCCTTCCAGGCGCCGGTGTGGCCGGTATGTCGCCAAACCGCCGATCAATGACGCATTTTCGCTCTTAGCATTTGCCTCCAATGCTGCTAAATTGCGCGACCTTTCCGGCAGGGTCCTCCACCGGGAATTGCGCAGCCCCTGCCTGAGTGGGGCGTCGCGGTCGGCGCCAGCCGGCCATTCGTTGACCTGGCCCGAAGAGGCCAATCCTGGGGAAACGCCCGGTGGTCAAGAAAGCATCCTCCCTGTCCGCCCTCGGCGGGCTCGTCTATTCCACTGATGCCGGCCGGCACTGCCCGGACTGCAATCAGCCCATTGGCGCGTGCACCTGCAAGCAGGCCGAGATTCCGGCCGGCGACGGCATCGCTCGCGTGCGTCGGGAAACCAAGGGCCGCGGCGGCAAGACCGTGACCACGGTGACCGGCGTGCCGCTGGCGGCCGATGCGCTCAAGGACCTGGCCACCGCGCTGAAGAAGCGTTGCGGCACCGGTGGCGCGTTGAAGGACGGCATCATCGAGATCCAGGGCGACCACGTCGACCTGCTGCTCGAAGAGCTGGCCAAGCGCGGCCTCAAGGCGAAGAAATCCGGCGGCTGATCCGTCCCCCTGCCTGAACGGGCAAGCGACTCTCCCCTGTCGAGAACGGGTTCCAGGCGATGCGCAGACTGCGCGGCGCCGGCAAGCCCTTTCCCTAGATGGGAGATTTACCGGCGCGCCCTGGGCGCGTCGTCGGATTTTCCTAAACTTACCGCCAAGCCCGGCGGTCAACACGGCATCGTCACGAGTCCCGGCTAGGGTTACACCAGCAGGCCTCGAACGACTCACCCGCACGCCGGGCGGGCGCCTGCACACATTCGCGCTATTTGAGGAGACCACCACGCATGGCCGCTAGACGGACCCGCAAAGACGACGGCAGCAACTGGACCGTGGCTGACAGCCGCAGCATCTACGGAATTCGCCACTGGGGCGCGGGCTACTACGCCATCAACGACGCCGGTAACGTGGAAGTTCGCCCGCAGGGCGCCGATGCCCAGCCGATCGATCTGCATGCGCTGGTCGAGCAGCTGCGCGAGGCGGGCCTGTCGCTGCCGTTGCTGGTGCGCTTCCCGGACATCCTCCAGGACCGCGTGCGCAAGCTCACCGGCGCCTTCGACGCCAACATCGCGCGCCTGGAGTACGGCAGCCGCTACACCGCGCTGTACCCGATCAAGGTGAACCAGCAGGAAGCGGTGGTGGAGAGCATCATCGCCACCCAGAACGTCTCCATCGGCCTGGAAGCCGGCTCCAAGCCCGAGCTAATGGCCGTGCTGGCGCTGGCGCCCAAGGGCGGCACCATCGTCTGCAACGGCTACAAGGACCGCGAGTTCATCAAGCTGGCGCTGATGGGGCAGAAGCTCGGCCACAACGTGTTCATCGTGATCGAGAAGGAGTCCGAGGTTCAGCTGGTGATCGAGGAAGCCGCCGTCATCGGCGTGCTGCCCCAGGTCGGCCTGCGCGTGCGCCTGTCCTCGCTGGCCTCCTCCAAGTGGGCCGACACCGGTGGCGAGAAGGCCAAGTTCGGCCTGTCCGCCGCGCAGCTGCTGTCGGTGGTCGAGCGCTTCCGCGCCGCCGGTCTGGACCAGGGCGTGCGCCTGCTGCACTTCCACATGGGCTCGCAGATCGCCAACCTGGCCGACTACCAGCACGGCTTCAAGGAAGCCATCCGCTACTACGGCGAACTGCGCGCCCTCGGCCTGCCGGTGGACCACGTGGACGTCGGCGGCGGCCTGGGCGTGGACTACGACGGCACCCATTCGCGCAACGCCAGCTCGATCAACTACGACATCGACGATTACGCCGGTGTGGTGGTGGGCATGCTCAAGGAATTCTGCGACGCCCAGGGCCTGCCGCACCCGCACATCTTCTCCGAGAGCGGCCGCGCGCTGACCGCGCACCACGCGGTGCTGATCACCCAGGTCACCGACGTCGAGCGGCACAACGACGAGCTACCGACCATCACCGACCTGGCCGAACAGCCGGAAATCGTCCAGTGGCTGGCCGACCTGCTTGGCCCGACCGACGCCGAGATGGTCACCGAGACCTACTGGCGCGCCACCCACTACATGAGCGACGCCGCCGCGCAGTACGCCGAGGGCAAGATCAGCCTTGCGCAGAAGGCCCTGGCCGAGCAGTGCTACTTCGCCATCTGCCGCCGCCTGCACAACCAGCTCAAGGCTCACCAGCGCTCGCATCGCCAGGTGCTCGACGAGCTCAATGACAAGCTGGCGGACAAGTACATCTGCAACTTCTCGGTGTTCCAGAGCCTGCCCGACACCTGGGCCATCGGCCAGGTACTGCCGATCCTGCCGATCCACCGCCTGGGCGAGGAACCGACCCGCCGCGCGGTGCTGCAGGACCTGACCTGCGACTCCGACGGCAAGATCACCCAGTACGTCGACGAGCAGAGCATCGAGACCAGCATGCCGGTGCACGACGTGAAGGAAGGCGAGGACTACCTGATCGGCACCTTCCTGGTCGGCGCCTACCAGGAAATCCTCGGCGACATGCACAACCTGTTCGGCGACACCGACTCGGTGAACGTCTACCAGAACGCCGACGGCAGCTACTACCACGCCGGCATCGAGACCCACGACACCATCGAGGACATGCTGCGCTACGTGCACCTGTCGCCCGAGGAGCTGATGACCCACTACCGCGACAAGGTCGCCGGGGCCAAGCTCACCGCGCGCGAGCGCACGCAGTTCCTCGACGCGCTGCGCCTGGGCCTGACCCGTTCGGCCTACCTGTCGTCCTGATCGGTCGGCGGTCGGCGTGATGAAAGCCCCGCTTCGGCGGGGCTTTTTGCTCTTCGTAGGAGCGAGCTTGCTCGCGAACGGTGGTGTTCCATCGCCAAGGCTGTTCGCGAGCAAGCTCGCTCCTACAGGGGGACGGGGGCGGCCTGGGGTGAAGAAGCGGGCCTTGTCCGCGAAAGCTGGCGGGGCGGATCCTTTCCCGCCCGAGATCGTAGGGCGCATAACGCGCCAGCGTTATCCGCCACGGGTAATCGGCGCATAACCCGTTCCGGGTCATGCGCCCCACGGTCTGCCTGATTCCCCCGCCCTGGCTGCGCCCCTGCTCCCAAGGGAGAGGAACCGGTCGGTGCAGGAGGAATCCGTGGCGTCAGCCGGCACGGACAGCTCCCTCTCCCTTCAGGGAGAGGGCGGGGGAGAGGGCAGGCCGCGCCACGATGTTCCAGGTAGCAAACCCGGTCGCGAAGCCCGTCGCAGCGGAACCTTCTCCGCCCGCCCAGCCTCCTGCCTCACTCCAGCAGCGCCGCCAGGCGCTCTGCCAGGCGCCCGGCCAGCGGCTCATCGCTGACATTGGTGAAGCTCATCATCAGCGCCGGCGCGCGCTTGGCCTCCACGCACCAGGCGTTCAGCGCCTGCAGGCCCAGCCCCTCGGCGTGGGCGCGGCGGGCGACGGCCAGGTCGTCCTGCTCCAGCGCGCCGATCAGATGCAGGCCCCCCGGCGTGTCGGCAAAGCGCAGGCGCTCGCCGAGGCGTGCTTCCAGCGCGCTGCGCAGCCACTGCCGGCGCTGGGCGTACAGCGTGCGGGTGCGCTTGAGGTGGCGGGCGAAATGGCCCTCCTGCATGAAGTCGCACAGGGTCGCCTGCAGCAGCTCCGCGCAGCCGGAAGAAAACACCTGCTGGGCGCGCACGAAGTCATCCACCAACGCCGCCGGTACCACGAGATAGCCCAGGCGCAGCGCGGGGTAGAGCACCTTGCTGAAGGTGCCGGTGTAGAGCACGCGCCCGGCGCGGTCGAGGCTTTTCAGCGCCGGCAGCGGGAAGCCGGCATAGCGGTACTCGCTGTCGTAGTCGTCCTCGACCACCCAGGCGCCGCTGCCGGCGGCCCAGTCCAGCAGGGCGAGGCGGCGCGACAGGCTCAGGGCGACGCCGGTGGGGCTCTGCTGCGACGGCGTGACCAGGGCGAAGCGCGCATCCGCCGCGCGGGCGATGCCGTCCTCCACGCGCAGACCATCGCCGTCCACCGCAACCGGCACCGGCACCCCGCCGGCCCGGCGTAGCAGCTCGCGGCCGCGCGGATAGCCCGGGTCTTCGTGCCAGAAACGCTGGCCGGGTTCGAGCAGGGTGCGGCTGATCAGGTCCAGCGCGCCCTGGTAGCCGGCGCAGATGAACACCTGCGCCGGGTCGCAGATGATCCCTCGGGAAATGCCCAGGTAACCGGAGACCGCCTCGCGCAAGGGTCCGTAGCCACAGGGCTCCGGGTAGGCCAGCATGGCTGCGCTCTGCTGGCGCAGGCGGCGCGCGCACAGGCGCGCCCAGAGCGCGCGGGGGAAGGCATCCAGCGCCGGCACGCCGAGCTGGAACGGGCGCAACGCCGGGCCGTGGGCGATCAGGCCGGGCAGGGTGCGCTCGACGGTTGCCGGCGAGGCCGCCACCGCCGACGCGGCGGCGCTGCGCCCCGCCAGCTGCGGCGACACCACCGTGCCCGCCGGCCCGCGCGCCTGCAGATAGCCTTCGCTGGTCAGCAACTGGTAGGCCAGCTCCACCGTGCCGCGCGCCACACCCAGTTCGCCGGCCAGCCCGCGCACGGGCGGCACGCGCTCGCCAGGGCGCAGGGCGCCGCGGGTGATGGCGTCGCGGATGCGTCCGTACAACTGGCGGTAGATGGGCAGCTCGTGGCTCGGGTCCAGCGGCTGGCGGAACGAATCGAGGGGAGCGGTCATGGCCTGGGTCGATTGCCGGGAAAGCGGAAAGCCGACTATGCCATGACCGGCATCAACACGTCCCGGCAGCCGCCCTGCAGGATCAGCGTCTAGGCTTGCAGGCAGTGTTGAAAAGCAGGCGCCGCGACTCCATCTGTTGTCGCAGAAACCCGTTTTTTCCACCTGTTCGCCCCGCAGTGCGCGCAGCGGCTTCGGCTGCCCGCGCGAATCCCCGTGTCCCAGGCGCCGACAGGTCCAACGCATGTGAGGAGATCGATGGAATTCAAGGATTACTACGCGGCGCTCGGGGTTGAACCCGACGCCGACGAGAAGGCGATCAAGACCGCCTACCGCAAGCTCGCGCGCAAATACCACCCGGACGTCAGCAAGGAGGCGGACGCCGAGGCGAAGTTCAAGGACGTCTCCGAAGCCTACGAGGTGCTGAAAAGCCCGGAGAAGCGCGCCGAGTACGACGAGCTGCGTCGCTACGGCGCGCAGGGCCCGCAGTTCGAGGCGCCGCCCGGCTGGCAGCCGCGCGGAGGCTTCGATGACCCGTCGCCGGGGCATGAGCAGGACTTTTCCGACTTCTTCGAGCAGATCTTCGGCGCCCGCGCCGGCGGCTCCCGTGGTGGCTTCGGCGGCGCTCGCCAGCCGCAGCCGCATCGTGGCCAGGATGTGGAGATGGAGGTCCCGCTGTTCCTCGAGGAAACCCTTTCCGGCGAGAGCCGGCCGATCAGCTTCAGCCTGCCCAGCTACGACGAGTACGGCCGCAAGCTGCCGCCGCAGAGCAAGACGCTGAACGTGAAGATCCCCGTGGGCACTGCCGACGGCGAGCGCATCCGCCTCAAGGGGCAGGGCGCGCCGGGCGTCAACGGCGGCCCGGCTGGCGACCTGTACCTGGCGATCCGCCTGGTGCCGCACCCGCTGTTCGATGTCGAGGGTCGCGACCTGGTCGTCACCGTGCCAGTGGCGCCGTGGGAGGCCGCGCTCGGCGCCAAGGTGGAAGTGCCCACCCTGGGCGGGCGCATCAACCTCGGCATCCCGGCCAACAGCCAGGCCGGCCAGCGCCTGCGCATCAAGGGCAAGGGCCTGCCGAACAAGGGCGACGCCGCCGCCGGCGATCTCTACGCCGTGCTCAAGGTGGTGATGCCGAAGGCGGCGGACGAAGCGACCCGCAAACTCTGGGAAGAACTGGCCGCCAAGGCGGCCTTCGACCCCCGTGCCGATTGGGGTAAACGCGCATGACGACGACAGTGATGGTGGTGGACCTCGACGAGCTCTGCCAGTCGGTGAACCTGCCCCGCGACGTACTCGTCGAGATCGTCGAGGTGGGCATCGTGGAGCCCCGCGAACAACGCGGCGGGCATTGGGTGTTCGATTACCAGGCGGTCAGCGTGGTGCGCCGTGCCGTGCGCCTGCGCCGCGAGTTCGAGCTGGACTGGCCGGGCATCGCCCTGGCGCTGCGCCTGCTGGACGAGGTGGAGGAGCTGCGCGCGGAAAACCGCTACCTGCGCCAGCGCCTGGCGCGTCTGCTGGAGTAGCTACTGGGTGGCCGCTGCCGAGGCGGCATCCAGCGGGATGAACTGCACCAGCCCGATGATCGGCGCGGCGAGCAGGCCCTGCACGTAGTTGATGCCGCTGCGCCGCAGGCTTTCGTCGCTGGTCTGGGCGAGCAGTTCCAGGCGCCCGATCATGCGGCCGAATTCACGCTCGAAGGACAGGTTGCGCCCGGCGCTGCTGATCTCGTTGGACAGCAGCAGCGGCTGGCCCGCCGCGTCGGTGCGGCTGGCCAGCAGCCAGGCGGCGACCTCGATGTTCCACGCCGCGTTGGCGGTCTTCTGTGCGTTCAGGCCGCTGAGCAGGTGCTGGGTGGTGGTGCCGCCGTAAAGCTCCACCAGCATGCTGCCCAGGCCGTAGATCAGCGCGCCGGCGCGGTCGCCCTCGAAGTCGGCATCGAAGGCCAGCGGCAGTGCGGCCACCGAGCGCTTGTCGCCCAGGCCGGGCAACGGCTGCTGGTCGACGATGGCATCCATTACCACCTTGTGCGCCGCGTCGCGGGAGGCGGCGCCGGTCTTCTTCCACTGCCGCGGGTTGCGCTTGTAGAGCTTGTCGAGCAGCAGCGAGAGGCTTTGCAGGTTATCGCGCATGGCCAGGTTGGCGGCGCGGTTGGCGTCGTTCTGCAGCATCTGCCCGGCGGCGAAGCCTTCGCCGTCGATGTCCTTGTGGACCGGGGGCGAACTGCACGCGGCCAGCAGTGCAAGGGCGGGCAGGCAGAGACGGAGCGGGCGCGGGTGCATGGTCGGTCCGGCGGATAAGGCGGGCCTGAACCATGGCGCGGCGCGGGAGGGGCGACCAGTCGGATCGCGGCGGAATCGGACTTTGTCCGGTAGCCTGCGACCCGCTGCACAGAACGGCGAGCGCCGGCCGGGGCCGGCGCCCGGGGGCGATCAGCGCGGCTGGTTCTGTTCGATCCAGGCGGAGAAGGCGTCGATGATGCTCTTGAGGAAGGGCTGGGTCTTCTCGGACAGCTTGCCGGCGTCGTCGAAGAAGCTGCCCGCGCCGCCCAGGTAGGCTTCGGGCTGTTGCAGCACCGGCATGTTGAGGAACACCAGCGACTGGCGCAGGTGATGGTTGGCACCGAAGCCGCCGATGGCGCCCGGCGAGGCGCTGACCACGGCGCAGGGCTTGGCGTTCCAGGCGCTCTTGCCATAGGGACGCGAGCCGACGTCGATGGCGTTCTTCAGCACGCCGGGCACCGAGCGGTTGTATTCCGGGGTGACGAAGAGCACCGCGTCGGCACGGGCGATGCGCTCGCGGAAGGCGGTGTAGCTGGCGGGCGGGGTGCCCACGTCAAGCTCCTCGTTGTACAGCGGCAGGTCACCGATCTCCACGATCGACAGCTTCAGGTTGGCCGGCGCCAGGTCAGCGAATGCCTTGGCGATCTTGCGGTTCAGGGATTCCTTGCGCAGGCTGCCGACGACCACGGCAACATCGAAGACTTGGCTCATGACGACTCCTCAGGATCGGGGTATTGAGCCGTTTGTTATAGACGATGCGGGTGACATTGCGTGGACATGAATCAAGCTTCGGGAAGCATGTCCCAGTCGTTCGAGGTGATCTTGGCACTGTGGGGTGGGGCATGGCCTGGCTAGAGTGGCGACGAGTCCCCACTGCCCCTTCGAGGTCCCCATGTGCATGAAAGTGTTCTTTGCCGGCGCCACGGGCGCCATCGGCCAGCGCTTGCTGCCGATGCTGCTGGAGCGCGGCTACCAGGTGCTGGCGATCAGCCGCAGCGCGCAGCGCGCCGCCGCACTCGAAGCTGCCGGCGCCCAGGCGATGGTGCTGGACGTGTATGACGCGCGCGCCCTTCACGATGCCGTGCTGGCCTTCCAGCCGCGCTGGGTGATTCATCAGCTCACGGACTTGCCGGCCGGCCTCGACCCCGCCCTGATGCCCGCCGCGCAGCCGCGCAACGCACGCCTGCGCCGGGAGGGCACGGCCAACCTGGTGGCCGCCGCCCGCGCCGCGGGGGTGGAGCGCATGGTGGCGCAGAGCATCGCCTGGGCCTATGCGCCGGGCGAATTGCCGCTGCACGAGGAACATCCGCTGGACCTGGCCGCCGAAGGCCCGCGCGCCATCAGCGTCGGCGGCGTGGCGGCGCTGGAGGAGGCCGTGCTCGGCGCATACCCCCTGGAGGGCATCGTGCTGCGCTACGGGCGCCTCTACGGCCCGGGAACCGGCGCCGAGCGGGCCGATCCGCGCTTGTCCGTGCACGTCGACGATGCCGCCCGCGCCGCCTTGCTGGCGCTGCAGTGGGGCGCGCACGGGGCCTACAACATCGCCGAGCAGGACATCGAGGTCAGCTCGGCCAAGGCGCGCCATCGCCTGGGCTGGCAACCAGGCGTACGCCTGGCGGGGGTGCCGGCATGAACCTCGCGCTCGGACGCGAGGCGCGCGGCGGCCTGGTGCTGGTGGCGGCTCTCGCGGCGCTCGCGGCGGGGGCGTTGAGCTGGCAGGGTTGGTCGCGGCCATTGGCGAGCCTGGCCGACAGCCAGGCCGGGCACGCGACCGGCGCGCGGCCGACGACGCAGGTGACGCGCCTGTCCTGCGAGCCGCTGGCGGATCTGCCGGGCAAGGTGGTGACCACCCTGCAGGTGGATTTCCCGCCCGATGCCCATACCCCCGCGCACCGCCACCCCGGCGCGCTGACCGCCATCGTGCTCAGCGGCCAGGTGCGCTCGCAGATGCAGGGCCAGCCGGCGCAGACTTACAGCGCGGGCCAGACCTGGTTCGAGCCCAGCCGCGCGCTGCACCTGTTCGCCGAGAACGCCAGCGCCAGCGAACCCGCGCGGCTGCTGGCAGTGATCGTCAGCGATGATAATTGCGGCCCGCTGGTGATTCCGGAACCCGCCGCCCCGCACCATTGATGCTTCGCGAAAGGAGACTCGCATGACCCCGCTCACCCCCTTCACCGCCGCCCAGCTCGACGCGACCCTGGCGCGCCTCGGCCTGCCGCCCGAGCGCCCAGCGCCGACGCTGGAGAACCTCGACCGGCTGATCGTCGCGGCCTTGCATCACCTGCCGTTCGAGAACCTCGACGTGCTGCTGGACAAGCCCATCCTGATCGAGCCCGACGCAGTGTTCGCCAAGGTCGTCGAAGGGCACCGCGGCGGCTACTGCTTCGAACTGAACAGCCTGTTCGCCCGCCTGCTGAGCAGCCTGGATTACCGCGTGACGCTGCTGGTGGCGCGGGTGCGCTGGGGCTTGCCGGCGGAGGCGCCGTTGACCCCGCAGACCCACTTGCTGCTGCGCGTCGACCTGGCCGAGGGCCCGCACCTGGTGGACATCGGCTTCGGCGGCCCGGCGTCGCCCCGCGCGTTGCCGCTGCGGCTGAACGAAACCCTGCCCGGCAACTGGCGCATCAGTGGCGCGCTCGATGGCGAACTGGAAATGGCCACGCGCTCGGCGTCCGGCTGGCAGACGCTGTACCGCTTCACCCTGGAACCACAGCACTGGGCCGACTACGGCATGCGCAACTGGTACACCTCGACCTTCCCGCAGAGTGTGTTCCGCACCTCCCTGCGGGTGGCGCTCAGCGAAGGCGGTGCGCGGCTGTCGCTGCTCAACGGCCAGTTCAACCGGCGCAGTGCCGATGGCAGCGTCGAGCAGCGCAACATCACGCAGGCCGACGAACTGCTCATGCTGCTGTGCGAGCGCTTCGGCCTGCAAGCGGCCGAAGGTGAAGTGCCGGCCTTGCGGCGCCGGCTGGCTCAGTTGCTGGAGTCGGCTGCCGAAAGGGTCTGAGCCCCCGGCTGCTCGGCGCTGGCGGGGATATCCGGCGCCACGCCGATGGCCAGTCGCACGATGCGACCGGGCAACTGGTCGCGCTGCAGCTCGCCGCCGGGCTTGGCGTCGAACCATTGGCCGTTGATGTCGGAGGCGTTGCACTGCAGTTGCCGTTCGCCGCTGGGCGAGTCGGGCAGCAACCAGCGGCAGCGCCCGTCGAAGATGCGCACGCCGTGCTTGGGCATGCCCGCACTGCCGGGCGCGAGCTGGCTGCGGATGGCGAGGTTGGCGTAACTGACGTCCGGCGCGAAGGCTTCCAGGGGATGGCTGGCCGATTCGCCGTCCATTGCCAGGCGGATGTGGCTGAGCTCGCGACGGCAGCCATCGCTGCTCAGGCTCAGCGGTACCTGATAGCTGACCCGGTGCGGCCGCTGGGCATGGCCGTCGGTGGTGAATAGGCGTTGGGTGATGCTGTCGGCTGCCGCGCCGCAATGGCTGCCCGCAGGCAGGGAATAGCGCGCGTCGCCGGCCAGGGCGAAATCCCCCGGCAGGTCGGCTTCCAGGGTGAATTCATTGCTGGCGCAGCCGCCCAGGGCCAGCGCGGCGAGCAGCGAAAGGCCCCGCCAGGGCGCGCGGCGCGGGAAGCGGGAAGGCATGCAGAGGTCCTGCGGCAGTCGAAACTGCGCAGGAGCATCCGCCGATCAAGGCGTCGCCTGAATCGGATTGCTCGGCTCTGTCTGTAGGAAAGTGGCTGGGCGGATGAGCGAAGCCACCTGCTCAGCCGATCATCCCGAAGCCGCGCGCCATCAGCGTCGCCAGCAGCGGCAGGACCAGCAGGGCCAGCAGCTCCAGGCGAATGACCATGATCACCCGCTTCGCCTGGCGTTCGCCGGGCACCGGCACGCGCCCGGCCCGCAGCTCGTTGCGCCAGTTGAGGAAGGTCATGGTCGGCAGGATCGACAGCAGCCCCACCAGCACGAACAGGCCGACCTTGGCGTGGAACAGGCTGTTGTGCAGGTAGTAGTCCGCGCCCTTGGCGAACCAGACGACCCGCGCCGCGCCGGTCAGCAGCACCAGGCCCGCGCAGGCGCCGTAGGCCAGGTCGACGATTACCAGGCTGCGCGCCCGCGACAGGTCCAGCGGCAGGCGGAACAGCTGGTGCTCCAGCACCAGCAGGGCGAACAGCAGGAAGATCGACAGGTAGTGCAGGTACGCGGCAATGGCTTGGGCCATGGGTGGGTCCTCTACGGGGGCCTTTTTCGGTCAGGCGGATGCCGGCGGCGGGCTGAAACTGACCCGGTTGCGCCCGGCCTGCTTGGCACTGTAAAGCGCAACGTCGGCGCGCTCCAGCGCCTGGTCGATGGGTTCCTCCCCGGCGCGCAGGGTGCAGCCGATGCTCAGGGTCACCGGCAGCGGGCCGCCGGCCAGCGGCACGGGGGCGTGGTTGATCTGCTCGCGCACGCGCTCGGCGACGCGCTGCAGTTCCTCGCCGTCCTTCACCTTGAGCAGCGCGACGAATTCCTCGCCGCCCTGGCGCACCAGCAGGTCGTCCGGCCGCAGCGCGGCGCGCAGGCGCTGGGCGCATTCGCGGAGCACCTGGTCGCCGCCGGCATGACCGTGCCGGTCGTTGATCGACTTGAAGTGGTCGAGGTCGGCATAGAGCACGCCCAGCTGCGCGTGGCTTTCCCGCGCCAGGCGGCACTCGCGCTCCTGGAAGGCGTGCAGGGCGCCGCGATTCCACAGTTGGGTGAGCGGATCGAGCAGGGCCTTGCGCTGTTCGCGGTCCATCTCGACGCGCAGGTCGCGGGTGCTCTGGATGAGGCTGCGCAGTTGCAGGTAGCCCTCGGCAAGGGTGGCGAGGTCGCGGAAGTTGGCCTGTTGCGCCGCCGTCATGCCACGCGGGCGCGGGTCGATCATGCACAGGGTGCCGATGGCCTGGCCGTTGCCGGCGCGCAGCGGGCGCCCGGCGTAGAAGCGGATATAGGGCGGGCCGAGCACCAGCGGGTTGTCGGCGAAGCGCTCGTCGAGCGTGGCGTCGGGCACCAGCAGGGTGTCCTCGCCGAGGATCGCGTAGCCGCAGAACGACACGTCGCGCTTGGTCTCGGTGGCGTCCAGGCCGATGCGGGCCTTGAACCACTGGCGGTCCTGGTCGATCAGGCTGATCAGCACGGTATCGACCTTCACCAGGTCCTGCGTCAGGCGGACCAGGGTATCCAGATAATGCTCGGCCGGGGTGTCGAGCAGGTTCATCTCATCCAGGGTCTGCTGACGCAGGGATTCGTCAACGGGAATGGGACAAGCCGGCATGGCGTCTCCTTAACAGGTCAGGGACTGGCAGGCGCCTGCCAGGCGTCTTGGCGCGTGAGTTTCCAGGCGTAACCCGCCAGGACCAGCGCGCGCAACAACATGAAGCATAAAAAGGTTAGCCACAATCCGTGATTTCCCCAGCCTTGCAGGGCCAGGCCCAGCGGCAGGCTGGCGGCGCAGGCCAGCAGCATGGCGTTGCGCATCTCGCGGGCGCGGGTGGCGCCGATGAACAGACCGTCGAGCAGGTAGCTCCACATGCCGATCAGCGGCAAGCAGGCCAGATAGGGCAGGTACTGGTCGGCGGTGGAGCGCACGTCCGGGATATCGCTCTGCAGGGCGATGAACAGGTGCCCGAAGAGGCTGAAGAAGGCCACGAACAGCAGGCTGGCGATCAGCGACCAGCCGCAGGCGACCACCAGCGAGCGGCGCAGGGCGGTGCGGTCGCGGCCGCCGATGGCGTGCCCGCACAGCGCCTCCACGGCATGGGCCAGGCCGTCGAGGGCGTAGGCGGTCACCATCAGCCCGTTGAGCAGCAGGGCGTTGGCCGCCACCGTGGCATCGCCCAGGCGCGTACCCTGCACGGTGAGCAGGAAGAACACGCCCTGCAGCGCCAGGCTACGGATGAAGATGTCGCGGTTGACCATCAGCAGCGGTCGCCAGTTGGCCCAGGCGCGCAGCCGCGACCAGTCTGGCAGGCCGGGGTAACGCCTGAGCGCACCACGGGTCAGCGCCAGGCCCAGCAGGGCGCCGCCCCATTCGGCCGTCACCGCGGCCTTCGCCGCGCCGGCCACGCCCCAGCCCAGGCCCATGACGAACCACAGGCTGAGCACGATGTTGATGAGGTTGGTGGTCAGCAGGATCGCCAGCGGCGCGCGGGCGTTCTGCGTGCCGAGGAACCAGCCGACCAGCGCGTAGGTGGCGAGCGCCGCCGGCAGGCCGAACAGGCGGATATGGAAGAACTCGCGGGCCAGCGCATCCAGCTCGGCGGACGGGCGCATCAGTGCCAGTGCCGGGCCGGTCAGCGGTATCGCCAGCAGGCCGAGCAGCAGCGCCAGGCCCAGCGCCAGCAGCAGGCCCTGGCCCAGGATGCGCCGTAGCGTGCCGCCATCGCTACGCCCGGCGGCCTGGGCGGCGAAACCGGTGGTGCCCATGCGCAGGAAGCCCAGCACTCCCACGAGTAGGGTATAGAGACCCCCGCCGACCGCCACGGCGCCAAGCTGATGGGCGTGCGGCAGGTGACCGATCACCGCGCTGTCCACCAGGGTGACCAGCGGCACGGAAACGTTGGAGAGGATCATCGGCGCGGCGAGCGCCCAGACGCGGCGGTGGGTCGGCGAGTGCCGCCAGGCTTCGAGCAGGGAATTCATGCGGGGCTCCTGAACAGGCCCGCAGTATAGCGAGCCAGGTCAGACGCGGGCGCCACCTGCAGGAGCGAGGGTGGCCATCGTTAGCGCTCGCGAGCCTGCCAGGCGGGGTGCCATTGGATTCGCGAGCAAGGGTTAGGCGCCCCTCGGTCCTGACCAGAGCCACCCATAACGGCGCTTTCCCCCGACGGATCGGCGCTCAGACGGTCTTCTTGCGGTACGCGCAGTAGCCGGGGCGCGGGCCGACCTGCGGGTGGTTGCGGCAGGTGTCCGGGCGCTTGGCGTAGATGGTGCAGAGGCGGGTCCTGGCGTCGAGGAAGTAGCAGTCGCCGTTGCTGCTGCGGGTCAGGGTGAAGATGCCGCTCTTCTGGTTGAAGCGCTCGACGATGCCTTCCTTGAGCAAACGCTTGGCGATGTTCTTCGCCGGCTCGTCGCGCTCGAACTCGTCGACGACGCCGATACGGATCAGGTCGTTGACCTTCACTTCCGCCGGCATGGTGCAGCAGGTGGCGTTGCAGTCCTTGCACAGGCCCGAGGTGTACTTGGCCCAGGTTTCCAGGCGGTCCAGCTCGGCGTTGGCGATCAGCGGTGGTTTTCTCATGGCGGCAAGTCGGGGCGGTAGCGCGAAGGCGCGCATCATAGTGGGCGGCGCGTAGATTTGCGCGGCCTTTCGATGAACTGCAGGGGCTTACAGGGCGGCGATGCCGCCGTGGTTGCGCAGGTACTCCTTGAATGTCGGGTAGCAGAGCACGAACCAGGGCGTGAAACGCTCCGGGTGAGCCGCCATTTCGGCTTCCAGATCGGGCAGGGTGATGTAACGGAAGTCGTCGGCTTCCTCGGGGTCGGGGCGCGGCGGCTGGTCGTCGACGGCGCCGAACAGATGGCCGTACTCGTGCTCGGTCATGCCGTTGGCCAGTTCCAGGCGGTAGCTGAACTCGAACAGCTTGTGCAGTTCGACCTGTACGCCCATCTCCTCGCGCAGCCGGCGTTCGGCGGCGTGGCGCGCGGATTCGTCCGGGTATGGGTGGCCGCAGCAGGTATTGCTCCACAGTCCGCCGCAGTGGTACTTGGCCGCCGCGCGGCGCTGCAGCAGCAGTTCGCCGGCGCGGTTGAACACGTACACGGAAATCGCGCGATGACGCAGGCCGAGATGGTGGGCCTGGTGTTTCTCCATCGTGCCGGTCGGGTTGTCGTGTTCGTCGACCAGGATCACCTGGATATCGGTCATGGATTTCTCCTGCGAGCGAGCTGCCCCTGCTCAGCGTAGACGGAGGGCCGTCAGCCCTTGCGGATCATCCAGATGCCGACGGCGATGGCGGCCATGCCGGCGACCTTCAGGGTGCTCACCGGTGCTTCCTTGAAGCCGGCCCAGCCGAAGTGGTCCAGCGCCAGGGCCATGCCGAGCTGGCCGGCGAGCACCAGCACCATGAACATCAGCGCGCCGACGCGCGGGGCGGCAAAGGCGGCGATGAAGATGAAGAACATCCCCAGGAAGCCCCCGCACCACTGCCACCAGGGCATCCCGCGCATCGCCGCGAGGCTGGGAAACTCGCGGTTGGCCAGGGTCAGCGCGAGCAAACCGAGCACGCCGACGAAGAAGGAAATCAGCGCGGCGGCGAGCACGCTCGACACCTGCTTGGCCAACTGGCCGTTGATGCCGGCCTGCAACGGCAGGCAGGCGCCGGCGATCAGCGGCAGGACGAACATCCACCAGGGCGGCGTAGGCATGGGAAACTCCGAAAAAAGGTCTGAAGGCCGAGCCGCGATGTGCTGGCCGGCGGTCGATCGAGAATAGTCAGCCGCGTAGTATGCACCAGACCGGCGCATCGCTCCCGCCCCGATGGAGGTCCCGACCATGGCCACCCGCGCGTCCCGTACCCTGAGTGTCCGTATCGAGCGGCCTCGGGACATCGCCTACGACTTCCTCGCCGACCCGAAGAACTTCCCTTACTGGGCCTCCGGCCTGTGCAGCGCCATAGAGCCGCTGGAAGGCCAGCTCTGGCTCGCGCAGACACCCCAGGGGCCGATGCGGGTGCGCTTCTCGCCGCGCAACACCTTCGGTGTGCTCGACCACGACGTCCTGCCCGAGCAGGCGCCCGCCATCCACATTCCGCTGCGGCTGATCGCCAACGGCGACGGCTGCGAACTGCAACTCACCCTCCTGCGCCAGCCACAGATGGACGACGCCACCTTCGAGCGCGATGCGCAATGGGTGGAGCGCGATCTGCAGGCGATCAAGGTGTTGCTGGAGTCGTGATATCGCGCCTTGCCTGTAGTAACGGGCCATGCCCGTGATCGCGGGCATGGCCCGCTCCTACAGGTTTACAGAGGAATCGACCCTGTAGGAGCGAGCTTGCTCGCGAACAGTTTCCCTGGACGCTGCGGCGCTGGGCGGTTCGCGAGCAAGCTCGCTCCTACAAAAAGCCTTACAACCGGGCGGCGAGTTCGGCGCCCTCGCGGATCGCCCGCTTGGCGTCCAGCTCGCGTGCCACGCTGGCGCCGCCGATGACGTGGTAGCGCAGGTTCTGCGCCGCCAGGGTCGGCTGCAGTTCCAGCAGCGGCTCCTGGCCGGCGCAGATCACCACGTTGTCCACCGCCAGGCACTGCACCTGGCCGTCGATGCGCAGGTGCAGGCCGTCGTCGTCGATGCGCAGGTATTCCACGCCGCCGATCATCCGCACACCGTGGTGCTTGAGGTGCGCGCGGTGCACCCAGCCGCTGGTCTTGCCCAACCCGGCGCCCGGTTGCCCGGCCTTGCGTTGCAGCAGCCAGAGTTGCCGGCGCGGTGCGGCGACCACGGGCGGGATCAGCCCGCCAGGCGTGGCATTGTCCAGGTCGATGCCCCATTGGCCGAGCCACTCGCCCAGCGGTTGTGGCCCTTCGCGGTCGGCGAGCAGGAAACTGGCGACGTCGAAACCGATGCCGCCGGCGCCGATCAGCGCGACCTTCTCGCCCACCGGCGCGCCCTGCAGCACGTCGAGGTAGCTGAGCACCCTGGCGTGGCCGATCCCCGGGATCGACGGCGTACGCGGCTGGATACCGGTGGCGACTATCACCTCGTCGTACTCGCCGCTCAGTTCGCCGCGCCGGATACGCCGGCCCAGTTGCACCTCGACACCCAGTTCGGCCAGGCGCACGGCGAAGTAGCGCAGCGTCTCGTGGAATTCTTCCTTGCCCGGCACGCGCTTGGCCAGGTTGAACTGGCCACCGATCTCCAAGGCGGCCTCGAACAGCGTCACCCGGTGGCCGCGCTCGGCGGCGACGCAGGCGGCGGACAACCCGGCCGGCCCGGCGCCGATCACCGCGATGCGCTTGTGCACGCGTGCCTTGCGGTAGCGCAGCTCGGTCTCAAAGGCCGCGCGCGGGTTGACCAGGCAGCTGGCGCGGCGGTTGGCGAAGGCGTGGTCCAGGCAGGCCTGGTTGCAGGCGATGCAGGTGTTGATCGACGCGGCGCGGCCGGCGGCGGCCTTCTCCACGAACTGCGGGTCGGCCAGCAGCGGCCGGGCCATGGAAACGAGGTCGGCATGACCCTCGGCGAGCACGTGTTCGGCAACCTCCGGCGTATTGATGCGGTTGCTGGCGATCACCGGTACCCGCAGCTCGCGGCGCAGGCGCGCGCTGACCTCGGCGAAGGCGGCGCGCGGCACCGAGGTGACGATGGTCGGCACCCGTGATTCATGCCAGCCGACGCCGGTGTTGAGCAGGTCGATGCCGGCGCCTTCCAGGGCCCGCGCAACGGTGCGGACTTCGTCCCAGCTGTTGCCGCCGTCCACCAAGTCCAGCAGCGACAGGCGATAACTGATGACGAAGCGCTCGCCCAGCGCGCGACGGGTGCGGCGGACGATCTCCAGCGGCAGGCGCATGCGGTTGCCCAGGTCGCCGCCCCAGCGGTCGTCGCGCTGGTTGGTGCGCGGGCAGAGGAACTGGTTCAGCAGGTAGCCTTCGCTGCCCATGATTTCCACGCCATCGTAGCCGGCGGCGTGGGCGAGCTTCGCGCAGCGCACGAAGGCGGCGATGGTGCGCAGGATGCCGCGCTCGGACAGCTCGCGGGGGGCGAACCAACTGATCGGCGATTTCACCGCCGAGGCCGACACCACCAATGGGTGATAGCCGTAGCGCCCGGCGTGGAGGATCTGCAGCAGGATGCGCCCGCCTTCGCGGTGCACCGCCTGGGTCAGGCGCCGGTGCGCGGGCACCTGCAGGCCGCTGGTCAGGCTGCTGCCCAGCGGCAGCAGCCAGCCCTCGCGGTTGGGCGCAAAGCCGCCGGTGATGATCAGCCCGACGCCGCCGCGCGCGCGCTCGCGGTAGTAGGCGGCGAGTTTGCCGAAGTCCCACAGGCGGTCTTCCAGCCCGGTGTGCATCGACCCCATCACCACGCGATTGCGCAGCTGGAAGTGGCCCAGGTCGAGCGGGGCGAGCAGGTGAGGGTAGGGCGAGGCGGCGGACGACATGGAGGCGCTCTTGGGCAATCAGGTCCTGCCACCCTAATCGGCCGGCGGTGGGTCGGTTAACGGCCCGGCTGCCGGGCCGTTCGGGCATTTCGGTCAAGCGCTCCACGTTGACAGCCGCGCCACAGGTTCCAGACTCAAGGTTATGCCGGGGCTGCCACGCCCGGATCGCAGGCTGAAGTGACGGAGGACGTCATGAAAGCGACCAGAAGAAGACACGCGCGCCATTACCTGCTCGCTGCCCTCATCGGCCTGGCCCTGCTCGGGCTGCACGAAACCCTGCACCCGGATCGGCAGCACGCCTCCTGCCAGCCCGACGGCGACCGACTCTCCTGCAGCTACCCGCCAACCGCCCATTTGGGGGTACTCGGCAGCACGTTCTAGTGGCGTACTGACGCGCGTCAATGCGCCGCAAATCCCCCGCGGGCATGGTCTGCCCCGCTCAAAGCTGGCGCATTGCGCCCGCTTGGCTATCTTTTAAGCAGCAAGGGTCCGGCCATGTCCCGGACGTACGCTGCCTGATCAGGAGACGCACGATGGATATGAACCGTCGGCAATTTTTCAAGGTCTGCGCCGTGGGCCTTGGAGGATCGAGCCTGGCGGCACTCGGGATGGCACCCCCGGATGCATTCGCCGACCAGATCCGCCACTTCAAGCTTGCGCGCACCGTCGAGACCCGCAACACCTGCCCCTACTGCTCGGTGGGTTGCGGCATCCTCATGTACAGCCAGGGTGATGCGGCGAAGAACGTCGCCCAGAACATCATCCACATCGAGGGCGATTCCGATCACCCGGTCAACCGCGGCACCCTCTGCCCCAAAGGCGCAGGCCTGTTGGACTTCGTCCACAGCCCCAACCGCCTGAAGTATCCGCAGGTTCGCGAAGCCGGCTCCTCGGAGTGGAAACGCATCGGCTGGGACGAGGCGCTGGACCGCATCGCCAAGCTGGTGAAGGAAGACCGCGACGCCAACTTCATCGAGAAGAACGACCAGGGCCAGACGGTGAACCGCTGGCTGACCACCGGCTTCCTCGCCGCGTCGGCGTCTTCCAACGAAGCGGGCTACATCACCCACAAGGTGGTTCGTTCCCTCGGCCTGCTGGCGTTCGATAACCAAGCGCGTGTCTGACACGGCCCGACGGTGGCAAGTCTTGCCCCGACGTTTGGCCGTGGAGCCATGACCAACCATTGGACCGACATCAAGAATGCCGATCTGATTCTGATCATGGGCGGAAACGCCGCCGAAGCGCACCCGTGCGGCTTCAAGTGGGTGACCGAAGCCAAGGCGCACAACAAGGCGCGCCTGCTGGTGGTCGACCCGCGATTCACCCGTTCCGCGTCGGTGGCCGACTACTACGCGCCCATCCGCACCGGCACGGATATCGCCTTCCTCGGCGGTCTGATCAACTACCTGCTGGAAAACGACAAGTACCAGAAGGAGTACGTGCACAACTACACCGACGTCTCCTTCATCGTGAAGGAAGGCTTCGGCTTCGAGGACGGTCTGTTCAACGGCTACGACGCCGAGAAGCGCACCTACCCGGACAAGTCTTCCTGGCAGTACGAGCTGGGCGAGGACGGCTTCGCCAAGGTCGACCCGACCCTGACGCACCCGCGCTGCGTGTTCAACCTGATGAAGCAGCACTACAGCCGCTATACGCCGGATGTGGTGAGCAACATCTGCGGCACGCCCAAGGACATGATGCTCAAGGTGTGGGAGGAGATTTCCACCACGGCGGCGCCGACCAAGGTCATGACCATCATGTACGCCCTGGGCTGGACCCAGCACTCGGTGGGCGCGCAGATGATCCGCACCGGCGCGATGGTCCAGTTGCTGCTGGGCAACATCGGCATGCCCGGCGGCGGCATGAACGCCCTGCGCGGCCACTCCAACATCCAGGGCCTCACCGACCTGGGGCTGCTGTCCAACTCGCTGCCCGGCTACCTGACCCTGGGCATGGACGCGGAGCAGGACTACAACGCCTACATCACCAAGCGCACCAGCAAGCCGCTGCGGCCGGGGCAACTGTCCTACTGGCAGAACTACCCGAAATTCCACGTCAGCCTGATGAAATCCTGGTTCGGCAAATCCGCCACCAAGGACAACAACTGGTGCTACGACTGGCTGCCCAAGCTGGACATGCCCGGCGCCGGCTACGACGTGCTGCGCTACTTCGACATGATGTACCAGGGCAAGGTCAACGGTTACTTCTGCCAGGGCTTCAACCCCATCGCCTCCTTCCCCAACAAGGCCAAGGTCAGCGCCGCGCTGGCCAAGCTTAAGTGGATGGTGGTGATGGACCCGCTGGCCACCGAGACCAGCGAGTTCTGGCGCAACGCCGGCGAGCACAACGACGTCGACACCCAGGCCATCCAGACCACGGTGTTCCGCCTGCCCACCAGTTGCTTCGCCGAGGAGGACGGCTCCATCGTCAACTCCGGGCGCTGGCTGCAATGGCACTGGAAGGGCGCCGAGCCGCCGGGCGAGGCGCGTACCGACATCGCCATCATGAGCGGCCTGCTGCACCGCCTGCGCGAGGCCTATCGCAAGGACGGCGGCAAGTTCCCCGACCCGATCCTGGGGCTCGACTGGCCGTACCTGACGCCCGATGAGCCGACGCCTGAGGAGATCGCCAAGGAGTACAACGGCAAGGCGCTGGCCGACCTGGTCGACCCGAACAACGGCATGGTCCTGGCGAAGGCCGGCGAGCAGTTGCCCGGCTTCGCGTTGTTGCGCGACGACGGCAGCACCGCCAGCGGCTGCTGGATCTTCGCCGGCTCGTGGACGCAACTGGGCAACCAGATGGCCCGCCGCGACAACAGCGACCCCTACGCCATGGGCCAGACCCTCGGCTGGGCCTGGGCATGGCCGGCCAACCGGCGCATCCTCTACAACCGCGCCTCGGCCGACCCCAGCGGCAAGCCCTGGGACCCGGTGAAGAAGCGCCTGGTGTGGTGGAACGGCAAGGCCTGGGGCGGCACCGACGTGCCCGACTACAAGGCCGACGTCCCGCCGGAAGCGGGGATGAACCCGTTCATCATGAACCCCGAAGGCGTGGCGCGTTTCTTCGCCGTCGACAAGATGGCCGAGGGGCCGTTCCCCGAGCACTACGAGCCGTTCGAGACGCCGATTGGCGTCAACCCGCTGCACAAGAACCCGCAGGCGATCAGCAGCCCGGCGGCGCGGGTGTTCAAGAACGACATGGAGCTGTTCGGCAAGGCCGACGAGTTCCCCTACGCCGCGACCACCTACCGGCTCACCGAGCACTTCCACTTCTGGACCAAGCATTGCCGTCTGAATGCCATCGTCCAGCCGGAGCAGTTCGTCGAGATCGGCGAGGCGCTGGCCAAGGAGATCGGCATCAAGGCCGGCGACCGCGTGAAGGTCTCGTCCAACCGTGGCTACATCAAGGCGGTGGCGGTGGTGACCAAGCGCATCCGTCCGCTGCAGGTCAACGGCAAGACCGTGCATCACGTCGGCATCCCCCTGCACTGGGGCTTCTCCGGCGTGGCGCGCAACGGCTACCTGACCAACACCCTGACGCCCTTCGTGGGCGACGGGAATACGCAGACGCCGGAGTTCAAGTCCTTCCTCGTCAACGTGGAAAAGGCGTGAGGTGACGCATGAGTAGTCAAGACATCTACGCCCGCTCCGCCACGACCCTGCCGTCACCCTCGGTGCGGCACGAGCAGGAAGTGGCCAAGCTGATCGACGTGTCCAAGTGCATCGGCTGCAAGGCCTGCCAGGTCGCCTGCTCGGAATGGAACGAGCTGCGCGACGAGGTGGGCCACAACCATGGGGTCTACGACAACCCCATCGACCTCACGGACCAGTCCTGGACGGTCATGCGCTTCACCGAGCACGAGAACCCGGCCGGCAACCTGGAGTGGCTGATCCGCAAGGACGGCTGCATGCACTGCGAGGAACCGGGCTGCCTGAAGGCCTGCCCGAGCCCCGGCGCCATCGTGAAGTACGCCAACGGTATCGTCGACTTCAACCAGGACCACTGCATCGGCTGCGGCTACTGCATCACCGGCTGCCCGTTCAACATCCCGCGCATCTCGCAGAAGGACCACAAGGCGTACAAGTGCACCCTGTGTTCCGATCGCGTGGCGGTGGGCATGGAGCCGGCCTGCGTGAAGACCTGCCCGACCGGCGCCATCGTCTTCGGCACCAAGGAGGACATGAAGGAGCACGCCGCCGAGCGCATCGAGGACCTGAAATCCCGCGGCTTCGAGCACGCCGGCCTGTATGACCCCGAAGGCGTGGGCGGCACCCACGTCATGTACGTGCTGCACCACAACGACCAGCCCTCGCTGTACGCCGGCCTGCCCGACAAGCCGGCCATCAGCCCCATGGTCAGCCTGTGGAAAGGCCTCACCAAACCCCTGGGCCTGCTGGCCATGGCGGGCGTGGTGCTGGCCGGGTTCTTCCACTACACCCGCGTCGGCCCCAACCGGGTGGAGGAGGACGAGGAAGACCGGCCCGATCCGCAGGCGCCGGTGCACAAGGTCGACCCGGCGGTGCATGACTATGATCCGCGCAATCCACGCTGATCGCCCTCGCCATACTGCCCCCTCTTCCCTCAGGGAGAGGGCTGGGGAGAGGGTGCTTGCAAGCTCTCCCAGGAGCCGAGCATGAAAAAAGATATCCAACGCTACAACGCCAACGAACGGAGCAACCACTGGATGGTGGCCATTCTGTTCTTCCTCGCCGGCCTCTCGGGGCTGGCGCTGTTCCACCCGGCCATGTTCTGGTTGACCAACCTGTTTGGCGGCGGCCCTTGGACGCGCGTCCTGCACCCTTTCCTCGGGGTGGCGATGTTCCTGTTCTTCATGGGGCTGGTGATCCGCTTCGCCCACCACAACCTGGTGGAGAAGCGCGACGTGCAATGGCTCAGGCAATGGCGCGACGTGGTGACCAACCGCGAGGAAAACCTCCCGGAAGTCGGCCGCTACAACGCCGGGCAGAAGCTGCTGTTCTGGACCCTGCTGCTGTGCATGCTGGTGCTGCTGGTGACCGGTTTCGTGATGTGGCGTGCCTACTTCAGCCACCTCTTCGGCATCGACCTGATCCGCCTCGCCACGTTGCTGCATGCCTTCGCCGCCTTCGTGCTCATCTGCAGCATCCTGGTGCACATCTATGCCGGCCTCTGGGTGAAGGGCTCGATGGGCGCCATGCTCTATGGCTGGGTCAGCCGCGGTTGGGCGCGCAAGCACCACGCGGCGTGGCTGAAGGACGTGGACAAGGGCAAGGGGCACTGACGCACGACGTAATCGCCGGCTGACGCCAGTGCTACAGCCAGCACGAACCATCCCCTCTCCCTTCAGGGAGAGGGCCAGGGAGAGGGGCTCTCCAGGCCCCGCTTCACACCCAACAAGGAGTCCTGCGTGTCAGGCCGAATTCTCGAACCCGGGCAGATCGAAGCTGCCGCCAACATCCCCCCACTGTTCAACCTGCCGTCCCCCGACCTGTTCTCCCGCCGCGCCGCGCGCCTGCGTGACCTGGCGCCGGGCAATCCGCTGCAGGGCTACCTCGAACTGATCGCCGGCGTCTGCGATACCCAGCAGGCGCTGCTCGACCGCAAGTTGTTCCTGCCCACGCCGGACGCCGCGGCCCTGGCCCGCAGCCGCGAACACCGCATGCCGCCGCTGGCCTATGAGGTACTGGTGCGCGAAGGCGCTTGGCTGCCGCTGCTGGACGCCTTCCTCGATGCTTACGAAGCCGTCGCCAACCCGGCCGTGGCCGAGGCGCTGAACACCCTGCGCAACGCCGACTCCGGACAGCGCAAGGGCTGGGCGCTGGGACTGCTCAACGGCCAGTTCGACCTGTTGCCGCCGGCGCTGGTGCCTTTCCTCGGCGCCGTGCTGCAGGTCGCCTTCAGCCAGTGGCTGCTGCAACTGCCCGACGACACCCTGGCGGAAACCGACAGCCAGACCCTCTGCCCGGCCTGCGGCGCGCCGCCGGTGGCGGGGATGATCCGCAGCCAGGGCAAGCATGCCGGGCTGCGTTACCTGTCCTGCTCGCTGTGCTCCTGCGAATGGCACTACGTGCGGGTGAAATGCAGCCACTGTGCGGAGAGCAAGGGCCTGGCCTATTACTCGCTGCAGCGCGACGGCGTTGCCAGCGACCAGGCGCCACTCAAGGCCGAGACCTGCCCCGGCTGCCAGTCCTACCTCAAGCAGTTCTACCTGCAGCACGACAAGCACGCCGAGGCCCAGGCGGACGACCTCGCCAGCCTCGCGCTGGACATCCGCCTCGCCGAGGACGGCTACCTGCGCAGCGCGCCGAACCTCCTGCTGGCCCCAGGCGGCTCTTCGTAGGATGTGGTGGAGCGAAGCGATACCCATGCTGTCGCGACACTGGGCTTGATGGGTATCGCTGCGCTCCACCCATCCTACAAAGGCCTAACCACGTAGGGCGCATAACGCGGAACGCGTTATCCGCCGCCTTCACGTCGAGGCAGCTGCGGATAACCGCGCGCGGTGATTCGCCCTACACTGACTCCAGCCAACGTCCCAGCACAAGGTTCGTCCATGACCTCGGTACGCCTGCCCTCCATCGACCGCCTGCTGCGCAGCCCGGCCTGCCAGCCGCTGCAGCAACGCTATGGCCGCGAGGCCCTGCTCAAGACCCTGCGCGACCTGCTCGACGAATTGCGCGAACCCGCGCGCCGTGGCCAGCTGGCCGCCGTCGAACTGGAAGAATCGGTACTCGCCGGCCGCGCCGGCGAACGCCTCGCCGCACACCACGCCAGCCGGGTGCGCCGGGTGTTCAACCTCACCGGTACCGTGCTGCACACCAACCTCGGCCGCGCCCTGCTGCCCGAGGAAGCGATCGAAGCCATTACCCTGGCTGCACGCTACCCGCTCAACCTCGAATTCGACCTGGCCACCGGCAAGCGCGGCGACCGCGATGACCTCATCACCGGGCTGATCCGCGAACTGACCGGCGCCGAAGCCGTCACCGTGGTCAACAACAATGCCGCCGCCGTGCTGCTGGCGCTCAACAGCCTGGGCGCGCGCAAGGAAGGGATCATTTCCCGTGGCGAGCTGATCGAGATCGGCGGCGCCTTCCGCATCCCCGACATCATGTCCCGCGCGGGCGTGAAGCTGGTCGAGGTCGGCACCACCAACCGCACCCACGCCAAGGACTACGAGGCCGCCATCGGCCCGCGCGCCGGCCTGTTGATGCGCGTGCACACCAGCAATTACAGCGTGCAGGGCTTCACCGCCAGCGTCGCCACCCCGCAGCTGGCACAGATCGCCCACGCCCATGGCCTGCCGCTGCTGGAGGACCTGGGCAGCGGCACCCTGGTCGACCTCACCCGCTGGGGTCTGCCCAAGGAGCCGACGGTGCAGGAAGCCCTACGCGACGGCGCCGACATCGTCACCTTCAGCGGCGACAAGCTGCTCGGTGGTCCGCAGGCCGGGCTGATCCTCGGCAGCCGGGAGCTGATCGGGCGGATCAAGAAGAACCCGCTCAAGCGCGCCCTGCGCGTGGACAAGCTGACCCTCGCCGCGCTGGAGGCCGTGCTCAACCTCTACCGCGACCCGGACCGCTTGGCCGAGCGCCTCACCAGCCTGCGCCTGCTCAGTCGCCCGCAGGCCGACATCCGCGTCCAGGCCCAGCGACTGGCTCCCGCCCTCGCAACGCTGCTGGGTGGGCGCTGGAGCGTCAGCGCCGTGGATGCCTTAGGGATGATCGGCAGCGGCGCCCAGCCGGTCGCGCGGCTGCCCAGCGCCGCGCTGTGCCTGCGCCCGAACCAGCCCAAGCGCCAGCGCGGCCGCGCGCTGCTGGACCTGGAAGAGCGTCTGCGCTGCCTGCCGATCCCGGTGCTCGGCCGCATCGATGACGACGCGCTGTGGCTCGACCTGCGCCAGCTCGACGACGAACCCGGCTTCGTCGCGCAACTGCCGCTGCTGGCCGAGGACGACGCGTGATCGTTGGCACCGCCGGGCACATCGACCACGGCAAGACATCCCTGCTGCGCGCACTCACCGGCATCGCCGGCGACCGCCGCCCGGCCGAGCGCGAGCGCGGCATCACCATCGACCTCGGTTACGTCTATGCCGACCTCGGCGATGGCGCGCTCACCGGATTCATCGACGTGCCCGGGCACGAGCGCTTCGTCCACAACATGCTCGCCGGCGCCAGCGGTATCGACCTGGTGCTGCTGGTCGTGGCTGCCGACGACGGCGTGATGCCGCAAACCCGCGAACACCTCGCCATCGTCCAGTTGCTCGGCATCCGTCGCGCCATCGTTGCGCTGACCAAGGCCGACCGTGTGCCGGGCGAACGGGTGGAGCACACTGCGGCGCAGGTGCGCGAACTGTTGGCGCAAGGGCCCTTCGCCGACGCGCCGATCTTCCCGGTGTCCAGCGTCAGCGGCGAGGGAGTCGAGGCGTTGCGTACAGCCCTCGCCGATGCCGCCCGCCAGATCCAGGAGCGCGCCGCAACCGGTGGATTCCGCCTGGCCGTGGACCGCGCCTTCAGTGTCAGCGGCGCTGGCGTCGTCGTCACCGGGACGGCCTTCGCCGGCACCGTGAACGTCGGCGATGAATTGCTGCTGGGTAATGCCGGCCGCCGTGTTCGCGTGCGCGGCCTGCACGCGCAGAACCGCGAAGCGCAGCAGGCCCACGCCGGCCAGCGCGTGGCGGTGAACATCGCTGGCGAGCGCCTGAACCTCGAACAGATTCACCGCGGCGACTGGCTGATCGCTGGCGAACTGCATGCGCCCACCACGCGCCTCGATATCGACCTGTGCCTGCTGCCCGGCGAAACCCGCGCCTTCGTCCACTGGACGCCGGTGCATGTCCACCTCGGCGCGCAGGACGTCACCGGGCGCGTGGCGTTGCTCGAAGGCGAACGCCTGCAACCCGGCGAGCGCGCCTTCGCCCAACTGGTGCTGAATGCACCCAGCCACGCCGTGCAGGGCGACCATCTCGTGCTGCGCGACCAGTCCGCGCAACGCACCCTGGGCGGCGGTCGTGTGCTCGACCCCTTCGCACCCGCGCGCAATCGGCGTAGTCCGGAACGTCTGGAACAGTTGCGTGCCCTGCAAGGCGACAGCCTGGAAAGCGCCTTGCCGACGCTGCTGGCCCACGCCAGCAACGGCCTCGATCCGGCGCTGCTGGCGCGGCAGTTCAACCGCCCCCGCGGGGGCTGGCAACTGCTCGATGAGCTGGTTGAAATCGACACCCGGCTCGGTGCGCGGCTGTTCGCCGCCGAGCGCTGGTCCTCGCTGCAACGGCAACTGCTCGACGCCTTGCAGCGCTTCCACGGCGAAGCTCCCGACGAACTCGGCCCCGACCGCGATCGCCTGCGCCGCTACGCCTTCTCGGCGCTGGAGCGCCCGGTCTTCATCGCCCTGCTGGAAAGCCTGCTGGCTGCCGGCAAGGTGCACAGCAGTGGCCCCTGGCTGCACCTGCCGGACCACCGCGTCCAACTGGTCGACGCGGACAAACGATTGCGCGAACGCCTCTGGCCGCTACTGCTGGCCGGCGCCTTCGACCCGCCCTGGGTACGCGACCTCGCCCGCGAGCTGGGCGCGGAGGAGGGCGACGTGCGCCTGCTGCTGCGCAAGCTCGCCCGCCTCGGCCAACTGCACCAGGTGGTGAAGGACCTGTTCTACCCGGAATCCACCCTGCGCCAACTCGCCGACCACGCCCTGCGTCTGCACGCCGAAGCCGGCCTGATCCGCGCCGCCGCCTTCCGCGACCGCATCGGCATCGGCCGCAAGCGCTGCATCCAGCTGCTGGAATACTTCGACCGTATCGGCTTCACCCGCCGCTTCGGCAACGAGCGGCGCATCAGGGAGGATTCGGCGCTGGCGCAACCCACAACGGAAGAAGCTTCCTGACATCTGGTCGGAAGCGGATTTCGTGGCAAAGGGGGAATCGCCTACAGTAGGCCGGGTATAGACGAGGTATATACCTTTTCACTACTAGGTGACCCCCATGAGCAAAGAAGCCGTATTCACCATGAAGCTCGAACCCGAGTTGCGCGCCGAGTTCATGGCCGCGGCCGAGGCGGCTCACCGCCCTGCATCCCAGGTGATGCGCGAGCTGATGCGCGACTTCATTCGCCAACAGCGCCAGGCCCAGGACTACGACGAGTACCTGCAGGCGAAGGTCGACGCTGGACGCGCTTCGATGGTCGCAGGAGATGGGCACTCCGACGATGAAGTCGAGAGCGCCTTCGCGGCGTTAAGAGCCAGGGCGACTGCGCGTAAATGAAGGCGTTCTGGACGCGGGACGCCCAGCAGGATCGCTTCGATATCTGGGATTACCTCGCTTCCGAAAACCCCGACGCTGCCGCACGGATGGACATCCTGTTCAGCGCAACCGTCGCCAAGCTCAAGCGCTTCCCGATGATGGGCAAACCCGGCCGAATTGCCGGCACGCGGGAAGTGTTCCCTCACGAAAGTTACCGGCTCGTCTATCAGATCGAGGCGGACGCAGTGTGGATCCTCGCCCTGGTTCACACGGCCAGAGCATGGCCGCCCCTTCGGGTTGGATGACCGCCGCGGTCAATGCCGCCGTCGCGCTGATCGATGTGCGCAACCGACCACTGACGAAATTTTCTGAACTCCGGTGCCGCGCACCCTTCGATAGTCCTGTTCACTATCAGGGAGTGGGTCCAATGAGTTCGTGGCTGATTCTGCTGTTCATCGCCGTCACCCTGATCGCCGTGGTGCTGGACCTGGGCCGGCGCTAGCGTTGCGGCAATACCCGGTCGACCCGTTGCACGAGGTAGTCGTAGAACGGGTTGGATGTCACCCGCTGGAACAGGTCCAGCCCGACGATCAGCACCCCGCGCTCGCCGCGGGGCGTCAGCGTGCCCAGGTGGATGCCGAAGTCTTCGTGGGTATCCGGGTGCTGGCCATAGAGCGCGTCGTCGGGCGGGAAGGGCAGCGCGACGTGGGAGAGGGAAAACAGGTCCGGGGGGTAGTCCGCCGCCAGCGCCTGGCTGGCCTGCTGCTGGCTGTGGGCGGGGGTGTGCAGGGCCAGGGCCTGGCTGCTCTGCGGGCTGTTGGAGATCACCGTCAGGTCATAGTTGCGCTGCCCTTCGGGCAGCAGGCGCTCGCCGAGGGTGGCCATTTCCGGGCGCAGCAGCGGGCCGTAGTTCAGCGAGCGGTTGAGGTCGAACAGCACCAGTTCGCTGCCGTTGTCCGGCAGGCGGTCGTACAGGTTGCCGATCACCGCCGGGGTACTCACGGTGCTGTCGGCCAGGGACTGGAAAGTCAGGATCGGTGGCAGGCGCGCCAGGCTGCCATTGCGGCTGGCGCTCTCCAGACTTGCCTGCACGGCATCGGTCAGCTCCACGGTCTGCCGCGCCGCGGCGATGGGGAAGGAGTTGTACTTGAACGGGTTGAACTCCGGCAGCACGTTCAGCCACGCCGCCTTGGCGAAGGCCGGCAGTAGCGCCGGCAAGCCGGCCAGCCCGGCGAACTGCGCGTAGCGGGTGACGCCGATCATCGGCGAGATGAGCACCAGTTGCCTGGGCATCGCCAGGCGCGGGTCATCCAGCGCATCCAGGCTGTACTTCATCGCCAGCGCGCCGCCGTTGGAGAAGCCCACCATCAGCAGCGGTGCTCCCTCGGGCAATTGCGCCGTGGCTTCGCGCACGGCCAGCCGGGTGGCGGCCATCCAGTCTTCCCAGTCCGCGTCGGTGAGCCCGGCCGGCACCGTGCCGTGACCGGGCATGCGGATGGCGATCACCACGAAGCCCTGTTGCCGCAGGTGCTCCCCCAGGTGGCGCAGGCTATAGGGCGAGTCGGTCAGCCCATGCAGCAGCACCGCTGCGCCGCGCACCTCGCCGGCGGGGCGCAGTTCATAGGAGCGGTTCCAGTCGGTGGCGAAATGGCCGGGGTAGACGGCGCTCTGGTCGAAGTAGCGGTTGTAGGCGACGCGTTCGAACGGCTGCAGGCTCGCTGCCATTTCCGTGCGCATGGCACGCATCAGCTGTTCTTCGGCGGCCAGGTAGCCGGCCCAGTCGGTGCGGTCGATCGCGTCGCTGTGCAGGTCGTCCGGGACCCAGGTGTGCCAGGGCTCCAGTGGCGGGATGTTGCGCAGCGCGGCGACCCGCAGGCCCAGCGCCAGTACGGCAATGGCGAGGAGGATGATGGCCAGCCAGAGCAGCGCCCTGGTGAGTTTTGCGTTCAGCATGGGGGTCCCTTGTCAGCGTGCGGGACAAGCATAGAGCCCTTGCGCCGCGACGTCCGCTCGGCGATCAAAGCGCCGCGACGGCCTCGACATAGGCGGGATTGCCGACTCCCACCTGAGCCCAGACGGGACGCGTTTCATTGCCCTGGCGGTCGTACTGCTCGTCCGCGTCCCACAGGGTGATGATCTGCCCCGGGAACAGGTATTCGCTGGCGGTGAAGGCGTGCGCGCCGGAGTCGTCGGCCGAGGCGATCCGCGCGAACAGGTCGCCGGCCTCCAGCGCGAACACATCCACGCCCTGATAGCGGGCCAGGTAGCGCTCGCTTTGCGACAGGCCGATGAACCAGATGCGCCCGTGCTCGTCGCACTCGGTCTGGATCGCCGCCTGGCAGAAGTAATCCGTGGGCCCGTTGGACGATTCCAGCGGGAAGCCGATGGCCGCCAGCGCATCCTGCGCGACCGCACGCGCGTCGCCGAGACAGACCGGGCCGATGCCCTGGTGGGGAGAAATATCGAGGATGGGTAGAGTGGGCTTCATGCCATGGCGCTCCCTGGCTTACTGTTAGCGAGGTTAGAGTATGGATCGCCAGTTTGCCGGCATTTTCTCGCGCATCGATGCCTGTTGCTGCGCTCGGGTAGCGGGCGCGATGGCGCGCTGCGGCATCGCTGCGCTGGCATCCGCCATGGCAATAGTGGCAACATCCGGACTCCCGTTTTTGCCGCTGCGCTCTGCCAGCTGGCGTCTGACCAGGGAAGGCAATCACGCCCGGTGGCGTGGCCGGGCTTCAAACCCGGTGGGGGACGGCAGCCGTTCCTGGGTGAGTTCGACTCTCACTGCCTTCCGCCAAACCCTCTCCCGTCGACATTTTCCTGTACATACGCTCGCACCACCTGGCCGTCTAAGCTGAGCGGGACGAACCGGCAGGAGGTGCGCATGGTCAGGCTGGATTTGTTCACCGAAGAACACCTGGAAGTGAGCGACCTGTGGCGCTGGCAGGAAGATGCGCGCGAGGATGCCTTCCTGGTGCCCTTGGAAGCGGCGGCCGCGCCTGAGAGCGCGACACTGCTGGTGAGGGCGCTGTTGCGGCTGCCGGTGGGGAGGACGCTGCAGGGGCTGCTGGCGTATGACCCATGCGGGCAGGACGTCCACGCCGTGCAGGTGCTGATCGGTCGGCAGTGTTTTACCTTCAACAAGTACCTCCCGGAGGCGTCCTTCGAGGAGGTGCTGGCGCTGGCCGATCACCTGGGGGTTGGTACCGGCGGGGTACTGCCGCTGCGTTACAGCGTGGTGCGGGACGCGCTGGCGCTTCAGGACGGGCAGTTCACGTTGTGGCTGAGCGGTGGGTCCTAGCGTCGCTTCTGTTTCCATCGGCGGGCAGTGGCGTGTGCGGCCAACGGCTGTAATCGTCTGCTGCCGGGCCTGCGTTTTGCCGGTCCGCACCGCAGCTCCCGCGGTTCGCGAGCAAGCTCGCTCCTACAGGGAGCTTGGCGTATACCGGCACGATCAAGTGGAAAGGCGGGGAGCGTTTCTCAAGCAGGCTCCCCATCCTGGATGACGGCTGCGCCTTGAAGAACTGGCGGTGTCCGCGATCACGCGGTGTCACTGCCCCCACATCATCCGCTGTTGCTGCGCCGAATAATCGTCGCTTTGCAGGCGCACGCGGGTGGGCTGGCGTTCGAGATTGTCTTCGCCGAAGGACTCGCGCACCGGCGATTCGATGGCGCTGAAGTGATTGAAGTGCGGGGAGTCGGCGCAGCCGACCAGGGTGAAGCAGGCGAAGGTGACCACGGAAAGTTTGAGCATGGGACTTCCTCCTGAGGGGAGCCCCGAGCTTCGGCCGGGTGGATTAACGGCGGATTAACGCGCGGCGTTCCTCAGCTGTCCGGGCCCTGGATTTCGCCGCCGTGGGGCGCATCGCCTTCCGTGTCGCGGTGGTGCTCGGGCGGGTTGAGTGCGCGGCCGAGTATCTGCGCGACGACCTCATCCTTGCCTTCGGTGTAGGCGTCGCGGTCGGTGGGAAAGCGCTGCGCCAGTTCGTGCTTCACCTGGGCATAGAGCCGGGCGTCTTCCGGGTGGCTGCGCAGCCAGTCGCGGAACAGCAGGCGGCGGGAAGCTTCGCCCAGGTCCATGACGTGGACGTGATGGGTGCGACCGTTGCCAAGCGGCGGCATGCCTTTGACGAAGAACAGCCGCGAGGTGTCCGGGTTCTCTGCCCAGTACTGGTAGCCCAGCCGTTGCAGCGGCTCGATCAGCTGGTGCGGGTCGCTGCCCGGTGGCGGCAGCAGGAGAATGTCGATAATCGGCTTGGCGTCCAGCCCGGGCACGGCGGTGCTGCCAATGTGCTCGATGCCCAGGCCGGGAAGGTCGGCTGCCTGGGCGATGGCAGCGGCTTCTTCGGCGAAGCGCTGGGGCCAGGCGGGATCGGCCGCAACGACTTCGATGCGGTCTTCCTCGGCGTTGCTCCAGCGTTGGCCGTCGAGTTCGGGGGCTTGCGGGGACATGCGGACACTCCGGCGTAAAGGCGGGCAGGGCGAGCGTTGGAGAAAGGCCGGGCCGGCGGAGTTCCGGAAAAATCCTGCAGGAGCGGCCTATGGGCGCGATCGCGGGCATGGCCCGCTCCTACAGGGGCAACGTCAATCCAGCACGTTGTGCAGTACTTCGTAGATGACCCCGGTGGCGATGGTTACCAGCAGCAGGTCGGTGCCGGCCTGCTGCCATTCGTAGCCATCGTAGTGGGGCAGGCGGCCGACCAGGCGGCCGTCGAGTTTCTTGGCAATGCCCGGGGGCAACGGCTTGCCGCGGGCGAGGTTCTTCTGGATGCCGGGCGGTAGCGCAGCGCCCGGATTCCAGTAGTTGCGGTTGTCGTCGAGGATGACCTGTACGCCGCCGACGTCGATGCGCGGGCCGCCGCCCTGCCAGTTGTTGCTGCCGCCTTGGCCCTGGTTGCCCTGATTGCCGTGCTGGCCACTGTTGCCATGCCCCTTGTTCTTGCCCGGATCGGCCAGCAGCAAGGGGCTGCTGCCCAGCAGGGTGACGCCGAGGATGGCTGCCAGCAGGGGAGTGAATCTGGACATCGCCGTGTTGCCTCCATGTTGAGAATCCCGTTTCGTCAGCGTAGCCGTTATGGCGCGCTGGGGCTGCGGCGAAGTTGGCACCGGCGTGCTGGCATTTCGTCGGCAGGCCGCGAACCACGGGGGCTGTAGCGAGTCATAGTGATATCTCAACCCCGCCCATGGAGGCGATAACAAGATGAAAAAGTCCCTGGTTGTTGCAGTAGCCTGTGCATTCGCACTCGGCACGACAGCCTTGCTGCCTGCCGATCTCTCGCCGATCGGTTCGGTGTATGCCAAAGGTAACGGCGGCGGTGGCGGTGGTGGTAATGGCGGCGGTAACGGCGGCGGTCATGGTGGTGGCAATGCCGGCGGCAACGGCGGTAGCCATGGTGGCGGCAAGGGCGACGCGGGCGGTAACCACGGCAGCAACAGCAATGGCAACGATGGCGGCGAGCACGCCGGCAAGGCCACTCGCGACCACGGCCTGAGCGGCAACCACTACGGCAGCCAGAAGAACGACAGCAAGGGCCACGGTCAGACCACGTCCTCGGTGGCGCACTCCAAGGACACCCGCGGCCTGTCCAAGGCGACGGCGATCTCCGCTACCACACCGGGCACCCACAACACCAAGGGCCTGGACAACGCTGGCGACAACTCCAGCAAGCACGACGACGACTGATCCATCGCGGCCAGGGACGGCCACTGCTCTCACTGCACCGGGAAGTCGAAGTAGGTCGTGGGAAACGGCTCGGCTTTCAGGGTGTAGTGCCACCATTCCGCGCTGTACGGTTCGAAGCCGTGGCGCAGCATCGCCTGGCGCAGGGTTTCGCGGTTGCGTGTCTGCTGCACCGTGACCAGCGCCGTGCCGTGATGGGAAATCGGCCCGAAGAAGTCGAACGGGCTGCCCATGTCCAACTCCTCTCCTGACTGTGCCTTCACCAGCGTGAGGTCGACCGTGCTGCCGCGCGAATGCCCGGAGTGCTGGGCGATGTAGCCGTCGCGGAACAGCGCGGGCTTGTCCAGATCGGGGTAATAGCGGGCCTTCTGCCGCAGGTCCTGCGGGTCGGCAGCCCAGCGGCGGAAGTCGTCCACCGCGCGCTGCGGGCGATAGCCATCGAAGATCTTCAACGCCAGCCCACTGAGGGCGAGGTCCTTTTCCACGGCGGCCAAGGCGGTGGCAGCCTGGCGGGTGAGGATGATCCGCGCCTTCCGGTAGCCGTCGATGGGCTCGCCGACGAAGTTGTCGCTGCCGGCGTAGCGCACGTCATAGCGCGCTGATTTCAGCACCTGGTCGAGATAGACGAAGCCGTCCTGCGCCGGCTGATCGGCGCGTAACGCCGGGCTGACGAGCAGGCAGAGCAGCAGCGTGAACCGCGCGCCTGCCCGATTCATGGGCGCAGGGCCTGGACCCCGTCGTCGTCGGGGTCGAAGTTATCCAGCCGCATGCGCCGGGCGAACGCATCCAGCGCGGCTTCGCCCTGCAGGAGGCGGCCCCGGGCGGCGGCCCAGTCATCGGGCTTCAGGCGGACCATCCAGCCGTCGCCGTAGCAGTCCTGGTTGATCAGGCCGGGGCGGCGCACCACGGCATCGTTGCTGGTGAGCACGGTGCCATCCAGCGGGCTGCGTGCCGAGGAGGCGGCCTTGGCGAATTCCACCACCCCGAAGCTGCGGTCACGGTCGATGTGCCAGCCATCGCGCTTGGGGGTGAAGGCGAAGATCTGCCCGTAGACCGCACAACCGTAGGCGGTGAGCCCGAGGGTGACCGCGCCGCCGGCTTCCTCGCGCAGCCAGAGGTTGTAATCCGGGGCATAGAGCAGGTCGTCGGGGAACTCCAGGCCGTGCAGCTTCACAGTGTCAGCACCCGGTCGTATTCCAGGATCATGCGCGCCAGCTCGCCGCCACTGGCGATCTCGTCGACCTCCTCGATCAGCCGGCTTTCGTCGATGGCCACCCCCGGTGCACGGCACATCAGCAGGCGCGCACCGGCTTCCTTGGCCTGCTGGATGAAGTGGCTGATGGGCTCGCCGCCTTCGGCGGCGTAGAGGTGGTCGGCGATGTCCTGGAAGGCCAGGCGGGTGCCCTCGCCGCTGAGGAACAGGGTGACCTTCGCATCCATGCACGCCAGCAGCGTGGCGGTGTAGAAGGGCGCGGCGCAGCGCGCCGGGGTGCTCGGGCCGCTGCTGACGATGATCAGTACGCGCTGGGGCTCAGGCGTGGACAAGGGCTTTCTCCAGTTGGATCAGGGCGATGCGCCGGCCTTGCGGGTCGTCGCGTTCGACGATGCCCTGCGGCCGGTAGCCCAGGCGTGCGTAAAGCAGCAGGCCGGCGGCGTTGGCGTTGAAGCAGGACACCTTCATGACCTGCGCCTTGTACTGGTCGCGGGCGAGGTTCTCCATGACTTCGATCAGGTACTGCGCCACCCCGTGCCGCCTCGCCCAGGGTGCGACCATCATGTTGCCCAGTGCGCAGAATTCGTGAGGTTGCCATTGGTAGAAGTTGGCGAAACCGGCAAGCCGGCCATCCAGCAGCGCCACCGTGCTGCCACGGCGTTCCGCGATGGCGGCGGCGAGCTGGCCGACCGTCAGCGGCCAGCTCGCCTTGGGATAGCAGTAGAAGAGTTCGTCGGCGTCCTGGGGGAAGCCCACCACCTCGCCGAGGTCGTCGGCGAGGGCGGGGCGATGCTGCAAAGTGGGCTGGTTCACGGTTTCTCCAGAATCAGAACGGGCCGGTCAGTGCGGCGGGTACTGCGCGATGACCTTCTGCACCGTCTCGCGGATCGCCGCTTCGCGCTCGGCGGGTGTCGGCGGGCTGCTGCGCATGATCTGCTCGCCGCTGCCGCGCCAGACCAGCTTGCCGTCCTTGCCGTCGAACATGTCGACCTGGATGGTGGCGACCTTGTAGGTCACGGTGCGGCTCTCGGCCATGGGCGGCGGGCCCCAATAGCCACCCCAGTAACCGCCCCAGTAGCCGCCGCTGTAGGTGGTGACCTGGTCCTGGCGCTGGTCGACGATGAGATAGGCGCGCAGCTTCACGTCGCCGGGGTTGCCGCCTTGCGCCTGGCGCAGGCCGCGCTGGTCGAACTGGTCGGCCACGGCGTCGCTGATGCGTTGTTCGGTGAGATCGCTCTTGATGCGCGGGTCGTCCGGGCGGTACTCGAACGCCGGCTGCGCCCAGCTCCAGGTCAGGTAGCGGGAAAAGTCGCGGGAGGTGTCGTAGTCACGGCTGACGCTGGTGGTTTCGCAGGCGGCGAGCCCCAGCATCAGGCCGAGTAGCAGTAAGCGGCGGATCATGGTTGGAATACTCCTGACAGAGCTTTCATCCAAGCGCAGAGTCCGCGCAAAGGCAAGCGGCAGACGGGCTGCGGGTGGTCGCAGGCGCGGTCTGCCCGGCAACTTTTCCGGCCAGTCGGCGATCAGCCCGGCGGGTAACCGTCCATGGCCTTGCGTGCGGCCTCGCGCAGGGCGCGGGCCTGGTCGCTCTGGCTGCTGCCGTTGTCGTACTCGGCGCTGCCGCTCCAGATTTCCTGCTGGCTGTGGGCGTCGAAGAGGGCGATGCGCACGACGCTGACGGTCACCACGTAGGTGCGGGTGACCGGGTAGGACGCGCCGCCGTACCACGGGTCGCCCCAGCCGCCGTAATAGCCGCCGCCGTAGTAGTCGGTGGTCTGCCGGGTGCGCTGCTCGCTGGACAGGTGGGCACTGGCGGTCAGGTCCGCCGGCGCATTCGCGCGCGCCGGACGCAGGCCGCGCTGGTCGAGGGCTTCACTGACCGCGTCCTGCAGCGGCCCGCCAAAGCCGGTGCCGTCCACCCACGCCCACGAGCGGTAGCGCCCGTAGTCCAGCGGCGCGGCGGGGTAGCTGCCGGGGTCGAGGCCGGGGTTGGCCGCCGCGGCGGGGGCGGGTGGCATCGGCAGCGCGGTGGCGGTGTAGGGGTTCTGGCTCTGGCAGGCGGCCAGGGCGGCGAACAGCGGCAGGATCAGCAGGTAACGCGGCATGACGGACTCCCGCACGCCAGTCTCATAGGGCGTGCGCAGTGGCAACTATGCACCTAATCCTGCGGCCGGCACAGCCAGTGCAGGTAGCGGCCGAGCCCGGCGAAGGCAGGATGTCGACGGTATTGCAGTTCCATCTCCACCAGGTCCAGCGGTTCGGCCTTGTGCTGGAACTCCACCGGCATGTAGTCGTGGAACACCCGCACGCCGCTGCGCGCCTCGATGCGCCAGTGGCCGGCCATGGCGGCTTCGAGCACGCGCGGGTCGAGTGGCTCCTGCGGGGTCAGGCTTTGTCTTTCACCGGCGAAGCGGTTCTTGCGCAGCTTGCGGAAGTGACCCTTGAGCAGGTTGCGGTAGATCAGCGCGTCGCGGTTGTAGAAGGCCAGCGACAGCCAGCCATCGGCGCGGGTCAGCTGGTGCAGCACGGGCAGGATCGCCAGCGGCTCGGCCAGCCACTCCAGCACGGCGTGGCAGATCACCAGGTCGTAGGGTTCGTTGAGCTGGCCGAGCAGGTCCTGCCAGGGCGCCTCGATGAAGGTGGCGTGCAGGCCGGCTTCCTCGAAGCGCTGGCGCGCGCCTTCGAGCATGGGTGTGGCGGGTTCGGCGAGGGTGACGTGGTGTCCGCGCCCGGCCAGCCACAGCGACATGTGCCCCAGCCCTGCGCCGATATCCAGCACGCGCAGCGGGCGCTCGGGCAGTGCCTCGGCGAGGTCGGCCTGCAGCACGGCAAGGCGGATGGCGCCCTTGGCGCCGCCGTAGATCTTCTCGGCGAAGCGCGTCGCCAGTTCGTCGAAATGGCGGTCGCCGGTCTTGGGGGATTCGCTCACTTGGCGCCTCCCTCGATGAAGCGCCGCTCGCTGTCGGCGAGCTTGGCGAGCACCGCCTGGTTCATGTCGATGCCCAGCTCCGCGCACATCAGCAGCAGGTAGAGGACGATGTCGCCGACTTCCTGCCCGGCGTGGGCGAGCGTTTCCGGCGGCAGCTGGCGCGATTCGTCCTCGCGCAGCCACTGGAAGATTTCCACCAGCTCGGCCATTTCCACGCTGGCGGCCATGGCCAGGTTCTTCGGGCTGTGGAAGCGACTCCAGTCGTTGTGGTCGCGGATGGCGTGCAGGCGCGCGGTGATGGCTTCGAGGTTCATGCAGATGGGGCTCCAACGTGAGCCCCATAGCTTCAAGCCTGGCGCATCAAACGTCCAGCGCGCTCCAGCTGCCGGCCATGTGCGGCAAGCCGTCCTTGCCGCGCAGGCTGAACTGCCCGGAGGGCGCCGGCTCGCTGGCCAGCAGGTTGACCTGGGCGGGCAGCAGCAACGGTTTCTGGAAGCGCACCTCGACCCGATAGCCGGCCATCGGCAGGCGCTCGCCCAGCGCGGCCAGGCTGCGCGCCTTGTTCCACAGGCCATGGGCGATGGCGCGGGGGAAGCCGAACAACTTGGCGCTGGCGGCGGACAGGTGGATCGGGTTGTAGTCGCCGGCCACGCGGGCGTAGCGCCGGCCGATGTCCGCCGGGCAGCTCCAGGCGTCGATCTGCTCCAGCGGCAGTTCGGCCACGTCTTCGCGCGCCGGCGGCGTCCCGTCCAGGCGCAGGCCACGGAACAGGATGCGGCTGTCGCCCTCCCAGAGCAGCCCGAGCTGGTCGTGCAGCTGGGTGATGATGCTGAAGGTCACGCCCTTCTCGTGGGGTTGCAGGTCGTCCACCCGCACGCTGACGTTGAACGGCCCCAGGCCGCCGAGCGGGCGCAACACGCTGATACGGTTTTCCAGGTGCACCAGGCCCAGCAGCGGGAAGGGGAAGCGCGCATCGGTGAGCAGGCCCATCTGCAGGCCGAAGGCGAGGATGTGCGGATAGGTGGGCGGCAGCAGGTGGTTGTCGGCGAAACCGCAGACCTTGCGGTAACGCTCCAGGTGCTTCGGATCGACGGTGACCGGGCAGCGCAGCCCGCGCGTCGGCAGGCTGCGGCCGCGCACGCCGCGGCGCACGGCGGCGCGGGCGAACAGGCCGGTGAGGGCGGGTGGGGCGGACAGGTCAAGCCAATCGCGGGGCATCGGGTATCTCCTTGCAGTATTCAATCAGCTTAGCCAGTGCTGGGGCGCGGGCATTGGCCGTGGCTACGCGGCGCGCGGCAGGCAAGTCAATGTGACTGCCAGATTGCTCGGATATTTCCCTCAACCTGCTTCCTGATTCTCTTGAGGGGCGATAGGAAAGCTGCCTAAGATGGGCCCGCCTCATGGATAACTAGAAAAAACACCATGCGTGATCTGACCGACGATGTGGCGCTGATGCGCCCGGTGATCGACGCCCTGCGCGCCAGCGGCAACGACCCCGACCGCGTGCTGGCTCGCGTCGGCCTGCCGCCTGGCAGCCTGCCTGCCGGACGATTCCCCCACAGCGCACAGAACCTGTTCTGGAAGGCTGCCGCCGACGAGTGCGGCGAAGAGCACGTCGGCCTCTACCTGGCCGGTCACCTGCCGGCCTTCCACGGCCTGCTGCTGGAATACCTGTTCCTCTCCAGCGCCACCTTCGGCGAAGGCCTGCGCCACGCCCTGCGCTACGTGCGCCTGCTCTCCGACACCCTCAACGCCCGCCTGGAAGTGGAGGGCGAGAAGGCCGTGCTGCTGCTCGGCCACACCGCCGGGACCAATCGACACTTCCCCGAGATGCTGGCCGGCGCGGTGGTCCGCCTGTTCCACGCGCTCACCGAAGGCGACTTCAAGCCCCACGAAGTGCAGCTGATGCACGAGGAGGGCGCGCCCGCCGAGCGTTACCGCGAAGTCTATGGCTGCCCCGCGGTGCTGGGCGCCGAGCGCTATGCCCTGGTGTTCGATGCCCGGGTGCTGGACAAGCCCTCGCGCCACGCCGCCCCTGAACTGCTGCGCATGCACGAGTCCCTGGCGCGCCGGCAACTGGCGGAAGTGGAGCGCCTGGACCTGGTGCGCAAGGTGCGCGAGCTGATCGGCGAGTTGCTGGTGGATGGCGGTGCGACGCTGGAGCAGGTCGCCGCCCGTCTCGACATGCCGGCGCGCCGCCTGCGCGAACGCCTGGCCATGGCCGGCGTGCGCTTCAACGACCTGGTCACCGACTACCGCTGCCGCCTGGCCAAGGAGTTGCTGCTCAAGACCGACGAGCGCATCGAGGTCATCGTCGAGCGCACCGGCTTCTCCGAGCCGAGCACCTTCTACCGCGCGTTCAAGCGCTGGGTCGGCGAGACCCCGGTGGAATTCCGCCGGCGCGGTCGCCCGCAGCAGCCTGCGGAGTGAGCGCCGCTGGCGCAGCGGCCTGACACACGCTGCGACAACTCATCGTTCAATGTATGAATTGCACCACACTCACGGGGCGTGGTGCGGTTTTGGCTGTGGCCTCGGTTGAGGCGTGGCGATGCCCTGATTGAAATACGGCGCCTGTATTCCCGTCAGAGAATTGTTGTGCGTACACCGATGTTATCCCTGCTGATCGCTGCTTTCTGTCTGCCTTGCCTGGCTTGGGCGCAACCGCTGGCGAGCGCGTATCAGACGGCCCCGGCGGTGAGCGCCGAGCGCGCGGAACGGGTGGTGGGCAGCTTGCTGACGCCGGTGTCATTGCCGGTGAGCGCCGTCGTCGCGTCCGTAAGAAGGATCACCGCACCGCTGGCCACCCAGATCACCGCAACGAACAATGCCGGGCAGCCCATCACACTGCAGGTGCCGGTGAAGGCGGCGACAAAGGCCAGGATACGACCCGGCGACAGGATCAGCATCGAGAAGACCCGGCACGGTAATGGCGCGCTGCTGTTCAAGAACGGAAAGCGCGTCACCTACGTCTCCCTGCCCGGCGAAACCGGCGTGTCGGCCCATAAACCCTTCCCGGCCCGCTGAGAGCTCGTCGGCTGCCGAGCTGGTGGCCCACCTCGATCGAACCCTTTCGAGCGCGTCTGTGGATAGGCTTTCGCGGTCTTCCCACTGCAAGGAATCCCCGATGCAAAGCCGACTCTGCCAAGCCCTGCTGCTCGCCGCGCTGACCCTGGGCGCTCGCTGCGCCGTGGCGGGAGAGATGAGCGAAAGCGCGTTTTCCCGCCTGGACCGCAATGGCGACGGCTACATCGAGGCCAGTGACATGGCGGCCATGCGCGACCGGATGTTCCACCGCCTGGATCGCAACCAGGATGGGCTGCTCAGCCGCGAGGAAGTGACCCCGCCGAACCCCAGCGTGAACGTCTCGCCCAACGCCATCGCCTGGCCGGACGCGGATGGCGACGGTGCGATCAACCTGGTGGAGTTCATGAGCCAGCAGCCGGCGCTGATCGTGCGCGGGGATCGCGATGGCGACCAGCGCCTGAGCGAGGAAGAGTTTCAGGCGCTGGTGGCGGCGCGGGGGTGATCCAGGGAAGTTTCGAGCGCCGGTGCCTTGGTGTTTTTCCGCGCATTGCTGCCTAGGGAGCGGCTCGTGCTGGCAGGCCTTCCGCCGGTGCACGGCGATGCCTCTCCCGACTGCGGGATAGAGTTGGGATGTTGGGGTTCCTGACCTTGTAGGAGCAGCGGCCTGCTGTTGGATGGCCGTGCCTGGTTCCCCCTCTCCCCCCGCCCTCTCCCTGAAGGGAGAGGGAGCTATCTGTGCCGGCTTACGCTGTGGTTTCAACCTGCATCATCCTGTCCCCCTCTCCCTTCGGAGCGGGGCGCGCCGCCAGGGTTGGGGAGAGGGCCGGCCTGGCGCGGCACTTCATGGCGCCGCGCCGCGCCGCGCAGCGCGGTCAACGACTCACGCGCCCAGCAGGCTCTGCCCGCATACCCGCAGCACTTGCCCGCTCACCGCGCCCGAACCCGGCTGGGCGAACCAGGCCACGGCTTCGGCGACGTCCTGCGGCAGGCCGCCCTGGCCCATGGAGTTCATGCGTCGGCCGGCCTCGCGGATGGTCAGCGGGATGGCGGCGGTCATCTGGGTTTCGATGAAGCCCGGCGCCACCGCGTTGATGCTGATGCCCTTCTTGCCCAGCGCCGGCGCCCAGGCCTGCGCCAGGCCGATCAGGCCGGCCTTGCTCACCGCGTAGTTGGTCTGGCCCATGTTGCCGGCGATGCCGCTGATGGAGGCGAGCAGCACCACGCGGCCGTCATCGTGCAGCTTGTTCGCGTCCAGCAGCGCCTGGGTCAGCACCTGCGGGGCCTTCAGGTTCACATCGATCACCGAGTTCCAGAACGCCTCGCTCATCTTCGCGACGGTCTTGTCGCGGGTGATGCCGGCGTTGTGCACCACGATGTCCACGCCGTCGGGCAATGCCGCCACCAATTGCGCGCCGGCATCGGCGGCGCAGATGTCCAGCGCCACGCCACGACCGCCCAGGCGCGCGGCGAGGGCGTCGAGGGCCTCCTTGGCCGGCGGCACGTCCAGCAGCACCACCTCGGCACCGTCACGGGCGAGGGTCTCGGCAATCGCCGCGCCGATGCCGCGGGCGGCGCCGGTCACCAGTGCGCGCTTGCCCACCAGGGGGCGGCTCCAGTCCTGCACCTGCTTGTCGTAGGCGGCGAGGCGCACCACCTGCCCGGAGACGTAGGCACTCTTGGGCGAGAGGAAGAAGCGCAGCGCGCCTTCGAGCTGGTCCTCGGCGCCCTTGCCGACATAGACCAGTTGCACGTTGCCGCCCCGGCGGATTTCCTTGCCCAGGGAGCGGCTGAAGCCTTCCAGGCTGCGCTGCACGCTGGCGGCGATGGGGTCTTTGAGCGATTCCGGGGCCCGGCCGAGGATCACCACATGGGGGCATTTATCCAGGCCCTTGAGGACGCCCTGGAAGAAAGTGCGCAGCTCGAGGGTCTGTTCGAAACGGTTGAGGCCGCTGGCATCGAAGACGATGGCCTTGAGCCGGGGGCCGTGTTCGGCGGTCCAGCGTGGCAGGCCGTACTGGCCTTCGCTGAAGGAAAACACCGCATCGGTCAGGCGCTCGGCGAAGGGCAGTACCGCCTCGTTCAGGTTGCCCTCGCCGCCCAGCAGCAGCGCCCCGTCCACCGGCCGCGTGCGCCCGGCGCTCCAGCGCTCCAGGCGGGCCGGCGCAGGCAGGCCGAGGGCTCCGACCAGGCGGCGGCCGACGTTGGAGTTGGCGAAGGCAATGTAGCGATCGGTCATGGAACGGGCTCCTGCACGGGTTCTCTAAAGTGCTGACCACTCTACGCAGCGGCGGGTTCGGCGCAATTGACCGCGCTGACCTGCGCAACGGCGGGGCGGCCAATGCGACACAAGCGGCTAAGGTTAGCCTTGACCGCACTTCAACGCTCACCCTTGTAGGAGCTCTGCATGACCCAATTGCGCCGGGTCGCCATCGTCGGCGGCAACCGAATTCCCTTCGCCCGCTCCAACACCGTGTATGCCACGGCGAGCAACCAGGAGATGCTGACCAGCGCGCTGGATGGCCTGATCGAGCGCTACAAGCTGCACGGCGAGCGCCTGGGCGAGGTGGTCGCCGGCGCGGTGCTCAAGCATTCGCGCGATTTCAACCTGACCCGCGAGTGCGTGCTGGGCACCCGGCTGGCGCCGGAAACACCGGCCTACGACATTCAGCAGGCGTGCGGCACGGGCCTTGAGGCGGCGATCCTGGTGGCCAACAAGATCGCCCTCGGGCAGATCGACTGCGGCATCGCCGGCGGCGTGGACACCACCTCCGACGCCCCCATCGGCGTCAACGAAGGCCTGCGCAAGATTCTCCTGGAGGCCAACCGCGGCAAGTCCAACGGCGAGAAGATCAAGAGCCTGCTGAAGATCCGCCCGCGCCACCTGATGCCGCACATCCCGAAGAACGGCGAGCCGCGCACCGGGTTGTCCATGGGCGAGCACTGCGAGCTGATGGCGCAGACCTGGGCCATCCCCCGCGACGAGCAGGACAAGCTGGCCTTCGAAAGCCACCACAAGCTGGCCGCCGCCTACGACGAAGGCTGGCAGAACGACCTGATGACGCCGTTCCGCGGCCTGGTGCGCGACCAGAACCTGCGCCCGGACATCAACCTGGAGAAGATCGGCACCCTCAAGCCGGTGTTCGAACGCGGCCCGCGAGGCACCCTGACGGCGGCCAACTCCACCCCGCTGACTGACGGCGCCTCGGTGGTGCTTTTGGCCAGCGAGGAATGGGCGAAGGCGCGCGGCTTGCCAATCCTGGCCTACTTCAAGGACGGCGAGGCGGCGGCGGTGGACTTCGTCGGCGGCCACGAGGGCCTGCTGATGGCGCCGGTGTACGCGGTGCCGCGCCTGCTGGCACGCAACGGCCTGACCCTGCAGGACTTCGATTTCTACGAAATCCACGAAGCCTTCGCCGCCCAGGTGCTGTGCACCCTCAAGGCCTGGGAAGACGCGGACTACTGCAAGACCCGCCTGGGCCTCGACGCCCCGCTGGGCTCCATCGACCGCAGCAAGCTCAACGTGAAGGGCAGTTCGCTGGCCGCCGGCCACCCGTTCGCCGCCACCGGCGGGCGCATCGTCGCCAACCTGGCCAAGCTGCTGGACGGCGCCGGCAAGGGGCGCGGACTGATCTCGATTTGTGCCGCAGGCGGCCAGGGTGTGACCGCGATCGTCGAACGGTAATCCAATACAGCGGGACGGATTCTTTCCTCCCCGATGTAAGCAACTCCGTGACTTCAGGCGGCACCGCGCGAGCGGCGCCGCCTTTTTTTGTCCGCAAGACCTGTAGGAGCGAGCTTGCTCGCGAACGGGCCCGGCGTTCGTGCCGCCCAGTGTTCGCGAATACCAGCGAACGCCGAGCCCCTTGTGGGAGCGCGCCATGCGCGCGATCGCGGGCATGGCCCGCTCCTACAGGATGAATCGGTGGTTCAAGCCTGGGTGGCATTTTCTTTTAGGGCGCAGGGATAACGCTGGCGTGTTAGGCGCGCTACCGAATTGGCTTCGGCACCGGCCGATGTTCGCGAGCAAGCTCGCTCCTACGACAACCGGCTGACGCTGAGCTCCTTGTAGGAGCGTGCCATGCCCGCGATCGCGGACAAAGTCCGCCCCTACGAAGGCGCCGTGCGCAATTTTCTTCTAGAAGGGCAGCTCAGCCACCCTGCAACATTCCCGGATGTACCCGCTGAGCAAAGGGTGTGGAGAGCACCAGCGAGGTCTTGCTGGTGCCGAACTGGGCGAGGCGGTCGATCAGCTCTTCCAGTTCCTGGGTGCAGCTCACCGCCACCTTGAGCATCACGCATGCTTCGCCGGTGATGCGGTAGCAGTCGATGATCTGCGGGATCTCCAGCAGCGGGTCGAGCATCGTCTTGCTGCGGTGGTCGTTCAGGCGCAACTCGATCAGGCACTGGATGGAGCGGCCCAGCTTCGACAGGTCTACGCTGGCGTGGTAGCCGGTGATCACCCCGTCGGCCTCCAGGCGCGCCACGCGGTCGGCGACCGCCGGTGGCGACAGGTTGATGCGCCGGGCCAGTTCGGCGAAGGACAGGCGGCCGTCTTCCAGCAGGGCGGCGAGCAGGGCGCGGTCGTATTTGTCCATGGTCCGTCTCCGGTTTTCTGATTCAACGGAAAGGCGGCTGAAAATCCGTCGAATGAAAAGTGTTATGCCCGTATTGGCGTTGTCTGTGCCTTATCCGGGGCGATTGACCTACATAAAATGAAGCGCTCTGACTGCCTTGTCGAGCCCCTCCCATGACTACCCTGCCCATGCCCAGAGCCCGCATTTCACTGACCCTGATCGCCGCCTTCTTCGCCCTCTACTTCATCTGGGGTTCGACCTACCTGGTGATCCGCATCGGCGTCGAGTCCTGGCCGCCGATGCTGATGGCCGGCTGCCGCTTCATCATCGCCGGGGCCATCCTGTTCGGCTGGATGCTCTGGCGCGGGGCGCCGCTGCCGACGTTCCGGCAATGCCTGTCGGCGGGCGCCATCGGCATCCTCCTGCTCAGCTGCGGCAACGGTGGGGTCACGGTGGCCGAGCACTGGGGCGTGGCGTCGGGCGTGGCGGCACTGGCGGTGGCGACGGTGCCGCTGTTCACCCTGGTGTTCGGGCGCTTCTTCGGCAACCGCACCAATGCGCTGGAGTGGGCCGGCATCGCCCTGGGCCTGTTCGGCATCGTGCTGCTCAACCTCGGCTCGAACCTGCAGGGCAGCCCGGCGGGCGCGGCGCTGATTCTCTTCGCCGCGGCCACCTGGGCCTTCGGTTCGGTGTGGAGCCGGCGCCTGGACCTGCCCGGCGGCGCCATGGCCAGCGCGGTGGAAATGCTGGTGGGCGGCGGCGTCCTGCTGCTGGGCAGCCTGCTCAGCGGCGAGCGCCTGGAGCAGATGCCCACGGCCGCCGGCTGGGGCGCGCTGGCCTACCTGGTGGTGTTCGGCTCGATCATCGCCTTCAGTGCCTACATGTACCTGCTGGCCAACGTGCGCCCGGCGGCGGCCACCAGCTATGCCTACGTCAACCCGGCAGTGGCGGTGATGCTCGGCGTGGTGTTCGCCGGCGAGCACATCGGCCTGGCGGAATCCCTCGCGATGGCGGTGATCATCAGCGCCGTGGTGCTGATCGGTCTGCCGCAGTGGCAGCGCAAGGAAGGTCTCTAAGTCGCGGCATGAGCTAAGCCCGAAAGGTTATTTCGCGCCCCTCGCGCGATTCGCTAGGGTATGAAACGGCCTCCATTCGGAGGCCGTTCTTCTTTCCTTTCAGTACACCCGCGCGCCATACGCCCAGGCCACTGATCCACCCTTCGAGCCGAGGTGTGCATGAGCCTGGTGGTACCGCTTTCCTCTCTGTCCCAACTCTCACCCACCCAGCGCTGGAGCGATGCCCTGCGCGCGTCCAGCCTGCTGGACCTGTCGGTGCCGCGCGAATATGGCGGGCGCGGTGCCGGCTGGGGCGAGGTGTTGCAGACCCTGCGCGATCTCTCCGAGCGCGACGGCACCCTGGCGCGGCTGTTCGCCCTGCATCACCTGCAACTGGCCAGCGTGTTGCTGCTGGGCAGCTCCGAGCAGCGCGAGCGCCTGCTGCCGCTCAGCGTGGAGCGCGAATGGCTGTGGGGCGAGGCGGTGGATCACCAGGAAAGCCGTCTGCTGGCGCGTGAGCATCGGCGCGGTGGTTTCCTGCTGCAGGGCGGGCGCCACGACTGCTTCGGGGCGGAGGCGGTGGACTGGCTGCTGATCTCGGCGCGCCATGCGCCCAGCGAAGGCCTGCTGATCGCTGCGCTGCCGGCGGACCGTGACGGGCTGGATCGCTTCGAACCCAACGGCGGGGGGCTGCTGCGCTGCCATGAGGTGCGCCTGCATCCAGAAGATATCCTGCAGCCGCCCGGCCTGCCGTGGACGCCCCGTGCGCAACTGCGCGGCAGCCTCGCCGGGCTGCTGCAGGCGAACATCGCCCTGGGCCTGGCCGTGCAGGCCTTCGAGAACCTGCCGGCGCGGGCGGCGGCGGGGGAGTTGCAGCGGCTGTTGGGGCTGGGGCTGCGGCTGTCGGAACAGTCGGCGGTGGCCTTCGAATCGGCCCAGGCGGCGGGCAACGCCCTGAGCTTCAGCCGCAGCGCGGCGCTGGCGACCCTGGTGGCGGAAACCGCTGCCGTGGCGCAACACGCGGTGCAGGTTGGCTTGCGCCAGGAAGGCACCCGCGCCCGGTTGCTCGCCGGTGCCACCTGAGGCGCCGAACCACGGGGCCTGTAGCCGAATCGAGACAAGCGCTGGCGCTCATAAGTTAAGAACTAAAAAGTATTTATTCGAAGTTTTTTATATCGGTAATCTAGCTCTACCGGACCGCCGGACACCTGTTTCAACCCATCGAATCCCGTCCCGTGGTCCGTCCCCTCTGTGAGGCCGGCACCGCCGTCATCTTCAGAGGAACCACCATGAACAAACCTCGTTTCGTACGCCGTGCGCTGGCCGGCGTCGCTGTTGCGGCTGCCCTGTCCTTCCAGGGCGCTGCGTTCGCCGACATCGTCCTCGGCTACCAGACCGGCATCGACCCGACCAAGGTTCCGCAAGCCGATGGCACCTATGAGAAGGTCATCGGCGAGAAGCTCGACTGGCGCCGCTTCAACAGCGGCCCGGAAGTGGTTGCTGCCATCGCCTCCGGCGACGTGCAACTGGGCAACCTCGGCTCCAGCCCGCTGGCCGCCGCCACCTCGCGCGGCCTGCCGATCGTGGCCTTCATCGTCTCCGCGCAGATCAACTCGGCCGAGGCCCTGGTGGTGCGCAACGGCAGCAAGATCGAGAAGCCCGAAGACCTGGTCGGCAAGACCATCGCCACGCCGTTCGTTTCCACCTCGCACTACAGCCTGCTGGGCGCGCTCAAGCACTGGAAGATCGACCCGGCCAAGGTGAAGATCGTCAACCTCAACCCCACCGAGATCGCCGCCGCCTGGCGCCGTGGCGACATCGATGGTGCCTTCGTCTGGTCGCCTGCCCTGGGCGAGATCAAGAAGTCCGGCAAGGTGCTGACCGACGCCGCCGAAGTCGGCCAATGGGGCGCACCGACCTTCGAGGTCTGGGTAGCCCGCAAGGACTTCGCCGAGAAGCATCCGGAAATCATCGCCAAGTTCGCCAAGGTGAGCCTGGATTCCTTCGCCGACTACAACGCCCACAAGGCCCAGTGGACCGCCGATTCCGAGCAGGTGAAGAAGATCGCCAAGCTGACCGGCGCCGATCCGCAGGACGTGCCTGAACTGCTGGCCGGCTCCGCCTTCCCCGAAGCCCAGGCCCAGCTGTCGTCGGCCCTGCTGGGCGGCGGCACCGCCAAGGACATCGCCGGTACCGCCGCCTTCCTCAAGGAGCAGAAGCGCGTGCCGTCGGTGCTCAAGGACTACTCGCCCTACGTCAGCGCCGACTACGTGCGCCAGGCGGAGAGCGTGCAGGTGGGGCAGCGTTAAGGCGTTGCTTTTTGTAGGAGCGAGCTTGCTCGCGAACACCGGCTGGATCTGAAGCTCTGGTCGGTTCGCGAGCAAGCTCGCTCCTGCGGAGGGCATTACGCATTTCTTCTCACCCTACGGAGGGCAGAACATGAGCCGTTTGACGGCCGAGGCGGTCAGCCTCACCTTCCAGCAGCGCGGACGCGAGCGCGTCGTGCTGCAGGACCTCACTCTCAGCCTGGCCAAGGGCGAATCCCTGGTGGTGCTCGGCCCGTCCGGCTGCGGCAAGTCCAGCCTGCTCAACGTGCTGGCGGGCTTCCAGGCGCCGGACAGCGGTCGCGTGCAGATCGACGGCCGTACCCTCAGCGGCCCCGGCGGCGAGCGTGGCGTGGTGTTCCAGGACGACGCGCTGATGCCCTGGCTGAGCGCGCTGGACAACGTCGCCCTCGGCCTGCGCATCCGCGGCGTTGGCGCCGCCGAGCGCAACGCCCGCGCCCATGACGTGCTCAAGCTGGTGGGCCTGGGCGAACACGCGGACTACCGCATCTCGCAGCTTTCCGGTGGCCAGCGGCAACGCCTGGGCCTGGCCCGCGCGCTGGCGGTGGAGCCGGATTTCCTGCTGCTCGACGAACCTTTCGGCGCCCTCGACGCGCTGACCCGCGAGCGCATGCAGGTGCTGACCCTCGACCTGTGGCGCAAGACCGGCAAGGGCCTGTTCCTGATCACCCACAGCGTCGATGAAGCGCTGTTCCTCGCCACCGACCTGGTGGTGATGGACGGCCCGCCGGCGCGCATCGTCAAGCGCCTGCCGGTGGAATTCGCACGACGCTACGCCGCGGGCGAGCCGGTGCGTTCGATCAAGTCCGACCCGGAATTCGCGCGTCTGCGCCAACTGCTGCTTGATGAGTTCCTCGAAGAACCGGAGGCCGAGCATGCCCACTGATACCCTCGCCGCCAAACTCCCGGCCGCCGCGCCGACTGGCCGCAGCGTGCCGCGCGACTACCGCCGTTGGGCCGCCGCCGGCAGTGTCGGCGGCATCTTCGTCCTGTGGTGGCTGGCCACGCACCTGGGCTGGGTCGATACGCTGTTCCTGCCCGCGCCGGAGCAACTGGTGGAGGCCTTCCAGCGCCTGCTCGCCGAAGGCTACGTCGATGCCTCGCTCTGGCAGCACGTCGGCACCAGCCTGCTGCGCGTGCTGCTGGCGCTGGGCGCGGCGGTGCTGACGGCGATCCCCCTGGGCATCCTGATGGGCCTGAACCCGCTCGTGGGGGCGGCTTTCGACCCGCTGGTGGAGTTCTACCGCCCGGTGCCGCCGCTGGCCTACCTGCCGCTGATCGTCATCTGGTTCGGTATCGGCGAGCTGTCCAAGGTGCTGCTGATCTACCTCGCCCTGTTCGCGCCGCTGCTGATCGCCACCGCCGCCGGCGTGCGCCGCGTGGACAAGTCGCGCATCCAGGCCGTGCGCTGCCTGGGCGCCAATCGCCTGCAGGTGGTGCGCCATGTGATCCTGCCCAGCGCCCTGCCGGAGGTCCTCACCGGCCTGCGCATCGCCCTGGGCGTGGGCTGGTCGACCCTCGTGGCCGCCGAGCTGATCGCCGCCAACCGCGGCCTGGGCTTCATGGTGCAGTCCGCCGCACAGTTCCTCGCCACCGATGTGGTGGTGCTGGGCATCCTGCTGATCGCCGCCATCGCGCTGAGCTTCGAGCTGGGGTTGCGCTGGTTGCAGCGGCGGTTTGCTTCCTGGGAGTGACGAGGCCGAGAGTTAAAAGCCCCTCTCCCTAACCCTGGCTGCGCGCCCCGCTCCTCAAGCGGGAGAGGGGACTGGCCTTGAGCGGATGCAAGCACCTCTGTCACCCGGAAAGAAACTGCGGATGCAGGACAGCACCGGAATATCCGAACACGCCGAACAACCCCCTCTCCCTTCAGGGAGAGGGCTGGGGAGAGGGGCTCTCCCCGTGAACCTCACGAGAGAACACGAACATGACCACCCTGACCATCGAACCCATCAGCCCGGCCCTGGGCGCTGTTGTATCCGGCGTACGCCTGGCCGATCCGCTGGACGACGCGGCGCAGCGCCAGATCGAGCAGGCCCTGCTGGATCACCACGTGCTGTTCTTCCGCAACCAGCCGCTGACCCCGACCCAGCAGGCGAACTTCGCCGCGCGCTTCGGCGACCTGCACATCCACCCGATCTACCCCAGCTCCCCCGAGCAGCGCGAAGTCATCGTCCTCGATACCACCGTCACCGATGTGCGCGACAACGCCATCTGGCACACCGACGTGACCTTCCTGGAAACCCCGGCGCTGGGCGCCGTGCTGGCTGCCAAGCAGCTGCCGCCCTACGGCGGCGACACCCTGTGGGCCAGCGGCATCGCCGCGTTCGAGGCGCTGTCCAAACCGCTGCAGCAGTTGCTCGACGGCCTGACGGCCACCCACGACATCAGCAAATCCTTCCCCCAGGAGCGCTTCGGCGCCACCGACGCCGACCTTGCCCGCCTGGAGGAAGCCCGCCGGAAGAACCCGCCGCGCAGCCATCCGGTGATCCGCACGCACCCGGTCACCGGACGCAAGGCGCTGTTCGTCAGCGACGGCTTCACCACCCGCATCAACGAGCTGGAACCGGCGGAAAGCCGCGCCATCCTCGACCTGCTGTTCGCCCACTTCGCCCGCCCGGAATTCACCGTGCGCTGGCGCTGGAAGGAGAACGACGTGGCCTTCTGGGACAACCGCGTGACCCAGCACTACGCGGTGGACGACTACCGCCCGCAACGCCGGGTGATGCACCGCGCGACCATCCTGGGCGACAAGCCGTTCTGACAGGCTGTCACTCCGCCAATGCGGCGGATAACGCCCCAGGCGTTATTCGCCCTACGCTCTGACGGCTTTTCGTAGGAGCGAGCTTGCTCGCGAACCGCATGACGCCGAACGCATCAGGGAGTGTCCGTTCGCGAGCAAGCTCGCTCCTGCAAGGCGGCAACAGCTGGGAATTCCCCGCCATCCCCGTGACGTGCGGCAACAAAGCCGCACCGCAGACCGCATTCGTCGCCATTCTGGGTCGCGGTGGAAGGCGCACTGTCCTACGCTTTGGCAGTTTCGCTTGATAAAGAGATTGCCTACATGCAAGAAAGGATTCCCGACGAGTCCAACCTCGCCGAGCTGACGGTTCGCGGCCTGATCCTGGGCGCGCTGATCACCGTGGTGTTCACTGCCTCCAACGTCTACCTCGGCCTCAAGGTCGGCCTGACCTTCGCCTCGTCGATTCCCGCGGCGGTCATCTCCATGGCCGTGCTGCGCTACTTCTCCGGCTCCAACATCCTCGAGAACAACATGGTGCAGACCCAGGCCTCGGCGGCCGGCACCCTGTCCTCGATCATCTTCATCCTCCCTGGCCTGCTGATGATCGGCTACTGGAGCGGCTTCCCGTTCTGGCAGACCGCCGCGATCTGCTCCATCGGCGGCATCCTCGGCGTGCTCTACACCATTCCGCTGCGCCGGGTGATGGTGGTGCAAAGCAACCTGCCGTACCCCGAAGGCGTGGCGGCGGCGGAGATCCTGCGCGTCGGCAGCCAGGATGAAGAGGAGGAAAAGGCCGGCAAGCCGGCGAAAACCGGCGGCCCGGGCCTGCGCGACATCCTCGCCGGTGGCGTGGTGGCCGCCGCGTTCAGCCTGCTCAGCAGCGGTTTCAAGGTGCTCGCCGAAGGCTTCAGCTTCTGGCTCACAGCAGGGCAGGCGGCGTTCCGCCTGTCCACCGGTTTCTCCCTGGCGCTGGTTGGCGCCGGTTACCTGATGGGCATCACCGCCGGCATCGCCATCCTGGTCGGCGTGGTCATCGCCTGGGGCGTGGCCGTGCCGCTGCTGTCGGTGAACAGCGTGCTGGCCGCCGGGCAGAGCCTGCCGGAGCTGGCCAACAAACTGTGGAGCAGCCAGGTGCGCTTCCTCGGCGCCGGCACCATCGGCATTGCCGCGCTGTGGACCCTGGCCACCCTGTTCAAGCCCATGGTGCAGGGCGTCTGGGCCTCGCTCAGCGCGGTCAGCGGTCGTGGCGAAAGCAGCGACCTGCGCACCGAGCGGGACCTGTCCGCAAAGTGGATCGTCGCCATTGCCGGCGTCCTGCTGCTGGCGCTGTTCGTGGTGTTCTCGCACTTCCTGGGCGAGGCCGCGCCGGACCTGCACGGTTTCGGCTTCTGGGGCCTGGTGGCGGTCTGCGTGATCTTCGCCTTCTTCTTCGGCTTCCTGATCGCCGCCGCGTGCGGCTATATGGCCGGCCTGGTGGGCTCGTCGAGCAGCCCGATCTCCGGCATCGGCATCATCGCGGTGATCCTCGTGTCGCTGCTGATCCTCGGCGTCGGCTCGCTGGAGGCCGGCTTCCTCGACCAGCAGGGCGGCAAGCTGGCCATCGCCCTGGCGCTGTTCACCACCTCGGTGGTGATCGCCATCGCGGCGATTTCCAACGACAACCTGCAGGACCTGAAGACCGGTTACCTGGTCGGCGCGACCCCGTGGCGCCAACAGGTGGCGCTGATCGTCGGTTGCCTGGTGGGCGCCCTGGTCATACCGCCGGTGCTGGAACTGCTGTTCAACGCCTACGGCTTCACCGGCGCACTGCCGCGTGAGGGCATGGACCCGAACGCCGCGCTGGCCGCGCCGCAGGCGACGCTGATGACGGCCATTGCCAGCGGGATTTTCCACAACGCGCTGAACTGGAACATGATCCTCATCGGCGTCGCGCTGGGTATCGCGCTGATCCTGGTGGACGTGCTGCTGCGCCGCACCGGCAAGGCCAGCCTGCCGGTGCTCGCCGTCGGCCTGGGCATCTACCTGCCACCGACCATCGGCATGACCCTGGTGGTCGGCGCGGTGATCGCCTGGCTGCTGGAAACCGCCCTGGCCAAGCGCGCACAGGCCGCCGGCAAGGACGTGGAGAAATACGCCGACGAGCCCAAGCGCCGTGGCGTGCTGCTGGCTTCGGGGCTGATCGTCGGTGAAAGCCTGATGGGCATCCTGCTGGCAGCGGTGATCGGCACCACCGGCAAGGACGCACCGCTGGCGCTGGTCGGCGGCGGCTTCGAGGACACCGCGCAATGGCTCGGCCTGGTGGTGTTCGTGGCGATCTGCGTGCTGTTCTACCGCAAGGTCCTGAGCGGCACCCGCGGCTGATCCTCCGCGATACTGTGAAAAAGGCGCCTGCGGGCGCCTTTTTCATTCCGGCTTTTCGTAGGAGCGAGCTTGCTCGCGAACCGCTAGGCATCGGAGCAGCTGGTGAGGCCGTTCGCGAGCCAGCTCGCTCCTACAGGGAGGCGCCGTGCCCAGCGTAGGAGCGAACCCTGTCCGCGAAGTCCAGCAGGGCCACGCCGATTTCGCGGACAAGGTCCGCTTCTACCAGAGCATGTCGCCCTCAGCGCACCAGATGCAGGAACTGCAGGTGCCGCTCGTACTGGTCGAGCATGTCGTTGATGATCTGCTCCTTGCTGTAGCCCATCAGGTCGTAGTCCTGGCTGCCTTCGGAGAGGTGCACCTCGGCGCGGAAGTAGCGGCGGTTCTTCAGGTGCAGGCCGCCCATGCCGGCGCGGGCGAAGGATGGCGTGAAGTAGCCGCGCATCGAGACCTGGTAGAGGAACGGATGCTGCGCGCCGTGGCCGATCTCCAGGCCGATTTCCAGGTTGCTCAGGTCCAGGTCCGAATCCACCTGCAGGCCCTTTTCGCGGAACACCTCGGACACCTCGGCGATCGCCGGGCTGACCACGTCGACCATGAAGCGGTACACCTCGTCACGGGTGGGGAAGTGCACCGCCTGGGAAATGCGCCGCTTCCAGCCGCCCGGCTTGGCCGACGGCGGCGGCGCCAGGGAATGGGTGCGCGCCCGCTGGCGCTGGGATTCCAGGTAGAACGCCTTGTGCAGGCCCCACATCATCAGCAGCAGGATCAGCGAAAAGGGCAGCGAGGTCAGCACCACCGCGGACTTGAGCGCATCGATGCTGCCGGCGAACAGCAGGCCGCCGGTGACCAGTGCGGTGGCCACGCCCCAGAACACCCGCAGCCATTTCGGGCCGTCGTCGTCGGCGCTGCCGCCGTGGGCGGAGAGGGTGGACAGCACCACGGTGCCCGAGTCCGCCGAGGTGACGAAGAACACGAAGCTGACCAGCACCGTCACCGCGATCACCACGCGGCTGGCCGGGTAGTTCTGCAGCATCTGGTACAGCGCCATGGACGGTTCGCTGATGGCCACCCGGCCCAGTTCGCTGAAGCCGTGGTTGAGCACCTGGTCCAGGGCGCTGTTGCCGAAGATCGACATCCACGCCAGGGTGAAGCCCAGCGGGATGAACAGCACGCCGAAGACGAATTCGCGAATCGTCCGGCCGCGGGAGATGCGTGCGATGAACAGGCCGACGAAGGGCGCCCAGGCAATCCACCAGGCCCAGTAGAACACCGTCCAGCCGCCGAGCCATTCGCTGCCGCCGTGGCCGTAGGCGTAGAGGTCGAAGCTCTTGGTCGGCAGGCTGCCCAGGTAGTCGCCGATGTTCTGCACCAGGGTGTTGAGCAGGTGCTGGGTGGGGCCGGCGAACAGCACGAAGAGCAGCAGCGCGCAGGCCAGCAGCATGTTGATGTCCGACAGCAGGCGGATGCCCTTGTCCACGCCGGACACGGCCACCAGGATGGCGGCGCCCATCATCAGCGCAATGAGCGTCATCTGCACCGGGTGGCTGTGGGCGATGCCGAACAGGAAGTCCAGCCCGGCGTTGAGTTGCAGCACGCCAAAACCCATGTCCGCGCCCAGGCCGAACACCGTGGCGATGATGCCGAAGCAGTCCACGGTGTAGCCGATGGGGCCGTTGATGCGCTTGCCGATCAGCGGGTAGAGCGCCGAGCGCAGCGCCAGCGGCAGGTTGTGGCGGTAGGCGAAGTAGGCCAGCGCCATCGCCACCAGGGCGAACACGCCCCAGCCATGCAGGCCCCAGTGCAGGAACAGCAACTGCATGGCCTGGCGCGCCGCTTCCTGGGTGCCGGCCTCGCCTTGCGGCGGCTGGGCGAAGTGGGTCAGTGGCTCGGAGACGCAGAAGAAGAACAGGGTGATGCTGATGCCGGCGGCGAACAGCATGCCGGCCCAGGACAGGTAGCTGAATTCCGGCTCGTCGTGGTCGGCACCGAGCTTGATCTTTCCATAGCCGGAAAGCGCGGTGACCACCACGAAGATCAGGTACAGCGTCATCGCCAGCAGGTAGTACCAGCCAACGGTATCGGCGGCCCAGGACTGCGCGGCGAGCAGCCATTCACCGGCCTGTTGCGGCTGGGCGATGACGATCAGGGCGAAGAGCAGGATCAGCGCGGCCGCACCGTAGAAGACCGGCGGGTTCATGCGCATGGCGGGGGAGGGTGTTACGGACGGGGAGGATTGTGCAACGGACAAAACGGGCGGGGTCCCTCGAAATTTTCCTTGAACAAGCATTCAATGAAAACACGATTGAGCCCGAAAAGGCCAATCGGCGGGACCGATGGTCCCGCCGCCGGCCCTGTGCGAGGGCCGAGCGGAGCGGGTACTGCTTTACTTGCGACGGTTCTTTTTCGCCTCACGGATCTCACGGCGTTCCGGGTCGGCCTTCACGGGCGCGGTCAGGAAAGCGGTGGCGGCGAAGAAGTTAGCAAGAGCGGCAAAGCTGGTCACGATAGTCTCCAATGGCGCCGGGGAAATTGGGTCCCGACCGCCTGATAGCCATTTTCCCTGAAGATTGTGACGAAAAGAAGTAAATGGTCTTGATGGGAGGTATTGAGATGGTCGATGAGACTGCTTTAGAAGGAATTATCGGATAATAATCCTGTTTTTGACTGATGGCTCAGGATTCCCTCTCGCGCTCCTTGAGGTCGACGAAGCCTTTCACTGCGACCGTTCGTCGCGAAAGGTGAAACGGTTCAGCGCCGCTACTGGCCTTCGCGTGATTTACCGGCTGTCAGCGCGGTGATACAGCGCTTCGCTTAGCACAATTCCCGAAATAGAGCGGGGCAGCGCTGTAAAACCTGAACACGCGTGCAATATTTTGTGAAAAAGTTGTGAAACGAGTATGGCGATTGACTTGCCGGTTCCGTTAGTCTCCCACCCGTAGGACAAAAAACCACCAACAGGGAGCATCACGAGATGGATTTCAAACGCATCGCCCTTGCCGCTGCATTCTTCGCTTCGCTGGCTGGCTGCCAGACCATGACCACCAACCAGGCCATCGTTCCGCTGCAGGCCGCCACTGCCCAGATGATCGGTCTGGCGTCCTCGGACGAGCTGGTCGTCAGCGACGTCAAGGCTGGTCAGCCGGACGCCCTGGGCGGCCAGGAACTCTCCTACGTCGCCACCACCACCAAAGGCCGCGTGTTCAACTGCACCTCGCGCATGATGCCGGGCCTGCTGACCGATCCGGCCAAGCTGACCAACCCGTCGTGCACGCCGGTGGTCGCTCACTCCAACACCGCCACCAAGTAAGCCTGCCCCGTCGCCCGTGCGCGGCCCTTCGGGTCGCGCTGGCGACTACAGCGCGGCGTCAGCCGCGCTCGTGCTCCAGGCGCTGCAGCAGTGCCCGCAGCTGTGCTTCGACGCCGGGCTGGCGCACCAGGCGCTCCAGCGCCTCCTCGCTCACCTGGGCGACGCCTCCGGTTCCGGCCGCGCCGCCGGAAAAGTTCAGGTGCTCCGGTCGAATCTCGTCGCCCGGGCTGACCAGCAGGGCGAAGTGGATGACGTTCTCCAGCTCGCGGATGTTGCCCGGCCACGCATAGCCTTCCAGCGCGCGCTGGGTGTCGCTGGCGATCTGCGGTACCGGCAGTTCCAGGCGTTGCGCATGCACGCCGAGGAAGTATTCGGCCAGCGGCTGGATATCGCCGATGCGTTCGCGCAGCGGCGGCAGCGTGAGGTTGCCGTCGTGCAGGTACTGCTGCAGCCCTTCGAGGAATTTCCCCGCCTTCACCGCCTGGCTCAGGTCGATGCTGGTGGCGGCGACCAGGCGCACGTCCACTGGCACCGGCTCGCGTGCGCCGACGCGCAGCACTTCGCGTTCCTGCAGCACACGCAGCAGCTTCTGTTGCAGCGTCAGCGGCAGGTCGGCGATCTCGTCAAGGTACAGGGTGCCGCCGTTGGCCGAGCCGAACCAGCCGGCGCGGCTGCCGACCGGGCCGTTGTGCGCGCCCGGTGCGTAACCGAACAGCTCGGCCTCGGCGTAGTTGCGGCTGAGCGCGCTGCAGCTCACCGCGACGAACAGGCCGGGGCGCTCGCTGGCGCGATGGATGTGGCGGGCCAGCAGCTCCTTGCCGGTTCCGGTCTCGCCGTGGATCAGCACCGGTTGCGGCAACGGCGCCAGGCGCTCCACCTCGTCGCGCACTTCATGGGAGCGCGGGTCGAAGAACACCAGCGCCTTGGCGCGGATGCTCAGCGGGCTCTTGTCGGCGTCGGGGAAGGTCAGCAGCGGTTGCGGCGTGTGGGGTGCGTTCATGGTGAATCTCCTTCTGCTCTACAGCGCGTCCAGCGCCTGCAGGAAGTCGCGGACGATGTCCTCGCTGTCCTCGATGCCCACCGACACGCGGATGGTGCCGTCGTGGATGTCCAGCGCGGTGAGTGCCTCGGCGGACAGCGCGCGGTGCGAGGTCTTGCCGGGGTGGGTGATGCTGCTGGCGACGCCGGCCAGCGAGGGCGCGAAGGCGGCCAGTTGCAGCTCGCCGATCAAGGTATCGACCTGGTCCAGGCCGCCCTTCAGGGTGAAGCTCAACATGCCTGAGTGGCCCTTGCGGAACAGGCGTTTCGCCAGCTCGTGGTCCGGGTGCGAGGGCAGGCCGGGGTAGAACACGCGCGCCACCTGCGGGTGTGCTTCGAGGGCTTCGGCCAGTGCCTGGGCATTCTGCGAATGGGCTTTCATGCGCAGGGCCAGGGTCTTGGCGCCGCGGAAGTTGAGCCAGCTCTCGAAGGGGCTGGCGCTGCCGCCGGCGTTGATCTGGAAGCGCCGCGCGGCAGCGATCCACTGCGCGTCGCCCACCAGCGCGCCGCCCATGGCGTCGCTGTGGCCGTTGAGGTACTTGGTGGTGCTGTGGATCACCAGGTCGGCGCCATCGCGCAGCGGCTGGTAGAGCACCGGCGAGAGGAAGGTGTTGTCCACCAGCAGCTTGAGGCCGTGGCGGTGGGCAAGCTCGGCCAGCGCCGGGATGTTGCTCACGCGCACCAGCGGGTTCGACGCGGTCTCGGTGTAGATCAGCCGGGTGGTCGGGGTGATCGCCGCTTCCACCGCGGCCAGGTCGTTGAGGTCGAGCAGGCTGGAGGTGATGCCGAAGCGCGCCAGTTCCTTCTCGATCAGGCTCTGGGTGGTGCCGTACAGCTCGCGGCTGGCGATCAGGTGGTCGCCGGCGCCCAGCACGCCCAGCAGCGCGGCGGAAATCGCCGCCATGCCGGAGGCGGAGAACAGCGCGTCTTCGCCGCCCTCCAGCTCGCGCAGCAGTTCTTCCACGGCGCTGTGGTTGGGGTTGCCGATGCGCGTGTACATGTAGTTGTCGGGGTTGCCGGTGAGGAAGTCGTCCACCTGCTCCAGGGAGTCGTAGACGAACACCGAGCTCTGGTAGATCGGCTGGCTCTTGGCGCGGGTCACCATGCGCCGGTCGGCGTCGTGGCCGGCATGTACGGCCTGGGTGGAGGGGCCTTTGGCGTGGTCGCTCATGGCAATACCTTCGTAAAGAAAAACGCCGGTGGAACCTGCCCACCGGCGTTGAAGCGGGTGCACTCGAGGTGCGCCCAGCGTGGGAGTCGTTGCGCCCGGCGCTCAGCCGGGCGGCGGATCAGAAGGCCGGCACCACGGCGCCGTTGTACTTCTTCTCGATGAAGGCTTTGACTTCCGGGCTGGTCAGGGCGGCGGAGAGTTTCTTCAGCGCGTCGCTGTCCTTGTTGTCCGGGCGCGCCACCAGGTAGTTCACGTAGGGCGAGTTGCGGTCTTCGAGGATCAGCGCGTCCTTCAGCGGGTTGAGCTTGGCTTCCAGCGCGTAGTTGGTATTGATCAGGTCCAGGTCGACCTGGTCCAGCACGCGCGGCAGCAGGGCCGATTCCAGTTCCTTGAACTTCAGGTGCTTGGGGTTCTCGGCAATGTCTTTGGGGGTGGCCAGGGCGTTGCTCGGGTCCTTCAGCTTGATCACGCCGGCCTTCTGCAGCAGGAGCAGGGCACGGCCGCTGTTGCTGCCCTCGTTGGGCAGGGCGACGGTGGCGCCGTCAGGCAGTTCGTCGATGGACTTGTACTTCTTCGAGTAGCCGCCGAAGGGCTCGACGTGCACGCCGGTCACGGTGACCAGGTTGGTGCCCTTGCCCTTGTTGAAGTTGTCCAGGTACGGCTTGGTCTGGAAGTAGTTGGCGTCCAGGCGCTTCTCGGCAACCTGCACGTTGGGCTGCACGTAGTCGGTGAAGACCTTGATCTCCAGGTCCACGCCTTCCTTGGCCAGGGTCGGCTTGATCAGCTCGAGGATCTCGGCGTGGGGAATCGGGGTGGCGGCGACCACCAGCTTTTCAGTGGCGAAGGCCGAGGTGGTGAAGGCAGCGGCGAGGGCGGTCAGAAGCAGCAGCTTTTTCATTGCGATGTCCTTGTGGGGCAGGTGACCGCTGGCGTCCGGGCCGGCCGGGATGGGGCCTTCGTACGGGCGGTGGATTCTGTTTCCGCGGCTCACTCGGCAGCGGTTGCAACGAAAGTTAGCGGGATTTGTTATTCCAATAAAATATTAATTTTTCATTTTCATATTCGATTTTGTTCATAGGGAGGGTGGTGGCCCTGCCTGAGACAACCTGTCGCGCGACACCCCGTCGCGCGGCAACCCACCACGGCGGTTTGCGCGGGGTGCAGGCGTAATATCTCTTTGCTTCATTGAGCGGCGTCAATGCGCAACGCAGGCCATTCTGTCTGTAGCGAAATGAAGTCGAACCGGCAGCAGACCGGCAGGCTCGAAAACACGTCACGCAAGAACGCCCTGCGCATGCGCAAGGCAAGGTGCCCGGCCAACCCTGTGGCGGGCGTCAGCCTGAAGAGGAATTGTCATGTTCGGATTAGAGGCGCTCGACCTGGCCCGTATCCAGTTCGCCTTTACCGTGTCCTTCCACATCATCTTCCCCGCCATCACCATCGGTCTCGCCAGCTACCTGGCGGTGCTCGAAGGCCTGTGGCTGAAGACGCACGAGGAGGTCTACCGCGACCTCTATCACTTCTGGTCGAAGATCTTCGCCGTCAACTTCGGCATGGGCGTGGTCTCCGGCCTCGTCATGGCCTACCAGTTCGGCACCAACTGGAGCGCCTTCTCGGCGTTTGCCGGGAGCGTCACCGGCCCATTGCTGACCTACGAAGTGCTCACGGCGTTCTTCCTCGAGGCCGGCTTCCTCGGCGTCATGCTGTTCGGCTGGCACCGCGTCGGCCCGGGCCTGCACTTCTTCGCCACGGTGATGGTGGCCATCGGCACGCTGATCTCCACCTTCTGGATCCTCGCCTCCAACAGCTGGATGCAGACCCCGCAGGGCCACGAGATCGTCAACGGCATCGTGGTGCCGGTGGACTGGCTGGCGATCATCTTCAACCCGTCCTTCCCCTATCGCCTGCTGCACATGGCGATCGCCTCGTTCGTCGCCACCGCCTTCTTCGTCGGCGCCTCGGCGGCCTGGCACCTGCTGCGCGGCCGCGACAACCCGGCGATCCGCAAGATGCTCTCCATGGCGATGTGGATGGCGCTGATCGTGGCGCCGATCCAGGCGATGGTGGGCGACGCCCACGGCCTGAACACCCTCAAGCACCAGCCGGCGAAGATCGCCGCCATCGAAGGCCATTGGGACAACAGCGAAGGCGGCCCGACGCCGCTGATCCTGGTCGGCTGGCCGGACATGGAGCGCGAGGAAACCCGCTTCAAGATCGAGATTCCCGTGCTCGGCAGCCTGATCCTGAACCACAGCCTGACCGAGCCGATCCCGGCGCTGAAGGACTTCCCGAAGGCCGACCGGCCCAACTCCACCATCATCTTCTGGTCGTTCCGCATCATGGTCGGCCTGGGGCTGCTGATGATCCTGGTGGGCCTGTGGAGCGTCTGGCTGCGCTGGCGCAAGCGGCTGTTCGAGAACCGCGCCTTCCTGCACCTGGTGCTGTGGATGGGGCCGTCCGGGCTGATCGCGATCCTGGCCGGCTGGTTCACCACCGAGATCGGCCGCCAGCCCTGGGTGGTCTACGGGCTGATGCGCACCGCGGATGCGGTGTCCAATCACAGCGTCACGCAGATGAGCCTGACCCTGGTGATGTTCGTGCTGGTCTATTTCACCCTGTTCGGCGTGGGAATCGGCTACATGATGCGCCTGGTCCGCAAGGGCCCGGTCACCCATGAAGGCCGCGAAACCAGCCACGGCGGCGCCGGGCAGAAACGCACACCGGCACGGCCGCTGTCGGCGGCCGACGAGGGCCTGGAAGACGGCGACAGCGACAGCCTGGAAGGGAGGAACTGAGTCATGGGCATCGATCTTCCGCTGATCTGGGCGATCATCATCATCTTCGGGATCATGATGTACGTGGTCATGGACGGGTTCGATCTGGGCATCGGCATGCTCTACCCGTTCTTCAAGGACGAAGGTGACCGCGACGTGATGATGAACACCGTGGCGCCGGTCTGGGACGGCAACGAGACCTGGCTGGTGCTGGGCGGGGCGGCGCTGTTCGGCGCCTTCCCGGTGGCCTATTCGGCCGTGCTCTCGGCGCTTTACCTGCCGCTGATCCTGATGCTGGTGGGGCTGATCTTCCGCGGCGTGGCCTTCGAGTTCCGCTTCAAGGCGCGGGCCAACAAGCGGCACCTGTGGGACAAGTCGTTCATCGCCGGCTCCTTGGTGGCGACCTTCTTCCAGGGCGTGGCCCTGGGCGCCTTCATCGAGGGCATCCCGGTGGAGAATCGCGCCTTCGCCGGCGGCGCGCTGGACTGGCTGGCGCCGTTCCCGCTGTTCTGCGGCCTCGGTCTGGTGGTTGCCTATACGCTGCTGGGCTGCACCTGGCTGATCATGAAGACCGAAGGCCAGCTGCAGGAGCGCATGCACGACCTGGCGCGCCCGCTGGCGCTGGTGCTGCTGGCGGTGATCGGCATCGTCAGCCTGTGGACCCCGCTGGCCCACGGCGAAATCGCCCAGCGCTGGTTCAGCCTGCCGAACCTGTTCTGGTTCCTGCCGGTGCCGCTGCTGGTGCTGCTGACCTTCTACAGCCTGCTGCGCTCGGTGGCGCGCAATGACCACGTCAAGCCGTTCGTGCTGACCCTGGTGCTGATCTTCCTGGGCTACAGCGGCCTGGGCATCAGCCTGTGGCCGAACATCGTGCCGCCGTCGCTGTCGATCTGGGCCGCCGCCGCGCCGCCGCAGAGCCAGGGCTTCATGCTGGTGGGCGCGCTGTTCATCATCCCCTTCATCCTGGGCTACACCGCGTGGAGCTACTACGTGTTCCGCGGCAAGGTGAAGCACGGCGATGGCTACCACTAGAGGTGCGCGCGATGTCCCCTGAACACGAGCAGAAGGCGCCGCTGCGCAAGCGACTGGGCTGGCTGGTGCTGATCTGGGTGTTGAGCGTTTCCGCCCTGGGCGTGGCGGCGTGGCTGATGCGCCTGTTCATGAGCGCGGCGGGGCTGGGTACGCCGCACTAGTCCGCGTCATCGATCCCATCCGGGCGCCGTCCCCCGGCGTCCGTTCCCACATCCCTCGCCGGTGCTTCCGGCGGGGGATTTTTTTGTCCGGATTCGGGATTGTTTTTTGTAGGAGCGAGCTTGCTCGCGAACAGGAATTGCCGGCTAACGCCGTCTTGCAGCCCTGCACCGAACGGTCCCCTCTCCCTTCAGGGGGAGGGCTAGGGAGGGGGCAGTCGCCCTAACATCGGGACATCGCTGTATTTCCCTCTCCCCAACCCTCTCCCTGAAGGGAGAGGGGCGTCCGTGCCGGCTGATGCCGTCGTTCCATCCTGCGCCGATCGGTCCCCTCTCCCCTGGGAGAGGGCTAGGGTGAGGGCAATGCCTCGCGCCAATGTTCGCGAGCAAGCTCGCTCCTACATAGGTGGCGCGCCGGGGCGATCAGTGCTGTATTTCCCTCTCCCCAACCCTCTCCCTGAAGGGAGAGGGGGGCGTCCGTGCCGGCTGATGCTGTCGTTCCATCCTGCGCCGATCGGTCCCCTCTCCCTTTGGGAGAGGGCTAGGGTGAGGGCAATGCCTCGCGCCAATGTTCGCGAGCGAGCTCGCTCCTACAGGGGCGGCGCTCGGGAGCGATCAGTGCAACGTGTCGCGCTTGGCCAGGCTCGGGAACAACTTCATCCACACGCCGGTGACCACCAGCGTGCCCACCCCGCCGAGCACCACCGCCGGGACGGTGCCGAGCCAGTGTGCGGTGAGGCCGGATTCGAACTCGCCCAGCTGGTTCGAAGCACCGATGAACAGCCCGTTCACCGCGCTGACCCGGCCGCGCATTTCGTCCGGGGTTTCCAGCTGCACAAAGGCGCCGCGGATGACCATGCTGATCATGTCCGCCGCGCCCAGCACCACCAGCACTGCCAACGAGAACCAGAACGAGGTCGACAGGCCGAAGGCGATGGTGGTGACGCCGAAGATGCCCACGGCGAGGAACATGATGCGCCCGACGTTGCGCTCGATGGGGAAGCGCGCCAGCCAGAACGACATCAGCAGCGCGCCGACCGCAGGGGCTGAACGCAACAGGCCCAGGCCCCAGGGGCCGGTGAGCAGGATGTCCTTGGCGAACACCGGCAGCAGCGCGGTGGCGCCGCCCAGCAGCACGGCGAACAGGTCCAGGGAAATGGCGCCGAAGATATCCGGGCGGCTGCGGATGAAGCGGATGCCGGCCAGCAGCGATTCCAGCGTGGCCTTGCCCTGGCTGGCCGGGACCTGGCGCGAGGGCAGGGTGAGCACCAGCGCGCAGGCGATGAAGTACAGCACGGCGGTGGGCGTGTAGACCCAGAACGCGCCGAAGGCATACAGGAAACCGCCAAAGGCCGGTGCCGCAATGGTCGCGGCCTGCATCGCCGAGGCGGACGCCGCCACCGCGCGGGGGAACAGCGCGGTGGGCACGATGTTGGGCAGCAGCGCCTGGGTGGTGGGCATCTCGAAGGCGCGCGCGGTACCGAGCAGGAAGGCCATCGCGAAGATCATCTCGCGGGTCACGTTGTCGGTGCTGGCGCCCACCACCAGCGCCACGGCGATCAGGCCCTGGCCGATCTGGCAGAGCGAGGCGATGCGGCGCCGGTCATAGCGGTCGGCGACGTGGCCGGTGTGCAGCATGAACAGCACGCGCGGGGTGAATTCCACCAGCCCCACCAGGCCCAGGTCGAGGACGTTGTGGGTCAGCTCGTAGATGTGCCAGCCGATGGCCACGGTGATCATCTGGAAGGCGCTGGCGGTGCAGACGCGGGCCAGCCAGAAGGCGAGGAAAGGGCGGTGACGCAGCAGGGAAGTGGCTTCGGCGGTCATGGTGGCGGCTTTGGCAGAGGATTCGTTAGCGGGCTAAGCAAGGCTGCGCAGCGTAGCACGGCGTAACACTTTTCCGCTTGTGGTGGCTGCGTTGCGCTATTGGCGATTAGTCGAAAGCCCTCGACTAAAATTTTCGTCACCGCGACAAGCTGCCCGATTGACTTTGCTTCGCACTATTGAGGTGCGTTAAAGTTGACAGAAGAGTCAGGTTTTTCTGCAGGATCTTTCCTTCGGCGCCATCCCCGAGACGCCCGCGATTCCGCGTCCTCCGAACTCTCTCCCGCACAGAAAAAACGACATGGGCGGACCTTCACCGCTCAGAGGATGAACCATGTCCAACCGTGATATTTCCCGGCGCGCCTTCCTGCAAGGCGGGCTGATCGCTGGTGTCAGCGTGACCATGGCGCCGCTCGGCAGCCGGGCCTTCGCTGCCCTGATGGAAAACTCCGTCACCGTCTCCCCCCAGCAGTGGATGGGCCACGACGGCAAGGCGCGCTTCCGTAACGACGCGCTGTCCAAGGTCTGCGGCAACAAGGTGTTCGCCCGTGACATCCGCGCCAAGGACATGCCCGGCTGGCCGCAGCAGCAGGGCCACGCCATGCTGCTCAAGACCATCAAGGCAGACCGCATCTTCGACGGCATCGACCTCGCCTGGCTGGGCGCGGACCTGCAGCCCGACCGCATCGTCACCGCCGAGGACCTGGACAAGGACGGCATCGTCTTCCCCGAAGCCCACGCGCCGGACCCGCTGCTGCCGCGCGGCAAGGTGCCGATGTTCATCGGCCACCCGGTGGCGATCCTGATCTGGAACGACTTCGAACGCTTCCGCCAGGCCAAGCTGAAGATGAAGTTCAACGACAAGGCGATCCGCTACGGGGCGCAGGCGCCGCTTTACCAGGGCGACCCCTACGGCAGCTTCCGCTACGTGCGCGTCGGCGGCGCGACGTCGGCCGACCCGGACGAGTTCTCCAGCCTCAAGGACTCGATCCTCTTCCCGATGATCCGCGAGCGCAAACCGGTGTGGAACCAGCAGCCCAACCAGCACGGCGACCTCACCGAGCAGGGCCTGTTCTACGCGCAGAAGATCAAGGAGCAGATCGACAACCCGCCGGAGAACTGGCTGGTCTTCGACGAGCGCTACAAGACCCCGTCCATCGAGCCGGCGGCGCTGGAACCGGACAACGGCAACGGCTGGTACGACCCGGCGAGCAAGACCCTGCACTTCGTGGTTGCCACCCAGTGCCCGTTCGAGGCCGCCTACGAGACCGCGCACATGATCGCGCCGTCGCGCTTCGGCCTGGCCAAGCTGAACATGCACCCCGGCTACACCGTGGGCTACGGCTCCAAGGACCACAACATCTTCGTCTACTACGCGGCCCTGGCGGCGCTGTATGGCAACGGTGTGCCGGTGCGCCTGGCCAACGACCGCTACGAGCAGTTCCAGAGCGGCATCAAGCGCCACCCCTTCGACATCCGCTACCAGCTGGCGGTGGACAAGAAGGACCTGACCTTCAAGATCTTCCGCACCGAGATGAGCGTGGACGGCGGCGGTCGCATCAACTACAGCCCGTCCGTGGCCGCCGTGGGCGCCACCGCCGCGCAGTCGATCTACTACATGCCGCAGAATGACCTGCAGGTGACCGCCTACCATTCCCGCGCCGTCGAGGCCGGTTCCATGCGCGGCTACGGCACCCTGCAGAGCATGGCCGCCACCGAGATGATGGTGGACGAGATCGCCGGCCGCCTGGGCGTCGACGCCATCGAGCTGCGCCGCGTCAACGCGCTCAAATCCGGCATGAAGAACACCCAGGGCGCGATCCCCGCCGGCGCCCTGCGCCTGCACGAGATCCTCGACAAGGCCGCCGCCCACGACTGGTGGAAGACCCGCGACGCGCGCAAGAAAGAGATGGACGCCAAGGACCCGGACCACTGGTACGGCGTCGGCTTCGCCATCTGCCAGAAGGACTTCGGCACCGGCTCCGAGGCGCCCATGGCGAGCATCGAGTTCGATGCCCAGGGCAAGGTGCACATGCGCCACATCGGCATCGAGATCGGCACCGGCATGTCCACCTCCCAGGCGCTGGTGGTGGCCGACTTCCTCGGCAAACCGGCGGACGAGATGAAGACCGCCGAGACCGAGTGGCCGGAGCTTCAGCTGCTCAGCGGCGAAGACCCCTACACCATGAGCCAGCCCACCCAGGACGAGAAGCTGCGCAACCCGCGCTGGGTCGGCAAGTACGCCTCGGCGTCGTCGGCGACCAACTCGGCCTACTACTTCAGCCACGCCACCCGTGAAGCGGCGCGCGTGCTGTTCAACCACGGCCTGTGGCCGGCGGCTCTGGAAATCTGGCGTCGCGGCCCGTTCAACGGCGCCGCCAACCCGCTGGTGGTGCGTCGGGAAGACGCCCACTGGGTCGACGGCAAGCTCACCGCCAACGGCCTTCAGCCGCTGTCGTTCGCCGAGCTGGCGCAGGTCGCCCACGAGAAGGGCCTGGTCACCGGCGCCACCGTCCACGGCTTCAACCGCTGGAGCTGGGCCGAGTGCGATTTCGTCATTGACGGCGTGCGTGACCGCCTGCCGCTCGACGCCCTGGCCGTGAAGTACGGCGACGGCGCACCGGGCGTGAAGAAGGCGCAGATGAACAGCGCCGGCTTCCACCTGCTGGACCGCCAGAACGTGGCCTACCCGCCGGTGCAACTGAACAACGCCGCGGTGACCTACTACAGCCCGGTGGCGACCATCGTCGAGCTGAAGGTGAACAAGGGCAGCGGCGAAGTCAGCGTGCTCAACCACCACAGCTGGATCGAATGCGGCCGCGTGCTGGTGCCGGAACTGGTGAAAGGCCAGATCGAGGGCGGCACCGCCATGGGCATCGGCCATGCGCTGCTCGAAGACATGCCGCTGTACGAGGGCGGCCCGGGCGAGGGCGACTGGAACTTCAACCGCTACCGCCTCCCGAAGGCGAAGGACGTGGCCGTCTGGCAGCAGAGCTCGGAAATCCTCCCGCCGCTCTCGCCCAGCGACCCGTCCAAGGGCATCGCCGAGGTGGTGATGATCCCGGTGGTCGGCGCCATCGGCAACGCCGTGGCCCACGCCATCGGCAAGCGCGTCCGCGACCTGCCCATCACCCCCGCTCGCATCAAGGAGGCCCTCCATGGCTAACCGTCCGCTCAACCTGACCTTGAATGGTCAAACCGTCGGTCCGGTCGAGGTTCCCGAGGACCTGCCGATGATCGACTACCTGCACGAATACCAGAACCTCACCGGCTCGCGCCTGGGCTGCGGCCAGGGCATCTGCCACGCCTGCGTGGTGATCGTCGACAACCCCGACGGCACCAGCGAGGAAGTGCGCACCTGCATCACCGGCGCGCACTACTTCGAGGGCAAGAAGGTGCGCACCATCGAGGGCCACGCCAAGCGCGAGGAAGACGGCTCGGTGAAGGAACTGAACCCGATCCAGCAGAAGTTCGTCGACCGCTTCGCCTTCCAGTGCAGCTACTGCGCACCGGGCTTCGTCAACGCCGCCACCGTGCTGGTGGAGAAGGCCCAGCGCCAGCCGCTGAAGAAGAGCGAACTGGAGGCCACCATCGAGGCCAGCCTTGGCCACCACATCTGTCGCTGCACCGGGTACGTGCGTTACTACGACGCCACCCGCGAAGTGCTGACCGATCTCGGCCTGGTCAAGGAGGGCTAAGCATGCAGCGCATTCTTTCCGGCCTCGCGCTGGCTGTCGGCCTCGGCCTGGCGGTGAGCGCCCAGGCGGCCGACCAGGGCCTGATTCAGCGCGGCGAGTACGTCTCCCGCGCCGCCGACTGCATGGCCTGCCACACCGCCGAGGGCGGCGCGCCGTTCGCCGGCGGCCTGCCAATCCACTCGCCGTTCGGCACCATCTACGGCAGCAACATCACCCCGGACAGGGACTTCGGCATCGGCAACTACAGCGCCGACGACTTCTTCGCTGCCCTCACCGAAGGCAAGCGCAAGGACGGCGCCAATCTGTACCCGGCGATGCCCTACACCTCCTACCACCTCATCAAGCGCGAGGACAGCGATGCCCTCTACGCCTACCTGATGAGCCAGACGCCGGTGCACCGCGCCGCGCCCGAAACCCGCCTGAGCTTCCCGTTCAACGTGCGCCTGGGCCTGTCGGGCTGGAACATGCTCTACGGCAAGAGCGTGCAGCTGGAGAGTGCCGAGGGCAAAAGCGCCGCGTACCAGCGCGGGCAATACCTGGTCGAAGTGCTCGGCCACTGCGGCGAGTGCCACACCCCGCGCAACCAGATCGGCGCCCTGCAGCAGGACAAGCGCCTCACCGGCGGCCTGCTCAACGGCTACAGCGCCCCGAGCCTGCTGGCCCAGGACCTGGCCGAGCGCGGCTGGACCCGCAGCGACCTCACCGGCTTCCTCAAGCACGGCATGAGTCCGCAGGGCAGCATGTTCAACGAGATGTTCCCGGTGATGCACCTGAGCACCCAGCACCTGGGCGACGAGGACCTGGCCGCCATGTCCACCTACCTGCTCGGCGAGCAACCGCCGCCGGCCAAGGTGGTCGAGGTGGTGCCCGCGGACCGGCTCAGCGACAGCGCCAAGCGCGGCCGCCAGCAGTACCTCAACGTCTGCGCCGGCTGTCACGGCAACGACGGCGAGGGCAAGCCGCACATCGCCGTGGCCATGCAGGGCAACACCACCCTGCGCCTGGCCGATTCGCGCAACCTGGCCAAGGTCATCGTCGAAGGCATCCGCGAGCAGCAGTTCACCGGTTTCGAGCGCATGCAGCCGATGCCGGGCTTCGCCGACAAGCTCAATGACCAGCAGCTCGCCGACCTGATCAACTACCTGCGCCAGGCCTGGGGTGGCTTGCCGGGCGATATGGGCGTACAACAGGTCGCTCAACTCAAAGCGGAGTGAGTCGTGCAGCATCTCGATCTGCAAGTGGTCCGGCAGGCGCTCCAGTGGTCCACGGCCGGGCAGCGCGTATGGTTGTGCAGCGTGCTCTTCACCTACGGCTCGGCGCCCCGCGCGCCGGGCTCGCTGCTGGCGGTGAACGCCAGCGGCCAGTGGGTGGGCTCGCTGTCCGGTGGCTGCGTCGAGGATGATTTCCTCGAACGCGTCGCCGAGGGTGAATTCAACGAGCCGGTGATCGTGGTGCGCTACGGCGACGGCACCGATACCCGCACGAACATCCGCCTGCCCTGCGGCGGCATCCTCGACGTGCTGGTGGAAAATCTCGCCCCCGATTGCGACGTCCAGGCACACCTGCGCGAGCTGGAATCGGCGCTGCTCGGCCAACGCCGCCTGCTGCGCGAAGTGAACCTGCAGGACGGCAGCCGCCGCCTGAGCGACGACCACGAGCACGGCCCGCGCGTCGAGCGTGACGAAGCCCGCGTGCGCCTGCGTGTCGGCGCAGCGCAGCGCCTGTTGCTGGCCGGCTACTCCAGCGTCGCGCACTTCTGTGCCGAGTTCGGCAAGGGCCTGGGCTTCGAGGTCATCCTTTGCGACCCGCGCGACGAAGCGCTGGACGGCGTGGTGCTGGACGGCATCGAGATCCGTCGCGAACTGCCGTCGATCTTCATCGCCAACGGCGGGTGCCACGCGGACACCGCCGTGGTCGCCCTGACCCACGACCCGAAGATCGACGACCTGGCGATGCTCGAAGCCGTGCGCACCGAGGCCTTCTACATCGGCGTCATGGGCTCGCGCACCACCTCGGAAAAACGCCGCGAACGCCTGCACCGCATCGGCGGCCTGAACGAGGCCGAGCTGGCGCGTATCCACGCACCGATCGGCCTCAACCTGGGCAGCAAGACCCCGGCGGAAATCGCCCTGGCCGTGCTGGCCGACATCCTGCGCACCCGCAGCGGGATTGCCCGCGAGGCACTGTGACGGTCGTCGCGCTGGTCCTGGCCGCCGGCCAGGCTTCGCGCTTCGGCGCCGACAAACGCAGCGCGAGCCTGCCCGACGGCCGCAGCCTGCTGGCCCACAGCGTCGAGCGTGCGCTGGCGGTATTCGATGAAGTGCGGGTGGTGCTGCGGGATGGCGAGCGAGCGGAAGTCTTTGGTCTCCCGGCTGGCTGCCGGGTCATCCACAGCCCGCAGGCGGCGTTGGGCATGGGCCACAGCCTGGCGGCCGGCGTGGCGTCGCTGGTCGATTCCCCGGCTCAGGCGGTTGCCATCCTGCTCGGCGACATGCCATGGATCGCCCCTGAGACCCTGCGTGCGCTGAGCGATGCGGCCAGCGCTTCGAGCATTCTGTTTCCGATTTTCGACGGCCAGCGCGGGCACCCCGTGTTGTTCGGGCGCCAATTCTGGCCGGCGCTGACACAGCTCACCGGCGACGAAGGCGCGCGCGCCGTGGTGCAGGCGAATCGGGATCGTTGCATCACCCTGGATGTAAACGACGCTGGCGTGTTGTGGGATGTCGACACGCCGGACGCCTTGCGCTCCTGACCGGATTCGCGAGCAAGCTCGCTCCTACAATGAGGGCGCCAGTGCCGAACCTGTAGGAGCGAGCTTGCTCGCGAACCGCCCCACGATGATCAATGTTGCGCCAGCCACCGCCCGATGCGCGGCCAGACTTCCAGGCTGGCATTGCGCGACAGCAGCAAGCGGTTGTGGCTGTAATCCTCCCGCGCCCCCGTCGCCAGCCCGAACAGTTCGAGCTTCGCCTGCGTCCCGCCAAACGCCTTCACCAGCGCCTCGCAACCCGCGAGCGGCGCGATGAAGGTGTCCCCCCTGCCCGCCACCCCGAGCACGGGCAGTTCAACGCTGGCCAGTCCTTGCAGGTAGTCGAAGCCCTCCAGCGAATCGAAGCGCCGGCGGAAATTCCATTGGCACCACTGGCGCATCAGCCGCGCGCTCTCCGCCTCGGGGCCGACACTCTTGGCCCGGCTGGGCGCGATGCGCCGCCAGCGCAGCATCCAGTGGAACCCCTGGAGCATTAGCCAATGCCGCAGGCTGGCGCCCGCCGCCGTGGCCTGGGAGCCGATCAGCACCAGTGAACGCAGCCGCCGCTGCGCCAGCTCGGGATGACGCGCCGCCCACATCGCGACGATCAGCCCGCCGCCGGAATGGCCGACCCAGTGCAGCGCCGCGTGGCCGCTGCGCTGGCTGACCGCGTCGAGGATCGCCGGCACGTCCTGCTCGGCCACGTCATCGAAACTATGCAGGAAGTCGTTGCGCCCGCTGTCGCCGTGCCCGCGCCAGTCGAACAGCCAGCAGGCGAAGCCCTGGCTGCCCAGGTAATTGGCCAGTCCGAGGCAACTGCGGTGGTTGGAGAAGGTGCCGTGGGTCAGCACCACCGGCACGCCATCCACCGGGCCGACGCGGCGCAGGGCAAGGTCGACGCCGTCGGCGGTGCGGATCAGTTCAGGCAGGGCGGCTTCTTGTGCGGTCATGGCGCGCATCCAGGTGGGGGCGATCCATGCTGCTACCGCCGCGGGCGCAAGGCAATCGGCTTCGGCAGATCAGCTTGCCCAGTCTTCCAGCATCAGGCCGTCGATACGCTCGAACTCGCGGGTGTTGTGCGTGACCAGCGTGGCGTCGAGCGCGAGAGCGTGGCAGGCGATCCACAGATCATTGGCCCCGATGGGCGTGCCGGCCTGCTTCAGCCGGGTGAAGTGCACGGCGTAGTGTTCGCACAGGCGGGCGGTGCCGTCGTAGATTACCGGCACCTGACGCGTCAGGCGGTCCAGCTGGCGCAGGACTTCGGCCTTGCGCGAGCTGCGTTCGGCACCTTTTAGCAGCTCGGCATAGGTGAAGAACGACATGTTCAGCGAGGCGTCGGCGGGCAGGGCATTAACCCGTTGCGCGACGGATTCCGGCCGGTTCTTCAGCAGGTAGATGAGGATATTGGTGTCGAGCAGGTACTTCACAGCTCGTCCCGGTCCTGGGCCGGTGGCTGGTCGCGCTGTTCGTCGTCCAGGGCCTCGAGGAAGTCTTCGTCGAAGCCCTGCAGCGCTTCCATCAGCGCGGCGCCACGGTCCTGCGGGATGGGATGGATCACCAGGTCGCCGTTGTCCTTGCGGGTGATCTCCACGCTGCCAACATCCAGGCGGAACTCCTGGGGAATCCGCACGGCTTGGCTGTTGCCGTTCATGAACACGCGGGTAGTCAAGGTGGAAGTCGGCATAGGTACGCGCCTCCGTCGTGTGTACGTCTACGTGTGTATTGTGCGGGTCGGTCAGGTGTTGAGCAATCCCTTCGCCTTACTTGGTCGCCTTCAACACCACGAACTTCGGATTGGCCGCCACCTGCTCGACGCCGCGGAACAGGCGTTTGAGCTTGGCGTGGTAGCCCAGGTGGCGGTTGCCGACGATCCACAATTCGCCGCCGGTGACCAGCGCGGCGCGGGCTTGCTGGAACATGCGCCAGGCGAGGAAGTCGCCGACCACCTGCTGCTGGTGGAAGGGTGGGTTGCACAGGACCAGGTCCAGCGAGTCGGCCGGTTGTGCGGCGAGGCCGTCGTCGGGGTGGATATCCACCGGGCGCACGCCCAGCGCCGCCCGCCAGTTCTCCTGCGCGGACTGCACCGCCATGTACGATTCGTCCACCAGCGTCAGCTCGGCCTGCGGGTTGAGCAGGGCGAAGGCGATGCCCAGCACGCCGTTGCCGCAACCCAGGTCCGCCGCGCGAACGGCGTGGTGCACCTGCGGCAGGTGCGGGAGAAAGGCGCGGGTGCCGATGTCCAGGCCTTCGCGGCAGAACACGTTGGCGTGGTTGAGCAGGGTCAGCGCGGGCTGCTCCAGGCGGTAGCGGCTGGGGTAGGGCGAGGCAGGGGCGGGACGCTCCTCGGCGGTGGCGATCAGCAGGCGGGCCTTTTTCACCGCCAGCGACGCCTGCATCGGGCCGATGTACTGTTCCAGCAGATCGCCAGCGGCGCGGGGCAGGTGCTTGATCATGCCGGCGGCGGTCACCTTCGCTCCGGGTGCGAGCTGGCCATGCAGCCGGATCAGTTGTTCCTCCAGCAGCGCCAGGGTCTTGGGGACGCGCACCAGCACGTAGTCGAAGGGACCTTGCGCGGTGTCGCTGGCGGGGACGAAGGTCAGCGGCACGTCATTCAGGCCGTTGCGTTCGAGGTTGCGTTGCAGGGCGATGAAGCCCAGGTGCGAGTCGCCGCTGCTGGTCAGGCGCACGTGCGGCGCGAGACTGGCGGCGAGGGCGCCGAAGCTGTCGTTGAGCACCAGCACGCGGCTGTCCGCGCTGACGCCCTGCTCATGCAGATGATTGAGCAGGTATTCGTCGGCCGCGTCGAAGGCTTGCAGCGGGTCTTCGCGCTGTTCGGGGTGGCGGACCAGGTCGAGCTGGGCGAAGGGGCTGGCGAGGACGGGCATGGGGCTCTCGAAACGACGGAAATGGCTGAGATAGAGGTACTGTCTCGTTGGCAATGATGTGAGGATTATTGCAACGAGTTTGTCATCAAATTGAGACGTGGTTGACTCGCGACAGCTTGTGCGGGCCAGCGATATACCGAAAAATTATGACCTATCCGCCCCGCCTTCGTCTGCGCGGCGGCATCCCAATAATAACCGGGCGGTCCATGCGACCCGGTAGGGCCCGATCCCGGAGTGCGCTCCGCCGACCGACGGCCACCCTTCCAAGTCTTCACGAATCCTCGACACGCGACGCCCGTTCGCGCGCCGGGCTATTGCCATTGCATAAGGATATCGATGTACCAGTCGTTGCTCGGGTTGGCCTTGTCCGCCCTTTTCCTCGTGGCTCAACCGGCCTTCGCCGACGCGCCCATCGTCATCAAGTTCTCCCACGTCGTCGCCGACGACACGCCCAAGGGCCGTGGCGCGCTGCTGTTCAAGAAGCTGGTGGAAGAACGCCTCGCCGGCCAGGTGAAGGTCGAGGTGTTCCCCAATTCCACGCTGTTCGGCGATGCCGACGAATTGCAGGCGCTGCAGGACGGCAAGGTGCAGATGCTGGCGCCGTCGCTGTCGAAATTCGAGGGCTACACCAAGCAGCTGGAAGTCTTCGACCTGCCCTTCCTGTTCGACGACCTGGAGGCGGTGAAGCGTTTCCAGAAGCGCGACAAGAGCCGCGAGCTGCTGCATTCCATGGCGCGCTCGGGCATCTACGGCCTGGCCTACTGGAACAACGGCATGAAGCAGCTGTCGGCCAACCGCGAGCTGCGCGCGCCGGGCGATGCCAAGGGCCTGGCGTTCCGCATCCAGCCGTCCTCGGTGATTACCGCGCAGTTCGGCCTGCTGAACGCGACGGCGGTGAAGATGCCCTTCGCCGAGACGCTCAAGGCGTTGCAGGACGGCAAGGTGCAGGGCACCGAGAACACCTGGTCGAACATCGGCAGCCAGAAGCTCGACAGCGCCCAGCCGTTCATTACCGAGACCAACCACGGTGTGCTCAGCTACATGGTGATCAGCAACCAGAAGTTCTGGAACAGCATGCCGTACCCGGTGCGCACCCAGCTGGAAAGCATCATCGAAGAGGTCACCGTCGAGGTGAACAAGGACGCCGAGGCGTTGAACCAGAAGGAGCGTGAGCACGTGGTTGGCAACGGCAAGGCGCGCATCCTCGCGCTGACGCCGGCCGAGCGCGAGGCCTGGCGCACCGCGATGCAGCCGCTGTGGAAGCAGTTCGAGGGCGAGATCGGCACTGACGTGCTGCGCGCCGCCCAGGTGGTCAACCGCAAGCACTGACCCAGCGCAGGCTTGTGGCGGTCCTGGCGATAGCCACAAGCCTTGCGGGTGTTCCTCGCGCCGCTAATACGGGAAAATGGGCCCGTTGCCTGTGAAGGAGCGGACGATGACCGCCAGCGAAGAGAAGTTCACCCGCCAGACCCTGCTGGAAGTGCAGACGCTCACCCCGAGCCTGTTCACCCTGCGCACCACCCGTGACAGCGGCTACCGCTTCCGCGCCGGGCAGTTCGCCCGCCTGGGCGTGTACAAGCCCAGCGGCAGCATCGTCTGGCGCGCCTACTCGATGGTTTCGGCGCCCCACGACGAGTTCCTCGAGTTCTTCTCCATCGTCGTCCCCGGTGGTGAGTTCACCAGCGAACTCAGCCGCCTGCGCGTCGGCGACCAGCTGCTGGTGGACCGCCAGGCCTTCGGCTTCCTCACCCTCGACCGCTTCCCCGACGGCCGCGACCTCTGGCTGCTGGCCACCGGCACCGGGCTGGCGCCGTTCCTGTCGATCCTGCAGGACTTCGAGGTGTGGGAACGCTTCGAGACCATCAAGCTGGTCTACAGCGCCCGCGAGGAAAAGGAACTGGCCTACCGCGAGCTGATCGCCAGTTTCGGCGCCATGGAGCACCTGGCCGAACATATCCACAAGCTCCAGTTCATCCCGGTGGTCACCCGCGAGTCGGTGCCGGGCTGCCTGAACGCGCGCATCACCACGCTGATCGAGAATGGCGAGCTGGAGCGCGCCGCCGGTCTGGAACTCACCCCCGAACATTCGCGCGTGATGCTCTGCGGCAACCCGCAGATGATCGAGGACACCCGCGCGGTGCTGAAGGCCCGTGGCATGAGCTTGGCGCTGACGCGCAAGCCCGGCCAGATCGCTGTGGAAAACTATTGGTAAGGCTGGCTCGATAGATTTTGAAAAGATTGTCCCCTTAGGGGGAAAGCCCTTTGCCCTTAGGATGAGCGTCCGTTTCCCTTTTTTCGGACCTTATGGACAGTCACAGTACGACGCCGAACCCGGTCGCTACCTTCGTAGAGCCAGCGTTCGGCGAACCTCCCCCGGCATCCGCGTTCGCGGATGATCCTGCCCGGCCAACCATGGCGCACACCCAGCGAGGTGAGTCGACATGGAATGGCTGATGGACCCCACGGCCTGGCTCGGCCTGCTCACCCTGATCCTGCTCGAGCTGGTGCTCGGCATCGATAACCTGGTCTTCATCGCGATTCTCGCGGACAAGCTGCCGCCGCACCTGCGCGACCGCGCGCGGCTGATCGGCCTGTCGCTGGCACTGCTGATGCGCCTGGGCCTGCTGGCGAGCATTTCCTGGCTGGTCACGCTCACCGAGCCGCTGATCGAGGTGCTGGGCAAGAGCTTCTCCGGCCGCGACCTGATCATGCTGTTCGGTGGTCTGTTCCTGCTGTTCAAGGCCACCCTGGAGCTGCATGAACGCCTGGAGGGCCGGGTGCACACGTCCAACGGCAAGCGCGTGTATGCCGCCTTCTGGCCGGTGGTCGCGCAGATCGTGGTGCTGGATGCGGTGTTTTCCCTCGACGCGGTCATCACCGCGGTGGGCATGGTCGAGCAGTTGGAAGTGATGATGATCGCGGTCATCTTCTCCATCGGCCTGATGATGGTGGCCAGCAAGCCGCTGACCCGCTTCGTCAACGAACACCCGACGGTGATCATGCTGTGCCTGGGCTTCCTGCTGATGATCGGTTTCAGCCTGACCGCCGAGGGCCTGGGCTTCCACATCCCGAAGGGCTATCTGTACGCCGCCATCGGCTTCAGCCTGCTGATCGAGATGGCCAACCAGCTGGTGCGCTGGAAGCGCCAGAAGAGCCAGCGCGGTCAGCGCGGCCTGCGCCAGCGCACCGCCCACGCGGTGCTGCGCCTGATGGGCGGCAAGGTGGACGCCGACGAGGTGGGCGAGGAGATCGCCGACCTGGTCGGGCCGGACGAGGGCGCCGACGCGCCGTTCGACCGCCGCGAGCGGGTGATGATCAGCGGCGTGCTAGGCCTGGCCGAGCGCCCGGTGAAAGCGGTGATGATCGACCGCCAGCGCGTGCACCGCGTGGATGTCGCCGACAGCCCGCAGGACATTCGCCGTGCGCTGCTGGAGTCGCCGTACTCGCGGCTGCTGGTGATCCGCGAAGGCAACATCGACGAGCCCCTGGGCTACGTGCACAAGAAGGAACTGTTCGCCGCCCTGCTGCAGGGGCGCGAACTCGACATCCTGCCGCTGCTGCGCGAGCCGCTGAGCCTGCCGGACAGCAGCACGGTGCTGGGCGCCCTGGAACAGATGCGCGCAGCCTCGACCCACCTGGCCTTCGTGGTCAACGAGTTCGGTGGCTTCGAGGGCATGCTGAGCATGACCGACGTGCTGGAGGCGATTGCCGGTGAGCTGCCCGATGCCAGCGAGGTGTCCGGTACCGACATCGAGGCCCAGGCCGGCGGCTACCGCGTGGACGGCGCCGTGACCCTCTCGGCGCTGGCCGAGCGGGTCGGCTTCCACGCCCGGCCGACGGCGGAATACCAGACCCTTGGCGGGCTGGCGCTCAAGCACCTTGGCCGCTTGCCGGCCAAGGGTGACACGCTGGAGCTGGGCGGCTGGCGCCTGGAAGTGACGGATGTCAGCGAGCGGCGCATCGGCCGGGTACTGCTGACGCCGCCGGGCTGATGCCGGCCGCGGCGGTGCCCGGCCGGGTCAGCGATCTGCTCAGGGAGCGCGGTTGTTCTGCTGCTTGAGCAGGTCGCGGATCTCGGTCAGCAGGGTTTCTTCCGGGGTCGGAGTCGGCGGGGCGCTGGGGGCCACGGCTTCCTCACGCTTGAGCTTGTTGATCGCCTTCACGCCCATGAAGATGGCGAAGGCAACGATGATGAAGTCCAGGCAGGTCTGAATGAATTTGCCGTAGGCCAGCACCACGGCCGGCGTCTGGCCCTCGGCGGCCTTGAGGGTGATCGCGAGGTCGGAGAAGTCCATGCCGCCGATCAGCAGGCCAATGGGCGGCATGATCACGTCGCCGACGAAGGACGAGACGATCTTGCCGAACGCGGCGCCGATGATGATACCGACGGCCATGTCGACCACGTTGCCCTTCACGGCGAAGGCCTTGAATTCGTTAAGCAGACTCATGCACTGACTCCTTGTTACGCAAGATAGAGGGGACAGGCGCAGTTTAGCGGCCTGTCGCCGTCTGAACACCCCGGATGCGGTCAATTCCCACGGCAAGACCGGCGGCTGTGGGCACTATCACGCCGTGGTCTAGGCTTATCGGGCAACCCATTCACAAAGGAGGCCCGCCATGCCGCTCGAGCATCATCCCCTGTCCCGCGAATTCCCCGACCAGAAAGCCCTCATGACCCGGTTGCACGGCAAGGACGCCAACTTCACCCGCATGGCCGCGACCTACGAGGAGCTGGACAAAAAGATCTACGACATCGAGGACGGCCGCGAAGCGATGGACGACCTCGCCCTCAACTCCCTGAAACTGCAGCGCGTGACCCTGAAGGACGAGATCGCCGACCTCCTCAAGCGATCCGGTTGAGCTTGACCAGAGTCAAGGGTGTGGAACGGAGCGAGGCGTAGGCTCCCGTCATCTCTTTCCTACTGGTGCCACCGCCATGCGTAAAGCCATTTCGTCCTCTGGCAAGTCCGTCACCAAGCTCCCGCAACGCAATGCCGACACCCTGCGCGCCCAGGAGCGCCTGGTCCGCCTGAAGCTGCAATACGAGCTGCTGGACCAGCGCATCGGCCGCGTGGAGGAGGGCATCGAGCGCCCCGACTGCACCCTGGCCTCGCTGCTGATGCGCCGCGAGAGCCTCAAGCACGACATGGAAAGCCAGTACCGTCGCCTGGCGAGCTGACGATCTTTGGCGATCTGTCGCCCCGGTTCGCCAGCGCGTAAATAGGTTCTGAAGCGCCGGGCGCGATTGGCTATGATGCGGGCTTTGTTTCAGACGGAGTCCGCCCATGGCCAAGGCCAAGCGCATGTACGGCTGCACCGAGTGCGGCGCCACCTACCCGAAATGGGCCGGCCAGTGTCCGGATTGCGGCGCCTGGAACACGCTGGTCGAAACCGTCATCGACACCACGCCCACGGGCGGCTCGGGCAGCAGTGCCTCCGGCCGTGGCGGCTGGGCCGGCCAGCAGGCCAACATCAAGACCCTCGCCGAAGTCAGCGTCGAGGAAATGCCGCGCTTCTCCACCGCCTCGGCGGAACTGGACCGCGCCCTCGGCGGCGGCCTGGTCGACGGTTCTGTCGTGCTGATCGGCGGCGACCCCGGCATCGGCAAGTCCACCATCCTCCTGCAGACCCTCTGCAACATCGCCGCGCGCCTGCCGGCGCTCTACGTCACCGGCGAGGAATCCCAGCAACAGGTCGCCATGCGCGCGCGCCGCCTGGGCTTGCCCGAGGACAAGCTCAAGGTCATGACCGAGACCTGCATCGAGACCATCATCGCCACGGCGCGCCAGGAGCAGCCCAAGGTGATGGTGATCGACTCGATCCAGACCATCTTCACCGAACAGCTGCAATCGGCCCCCGGCGGTGTCGCCCAGGTGCGCGAGAGTGCGGCGCTGCTGGTGCGCTTCGCCAAGCAGAGCGGCACGGCGATCTTCCTGGTCGGCCACGTCACCAAGGAAGGCGCGCTGGCCGGCCCGCGGGTGCTGGAGCACATGGTCGACACCGTGCTGTATTTCGAAGGCGAATCCGACGGCCGCCTGCGCCTGCTGCGCGCGGTGAAGAACCGCTTCGGCGCGGTGAACGAACTGGGCGTGTTCGCCATGACCGACCGTGGCCTGAAGGAAGTCTCCAACCCTTCGGCGATCTTCCTCACCCGCGCCCAGGAATCGGTGCCGGGCAGCGTGGTGATGGCCACCTGGGAAGGCTCGCGGCCGATGCTGGTGGAGGTGCAGGCGCTGGTGGACACCAGCCACCTGGCCAACCCGCGCCGAGTGACCCTGGGCCTGGACCAGAACCGCCTGGCCATGCTGCTGGCGGTGCTGCACCGTCACGGCGGCATCCCGACCTATGACCAGGACGTGTTCCTCAACGTGGTGGGCGGTGTGAAGGTGCTGGAAACGGCGTCAGACCTGGCGCTGATGGCGGCAGTGATGTCCAGCCTGCGCAACCGGCCGCTGGATCACCAGTTGCTGGTGTTTGGCGAGGTCGGTCTGTCCGGCGAGGTGCGCCCGGTGCCCAGCGGCCAGGAGCGCCTGAAGGAAGCGGCCAAGCACGGCTTCAAGCGCGCCATCGTACCCAAGGGCAACGCCCCGAAGGAGTCGCCCCCCGGCCTGCAGGTCATCGCGGTGACGCGCCTGGAGCAGGCGCTGGATGCGTTGTTCGAGTAAAGCTGCATCGGCGTTGCGGATAAGCGATCGCGGGCTGAGTCCGCTCCTACGCCCTGGCTGGCATTAGCGTAGGAGCGGACTTCGTCCGCGATCGGGTTCAGGGTGGCGCGCGATCTCAATGTTCGCTGAGCAGCGTCAGCTCCCGCTCCAGCAGCGATTCGTCGCCCAGGTTCAGCTCCACCAGGCGGCGCAGGTGGCTGATCGAGTCCAGGTCGATGTGCCGGCAGTTGAAGCCCAGCAGGCCTTCACGCTCCCAGGCGAGGTCTGCCTCCATATAGACGTTGACGTCGAAGCCCAGATAGATGCGCACCTGCACCGGTTCCTGGGCGACGATGCTCCAGTGCTCCGGCCGTTGCACCAGCAGGCCCTGCAGGGACAGATCGAGCAGCGTCACCTTCCAGCGCAGGTCACCCTGGCTGATCTCGGTGCCGGCGTCGAAGGCAATGCGCTGGAAGCGCCGGCGCTCGTCGTGATCGTCAGTCATGTCGTGGCTCTCCGGCCGTTTCTGCTTCGCCTCACTATAGACGCAAGGTGCTGCTGGCGCGTCGCGCGCCGGTCGCCCGCTGCATCGTCCGTCAGGCGCGTCCCGTACCGGTTTGACAGCCCGCGTACCCTCGCCAAAGCTCCATGTGCGATAAACCACCACCACTGCGGAGAGCAGAGCATGGACAATAAACTCATCAAGGGTCTGATTTTTGGGGTTATCAGCGTTGCCAGCCTGGCGGCGCACGCCGATGAAGCCGGCCAGAGCGGCAAGGGCTGCGGCTGGGGCAACATGGTCTTCGACGGTCAGCGCGGCCTGTTCCCGCACCTGCTGGCCACCACCACCAACGGCACCTCGGGCAACGCCACCTTCGGCCTGACCTCCGGTACCAACGGTTGCGACGCCAGCCAGCGCATTTCCTACGGCGGTCGCTCGATCTTCGCCATGAACGGCATGCTCGACAATATCGCCGAGAACATGGCCCAGGGTCATGGCGAGGCACTGGACGCCTACGCCGTACTGCTCGGCATTCCGACCCAGGACCGCGCGCACTTCGCCCAGGTCACCCAGCAGCACTTCGGTGAGATCTTCACGTCGCAGAACGCCACCGGCGAGCAGGTGCTGAACAACACCCTGGCGGTGATGAGCCGTGACCAGGTGCTGGCGCAGTACGCCAAGCAACCGGTCTGAGTCCACACGACGCCGCCAAAGGCCCGCCCCAGGCGGGCCTTTGCATTTCCTGACTCCGCGGTCCAGCGGTTTGACCTCCGGCAATAAGCGCGTAACCGCTCTAGACTAAGGTCGTATGAATGGGTCGCTGGAAAAGACTAGAATTTTTCTGCGAATTCTCGCCTTCAAACTGTCGGAAGCCTCGCTATGAACAATAACAACAACCTGCTACGTCACCTCGCATGGCTGGTGGTGGCGATAGTCGGTGCATTTGCCTTGGGAGTCGTGGCGCTACGCCGCGGCGAAGCCATCAACGCACTGTGGATCGTCGTCGCGGCGGTTGCCATCTACCTGGTCGCCTACCGCTACTACAGCCTGTTCATCGCCACCAGGGTGATGCAACTGGACGCCAATCGAGCGACCCCCGCGGTCCTCAACAACGACGGCCTGGACTACGTCCCGACCAACAAGCACATCCTCTTCGGTCACCACTTCGCTGCCATCGCCGGCGCCGGCCCGCTGGTCGGTCCCGTACTGGCTGCGCAGATGGGTTACCTGCCCGGCACGCTCTGGCTGATCGCCGGCGTGGTGCTGGCCGGCGCCGTGCAGGATTTCATGGTGCTGTTCATCTCCAGCCGCCGCAACGGGCGTTCGCTGGGTGAACTGGTCCGCGAGGAAATGGGGCAGGTGGCGGGGACCATCGCTCTGTTCGGCGCGTTCCTGATCATGATCATCATCCTCGCGGTGCTCGCGCTGATCGTGGTGAAGGCCCTGGCCGAAAGCCCGTGGGGCATGTTCACCGTGCTGGCGACCATCCCGATCGCGCTGTTCATGGGCGTGTACATGCGCTACATCCGCCCGGGCCGCATCGGCGAGATTTCCGTCGTGGGCATCCTGCTGCTGCTGGGTTCCATCTGGCTCGGCGGGCAGATCGCCGCCAGCCCCGAGTGGGCCCCGGTGTTCACCTTCCACGGCGTGCAGATCGTCTGGATGCTGATCGCCTACGGCGCCATCGCCTCGGTGCTGCCGGTGTGGCTGCTGCTGGCCCCGCGTGACTACCTGTCGACCTTCCTCAAGATCGGCACCATCATCGCCCTGGCCATCGGCATCGTGATCGTCTCGCCGGAGCTGAAGATGCCGGCCCTGACCCAGTTCACCGACGGCACCGGCCCGGTGTGGAAGGGCGGCCTGTTCCCGTTCCTGTTCATCACCATCGCCTGTGGCGCCGTCTCCGGCTTCCACGCGCTGATCTCCTCGGGCACCACGCCCAAGCTGCTCAACCGCGAGCCCGACGCCCGCTACATCGGCTACGGCGGCATGCTGATGGAGTCCTTCGTGGCGATCATGGCGATGGTCGCTGCCTCGGTCATCGAACCGGGCATCTACTTCGCCATGAACAGCCCGCCGGCCGTGGTCGGCGCCGACGTCAACGCCGTGGCCGCGACCGTCAGCAGCTGGGGCTTCGCCATCACCCCGGACGTGCTGACCCAGACCGCCAAGGACATCGGCGAGACGACCATCCTGGCCCGTGCCGGTGGTGCGCCGACCCTCGCCGTGGGCATCGCGCACATCCTTCACCAGGTGCTGCCGGGTGAGAACACCATGGCCTTCTGGTACCACTTCGCGATCCTCTTCGAGGCGCTGTTCATCCTCACCGCGGTGGACGCCGGCACCCGTGCCGGGCGCTTCATGCTGCAGGACCTGCTGGGCAACTTCGTCCCGGCGCTGAAGAAGACCGAATCCTGGACCGCCAACATCATCGGCACCGGCGGCTGCGTCGCGCTGTGGGGCTGGCTGCTGTACCAGGGCGTGGTCGATCCGCTGGGTGGCATCAACACGCTGTGGCCGCTGTTCGGCATCTCCAACCAGATGCTCGCCGGTATCGCGCTGATGCTCTCCACCGTCGTGCTGATCAAGATGAAGCGCCAGCAGTACGTCTGGGTGACCGCCCTGCCGGCCGCCTGGCTGCTGATCTGCACCACCACCGCGGGGCTGATCAAGCTGTTCGACAGCAACCCGGCCGTGGGCTTCATCGCCCTGGGCAAGAAGTACTCCGCCGGCCTGGACGCCGGGCAGATCATCGCCCCGGCCAAGGACATCGGCCAGATGCAGCACGTGATGATGAACGCCTACATCAACGCCGGCCTCACCGTGCTGTTCCTGCTGGTGGTGTTCAGCGTGCTGGTGTACGCGATCAAGGTGGGCGCCAGTGCCTGGACCAAGAAGGAGCGCACCGACAAGGAAGCTCCGTTCCAGCCCATCCCGGACGCCTGACGGAGCAGCATCATGTTCAACGACCTCAGCCGCATGGGTAAGTATCTCGGGCAGGCCGCACGCATGCTGGTCGGCATGCCCGACTACGACACCTACGTTCAGCACATGCAGAACAAGCACCCGGACAAGACTCCGATGACCTACGAGGAGTTCTTCCGCGAGCGCCAGGAGGCGCGCTACGGTGGCGGCAAGGGGAGGCCGATCCGCTGCTGCTGACGCGATGAAACTGGCTGCGTGGCCGATGCTGCGTTGCCAGCGGCCGGAAAAATGCTCATCTACGGAAGTAGACTCCGCTTTTTCCGGCCACTGGCGCCTTGCCTCGCCTGCCTGGCCGACGTTTCATAAGCAGAGATGCGGGCCGCGAGCGATCGCGGCCCGTTTTCCTTTCTGATTGCCTGGATGTCCCCATGACCGATTCCGCAAGCGCGCCGCAGATTCCGGTGACCGTCCTCACCGGCTTCCTCGGGGCCGGCAAGACCACCCTGCTCAAGCACATCCTCAAGGCCGAGCACGGCCTGAAGATCGCCGTGATCGAGAACGAATTCAGCGATACGCCCATCGACGGCCAGTTGCTGGGCGACGACGCGGTTCAGGTGACGACGCTGTCCAACGGCTGCGTCTGCTGCACCATCAATAGCGACCTGGAGCGTGCGCTCTACGTCCTGCTCGAGCGCCGCGACAACGGCGAGCTGGACTTCGACCGCGTGGTGATCGAGTGCACCGGCCTGGCCGACCCGGCCCCGGTCGCACAGACCTTCTTCGTCGACGAGACGCTGCGCGAGCGCTACCTGCTCGACGGCATCATCACCCTGGTGGACGCCGCCAATGCCGAGCGCCACCTGCAGGAAGCCATCGCCCAGGCCCAGGTCGGTTTCGGCGACCGCATCCTGGTGAGCAAGCGCGATCTGGTGTCGCCGGCGCAGTACGAGGCGCTGGTGGAGCGCCTGCAGCGCATCAACCGCCGCGCCGAGATCCATGCCGTCGAGCACGGCGCCATCGAGCTGGAACGCCTGCTCGACGTACGCGGCTTCAACCTCAACGCCGACGTCGGCCTGCGCCCGCTGCTGCGCCCCGTGCGCCCGGCGACCGGCGCCACCGATCGCATCACCACCCTGGTGCTGCGCAGCGACAACCCGCTGGATATCGAACGCCTCAGCGAATTCATGGACGACCTGCTGCAATGGCACGGCAACTCCCTGCTGCGCTACAAGGGCGTGCTGAACATCGCCGGGGAGGAGCGCCGTCTGGTGTTCCAGGGCGTGCTGCGGCTCTATGGCTTCGACTGGGATACGCCGTGGAAGGGCAACGAGCAGCGCGAGAGCGTGATCGTCTTCATCGGCGACAACCTGCCCGAAGACGAAATCCGCCGCGGCTTCGACCGCATCACCGGCGGGCCCACCGCCTGAAGGAGAACGCCCGGCCAGTGCCGGGCGTTTTCTTTGGCGCTCTTCGTAGGAGCGAGCTTGCTCGCGAACCGCAGCTTGTCGGCTGATGCCTAGCTCCGACACCCCGCCGGACAGCCCCCTCTCCCTTCAGGGAGAGGGGACCGTTCGGTGCGAGCGTTTAAAGTGGCGTCAACCGGCTCCTGTTCGCGAGCAAGCTCGCTTCTACCAAAGCCTCGTTGCGGCTCAGCTGCCAATCAGATGCTTGAGCGGGTGGTAATCCGCTTTCAAATTCCCCGCTGCCTTGATGATCGCCTGCTCGATGGCATTCAGGTGCATGCAGGTCAACTCGATGGCCGCCGCCTGGTTGCCCGACTCGATGTACTCGATCAGCCGCTGGTGCTCGTTGCCGCGGCAGGTCTCGTGCTGGTCGTCGTCCAGGGTGGTGGCGTAGAGCGAGGCGCGCTCGATCAGCTTGCGGAAGAAGTCCAGCAGCACCGGATTATTCAGCGCCGCCGCCAGCTTCAGGTGGAACTCGCCCAGCAGGTGCACGAACCGCGCGTGGTCCTGATCGTGGGTCGCCTCTTCCAGGGCCACGTGATCGCGCAGGTCCTGGATGATCGCGCTGTCCGCGCGGCGGCAGAGCTCGCTGACGATGCCAATCTCGATCAGCCGCCGGGTTTCGAACAGCGAGCGGATCTCTTCGTCGCTGGGTAGCGCCACCCATGCACCCTTGTTGAGCGCACTCGACACCAGCCCGTCTGCTTCCAGATGTTTCAGCGCCGCGCGCACTGACGTGCGGCTGACCTTAAACAATTCCGCCAACGCGGCCTCGCCCAGCTTCATGCCAGGCCGCAGGCTGCGCTTGCTGATCGCCTCATAAACCCCTTGGTAGACGCGTTCCACCGTGGACTCGGGGTGTTTCTCCGTCATGACCGACTCCGCCTCATGCTTGACCCTGGGAAGGATGCCGCAAAACCGCCCGTGCAAAACCAGTTGCAGAAGAAAAATACATCCGCTATTTGTAGATTGCATTCAAATATTGCATACAAAAATAAGAGGAATGCACCAAAATGAATCATTCGTCGTCCGTCGAGGTGCGTCGGGTCAGCAAGCGCTATACCGACGATCCCAACGTCGCTCCTGCTCTCAACGAAGTCTCGGTGGACATTGCCCATAACGAGTTCTTCACCTTGCTGGGGCCGTCCGGCTGCGGCAAGACCACGCTGCTGCGCAGCATCGCCGGCTTCGAGAACGTCACCTGCGGCGACATCCTCGTCGGCGGCGAGCGGGTCAACGACCTGCCGCCGTACCGCCGCCGCATCAACACCGTGTTCCAGAGCTACGCCCTGTTCCCGCACATGTCGGTGAGCGAGAACATCGCCTTCGGCCTGGAGATGCAGGGCCTGGCGCGCAGCGAGATTCCCGGCCGGGTGAAGGAGATGCTGGCGCTGGTGCAGATGGAGCACCTGGCGCGACGCAAGCCGGCCGAGCTCTCCGGTGGCCAGCAGCAACGCGTGGCCCTGGCCCGCGCGCTGGCGCCCAAGCCCTCGGTGCTGCTGCTTGACGAGCCGTTGTCCGCGCTGGACCTGAAGCTGCGCAAGGAGATGCAGGTCGAGCTCAAGCGCGTGCAGGAAGAGGCGGGCATCACCTTCATCTTCGTCACCCACGACCAGGAAGAAGCGCTCACCCTGTCCGACCGGATTGCCGTGATGTCCCACGGCAACATCATGCAGATCGGCACGCCCAACGAGATCTACGAACGCCCGACGCACCGCTTCGTCGCGCAGTTCATCGGCGACATCAATTTCCTTCCCGGGCAGATGCGCCAGGGCGGCTTCCATCCCAACGCCATGGCGGCGGAAATCCCCTGCGAGCTGCCGGTGGGCCTGGGCAGTGCCACTGTGCAACTGGCTTTCCGCCCGGAGCGCTCGAAGCTGGTGGACCCGTCCCAGCCGCATCACCTGCGCGCGGTGATCGAGACGGTGATGTACGTCGGTACGGCGACGCTGTATCGCTGCCGCCTGCCCGATGCCTCGCAGATCACCCTGCGCGAGAGCAACGAGGGTGGTCGCGCCCGCAACGTCGGCGAGGCCGTGGCGGTGCACCTGCCGCCCCAGGCCTGCCTGCTGATGGAGGCGTGAAATGAAGGAATCGCCCACCACCCGCCGCCTGTTGTTGCTCAGCCCCGTGGCGCTGACGCTGCTGGGGCTGATCGCCATCCCGCTGGCGATCATGGGGTACATCAGCCTGCTGCCGCGCAATCTCTACGGCGGCGTCGACTGGCACGCCGACTGGCAGATCCAGAGTTACGTGCAGCTGTTCTTCCAGGAAGACTTCGACGGCAACCTGGAGCTCAACTGGGTTTACGCACAGGCGCTGCTGCGTTCGCTGTTCCAGGCCGGCGGCACCACGCTGCTGTGCTTCCTCTTCGGCTTCCCGGTGGCGCTGTGGATGACCAGCCTCAGCGAACGCTCGCGCAACCTGATGGTGCTGCTGATCACCATCCCGTTCTGGACCAACCTGCTGATCCGCAACTACGCCTGGCTGATCATCCTGCGCGAGCACGGCTGGATCGCCCAGTCCCTCAACGCGCTGTTCCCCCAGGCGGGCGGCATCACCCTGCTGTACAACGACTTCGCGGTCTGCGTCGGCCTGGTCTACAGCTTCCTGCCGTTCATGATCCTGCCGATCTACTCGACCCTGGAGAAGCTCGACTGGCGCCTGGTGGAGGCCGCCTATGACCTCGGCGCGAACCGCTGGAAGGCGTTGCAGCGGGTGATCCTGCCGCTGTCCATGCCCGGTATGATCGCAGGCTCCTTGCTGGTGTTCGTGCCGAGCCTGGGCGCCTTCATCACCCCGGCGATCCTCGGCGGCGGCAAGACGCTGATGATCGGCAACCTGATCCAGCAACAGTTCGGCACTGCGCGCAACTGGCCCCTGGGTGGTTCGCTGTCGTTCCTGCTGCTGGCGATCATGCTGCTCGCGCTGATCGCGTTCGCCCTGTATAGCCGCCGCGCCGCCAAGGCCGTTCATCTGGGAGGAGCCAACGCATGATCGCCCAGCACCTGAAGAAACTGCCCGGCACCCGCGAAACCAGCCTGCTGGTGCTGGCCTACCTGTACCTGCCGATCCTCGTGCTGATCGGTTACAGCTTCAACGCCAACCGTTCGGCCACGGTGTGGACCGAATTCTCCTTCGCCTGGTACGGCAAGATCGTCGCCAATCCCTCGATCCAGGCGGCGGCGTTCAACTCGCTGGTGGTCGCCGGGTTCGCCACCGTGCTGTCCACGGCGATCGCCCTGGCCGCGGCGCTGGCGACCTCGCGGCCGTTCTACGGGCGGCGGCTGGTGGAGGGCGGCATCAACCTGCCGCTGATCCTGCCGGAGATCGTCATCGCGGTGGCCACGCTGCTGCTGTTCATGTCGCTGGGCATCAAGCTCGGCCTGATGACGGTGATCGTCGCCCACGTCGGCTTCTGCATTCCCTTCGCCTACCTGCCGATCCGGGCGCGCCTGAACGACCTGGACAAGAGCCTGCTGGAAGCCGCCGGCGACCTCTACGCCAGCCCCTGGCAGGTGTTCCGCCGAGTGACGCTGCCGCTGCTGTGGCCGGCAGTGCTGTCCGGCGCGGTGCTGGCGTTCGTGGTCAGCCTCGACGACTTCATCATGACCTTCTTCGTCGCGGGCCCCGGCTCGACCACGCTGCCGGTCTATATCTTTTCGGCCATCAAGGCCGGAGTCACGCCCGAGATCAACGCCATCTCGACCCTCATGCTGGTGATTTCCATCGTCCTCGTGGTGCTGTCGTACTGGCTCGGCCAGCGCGGCAAACCGGACGCCTGATCAAGACTGCCAACCTTTCGTTTTCTGACCCTTCGATTCGGAGAGCAACATGAAGTTGAACGCCCTGCGCCACGGCCTCGCCGGTTTGTCCCTCGCTCTGCTGGCCGCGGGCGTCGCCCAGGCCGAGGAGCCCAAGCAGTTGTTCTTCTACAACTGGACGGACTATTACCCGGTGGAACTGCTGGCCAAGTTCGAGAAGGAGACCGGCATCAAGGTCACCATGGACGGCTACGACAGCAACGAAACCCTGCTGGCCAAGCTGCAGGCCGGCGGCGCCGCGTACGACGTGATCGTGCCGTCGCACTCGATCATGCAGACGCTGATCAAGCAGGACCTGCTGCTGGAAATCGACACGCCTGCGCTGGCCAACTTCCAGTACGTGAAGCCGGCCTTCCGCGACCCGGCCTTCGACCCCGGCCGCAAGTACTCGGCGCCTTACCTGTGGGGCTCCACCGGCTTCTCCTACGACAGTGCGCGGGTGCCGGGCGGCAAGCTGGATGACTCGTGGAAGGAATTCTTCGAGCCGCGTCCGGAATTGCAGGGCCAGGTTGCCGCGCTGGATACCCCGAGCAGCCTGATCAACGCCGCCGCGCATTACCTCAACGTCGACGAGTGCACCGAGAGTCCGCAGGACGCCAAGAAGATCCTCGAACTGCTGCAGAAGCAGAAGCCCTTCCTGAAGATGTACAGCTCCGACAACACCGTGGATCGCATGGCCTCTGGCGAAGTGGTGCTGATGCAGAACTGGAACGGCTCCACCGCCCGCGCCACCCTGCAGAAGAGCACCATCAAGTATGTCTACCCGCGCGAAGGCGTGGCCTCCTTCCAGGACAACTTCGCCGTGCCGAAAAGCGCCCCGCACCCGGAGAACGCCAAGGTCTTCATCAACTGGATGATGAAGCCGGAGAACGCCGCCGCGGTGACCAACGCCATCGCCTATTCCAACGGTATCCAGACTGACCATCTGCTGGACGCCAAGTGGAAGGTGATGGACGCCATCAACATGCCGCCCGAATACGCGCAGCGCCTGCGCCTGGAAAAGGAATGCAGCAACGCCTCCCGCGAGCTGCAGGACCGCATCTGGTCCAAGCTCAAGGGCTGATGACCCGCTTTAGCTTTTCGTAGGAGCGAGCTTGCTCGCGAACAGACTCGGCCTGACTTCGGCGTCATACGGTTCGCGAGCAAGCTCGCTCCTACATTTGTCTTCCTGATCCATCCGCCGTCGAGCTCATCGGCGGATAACCACGAGCGGTTATTCGCCCTATGTCTTTTATCCAATTCCTTGTTCGAGGTCCCCATGACCGACCGCTACTGGCTGCGCAACATCCGTCCGCTGGGCAATGCCGCGGAAGACTTTCTCATCCGTGACGGCCGCCTCGTCGAACGCCGCCCGGCAAGCAACGCCGCGCCGCAGGCCGGCGACATCGACGGCGCCGGCCAACTCCTGCTGCCGCCGCTGGTGGAAAGCCACTGCCACCTGGACAAGACCCTCTGGGGCCAACCCTGGCGTGCCAACAGCGCCGGCCCCACGCTCAAGGACTACATCGCCAACGAACGCCGTGTGCTGCGCGAGATCGACGCGCCCATCGCCGCGCGTGCCGGCGCGCTGCTGGAGCAGTGCATCGCCCGCGGTTCGCTGACCTTCCGCTGTCACGTCGATATCGATCCCGAACTGGGCCTGCGCCACGTGGTCGCCATGCAGGCATTGCGTGAACACTACGCCGACCTGATCGACATGCAGTTCGTGGTCTTCCCGCAGACCGGCCTGGTCAGCCGCCCGGGCACTGCCGAGCTGATGCGCGAGGCGCTGGTGCTGGGCGTGGAAAACGTCGGTGGCCTCGATCCCTGCGGTATCGACGACGACCCCATCGCCCAACTGGATATCGTCTTTGGCCTGGCCGTGGAGTTCGGGCGTGGCGTGGATATTCACCTGCACGACAAGGGCGAGCTCGGCCTCTGGCAGATCGCCCGCATCGCTGACTACACCGAGCGCCACGGCCTGCAGGGCAAGGTGATGATCAGCCACGCCTACTGCCTGGGCATGGCGCCCTGGGCGCAGGTCGAGCCATTGGCCGAGCGACTCTCCGAACTGGGCATTTCCTTGATGAGTTCCGCGCCCGCCGATACCCCTGTTCCGCCATTCCTCACGCTGCGCGACGCCGGCGTCAACCTGTGCCTGGGCAGCGACGGCATACGCGATGCCTGGTCGCCGATGGGCAATGGCGACATGCTCGAACGCGCGATGCTGCTCGCGTTCCGCTTCGACCTGTGCAAGGACGACGATCTCGCCGCCGCCTTCGCCGCCGCCACCAGTAACGGCGCCCGCGCGTTGGGGCGCGAGCCGGCGCGTATCGAGGTCGGTGCGCCGGCGGACTTCCTCCTGCTGCCAGTCGAGACCCTCGGAGAAGCCGTGGTCGCGCGCCCGGTGCAGCGCCAGGTATTCAAGGCCGGCAAGCTGATTGCTGAGCACGGAGAACTGCTGGAGTCGCGTCTGTGAGCACGCCCCGCATCGGCCTGAAGGCCAGCTTCGTGGTGGGGTTCGACGGCACGCAACACGTGCTCTGGCGTCACGGTGAAGTGGTATTCGAGGGCGGCAGGATTGTCTTCGTTGGCCGTGGTTTTCCCGGTGAAGTCAGCCAGTGGATCGACTACGGCCACGCGCTGATCGGGCCTGGCTTCATCGATCTGGATGCCCTCGGCGACCTCGACTCCACCGTGCTGACCCTGGACAACGACGCCGAGTGGAGCATGGGCCGCGTCTGGTCCGAAGACTACCTGCGTGCCGGGCCACGCGAGTGCTACAGCCCGGACGAGGAACTGTTCAAGTACCGCTATGCCTTCACCCAACTGATCCGCAACGGCATCACCACTGCCATGCCGATCACCTCCATGTACTACCGGCGCTGGGCCGAGCACTACGACGAATTCGCCGGGGTCGCGGCGCTGTCCGGCGAGCTTGGTTTGCGCACCTACCTCGGCCCCTGCTACATGAGCGGCATGACCTACGCCCGCGCGGACGGCAGCCCCGCGCAGCACTGGGACGAAGCCGCCGGCCTTGCTGGACTGACGGAGGCCGAGCGCTTCTTCCGCGATTTCGACGGCGCCCATGGCGGCCTGGTGCGCGGCGCGTTGCTGCCGGACCGCATCGAAACCTGCACGCCTGCGCTGCTGGAACGCACCGCCGCTGTACAGCGCGAACTGAACGCGCCGCTGCGCCTGCACTGCTGCCAGTCGCGCTACGAGGTGGACCTGGTGCGTCGCCTGCGCGACACCTCCTCGCTGCAATGGCTCGATAGCCACGGCCTGCTCAACCCGCGCAGCGTGCTGCCCCATGGCATCCTGCATAGCGGCGAGCACGAGTTGCAGCGCCTGGCCGATACCGGCACGAGCCTGGTGCATTGCCCGGTGGTGTTCGCCCGCGAGGGCGATGCGCTCGTCTCCTTCGGCGCCTACCGCGCGCGGGGTATCAACCTCGCCATGGGCACCGACACCTTCCCGGCGGACATGCTCGACAACCTGCGCCAGGGCCTGAATATCGCGCGGGTGAAGGAGGGCGATGCCGAACACACGCGCATGCTCGATCTCTACAACGCCGCTACCCTCGGCGGCGCCCGGGCTCTGGGCCGCGACGACCTCGGCCGTCTCGCCGTCGGTGCCCGTGCGGACATCACCGTGTTCCGCCTGGGAAGCTTCCACCAGGGGCCGTTCTTCGACCCGCTGAAGAACCTGTTCACCGCCGGCCGCGGCGATGACTGCATCGCCAGTTTCATCGACGGGCGCTGTGTGATGCAGGGCGGCCAAGTGATCGGCGTCGACTACGCCGACCTGCAGCACCGTGCCGACGCGCTGTTCCAGAAACAGATGCAACACCACGCCGACCGCGCTTTCGGCAACCCGCCGTGGCGCACGCTGTTCCGTTCCGCGATTCCCTTTGCCGACTCGTACAGCGCCGCCGCACCGCTGCTTGATGACCGCGTGCGCAATACCCTGTAGGAGCGAGCTTGCTCGCGAACCGCCCTGCGCCAGGGCCGCCAGCGAGTCCGTTCGCGAGCAAGCCCAGCATCCAAAAGCAAAAACGCCCGGCATCCTTGCCGGGCGTTTTCGTGTCGCCTTACCGCTTATTGCTGATGCAGCTTCCACGCATCCCCGTGGGGAGCGGTGCCCTTGTCGTACGGGCGGAACAGGGTCATGTAGGCCAGGCCCAGCGCGATCACAATGCCGCCCACCAGCACGATGCCGTAGTTCAGGTACCAGGGCGCGTCCGGCGTGCGTGGCCAGGACATGTTGATGATCGCCAGCACGCCGTAGGTCAGTGCCAGGATGTTCACGATCCAGCCCCAGTGGCCCAGGGTGAAGGCGCCGCTCGGTTGCCAGCCGCGAATCCGCGCGAACAGGGCGCCGGCGACGATCATCTGGAACGACAGGTAGATGCCGATGGCGGCGAAGCTGACCACCATGGCGATGGCGTTCTGCAGGTAGAAGCCGGCGCAGACGATCACCGACGGGATCACCCCACAGGCGATCAGCGCGGCCACCGGCACGTGGGTGTTGGGCGACAGGCGCTTGAGCAGGCCGCTGCCCATCACCATCTCGTCGCGCGCATAGGAGTACAGCAGGCGGCTGGCGGCGGCCTGCAGGCTGAGCACGCAGGAGACGAACGAGACGATGATCACCGCCATCACCAGGCGCGCGCCGGTCACGCCGAAGGCGTTGTCGAGGATGGTGGTCATCGGGTCCTTGTCCGCGCCGGAGATCACCGCGGCCATGTCCGGTACCGCGAGGATCAGCGCCAGGGCCGCGAAGATGGCCGCGCCGCCGCCGATCCAGATGGTCATGCGCATGGCCTTGGGAATTCGCCGGCTGGGGTTCGGGGTTTCCTCGGCGACGTCACCGCAGGCCTCGAAGCCGTAGTAGAGGAACATGCCGGCCAGCGAGGCGGTGAGGAACGCCGGCCAGTAGCTGCCGTCGATGCGGATGTCGAAGGTGTTGAACAGCACCGAGAACGGCTGGTGACGCTCGAAGATCAGCAGGTAGGTGCCGATCACCAGCGCGCCCAGCAACTCGCAGATGAAGCCGAACATCGCCACGCGGGCCAGCAGCTTGGTGCCCGAGAGGTTCAGCAGGGTGGCGATCACCGTCAGCGCCAGGGCGACGAGGGTGTTGGTCACCGGGGTGGATTCGAAGCCGAGCAGGGTGGCGATGTATGGCCCGGCGCCCAGGGCCACGGCGGCGATGGTCACGCACAGCGAGACGGAGTAGATCCAGCCGACCATCCACGCCCAGCGCTTGCCCACCAGGCGCCGCGCCCAGGGGTAGACGCCCCCGGAAATGGGGAACTGCGAGACGACTTCGCAGAAGATCAGGCACACCAGCATCTGCCCGATGCCCACCAGCAGGTAGGACCAGAACATCGGCGGGCCGCCGGCGGCCAGGCACAGGCCGAACAGGGTGTACACGCCGACCACCGGCGAGAGGTAGGTGAAGCCCAGGGCGAAGTTCTGCCATAGGGTCATGCTGCGTTCGAAATTGGAGGTGTAGCCCAGCGCGCGGAGTTGTTCCGCGTCGCGGTCCAGGGGCTGGATCGAGCTGTTCATCGTGGGTGTCCTGTCTGAGGTTTTCGCGTCGGCAGCCAAACGGGTGCAACGGAAAGCGTTGTTGTTATTGTTCGGCGCGCGGGTTCAGCCGCGCGCCGTCTTGCTCCAAACCTCTCGTGTCGCTGGTTCGCGCCGGATTACAGCTTGATCCAGGTCGCCTTCAGCTCGGTGTACTTGTCGAAGGCATGCAGCGACTTGTCGCGACCATTGCCCGACTGCTTGAAGCCGCCGAAGGGCGCGGTCATGTCGCCGCCGTCGTACATGTTCACCCACACGCTGCCGGCGCGCAGGGCGCGGGCGGTGAGGTGGGCCTTGGAGATGTCGCGGGTCCACACCGCTGCCGCCAGCCCGTAGGGCGTGTCGTTGGCGATGCGGATGGCTTCCTCGGCGTTCTCGAATTCGATGACCGAGAGCACCGGGCCGAAGATTTCCTCGCGGGCGATCTTCATCGCGTTGCTCACGCCGTCGAACAGCGTCGGCTCGACATAGGTGCCGCCGGTTTCTTCCAGCACGCGCTTGCCGCCGGTGAGGATCGTCGCGCCTTCGTCCTGGCCGGCCTGGATGTAGCCCAGCACCTGCTCCAGCTGACGGCCATCGACCAGCGCGCCGACATTGGTGTCCGGGTCCAGCGGGTGGCCGGCTTTCCAGCCGTTGAGCGCCTCGACCACCAGCGGCAGGAACTTCGCCTTGATCGACTTCTGCACCAGCAGACGCGAGCCGGCGGTGCACACTTCGCCCTGGTTGAAGGCGATGGCGGCGGCCGCGGCTTCGGCGGCGGCCTGCAGGTCCGGCGCGTCTTCGAAGACGATGTTCGGGCTCTTGCCGCCGGCTTCCAGCCAGACGCGCTTCATGTTCGATTCGCCGGCGTAGACCATCAGTTGCTTGGCGATCCTGGTGGAGCCGGTGAACACCGCGGTGTCCACGTCCATGTGCAGCGCCAGGGCCTTGCCGACGGTGTGGCCGTAGCCGGGCAGCACGTTCAGCACGCCAGCGGGAAGGCCTGCGTCGATGGCCAACTGGGCGATGCGGATGGCGGTCAGCGGCGAGCGCTCGGACGGCTTGAGGATCACCGAGTTGCCGGTGGCCAGCGCCGGGCCGAGTTTCCAGGCAGCCATCATCAGCGGGAAGTTCCACGGCACGATGGCGGCGACCACGCCCACCGGCTCGCGGGTGACCAGGCCGAGCTGGTCGTGGGAGGTGGCCGCGACTTCGTCATACACCTTGTCGATGGCCTCGCCGCTCCAGCGGAGGGAATCGGCGGCGCCCGGCAGGTCGACGTTCAGCGAGTCGCCGATGGGCTTGCCCATGTCCAGCGTCTCCAGCAGCGCCAGCTCCTCGGCGTGCTCTTCCAGCAGGGTGGCGAAGCGGATCATCACGGCCTTGCGGATGGCTGGCGCTTCACGCGACCAGACGCCGGAATCGAAGGTGGCGCGGGCGCTCTGCACGGCGCGCTCGGCATCGGCGGCGTCGCAGCTGGCCACCTTGGCCAGCAGGCGCCCGTCCACCGGGCTGATGCAATCGAAGGTCTCGCCAGAGGCGGAGGCCAGGTATTCGCCCTGGATGAAGGCGCGGCCCTCGATCTTCAGGGCCTTGGCGCGGGCTTCCCATTCGGCGCGGGTTGGCTGGCTCATGCGTATCGCTCCTCGTTGTTGCTGTTGTTGGCGGAGACGGCCTGCGGACCGTCGCTGGCAAATACATTTAAAACCATATCTTATGTTTCTGCGGTTGCCAATACAGGTCGAAAAATGCGCGGTTATGCGGTGTTTTCGCGGCGAAAGACCTTGCTGAACGTCCGTGAAACGATTTAAAAGTATGGAGGTATAGTTTTGTGAGAGGCCGCCGCTAGGCTTGTCGGTAGGCTTCGACCGCGCCCCGAATCGCACGCCAGAACAGGAACATTCCGCGCAGAAAGCGTCCGCGCTCCGCGCATTGCTGCCTATGAACGAATTCAGGAAAGTCCGCCCCGCCAGCTTCATGCGCCTGCGCCAGGAAGGGCGCACCGAGGAAGTCGCGCGCCGACTGGTGGAGATGGTCGACCTCGGCCTCTACGCCGAAGGCGAGCAACTGCCCAGCGAAAGCGAGCTGGCCATGCAGTTCGGCGTCGCCACCGTGACCCTGCGCGATGCCTTGGCCGAGCTGCGCGAACGCGGCGTGATCGAGACCCGGCGAGGGCGCAATGGCGGGAGTTTCGTCTGCTCGCCGCAGCACACCTCCGAAGACGCCCTGCTGGGGCAGCTGCGCCAGATGAGTGCGTTGGAACTGCGCGACCTGGGCGACGAACACGTGGCCATCGCCGGCGCCGCCGCACGCCTCGCCGCACAGCGCTCCACGTCCGACGAGCAGGCGCGCATCGCCCAGTACCTCGATGCCCTCGCCAGCGCGTCCACCCGGCAGGAGCAGCGCCGGGCCGATGCGCGCTTCCATATCGAGATCGCCGTCGCTGCGCAGTCCGTGCGCCTCACCCACGCGGAGACGCGCCTGCAGGCGGAAATCGGCGAGTGGCTGTGGCTGCCGGTGGAGGGCTTTCCCGGTGCGGCCGCCATCGAGCAGGAACACCGCGCGATCCTCGAAGCGATCAGCGCTGGCGACTCGAACCTCGCCGGCGCTCTGGCCGAGGCCCACGTCACCCGCGGCATCAAGCGGCTGATCAACCTGCGCCTGAGCCTGCTGGCCGATGACGGCTGACTGGCACAGCGCTTGCTGCTTTGCCGATGCGCTCGCCAGGGCGCGGGAACGACACACCGTACCGACTCCGCAGACCCCTCTGGGCTGCGCGATAACAAGAACAGCGAGGCCCCGGTCATGTCCAGCGAACAACCCACGGATGAACTCCAGTGCTGCGCCCAGCGCATCGACGCTTCCATCCGTAACGTTTTCCAGCGTCTCGACGAGCTGGCCGGCGAGGTCGTGGCGATCTGGCGCACGCTGGCGGAGGAGGGCAAGCGTCCGTCGTCGAAGGATCTCGGCGCGCTGCGCCCGCGCATCCAGCACGATCTCACCGATGACGGCACGCGCCTGCACGGCACCGGGGTGGTGATCGAGCCGGGCGAGCTGGCCGACCAGGACATGTACCTGGAGTGGTGGTACCACGGCCGCGGCGACAAGGTCGTGCCCATGAGCCTGAACTTCAACCGGCGCAGCGAGAACTTCTACAACTACCTCAACATGCCCTGGTTCTCCCGCCCCCGCGCCAGCGGCCAGCCCTCGGTGGTCGGGCCCTTCGTCGACCTCTACGGCACCGACCTGTACATCCTCGCCTTCTCCGTACCGATCCAGGTGGACGGCCGCTTCATCGGCGTCGCCGCCGCCGACATCGCGCTGCACGAGTTCGAAGGCGTGCTGCTGGGCAGCCTGATGCGAATGGGGCACGAAGCCCTGGTAGTGAATGGCGAAGGCCGCGTGGTCGCCGCCAACACCGCCAACTGGTTCACCGGCGACCTCGCCCGGCGCACTCTGGGGCGCGACGCCCAGGGGCGCGAACAGGAACTGGCGGCGTCGTTCTCGCACTGGTCGGTCATCGAGCGACCGCTCAACCGGCGCCTGGCCGGTGCCGCCTGAGGCTGCCAAACGCCGCGTAAACGGCTAGGCTAGGGCGGTTCCCTCATCGACGGATACCGCCATGAGCCAGTCGCTCGACACCCTTTCCGATTTCGAACCCCTGAGCGCAGTGGATACCCGCGTGCTCGGATGCCTGATCGAAAAGCAGCTCACCACCCCCGAAGCCTACCCGCTGACCCTCAATGCCCTGGTCACCGCGTGCAACCAGAAGACTAGCCGCGACCCGGTGATGAACCTCACCCCCGGCCAGGTCGGCCAATCCCTGCGCCATCTGGAAGGCCGCGACATGACCCGCCTGGTCATGGGCAGCCGCGCCGACCGCTGGGAACAGCGGCTGGACAAGGCTCTGGAGTTGGTCAAGCCGCAGGTCATCCTGCTCGGCCTGCTGTTCCTGCGCGGCCCGCAGACGCTCAACGAGCTGCTCACCCGCAGCCAGCGCATGCACGACTTCGACGACACCGAGGAAGTCCGCCACCAGCTGGAACGCCTCGCCAGCCGTGGCATGGCCGTGCAGCTGGAACGCCTGAGCGGCCAGCGCGAAGACCGCTACATGCACCTGCTGGGCACCGAGGAAGACCGCGAGGCCGCTATCGCCGCCAGCGGCAGCCGCGCCTCCAGCGAGCGCAGTGACGGCGGCGGCCACGACGAAGGCCGCCTGGTGGAACTGGAAGCCCGTATCGCCGCCCTCGAAGAGCGCCTCGCCCTGCTGGAGCTGGGCGTCTCCCGCGACTGATTCGGAAGATTCCCGGCGCAGGCCGACCAAGGTCGGCCTGCGCTTTCGCTAATCCAGCGTTAATATTTGCCCCCGATAGTCAGGCTTGCCCCCGCTTCACCCGGAGTACCCCATGAGTCGCAAACCCTCCCAGGCCCAGCTGACCGCCGTGCTCAGCCAGCTCACGGAAACCGACTTCAAATCCATCGCCGACCTCACCGGCCCCCGTGAAGCCAACCTCTTCGCCATCCGCGAACTGTTCCGCCAGGGACTGATCAAGGGCGTACTGATCGACGACCCCCTCGGCGCCGAAGACGACGACGGCCCCCTGCTGTGCAATGCCGAACGCTTGCGCCTGCGCAAACCCTGCGTGGAAGTGGTGGTGCAAGAGCAGAGCGAACCGCTCATGCCGCGGCTGGGTTTTCTGACGCTCTAGGCAAATCGCGGGCAAGAAAAAAGGCGCTGGGCTTGAGGCTCAGCGCCTTTTTCGTTGGATTTGGTGGAGCCGGGGGGATTTGAACCCGTTTTTGGACGTGGCCATTGATGGTCATTATTGGCTAACGCCGCAGAAATAGCGGCCTCTAGCAGGGCATAGAGGCCTTTGTTAGCAAGTGGCGGCAAGTGATTTCGACACTTTTTCGACACATTGCTCTTCTGGTTGGGGGCGGTTATGAAGTAGGTACTTTTCAGTTTGTAATGGTTTTTTATCTGTGTATTGAAGCTGATTATGGTGTCGCTATTCGAATTAACGAAATATCGAACTAAAATCTGCAATATGGAAGTTAGATTAAAGAGCTTTGAGTTTTTTGGTTTTTCTTGCAAGGGATGGAGAAATAATGTATATTTTTTAGGTTTATGCTCAGTGAGGCGCTGATTGTGTTTGTTGTAAGTGCCTCTGAGATGTACTAGCTTGGGCGTATAGAGATGTTATGGCACATGGGTGTGCCAATCTCGTGAAAGGCTCAACCAGAGAAATTCGGCTTGGAGTCGAAAAGGATATGAGCGTATCGGAGCTCTTTGAGCCCATCAAGAAATCGCATGCGATTGCGGAGACTATTTTTTTCTTTGAGTTTGCGAACAGACTCATTGCCAATCAGAAGAAAATGGAGTCTCTAAAGTCCAATCTTGCGGATTTGTTTTCTGAATTCGACGAAACTAAAAGCGTCCAGATTACTCTGGAGAACTCAGAGACGCCAAGTATTCAACAGAACTCTGATGCAATTCAGATGGTTCGTCGCAATGCTACGTCGAACGCTCTTGAGTGGATTGTACGTATCGCTGGGCCATCTATTAGTATTCACTGCCTTGAGTACTACCGCTGGGCGCCCGCCAAGCAGTTTTTCTTGGATGTTCTGAAAAGAGTATTAGAGGCGCTAGATACCCAAGAGCCACTGCTTGGAGGAGGGTTGAGGGTATTGGATCGCTTCCGATTCATGCCCAGCGCGGGGAAATATAATATATCCGAGCTTTTAGATCCGGAGTCAGTATACGTCTCTGATCACGTATTCTCGTCTGGCGAGCGGTGGCATGTTTATACAGGCTGGTTTGAGCCTGGGAAGTTGGAGAGTACCGAGGTTCTTAGTCAGCTAAATCTCGACTCGTCATATACAACCTCATCCGATGGCGAGCTTCAGAGCTTTGTGACGCTTGATCACACTTTGTCGTTGCGTGATTCTGAAAACAAGGTTTCAAAATCACCGTTAGGTGCGCTTTCTGACGGGAAAAAGGTTTTAGATTCAGCTTCGGAGCTATTTGAAGCATTTCATTTGTGCAATAAAAGCGTTATATTTAATGTGCTTAATAAGAAAATTGCAGAGCAAATGAATCTACGGCAGGGAGGGGCTTGATTATGGATGCAGCATTTGCAAAGCCTATCAGTCTTGAAAGGGATGTGAAGACCACAGCTGCTCATATTGGCGCGTACTCGATGTTTCCTTCGACTGCCCGCGCCCCTGGGCCGGCGCCAATATTGAAGGCGCGAATTGATGCCGGTAAATATGAAAGCGTTGAAGCTATCGCGAATAGCGCGGTTGCTTATGTGGAGCATATTGTCCATGGAATTCAAAGCAATACCCGGCTAAAAACCCCAGGCGCTGTTACACTTCCCGCTGCAAACTCTCCTAATGCATTGGATCTGGTTATTGGGCGAGTTCGACAGTTCTCTGGCTTAGAAGAGAACTGGGATGGCTATGGCGGAGTGCGTATAGGCCAAGACTCTCGAAACGACGCTGAATTATTTTCTGCATATCACGCCGCAGAGATCGAGAAGTGTCTTCCGAAGATTTCCTGCGCGGGCGACGGCGAGATTAATTTTAGTTGGAAGACAGCCTTTGGCGTAATTGACTTGGGGCTTTATGGCGACGGTAAATACTCTTACTACGCTAAAAGCACTGATGGCCGCGTATATATTTCTGACGAAGAAGATTTGGCGACGCCACTTCCTGATGAAGTTATAAGAATTATTTCTTGATGTTGGCGTATTTGAAATGGAATTCGATCCTGCAATCGATGACGCTGAACGCCTGATACGTTCTACTTTCTCACCAGAACATTATGATGGGAAGGAGTTCGCCGTGACGGCTATAAGCCTCACAGACCTGGACAGTAGTGGCGTGAGTGTCGATCGAGAGCGATTTACGCTTTTAACAGCCGTAAATAATAGGCTGGAGGAACAAGCTGCGAGAAATCCCGACAAGCGACAGGCAGCTGTGTACTCTGCGCTTATTGCGGGAGAGGTTCGGAGTGTAAAAGGAAATGACGGCTCCGCTGCATTCCTTGTGAAGTCCGATCCGATTGATGGAAATGAAGGCCATGCACTGATTTTGAGTGCCACAAAGTTGGGCAAGGGAGGTTTGCGAGAGCTGAGAGGAAAATTGCTTGAGCTTATGCAGAGGGGTATTTGTGCTCAGGAGCATTTAGATTTCAAGTAGTTTTTCAGCCTCTTGCCACCAATTCATTCTGTTAGGATTGTGATTTAAATCCGGCGGCAATTAAGTCGCCGGAGCTTAATGCATTTCACGACGCCTGCTTTATATAGCTTTGCCCCGCGCTTGAAAGCGAAGTGAACTGGCACCCTATATCTCGAGTTGTTCTGCGCTGACGCTCTTAACTGTTGGCTCAGCTTTTGCTATATGGGTTAGCTCCTTCTAATCAGCAGTTATCAAATAATACTAAAACTATTTCGAACTAAAGGTTTCGGGCGTACCAGCGCATAGCTACTTTCAAGGTAATTGCTATCCCGCGCTTTGTCCGGTCAAGTTTCTGTCGGCCTCATCGTAGTCCGGACTAGTTTGTCCGATCTCCGGCATAACTTCTCCAGTGGAAAGCCACCAGCGATACTCCGGGTATACCTTACCCAGAATTTCTATTTCTTCCGCGCCTACGCGCGCGCGACCTCTCTTGATACTGACCCAGCGGTTGTAGTCTGTGTCGCCGGCTCTGGTAAGAGCACTCAGATTGCTGCGCCCTATCAATAGAAGGGCTCTCTCGGTTATTTTCATTCGATAGATAAAATTTATAAATGGACTATGTACAGAACTTAGTCCATGGGTCTATATTTGGACTATGGCCAAGACATAGTGCAAGGTCATGATCCTCTATTGTCCAGCATAGTGCAGCAAAGGCCATGAATGTAGAAGGACTCAACCTGTCTCAAAAAGACCTTTCTAGCCCGCCTCCAGTGATGCCCTGGAGAGAGTTCGCTGATTGGATTCGCATGGGCGACCGCCATGACGTTGTCTGGGGTTGGATTCGCAACGGCTACATCCCTCACGAGAAGGTCGGCAAGCACGTGCTGGTCAACGTCGCGTTGTTCACCAGCCAGCTTATGGAAAAGGAGTTGCCCCTATGAGCGAATACCAATCGAGCCCCGATATTTGCACCATCCCGGCCTTCGCCGAGATGTGCGGCGTGAGTGTTGAAGAGGCTGAGGAATGGGTGCGTAACGGCACTATCCCCAGTACCACCATGGGGGAAATGCAGGTGGTGAACATGGTCCGCCTCCGCGTTGAGCTGCTCAGTGGCAGAGAGAATTTCGAAGCGGGGGACTACAGCAATGACTAGCAACCGTGTCTCTCTGGATACCGAAAGCGCCCTGACCTATCTGGGACAAACCGTTCTCTTCGAACTGGTGTGGGAACAAGACCCCGAACCGCTCTGGTGTCTCCTTCATGTTGTTGGCGTCGTCCTGGCACTCGAAGGCGTTCACAGCGATCCCTACTTCCTCGTCGTCGCGGCAAACGGCGAGGGGCACTACCCGAACGAGTTGTTCTGGTCCGACATTCGCACGATCCGGGTGATGCGGCACCGCGACCGGCATGGTTCCGGCAACGTACTGGACCGCATCGCCCACCCTAACGATCCGCGCTCAAGGGCCGCGCTCCCGGCTCGTCGGAACAGCCCCACCGTTCCGGCGAACGGAAGCACGGGCGGAGCGAACCCTTGAACGCATGCCCGCCACCAGCCTCGGCCGGTGAGCGTGGGGCAGCTTTTCCGCCCCGCGCTCCCGAGCCCTCGGCGGCAAGAGCGGGATGACAAGGGCAGAGCCCTTGGTGTTGGGCGATGCCGGTCGTGCATACCAGGGCGGAGTGAATGGGCATAATTGGATAGTGTTGGACTACCTTTCCGACCCGATTCCCCTTCGGCATAGCCCCGTTCCAGCATCTGATTTTGTGGTGAGATAACCACAGCGGCGTGCCTCAGAGCCCCGTTCTAAAGCCTCCCAATTCCACCATTTCCGAACGCTGAATCATCGGCGCGAGCGCCTGCATTCCAGCGACAGGCACGCTCATGCCCAGGAAATGCAAACGAGGAAAACGCGATGAGCCTAGAGGGACTGATTAACGTCGTTGCTCTCGTGCTGATGACTTACCTCCTCGACGTCGGCGCCTAGCTCGATCAACCCACGATCCCTTCCTGTTGGTTCACTCCGGCTCAGATGGAGTGCTGGACGTCGCCGCGCCCACCGGCAGGTAGCGTAAGGCACGAGCGCCCCGCCGGCTGGGCGCGGCTGACGTCCCTGTAACACGTCTAACAACACACGTAGCGAATTGGACATTAATGGATAACGTTGGAGAATTCAGATGGCAAAGTTTGGTGATCAGCGTCGACTGCTAGTTCAACCTGACGGTCAAATCATCGAGTCACCGCGTGGCCGCCTCTTCATCGACGGCTATACGGCGAAAATGACCGACCTTTCCGGGGTGCGCGTTTTGCGCTGCGGCGTGGATACCGTCCGCCAGTTGTACAACGGACTGATTCGCCCGGAAGTCATCGCGCTATTCGACTCCCAGGAACCTTTCGTCGAGTTCGCCGGCTACGAGTGGTCCAAGGGGCGTATCGGGCGCGACTCCGGGTATCAGTTCCGTCTGCAGAATGCAGACCTCGGCCTGATCCTGCTGATCAAGAATCACAACATGAAGCTGGAGAGCATCGGCTCTCACCTCAAGATTGAGGTTTCGCCACATGCGATTGATGGCGTAGCTCCGAAGGCGCTCCAGGGACTTATGGATTCCCTCGCGGCAGCGGTGATGACTCACTGCGAACCAAACCAATGTGCCGTCCACATCGCCCTGGACGTGCAAGGTTGGACCCCGAAAGAAAATATCGTGGATCGCATGCACTGCCGATCCAATCGGGTACGCCAGATCAGCGGCATCGACCGCATCGAGTTCAACGGCAACGCCTCGGTCTACGGACGTGGTGAAACCTACATGTTCGGCTCGCCGACAGGGATTCAGTTGGCGGTCTACAACAAGTCGCTACAGGCCCGCGCTACCGACAAGCTCGATTACTGGAACGCAGTCTGGTCCACCCACAACGGTAATCCGTTTGGTGACAGCGACGCAGCCTACAACCCCAAGGAACCGGTCTGGCGCATCGAGTTTCGCTACCACCACACCATCATCAATCAGTTCGCTCAGGGCTCCATAAAGGCCTCTGGTGGCGTGATCGGCACCCGGACCTATGAAGGTATCTCCCAGCACCTCGATCACCTCTGGGTGTACGGCTGCGAGGCGTATCGGCTGCTAGGTCTGCGTACTCAGCATGACCCGTTCTGGACGCTGATCATGCAAGACGTGAAGGTCCAGGTAGAGGCCGATCCGCTCATCGAGCGTGTCGAGTATCGACGCTATCGCAAGACGGCCATGGGCTTCTCCGGCAAGAACTGTGAGATGTTCCTGGGCCAGTTCATCAGCCTCATTGCACGCGAGCGTATCCCCGCAAAAAAGGCGATTGAGTCCGCCTACAGCCTCGAATTCTGGCATGTGATCGAGGACCACTACTTAGCGAAGGGTTGGACTCGGCGGGACCTCGAAAAGCACATTAAGAACCTGATCTCAGACCGCTATTTACGAAGGGGATATGCCGTCTGATGGCAATTACGAAGCTGGAGGACGGACGCTGGCTGGCTGATATCGAACCCATCAAGGGCAAACGCTTCCGAAAGCGATTTAAGACCAAGGGCGAGGCTCAGCGCTTCGAAGCCACGGTTCGGCAGAAGTGCATCGAGAACCCTGCGTGGAGTATCAAGCCCAAGGATCGCCGCAGACTTTCGGAGCTGGTGCACCTCTGGTACGACCTGCATGGCCATTCACTGCGTGATGCACCTCGGAGGCTGTCCAAGATGCTGCAATTGGCTGCTCGATTGGGCGACCCGGTAGCGATGGCCCTGGACGCGTCTTCGTATGCGAACTTGCGGCGGAAGCGGCTGGAGGAGGGGATATCCGGGAAGACCCTGAACAACGAACTGGGCTACCTCCGCGCGGTGTTCAATGAGCTGAAGGATCTGGGTCAGATCGACTACGGCAACCCGCTGGCCGGGGTAAAGCTGCTCAAGTTGCAAGAGCGGGAACTGTCGTGGCTGACAACCGAGCAGATCGGCGAGCTTCTCGACTCTATCCGCAACCGTTGCGACAACCCGCACACCGAGCTGGTGACTCTGCTCTGCCTGGCTACGGGTGCTCGATGGTCCGAGGCTGAAAAGCTCCCCGCACATCGGCTACAAGGCAACGTTGTGACCTATGCCGGAACCAAGTCAGGGAAGGTTCGCCACGTACCGATTCCACCGGAACTGGCTGACCGGGTGAGGAAACACTGGCGGATGCATGGTCCGTTTTCGTCCTGCATCACATCCTTCCGCCGTGCCTTGGAGCGAACCACGATTCAACTGCCGCAAGGCCAAGCCAGCCACGCTCTCCGGCACACCTTTGCCAGCCACTTCATGATGAATGGAGGCAACATCCTCACGCTTCAGAAAATCCTAGGGCACTCGACGCTCACGATGACCATGCGATACGCGCATCTGTCGCCTGATCATCTCCAGGACGCGATTCGATTCGGCCCACTAGTGGGGACTGTTTGCTTTTAGCTCCAAGTACTCATCGACTGTCTCAATCCCAAGCGTGGAGAAATGCTCGCTTGTTTTTGCTTCGAAAGCTGCCTCGCGTTGAGGGTCGCTGTACACGTATTCGAGGTAGTCAGCCATTGCGTTTCGAAACGTCTGAATCAAATCGCTGAGATGAATAGAGACAATGGTTTCTTGGCTCCGTGTCGCGTCTATCAGCTGCTCTAGCTTGCTGTTGTCTCCGGCTCCCCAAGAATAGCCAATCTTTCTTACGCCTTTTGCGTTCAGGGTCGAAGTAGGAGTGAAGGTATGAAGAATTCCACAGCGAGCTGCGTAGAGTTCGTCAGCACTGCATTCAAGAGATCTGGACTTCAACATCCATTCGCTGACCCACTTTTTGAATGCCTTTCCGCTGTCCTTGCTGCTGTCTGCCGCTAGCCAGCTCACACTGTCGATAGCGGAGTAGGTCATGATCAATGCAGGTAGGAGGAGGTTTTGCCGCTCGCAGAGCTCAATCGCTACTAGTACTTGAAGGTAGTTGTCGTAGAAATTTTTCGACGGCATGGCCATTTCCCTAGCGCTAAAGGCTTCGACCCTTTTTCGACATATGCACCCTGCAAAGAAAAAGCCCCTGAAATTCGCTAGGAAAATCAGGGGCTTATCGTTTGCGTTTGGTGGAGCCGGGGGGATTTGAACCCCCGTCCGCCAGTTCTCCGCTGTCGGTTCTACATGCTTAGCCATCTCTATTAGGTTAACTCCTTGCGGCCCGAGTGGCAGGGCGCTTGGAGCGAGCTGTATGAGTTTTAGCCGTTACGTCTACAGCGAACTTGGCGGCGATCCTGTTCTATATGACAGACCTAATCGTCGGGTTTACAGGCATCCCCTAGGGTCTGCTAGCGGCACTTAGGCTGCTAGGGCGTAGTTGTCGTCGTTGGCAACTATAAAGTTGTGGCAGCTGATTTACGAGAACTGTCACCTACTCGGCATGCCCCTCGAGTTTTGTTACCGGCGTCGAATCCTAATCGGCCCCAAAACCTTGAAAGGTCGTGGGCGATTGTACGGCAAAGCCGCCCCGATAGCCACCCGGGGCGGCGCAAGCCATTGTCAGCTGAGGAATTTCAGCACGGCTTCGGCCACGGCCTCGGAGGACGCGGGGTTCTGCCCGGTGATCAGGCCGCGGTCGACCTCGACGTGGCTCTGCCAGTCCGGGCCCTTGCTGTAGCGGGCGCCGTTGGCCTTGAGCATGTCCTGGACGAGGAACGGCACCACGTCGGTGAGGCCGACGGCGTCCTCTTCGCTGTTGGAGAAGCCGGTGACGTGCCGGCCCTGCACCAAGGGCTGGCCGTCCTGCCCGCGGGGGTGGCGGAACACGGCGGGGGCGTGGCAGACGGCGGAGACGGTTTTGCCGCTGGAGTGGAAGGCTTCGATCAGCGCGACCGAGGTGCGGTCCTCGGCCAGGTCCCACAGCGGGCCGTGGCCGCCGGGGTAGAACACCGCGTCGTAGTCGTCGGCCTTCACCTCGCTGAGCTTCACGGTGTTGGCCAGCGCGGCCTGGGCTTCGCTGTCCTGGCGGAAGCGCCGGGTGGCCGGGGTCTGCGCATCTTCCTCGTCGCTCTTGGGGTCCAGCGGCGGCTGGCCGCCCTTGGGCGAGGCGAGGGTCAGGCTGGCGCCGGCATCCTTGAAGACATAGTAGGGCGCGGCGAACTCCTCGAGCCAGAAGCCGGTTTTCTTGCCGGTGCTGCCGAGCTGGTCGTGGGAGGTCAGGACTACCAGGATTTTCATGCTCACTCCTTCGGCGTATTGCGGGTCGAGCGGCTGCCGCCGAAACGGCAGCCCGGACTGTCAGTGTAGGCAATGAGCCGTCTGCGTCAGCGTGACAGGGTGATGCCCAGATAGGCGGCGTACAGCAGGCCGTTGAACAGCAGTACCCAGACCGGCAGGCCGCCGCTGCGCTGGGCGTTGATCCGTAGCCAGAGCGCTGCGCCGAGGGTGATCAGCACGCCGGTGAGCACTTCGATGCGCGGCTGCCAAGGCGTGAGGAGGATGCCGATGGCGGGCAGCAGGGTGCCCTGGAAGACCATGGCGCCGCTGATGTTGCCGAAGGCCAGGGTGTCCTTGCCGCGGCGCACCCAGAGGATGCTGTTGATCTTCTCCGGCAGTTCGGTGGCGATGGGGATGATCAGCAGCGACAGCAACAGGGCGGAGATGCCCAGGATGTGCGAGAGGCCTTCCACACCGTGGATGAAGCCCTTGGCGCCCAGCACCAGCAGCGCGAGGCCCAGCAGCAGTTGCAGCACGATGGTGGCGAGGTTGGTCGGCAGGCCGATGCGCGACAGGTACATGTGGTGGTCGGCCTCGGTGCCGTGGCCGTCCTCCACCAGGCTCTGCGAGGCACGCAGGGTCAGGGTGATGTAGCCGACATAGGTGAGCACCAGCAGCACGCTCAGGGCGATGCGCACGGAGCGCAATTCGGCGGGCACGAACATGGCGATGGTGGCGAAGCAGAAGGCGACCAGGAAGAAGTTCAGGTCGCGCTGCAGGCCGGTGCGCTCCGGGCGGATGCGCCCGAGCAGGCCGCGGGCGCGCCAGGCGACGCAGGCCATCAGGCAGGTGGACAGGGTGGAGAGCATCAGCGGCGCGCCGAGAATGGCGCCGACGCCGACTTCCTCGTTGAGGTTGACGTTGCTGGTGCCGGCGAACAACGCCAGCAGCGGGATCAGGGTTTCCGGCAGGGCCGTGCCGACGGCGGCGAACAGCGAGCCGGTGACGCCTTCGGAAATCCCCAGGCGTTCGCCGAAGTGTTCCAGGGCGTTGGTGAAGAGTTCGGCGGCGATCAGGATCACCAGCAGCATGCCGAGCAGTTCGAGGAGGAAGGTCAGCATGCGCGCGGCTCCAGGCGGGTGGAGCGAAGAGTGGGGTGGTGCATCACGGTGAAGCTCCCGGCCGGTGTAATACCCATGACCACGCATCTCCCCGGCCGTTGCGGAGATCACGTGGTCAAAGGTCTTGCCAGGCTAAGTTGCTGGCGACGCCATGGCCAGAAATCCCTCTACGATCTGCTGCGCGTCGGCAGAACGTCGTTGAGAGCGACTGATAACTGCTCATTTACATTCGTAAACTCCGCTTTCTCAGTCTCTCTCGCCTAGTTCTGCTCTAGCTCGCACGATCGCCAATGGATTTGGGCCAAGTGTGTTGACGTCGCCCCCGTTCACGGAACGGTCGGCTACTCCCCAATGACGCCGCGCATTCTAGCGGATTGGCCGGGCAGCTCAACCCGGGTGTCACCAGGTATCGATCAGTGGGCGCTTTTTTCCCTGGCGCGGGGCAGGCCTGGGCGTCGATGCCAGCCCGCGCAGCACCCAGCGGCGGGTATCGGCGGGGTCGATGACGTCGTCGATCTCCAGGTAGCTCGCCATGTTCAGGCCCTTGCCGTTGCGGTAGGCGGCGGCGACCAGCTTGTCGAACAGCTTCTGCCGCTCCTGCGGGTCTTCGATGGCGGCCAGTTCCTTGGCGTAGCCCAGGCGAATCGCGCCTTCCAGCCCCATGGCGCCGAACTCGCCGCTGGGCCAGGCGACGGTGAACAGCGCGGCGTGGAAGCTGCCGGCGGCCATGGCCTGTGCGCCGAGGCCGTAGCCCTTGCGCAGGACGACGGTGAAGAAGGGAACCGTGAGGCTGGCGGCGGTGACGAACATGCGCGAGACGTGGCGCACAGTGGCGGTCTTTTCCGCCTCCGGGCCGACCATGAAGCCGGGGGTGTCGCACAGCGAGATGATCGGCAGGTCGAAGGCGTCGCACAGCTGCATGAAGCGCGCGGCCTTGTCACCGGCCTCGGCGTCGATGGCGCCGCCCAGGTGCATGGGGTTGTTGGCGATTAGGCCGAAGGGTTTGCCTTCGATACGCACCAGCGCGGTGACCATCCCGGCGGCGAAGTGCCGGCGCAGTTCGAGCACCGAGCCGCTGTCGGCCAGTTGCTCGATGACCTGGCGAATGTCGTAGACGCGCAGGCGGTTCTCCGGCACCGCATGGCGCAGCAGGCGCTGGTCGGCGCACTGCCAGTCGGCGCTGTCGCCCTGGAAATAGGCCAGGTACTGGCGGGCGATGCGGGTGGCTTCGGCCTCGTCTTCCACCAGCACGTCGATCACGCCGTTGGCGCTCTGCACGTCGCTGGGGCCGACTTCCTCGGGGGCGAACTTGCCCAGGCCGCCGCCCTCGATCATCGCGGGCCCTGCCATCCCCAGGCTGGTGTCACGGGTGGCGATGATCACGTCGCAGCAGCCGAGCAGTGCGGCATTGCCGGCGAAGCAGCGGCCGGAGACCACGCCCACCAGCGGCACCAGCCCGGAGAGCCGCGCCAGGCCGACGAAGCTCATGTTGTCCAGTCCGGCCACGCCAACGAAGTCGGTATCGCCGGGGCGCCCGCCGCCGCCTTCGGCGTAGAGCACCAGCGGGATGCGCCATTGCTCGGCGAGGTGCAGCATGCGGTCGGTCTTCTTGTGGTTCATCACGCCCTGGGTGCCGGCAAACACCGTGTAGTCGTAGGCCAGCACCAGGCAACGGGCCTTCTCGTCGCCGAACTGCGCGGCGTTGATGCTGCCCAGGCCGCTGACCAGGCCGTCTGCGGGGCTGCTGGCGATCAATTCCTCGACGCTACGGCGGCGACGCTGGGCGGCGATGGCCAGGGCGCCGTACTCGATGAAGCTGCCCTCATCCAGCAGGTCGGCGAGGTTTTCGCGGGTGGTGCGCTTGCCGATCCGGTGGCGCTTGGCGACGGCGTCCGGGCGGCGTTCGTCGAGGCCGATGGCGTGGCGTTCGAGGACTTCCGCGAGGTCGGCACGAATGGCGTCGAGGTCCACAGCGGTGGCACCCTCGGCCTCCCGGGCTTCGATCTGCGCCGGCTCGACGAACAGCAGTGCGTCGCCCTCGCCGAGACTGTCGCCGGGCGTGGCGGCGAGGCTGTGGACGATGCCGCTGGCGCTGGCCTTTACCTCGAACTCCATCTTCATCGCCTCGACGATGGCGATGGTCTGGCCCAGGGCGACGGCATCGCCGGTGGCGACGTTCAGGCTCACCAGCACGCCGGCACTGGGCGTTGCCAGCGGGATGCTGCCGGCCGGCGCTTCGCGGTGGCGCGGGGCTTGCGCGGTGGCGCTGGCATGGCTGAAGAAACGGTGCGGGTGGGCGTGGTCCTGGGCGCCCAGCAGCGTGGGCAGGTGCTCTTCGAGGTAGCGGGTGGTGACCTGGTTGTCGGCGACCGCCGGCTGGCGCAGCAGGTTGAGCAGCAGCGGAATGTTGCTCGCCACGCCTTCGAGACGGAACTCGCAGAGGGCGCGGTAGGCGCGCTGCACCAGCTGTGGATAACCGCTGTTGCCGTGGACGATCAGCTTGGCCAGCAGCGAGTCGTAGCCGGCGCTGTTGCGGTAGCCCGCATAGCCGTAGCCGTCCACGCGCAGGCCGGGGCCGCTGGGCGGTTCGTAGGCGCTGAGCGTGCCGCAGGCCAGATGCGGTGTGCCGTCGCTGGCGAGGCTTTCCAGGTTGATGCGCAATTGCAGGGCGTGGCCGCGCGGCGAGGGAATCTCGGCCTGGGTCAGGTTCAGCTCGGCGAGGCTGGCGCCGGCGGCGATGCGCAGTTGTGCCTGCACCAGGTCGATGCCGGTCACCGCTTCGGTGATGGTGTGCTCCACCTGCAGGCGCGGGTTGGCCTCCATGAACACGAAGTCGCCGCTGTCCTCGTCCAGCAGGAACTCGAAGGTGCCCAGGCCGCGGTAGTTCACCGCATCGGCCAGGCGCACGGCGGCGCTGAGCAGGGCGCCGCGCAGGCGCGGATGCAGGGTGGGGCTGGGGGCGATTTCGAGCAGCTTCTGGTGGCGCCGCTGCAGGGTGCAGTCGCGCTCCCACACATGGCTGACGCTGCGACCGTCGCCGATCACCTGCACTTCGATGTGGCGGGCGTGCTGGATCAGCCGCTCCACGTAGAGGCGATCATCGCCAAAGGCGGCGCGGGCTTCGGCCTGGCAGCGGGCGTAGGCCTCGGCGATTTCCTCGACGCTGCGTACCGCGCGCATGCCGCGCCCGCCGCCACCGGCGAGGGCCTTGATCATCATGCCGGCGCCGGACGGCAGTTCGCGGAAGAAACGCTCGGCCTCCTCCTGGGAGGTGGCGCGGTTGCTGCCGGCAGCCAGCGCCACACCGTGGTCGCGGGCCAGGTCGCGGGCACGGGCCTTATCACCGAAGACCTCGAGCACCTCCGGCGACGGGCCGACGAAGGTCAGGCCGGCCGCTTCGCAGCGGCGGGCGAATTCAGCGTTCTCCGACAGGAAGCCGTAACCCGGGTGGACCGCATCGCAGCCGTGGGCGAGGGCGATCTCGAGGATCCGTTGCTGGTCCAGGTAGGCGCTGGCGCCACGCCCGATGAGGGCTGCCGCCTGATCGGCCTGGCGCGTGTGCAGCGAGGTGGCGTCGTCCTCGGCGAAGATCGCCAGCGTCGGGATACCCAGCTCGGCAGCGGCGCGGGCAATGCGGATGGCGATCTCGCCACGGTTGGCGATGAGCAGGCGGGTGACGGGCATGGCGATTCCGGTTGTGGTTCTTGTGGTAGGGAATCACTGCATCTTAGGGAGCGGGCGGGGCGGGGGAACGAACTGCGGTCTTGCGAATGGCAGAGGCTTCGCGGGCGTTATGAGCGGCGACCGACCAGGCGGCCGGCCGCCGCGCAGGGGATCACCCGTTGGCTCCGCCGTCACCGGCGTTCTTCTTCAGCAGCTGCAGGGCTTTTTCGGTTTGCGCGATGCAGGCCTTGGTGTCGCCGGCGGCCTGGGCCTGGGCGGCTTTTTCTTGCAGGCGCATGGCCTGTTCCTGGGCCTGGGTGTTGTTGGTGACGGTTTTCACTGCGTCATCGACTTTCTGCAGATTGTCACTGCACAGGTCGGCGGCGAATGCCGGCGACGCCAGCAGGGCGGCGGTAATGATCAGGGCGGCACGTTTCATGGCAGTACTCCTGTCAACTTGACCGTTGTCGTGGGCCGAACAAGCGGGCCGTACAGGGTGGACTGCGGGGTTTTGGCGGGAGTTCAGAGTATGTGCCCAGCGGTAGCCGGGAGTTCGACACACACGCCCAGGCCTGCGCCCTCCAGCCCTTCGTGCAGGGAAATGCGCCCGTGGTGGATTTCCACGATGCGCTTGACGATCGGCAGGCCCAATCCGCTGCCGTGGCTGTTGGCCACGCTGGGGCTGCGGTAGAAGCGGGTGAAGATGGCCGCCTGCTCGGCCGCGGCGACGCCGGGGCCGTTGTCGCGCACCCAGAGGGTCACGCGGTCGACGCCCTGTTCCAGGCTGACCGCCACGCGGCCGCCTTCGGGGGTGTAGCGCAGGGCGTTGCCGACCAGGTTGGTGAGCAGCAGCCCGAGCCAGGCGGCGACGCCGGGCAGGGTGGCGTCCTGGCTGTCGAGGGTGAGTTCGATGTGTTTGTCGATGGCTTGCGGCGCGAGGTCGGCGATGGCGTCTTCGGCGAGCAGGCGCAGGTTCACCGGGGCGAAGATTTCGTGCAGCTCTTCGGCGTCCAGCCGTGCCAGCAGGAGGATCTGCTCCATCAGCGCGCCGATGCGTTCGACACTGCGGCTCACCTGCTGCAGGCCGTGGGCGTGGGCGGCCGGGTCCGAGGAGCGCAGCGCCACCTGGGCGTGGGTGCGCAGGCTCGCCAATGGCGTGCGGATTTCGTGGGCGGCGTCGCTGGTCAGCCGGCGCTCGGCCTCCATGGCCGAGTTCAGGCGCTCCAGCAGCAGGTTCAGCTCGTTGACCAGGCTGTGCACCTCCACCGGCGCGCGGCTCAGGGCCAGTGGGTGCAGGCTGTGGGCGCCGCGCTGGTGCACCTGTTCGATCAGGCTGCGCAGCGGCGCGAGGCCCTGGCGTACGCCGAACCACACCAGCACGGCGAACAGCGGCAACGCCAGCAGCAGCGGGAACAGCGCGCTGAACAGCAGCAGGTGCAGGGTCTTGTGGCGGAAGTGCAGGTCCTCGAACACCCAGATGCGTACTTCGTCGGGCCCCGACGTGGCCATCTGCAGCACACGCCAGTTGACCCCGCCGGCAAGCAGGTCGGAGAAGCCCGGTGGCTGTGCTTCGATGCCCTTGGGCGGCTTGTGGGTGGCCAGCAGGGGCTGGCCGCGGTACCAGATGGCATAGCCGAGCGTGGCTTCGCGGCGGATCAGCGGCAGCCCTTCGATCGCCTTGCGGCTGCGCGCGAGGATCTCCATGGCGTCGCTGGACTGCGGGTCGATGGCGTCGGCGACGTCGACCAGGCTCAGCGCGGCCTGGCCGAAGTCGATCATGTCCTGGTCGTAGAGGCGGTTCACCTGTTCGCGGGTCAGGTGGTAGGTGAACAGGCCGGCCACCAGCCACAGCACGGTGACGCCGCCGATCAGCGTCAGCAGCAGGCGGCGGCTGATGGAACCGGCGCGGCGCACGCTGCCGCTCAAGACTGGGGCGCGCCGTCGGGGCGGTCGATGCCGTAGCCGATGCCGCGTACGGTGCGGATCAGGCCGTTGCCCAGCTTGCGTCGCAGGTGGTGGATGTGGACTTCGATGGCGTTGCTTTCCAGGTCGCCGTCCCAGCCGTACAGCGCTTCCACCAGGCGGGTGCGCGAGAGCACCTTGCCGCGCTGCTCCAGCAGCAGGCGCAGCAGCGCATATTCGCGGGGCGCCAGGTCCACCGGTACGCCGGCCAGGCTGACCTGGTGGGTGGCCGGGTCCAGCGCCAGATCGCCGTGCTGCAGCAGCGGCGCAGCGCGGCCGGTGTGGCGGCGGGTGAGGGCGCGGACGCGGGCGAGCAGTTCGTCGAGGTCGAAGGGTTTGGTCAGGTAGTCGTCGGCGCCGGCGTCGAGGCCGGCCACGCGGTCGGCCACCTTGTCGCGCGCGGTGAGGATCAGCACCGGGGTCAGGTCGCCGCGGCGGCGCAGGCTGCGCAGCACTTCCAGGCCGTCCTTGCGCGGCAGGCCGAGGTCGAGCACCAAGAGGTCGAACTCGTCGGTGGCCAGGGCCTGTTCGGCGGCCACGCCATCGTTCACCCAGTCCACGGTGTCGCCTTCCAGACCGAGCCCGGCGCGAATGCCGTCGCCCAGCAACTGGTCGTCTTCTGCCAATAGAATTCTCATCGTGGTCCCCTCACCGGCCTGTGCAGCAGGATAGCTGGCGCCATCCGGTTCGGGCAGAGGGTGCCAGCGCTCGCTTAACGAGGGGTTAAGAAAAGTGGCCGGGTTGGCGCCGCCTGCGGCCAATCGCGGACGGAGTCCGCTCCTACGCGGGCCGGGACCTGTAGGAGCGAGCTTGCTCGCGAACATCGCGGCTTCGCCTCGTCTCGTACAATCGGGCGAGCCTCGGTTCGCGAGCAAGCTCGCTCCTACGAAGAGCGTTGCGTGGCGCGGGTGACGCGATCCACCAGGTAGACCACCCCGCGATAGTCGATGCCGCCGTGGGCGGACAGGCCGATCTCGCAGGTGCGGCTGGTGGAGACGCCTTCCTCGCAGTATTGCACCGCGTCCTTGAGCGTGCGCAGCGAGTGCGCGTTCAGCTCGGGGGTGGTGAAGCCCTTGTCGCCAGCGAAGCCACAGCAGTGGATGCCCTCGGGAATCACCACCTCGCGGGTGCAGCGCTTGACCAGGTCGATCAGCGCCTGGCTCTCGCCCAGGTGCTGGGTGCTGCAGGTGACGTGCACGGCCACCGGTTTGTCCTGTGGCTGAAAGTCCAGGCGCTCGACCAGGTGGGTGCGGATGAACTTCACCGGGTCGTAGATCTTCAGCCGGTCGTCCGCCAGGTCCTGCACCAGGCGCAGGGTGCAGGGGCTGGTGTCGCAGTAGATCGGATCGAGGCCGCCACGGCTGGCGCGCAGGAGTTCGGCGAGCAGTTCGTCGCGCTTGGCGTCGGCCTGCTGCCGGTAGCCCTTGGAGGCGAACGGCTGGCCGCAGCAGAGGTTGTCGGCGTTGTCCGGGAAGACCACCTGGTAGCCGGCCTTCTCCAGCAGTTGGCGGGTCTTGTCGATCAGCGGCATCTGCTCCTCGTCCGCCGCCGCCGGCCCCATCGCGCGGGACATGCAGGCGGTGAGGTAGACGACGCGCGGCTTGCCGTTATCCACAGGTTGCGGTGGGGCGGCCAGGCGCACCGGCTGCGGCATGGCGGGCGTCCATTGCGGCACGCGGCCCTTGCTGGCATGGCTGATCGACGCGCTGAGACGCGCCAGGCGTGGCGCGCCCAGCAGCAGGCGTGCACCATTGGCGGCATGCAGCATGAGCTTCGCGCCCTTGAGCGCCGTGGCGAAATGGCGTGCGAGCCAGGTGGCGGTGCCGGCGTGGTGCGCTTGTTCGCCGCGCAGCTTGCGGATCAGCTCGCCGGTGTTGATGTTCACCGGGCAGCGCTGGGCGCACAGGCCGGTGGCGGCGCAGGTGTCGATGCCCTGGTACTGGTAGTCGCGTTCCAGCGCCGTGGTGTCGAGCCCGGCGCGGCGCCTGGCCTGGATGTCGCGCCACATGACGATGCGCTGGCGCGGGCTCAAGGTCAGCCCTCTGGATGGGCACACCGGTTCGCAGAAGCCGCACTCGATGCACTTGTCGACGATGGCGTCGGCGGCCGGCAGCGGCTTGAGGTTCTTCAGGTGCAGTTGCGCATCGTCGGTCAGCACCACGCCGGGGTTGAGGATGCCGGTGGGGTCGAGCAGGCGCTTCAACTGCCACATCAGCTGGTAGGCGTCGTGGCCCCATTCCAGCTCGACGAAGGGTGCCATGTTGCGCCCGGTGCCGTGCTCGGCCTTGAGCGAGCCGCCGTATTCCACCGCGACCAGGTGCGCGACGTCGTCCATGAAGGCCGAGTAGCGCGCGATCTGCTCGGGCGACTCGAAGCCCTGGGTGAAGACGAAGTGCAGGTTTCCTTCCAGCGCATGGCCGAACAGGATGGCCTCGTCATAGCCGTGCTTGTCGAACAGTGCGATCAGGCGGTGGACGCCTTCGGCCAGTTGTTCGACGGGGAAGGTGACGTCCTCGATGATCACGGTGGTGCCGGTCTCGCGCACCGCGCCGACGGCCGGGAAGGTGTCCTTGCGGATGCGCCAGAGCTGGTTGTAGACCACCGGGTCTTCGCTGAAGTCGACCTGCTTCTCCACCGGGAACTCGGCGATGGAGGCGCTGATCTGCGCGAGTTGTTCGTGCAGCAGCGACTGCGTGGCCGCGCGGGATTCGATGAGCAGCGCACAGGCGCCGTCGGACAGGCTCTTCACCCATACCGGCATGCCCTGCATGTCCTGCACCGATCGCAGGCTGCGGCGGTCCAGCAATTCCACGGCGGATACCGGCTGTTGCTTGAGCACGGGCACCGCCTTGCAGCAGGTCTCCACGTCGGGGAAGACCACCAGCGCGCTGGCCTTGTGCGGGTGGTCCGGCACGGTGTCGTAGGTCACTGCGCTGATGAAGCCCAGGGTGCCCTCGGAGCCGACCATCAGGTGGGTGAGAATATCCAGCGGATCGTCGTAATCGACCAGCGCGTTCAGCGACAGGCCGGTGGTGTTCTTCAGCCGGTACTTGTGGCGGATCTTCGCGGCCAGTTCAGTATTGGCTCGGGTTTGCCGGCCCAGTTCGGCGAGCTGGTCGAGCAGGGCGCCATGGCTGTCGCGGAAGGCGGCGATGCTGTCGGGCAGCTCGCTGTCCAGCAGCGTGCCGTCGGCCAGCAGCAGGCGCATGCCGGCCAGGGTGTGGTAGCTGTTCTGCGCCGTGCCGCAGCACATGCCGCTGGCGTTGTTGGCGACGATGCCGCCGATCTTGCAGGCGTTGATCGAGGCCGGGTCGGGGCCGATCTTGCGGCCGAAGGGTGCCAGCCAGGCGTTGGCCTGGGCGCCGATGACGCCGGGCTGCAGGCGGATCTGCGTGCCGCCGTCGCGAATGTCGCGGCCGTTCCAGTTGTCCCCCAGCACCAGCAGCACCGAGTCGCTCACGGCCTGGCCGGAGAGGCTGGTACCGGCGGCGCGGAAGGTCACCGCCACCTGGTGGGCGTGGGCGGACTTGAGCAGGCTGGCGACTTCGTCTTCGCTTTCGACGCGGATCACCAGCTTGGGGATGAGCCGGTAGAAGCTGGCGTCGGTGCCGAAGGCCAGGGTCGAGAGCGGATCGTCGAAGCGGCGCTCGCGGGGGATCAGGTGTTCTACCGTGTCGAGGAAAGCGGCAGGGAGGCTCATGGCGGCTCCAGTCATCATCGGTGAGCGTGGACCGCTGGGCGGCCCATCGGTGTTCTTGTGGGTAGAACGCGCGTTTGGCGTCCCTTGTAGGAGCGAGCTTGCTCGCGAACCGGGCCGGCACGAAGGTGGGCGGGTTCGCGAGCAAGCTCGCTCCTACAAGCGCAGCGCTTACTGTCCGAGTTCGCGCACCAGCGAGTCACGGGTGATCTCGCCGATGGTCTTGGCGCCGGTCAGCACCATGGCCACGCGCATTTCCTTCTCGAACAGGTCCAGCAGGTTCTTCACGCCCGCTTCGCCGTGGGTCGCCAGGGCGTAGAGGAAGGCGCGGCCGATCAGCACGGTGTCGGCGCCCAGGGCGACCATGCGCACCACGTCGAGGCCGTTGCGGATGCCGGAGTCGGCGAGGATCTTCAGGTCGCCCTTCACTGCGTCGGCAATCGCCGGCAGCGCGCGGGCGCTGGAGAGCACGCCGTCGAGCTGGCGGCCGCCGTGGTTGGACACGACGATGCCGTCGGCGCCGAATTTCACCGCGTCCCGGGCGTCTTCCGGGTCGAGGATGCCCTTGATGATCATGGGGCCGTCCCAGAATTCACGGATCCACTCCAGGTCCTTCCAGGATATCGACGGGTCAAAGTTGGCGCCCAGCCAGCCGATGTAGTCGGCCAGCCCCGTGGGGTTGCCGCGGTACTTGGAGATATTGCCCAGGTCATGGGGCTTGCCCAGCAGGCCGACGTCGAAGGCCCAGGACGGGTGGGTCATGGCTTGCCAGACGCGGCGCAGCGGCGCGTTCGGCCCGCTCATGCCCGAATGCGCGTCACGGTAGCGGGCGCCGGGCACGGGCATGTCCACGGTGAACACCAGGGTCTTCACGCCCGCGGCCTTGGCGCGCTCCAGGGCGTTGCGCATGAAGCCGCGGTCTTTCAACACGTAGAGCTGGAACCACATGGGCCGCTCGATGGCCGGGGCGACTTCCTCGATGGGGCACACCGACACCGTCGACATCGTGAAGGGGATGCCCTTCGCGGCCGCCGCGCGGGCTGCCTGTACTTCGCCGCGCCGGGCGTACATGCCGGTCAGGCCGACCGGTGCCAGGGCGATGGGCATGCTCAACGTCTCGTCGAACAGCTTCGTCTCAAGGCTCAGCTCGGACATGTTCTTCAGCACGCGCTGGCGCAGGGCGATGCCGGCCAGGTCGTCGACGTTGTTACGCAGGGTGCGCTCGGCGTAGGCGCCGCCGTCGGCGTAGTGGAAGAGGAACGGCGGCAGCTTGCGTTGGGCTGCGGCGCGGTAGTCGGTAGAGGCAGAAATGATCATTGGGCTCTTCCGTTTTGAGAGAAAAGTTTTGGATCGAGCGAGCTAGAGCGAGACAAGGCGGAAATGGCCGAGGGAGCGGAGCCTACAACTGTAGGTGAGCACCCCAAGGCCATTTCCAACGCAGTATCGCCGACGCGCAGCCGATCAGCGCTCGGTCAGTGAACCAGCATGCCGGTGAAGATATAGGCCTGGGCCAGGGTGATCAGACCCACCAGGGCGGCGAACATCAGGCTGTGCTTGAGGGTGAAGCGGAACAGGTCGGATTCCTTGCCGACCATCCCGGTGGCGGCGCAGGCCACGGCGATGGATTGCGGCGAGATCATCTTGCCGGTCACGCCGCCGCTGGTGTTGGCGGCCACCAGCAGGGTGTCGTTGACCCCGATCTGGTGCGCGGTGGTGGATTGCAGCGAGCTGAACAGGGCGTTGGACGAGGTATCCGAACCGGTCAGGAACACGCCCAGCCAGCCGAGGAACGGCGAGAAGAACGGGAACGCCGCGCCGGTGCCGGCCAGCACCAGCGCCAGGGTGGTGGACATGCCCGAGTAGTTGGTGACGAAGGCGAAGGCCAGCACCATGCCGATGGAGAGGATCGGCCATTTCAGCTCGATCAGGGTCTCCTTGAAGGTGGTCAGACCAGTTTTCGCGCCAATACGCAGGATGAACATCGAGAGCACCGCGGAGAGGAAGATCGCGGTGCCGGTGGCCGAGACGGGGTCGAGCTTGAACACGGCGGCGATCGGCGTCGGGTTGGCGACGATGGGCGCAGTCTTCACCACCAGTTGGTCCAGGTGCGGGATGGCGAAGTTGAACACCAGGCTGTACAGCGCGCCGCCCGGCGCGAAGAGCGCCTTGAACGGCTTCAGGGTCCAAATGGTGACCAGCACGGTCAGCACCAGGAAGGGCGACCAGGCCTTGAGGATTTCGCCAAAGCTGTAGGGCGTCGGTTCGGCGCCGCGCGGGCCGTTGCCGCCCAGCACAGCAGCGCCGCCCGCGGTGGCGATCACTTCACGCTCGCCGGCCGGCTGCCAGACTTTCAGGAACAGGGTCAGGGAAATCAGGCTGACCAGCGCGGAGGTGATGTCCGGCAGTTCCGGGCCGATGAAGTTGGAGGTGAAGTACTGGGTAATGGCGAAGCTGCCACCGGCGACCAGCGCGGCCGGCCAGGTTTCCTTCACGCCCTTGAAGCCGTCCATCATGAACACCAGCCAGAACGGCACGAGGATCGACAGGAACGGCAGTTGGCGGCCGGTCATGGCGCCGATCTTGAAGGCGTCGATACCGGTGACCTGGCCGGCCACGATGATCGGGATGCCCAGGGCGCCGAAGGCCACCGGCGCGGTGTTGGCGATCAGGCACAGGCCCGCGGCGTACAGCGGGTTGAAGCCCAGGCCGACGAGCAGGGCGGCGGTAATCGCCACCGGCGCGCCAAAGCCCGCCGCCCCTTCGAGGAAGGCACCGAAGGAGAAGCCGATCAGCAGCACCTGCAGGCGCTGGTCGCTGGTGATCGACAGCACCGAGCTGCGGATCACTTCGAACTGGCCGCTCTTGACCGTGAGTTTGTACAGGAACACCGCGGCGACGATGATCCAGGCGATCGGCCACAGGCCGTAGGCAAAGCCATAGCCGGCGGCGGCGATGGCCATGTCGGCGGGCATGCCGAAGGCGGCGATGGCGATGATGATGGAGAGGGCGAGGGTAATGCTGCCGGCGACGTGGCCCTTGAGGCGGAACACGGCGAGGGCGAGGAAGAAGAACACGATCGGAATGACGGCGACCAGCGCGGACAGGCCGAGGCTGCCGAGCGGGGTGTAGATCTGCTGCCAGGTTTGCATCTGGTTGGCTCCCTAATTGTTTTTGGGTGGAGGGCCTGGTTGCCGGTCGGGCGATTCCGATGCGCTTGTGGCGCCTGGGCAGGTCGGTCGACTGATCGCGGCTGATTTTTCGTGAACTGTTGTCGTTCGATTCGGTTTCCGGTAAATTGGTATGACCAATTTACAAGGCCGAGCGCTCAGGGTAAAAGCCCTGCTGGCGGCATGTCAATTTGCTGCCCTGCGACTTTTGTCGAGAGCGTGAGGTGGGACGGTGCGAAGGTGGGGTCGGCGGCGGTACGGGGCTGGCTGCTCCGTACCGTACACGCCGCGCTCTAGAATGCGGCTCGGAGCACGATAGCCAGGGGAGTTCACCCGCATGAGTTTTGGTCAGGTCAAGCAACGCCGTCTGTCGGACGACATCGTCGAGCGGCTGGAGGCGATGATCCTCGAAGGCACCCTCAAGGCCGGGGAGCGGCTGCCCGCCGAGCGCGTGTTGGCCGAGCAGTTCGGTGTGTCGCGGCCGTCATTGCGCGAGGCAATCCAGAAGCTCGGCGCCAAGGGGCTCCTGGTCAGCCGCCAGGGTGGCGGCAACTACGTCAGCGAAGGGTTGGGCTCGATGTTCAGCGATCCGCTGCTGCACCTGCTGGAGAGCAATCCGGAAGCGCAGCGCGACCTGCTGGAGTTTCGCCACACCCTGGAAGGTTCCTGCGCGTTCTATGCGGCGCAACGTGCCACCGAGGTGGATCACCAGCGCCTGACGCAGGCGTTCGACACCCTGCAGGACTGTTACCAGCGCCACGGCAAGGTCAGTCGGGCGGAGGAAGGCGCGGCCGATGCCGCCTTCCATCTGGCCATCGCCGAAGCCAGCCACAATGCGGTGTTGCTGCACACCATCCGCGGCCTGTTCGACCTGCTCAAGCGCAACGTGGTGACCAACATCGGCGGGATGTACGCGCAGCGCGACGAAACCCGCGAGCAGCTGATGCGTCAGCACCGCGAGTTGTACGAGGCAATTGTGGGCGGGCACGCGGAAGCGGCGCGGGAAATTTCCCAGCGGCACATCGACTACGTGCAGGAAGTGCTGGCCGAGGTGCAGGCGAAGGAATTGCGCCTGCAGCGGGCACAGCGACGCCAGGGCGCGGCGGACGCCTGATCGGCCACGCCCTCGCAGGAGGGCGCGGGAAGGCGCAGAAGGGCTTAGTCGTCCTTGCCGTGACGAATGGCGCGCTGGATTTCCCGGTCGGAGTCACGCTCCTTCTCGGTGCCGCGCTTGTCGTACTCTTTCTTGCCCTTGGCCAGTGCGATCTCGCACTTGATCAGGTGCTTTTTCCAGTACATCGACAGGGCGACGCAGGCATAGCCTTTCTGTTGTACGGCACCGAACAGCTTGCCCAGCTCGCGCTTGTGCAGCAGCAGCTTGCGCGTGCGCACCGGGTCGGCGATGACGTGGGTGCTGGCAGTGGTCAGCGGCGTGATGTGGCTGCCCAGCAGCCAGGCTTCGCCATCCTTGAGCAGCACGTAGCTGTCCACCAGCTGCGCCTTGCCGGCGCGCAGGCTTTTCACTTCCCAGCCGGCCAGGGCGACGCCCGCCTCGAAGCGCTGCTCGATGAAGTAGTCGTGCAGAGCCTTCTTGTTCTGCGCGATGGTCCCCGAAGGGTGCTTTTTCTGTTTAGCCATAGGCCGCGCATTATAGGGAGTCGCTCGCCGCGCCGCTATCAGGACAGCGTGCGACGGCATGCAAGCTTGAGGGTGTGTGGCTAATCTCGGACAATGCGCGCTGTTTTTTTGATCGGCGGGCATCGATCGCGGTCAGATGCCCCACAACACAAAGCGAGAAATCTATGAGCACGCATATCCAGCGTTCGGCGCTGCTGCCCTATCCGGCGAAGGCGCTGTACGACCTGGTCAACGATGTGGCGCGCTATCCGGAGTTCCTGCCCTGGTGTTCCGCCTCCACCGTGCTGGAGGAAAGCGAGACCGCCATGCGCGCCGAGCTGACCGTGGCCAAGGGCAGCCTCACCCAGCGCTTCACCACCCGCAACGTGCTGGTGCCGGGGCAGAGCATCGAGATGAATCTCGAGGAAGGCCCGTTCACCCAGCTCCACGGCGTCTGGACCTTCAAGGCCCTGGGTGACAAGGCCTGCAAGATTTCCCTCGACCTGACCTTCGACTACGCCGGCGCCCTGGTGAAGGCCACCTTGGGCCCGCTGTTCACCCAGGCGGCGAACACCATGGTCGACGCCTTCTGCCAACGCGCCAAGCAGCTGCATGGCTGAATCCGCCAGTATCGCCATCGAGGTCGTCTACGCCCTGCCGCACAAGCAGGTCCTGCTGCGCCTCAGCGTTCCGCGCGGCACGCGGGTGCGCGAGGCGGTGCTGTTGTCCGGCATTGCCGGGCAGTTTCCCGATCTGGATGTGCAGGGCTGCCCGTTGGGCATCTTCGGCAAGGTGGTAGCCAGGCCCGAGGAGCGGGTGCTGGAAGCGGGCGAGCGGGTGGAAATCTACCGTCCGCTGGTCGCCGATCCCAAGGAAGTGCGCAAGCAGCGCGCGGCCCGAGCCAGAGCAGCGCGCGGCTAGTCCGCCTGCGCTGAAATCGCAGGCAACAAAAAGCCCGGCATTGGCCGGGCTTTTTCGTGGGCGTGAACCCGTTACTGCGGGTTCTTGTCCAGCGGTTCCGGAGTCGGGATCGGCACGGTTTCCACCTGGTCGACTTCCTTCTGGATCTGCTCTTCCACGGAGCCGGGCTTGGCCGGTTCTTCCTTGGGCTGTTCGGGCTGCTGCTGGGTCGGCTGCGCCGGCGTAGTGGTGGCGCCGCCTTCCTTGCCGAGGATCGACTCGTCGCGGCTGACGCCGGGCATGAAGTCGCCGTTGAGGCCGATCAGCTGGTCGTTTTCGCCGAAGTACAGGCTCATGCGCTCCTGCTGGCGCTGACCGCCACCGGGCTGGATGCTGTAGAGGTAGTCCCAGCGATTGGGGTGGAAGGTGTCCACCATCAGGGGGTTGCCCATGATAAACCGCACTTGGCGCCGGGTCATTCCGGGCTTCAACTGGTCTATCATGTCCTGCGTTACAACGTTGCCCTGCTGGATGTCGATCTTGTAGACCCCCGGGAACGAGCAACCGGCGAGTGCGGCGAGTCCCAGCCCGAAAGCGAGACTGGTCAGCATGAGCTTGGCGTTTTGCATCAAGGGGTGACTTCCACTATCTTGGCTGAGCGACGAAATCCCGATCATACCTGTATTGAGAGATGCTGCGAAGCATTCCGCGCCGAGAAAGCACACATGGTTGAAAATAGCGAACTGCGCAAAGCCGGACTCAAGGTCACGCTGCCGCGCGTCAAGATCCTCCAGATGCTCGATTCCGCCGAGCAGCGCCACATGAGCGCAGAGGATGTATATAAAGCGCTGATGGAGGCAGGTGAAGACGTCGGTCTGGCGACTGTCTACCGCGTCCTGACCCAGTTCGAAGCCGCCGGCCTGGTGGTGCGCCACAACTTCGATGGCGGTCATGCCGTCTTCGAGCTGGCCGACAGCGGTCACCATGACCACATGGTTTGCGTCGATACCGGCGAAGTCATCGAGTTCATGGACTCGGAAATCGAGAAACGCCAGAAGGAGATCGTCAAGGAGCGCGGCTTCGAGCTCGTCGATCACAACCTGGTGCTCTACGTGCGCAAGAAGAAGTAAGCGCACGCAGATGCAAAAACGGCGACCCTCGGGTCGCCGTTTTCGTTTGTGCGGCTTTTACGTAGGAGCGAGCTTGCTCGCGAACGGAGCTTTCCGGCAGAACCGGAGTTGCACGGTTCGCGAGCAAGCTCGCTCCTACAGGTTTATTTCTCAGCTCTGGACGGCCGAATCGACCATCTTGCGGGCGTGGGCCAGGGATTCCTTGGTCAGATCGACGCCGCCGAGCATGCGGGCAATTTCCTCGATGCGTTCGGCCTTTTTCAGATTGGCCACGGCGGTGCGGGTCTCGCTGGTGTCGCGGTCCTTGTGCACGAACAGGTGCTGGTGGCCCTGGGCCGCGACTTGCGGCAGGTGGGTGACGGTCAGCACCTGCCCGCGATCGCCGAGGCGGCGCAGCAACTGGCCGACCACTTCGGCGGTGGGGCCGCCGATGCCCACGTCCACTTCGTCGAAGACCAGTGTGGGGATGCGCGAGGTCTGCGCGGTGATTACCTGGATAGCCAGGCTGATACGCGACAGCTCACCACCCGAGGCAACCTTTGCCAGGCCCTTCAGCGGTTGGCCGGGGTTGGCGCTGACCAGGAATTCCAACTGCTCGAGGCCATTGACCTGCGGCTCGTCCGCCGTGGACTCGCGCAGCTCGATGGCGAAGCGTCCGCCCGGCATGCCCAGCCGCTGCATTTCCACTTCCACGGCCTTGGCCAGCTTCGGTGCGGCGTCCTGGCGGAGACGGCTGAGTTCCGCGGCCTTTTCCTGGTAGTGGCGGGCGTAGGCGGCCAATTCGTCGCCCAGGCGCTCCACGGCTTCGTCGTCGGCGTTCAGTGCCTCCAGTTCGTCCAGCAGGCGCTGTTGCAGGTCCTGCAGTTCATGGGGCTGCACCCGGTGCTTGCGCGCCAGGCTGTAGATGGCGTCCATGCGCTCTTCCAGCTGTTGCAGGCGCATCGGGTCGGCGTCGAAATGATCGACGAAGCGGTTCAGCTCGCCGATGGCCTCTTCGACCTGGATTTGTGCGCTGGACAACAGATTCACCGCTTCACCCAGTGCGGCCGGCTGGCTCTGAAAGGCGGTGAGGCGGTTGAGGCTGGATGTCAGCGCGGACAGCACGTTGCCGGCGTCGCTTTCGCTGCACAGCTCGACCACCTGGCGACAGGCGGCGATCAGGCTGCCGGCGTTGCTCTGGGTCTTGTGTTCGGCTTCCAGCGACTCCAGTTCGTTGTCACCCAGGCCGAGGTTTTCCAGCTCCTCCAGCTGATAGCTGAGCAGTTGGTGGCGGGCTCGCTGTTCTTCGCCGTTGCGCGACAGGCGGTCCAGCTCCTGGCGGGTCTGCTTCCAGCGCTGCGCGGCGAGGTGAACCTGGCGCGCCAGGTCCTGGCTGCCGGCGTATTCATCCAGCAGGCGGCGGTGGGTGTCGGCCTTGAGCAGCGACTGGTGCTCGTGCTGGCTGTGGATATCGATCAGCAGCTCGCCCAGGTGCTTGAGGTCGCCCAGCGGGCAGGGCGAGCCATTGATGTAGGCGCGCGAGCGGCCCTCGGCGGTGATCACCCGGCGCAGGATGCATGGGCCGTCATGCTCCAGGTCACGCTCGGCGAGCCAGTCGCGGGCCTCGGCAATCGCGCTGACATCGAAGCTGGCGAGAATGTCGGCCTTGTCGGCGCCGGGGCGCACCACGCCGCTGTCGGCGCGGTCGCCCAGGGCGAGCCCGAGGGCGTCGAGCATGATCGACTTGCCGGCGCCGGTTTCGCCGGTGATCACGGTCATGCCGGCGGCGAGCTCGAGATCGAGGTGCTCGACGATGGCGTAGTTGTGCACAGACAGGTGAACCAGCATGGGCGGCGGCTCCGTAGAAATGTCTGGTTATTTATACAGTATTTTTTGCGGCTGGCAATTCTCCCTCGTCGCCTGCCGGCCTGCCTTGAGGCGACAGCCCTTGAAGTGGCGCAAAGGCGCCCCATATACACGGCAGAGCCGCGGACCATTGGGTTCGCCTTGTTTTCAAAGGCTTATTTTCTTTTTAGGAGAGTGGCATGTCTGACGAACAACAGACTCAGGATTCCCAGTTCAACGAGCAGCCGGACACCGGCGCTACCGGGGACCTGAACGCCCGCGTGCTGGAACTGGAAGAACAGGTAGCCGCGGCGAAGGACCAGAGCCTGCGCGCCGTCGCCGAGCTGCAGAACGTCCGCCGCCGTGCCGAGCAGGACGTGGAAAAGGCACACAAGTTCGCCCTGGAGAAATTCGCCGGCGACCTGCTGCCGATCGTCGATACCCTCGAGCGCGCGCTGGAGATGTCGAACCCGGAAGACGAGGCGATCAAGCCGATGCGTGAAGGCATCGAACTGACGCTGAAGATGTTCCACGACACCCTCAAGCGCTACAGCCTCGAGCCGGTCGACCCGCACGGCGAGCCGTTCAATCCCGAACACCACCAGGCCATGGCCATGGAAGAGAGCGTGCGTCTCGAGCCGGGCAGCGTGGTCAAGGTGTTCCAGAAGGGCTACCTGCTCAACGGTCGTCTGCTGCGCCCGGCCATGGTCGTGGTCAGCAAGGCGCCGGAACAAACTCCGCCTTCGATCGACGAGAAGGCTTGAAATCCACCACCCGGTCCCCATCTGGGTAATCAACCGAGCCAAAGACCCGCAACAGGGTCAGCGCGGAATCTAATTTCTGGAGAGTGAAATATGGGCAAAATCATTGGTATCGACCTGGGGACCACCAACTCCTGTGTGTCCATCCTGGAGAACGGTAACGTCAAGGTCATCGAGAACGCCGAAGGCGCTCGTACCACCCCGTCGATCATCGGCTACGCCAACGACGGCGAAATCCTGGTTGGCCAGCCGGCGAAGCGCCAGGCCGTGACCAACCCGAAGAACACCCTGTACGCGGTGAAGCGCCTGATCGGTCGTCGCTTCGAAGAAGACGTCGTACAGAAAGACATCAAGATGGTGCCGTACAACATCGTCAAGGCTGACAACGGCGACGCGTGGGTCGAGGCCAAGGGCCAGAAGATGGCTCCGCCGCAGGTCTCCGCCGAAGTCCTGAAGAAGATGAAGAAGACCGCCGAGGACTACCTGGGCGAGCCGGTCACCGAAGCGGTCATCACCGTTCCGGCCTACTTCAACGACAGCCAGCGCCAGGCCACCAAGGACGCCGGCCGTATCGCCGGCCTGGACGTCAAGCGCATCATCAACGAGCCGACCGCGGCTGCGCTGGCCTACGGCCTGGACAAGGCCAAGGGCGACCACACCATCATCGTCTATGACCTGGGCGGCGGCACCTTCGACGTTTCCGTGATCGAGATCGCCGAAGTCGATGGCGAGCACCAGTTCGAGGTACTGGCCACCAACGGCGACACCTTCCTGGGTGGTGAAGACTTCGACCTGCGTCTGATCGACTACCTCGTCGAGGAATTCAAGAAAGAATCCGGCATGGATCTCAAGGGCGACCCGCTGGCCATGCAGCGCCTGAAGGAAGCTGCCGAGAAGGCCAAGATCGAGCTGTCCTCGACCCAGCAGACCGACGTCAACCTGCCGTACGTCACCGCTGACGCCAGCGGCCCGAAACACCTGAACGTCAAGGTTTCCCGCGCCAAGCTGGAATCCCTGGTGGAAGACCTGGTCAGCCGCACCATCGAGCCGTGCCGCGTTGCGCTGAAAGACGCAGGTCTGGACGTGTCGAAGATCGACGAAGTGATCCTGGTCGGCGGCCAGACCCGCATGCCGCTGGTGCAGAAGACCGTTGCCGAGTTCTTCGGCAAGGAAGCGCGCAAGGACGTCAACCCGGACGAAGCCGTCGCCATGGGTGCTGCCATCCAGGGCGCCGTGCTGGCCGGCGACGTGAAGGACGTGCTGCTGCTCGACGTCACCCCGCTGACCCTGGGTATCGAAACCCTCGGTGGCGTGATGACCGCGCTGATCGACAAGAACACCACCATCCCGACCAAGAAGTCCCAGGTGTTCTCCACCGCCGATGACAACCAGGGCGCCGTGACCATCCACGTGCTGCAGGGCGAGCGCAAGCAGGCCGCGCAGAACAAGTCGCTGGGCAAGTTCGACCTGGCCGACATCCCGCCGGCTCCGCGCGGCGTGCCGCAGATCGAAGTGACCTTCGACATCGACGCCAACGGCATCCTGCACGTGGGTGCGAAAGACAAGGCCACCGGCAAGCAGCAGTCCATCGTGATCAAGGCGTCCTCCGGCCTGTCCGAAGACGAGATCCAGCAGATGGTCCGCGACGCCGAGGCGAATGCCGAGGAAGACCGCAAGTTCGAGGAACTGGCCGCTGCCCGCAACCAGGGTGACGCGCTGGTCCACGCGACTCGCAAGATGGTTACCGAGGCGGGCGACAAGGCTACCGCCGAGGAGAAAGCCGCCATCGAGAAAGCGCTCGGCGAGCTGGAAGTTGCCGTGAAAGGCGACGACAAGGCCGAGATCGAGGCGAAGATGAACGCGCTGTCCCAGGCATCCACTCCGCTGGCGCAGAAGATGTACGCCGAACAGCCGCAGCCGGGCGCTGCCGCTCAGGGCGAGGCCGCTGACGACAAGGCGGGCGACGATGTCGTCGATGCCGAGTTCGAAGAGGTCAAGGAGAACAAGTAAGCCGCGTGCAAGCTTGCGCTCCAGCGCACCGATCAGCGGGTCGGTGCGCGTGAAACGTCACGCGGGGGCTTGCTCCCGCGTTGGCGTGTCTGGGGGAGAGGTTTTCAAGGTGCAAAGAATTTATGGCCAAACGTGATTTTTACGAGGTACTGGGTGTCGAGCGCGGCGCCAGCGAAGCGGACCTGAAGAAGGCCTATCGCCGGCTTGCCATGAAGTTCCACCCGGACCGCAACCCCGGCGACAAGGCCGCCGAGGACAAATTCAAGGAGGCCAACGAAGCGTACGAGGTCCTGTCCGACGCCAGTAAGCGCGCGGCCTACGACCAGTACGGCCATGCCGGCGTCGACCCTCAGATGGGTGGCGGCGGTGCGGGCTTCGGCGGCGCGAGCTTCTCGGACATCTTCGGCGATGTCTTCAGCGACTTCTTCGGTGGTGGCGGCGGCCGCGGCGGCTCCCGTGGCGGCCCGGCGCGCGGCGCCGACCTGCGCTACACCCTGGACCTGGATCTGGAAGACGCAGTCCGCGGCACCACCGTGACCATTCGCGTGCCCACCCTGGTGGGCTGCAAAACCTGCAACGGCAGCGGCGCCAAGCCCGGCACCACGCCGGTCACCTGTACCACCTGCGGTGGTATCGGTCAGGTGCGCATGCAGCAGGGCTTCTTCTCGGTGCAGCAGACCTGCCCGCGTTGCCACGGCAGCGGCAAGATGATCACCGACCCCTGTGGTTCCTGCCACGGCCAGGGTCGTGTGGAAGAGCACAAGACCCTGTCGGTGAAAGTCCCGGCGGGTGTCGATACCGGTGATCGCATCCGCCTGACCGGCGAAGGCGAGGCGGGCGCCCACGGCGGCCCGGCGGGCGACCTGTACGTGGTGGTGAACGTGCGCGAGCACGACATCTTCCAGCGTGACGGCAAGCACCTGTACTGCGAAGTGCCGATCAGCTTCGCCGACGCCGCCTTGGGTGGCGAGCTGGAAGTGCCGACCCTGGATGGCCGCGTGAAGCTGAAGATCCCCGAGGGCACCCAGACCGGCAAGCTGTTCCGCCTGCGCGGCAAGGGCGTGGCCCCGGTGCGCGGCGGCGGTGCTGGCGACCTGATGTGCCGTGTCGTCGTGGAAACCCCGGTCAACCTGGACAAGCGTCAGCGCGAGCTGCTCGAAGAGTTCCGCAATACCCTGCAGGGCAACTCTTCCCACTCGCCCAAGGCCAGTGGCTGGTTCGAAGGCATGAAGCGCTTCTTCGACGATCTATGATGCGAGGCCCCGGCGGTGCGAATCGTCCGGGGCTTTTTTAGCTTTGGAGCTGTTTTATATGCGACGTATAGCCGTAATGGGCGCCGCCGGGCGCATGGGCAAGACCCTGATCGAGGCGGTGCAGCAGACCAATGGCAGCGCCGGCCTGACCGCGGCGGTGTACCGTCCGGACAGCACCCTGGTGGGTGCCGATGCCGGCGAGCTGGCGGGCCTGGGGCGTATCGGCGTGCCGCTGTCGGGCGACCTGGCCAAGGTGGTCGACGAGTTCGACGTGCTGATCGATTTCACCCATCCGACCGTGACCCTGAAGAACCTGGAGGTCTGCCGCAAGGCGGGCAAGGCCATGGTCATCGGCACCACCGGTTTCTCCAGCGCGGAGAAGGAGCTGCTGAGCGAAGCGGCGAAGGACATCCCGATCGTCTTCGCGGCCAACTACAGCGTCGGCGTGAACCTGTGCCTGAAGCTGCTCGATACCGCCGCCCGCGTACTGGGTGACGACGTGGATATCGAGATCCTCGAAGCGCACCACCGTCACAAGGTCGATGCGCCGTCCGGCACCGCGCTGCGCATGGGTGAAGTGGTCGCCAATGCGCTGGGGCGTGATCTGGAGAAGGTGGCTGTCTACGGTCGTGAAGGCCAGACCGGTGCGCGTCCGCGCGAGACCATCGGCTTCGCCACCGTGCGGGCCGGTGACGTGGTGGGCGATCACACCGTGCTGTTCGCCGCTGACGGCGAGCGCGTGGAGATTACCCACAAGGCCTCGAGTCGCATGACCTTCGCTCGTGGCGCCGTGCGTGCCGCGCAGTGGCTGGAAGGGCAGGCCAACGGCCTGTACGACATGCAGGACGTCCTCGGTCTTCGCTGAGAGGCATAGCCGTACGTCGTGCAAAAGGTGGACCATGATGTCGCTTTTCTGTAAACTACAGCTTTAGTGTGTCCACTAAAAGCAGCGCAGCATGATCACATAAAAAGCGGGATGACTTCTTCTGATGTCATCCCGCTTTTTTACAATCTGCGCACGCCCAGCCAGGCTTGAACTACGGGAGGTCTTCTTGACTAAGCCAGCCATACTTGCACTTGCCGACGGCAGCGTTTTTCGCGGTGAAGCCATCGGCGCCGACGGGCAGACCGTCGGAGAGGTGGTGTTCAACACCGCCATGACCGGCTACCAGGAAATCCTCACCGATCCTTCCTACGCCCAACAGATCGTCACCCTGACCTACCCGCATATCGGTAACACCGGCACCACGCCCGAAGACGCCGAATCGAACAAGGTCTGGGCCGCCGGCCTGATCATTCGTGACCTGCCGCTGCTCTCCAGCAGCTGGCGCGACAAGCAGTCCCTGCCGGACTACCTGAAAGCCAACGGTACCGTTGCCATCGCCGGCATCGACACCCGCCGCCTGACCCGCATCCTGCGCGAGAAGGGTTCGCAGAACGGCTGCATCCTGGCTGGCGATGATGCCACCGAGGAAAAAGCCCTCGAACTGGCGCGCGGCTTCCCGGGCCTGAAAGGCATGGACCTGGCCAAAGTCGTTTCCTCCACCGAACGCTACGAATGGCGTTCCAGCGTGTGGAACCTGGAAACCGACAGCCACCCGGAAATCGCCGCCGCCGACCTGCCGTACCACGTGGTCGCCTACGATTTCGGCGTGAAGCTGAACATTCTGCGCATGCTGGTGGCACGCGGCTGCCGCCTGACCGTGGTGCCGGCACAGACCCCGGCCAGCGAAGTGCTTGCCCTGAACCCGGACGGCATCTTCCTCTCCAACGGCCCCGGCGACCCCGAGCCTTGCGACTACGCCATCCAGGCCATCCGCGAGTTCCTCGATACCGAGATCCCGGTCTTCGGCATCTGCCTCGGTCACCAGCTGCTGGCCCTGGCGTCCGGCGCCAAGACCCTGAAGATGGGCCACGGCCACCACGGTGCCAACCACCCGGTGCAGGACCTGGATTCGGGCGTGGTGATGATCACCAGCCAGAACCACGGTTTCGCCGTGGACGAGGCGAGCATGCCGGCCAACCTGCGCGCGACCCACAAGTCGCTGTTCGATGGCACCCTGCAGGGCATCGAGCGCACCGACAAGGTGGCCTTCAGCTTCCAGGGCCACCCGGAAGCCAGCCCCGGCCCGCACGACGTGGCTCCGCTGTTCGACCGCTTCATCGCGGCGATGGCGGAGCGCCGCTGAGTTCGGCCTGGTGCGAACTGGACGCAAGAGGTAGAAGAAGATGATGCCGACCCTGGGAATCACCGACCTGTGGACCTACGTCCTGGGTACGTTGTTCATCGTCCTGCTGCCGGGGCCGAACTCGCTGTTCGTCCTCGCCACCGCCGCCCAGCGCGGCGTGGCCTCGGGCTATCGGGCGGCGAGCGCGGTGTTCCTGGGCGATGCGATCCTGATGCTCCTCTCGGCGCTGGGTATCGCCTCGGTCCTCAAGGCCGAGCCGATGCTGTTCCTGGGCCTGAAATACGTTGGCGCCGCGTACCTGTTCTACCTGGGTATCGGCATGCTCCGCGGTGGTTGGCAGAAACTGCGCCACCCGCTGGAGGCGGCCGCCGCGCCGGCCAAGGAAGTGGACGTCAACCAGCCGTTCCGCAAGGCGCTGCTGCTGAGCCTGTCCAACCCCAAGGCGATCCTCTTCTTCATTTCCTTCTTCATCCAGTTCGTCGACCCGGGTTACGCCTACCCCGGCCTGTCGTTCCTGGTGCTGGGTACGATCCTCGAGATCATCAGCGCCCTGTACCTGAGTTTCCTGATTTTCTCCGGTGTGCGTCTGGCGGCCTGGTTCCGTCGGCGGCAACGGTTGGCTGCCGGCGCCTCGAGTGGCGTCGGCGCCCTGTTCGTCGGCTTTGGCGTGAAGCTGGCCAGCGCAACCCTTTCCTGAATATTGCAACGAGAGTCCCATGCCCAAGCGTACAGACATCAAGAGCATCCTGATCCTCGGCGCCGGCCCGATCGTCATCGGCCAGGCCTGCGAGTTCGACTACTCCGGCGCACAGGCCTGCAAGGCCCTGAAGGAAGAAGGCTTCCGTGTCATCCTGGTGAACTCCAACCCGGCCACCATCATGACCGACCCGGCCATGGCCGACGCCACCTACATCGAGCCGATCAAGTGGCAGACCGTCGCCAAGATCATCGAAAAGGAGCGCCCTGACGCGCTGCTGCCGACCATGGGTGGCCAGACCGCCCTGAACTGCGCCCTGGACCTGGAGCGCCACGGCGTGCTCGAGCAGTTCGGCGTGGAAATGATCGGCGCCAACGCCGACACCATCGACAAGGCCGAAGACCGTTCGCGCTTCGACAAGGCCATGCGCGACATCGGCCTGGCCTGCCCGCGCTCGGGTATCGCCCACACCATGGAAGAAGCCTACGGTGTGCTGGAGAAGGTCGGCTTCCCGTGCATCATCCGTCCGTCCTTCACCATGGGCGGCACCGGCGGCGGCATCGCCTACAACCGCGAAGAATTCGAAGAAATCTGCGCCCGTGGCCTGGACCTGTCGCCGACCAACGAGCTGCTGATCGACGAATCGCTGATCGGCTGGAAGGAATACGAGATGGAGGTGGTCCGCGACAAGAAGGACAACTGCATCATCGTCTGCTCCATCGAGAACTTCGATCCGATGGGCGTGCACACCGGTGACTCGATCACCGTCGCTCCGGCACAGACCCTGACCGACAAGGAATACCAGATCATGCGCAACGCCTCGCTGGCGGTGCTGCGTGAGATCGGCGTGGAAACCGGCGGCTCCAACGTGCAGTTCGGCATCTGCCCGAACACCGGCCGCATGGTCGTGATCGAGATGAACCCGCGCGTTTCGCGTTCCTCGGCGCTGGCCTCCAAGGCCACCGGCTTCCCGATCGCCAAGATCGCCGCCAAGCTGGCCGTCGGCTACACCCTCGATGAGCTACAGAACGACATCACCGGCGGTCGCACCCCGGCCTCCTTCGAGCCGGCGATCGACTACGTCGTCACCAAGATCCCGCGTTTCGCCTTCGAGAAATTCCCGAAAGCCGACGCCCGCCTGACCACCCAGATGAAGTCCGTGGGTGAAGTCATGGCCATCGGCCGCACCTTCCAGGAGTCCGTGCAGAAAGCCCTGCGCGGCCTGGAAGTGGGCGCCACCGGTTTCGATCCGAAGCTAGACCTGAACGATCCGGAAGCCGAGGGCATCCTCAAGCGCGAGCTGACCGTGCCCAATGCCGACCGCATCTGGTACGTCGCCGATGCCTTCCGTGCCGGCAAGAGCATCGCCGAAGTCTTCGACCTGACCCGCATCGACGAGTGGTTCCTGGTGCAGATCGAGGACCTGGTCAAGGACGAGGAGCGCGTCAAGACCCTGGGTCTGTCCGCCATCGACCGCGACCTGATGTACAAGCTCAAGCGCAAGGGCTTCTCCGACGCCCGCCTGGCCAAGCTGCTCGGCGTGACCGAGAAGAACCTGCGCAGCCATCGCCAGAAGCTCAAGGTGCTGCCGGTGTACAAGCGCGTGGACACCTGCGCCGCCGAGTTCGCCACCGACACCGCCTACATGTACTCGACCTACGAGGAGGAGTGCGAGGCCAACCCGTCGACCCGCGACAAGATCATGATCCTGGGCGGCGGTCCGAACCGCATCGGCCAGGGCATCGAGTTCGACTACTGCTGCGTACACGCCGCACTGGCCATGCGTGAAGACGGTTACGAGACCATCATGGTCAACTGCAACCCGGAAACCGTCTCCACCGACTACGACACCTCCGATCGCCTGTACTTCGAGCCGGTGACCCTGGAAGACGTGCTGGAGATCGTCCGCGTCGAGCAGCCCAAGGGCGTGATCGTCCAGTACGGCGGCCAGACCCCGCTGAAACTCTGCCGCGCCCTGGAAGAGGCCGGCGTGCCGATCATCGGCACCAGCCCCGACGCCATCGACCGCGCCGAAGACCGCGAGCGCTTCCAGCAGATGGTCCAGCGCCTGAACCTGCGCCAGCCGGCCAACGCCACCGCGCGCAGCGAAGACCAGGCCCTGGAGCTGTCGAAGAACATCGGCTACCCGATGGTGGTGCGCCCGTCCTACGTACTGGGCGGCCGCGCGATGGAAATCGTCTACCAGGAAGAAGAGCTCAAGCGCTACATGCGCGAGGCCGTGAAGGTTTCCAACGACAGCCCGGTGCTGCTGGACCGCTTCCTCAACTGCGCCATCGAAGTCGACATCGATGCGGTGTGCGACGGCGAGACCGTGGTGATCGGCGCGATCATGCAGCACATCGAACAGGCCGGCGTGCACTCCGGTGACTCCGCCTGCTCGCTGCCGCCGTACTCGCTGCCGCAGCACATCCAGGACGAGATCCGCGAACAGGTCAAGAAGATGGCCCTGGAGCTCGGCGTGGTCGGCCTGATGAACGTGCAGATGGCCGTGCAGGGTGAAGACATCTACGTGATCGAGGTCAACCCGCGCGCCTCGCGTACCGTGCCCTTCGTTTCCAAGTGCATCGGCGAATCCCTGGCCAAGGTTGCGGCCCGCGTCATGGCTGGCAAATCCCTGGCCGAAGTCGGCTTCACCCAGGAGGTGATCCCGCCGTACTATAGCGTCAAGGAAGCGGTGTTCCCGTTCGCCAAGTTCCCCGGCGTCGACCCGATCCTCGGCCCAGAGATGAAATCCACCGGCGAGGTAATGGGGGTCGGCGACAGCTTCGGTGAGGCATTCGCCAAGGCCCAGCTGGGCGCCAGCGAAATCCTGCCGAACGCCGGTTGCGCCTTCATCAGCGTCCGCGAGGACGACAAGCCGCAAGCCGTCCAGGTCGCCCGCGATCTGGTCGCGCTGGGCTTCGAGGTGGTTGCCACCGCCGGTACCGCCAAGGTGATCGAAGCGGCCGGCCTGCCGGTGCGTCGCGTGAACAAGGTGACCGAGGGCCGTCCTCACGTGGTCGACATGATCAAGAATGACGAAGTCACCCTGATCATCAACACCACCGAAGGCCGCCAGTCCATCGCTGACTCGTACTCCATCCGTCGTAACGCCCTGCAGCACAAGATCTACTGCACCACCACCATCGCGGCGGGGCAGGCGATCTGTGAGGCGCTCAAGTTCGGTCCCGAGAAGACCGTTCGCCGTCTGCAGGATCTCCATGCAGGAATCAACGCATGAGCAAATTCCCAATGACCGTCCAGGGCGCTCGCGCCCTGGAAGAAGAACTGAAATACCTGAAGACCGTTCTGCGCCCGCAGATCACCCAGGCCATCGCGGAAGCGCGTGAGCTGGGCGACCTCAAGGAAAACGCCGAGTACCATGCGGCCCGCGAACAGCAGGGCATGTCCGAAGCGCGTATCCGCGACATCGAGGCCAAGCTGTCCAACGCGCAGATCATCGACGTGACCACCATTCCGCACACCGGCAAGGTGATCTTCGGCACCACCGTGGATATCGCCAACGTCGAGACCGACGAGACGGTGACCTACCAGATCGTCGGCGACGACGAGGCGGACATCAAGAACAGCAAGATCTCGGTCAACTCGCCGATCGCCCGCGCGCTGATCGGCAAGACCGAAGGCGATGCCGTGCTGGTGAAGACCCCGGGCGGCGACGTCGAGTACGAGATCGTTGAAGTCCGCCACGCCTGATCGGCAACCCCTCAACGCAGGCACCGTCAGTTGGCTGCTGGCCCAGACATTCTGGGTCGGCGGCCTCTGGCTGCTTCAGTTCGTGGTTCTGCCAGCGCTGGACAAGATCGGCCTGGCGCCGCTGCTGGTGGAATCCGTGGCCGACGCGCTGAAACCGTTGCTGCTGGCTTTCGCGGCGTTCTGCGTGCTGCTCCAGGCCCTGGTGCTCTGGCAGGCGCGCGGCGTCGCTGCTTTCCTCCGGGAAACGCGAGGGCAGTTGCTGCTCACCGTGCTGGTGATGGCGGCGGCCTATTTCGTGGTGCGCCAGGTCGCGCCGGACGCTCAGCGCTGGCTGCTGTTCAACTACCTGGTGGTGGCGCTGTGCGGTCTGCTGCTGGTGCTGCAACCGGTGCCGGGACGGGGCGAGCGGAATTGACGCGGCGGAGCCTTGCCGGCTCCGCGCTGCCGGGCTTGACTGTCAGAGGCCGCTGTAGCGGCTGATGTTCGACAGGTTCTTGTTCGGCTTGGGATTGCGGCGATAGATCAGCGCCATCTTGCCGATGACCTGGATCAGTTCGCAGCTGCCGCTCTGGCAGAGTTCGTCGATCAGCGCACGACGGTCGTCGCGTTCGGCGATGCGGAACTGCACCTTGATCAGTTCGTGATCGTTCAGAGCACGCTCAAGCTCGGCCATCACGCCTTCCGACAGACCGTTTTCAGCAACGGTCAATACGGGTTTCAGGTGATGCCCGATAGATTTGAACTGCTTTTTCTGCTCCTGAGAGAGCGCCATAATCTGACCCCTGGGAAAAAAGGCGGATATTCTACCCGAGTTTCGGTTATACCGGGATGCCGCTCAGACGAGGTAATACGTGGCCCGTTCCAAGACTAGCCATCGCTGGCTGAAAGAACATTTCGACGATCCGTACGTGAAGATGGCACAGCGCGACGGCTATCGCTCGCGCGCCAGCTACAAGCTGCTGGAAATCCAGGAGAAGGATCGCATCCTGCGCCCCGGCATGACCGTGGTCGACCTCGGCGCAGCGCCAGGCGGCTGGTCGCAGGTCACCAGTCGGGTGATTGGCGACAAGGGTACGCTGATCGCCTCGGACATCCTGCCGATGGACAGCATCCCGGACGTCACCTTCATCCAGGGCGACTTCACCGAGGACGAGGTCTTCGAGCAGTTGCTCGCGGCCATCGGAGAAAATCCGGTAGACCTTGTGATTTCCGATATGGCCCCCAATATGAGTGGATTGCCCGCTGTGGACATGCCCCGCGCAATGTTCCTCTGCGAGCTGGCCCTGGACCTGTGCACCCGTGTGCTGCGTCCGGGCGGTGATTTCCTGATCAAGATTTTCCAGGGTGAGGGTTTCGACGCTTACCACAAGCAGGTTCGCGAGAACTTCGAGAAGGTGCAGATGCGCAAGCCGCTGTCCTCCCGCGACCGTTCGCGCGAGCAGTATCTGCTCGCACGCGGGTTTCGCGGCGCCTAGACTGGAATGAATGGGCAGGCTGTTGGTCTACGCCTTGCAGGTTTTGCTTGTACCGGTGAAGGCCGGGGTTCATAAAGGGTTACAGACGGCGCCTGCCGGGCGGCGGGCGTTGTGTAGTAATTTTGGCCGGAAGGAGTCTGGCCGTCGTGAGAAGCGGTTTCCAGGGCGGAGCCGGCTTCAGAGGGTAGTCAATTGAACGACATGGCAAAGAACCTGATTCTGTGGCTGATCATCGCGGCGGTACTCGTCACCGTGATGAACAACTTCTCCAGCCCGAGCGAGCCGCAGACGCTCAATTATTCCGACTTCATCCAGCAGGTGAAGGACGGCAAGGTCGAGCGCGTAACCGTCGACGGCTATGTCATCACCGGCAAGCGCCAGGATGGTGACACCTTCAAGACCATCCGCCCGGCGATCCAAGACAACGGCCTGATCGGCGACCTGGTCAACAACAACGTGGTCGTCGAAGGCAAGCAGCCCGAGCAGCAGAGCATCTGGACTCAGCTGCTGGTTGCGAGCTTCCCGATCCTGGTGATCATCGCGGTGTTCATGTTCTTCATGCGCCAGATGCAGGGCGGCGGCGGTGGCCGCGGCGGTCCGATGAGCTTCGGCAAGAGCAAGGCGCGCCTGTTGTCGGAAGACCAGGTGAAGACCACCTTCGCCGACGTCGCCGGTTGCGACGAGGCCAAGGAAGAAGTCAGCGAACTGGTGGAATTCCTCCGCGATCCGGGCAAGTTCCAGCGCCTGGGCGGCCGTATTCCGCGCGGCGTGCTGATGGTTGGCCCGCCCGGTACCGGCAAGACCCTGCTCGCCAAGGCGATCGCCGGCGAAGCCAAGGTGCCGTTCTTCACCATTTCCGGTTCGGACTTCGTGGAAATGTTCGTCGGCGTGGGCGCTTCGCGCGTTCGCGACATGTTCGACCAGGCCAAGAAGCACGCACCGTGCATCATCTTCATCGACGAGATCGACGCCGTCGGCCGCCATCGTGGCGCCGGCCTGGGCGGCGGTCACGACGAGCGTGAACAGACCCTCAACCAGTTGCTGGTGGAAATGGACGGCTTCGAGATGAATGACGGCATCATCGTCATCGCCGCGACCAACCGTCCGGACGTGCTCGACCCTGCGCTGCTGCGTCCGGGGCGCTTCGACCGCCAGGTGGTGGTCGGCCTGCCGGATATCCGCGGCCGCGAGCAGATCCTGAAAGTGCACATGCGCAAGGTGCCGCTGGGCGACAACGTCGATCCGGCCGTCATCGCGCGCGGTACTCCGGGTTTCTCCGGTGCCGACCTGGCCAACCTGGTCAACGAGGCCTCGCTGTTCGCCGCCCGCGCCAACAAGCGCATCGTCGACATGCGTGAGTTCGAGCTGGCCAAGGACAAGATCATGATGGGCGCCGAGCGCAAGACCATGGTCATGTCCGAGAAAGAGAAGAAGAACACCGCGTTCCACGAAGCCGGCCACGCCATCGTTGGCCGTCTGGTGCCGGAACACGACCCGGTCTACAAGGTTTCGATCATTCCGCGCGGCCGCGCCCTGGGCGTGACCATGTTCCTGCCGGAAGAGGATCGCTACAGCCTGTCCAAGCGCGCCCTGGAAAGCCAGATCTGCTCCCTCTTCGGTGGCCGTATCGCCGAGGAAATGACCCTGGGCTTCGAAGGCGTGACCACCGGTGCCTCCAACGACATCATGCGGGCCACTCAGCTGGCGCGGAACATGGTGACCAAGTGGGGCCTGTCGGAGAAGCTCGGTCCGCTGATGTATGCGGAGGAGGAGGGTGAGGTGTTCCTCGGTCGCAGCGCCGGCAGCCAGCACGCCAATGTGTCGGGCGAGACCGCGAAGCTGATCGACCAGGAAGTGCGCCGCATCATCGACGACTGCTACGGCACCGCCAAGCGCCTGCTGGAAGAGAACCGCGACAAGCTCGATATGATGGCCGACGCGCTGATGAAGTACGAAACCATCGATGCCGATCAGATCGACGACATCATGGCCGGCCGTACGCCGCGTGAGCCGCGCGACTGGCAGGGCGGCAACTCGGGTTCTTCCGGCAATGCCGCCGCGCCGCGCGACGAAGGCCGCCAGGAAAATCCGATTGGCGGACCTGCCGGCGAACACTGAGAGCACTGAATGAGTTCGTCGTACCACCCGACCCGGTTGCCTTGCGGCAACCGGGTTCTTGATTTGAGCCGCCCGCATGTCATGGGCATCCTCAATGTCACCCCTGACTCCTTCTCCGACGGCGGGCGCTTCAATCAGCGCGATGCCGCATTGCGTCATGCGGCACAGATGGTCGCTGCAGGCGCCACGCTGATCGATATCGGCGGCGAGTCGACGCGGCCCGGCGCGCGTGTGGTTTCGCCCACCGAGGAGCTCGAGCGGGTGGCGCCGGTCGTCGAGGCAATTGCCCGCGAGCTGGATGTGGTGATCTCCGTGGATACCTCCACCCCGGCCGTCATGCGCGAAACCGCGCGTCTGGGCGCCGGACTGATCAATGATGTGCGCGCACTGCAGCGCGATGGCGCCCTGGATGCGGCAGTCGATACCGGTCTGCCCGTATGCCTGATGCACATGCGTGGCGAGCCGGGGAACATGCAGGACGACCCGCGCTATGCCGATATTCATCAGGAGGTCCGTGGCTTCCTCGAGGAACGCATCGCCGCGTGCGAAGCCGTGGGCATTGCCCGCGAACGCATCGTCATCGATCCTGGCTTCGGTTTTGCCAAGACGCAGAGCCACAACCTCAATCTGTTCCGGCAGATGGATCGGTTGCTGGAAATGGGCTGCCCGTTACTGGTCGGCGTCTCGCGCAAGAGCATGATTGGCCGGGCGCTCGGCCGTGAAGTGGGCGAGCGCCTGTATGGCAGTCTGGCCCTGGCTGCGCTGGCGGTCGCCAAGGGAGCCAGCATTATCCGCGTCCACGATGTCGCCGAGACCTTGGATGTGGTTCGAATGATTTACGCAGTGGAAAGTGCAAAGGAAGAGGGGATGCCCGCATGAGCAGGAAGTATTTCGGTACCGATGGAATCCGCGGTCGTGTCGGCACGCCGCCGATCACGCCCGACTTCGTGCTCAAGCTGGGCTGGGCGGTGGGGATGGCCTTCCGTCAGCAGGGCAAGTGCCGCGTCCTGGTGGGCAAGGACACGCGGATTTCCGGCTACATGTTCGAATCCGCGCTGGAGGCGGGCCTCTCGGCCGCAGGCGCCGACGTGATGCTGCTCGGCCCCATGCCGACTCCCGGTATCGCCTACCTCACCCGTACCTTCCATGCCGAAGCGGGCATCGTCATCAGTGCGTCGCACAACCCGCATGACGACAACGGCATCAAGTTCTTCTCCGGCCAGGGCACCAAGCTGCCCGACGAGGTCGAGTTGATCATCGAGGAGCTGCTCGACGCGCCGATGACCGTGGTCGAGTCCGCTCGCCTGGGCAAGGTCTCGCGCATCAACGACGCCGCCGGCCGCTACATCGAGTTCTGCAAGAGCAGTGTGCCGTCCAACACCAGCTTCGCCGGCCTGCGCATTGCGCTGGATTGCGCCCACGGCGCGACCTACAAGATCGCCCCCAACGTCTTCCGTGAGCTGGGCGCCGAGGTCTTCGTCATCGGTGCCGAGCCCAATGGCCTGAACATCAACGACAAGTGCGGTTCCACCCACATGGGTGCGCTGCAGGAGGCCGTGCTGGCCCAGCACGCGGACATCGGCATTGCTTTCGACGGTGACGGCGACCGGGTGATGATGGTCGATCACACCGGGACCATCGTCGATGGCGACGAGATCCTCTACCTCATTGCGCGCGACATGCTGGATCGCGGCAAGTTACATGGCGGCGTGGTGGGAACGCTGATGAGCAACCTGGGCCTGGAGCTGGCGCTGCAGGAGCTCAACATTCCGTTCGTGCGCGCCAAGGTGGGCGACCGCTACGTGATGTCCGAATTGCAGTCGCGCAACTGGCAGCTGGGTGGTGAGAACTCCGGCCACGTGGTCTGCTGCCAGCACACCACCACCGGTGATGCGATCATTGCCGCACTGCAGGTGCTGATGGCGCTCAAGACCCGCGGCCAGAACCTGGCCGAGGCTCGCATGGGGGTTCGCAAGTGCCCGCAGGTGCTGATCAACGTGCGCTTTGCCGGCGGCGGGGTCGACCCGCTGGAGCACCCGGCGGTGAAGGACGCCTGTGCCAAGGTGACCGAGGAAATGGGCGGCCGCGGCCGCGTCCTGCTGCGCAAGTCCGGTACCGAGCCGCTGGTACGGGTGATGGTCGAAGGGGATGAGGAAGCCCGCGTGCGTGCCTATGCCGAACAATTGGCAAAGGTCGTTACCGAGGTATGTGCTTGATTTCTCTTGTCAGTTCCAAAAGCGTCGAGTAATATCTGCGCCCACTTTGCTCAGCGAGGTACAGCATGCGTCGACCCTTGGTGGCCGGTAATTGGAAAATGCACGGTACCCGCTCCAGCGTAACGGAGCTGATCAAAGGCCTGCGTCAACTGGCTCTTCCCACGGGTGTCGATGTGGCGGTGTTCCCGCCCTGTCTGTACATCAATCAGGTCGTACAAGGTCTGGATGGAAAAGCGGTTGCCGTCGGTGCGCAGAATTGCGCGGTTGAGCCGATGCAGGGAGCCCTCACGGGCGAGGTCGCAGCCAGCCAGTTGGCAGATGCGAGCTGTTCCCTGGTGCTGGTCGGTCACTCCGAGCGTCGCCTGATCCTGGGTGAAAACGATGGAGTGATCAGTCGCAAGTTTGCAGCGGCTCAGTCGTGTGGCCTGGTTCCGATCCTGTGCGTGGGTGAGACTCGCGAACAGCGTGAGGCGGGCAAGACGCTTGAAGTCGTCGGGCGCCAGTTGGGCTCGGTGATCGAAGATATGGGTGTCGGGGCTTTCTCCCGCGCCGTTGTGGCTTACGAGCCGGTGTGGGCGATTGGGACGGGGCTGACCGCTTCTCCCGAGCAGGCCCAGGAAGTACATGCGGCGATTCGCGCGCAGATCTCGGCGGAAAACGCAGAGGTGGCCCGCGGTCTTCGTCTCCTGTATGGCGGCAGTGTCAAGGCCGCCAACGCTGTCGAACTTTTCGGCATGCCGGATATCGATGGGGGGCTCATTGGTGGAGCTTCCCTGAATGCAGATGAGTTCGGTGCGATCTGTCGCGCCGCAGGAAACTGAAGATGCTGGAAACAGTTGTAATCGTGATTCACCTGCTGATGGCGCTGGGTCTGGTTGTGCTGGTCCTGCTTCAGCAAGGCAAGGGTGCCGACGCCGGTGCGTCGTTCGGTGCAGGTGCTTCGGCCACCGTTTTCGGTAGCCAAGGTTCTGCTACCTTCCTGAGCCGCTTTACTGCTATACTCGCTGCAGTTTTTTTCATTACCAGCTTGGGTTTAGCGTATTTTGCTAAAGAAAAAGCTGATATGATTCGTCACGCTGGGCTTCCTGATCCGGCAGTGATGGAGCAGAAGCAGGAACAGGCTCCGGCAGCTAGCGACGTGCCGGGCGCGCAAGGGCAACCTCAAGCCCCTGCAGGCGGTAACGGCGACGTTCCGGCGGCTCCTGAGCAGAAGTAAGCAGGCAAGAGTTTTTGCCGAGGTGGTGGAATTGGTAGACACGCTACCTTGAGGTGGTAGTGGCCATAGGCTGTAGGGGTTCGAGTCCCCTCCTCGGTACCATATACGAAAAGGCCCGCAGTGCGGGCCTTGTCGTTTCGGAGTTTCGGTTGACCTTGAAGGGGCTCAACCGTATAATTTCGCACCAGCTTTGACGCGGGATGGAGCAGTCTGGTAGCTCGTCGGGCTCATAACCCGAAGGTCGTAGGTTCAAATCCTGCTCCCGCAACCAGTTTGGCAGAGCCCCTTTTCAGGGGCTTTTTGCTAGCTGGACAGTCCGCGCCGCCATGTCAGGGCGGTCCTTAAGGGATGGGCGTTTCGCCCATTTTTTGTTTCTACAGCATACGCGAGGCGATCAGGTGTCGAGCAAGCTAGAACAGTTGCAGGCCTTGTTGGCCCCTGTAGTAGAAGCGCTCGGCTATGAGTGCTGGGGCCTGGAGTTCATTTCCCAAGGTCGCCATTCCCTGCTCCGGGTATATATCGATCGTCCGGAAGGCATCCTGATCGATGACTGCGAAGTTGTCAGTCGTCAGGTCAGCGGCATCCTGGACGTGGAAGACCCGATCAGTGGCGAGTACACCCTGGAGGTGTCGTCGCCCGGTATGGATCGGCCGCTCTTCACGCTCGAGCAGTTCGCCCGCTATGTCGGCGAGCAGGTGAAGATCAAGCTGCGTACGCCCTTCGAACGGCGTCGCAATTTCCAGGGCATTCTCCGTGGTGTGGAGGAGCAGGATGTGGTGGTCCTGGTGGACGACCATGAATACCTGCTGCCGGTCGACTCGATCGACAAGGCCAACATCATTCCCCGATTTGAGTGAGCCGCCAGAGCGCGGATTCCAATGGATTGAAAGGCGAGGCGTACGATGAGCAAAGAAGTACTGCTGGTTGTTGAGTCGGTATCCAACGAAAAGGGTGTACCGCCTGGCGTGATTTTCGAAGCGCTGGAGCTGGCCCTGGCGACCGCGACCAAAAAGCGTTTCGAGGACGAGGTTGACCTGCGCGTGGAAATCAACCGCGCTAACGGCAACTACGAAACTTTCCGTCGCTGGACCATCGTCGAGGACGAGGACTATTCCAACCCGGCGTCGGAACTGACCGTCGAAGACGTGCAGGAAGAGCACCCCGGCATGAAGGCCGGCGAGGTCATCGAAGAGAAGATCGAGTCCATCGAGTTCGGCCGCATCGCCGCACAGACCGCCAAGCAGGTCATCGTGCAGAAAGTCCGCGAAGCCGAGCGCGCTCAGGTGGTCGACGCCTACCGCGAGAAGGTCAACGAGATCATCTCCGGCACCGTCAAGAAGGTCACCCGTGACAACGTGATCGTCGACCTGGGCAACAACGCCGAAGCGCTGCTGGCCCGCGACCAGATCATCCCGCGTGAAACCTTCCGCGTCGGCACCCGCGTGCGTGCCCTGCTGAAGGAAATCCGCAGCGAGAACCGTGGCCCTCAACTGATCCTGTCGCGCACCGCGCCGGAAATGCTGATCGAGCTGTTCCGCATCGAAGTACCGGAAATCGCCGAGCAACTGATCGACGTGATGGCCGCTGCCCGTGACCCGGGTTCGCGCGCCAAGATCGCCGTTCGCTCCAAGGACAAGCGTATCGACCCGCAGGGCGCCTGCATCGGTATGCGTGGTTCCCGCGTCCAGGCCGTCTCCGGCGAACTGGGCGGCGAGCGTGTGGATATCGTCCTGTGGGACGACAACCCCGCGCAGTTCGTGATCAACGCCATGGCTCCGGCCGAAGTGGCGGCGATCATCGTCGACGAAGATACCCACACCATGGATATCGCCGTTGCCGAGGACAACCTGGCCCAGGCCATTGGCCGCAGTGGCCAGAACGTCCGTCTGGCCAGCCAGCTCACCGGCTGGACCCTGAACGTGATGACCGAGGCCGATATCCAGGCCAAACAGCAGGCTGAAACTGGCGACATCCTGCAGCGCTTCGTCGACGAGCTGGATGTCGATGAAGAACTCGCCCAGGTCCTGGTGGAAGAAGGTTTCACCACCCTGGAAGAGATCGCCTACGTACCGATGGAAGAGATGCTCAGCATCGACGGCTTCGACGAGGAAATCGTCAACGAGCTGCGCTCGCGTGCCAAGGACCGCCTGCTGACCAAAGCCATCGCCACTGAAGAGAAACTCGCCGACGCACAACCTGCCGAAGACCTGCTCAGCCTCGATGGCATGACCAAAGAGCTGGCCGTGGACCTGGCGCTGCGTGGCGTAACCACCCGTGAAGATCTTGCCGAGCAATCCATTGACGATCTGCTCGACATCGACGGCATGGACGAAGAGCGTGCCGGCAAGTTGATCATGGCCGCCCGGGCCCATTGGTTCGAGTAAGCATTCGCGGCCTGAGGAGAGAAGTGCATGACGCAAGTCACGGTGAAAGAACTGGCCAAGACGGTCGATACGCCGGTAGAGCGCCTGCTGCAGCAGATGCGCGAAGCAGGTCTGCCGCATAACAACGCCGAGCAGGTAGTGACCGACAGCGAGAAACAAGCGCTGCTGGCCCACCTCAAGGGCAGCCACGGTGATCGCGCGGAAGAGCCGCGCAAGATCACCCTGCAACGCAAGACGACGTCGACCTTGAAAGTCGCTGGCAGCAAGACCGTCAGCGTCGAGGTCCGCAAGAAGAAGACCTACGTCAAACGCGATCCCGAGGAGCTCGAGGCCGAGCGCCAGCGCGAGCTGGAAGAGCAGCGCGCCGCTGAAGAAGCTGCGCGTCTGAAGGCCGAGGAAGAGGCTCGTCAGCGCGCCGCCGCCGAAGAGGCTCGCCGTCAGGCGGACGCCGCTCGCCAGGCCGCCGAAGCTGCGCCTGCCGCCGCTGCCGCTCCGGCTGCTGCCGAAGCACCGCGTGCCGCCGCTGCAGCGCCCGCTGCCCCGGCCGCTGCCGCTCCTGCTGCGGATGACCGCAAGAAGGAAGAAGTGCGCCGCGCGCCCAAGCGCGACGACGAGGACGAGCGCCGCGATCGCAAGCATGCCCAGCATCGCCCGTCGATCAAGGAAAAGGAAAAGACCACCGCACCGCGCGTCGTGCGCAGTGGTGTCGACGACGACGACAGCTTCGGCCGTCGTGGCGGCGGCCGTGGCAAGGCCAAGCTGAAGAAGCGTAACCAGCACGGGTTCCAGAGCCCGACAGGACCGATTGTGCGTGAAGTGAGTATCGGCGAGACCATCACCGTGGGCGAACTGGCTGCCCAGATGTCGGTGAAAGGGGCCGAGGTCGTCAAGTTCATGTTCAAGATGGGCACCCCGGTGACCATCAACCAGGTACTCGACCAGGAGACCGCCCAACTGATCGCCGAGGAACTCGGCCACAAGGTCAAGCTGGTCAGCGAGAACGCCCTGGAAGAGCAGCTGGCTGAATCCCTGAAGTTCGAAGGTGAGGCGGTTTCCCGCGCGCCGGTCGTGACCGTGATGGGCCACGTCGACCACGGCAAGACCTCGCTGCTCGACTACATCCGTCGTGCCAAGGTGGCAGCAGGCGAAGCCGGCGGCATCACCCAGCACATCGGCGCCTACCACGTGGAAACCGACCGCGGCATGGTCACCTTCCTCGACACCCCCGGCCACGCCGCGTTCACCGCGATGCGTGCCCGTGGTGCCCAGGCGACCGACATCGTCATCCTCGTGGTGGCAGCGGACGACGGCGTGATGCCGCAGACCCAGGAAGCCGTGCAGCACGCGAAAGCGGCTGGCGTGCCGATCGTGGTCGCGGTGAACAAGATCGACAAGCCGGACGCCAACCCGGACAACATCAAGAACGGCCTGGCCGCTCTGGACGTGATCCCGGAAGAGTGGGGCGGCGATGCTCCCTTCGTCCACGTATCGGCCAAGGTCGGTACCGGCGTCGACGAGCTGCTCGAAGCCGTGCTGCTGCAGGCTGAAGTACTCGAACTCAAAGCCACTCCGTCGGCCCCGGGCCGTGGCGTGGTGGTCGAGTCCCGCCTGGACAAGGGTCGTGGCCCGGTCGCTACCGTGCTGGTCCAGGATGGCACCCTGCGTCAGGGCGACATGGTCCTGGTCGGCGTCAACTACGGCCGCGTCCGTGCGATGCTCGACGAGAACGGCAAGCCGATCAAGGAAGCCGGTCCGTCCATTCCGGTCGAGATCCTCGGCCTGGACGGCACCCCGGACGCCGGTGACGAGATGACCGTGGTTGCCGACGAGAAGAAGGCCCGCGAAGTCGCTCTGTTCCGTCAAGGTAAGTTCCGCGAAGTGAAACTGGCTCGTGCCCACGCCGGCAAGCTGGAAAACATCTTCGAGAACATGGGCCAGGAAGAGAAGAAGACCCTCAACATCGTGCTCAAGTCCGATGTCCGTGGTTCGCTGGAAGCCCTGCAGGGCTCGCTCAGCGGCCTGGGCAACGACGAGGTGCAGGTTCGCGTGGTCGGTGGCGGCGTCGGTGGTATCACCGAGTCCGATGCCAACCTGGCGCTGGCCTCCAACGCGGTGCTGTTCGGCTTCAACGTCCGTGCTGACGCTGGTGCGCGCAAGATCGTCGAGACCGAAGGCCTCGACATGCGTTACTACAACGTGATCTACGACATCATCGAAGACGTCAAGAAAGCCCTGACCGGCATGCTCGGCAGCGATGTTCGCGAGAACATCCTGGGTATCGCCGAAGTGCGTGACGTGTTCCGTTCGCCGAAGTTCGGCGCGATCGCCGGCTGCATGGTCACCGAGGGTCTGGTGCACCGCAACCGTCCGATCCGTGTACTGCGCGACGACGTGGTGATCTTCGAAGGCGAGCTGGAATCCCTGCGTCGCTTCAAGGACGACGTCGCCGAAGTGCGTGCCGGCATGGAGTGCGGTATCGGCGTGAAGAGCTACAACGACGTGCGCGTCGGCGACAAGATCGAAGTGTTCGAGAAGGTCGAAGTCGCTCGTACTCTGTAAGGGTATTCGAGCGTGAACGCAGCGCCCGGGCCGGCTTTCCAGTCGTCCCGGGCGTTTGCCGCTTTCAGGCCCGCAGCCTTCAGGCTCGGGTAAGCAGGTTAGAAAAATGGCCAAAGAGTACAGCCGTACCCAGCGTATCGGCGACCAGATGCAGCGCGAACTGGCGCTGCTGATCCAGCGTGAAATCAAGGACCCCCGTCTGGGCCTGGTGACCATCACCGGCGTCGACGTGGCCCGTGACCTGTCCCATGCCAAGGTGTACGTCACCGTGATGGGCCAGGACGACAACGCTGCGGTGGTAAAGCAGAACACCGACATCCTCAACGATGCCGCAGGCTTCCTGCGCATGCAGCTGGGCAAGGCGATGAAGCTGCGCACCGTGCCACAACTGCACTTCAGCTACGACGCCAGCATTCGCCGTGGTGCCGAGCTGTCGGCGCTGATCGAGCGTGCGGTCGCTGCCGATCGCCGCCATGGCGGCGATTCCGAGGAGTAACGCGTGGCCCAGGTGAAACGCATTCGCCGTGCGGTCAACGGTGTGCTGATTCTCGACAAGCCGCGTGGCATGAGCTCCAACCAGGCCCTGCAGAAGGTGCGCTGGCTGCTCAACGCCGAGAAGGCCGGCCACACTGGCAGCCTCGACCCGCTGGCCACCGGCGTGCTGCCGCTGTGCTTCGGCGAGGCGACCAAGTTCTCCCAGTACCTGCTCGATGCCGACAAGGCCTACGAGACCGTCGCCCAGCTCGGCGTCACCACCACCACCGGCGATGCCGAGGGCGAGGTGGTCGAGCAATGTGAAGTGACCGCTGGTCGGGAGGCCATCGAAGCCCTGCTGCCGCGTTTCCGTGGCGACATAGAGCAGGTGCCGCCGATGTACTCGGCCCTGAAGAAGGATGGCCAGCCTTTGTACAAGCTGGCCCGTGCAGGAGAGGTAGTGGAGCGCGAGGCGCGTTCTGTTACTATTGCGCGCCTGGATTTGCTCGCGTTCGAGTCGCCCTGTGCGACGCTGGCCGTTTCCTGCAGCAAGGGCACCTACATTCGCACCCTGGTCGAAGACCTCGGTCGCGAGTTGGGATGTGGCGCTCACGTCGCCGCCCTGCGCCGGACCCAGGCCGGTCCCTTCCAGCTGCACCAGTCGGTGACGCTGGAGGAGCTCGAGAAAGCCCATGCCGAGGGTGGCAACGAAGCCCTCGACCGCTTCCTGCTGCCGGTAGATGCCGGCCTGGAACACTGGCCGCTGCTGCAGTTGTCCGAGCACAGCGCCTATTACTGGCTGCACGGTCAGCCGGTGCGCGCTCCCGAGGTGCCGAAGTTCGGCATGCTGCGGGTGCAGGATCACGAAGGTCGTTTCATCGGTATCGGTGAAGTGACCGATGACGGGCGCCTGGCGCCGCGTCGACTGATTCGGTCGTAAGACCGAAACCGAGGGTGGCTGTCAGCAGGCACGGTCACTCCTCTTACTATGAACACAGGGAGCAGTCCCTGGCCTGTTACCTCAGAGGAAGCCCCATCATGGCACTGAGCGTCCAAGAAAAAGCCCAGATCGTTAACGAGTACAAGCAAGCTGAAGGCGACACCGGTTCCCCGGAAGTGCAGGTTGCACTGCTGTCCGCCAACATCAACAAGCTGCAGGACCACTTCAAGGCCAACGGCAAAGACCACCACTCCCGTCGTGGCCTGATCCGTATGGTTAACCAGCGTCGTAAGCTGCTGGACTACCTGAAGAGCAAGGACACCTCTCGTTACAGCGCCCTGATCGGTCGCCTGGGCCTGCGTCGCTAAGACGGCAAGCCTGAAGTGGGAAGCTGGGAGTCCGGGGTTGATGAACGGTGCAAACCGTTCATCGGCCTTGGGCTCCCGGCTTTCTCGCTTTTATAGGGAATGATTTCGGGTCCGACTCCCGGCATTTCCACGATTTCCCCCAAGGCAACTAAAGAAAGGTAGAGAAACCGTGAACCCGGTAATCAAGAAATTCCAATTCGGTCAGTCGACCGTCACCCTCGAGACTGGCCGCATTGCCCGCCAGGCCACTGGCGCCGTCCTGGTCACCATGGACGATGTCACCGTACTCTGCACCGTCGTCGGCGCCAAGCAGGCCGACCCGGGCAAGGGCTTCTTCCCGCTTTCCGTGCACTACCAGGAAAAGACCTACGCAGCCGGCCGCATCCCCGGTGGCTTCTTCAAGCGTGAAGGCCGTCCTTCCGAGAAGGAAACCCTGACCTCGCGCCTGATCGACCGTCCGATCCGTCCGCTGTTCCCGGAAGGCTTCATGAACGAAGTGCAGGTTGTCTGCACCGTCGTTTCCACCAACAAGAAGTCCGATCCGGACATCGCCGCCATGATCGGCACCTCCGCCGCCCTGGCGATCTCCGGCATTCCGTTCGCCGGTCCGATCGGCGCTGCCCGCGTTGGTTTCCACCCGGAAATCGGCTACATCCTCAACCCGACCTACGAGCAGCAGCAGAGCTCCAGCCTCGACATGGTCGTGGCCGGTACTTCCGACGCCGTGCTGATGGTTGAATCCGAAGCCGACGAGCTGACCGAAGACCAGATGCTGGGCGCTGTGCTGTACGCCCACGAAGAATTCCAGGCCGTTATCCGCGCCGTTGCCGAGCTGGCCACCGAAGCGGGCAAGCCGAGCTGGAACTGGACCGCGCCGGTCGAGAACACTGCCCTGGTCAACACCATCAAGGCCGAGTTCGGTGCTGCCATCTCCGAGGCCTACACCATCACCGTCAAGCAGGACCGTTACGCGGCCCTGGACGCCCTGCGCGAGCAGATCGTCGCCAAGTTCGCCGGTGAAGGCGAAGGTCAGTTCTCCGCCGCTGAAGTCAAAGAAGTCTTCGGTCTGCTGGAATACCGCACCGTTCGCGAAAACATCGTCAACGGCAAACCGCGTATCGACGGCCGTGACACCCGCACCGTTCGCCCGCTGAAGATCGAAGTCGGCGTACTGGGCAAGACCCACGGCTCGGCACTGTTCACCCGTGGCGAAACCCAGGCCCTGGTCGTCGCCACCCTCGGCACCGCCCGCGATGCCCAGCTGCTGGACACCCTCGAAGGCGAGCGCAAAGACCCCTTCATGCTGCACTACAACTTCCCGCCGTTCTCCGTCGGCGAGTGTGGTCGCATGGGCAGCGCTGGCCGTCGTGAGATCGGCCACGGCCGTCTGGCCCGTCGCAGCGTCGCCGCGATGCTGCCGACCCAGGACGAGTTCCCCTACACCATCCGTGTCGTTTCCGAGATCACCGAGTCCAACGGTTCCAGCTCCATGGCTTCGGTCTGCGGCGCTTCCCTGGCCCTGATGGACGCCGGTGTTCCGGTCAAGGCGCCGGTTGCCGGTATCGCCATGGGCCTGGTGAAGGAAGGTGACAAGTTCGCCATCCTGACCGACATCCTGGGTGACGAAGACCACCTGGGCGACATGGACTTCAAGGTTGCCGGTACCGACAAGGGCGTTACCGCCCTGCAGATGGACATCAAGATCAACGGCATCACCGAAGAGATCATGGAGATCGCCCTGGGCCAGGCCCTGGAAGCTCGCCTGAACATCCTCGGCCAGATGAACCAGGTCATTGCTGCTCCGCGTGCCGAGCTGTCGGAAAACGCGCCGACCATGATCCAGATGAAGATCGACACCGACAAGATCCGCGACGTCATCGGCAAGGGCGGCGCCACCATTCGCAGCATCTGCGAAGAGACCAAGGCCTCGATCGACATCGAGGACGATGGCAGCGTGAAGATCTACGGCGAAACCAAGGAAGCTGCCGAGGCCGCCAAGCAGCGCGTCCTGGGTATCACCGCGGAAGCCGAGATCGGCAAGATCTACGTCGGCAAGGTCGAGCGCATCGTCGACTTCGGCGCCTTCGTCAACATCCTGCCGGGCAAGGACGGTCTGGTGCACATCTCGCAGATCAGCGACAAGCGCATCGACAAGGTCACCGACGTTCTGCAGGAAGGCCAGGAAGTCAAAGTCCTGGTTCTCGACGTGGACAACCGCGGCCGCATCAAGCTGTCCATCAAGGACGTCGCCGCTGCCGAAGCCTCTGGCGTGTAAGCTGACGGTGAAATGAAAGAGGGCCCTTGCGGGCCCTCTTTTTTTGCCTTGAGAATGCGCCATTCGCCGATCTCGCACCAAGGATGCCCCGAGATGGACAAGCGTTACTGTCACTACCACAGTGCCCAGCCCGCGACCTGGCATTGCCAGCCCTGCGAGCGTCATTACGGCGACTGCTGCATTCCGCTCAATGCCGACGCCCCCGAGTACGCCCCGGCGTGCCCGCTGTGTCGCGGCCATCTGCGCTACCTTGGCGCGGCCAATACCGCGCAGCCCTTCTGGGAGCGCCTGCCGAAGTTCTTCGCCTATGGTTTCCAGGCCGGCCCGCTGGCGTTCTGTGCCCTGCTCGCCCTCGCCTGTGTGTTCATGCCCGCCTCCTTCGTGCTGTGGATCGCATTGCTCAGCGTGGCGACCAAATACCTGCACAGCGTGATCGAAGCGGCCAGCTTCGGTGGCCAGGATGCCCCGGGCCTGCTGGAAGCGTTCAGCGCCGACAGCCTGCGCACCTTCTTCCAGCAACTGGTGGTGTTCCTCATCGCCCTGGTGCTGCTCTGGCTGGCTGCCGACTTCCACAGTGAGGCGATCTACTGGGCCGCCAACATCGGCATCATGCTGGTACTGCCGGCGAGCATCATCCGTCTGTCCCTGGACAAGAGCCTGGGCGCTGCGCTCAGCCCTGGCGAAGTCGGGCAAGTGATTGCGGCCATGGGGTGGCGTTACCTGATTCTGTGCGTGTTCCTGTTCATCCTCTGGCAGTCGCCCAATTATGTCGCCTGGTTGCTCTCCAACGGCCTGCCGCGGGTGGTGATGGTGCCGGTGGTGGCCGGGCTGACCGGGTATTTTGCCGTGGTCATGTGCGCCATGATGGGCTATGCCGTCTTCCAGTATCAGGGCGAGTTGGGCTACGCCACCGCGGGCGAGGATGCCCCGGCCGGTTTCGCCGCGCCGGAGTGGCACCGCCGCAAGGCGCTGGCGGAAGCCGAGGTGCGGGTCAAGGAAGGGCAGACTGGCGCCGCCCTGGAGATCCTGGTGGCTGCCCTGCGCGAGGGGCGCCAGGACCTGAAGCTGAACGAGCGCTATCACCAGCTGCTGTTCGCCCTGAATGACCGTGCGGAGTGCCTCAATCACTTGCCGCACTACCTTGGCCTGGCCAGTCGGCTCAACCCGCAGCTGGCCGCCAACGCCTTCCTCAATGCCCGTCAGCTGCAGGCGGATTACCTGCCGGAAGACCCGACCGTCTGCGAGCGCATCGCCGAAGTGCTGATCGAGCGGCACAAGGCCCGCGAGGGCTTGAGCCTGCTGCGCAACCTGCACAAGCGCTTCCCGCAGTACCCCGGCATTCCCCGCGCCTACCTGATGGCGGCACGGGGCTTTTCCGAGGGGCTGGGCCAGGTCGAGCCGGCCCAGCAACTGCTCGCGTTCATTCGCCAGCGCTACCCGGCCTTCGAGCAGATGGGCGAGGTGGTGCAGCTCGAAGCGGTGCTGGCCAAGCTGGGTAAAAACTCCGGTAGCTGATTCGTGCAACCTGCATGAAGCGCAGCGGCGAGTTTTGCAAACTGCACGTGGCGGCCGTTCTGCTTGTTTTTATAACTTGCTGATTTTATTGATTATTTCTGGATTAGAAAAACTGGCACAGCGCTTGCGATAGTCCTTATGTAACTGCTGCCAGGCACGGGCCGCAGTTTTTCAAATCATTCAGGAGTAACCGCCATGAAACGTTTCAACAAACTGGCTCTCGCCGCTGCCACTGCAACCGCCCTGAGCTTCTCGTTCGCCAATTCGGTGTTCGCCCAGCCGACGACTCTGGCCGCCAACGACACAGTCCAGAAGACCGAAGAGGCGGTTTCCGACACCTGGATCACCAGCAAGGTGAAATCCAGCCTGATCGCCGACAAGGACATCAGCGGCACCAACATCAAGGTCGAGACCAACAAAGGCGTGGTCTCCCTGTCCGGCAACGTCAAATCCGATGCCGAGAAAGAGCTCGCGATCAAGACCGCCAAAGGCATCAAGGGCGTGACCGCCGTGTCCGCCGATGGCCTGAAGTCGGTCGAGTAAGGTCAACGCCTTATCCCACCATCCTGTAGAGGAGGATCGCCATGAACACTGATGTCATCAAAGGCAAGTGGAAGCAGCTGTCCGGCACCATGAAAGAGAAGTGGGGCAAGCTCACCGACGACGACGTACAAGCGGCCGATGGACACGCCGAGTACCTGGTCGGGAAACTGCAGGAGCGTTACGGCTGGACCAAGGAGAAAGCGGAAGAGGAAGTCCGCGATTTCAGCAGCCGCCTGTAACGTCCTGTCCAGGGATGCGCTAAGCCCCGCCGGTAAGCCGGCGGGGCTTTTTCATGGGCGTCAGGGGGCGAGGTGCTGCTGATAGATCGTCAACTGGCGGGTGGGATCGGCTTCCGGGTAATGCTGGCGGAGGAAGCGCGACAGCTCGCGCACCGCCTGCAGGTCGCCTTTCTGGCCCATCTGCTTGGCCAGTTGCAGGGTCAGCCCGGGCAGGGGCTCGGGGCGCTGGCCGGAGCGAGCCAGGCGACGCCAGCAGTTCAGCGCCAGGGGCGCTTCGTTGCGTTGCAGCAGGGCGCGCACCAGGTGCAGCTGAATGGCCGGGTGGCCCAGCAGCCCCGCATCGCTCGCGGCACTCTCTTCGGCAAGGCGACGCAACAGGGCATCGGCGCCGGGGGAGGGCGGCAGGGCAAACAACTGCTTGAGGGTTTCGCTCATCAGGGCGCGGTCCTGGCGGCCCTTGGCAACGCCGTAGAGGCGCTCGACCAGCACCGGCTGCCCCGGGAACTGCCGCAGCAACTCCGCGCCGCGCGCGGCGGCCTGGTCCAGGGCAAAGCGGCCGATCTGCTCGTCCAGCGACGCCAGGGCCCGTTTGAACGGGGCCTGCGGGTCTTCCTTGGCGAGGTACGCCTCGTCCACCGGCATGCGCCCCAGCTTGCGCGGCAGCCAGACGGCCAGGAAGCCGGAGACCAGCCCGCCGATGTGCGCATAGTAGTTCACATGGTCGGCGGCGCGGATCAGACCGAAGAGTTCCTTGCCCAGCCACAGCGGCAGGATCCACAGCGCCGGCGCCTTGAGGTAGCCCATCAGCGGCCCGAGCCAGTAGAAGAAGCGGATGCGCCGCAGGCCGTAGACGCCGATGTACATGCCCATCAGGCCGGAGATGGCGCCCGAGGCGCCGATGCCCGGCACCCAGGAGGGATCCAGCGCCCACCACAGCAGCCCGGAGCACAGGCCGCTGAACAGGTACAGCCCCAGGTACATCGCGCGGCCCAGCGCCGCTTCCAGGGCGAAACCGAAGATGAACAGGAACACCATGTTGCCGGCCAGGTGCCAGAAGCTGCCGTGGAGGAACATCGAGCCGAACAGGCCCTGCACGGTGAAGCGCTGGGGGACGAAACCGAAGCGCAGGCTGCTGGTCATGTCGCGGGCCGCCTCGGCCCTCAGGCGCGCGGCCTGCCAGGCAGCGTCCTGCTGGAAGGCCGGCAGGGCGCGCAGTTCATGGCCGAACTCGAGGTCCGACAGCACCAGCCAGGCCAACTGCTGGCGCGGCAGGGCTTCCAGCGCGCGTTGCTGGTTCGCCTCCAGCCGATCGCGGCGCTCCAGCGAGGCGCTGAAGAGCGGGCGCTCATGGCCAAGCAGGTCCTGGTCGAGGTAGACGCGCACCGCCTCTTCGCGGCGGGTGCTGTCGCCGCCCTGGTAGCCGAAGTAGATGAGGACGTTGAGGACGATCAGCAGCAGCGTGATGACCGGAGGCTTCTTCCAGTCCAGCGGATGCTCGGCGGGGACGATGACCATGGCGACCGATCCTTGGCCCTGATGGCGGTGAGTGCGGGAATGGCGGCGAGACTAGCACCTCGCCACCATGGCTGTCAGTTGCCGCTGCGCTTGCTCTGGATGTCGCTCAGGCGGTTGCCCTCGAAGCGGACGAAATACAGCATGCCGCTCCAGGGGCCGTAGATCCATTCCTCCACGGCCACCTCCATGGATTCGCCATAGCGCGGGCCGGGCACCTGCTTGTAGCCCAGGAAGGAGCGGCTGACCGGCTCGCCGCAGCGGCTGAGCACGTCGCTGGTGACATCGCCGGTGCTGATCAGCTTGCTGTTGCAGCGCAGGCTGGCGGCGTGCGCATCGAGACTGGGCAGGGTGAGCGGCAACAGGAGCGCGGCCAGGCGCAGGAGAGACGTCGTCTTCAATTGCGTTTGAACTCGATGCTTTTGAGCTTGTTGGCTTCGAAGGTGAGGATGTAGCTGGTGCCGTTGCGCGGGCCGTAGACCCATTCCTCTACCCGGTACTCGCGGTGGTCGTAGCCGCTGAGGGTATAACCGACCTCATCGCGGTGATCCGGCGCGCCGCACTTCTGCTCGACTTCCCAGGCGCGGTCGCCGGCGTTGATCAGGGAACTGCCGCAGCGCATGCTTTCCGCCTGGGCGCCCGCCGCGCAAAGCAGCAGGGCGCAGGACGTCCAGGTCAGGGCTTTCATCGAACGACTCCTCATTCGCTATCAAGGTGAAGCTGGGTGGCCACACGGCCTCCATTCTCCGCTTCGCCGAAGCTGACGTCGATGAGGTAGATACGGTCGTCACCCAGGCCGCCCTTGGTGACCAGGTAATCCTTGATCTGGGTGGCGCGCTCCTGGCCGAGCTTGCGCAGCAGCAACTGGCTGTCGCTCCAGGAGTCGAGCACGGCCTGGCGCATCTTCGCCGAACGCTCGTCCTTGCTGAGCTGCTGCCACTCTGCCGGCGGCTGTTTCTTCAGGCGGGCGCGGTAGACGCCTTCGAGCAGAATCGGCTGCAGGTCCTCCGGAACCTCCAGTTGGCTGGCGTCGCTGGGCACCTTGTCGCCGCGGCGCTGCAACATGCTGTAGTAGTTCTTCTGGTATTCCTGCTTCAGGCGCCGGTCGGCCAGCAACGGGCCGTCGCTGGCAGCCGCGGCGACGCCTTCGACTTCCAGCTTCAGTGCCGGGCGCTGCTTGAGCGCGTCGGCGAGCTTGTCCAGGTTGGCCTGGGCGCTGGCGTCCAGCTCGCTGGCCCCGGCGGCGAAGGTCACGTTGCTCAGGTCCGGTCCGCCGCCGCCGCTGGCAAGGCCGGCGATGAAGTTGAACGGCGCCTGCACGGCGCGCACCACCAGGTTGCGCAAGGTCTGCCAGACGATGGGCATGACGCTGAATTGCGGGTTGTTCAGGTCGCCCTCGACGGGCAGCTGGATGTCGATGTTGCCGTTGGCGTCCTTGAGCAGGGCGATCGCCAGCTTCACCGGCAGGTCCACCGCATCCGGGCTGTCGACCTTCTCACCCAGTTGCAGGTGTTCCACCAGCACCTTGTTCTCGGCTTTGAGCTTGCCCTGGGTGATCTGGTAGTGCAGGTCCAGGTTCAGCCGGCCCTTGCGGATGCGGTAACCGGCGAACTTGCCGGAGTAGGGCGTCAGGGTGGTCAGCTCGACGCGTTTGAAGCTGGTGGCGATATCCAGCTTCTCCAGCGGCGAGAAGGGGTTGAGGCTGCCCTTGATGGTCACCGGGGCGTACTTGTCGACCTTGCCCTTGACGTCCACCGAGGCGGGCGCCGGATTGCGGTTGTCGATGGTGCCGATCTCGCCGCCCAGTTGCTGGATGGCGGTGGCGAAGTCCGGGCGCAGTGTGAGGTCGGCGAAGTTGGCCGAGCCATTGTTGATCTTCACCCCGCCGATGCGGATGCCCAGTTCCTTGCCGCCGCCGGAGCTGCTGTTCTTGCTGGCGGGTGCGGACGAGGATTCCGGCTGCTTGATGATCAGCTCGCTGACGTTGGTGCTGCGGTCCTCGTTGATGATGAAGCGCGCGTAGGGCTCTTCCAGCGACACGGTCTGGATCACCAGGCTGTCGCCGTGCTGGTAGGCCAGGCCGTTGAGGGTCAGCTTGGTCCACTTGACGAAGTCGCGGCTCTTGAGGGTGTCCAGGGTATGCAACTGGGTCACCTGGGCGCTGCCCTTGACGCTGAAGGCCAGCGGGTCGGTGCCCTTGAGGTCGACGTCGAGATCGCTGGCGAGCAGGCCGCTGCGCAGTTCCAGGCGGATGAACGGGTCGATGTAGGCCTGGGCGACACGCAGGTCGATATCCCGCGTCGAGACTTTCAACTTCGCGCTGACCGGGTTGGGGATGACCTGGCCGCTGGCTTCGATCTGCCCGCGGGGGCCGAGGCCGGTCTTGAGCTTGAGCTGCAGGGGCGAGGTCAGGCCGCTGTCGAGGTTCTGCAGGTCCAGGTCCAGCGGGCCGACTTCGAGGTTGACCGGCTTGCCCGGTGCGCGATCCGCCAGGTGCGCCTTGTAGCCGCGCAGTTGGGTATCGCGCAGCACGACGTGCCACGGCTTCGCTGGCTCGGCGGGTTGTGCCGCCTCGGCGGTCTGCGCGGCTTTGCCGGCGTCGGCGGGCTTGGCCGCGGGCTGGGCCGGGGTTGCCGGTTTGGCCTGTGCCGTTTCAATCGGGGCTGCGGGCGTGGCGTCCGGTTTGCCGGCGGGTTGCGCTGCCGTGGCTGGCTCCGACGCGACCACTGCCGGAGGCTCGCCGGCTGTCTGCTCGGGCGCAGCCTGCGCCTGTGGCGTGGGCTCCTCCGGGCGTTTGTAGGGTTTGAAGGTGGCGAAGAGTTTCTGCCAGTCCAGCTGGCCGTCTTTCTCGCGCGCTGCCCAGGCTTCCAGGCCCTGGCTGCGAATCTGGCCGACCACCACTTCCTGCTTGACCAGGTCCAGGGTGGTGTCGGCGACGTCCAGGCTGGCCAGCTTGGCCAGCGGCTTGCCTTCCGGGGAGCTGAGGTCGAGGTCGCGCAGTGTGACGGCGGCCTTGTCCAGCAGCAGTTGGGTGCCTTTCGACAGATCGAGGTGGTAGTCCGACGCGAGGCTCAGGACGCCGTTGTTCAGGTTCAGCGGTGCGTTGTCGCGCACGTAGGGCCACCACGCCTTGAGCGGCACGCCCTCGAGCGTGAAGCTGCCCTTGGAGGTGAACGGGACGATGCTCAGGTCGCCCTTCCAGTCGAGCTTGCCGCCGTGGGGGCCGGTAGCGACCAGGGTCATGTTGCCGCCGTCCTCGGGCAGGGTGCTGAGGTTGTGCAGCTCGAAGCCCATCGGGTCGAAGACGAACTCCACCGGCTCGCTGGGGCGACGGTCGAGGAAGTGCAGGCTGCCTTCGGCCAGGCGGATGCGGTCGATACGCAGCGGGAAGGGATCGCTCGGCTCTTGCGCGGCGGGAGTCGGTTCGCTGGGGGGCAGCTTGAACAGCCTGGACAGGTTCAGCGTGCCGTTCTCGGCGAACAGCAGCTCGGTGTGTGGCGCGTCCAGCTCGACGTCGGCGAGGTGCAGCCTGCGTTTCCACAGGCTGTCGAGCTCCAGGTTGGCGTAGAGGCGGCGGAAGCGCACCTGCTCCTGCCCGTCGTCACCCAGGTGCAGGCCCCAGAGGGTGAGCTCCAGGCTGAAGGGGTTGAACTCGATGCGCTCCAGGCGTGCCGGAACGGTCGAGTAATGAGCCAGTTGTTGGTTGGCGACACGCAAGCCAATGCCTGGAAGGATCAGGAAGCCCAACAGGCAGTAAAGGGAGACCAGCAGCACTACCGCGCCGATGGCGCGCTTCAATCCTTTGGGCATGGTGAGATTCGTTTCCGTCGTGACATGCTGGATCAGTATGGCACGGCTTGGATTCTTCGAATCGAAAGTCGCCTTCGGACGCGGTTTTCAGTGATGTCTGTCAGTCATTCAGGCGATGGGTGCGGGCAAATTCCACGAGATCCACCAGGCTTTCCAGGTTGAGCTTCTCGAGAATCCGCGTCTTGTAGGTGCTGACGGTCTTCTGGCTGAGGAACAGCTCCTCGGCGATATCCTTGTTGCTCATGCCCCTCACCAGGCTGCGCAGTACCACCAGTTCGCGTGGTGTCAGGCTGGCCACCGGGTCGGCGTTCTTGTCGACGCTCAGGGCCTTTTCCGGGAAGCAGCGATAGCCGGAAACCAGCATGCGCGCTGCGTTGAGAATGGCGCTGGTGTCCTTGTTCTTGCTGACGAAGCCATGCGCTCCCGCCGCCTCGACCTTGCTCGAGTAGAGACGCTCATCCTGCGAGCTGAGCACCAGCAGGCGAATGTTCTCATCGAAGATATGGATGCGCGCGAGCAAATCGAGCCCATCCATGCCAGGCAGGTTGAGGTCCAGGATCACGAGGTCCGGACGTTCCTTGCGGACAGCGTCAAGGCCACCATGGCCGTCGGCTGCTTCGCGGGCCACTTCGAACTGCGGATCCTGCTCGAGCAGCGAGCGGATGGCCAAACGCATCGCGGGGTGGTCCTCGATCAACACGACACGCTTTTTCATAGTTAGCTCCCTAGAGTCTGAATTACAGCGCGCATTGATGTTGAAGATAGACCAGCGTTTCAAGCCTCTTAGGAATATTCCTAGGACGAGAAGGCAAAGCATGCGTGAGGTCAATTAAGTGCGAAAAGCTCCTCCCAGCGCGCGCGGAGACTTGCTGCACGGCCCATTCTGTGCAGCAAGCCCCCTGCTCATCAGCGCTGCAAGGCGAGGGCGACGCCTTGCCCACCCCCGATGCAGAGCGTCGCGAGGCCTTTGCGGGCATCACGGCGAATCATTTCGTGCAGCAGGGTAACGAGCACCCGGCAGCCCGACGCGCCGATCGGATGACCGAGGGCGATGGCGCCGCCGTTCACATTGACCTTGGACGCATCCCATCCCAGCTCCTTGCCCACCGACAGCGCCTGGGCGGCAAATGCTTCGTTGGCTTCGATCAGGTCCAGGTCGGCGAGCTGCCAGCCGGCCTTCTCCAGGCAGCGGCGCGTGGCTGATACCGGGCCGATGCCCATGATCGCCGGGTCGACGCCGGCGTTGGCGTAGGCGGCAATCCGTGCCAGCACCGGCAGGCCCAGCTCGGCAGCCTTGGCGGCGCTCATCAGCAGCACGGCGGCGGCGCCGTCGTTGAGGGTGGAGGCGTTGCCGGCGGTAACACTGCCGTCTTTCTTGAACGCCGGCTTGAGTTTGGCCAGGGACTCGGCGGTGGTGCCGGCGCGGGGCTGCTCGTCGGTGTCGAAGCGCAGCGGCTCGCCCTTGCGCTGGGGAATCTCGATGGCGGTGATCTCGGCCTTGAAACGGCCCGCTGCGATGGCGTCGGCCGCCTTGCGCTGGGACTCGGCGGCGAAGGCGTCCTGTTCCTCGCGGCTGATGCCGTACTTGTCCACCAGGTTCTCGGCGGTGATGCCCATGTGGTAGTCGTTGAAGGCGTCCCACAGGCCGTCCTGGATCATGCTGTCGATCAGCTTGGCGTGGCCCATGCGCAGGCCGGTGCGGGCGCCGGGCATGACGTAGGGCGCCAGGCTCATGCTCTCCTGGCCGCCGGCGATGACGATGTCGGCATCGCCGCAGCGGATCGCCTGGGTGGCCAGGTGCAGCGCCTTGAGGCCGGAGCCGCAGACCTTGTTCACCGTCATGGCGGGCACGGTGTTGGGCAGGCCGGCGGCGATGGAGGCCTGGCGCGCCGGGTTCTGGCCGGCGCCGGCGGTGAGGGTCTGGCCCAGGATGACTTCGTTGACCTGGGCCGGGTCGAGTCCGGTCTGTTGCAGCAGGCTGCGAATCACCGCGGCGCCCAGTTCATGGGCCGGCAGCGCGGACAGCGAACCCTGGAAGCTGCCGATGGCGGTACGGGTGGCAGCGACGATGACGACTTCTTGCATGACGCGAATCCTCTGGCTGGAGCGGCGACGGCCGCAGCGAAAGGCCATGGTTGCACAGGCCGCTGCGGTCCCACCACACCCCGAACCGGGTGGTCACGCTCTAGCGCAGCGGTGGCAACCCCATGCGTCGCCGGGCGCGATGCAGTGAGCCATTGCGCACTGCCCAGCGCAGCAGCGGCACGCTGCGCTTGACGCTGGAGCGGATCAGCTGCCGCTGCAGGCTGCCCAGGTTCAGGCCGAGCAGGTCCGTGGCCCAGTCCGGCAGCAGGTCGACGCCGGCGCGCATCATCAGCAGCCCGAAGGGCTTGGCGAGGAAGCTGGGAGCCGGCGCGTTGAACAGCACGCTGACGACTTCGCGGGTGCGCTCGTCGTAGCGCAGGTGCGGGCGCATGCGCTGCAGGTAGGCGGCCACCTCGGCTCGGGAGCGGGGCACGTTGCGCGCGCCGAGGCGCTCCGCGATGAGCGCGATTTCGGCGTAGTAGCGGTCCTGTTCCTCGCCGGAAAGCTCCGGGTTGAGGTAGCGCAGGTGGGAGGCGAGGAAGCAGCTGACCTCGGCGACGTGCACCCAGGTCAGCAGGTCCGGATCGCTCGCGGCGTAGGTGCTGCCATCGGGTAGCGTGCCGTGGACGGCGTCGTGGATGCGCCGCACACGCTCGATCAGCTTCTCGGCGTCGCCGCGCGAGCCATAGGTGGTGGCGGAGATGAACTGCCCGGTGCGGCGCAGGCGGCCGAGCATGTCGGCGCGGAAATTGGAGTGATCCCAGACACCGCCCAGGGCGGCGGGGTGGAGCATTTGCAGGAGCAGGGCGCTGATGCCGCCGATGAGCATCGAGCTGAAGTCGCCGTGGACTTTCCAGCACACGGAATCCGGCCCGAACAGGCCGGGGTCGCCCTTGGGCGATTCGAAGTCGACCCCGCCCAGGGCGAGGCCGGTCAGGCTGAGTACCTGGCTTTCGATATGACGGCGAACGGTTTCCATTGCGGCGAACAGGCCTCGGGGCAAGACGACAGGTCTGTACTGCTAAACCTAGCATCTTTGCGGCCGAGGCCTGTAGCGCGCGTCAACGGTTGAGGCGGTTGTCGATCAGCCCCTGGACCACGCTGGGGTCGGCCAGGGTCGAGGTGTCGCCGAGGTTTTCCAGCTCGTTGCAGGCGATCTTGCGCAGGATGCGCCGCATGATCTTGCCCGAACGGGTCTTGGGCAGGCCGGGCGCCCACTGCAGCATTTCCGGCTTGGCGAAGCTGCCGATCTCCTTGCTCACCAGGGCCAGCAGTTCCCGCTTGAGCGCATCGCTAGGCTCGATGCCGTTCATGGTGGTGACGAAGGCGTAGATGCCCTGGCCCTTGAGGTCGTGCGGGTAGCCCACCACCGCGGCCTCGGCGACCGAGTCGTGCAGCACCAGCGCGTTTTCCACCTCGGCCGTGCCGATGCGGTGCCCGGAAACGTTGATCACGTCGTCCACACGGCCGGTGATCCAGTAGTAACCGTCCTCGTCGCGGCGGGCGCCGTCACCGGTGAAGTAGTAGCCGGGGTAGGGCTTGAAGTAGGTATCGATCATCCGCTGGTGATCGCCGTAGACGCTGCGGATCTGGCTCGGCCAGCTGGCTTTCACGGCCAGTACGCCGGCGCCCGGGCCGTCGATTTCCTTGCCCTGCTCGTCCAGCAGCACCGGCTGCACGCCGAAGAACGGGCGGGTCGCCGAGCCCGGCTTGAGGTCGGTGGCGCCGGGCAGCGGGGTGATGAGGATGCTGCCGGTCTCGGTCTGCCACCAGGTATCGACGATGGGGCAGCGCTTCTCGCCAACCACCTCGTAGTACCACTCCCAGGCTTCCGGGTTGATCGGCTCGCCCACCGAGCCGAGCAGGCGCAGGCTGCTGCGCTCGGCCTTGCGCACCGGTGCGTCGCCTTCGCGCATCAGCGCGCGGATGGCGGTGGGGGCGGTGTAGAAGATGTTCACCTGGTGCTTGTCGATCACCTGCCAGAAGCGCGAGGCGTCCGGGTAGTTCGGCACGCCCTCGAACATCAGGGTGGTGGCGCCGTTGGCCAGCGGGCCGTAGACGATGTAGCTGTGGCCGGTGACCCAGCCGACGTCCGCGGTGCACCAGTAGACGTCGCCGTCGTGGTAGTCGAACACGTACTTGTGGGTCATCGCGGCGCCCAGCAGGTAGCCGCCGGTGGTGTGCAGCACGCCCTTGGGTTTGCCGGTGGAGCCGGAGGTGTAGAGGATGAACAGCGGGTCCTCGGCGTCCATCGGCTCCGGCGCGCAGTCCTCGCTGGCCTCGCGCAGCGCCTCGTGGTACCAGATGTCGCGGCCTTCGACCCAGGGGATTTCGCCCAGGGTGCGCTCGACCACCACGACGGTGGAGACGTTCGGGCAGTCGGCCAGGGCCTTCTCGACGTTCTTCTTCAGTGGGATGTACTTGCCGCCGCGCACGCCTTCGTCGGCGGTGATCACGGTGCGGCAGTCGGCGTCGTTGATGCGATCGCGCAGGGCATCCGGAGAGAAGCCGCCGAACACCACCGAGTGGATCGCGCCGATGCGCGCACAGGCGAGCATGGCGTAGGCCGCCTCGGGAATCATCGGCATGTAGATGCACACCCGGTCGCCTTTCTCCACGCCCCGGCTCTTGAGCACATTGGCCAGGCGGCAGACGTGGCTGTGCAGCTTGCGGTAGGTGATGTTGGCGGATTCGCTCGGGTTGTCGCCTTCCCAGATGATCGCCACCTGCTCGCCGCGCTGCTCCAGGTGGCGGTCGATGCAGTTGTAGGTGACGTTGAGCTGGCCGCCCTTGAACCAGGTGGCCTGGCCTTTCGCCAGATCACCGTGGTGCACCGAGTGCCAGGGCTTGAACCAGTCGAGGAAGGCCTTGGCCTGTTCGCCCCAGAAGGTGTCCGGGTCGTCTACCGACTGCCGGTAGAGGCGCTGGTAGGCGTCGTTGTCGAGGTAGGCACGCTGGCGCACGGCCTCCGGCACGGGGTGAAGGCTGATCTCATGCATGGGGAATCCTTGTTGTTGTTTAGCCGAGATGCCCACAAGGGTGCATCCAAGACCAGGCGGGTTCAAGGGTTGTCCATGGTGTTTCGACGCGCCAGCGGGGTGGAGCGTTCAGGGGCGGCATATTCCAGCTGGGCGGCGACCAGTTGCCGGGTCGCCTCCCCATAGCGCCGGGCGATGGCGTCGAGGCTGCCGTCCAGCGTCTGCATCGCGGTGGCGCCCAGGCCAGGCAGGGCCGGATGGCCGCCCGCCGGTTCCGGCAGGAACAGCAGGCCGGTGGCGCTGGTAACCGGATGTGCGGCGCTGCCCTGCACGTCGCTGCGGAAGGTGCGGGCCCAGGCATCCGCCGCCAACGCCAGGCTGACTTCGTCGAAGCCCGGCTCCAGGGGAGCGCTGAAGACCTCGTGATTCCAGCGGGCAAGCGTGTTGCCGGCGGCGGTCAGGTAGCCGCTGGCGCCCAGGCCGAAGCGCTGGCTGTCGTGCCGGGCGGACCAGCCCTGCACGCCGAATTCGCCCGCGAGCGCGGCCGCCCTGGGTTGACCGGCGATGGCCTGGACCAGTGCCAGCGATACCGGGAGCGCGGCGGTCACACCGGCGGTGGTGATCAACTTGCCGTCGACGACGTAGCGGCGATTCTCCTGCCAGTGGGTGTCCGGATAGTCCGCCAGGCGCTGACGTCGCGAGTACCAGTGGCCGGTGGCGCGCCGTCCGTGCAGCAGGCCGGCGTTGCCCAGCACCAGCACGCCGTCGCAGACGCCGATGACGGTCGCGCCCTGCGCCGCCTGCGCGCGGACGAAATCCAGCAGGGCGGGGTCCTGGCTGTCGTGCACGGCGGGCACGATCAGGTAGTCCACGCCTTGCGGGTAGCGCCGCGTGAATGCCTCTACCGTGGCCTGCGGCTGGAGGCGCAAGGCCGGCATCAACTCGACCGCTCCCGGGCCGGTCGCCAGGGCGAACACCTCCGCCACGGCGGCGCGCCGCAGCACGCCAAGCGGGACGACGTAGTCCACCAGTTCGGTCATGTGGTTCTGGGCGACGACCGCGATCACCGGGCGCTCCCGGCCGAAACGCGGCTGATACGGCGCCAGCTCCTCGTCGTCGGCCCGAGCGGCGTGCAGCGGCAGTAACAGGATGAGAAGCAGCAGGGCGATGCGCATGGTGGTCTCCGGCGTGGGAGTTGCCAGCGTGCCGTGAAGAGCGTTGTCACTTCTGACGCTAATGGATGAATATCTGCCAATGTCTTCCAGGGAGTTGCCCTGATGCGTGCTCCTCACACGGTGCTGTTGCTGGTCTTCCCGGATTTCCAGCTGCTCGATGCCACCGGCCCGGCCGACGTGTTCGCGGCCGTGGACGAACATCTGCCGCCAGCGAAGCGGCCGGCCTATCGCCTTGAGGCGCTGTCGCCCGCGGGTGGTCTCGTGCGCTCCAGCACCGGGCTGGAGCTGGCGACCAGGGCCCTGCCGGAACCCGAGCAGGCGGCGGGCTGTACCGTGCTGGTCGCCGGGGGCTTCGGTGTGCAGGCGGCCCTGCAGCAGGGCGATCTGGCGCGCTGGCTGGCGCGGGCCGCGCCCCATGCCACGCGCTGCGCCTCGGTGTGCACCGGTGCCTTCCTGCTGGCCCAGGCCGGGCTGCTGGACGGACGTCCGGTGGTGACCCACTGGCGCTACGCCCAGTGGTTGCAGCGGCTGTTTCCTCGCGTGCGGGTGATGCCGGACGCCCTGTTCGTGCGCGACGCGCAGTTCTACAGCTCGGCCGGCGTTACCGCCGGCATGGACCTGTGCCTGAGCCTGGTGGAGGAGGACCACGGCCGCGAGGTGTCGTTGCAGGTCGCTCGCGGCCTGGTGATGTACCTGCGTCGCCCCGGAGGCCAGCGTCAGTTCAGCGCCGAGTTGCTGGCCCAGCAGGCGCCGCCCGGTGGACAGATGGAGCGCCTGGTGGCGTGGTTGCGGGAGCGGCTGGGGCAGACGGTGGACGTCGAGGAGATGGCCGCGCAGATGGCCATGTCCTCACGCACCCTGCATCGGCATTGCCAGGCGGAAATGGGCATGACCCCGGCGAAGCTGCTGTTGCAGTTGCGTCTGGAGCGGGCGAGTCAACTGCTGGAAGGGGGAGAGCCGGCGCTCAAGCGTGTGGCGCAGCAGGCGGGCTTTGGCAGCGAGTACAACTTGCGGCGCGCCTTCGTCCAGGCACTGGGCGTGACGCCGGGAGAGTATCGGCAGCGCTTCTGCCGTTAGGCGCGGGACGGATGCGCAGGGCGCGCCCCCGTCCGCTTCGCCGTCAGCCGCGGTGACGACCGCGGAAGAAGTCGATCAGGCCCTGGGTGGAGCCGTCTTCGGCGGCGCTTTCCTCGCTGCCGACCAGGCGGCCATAGACGGCCTTGCCCAGCTCCTTGCCCAGCTCCACGCCCCACTGGTCGAAGGCATTGATGCCCCAGAGGATGCTCTGCACGTAGACCTTGTGCTCGTACATGGCGATCAGCGCGCCCAGGCGGCGGGCGCTGATGCGCTCCAGCACCAGGGTGTTGCTCGGGCGGTTGCCCGGGATCACCTTGTGCGGCGCCAGGCGTTGCACTTCAGCGTCGTCCAAGCCCTTGGCACGCAGTTCGGCCTCCGCCTCGGCGCGGCTCTTGCCGACCATCAGCGCCTGGCTCTGCGACAGGCAGTTGGCGTACAGCCACTGGTGGTGATCGGCCACCGGGTTGTAGCTGGACACCGGGACGATGAAGTCCGCCGGGATCAGGTGGGTGCCCTGGTGCAGCAACTGGTGGTAGGCATGCTGGCCGTTACAGCCCACGCCGCCCCAGATCACCGGGCCGGTGCCGGCGGAAACCGGGCTGCCGTCCTGGCGCACGCTCTTGCCGTTGGACTCCATGTCCAGCTGCTGCAGGTGGTCGGTGATGTTCCGCAGGTAGTAGTCGTACGGCAGGATCGCGTGGCTGCGCGCGCCCCAGAAGTCGCCGTACCAGACGCCGAGCAGGCCCAGCAGCACCGGAATGTTCTTCTCGAACGGCGCGGTCAGGAAGTGCTGATCCATGCTGTAGGCGCCGGACAGCAGCTCCTTGAAGTTGTTGATACCCACCGACATGGCGATCGGCAGGCCGATGGCCGACCACAGCGAGTAACGGCCGCCCACCCAGTCCCACATGGGGAAGATGTTCTCGGCGCGGATGCCGAAGGCGGTCGCGGCTTCCTTGTTGCTGGAAACGGCGATGAAGTGACGGTACAGCTCGGCCTCGCTGCCACCCTGGGCCAGGTACCAGGCGCGGGCGGCCTGAGCGTTCTTCAGGGTTTCCAGGGTGCCGAAGGATTTCGACGAGACGATGAACAGCGTGGTCTCGGCGTTGAGCTTGGCGGTCATCTCCCGGAATTCGCTGCCGTCGATGTTCGCCAGGTAGTGGCAACGCACGCCTTTCTGAGCGAACGGCAGCAGCGCCTCGGAGACCAGTTGCGGGCCAAGGAACGAGCCGCCGATGCCGATGTTCACCACGTCGGTGATCGGCTTCTCGGTATACCCGCGCCACAGGCCGTTGTGCACGGCGGCGACCAGTTCGGTCATCTGGTGCAGCACGCGGTGCACCTCGGGCATCACGTCGACGCCATCGACCATCACCTTGTCGCCGATCGGTCGGCGCAGCGCGGTGTGCAGCACCGGGCGGCGCTCGGAGGCGTTGATCACCTCGCCGCGGAACATCGACTGGATGGCTTCACCCAGTTTCGCTTCCTCGGCGAGTTTCACCAGCAGGTCGAGGGTGTCCTGGCGAATCAGGTTCTTCGAGAAGTCGAGGAACAGGCCACAGGCGCTGAGGGAAAAACGCTTGAAGCGCTCCGGGTCCTCGGCGAATGCCTCGCGCATGGTGAAGTTCTGCAGATCCTGGCGGTGGGCGGCCAATGCCTGCCAGCTCGCCAGTTGGGTGGCATCCAGCGGGGTGAGGTGGTGTTCCATGACATACCTTCGGGTAAGACGTGCGTGTTTGAACGTGCTTTCGAGCTGGAAAAAAGCCCGGCGGTTCCGGGCTTTTCTCGTCGGTTCAGGCGAGCTGGACCGGGATGGCGTTGCTGGTGTGGCTCAGTTCGTTGCCAGGGGCCATATACAGCATGCGCGGCTTGAAGTCCTCAAGTTCGGCGTCGCTGAACTGAGCGTACGCGCAGATGATCACCCGGTCACCCACTTTGGCCTTGTGGGCGGCGGCGCCGTTCACGGAAATCATCCGCGAACCGTCCTCGCCACGGATGGCGTAGGTGGTGAAGCGTTCGCCGTTGTCGACGTTGTAGATCTGGATCTGTTCGTACTCGCGGATGCCCGCGAGATCGAGCCATTCGCCGTCGATGGCGCAGGAGCCTTCGTAGTCGAGCACGGCGTGGGTGACTTCGGCGCGGTGCAGTTTGGCTTTGAGCATGATGCTCTGCATGGCGTGGCTCCTGTTTTTCTTCTGGTCGAGGAGAGCGGGGCGAGTATGCCCGAGCACCCGGAGTCGCTCAAGGCTGCGGCTGGCGCGGCTTCGAGGCGAAAATTCGGGTGTCGGGCAAGGAATCAGTCGATGTGAAAGGCGAGGTTGTCGATCAGCCGGGTAGTGCCCAGGAAGGCGGCCACCAGGATGACCAACTGATGGTCTTGCGCCGTCGCCGGGCGCAGGCCGACGGGCTCGCGGACTTCGAGGTAGTCGATGCGCAGGCCGGCGTCTTCGATCTGCTGGCGGCCCTGGGCGAGCAGCGCTGCGTAGTCGCGTTCGCCCTGGCGGATGCGTTCGGCCACTTGCTGCAGGGTGCGTTGCAGGATCGGTGCGATGCCGCGCTGCGCCTCGGTGAGGTAGCCGTTGCGCGAGGACAGCGCCAGGCCGTCTTCGGCGCGCACGGTGGGCTCGCCGAAGATCTGGATCGGCAGGTTCAGGTCACGCACCAGCTTGCGGATCACCGCCAGCTGCTGGAAGTCCTTCTCGCCGAACAGCGCCATGTCGGGCTGGACCATGTTGAACAGCTTGCAGACGACGGTGGCGACGCCATCGAAATGACCCGGGCGGCTACCGCCGCACAGTCCTTCGGACACACCGGTCACGTGCAGGCGGGTCTGGCCGTCCATGCCGTCGGGGTACATCTCCTCGACGGTGGGGGCGAACAGCAGGTGGCAGCCGGCGTCGAGCAGCTTCTCCTGGTCGGCGGCGAGGGTGCGCGGGTATTTATCGAGGTCTTCGCTGGGGCCGAACTGCAGCGGGTTGACGAAGATGCTCGCCACCACGAAGTCGGCGCGCTGGCTGGCCTTGGTCACCAGCGCGGCGTGGCCGGCGTGCAGGTTGCCCATGGTCGGCACCAGCGCGATGCGCTTGCCCTCGCTGCGCGCGCGCGCCACGGCGGCGCGCAGCTCGCGGACTGTCTTGACTGTATTCATCAGGCGAAACCGTGCTCCGGGCCGGGGAAGGTGCCGTCCTTCACTGCCTTCACATAGGCGGCGAAGGCGGACTGGATGTCCGGCTGGCCGTCGAGGAAGTTCTTCACGAACTTCGGCGAACGGCCGGACAGCGACAGGCCCAGCATGTCATGCATCACCAGTACCTGGCCGTCGGTGCCGGCACCGGCGCCGATGCCGATGACCGGAATCTTCACCGCTTCGGTGATTTCCTGGGCCAGCGCGGACGGTACGCACTCCAGCAGCAGCATGGCGGCGCCGGCCTGCTCCAGGGCGATGGCGTCGGCGCGCAGCTGGCGCGCCTGGGCTTCCTGGCGCCCCTGGACCTTGAAGCCGCCGAACAGGTTGACCGCCTGCGGGGTGAGGCCCAGGTGCGCGCACACCGGGATGCCCATCTGGGCCAGGCGGGTGATCGGCTCGGCGAGCCAGGCGCCGCCTTCGAGCTTGACCATGTGGGCGCCGGCCTGCATGACCTTTACCGAGTCGCGCAGGAGCTGGTCCAGCGAGGTGCCGGATTCGAACGGCAGGTCGGTGACGATCAGCGCGCCCTTGTTGCCGCGCTTCACGGCGGCGGTGTGGTAGGCCATGTCCTCAACGGTCACCGGCAGTGTGCTGTCGTGACCTTGCAGCACCATACCCAGGGAGTCACCGATCAGCAGCATTTCGGCACCGGCCAGGCTGGCCGTGTGGGCGAAAGTGGCATCGTAGGCGGTCAGCATCGCGATCTTTTCGCCGCTTTGCTTGAGACCTTGCAGGGTGGTCAGGGTGACATCAGGCATGAAAGTGTCCTCGGTTCTGCGCCGGGCAGGGGCAAACGGGGCCCTATAGTCCGGATCGAAAAAGGCTAAGTCAATTGCAGGTGTTACCGGACTGTTACGGCGTTACTGCCAGTGCGCCCCACGCCTGGGGCGCAGCATGCCTCAGGACAGGCGTTCGAGGCCGCTGAACGGACAGGCGGCGAGCAGCTCGGGCAGGGTGCGCCCGTCGGGCAGGCGCAGTTGCGGGGCGAGGTCCGCCAGCGGGTAGAGGACGAAGGCGCGGGCGTGCATATGGTAGTGCGGCACGGTCAGGCGCGGATCGTCGATCTGGCGCTCGCCGAATAGCAGGATATCCAGGTCCAGGGTGCGCGGACCCCAGCGTTCGTCCTTGCGCACGCGGCCCTGCTCCTGCTCGATGGCCTGCAGGGCGTCCAGCAGGGCCAGCGGCTCCAGGTCGGTATCCAGGGCGGCCACGGCATTCACGTAGCGCGGCTGGTCCGGCGGGCCCAGCGGGTCGCTGGCATACAGCGGGGAGACCACCGCCACCTTGGCGGCGGGAATCTGCGACAGCGCCTTCAGCGCGGCTTCCAGCTGCTGGCGCGGCTCGGCGAGGTTGCTGCCGAGCCCGATGTACACGCGTTCGCTCATTCGCTGCTGGCGCCTTCGGTGCGCGGGCCGCGACGACGGCGGTTGCTGCCACCGCGGCGGCGTTTGCGTGGGGCGGCGGTTCCGGCCTCTTCCTGCTGGCTGGCAAGGTTGCGGATCATGCCGCGGCGTTCGCCGTCGCTGGCGTCCTGGTAGTCGGTCCACCAGTCGCCCAGGCCACCGGTTTCCTCGCCGGCGCTTTCGCGCAGCAGGAGGAAGTCGTAGCCGGCGCGGAAGCGCGGGTTTTCCAGCAGCAGGTCGGCCTTCTTGCCCTGGCGGCGCGGCAGGCGCTCCTGCATGTCCCAGATCTCACGGATCGGGATGGTGAAGCGCTTGGGCACCGCGGTGCGGCGGCATTGTTCGAGGATCAGTTCGTGGGCGGCTTCCTGCATCGCCGGGATCGGCGGCATGCCGCGGTCCTGCAGCTTCAGCACGCGGGCGGGCAGGGCCGGCCAGAGCAGTGCGGCAAAGAGGAACGCCGGGGTGACCGGCTTGCCCATGCGGATGCGTTCGTCGGTGTTGGCCAGGGCTTGGCGCATCAGCTTGCCGGCGTACTCGGGGTCATCCTTCAGGGCCTTGGCGCTCGCCGGGAACAGCGGGGCGAACAGGTCGTACTCGTTGAGCAGTTCGAAGGTGCGCTCGGCCTTGCCGCTGAGGAACAGCTTGAGCACTTCGTCGAACAGGCGCGCCGAGGGAATCTCGTTGAGCAGCGGCGCCAGGCGGCGAATCGGCGCGGCGCTGTGCTTCTCGATCTCGAAGTCCAGTTTGGCGGCGAAGCGCACCGCGCGCAGCATGCGCACCGGGTCTTCGAGGTAACGCTGCTCCGGGTCGCCGATCAGGCGGATCAGGCGATTGCGGATGTCGCGCACGCCGTGGGCGTAGTCGAGGATGCGCTCGCCGGTGACGTCGAAGTACAGCGCGTTGATGGTGAAGTCGCGGCGCTGGGCGTCGTCTTCCAAAGTGCCGTAGACGTTGTCGCGCAGGATGCGGCCGGCTTCGTTACGCGAAGCGTGGGCGTTGTTCTCGTCGTCTTCGCTGACCGGGTGGTTGGCGCGGAAGGTGGCGACCTCGATGATCTCGCGGCCGAAATGCACGTGGACCAGCTTGAAGCGGCGGCCAATCACCCGCGCGTTACGGAATTCGGCGCGCACCTGCTCGGGGGTGGCGCTGGTGGCCACGTCGAAGTCCTTGGGGGCAATACCCAGCAGCGGGTCGCGAACGCCACCGCCGACGATGTACGCCTGGTAGCCGGCCTTGGTCAGGCGCTCCACGACGTTCACCGCATTCCTGCTGAACTGTTCCCGCCGCAGCGAGTGCTGATGATTGCCAACGACTTCCGGAGTAGTGCGGACGGCGCGCGGACGGCGCAGTGGGGATCGGATGGACTGGATCAGCTTTTTCAGCATGTGTGCACTGTCGGGAATGGGTCTATGGATGGCATACGCAAGTCTCGGCAAGCCGCGTGTTCACGGCGCTTCCTGGAGGATAGCGGGTGTCTGCCGCCGCCTGGAAACAATTGGCAGCAAATCGGGGGCCGATTGCGCCGCGGCGATTCTAGCATCGTGGGGTGGGATGATGAAGAAAACTGAAGAAAGGGACTTGCGGGGAGAAGGGGAGAGGGTGTAGCGAAAGCTACTGGGGGAGCCGAGGCTCCCCCCCAAATAGGTGCGTGCTTTGTTTTTATTATGTTTACCGGGCTTGTTGTTTTTGTTTGTAGACCCGTCCCTCGAAGCTACCTGCTTCGGGGAGCCTTCCACACATGGAAGGTTTCAATAGCAAACGGATTGCTTTGGTCGCTGAGTGAGCAATGATCTTTCGATCCAACCAGTTTTGCGTGCTGCCTCAGGGCAGTTTTATTCTTCTTGACTGGTTGCGGGACTGGTCCCGACGGCTACCCTTCTCCAAAAGAATCAGTTAGCTGCGCCTCCGCGATCTTGTTTTTGTTGTGCTGGAGTCGTTTCGTCTTGTTCTTATTGTGAGTGGTCGTGCTTGTTATTGTTGTTGTGCCAATAACAAAGCAGATGCCGTGCCAACTTTTGCGAATCCTTATTTTTCAAGGGTTTGCGAGGTTTCGCTCTCCCGCGGCGGGCACAAAAAAGCCGGGTTTTCGTTACCGATGAACCCGGCTTGTTACGGAGCATGTCCCCCCGGTAACAGTGTGGGGGCTGTTACGAGTCCGCCGCGGCCCCCGATTTGCGGCGCGGAATGCCCAGGCGCTGGCGACGTTCCCACAGGCACTTGCGGCTGATACCCAGCTTGCGGGCCAGTTCGGTCTCGGTCATGTGGTCCTGGTGCTCGAGGACGAAGTGCTGGAAGTAATCCTCCAGTGACAGGTCCTCGGTGGGCTCGTGGTTGCTGGCGCTGCCGTTGGTGGGACGCAGGTCGCCGTCGTCGCCGAAGTCGTCGTCCAGGTCGTCCAGTTCGATGTCGATACCCAGCAGGTCGGCCGGGATTTCCTGGCCCTCGCTGAGGATCACCGCGCGCTCGATGGCGTTTTCCAGCTCACGCACGTTACCCGGCCATGGGTAGTGACGGATGGCCTGTTCGGCTTCGTGGGAGAAGGTCAGGGCCGGGCGCCCCATCTGCGAGCACTGGCGCGCCAGGAAGGAGCGCGCGATTTCCATCACGTCCGCGCCACGCTCGCGCAGCGGCGGCAGTTTCAGCGAGATGACGTGCAGGCGGTAATAGAGGTCTTCGCGGAACTGGCCGGTCTTGGCCAGCATTTTCAGGTCGCGGTGGGTCGCGGCGATCAGGCGCACGTCGACCTTCTGCGACTGCACCGAGCCGACGCGGCGGATCTCGCCTTCCTGCAGCACGCGCAGCAGGCGCGCCTGCGCTTCGAGCGGCAGTTCGCCGATCTCGTCGAGGAACAGCGTGCCGCCATCGGCGGCTTCGACCAGGCCCGCACGGCCCGCGCTGGCGCCGGTGAAGGCGCCTTTCTCGTGGCCGAACAGTTCGGATTCGATCAGGGTTTCCGGGATCGCCGCGCAGTTCACCGAGATCAGCGGCGCCTTGGTGCGCTTGGACAGGTTGTGCAGGGCGCGGGCGACCAGTTCCTTGCCGGTGCCGGACTCACCCTGGATCAGCACGTTGGAATCGGTGGGCGCGACCTTGCGGATCTTGGTGTACAGCTCCTGCATCGGTGGGCAGGAACCGATGATGCCGATCTCGCCGTCCGCGGCGGCGGTGTTACCGCTGCTGCGCTCCGCGGCCTTGGCGTTACCGCGGGCTTCGGCGGGGGCGTTACGGTTCTCCTGGCGGTCCTTGAGGATGCGCGCCACGGCCTGGAGCATCTCGTCGTGGTCGAACGGCTTGGCGATGTAGTCCACCGCGCCCATCTTCATCGAGTCCACCGCCGAGCGCAGGCTGGCGTAGCTGGTCATGATCAGCACCGGGGTGCCCTGGGCCAGCTTGATCAGTTCGGTACCGGGGGCGCCGGGCAGGCGCAGGTCGCTGACGATCATGTCGAACGACGGAATGCTGTAGCGCTCCTGGGCCTCCTGCACCGAGCCAGCTTCGCTGACCTGGTACTGGTTGCGCTCGAGCAATCGTCGCAGGGCGGAACGGATGATGGTTTCGTCTTCGACGATGAGGATATGTGCCATGTATTCAGCTCTCTCGACGTGCTCGTTTACTGCTCGGCCGTCGGGCCAGGATGCCGCGGCAAGGTGACGCTGATGCGGGTTCCGCATTCGCGTTCGGGGTCAGCCGGGCTGTCTATGGTGATTTGCCCATAATGCTCTTCCACGATCGAATAGACCAGAGCGAGCCCCAGGCCGGTTCCCTTGCCCGGGTCCTTGGTGGTGAAGAAGGGCTCGAACAGGCGGTCGATGATCGACTTGGGAATGCCGCTGCCTTCGTCCTCGACGATCAGGTCGATGGCCTGCTCGGACGCTTCGGTGCGCACGCGGATCGCGCCGTTGGGCGGTGAGGCGTCGCGGGCGTTGGACAGCAGGTTGATCAGCACCTGCGCCAGGCGCTGCGAGTCGCCTTCCACCCAGTGTTCCGGGTTGCACAGGTTGAAGAACTGCACGTCGACGCTTCGCTTGTTCAGCGACAGCAGGCCGATGGCCTCCTGGGCGACGTCCGCCAGGCACACCGGCTCGGCCGCCACCTGCTTGCCGCCGGCGTGGGCGAAGCTCATCAGCGACTGCACGATGCGCGAGACGCGCTTGGTCTGTTCGAGGATCTGCCCGCTGATCTCGGTCAGCTCGCCATCGCCCTCGCGTTCTTCCCGCAGGTTCTGCGCCAGGCAGGCGATGCCGGTGATGGGGTTGCCGATCTCGTGGGCGACGCCGGCGGCCAGGCGGCCGATGGAGGCCAGGCGCTCGGAGTGGATCAGCTTGTCTTCCAGGGACTGGGTTTCGGTGAGGTCTTCCACCAGCAGCACCAGGCCGCTGTTACCGGGGGCAAGTGGTTCCTCGATCGCCGCCTTGTGCAGGTTGAGCCAGCGGGTCTGCCCCTCGATGGACAGGCGCTGCTTGTGCAGGTGCTCGTCCGGCGCGTCGATGAAGCCTTCCAGCAGCCCGCGCCAGGGTTCGGGCAGGGCGGCCAGGCGCGAGCCGACCACGCGCTGCGCGCTGACGCCGGTGAGTTCCTCGATGGCGCGGTTCCACATGAGGATTTCCTGGTCCTTGGCCAGCGAGCAGACGCCCATGGGCAGGTCCTGCAGGGTCTGGCGGTGGTAGCGGCGCAGGGTGTCCAGCTCGGCGGCGAGGCCGGTGAGCCGGGAGTGGTAGTCCTCCAGGCGGCTTTCGATGAAGTGGATGTCCTCGGTGACGTAGCTTTCACTGCTGGCCTTATAGGGCAGGAAGGTTTCCACCATGTCCTGCGCCACGCTCGGGCCCATCAGCCCGGAGAGGTTCGCTTCGATGCGGTCGCGCAGGCGGCGCAGGGCGTAGGGGCGGCGTTCGTCGAAGGGCAGGTGCAGGTCGCGCAGGGCCTGTTCCACCTCGCGCTGGGCGGTTTTCGCGCCCAGCGGCTTGGCCAGTTGGCTGGCGAATTCCTGTGGCGACACGGCGATCAGCTCGCGGCGCTGCGGGCGGCGGACGTTGTCCACGGCGCAGGCTTCGGCGGCGCCTTTCTCTTCGTCGCTGGCTTCGGTGAACAGCGAAACCAGGGTGAACACCAGCACGTTGGCCGCCAGCGAGGCGAGCGCGGCGAGGTGCCAGGTGGTGTCGTCGAGCACGTAGAGCGAGTTGAACAGCGGCAGGTAGATGCTCTGCAGGTTCGCCACCAGCGGGGTGAGCATGGTCGCGCCCCACACCAGCATGCCGGCCACCAGGCCTGCGATGAAGCCGCGGCGGTTGGCGGTCGGCCAGTAGAGCACGGCCAACGCGCCGGGGAGGAACTGCAGGGTGGCGACGAAGGAGACGATGCCGAGGTTCGACAGGTCCTGCTCGGCGCCCAGCAGCAGGTAGAAGGCATAGCCGGCCATGATGATCGCGGCGATCAGCGCGCGGCGGGTCCACTTCAGCCAGCGGTAGATGTTGCCTTCGGCCGGCGGCTGGTAGAGCGGCAGCACCAGGTGGTTGAGCACCATGCCCGAGAGGGCCAGGGTCATCACGATGATCAGGCCGCTGGCGGCGGAGATGCCGCCGATGAAGGCGGTCAGCGCCAGGGCGGGGCTGTCCACGGAGATGCCCAGGCCGAGGGTGAAGTATTCCGGGTTGGTCGAGGCGCCCAGGTGCAGGCCGGCCCAGAGGATCGGCGGCACCGCCAGGCTCATCGGCAGCAGGAACAGCGGCAAACCCCAGCTGGCGCTGAGCAGCGAGCGTGGGTTGAGGTTCTCGGTGAAGGTCATGTGGAACATGTGCGGCATGACGATGGCGGCGGCGAAGAACACCAGCAGCAGCGTGCGCCACGGCCCTTCGGCCAGCGGCGTGTGCAGGGTGCTCAGGGCTTCCTGGTTCTGCAGCAGCCAGACTTCCAGGCCGTCCGGCCCGCCGAACACGCCATAGAGGGCGAACAGGCCGATGGAGCAGAGCGCCACCAGCTTCACCAGCGACTCGAAGGCGATCGCCATCACCAGGCCTTCGTGGCGCTCGCGGGTGGCGATGTGGCGCGCACCGAAGAGGATCGCGAACAGCGTGATCAGCGCGCAGAACGCCAGCGCCGCGCGGTTGGGCTCCGATTCGCGGGTGAGGATGCTGATCGAGTCGGTCACCGCCTGGATCTGCAACGCCAGCATCGGCAGCACGCCGATCAGCATGAACAGGGTGGTCAGCGCGCCGGCCCAGGTGCTGCGGAAGCGGAAGGCGAAGAGGTCGGCCAGCGACGACAGCTGGTAGGCCCGGGTGATGCGCAGGATCGGGTAGAGCAGCACTGGCGCCAGCAGGAAGGCGCCGGAAACGCCCAGGTAGATCGCCAGGAAGCCGTAGCCGTACTGGTAGGCCAGCCCGACCGTGCCATAGAAGGCCCAGGCGCTGGCGTACACGCCCAGCGAGAGGGTGTAGATGAGTGGGTGGCGCACCAGCCGGCGCGGAACGAAGCCGCGCTCGGTGATCCAGGCGACGCCGAACAGAACCATCAGGTAGGAGGCGCTGATCAGGATCAGCTGGGTGAGGCTAAAGCTCGTCAGCATCGCGCTGGCTCTGCAGGATGAAGGTGACGACGATCAGGATCAGCCACAGCAGATACGGGCGGTACCAGGCGCCGTGGGGATCGATCCACCAGTCCATGATGGCCGGCGAGAACAGATAGATGCCCACGACCAGGAGCAGCACCAGTCGGTAGATGTACATGTCGTCTCTCTCTGGGTTCGGCGGGCAGGCTACCTGTGCGCACAGTCGCCGGCAAGCCGGCCGCCGGCCCGCCTTGCGCCGAATGCTCGGCAGGTCCTGTAGGAGCGAGCTTGCGCGCGATCCCGAACCCCGCTGTGGGGCTTGTTTGCGCAAGCTCGCTCCTGCAGCAAGGCAGTCCGCGCGCAGCAGCCTTGCTTCAACAGTCTAGAGCCGTGCGTCTTCCAGTGTCAGGCAATGGGGGATGGCGTCGGCATTCCAGTGCTCGATGCCCCAGGCCAGCACGTCATGCGGCGTGGCCTGCCGCAGCTCGGCGGGCGGCTGCTGGCCCAGCGCCCTGAGGGCGCGCTCCAGCAGCGGCGCGGCCTGGTCGGCTTCGAGCGGCGGCGAGCGGTAGGACTTGCCGAGCTTGTGCCCGTCGGGCTGGATGATCAGCGGCACGTGCAGGTAACGCGGGGCGGCGATGCCCAGCAGTTCCTGCAGGTAAAGCTGGCGCGGCGTGTTGTCCAGCAGGTCGGCGCCACGGACGATGTCGGTAACACCCTGCCAGGCGTCATCCAGCACCACCGCCAGCTGATAGGCGAACAGCCCGTCGCGGCGGCGGATGATGAAGTCGCCGACGTCGCGGCCCAGGTGCTGGCGGAACTCGCCCTGCAGGCGGTCGGTGAAGCGGTACTCCAGCTCCGGCACGCGGATGCGGATGGCGACGTCACCGTGCCAGTCGTGCTGGGCGTCGCGGCAGGTGCCGGGGTAGATGCCGTGGCTGCCTTCGAGCTGCTTGCGCGAGCAGGTGCAGGCGTAGGCCAGGCCGCTGCGCAGCCATTGCTCGACCTGGGCGGCGTAGGCCTCGCCGCGCTCGCTCTGGCGCTCGACCGGGCCGTCCCATTCGAAGCCGTATCGTTCGAGGGTGTCCAGGATGGCGGTCTGGGCGCCGGGCATTTCGCGCGGCGGGTCGAGGTCTTCCATGCGCACCCGCCAGGTGCCGCCGACGGCGCGCGCATCCAGGTAGGACGCGACCGCCGCCACCAGCGAGCCGAAGTGCAGGTAGCCGCTGGGCGTGGGGGCGAAGCGGCCGACGTAGCGGGAGGCGGGCATGGCGTCTCCTGGGCTTTCTATTAAGGGTGGGGCGCACAAACGAAACGGGGCGCCGCAGCGCCCCGTTCGGGATCAACTAGGCTCAGGAGCCCAGCTGCTTTTCCTTGATTTCCGCCAGGGTCTTGCAGTCGATGCACAGGGTGGCGGTGGGGCGGGCTTCCAGACGGCGAATGCCGATCTCGACGCCGCAGGAATCGCACCAACCGTAGTCGTTGTCTTCGATCAGCTGCAGGGTTTCGTCGATCTTCTTGATCAGCTTGCGCTCGCGGTCGCGGGCGCGCAGTTCGAGGCTGAACTCTTCTTCCTGGCTGGCACGGTCGGCCGGGTCCGGGAAGTTGGCCGCTTCGTCCTGCATGTGGTGCACGGTGCGGTCCACTTCTTCCATCAGCTCAACTTTCCACTTGTTGAGGATGGAGGTGAAGTGCGCGCGCATGCGATCGCTCATGTACTCCTCGCCCTTGGTTTCCTGGTAGGGCTCGAAGCCACGAATCAGTTGGCTGCTCTGTTGTTTTGCTTTGGTGGGCATGGATGACCGCCTCTCACTCTCGCTAATCCTCTCGCGGATGGTCCCTCTCCGGCACCGCCGGCCCCGCGCTCGCAAGCGGGCGAACTTACCAGAACGATTCCCGGGACGCTACTCCCGGTTGTCGAGCCTGACAGTGCCCGCACATACCTGATCGCCAGTTGGTCGACCCGTTGGTCACAGCCAGCGGGTTTGTCGACAAACCGTTGCAGGATCGTTGGCGTTTGCCGGACGAAGCCTGCACGTTCCCAGGTGCCGCGCCTTGACCGCGCAGCGCCCCAGTATTCATCAGTGGCCTGTTAGAATCCCGGCTCTGTCGCAAAGTTCGGAATATTCCATGGCCACCACCTTCAGTGCGCGCAGCCGCGCCATCGAACCCTTCCACGTCATGGCGCTGCTGGCGCGGGCCAATGAGCTGCAGGCCGCGGGCCACGACGTCATCCACCTCGAAATCGGCGAGCCGGACTTCACCACCGCCGCGCCCATCGTCGAAGCCGGGCAGAAGGCCCTGGCAAACGGTCACACGCGGTATACCGCCGCACGTGGCCTGCCGGCGCTGCGTGAAGCCATCGCTGGCTTCTATGCCCAGCGCTATGGCCTGTCGATCGATCCGCAGCGCATTCTCGTTACGCCCGGCGGTTCCGGCGCCCTGCTGCTGGCCAGCAGCCTGCTGGTGGACCCGGGCAAGCACTGGCTGCTGGCCGATCCGGGCTACCCGTGCAACCGCCACTTCCTGCGCCTGGTGGAAGGCGCCGCACAGCTGGTGCCGGTGGGCCCGGAGAGCCGTTACCAGCTCACCCCGGAGCTCGTCGAACGGCACTGGGATCAGGACAGTGTAGGCGCTCTGGCCGCATCGCCGGCGAATCCTACGGGCACCCTGTTGCACAAGGATGAACTCGCGGCGCTGTCGTCCACCCTCAAGGCGCGGGGCGGCCATCTGGTGGTGGACGAGATCTACCACGGCCTGACCTACGGCCTGGACGCACCCAGCGTGCTGGAAGTGGATGACGAGGCCTTCGTCCTCAACAGCTTCTCCAAGTATTTCGGCATGACCGGCTGGCGCCTGGGCTGGCTGGTGGCGCCGCAGGAGGCGGTGGGCGAGCTGGAGAAGCTGGCGCAGAACCTCTACATCAGCGCGCCGAGCATGGCGCAGCACGCCGCGCTGGCCTGCTTCGAGCCGGCGACCCTGGCGATTCTCGAAGAGCGCCGCGAGGAGTTCCGCCGCCGCCGCGACTACCTGCTGCCCGCGCTGCGCGAGCTGGGCTTCGGCATCGCCGTGGAGCCGGAGGGAGCCTTTTATCTGTACGCGGACATCAGCGCCTTCGGCGGCGACGCCTTCGCCTTCTGCCAGCACTTCATCGAGACCGAGCACGTGGCCTTCACCCCCGGCATCGACTTCGGGCGTTACCAGGCCTCGCACCACGTGCGGTTCGCCTATACCCAGAGCGTCGAGCGCCTGCAGCAGGCGGTGGATCGCATCGCCCGTGGCCTGAAGACCTGGCGTCCCTGATGCGCTTCGAACCGGCGCTGATCGAGGCGCGCCTGATCAAACGCTACAAGCGCTTCCTGGCGGACATCGAGACCGCCAGCGGCGAGCGGCTCACCATCCACTGCCCGAACACCGGCTCGATGCTCAACTGCATGAGCGAAGGCTGCCGCGTCTGGTTCAGCCGCTCCGACGACCCCAAGCGCAAGCTGCCGGGCACCTGGGAGCTGGTGGAAACCCCGCAGGGGCGGCTGGCGTGCGTGAATACCGGGCGGGCCAACCGCCTGGTGGAAGAAGCGCTGCTGGCCGGCACCGTGACCGAATTGGCGGGCTTCGACGAGTTGCGCCGCGAGGTGGCCTACGGGGTGGAGAACAGCCGCGCGGACTTCCGCCTGATGTATGCCGGCAAGCCGGTGTACGTGGAAGTGAAGAGTGTGACGCTGGGGTTCGATGGCACCAGCGTCGCAGCCTTTCCCGATGCCGTTACCCTGCGCGGTGCCAAGCACCTGCGGGAGCTGGCAGCGCTGGCGCGCGACGGCATGCGCGCGGTGCTGCTGTATGCGGTGAACCTGACGGACATCGAAGCGGTGCGCCCGGCGATGGAGATCGACCCGGCCTACAACTCCGCCTTGGCGGAGGCGCACACCGCCGGGGTGGAGGTGCTCGCCTACGGGGCGCGGATCGATACACAGGAAATCTGCCTGGATCGGCCGCTGAAGGTGCTGCTGTAGTTCTGGGCAGGGCGGTTCGCGAGCAAGCTCGCTCCTACAGGCACACCGAGCGGCTCTTCGTAGGAGCGAGCTTGCTCGCGAACCGATCCGAAAACCGTGTTACCCCTGGGCATCGTCCGGCGGCGTCAGCCAGATGCCCTGCTCATCCTCTCTGCATGCCAGCGCCTCCAGCCCATCCCCCAGGCACGGCCCCTGGATGCACTCGCCGGTTTCGATCAAGAACAGCGCGCCGTGATGGGCGCACTGCAGCAGGCGGCCGCTGGCATCCAGGTAGTGCTCGGCGTCGTAGCCCAGCGGGATCTCCCGGTGCGGGCAGCGATTACGGTAGGCGTAGACGCGACCCTGGCGGCGCACGAGGAAGAGGTTCAGGCCAGCGGCCTTGAAGCCCCGGCTCTGGCCTTCGGCCAGGTCATGCGGGGTGCAGAGCAGGATCATGCGGGGTTCCATTCAGCGTAAGGCGTCACGAGGCGGGCATTATCCGCGCCGCCAGGGCCCGACCGGAAGAGGGTGCACTTCCGTGTGCTGAAGCAGGGCTGCGTTGGCGCCTGGCCAACGAAAGGCGGCAGACCTTAAGTCCCTTTGTCATTTAATGCAAATAATTATCAAATAGATTTCATGGCTTCCCTGTGGCAAGGTTCGTCCGTGCCGCCGCGCCGCGGCTCACTCCCTTTCACGCGAGGACGACGGCGATGACCACCCTGACTGCACGCGCGCTATTGGCCGCGCTCTGCCTGACTGCCACCAGCGCGCTGGCCGAGGCGCTGCCGCAGCGCTGGGTGAGTGCCGGTGGTTCGCTGAGCGAATGGGTCGTCGCGTTGGGCGGCGAAAGCAAACTCGTCGGCGTCGACACCACCAGCCTGCACCCGGCCTCTCTCCAGGCGCTGCCGAAGATCGGCTACCAGCGGCAACTGGCCGCCGAGGGCATCCTCGCGCTGAAGCCGGACATCCTCCTGGGCAGCGAGGAAATGGGCCCGCCTCCGGTACTGCAACAACTGCGTGCCGCTGGCGTGCGAATCGAGACGCTGTCGGCCAAGGCCGATCAGCAGACCGTCCACGACACGCTCCAGCGGCTGGGCGCATTGCTCGGTGCGCCGGACAGGGCGAGGCAGCTTGCGGCGGAGTTCGATGCGCGCCTGGCCGCGCACGCGGGCTGGGTGAAGAAGGCCCGGTCCGTGCAGGCTGCGCCCGGTGTCGTCCTGCTGGTCGGACACGCCGGCGGCAACCTGCTGGTGGCCGGGCGCGGCACGCCCGGCGACTGGTTGATCCAGCACGCCGGCGGCCAGAATCTGGCGACCCACGTGGGCTACAAGACGCTGTCGAGCGAAGCCCTGGCTGCGCTGGATCCCCAGGTGCTGGTGCTCAGCGACCGCACCCTGGTGGGCAACGCGGCCCGCGCCGCCCTGACCCGGCAGAACCCGGGCCTGGCGGCGACCGCCGCGCTGCGCGACGGCCGCGTGCTGGTGCTCGACCCGACGCTGCTGGTGGGCGGTCTGGGCCCGCGCATCCCGGACGGGCTGGCTAGCCTGTCGCGGGCCTTTTATCCTTCCGCGCAGGCCCTGAACACGGAAAGTCGTCCTTGACCCGGATCGTTACCGCTCGACCGCTGTTCCTGCTCCTCGGTTGTCTCCTGCTGCTGGTCGTCTGGCTTTCCCTGGCCCTCGGGCCGGTGAGCCTGCCGCTGGGCGATACCCTGCGAGCGCTGGGGCACCTGCTCGGGCTGCCGGTGGCCGACGCCGGCCTGGGCCAGGCCGAACTGATCGTCGGGCAGATCCGCCTGCCGCGCACCTTGCTGGGCATCGCCACCGGTGGCGTACTGGCGCTGGCGGGCGTGGCGATGCAAGGGCTGTTCCGCAATCCGCTGGCCGACCCCGGCCTGATCGGCGTTTCCAGCGGCGCCGCGCTGGGCGCGGCCATCGCCATCGTCTTCGGGGCGTCCGTGGGCGGGCTGCCCGAAGCGTTCGCGCCGTACCTGCTCTCAGCCAGCGCCTTTGCCGGTGGCCTGCTGGTGACAGCGCTGGTCTACCGCCTGGGGCGCCACAACGGCCAGACCAGTGTGGCGACCATGCTGCTGGCCGGCGTCGCACTGACGGCGCTGGCGGGCGCTCTGATCGGCCTGTTTACCTACCTCGCTGACGACGCCACGCTGCGCACCCTGACCTTCTGGAACCTCGGCAGCCTCAATGGCGCGAGCTACCCGCGCCTGTGGCCGCTACTGCTGATCGCGCTGCTGGTGGCCTGCTGGCTGCCGCGCCGGGTGAATGCCCTGAATGCATTGCTGCTCGGGGAATCCGAAGCCCGCCACCTGGGCTTCGACGTCGAGCGACTGAAGGTCGAACTGATCCTCTGTACCGCACTGGGTGTCGGCGCCGCCGTGGCCGCCGCCGGGATGATCGGCTTCATCGGCCTGGTGGTGCCGCACCTGCTGCGCCTGATCGTCGGCCCGGATCACCGCGTGCTGCTGCCGGCCTCGATGCTCGGCGGTGCGATCCTCCTGCTACTCGCCGACCTGGTCGCCCGGCTGGCGCTGGCGCCGGCGGAGTTGCCGATCGGCATTGTCACCGCGCTGATCGGCGCGCCGTTCTTCCTCTACCTGCTGATCCGGGGGCGTTCCTGATGCTGTGCGCAGACAAGCTGCTGGTGAAGCGCGGCGCGCAGGCTGTCCTGCGGGAGGTGAGCGTGACCTTGCAGCCCGGCGAGGTGCTCGGTGTGCTGGGCCCCAACGGTGCGGGCAAAAGCACCCTGCTGGGCGCCCTGAATGGCGAGTTGCCGCTCGCCGGAGGGGCTGTCAGCCTCGATGGCCGGCCGCTGGCGTCCTGGCAGGGCACCGAGCGTGCGCGCCGACTGGCGGTGCTACCGCAATCGTCCTCGCTGAACTTCGCGTTCTCCGTCGAGGCGGTGGTGGGCTTCGGCCGGCTGCCCCACGACAGTGGCCGCCAGCGCGACGCGGAAATCGTCCGCGACGCCATGGCCGCTGCCGACGCCTCGCACCTGGCCGGGCGCAGCTACCTGGCGCTGTCCGGCGGCGAGCGTCAGCGGGTGCATCTGGCCCGGGTGCTGGCGCAACTCTGGCCGGGCGGGGCGGAACAGGTGTTGCTGCTGGACGAGCCGACCTCGGCACTCGACCCGCTGCACCAGCACACCACGTTGCAGGCCGTGCGCGACTTCGCCGGACGTGGCGCCGCCGTGCTGGTGATCCTGCACGACCTGAACCTCGCGGCGCGTTACTGTGATCGCCTGATGCTGCTGCACGAGTCGCGCGTGCACCTGCTCGGCACCCCGCACGAGGTGCTGCAGGTGGAACCGCTGCGCAGCGTCTTCGGCCTCGATGTGCTGGTGCAGGCGCACCCGGAACGCGGCCATCCGCTGATCATCGCGCGCTGAGAGGAACCGCCATGAACAAGGCCCTGCTTGTCCCGCTGCTGGCGCTGCTCGCTGCCTGCCAGGGCCAGTTGGCCGCGCCGCCGTTGCCGGCCTGGCAGAGTCCGGAAGGTCGCGACAATGCCGAACTGGGGGTGATTCGCGACCTGCGCAGCGGCGACATGCTGTCGCCGGCGCGACTGCTGGATCGTCTCGCCGCGGCACCGCGGGTGCTCATCGGCGAGCAGCACGACAATCCCGACCACCATGCCCTCGAACTCTGGCTGGTGCGTGCCCTGGCCGAGCGGCGCCCGGGCGGCAGCGTACTGCTGGAAATGCTCAACCCCGATCAGCAACGTGCGGTGTCTGCCAGCCAGGCTGCGGCGGCGAAGGGCGAAACGCCGACCGATCTGATCGGCGCGTTGCACTGGCAGCCGGGCTGGGACTGGTCACAGTACGGCCCGCTGGTGACCTGGCTGGTGAAGCAGCCGGCGCCGCTGCTGGCGGCCAACCTGGATCGCGGCGAGATCATTGGCATCTACCGCAGCGCCCCCGCATTGCAGGGGCCCGCTTCCACGGCCGCCCCGGTGCGCGATGCATTGCTGCAGGACATCCGTGATTCCCACTGTGGGCTGCTGCCGGACAGCCAGCTCCCGCCGATGCTGGCGGTGCAGCAGCAGCGCGACCGGCGCATGGCCGAGCGCTTCAAGGCCGCGCCCGCACCGGCCGTGCTGATTGCCGGCGGCTTCCATGCGCGACGCGACCTGGGCGTTCCGCTGCATCTGCAGGACCTGGACGCCGCCCAGGGGCTGAAGGTGGTGATGCTGGCGGAAGTGGGTAAACCCGTGGCGCCGGAGCAGGCCGACTACGCCTGGTACACACCGGCCCAACCGCCAACCGATTACTGCGCGCAGATGCGTAGCATGAAGTGAAGGGGCCGCGAGGCCCTTTTTCACGCGTGCATGAATGGCGGTGCGGCAGGAATCGCGGGCAAAAAAAAGACCCGGCAAATTGCCGGGTCCAAACCGTGATTAGCCTGATGAGGAGATAATCTGAAGAGTCCGACTGTGGTCTCTTAAGCTTATCCGGCTGGCCTCGCGACCAGTTGAGGTAATAATAACCATTATCATTTGAGAGTCAACACCTTTCTTCTCCGTGCTGGCGCTTTTGCGGTTGCCCGGCAGGTGCTGCGAAAAAATCAAGGCAAAAAAAAGACCCGGCAAAGTGCCGGGTCGAAACCGTGATTAGCCTGATGAGGAGATAATCTGAAGAGTCCGACTGCGTGGTCTCTTGAGGTTATCGATCTGGCCTCGCGACCAGATGACTCAATAATAATCATTATCATTTGAGAGTCAACCTCCTTTCGTAACCTTTTTTCTCGCTCCTGCGAATTTCCGACCGCCACCCACGAAAAAGCCCGGCACAGGGCCGGGCTTTTCACGTAGGAAGAACGTCAGTCTGCCTGGCGTTGCAGGCGCAGCTGGGTGACTTCCTTGTTCAGCAGGTCGATGCGCCGCGCCATGCCTTCGATCAGGCTGTGGGCGATGCGCGGGTTGCTCTGCATCAGGCTGAGGAACTGGTCCTTGGGGATCACCATCACCGTGCACGGCTCGCTGGCGATCACCGAGGCGCTGCGTTTCTCGCGGGTGAACACGGCCATGGCGCCGAAGATCTCGTCCTTCTGCACGTCGCCGACCTTCTGCCCGTCGACGAAGGCCTCGGCGTGGCCCTCGATGATGATGAACACGTGCTCGGCGTCGTCCCCCTGCTGGATCAGCTGGGCGCCGGCGGCGAAGTGCTGGAAGCCGGTGGCCGGACGGATCTCCGGCTGCTTGAGGTGCGCCAGGGCATCGGACAGCAGCGCGGTATGGCCGATCAGGTAGTGCAGGAACTGCTCCTGGCGCTGCTCGTGGTTGTGGATGTGGCGGAATACTTCGCTGCGCAGATACGGCACCAGGCACAGCGGCTCTTCGCTGACGTAGCGGCAGGGCGGCAGTTCGATACCTTGGCGCAGGCCAACCAGGTCGCCTTCCTGCAGATAGAACAGCGGGCGTTCGTCCACCAGCGCATGGACCAGTCCATTCTCGATGAGGAACAGATGCTTGCCGGGCAACTCGCCTTCCAGGTCGTCGGAGCGTTCCAGGCGGATGGCTTCGCCGGCGGGCTCCAGGCCGGCGAGCAATTGCGCTGGGATGCCCTGCAGGCGATTGATCAGTCGATCGGCGTAAGCAGGTTGTTCACCGAGTAGGTACATGGCCGTAATTCCTTGATATGGCGACGGTCGAGGGCGCACGAAGGGCCCTGAGACCATAAGCGGAGAGGCTCCTTGCGTAAACATTTTCCCACAGAGCTTGTGAGCTAGCTCTTGTTACGTGTGGGAAATGTCTCAAGCTCGCCAAGAAGTGCAGCCTTGTGGGCGGGAGGCAGGTCGTTCCAGTGCACATCCAGCAGCGCGCCCTCGATGGCGTAGAGCAGCACCTTGGACGCGCGAAAGCCGCGCGCACGTACGGCCCGGTAGGCGCCGACCGCCCCCAGGCGGCGCAGGTCGCTGGCGCTATGGATGCCAACGGCATGCAGCCATTGCGCGGAGGTCTTGCCGAGGTTTTTCAGGTGCAGCAGTTCGTCGTTCATCGTCGGTCCTTGCGATGGGCACGATGGGTGTCAGGTCTTGAAGGGGCCGAGAACTGCTCGTAGCGGCCGGACACGCAAAGAGAAGTGTAGCGGTGGCTGGGAAAAACGTGGCTTTGTGATATCGCCGAGAAAGCGGGGCAGGGCGATGTCGTCGTGGACGGTGCGTCGGGCGGCGCGGCCGCCGGCCGGAAGTCGCCGCAACAGGGCGACTCCGGCCGACAAGCGGTGGCTCAGAGGCCCGGCAGGCGCTGGCGGATGCTGGCGACCAGGGCGTCCAGGCTGGCGGCGTCCGGGGTATCGACGCGCTTGCTGTGCTGCTGCTCTTCGGCGCTGAGTGCGTCGCGGCTGGCCTGCTGCGCCTGGATCACGTCCAGGGTGGCGTCGGAGGGGTCGTTGCCCTCGCTCTGGCGCTGGCTCAGCCAGCCGGCGATCACCGCTTCCGGCGCCTGGCAGTCGAGGATCAGGAAGGGCACGCCGGTTTCCTCGGCGATTTCCCAGGCCGCGGCGCGTTGCTCGCGCTTGAGGAAGGTGGCATCGAGCACGACGGGGTACCCGGCGCGCAGGATGTCCACGGCCAGCTCGTTCAGGCGCTGGTAGGTTGCCATAGTGGCGTCGGCGTCATAGATGCCGCCCTTGAGCTGGCCTTGCTGCTCGGCCTTCTGTTCGCCGAACAGGCGCTTGCGCTCCACGTCCGAACGCAGGCGCACGGCGCCCAGTGCCTCGACGAGACGCAGTGCGACTTGGCTCTTGCCGACGGCGGACACGCCGACGGTCACCGCCAGGAAGCGCGACGGAATGGCGCTGTAGCTCTCCGCGAGGTTGGCGTAGTTGCGGTACTGGCGCAGCGTTGCGGCTTTCTGCACGGCATCGTTCTGGTGCGCCAGGCTGAACAGCGCGATCTTGGCGCGGACCAGGGCGCGGTAGGCCTTGTAGAAGTTCAGCAGGGCCAGGGACTGGTAGTCGCCGGTGTATTCCAGGTACTGGCTGACGAAGCGCCGCGACAGGCACTTCAGGCCGCGGTCTTCGAGGTCCATGGCCAGGAAGGCATAGTCGGCGGTGACGTCGGTGAAGCGGAACGGCTCGTTGAACTCGATGCAGTCGAACAGCACGACCTTGCCGTCGATGATCGCGGCATTGCCCAGGTGGATATCGCCGTGGCATTCGCGGATGAAACCGTTCGCCTTGCGTTGCTCGAAGACGCCGTGCAGGCGTTCGTAGCTGGATTCGGCCCAGGCTTCGAGCGCGTCGAGTTGCAGCAGGTCGGCCTTGTCGGAGAGCATCGGGCGGATCTGTTCGAAGTTCTGCCGCACCGGTGCCATGCAGGCTTCGGGAGTGCCCAGCGGGTGCTCGGTGGGAACGACCGGGGTGCGCAGGTGGAAATCGGCGATCTGCCTGGCCAGTCCGTCGATGTGCTGGGCGCCGAGTTCGCCGCGCGCCTGCACTTCGCTGAGCAGCTGGGACTGCGGGAATTCGCGGCACTGGATCATGTATTCGATGGCCGGGCCTTCGCCGTTCAGCTGCGGCGCGGCCTCGCTGCCGGTGATGGCGATGACGTCGAGGTACAGGCCGTCGGTCAGGCGCTGGTTCAGGCGCAGCTCTTCCTCGCAGAAGTGCTTGCGCTGAGCGAGGTCGGTGAAGTCGAGGAAGCCGAAGTTCACCGGCTTCTTGATCTTGTAGACGTAGGAGCCAGTGAGCAGCACCCAGGAGATGTGGGTTTCGATGACCCGGAAACCCTCGACCGGATGGGGGAAGAGGGCGGGGTTCTGCAGGGCTGCGAGGAGAGTCTGGCTCACGTGATGTCCTTTCCGATCGAATTTCTGAAGGCAGGCATTATGGCGGCTGGGTCGGCAGGTGCAAACTCTGCGGCCGGCCGGCAACCAAATGGCCATCGTGGGGTCATAGCTCGGCCACTGACCGTCGTCGCGAGATGCGCGGCAGTTCGCATCAAGCCCGGACGCCCGCGGGAGCGGCGTCTGTCCCCTGTGGATAAAGTACGTATAATGCGCCGCCATGACGCGTCCCCGATCTTCCAAACCTCGTAAAAAGAGCGGCAAATCGTCGCCTGCCATGCGCAAGTGGCTGGGCTGGGCACTCAAGCTCGGTCTGGTTGGCGTGGTGGTGCTGGCCGGTTTTGCCGTGTACCTCGATGCGGTTGTGCAGGAGAAGTTCTCCGGCAAGCGCTGGACCATTCCCGCCAAGGTGTACGCCCGGCCGCTGGAACTGTTCGTCGGCCTGAAACTGGGCAAGGACGACTTCCTGCGCGAGCTGGATGCCCTGGGCTACCGCCGCGAAACCACCGTGGCCGGGCCCGGCGCCGTCTCGGTGTCGGGCAATGCCGTCGACCTGAACACCCGTGGCTTCCAGTTCTATGAAGGCGCAGAGCCCGCGCAGCGTATTCGCGTGCGCTTCTCCGGCGACTACGTGGCCGGGCTGAGCCGCGCCAATGGCGGCGACCTCGCCGTGGCGCGCATGGAGCCGCTGCTGATCGGCGGCCTGTACCCGGCGCACAACGAAGACCGCATCCTGATCAAGCTCGACCAGGTGCCGCCGTACCTGATCGATACCCTGGTGGCGGTGGAAGACCGCGACTTCTGGACTCACCACGGCGTTTCGCTGAAGTCCATCGCCCGTGCCGTCTGGGTCAACGCCAGCGCCGGACAGCTGCGCCAGGGCGGCAGTACGCTGACCCAGCAGCTGGTGAAGAACTTCTTCCTGACCAACGAGCGCAGCCTGTCGCGCAAGCTCACCGAAGCCATGATGGCGGTGCTGCTGGAGCTGCATTACGACAAGCGGGAAATCCTCGAGGGCTACCTCAACGAGGTGTTCCTCGGCCAGGACGGTCAGCGTTCGGTGAATGGTTTCGGCCTCGCCAGCCAGTACTTCTTCAGCCAGCCGCTGTCGGAGCTGAAGCTGCCCCAGGTGGCGCTGCTGGTCGGTATGGTGAAGGGCCCCTCCTATTACAACCCGCGGCGTAACCCCGAGCGTGCGCTGGAGCGCCGCAACGTGGTGCTCGACGTGCTCGCCGAGCAGGGCGTGATCACCGCCGACGAAGCTGCCGCCGCCAAGCAGGCGCCCCTGGGCGTGACCCGTCAGGGCAGCATGGCCAACAGTTCCTATCCGGCGTTCCTCGACCTGGTGAAGCGCCAGTTGCGCGAAGACTACCGCGACGAGGACCTGACCGAGGAAGGCCTGCGCATCTTCACCAGCTTCGACCCCATCCTGCAGATGAAGGCGGAGTCTGCCGTCAGCGAAACCTTCAAGCGCCTGGAAGGCCGCAAGGGCGTGGCCGAGACCGAGACCGCGATGGTCGTGACCAACCCGGAAACTGGCGAGATCCAGGCACTGCTGGGCAGCCGCGACCCGCGTTTCGCCGGCTTCAACCGCGCCGTCGATGCCGTGCGGCCCATCGGCTCGCTGGTCAAGCCGGCGGTCTACCTGACGGCGCTGGAACGACCGAGCCAGTACACCCTGACCAGCTACATCCAGGACGAACCGTTCCAGGTGAAAGGCAAGGATGGCCAGGTGTGGACGCCGAAGAACTACGAAGGCACCGCCAACGGCACCATCTTCCTCTACCAGGGGCTGGCCCGTTCGCTGAACCTGTCCACGGCACGGCTGGGCCTCGACCTGGGGGTGCCGAATGTGCTGAAGACCCTGGAGCGCCTGGGCGTGTCGCCGAACTGGCCGGCCTATCCATCGATGCTGCTGGGCGCCGGCGCGCTCAGCCCGATGCAGGTCGCGACCATGTACCAAACCATCGCCAGTGGCGGCTTCAATACGCCGCTGCGCAGTATCCGCAGCGTGCTGGCGGCCGACGGGCAGCCGCTCAAGCGCTATCCGTTCCAGGTCCAGCAGCGCTTCGACCCGGGCGCCATCTACCTGCTGCAGAGCGCCATGCAGCGCGTGATGCGCGAGGGTACCGGGCGCTCGGTCTACAACCAGCTGCCGGCGTCGCTGACCCTGGCGGGCAAGACCGGCACCACCAACGATTCCCGTGATAGCTGGTTCTCCGGTTTCGGCCAGGACCTGCTGGCCGTGGTGTGGATCGGTCGCGACGACAATGGCAAGACGCCGCTCACCGGTGCGACCGGCGCGTTGCAAATCTGGACCAGCTTCATGCGCAAGGCCAATCCCGCCCCGCTGGACATGCCGATGCCGGATAATGTCGTGCAGGCCTGGGTCGATCCGCACACCGGGCAGGGCACTGAGGCCAACTGCCCCGGTGCGGTGCAGATGCCTTATATTCGAGGAAGCGAACCTGCGCAGGGCGCGGGTTGCGGAAACCAGACGCCGGCCGGCGAAGTCATGGACTGGGTGCGCGGCTGGTTGAACTGATGCAAGAGGGTTGGAAGTGAGAAAAGCTTGGTTTGCAGCGTCGGCGACTCTGGCGCTTCTGTCCGGTTGTGCGTCCCCGCAGCACGGTGCCATTCCCGTGCAGGACTCCGGCACCTCGGTGTCCAATTCGGAGCGTGTCGGCCGTAGCGGCGGTAACACCCAGGCGCCGGTGCGCGCCAGTGCCGGCCAGAGCATCCCGCAGGGGGATTCCGGCGTCACCGTGATGGTGCCGCAGGATGCCGGCATGGCGCCGATCCAGACTTTCCCGGCGCAGACCGGCGCCGCGCCGATCAGCACCTCGCCCATGACCACGGCGCCGGGTACCACCGGCTCGACCTATTCGCAGCAACCGATCTCCACCAGTGGCGGCATCACCTCCAATGGCGGTTTCCAGTCGCAGACCTACCAGCAGCCTGCTTATCAGACCCAGCAGGCGGCACCGTCCACCGCGAAAACCTACCAGGGGCCGTCGGGCATTCCGTCGAGCAACACGGGGCTGGCCGCGGATGAGCAGTTGGACGGCCCGGTGCTGGCGCTGCTGACGTCCGCCTCGCAGCAGCAGGGTGGTGGTGACCTGAACGGCGCGGCCGCCAGCCTGGAACGTGCCCAGCGTATCGCTCCGCGCGAGCCGCAGGTGCTCTACAAACTCGCCCAGGTTCGTCTGGCCCAGGGCGATGCCGCGCAGGCCGAACAGGTAGCGCTGCGTGGCCTGTCGCTGGCCAACGGTCGCCCGACCATGCAGGCCAGCCTCTGGGACCTGATCGCCAAGTGCCGTGACCAGCAGGGCAACGCCGCCGGCGCCGCCGAGGCGCGTCAGAAAGCCAAGGTGACCCTGTAATGGATGCGCGCGTGCTGGCCGTCGCCGATCAACTGCTGTTGATCGAACGCGAGTTGCGTGCGGTCGGCATGTGGGGAAGTGAAAGCCCGTCGACGGACAGGCTATCCAGCGTCGAACCCTTCTGCGTGGATACGCTGGCGCTGGAGGAGTGGCTGCAGTGGATCTTCCTGCCGCGGATGAAGCTGATCATCGAGAGCGGCGCGGATCTGCCCAATGCTTCGGGCATCCGCGCCATCGCGGAAATGGCCTACGCCAATGAGGGAGCCCGGGTTGCTGCCCTGTTGGAAGCATTGGGCGCCTTCGATCAACTGATCAGTCCGACGCCCTGAGCGGAGGTCAGTTGCAGTTCTCGCGGATGCTCTTCTCGCTGGCTGCGATGCGCTCCTGACGCTCTTCTTCGCTGATGCGACGCAGGTCGCCATTGCCGTCATCCACGCGAATGCGCGGGTTGTTCTTCAGCTGCGCCACGTCGGTGCGCAACTGCTGGCATTGCTTGGCGCGCTCGGCTTCCTGTTGCGCCACTTCCTGGCGGACCTTCTCGTCGGCAGCCTTCTGCTTCTCGTCGGCACTGGGCGGAAGAGTCGGCACGGCGGCGGCAGGCGGCGGGAAATTGCTGCTGGGCTTGGGCGGCGCCGTGTTGGTGTTCACGGTCGCGGCGTCGGTGCCTTCGGGCGGCTGCGCGCCGAAATGGGTAATGCCCTGGGCGTCGACCCATTTGTAGACCTGCGCGGCCATCACGGTCGGGGCCAGCGCGAGCAGCAGGCTGCCCAGGAAAATCGTCCGTCGCATGCGTTGTCGATCCTTGGAAGGCGGAGTCTGGCGGTAACTATAACCAAAACGTGTACTTATTCACTCTGAGAAAGTTCACATCCCCGCTTCATTCGATGCCACATATGGCTTGACTTGACCGCCTCGTTTCAGAAGAATCCAAGGTTCGCTGCAGTGGGCCGGCCGCAAGCTGGTTTTACTCGGCAGACAAGAGGTGCTACCCGCGCCGCAAAGTTTCACCCTGTTTCGCGTTACCTCGCGCTGGGTGGAGGCTCTCCGTAACACAAACAGGAGCGTCTCCAGGTTCTGCTCAATCGGCAGTCGACGTAGCCGGCGATTACATTCGCCCATGTCTGCCGGGCAGCCATCCAAGTCGGTCCCCCACGTTGGGGGTTTCCGTATATAGCGTTCTAGAGGTGACAACGTGGAACTTTTATCCGGCGCTGAAATGGTCGTCCGCTCCCTGCGTGACGAAGGCGTTAAGTACATCTACGGGTACCCGGGCGGTGCCCTCCTGCATATCTACGACGCTCTCTTCAAAGAGAACGAAGTAACCCACATCCTGGTTCGCCACGAGCAGGCCGCCACCCACATGGCCGACGGCTATGCGCGCGCCACCGGCAAGCCGGGCGTGGTGCTGGTGACCTCCGGTCCCGGCGCGACCAACGCCATCACCGGCATCGCTACCGCCTACATGGACTCCATCCCGATGGTGGTGATCTCCGGCCAGGTGGCGAGCAACATGGTCGGCACCGATGCCTTCCAGGAAACCGACATGGTCGGTATCTCCCGCCCGATCGTGAAGCACAGCTTCATCATCAAGCACCCGGCGGAAATCCCAGAGGTTATCAAGAAGGCCTTCTATATCGCCCAGTCCGGCCGTCCCGGCCCGGTGGTGATCGATATTCCGAAGGACATGGGCGATCCGACCCAGAAGTTCGAATACAACTACCCGAAGAAGGTCAAGCTGCGCTCCTACAGCCCGGCGGTCCGTGGCCATTCCGGTCAGATCCGCAAGGCCGCCGAGATGATGCTGGCCGCCAAGCGCCCGATCATCTACGCCGGTGGTGGCGTGATCATGGGCAATGCCGCCGAGCCGCTGACCGAAGTCGCTCGCATGCTCAACGTGCCGGTCACCAACACCCTGATGGGGCTGGGTGGCTACCCGGGTACCGATCGCCAGTTCGTCGGCATGCTCGGCATGCACGGCAGCTACACCGCCAACCTGGCCATGCACCACGCTGACGTGATCTTTGCCGTCGGCGCGCGTTTCGACGACCGCGTGATCAATGGCGAGACCGCAGCCAAGTTCTGCCCGAATGCCAAGATCATCCACGTCGACATCGACCCGGCGTCGATCTCCAAGACCGTGAAGGCCGACATCCCGATCGTGGGCCCGGTGGACAGCGTCCTGACCGAAATGGTCGCCATCCTCAAGGAAATCGGCGAGACCCCGAACAAGGAAGCCCAGGCTGCCTGGTGGAAGCAGATCGACGAATGGCGCGGCACCCGCGGCCTGTTCCCGTACAACATGGGCGACGGCAGCATCATCAAGCCGCAGACCGTGATCGAGACCCTCTGCGAAGTCACCCACGGTGATGCCTTCGTTGCTTCGGACGTGGGCCAGCACCAGATGTTCGCGGCGCAGTACTACCGCTTCAACAAGCCCAATCGCTGGATCAACTCCGGCGGCCTGGGCACCATGGGCTTCGGCTTCCCCGCCGCCATGGGCGTGAAGCTGAACTTCCCGGACGCCGACGTCGCCTGCGTGACCGGTGAAGGCAGCATCCAGATGAACATCCAGGAGCTGTCCACCTGCCTGCAGTACGACCTGCCGGTGAAGATCGTCAACCTGAACAACGGTGCGCTGGGCATGGTCCGCCAATGGCAGGACATGCAGTACAACAGCCGTTATTCGCACTCCTACATGGAATCGCTGCCGGACTTCGTCAAGCTGGCTGAAGCGTATGGCCACGTTGGCATGCGCATCACCGACCTGAAGGACCTGAAGCCGATGATGGAAGAGGCCTTCGCGATGAAGAATCGCCTGGTCTTCCTCGACATCCAGGTCGATACCAGCGAGCACGTCTACCCGATGCAGATCCGCGGTGGTGCGATGCGCGACATGTGGCTGAGCAAGACGGAGCGTACCTGATCATGCGACACATCATTTCCCTGCTGCTGGAAAACGAACCCGGCGCGCTGTCCCGCGTCGTCGGCCTGTTCTCTCAGCGCAACTACAACATCGAAAGCCTGACCGTCGCCCCGACCGAGGACCCGACGCTGTCGCGCCTGACCCTGACCACCGCCGGTCAGGATGAAGTCATCGAGCAGATCACCAAGAACCTCAACAAGCTCATCGAGGTGGTAAAACTGGTGAACCTCTCGGAGAGCGCGCACATCGAGCGCGAGCTGATGCTGGTGAAAGTGAAGGCCACCGGCGCCCAGCGCGCCGAGGTCAAGCGCACCACCGACATCTTCCGCGGCCAGATCGTCGACGTCACCAGCAGCGTCTACACCGTGCAGCTGGCCGGTACCAGCGACAAGCTGGACAGCTTCATCCAGGCCATCGGCACCGCGTCGATCCTCGAAGTCGTCCGCAGCGGCGTCACCGGCATTGCCCGTGGCGACAAGACTCTCAGCATCTGATTTGAAATACGGCCCACGAGGCCAACTGACAGGGGATTACCCAAATGCGCGTTTTCTACGATAAAGACTGTGACCTCTCCATCGTTCAAGGCAAGAAAGTTGCCATCATCGGTTACGGTTCCCAGGGCCACGCCCATGCCTGCAACCTGAAAGACTCCGGCGTCGACGTTACCGTCGGCCTGCGTGCGGGTTCTTCTTCCGTTGCCAAGGCTCAGAACCACGGTCTGAAAGTGGCTGAAGTGGCCGAAGCCGTTGCCGCTGCCGACCTGGTCATGATCCTCACCCCGGACGAGTTCCAGGGCCGCCTGTACAAGGACGAGATCGAGCCGAACCTGAAGAAGGGCGCCACCCTGGCCTTCGCTCACGGCTTCTCCATCCACTACAACCAGGTCGTACCGCGCGCTGACCTCGACGTGATCATGATCGCGCCGAAGGCTCCGGGTCACACCGTGCGTTCCGAGTTCGTCAAGGGCGGCGGTATCCCTGACCTGATCGCCATCTACCAGGACGCGTCGGGCAATGCCAAGAACGTCGCTCTGTCCTACGCCTGCGGCGTGGGCGGCGGCCGTACCGGCATCATCGAAACCACCTTCAAGGACGAGACCGAAACCGACCTGTTCGGCGAGCAGGCCGTTCTGTGCGGCGGTTGCGTCGAGCTGGTGAAAGCCGGCTTCGAAACCCTGGTCGAAGCCGGTTACGCGCCGGAAATGGCCTACTTCGAGTGCCTGCACGAGCTGAAGCTGATCGTTGACCTCATGTACGAAGGCGGCATCGCCAACATGAACTACTCGATCTCCAACAACGCCGAATACGGCGAGTACGTGACCGGCCCGGAAGTCATCAACGCCGAATCCCGTCAGGCCATGCGCAACGCTCTGAAGCGCATCCAGGACGGCGAATACGCCAAGATGTTCATCTCCGAAGGCGCCACCAACTACCCGTCGATGACCGCCAAGCGCCGCAACAACGCCGCTCACGGCATCGAAGTCATCGGCGAGCAGCTGCGCGCCATGATGCCGTGGATCGCTGCCAACAAGATCGTCGACAAGACCAAGAACTAAGGTCTTCGCGACAAACGAAGAAACGCGGCGCTTGCCGCGTTTTTTCGTTTAGGGGCGGTGTTCTGGTATAAAGCGGGGGCGTCGGGTGAGTCTGCGCAGTAGCGTGCCCCGGCGAATCTCAGCCTCAACGAGTTCTCAAGGAATCGTCCATGAGTGAAGGTCACGAGGAGCCCAACAAGGCTTCCGACACCGAAGAAAGTCTGCTGCCCATCGATGAGCACATCGAAGAGGGCCACGACGCCGAAGGTCGCAAGGTTCGTCATCGCGGCATTTACCTGCTGCCCAACCTGTTCACCACCGCGGCGCTGTTCACCGGCCTGTACGCCATCATCAATGCCATGAGCGGCGATTTCTCCAATGCCGCCATCGCCATCTTCGTCGCCATGGTCCTCGACGGTCTCGACGGCCGCGTGGCCCGTCTGACCAATACCCAGAGTGCTTTCGGCGCGGAGTACGACTCGCTGTCCGACATGGTCGCCTTCGGTGTTGCGCCGGCGCTGGTGGCCTTCGAGTGGGCGCTGAGCAGCCTGGGCAAGGTCGGCTGGATGGTCGCCTTCATCTATGTGGCGGGCGCTGCACTGCGCCTGGCGCGTTTCAATACTCAGGTGGGCAAGGCCGACAAGCGCTACTTCATCGGTCTGGCCAGTCCGGCTGCCGCGGCGCTGGTAGCCGGTACGGTGTGGGCGTTCGCCGACTTCGACGTGCAGGGTGCCAAGGTTTCCCTGCTGGTGGCTCTGATGGTCGCAGCGGCCGGCATGCTGATGGTCAGCAACATCAAGTACTACAGCTTCAAGGACCTCGACCTGCGTGGCCGCGTGCCGTTCATGGCGATCCTGGTGGTGGTGCTGGCGTTCGCGGTGGTCTTCACCGATCCGCCACGCATCCTGCTGCTGCTGTTCCTTGCTTACGCCGCCTCCGGCCCGGTGCAATACTTGTTGCAATTGCGCCGTCGCAAGCAGCCGCCTGTCGTGTAATTTCCAGCGGGCTCCGCAGTCTACTGGCGCATACAGCCAGTCGTTGCGGAGCCCGTCATGCTGATCAAGTCGTCCCGCCTGTCCGATTGCCACGAATCGGACGTCACGCCCGAATCCCTCTATCTCTCCCGTCGCCACTTTCTCGGTGGTGCGCTGGCGGCTGCCGCCATGTCCGGGCTGCCCCGGCTGGGTCTTGCCGACGGCGGACGCTACGCGGACGTTGCGGAAGCTGCCACGCCGGCCTGGCTGACGGAGAAGCTCTCTGCGACTCGCTGGGATGCCGTGACGGTGAAAGATGAAGCCATCACGCCGTTCAAGGATGCCACCCACTACAACAACTTCTACGAGTTCGGTCCGGACAAAGGCGACCCGGCAGCCAATGCCGGCGCGCTGAAAACCGAACCCTGGTCTGTCGTGATCGATGGGGAAGTGGGCAAGCCCGGCAACTATGCGCTGGAGGACTTCATCAAGCCCTACCAGCTGGAAGAGCGGATCTACCGATTGCGGTGCGTCGAAGCCTGGTCGATGGTGATTCCGTGGATCGGCTTTCCTATCTCCGACCTGATCAAGCGCGTGGAGCCGACCAGCAAGGCCAGGTACCTACGCTTCGAAACGCTGGTGGATCGCAAGGACATGCCGGGAGTGCAATCCAACTTCGCGTTGATCGACTGGCCCTACGTGGAAGGTCTGCGTATGGATGAGGCGATGCATCCCTTGGCGATCCTGGCGGTGGGTATGTATGGCCGGGTATTGGCGAATCAGAATGGCGCGCCGCTGCGGCTGGTGGTGCCGTGGAAGTATGGCTTCAAGGGTGCCAAGTCCATCGTGCGGATCAGCTTCGTCGAAGAGCAGCCGAAGACCACCTGGCAAAGCCTGGCGTCGGACGAGTACGGCTTCTATGCCAACGTCAACCCGACCGTGGATCATCCGCGCTGGAGCCAGGCGCACGAGCGTCGCCTGCCCAGCGGACTATTCAGTCCCAATGTTCGTCCCACCCTCATGTTCAACGGCTATGCCGATGAGGTCGCTTCGCTCTATGCGGGCATGGATCTGAGGAAAGATTACTGATGCGCTATCCGTACTGGCGCGCCGGGGTGTTCCTGGCGGCGCTGTTGCCACCGCTCTATTGGCTGTACCAGGCGTGGATATTCGATCTGGGGCCGGACCCGGGAAAGGCCCTGGTCGATCGACTGGGGCAGGGCGGCTTGGTCCTGCTGCTCATTACCCTGGCCATGACGCCCCTGCAGAAAATTACCCGGTGGGGTGGCTGGGTCCAGGTGCGTCGTCAACTGGGCCTGTGGTGCTTTACCTATATAGTGCTGCACCTGAGCGCCTATGCCGTCTTTATCCTTGGCTTGGATTGGGCGCAGTTGGGCGTCGAACTGCGCAAGCGCCCCTATATCATCGTCGGTGTCGTCGGCTTCCTAGGGCTGCTCTGCCTGGCCGTTACCTCCAATCGCTACAGCATGCGCAGGCTGGGCACCGGCTGGAAGAAACTGCATCGCCTGATATATGTCATCCTCGGTCTGGGGTTGCTGCATATGCTATGGGTCGTGCGCTCGGATCTCGAACGCTGGGCCGTCTACGCAGCCATAGGCCTGCTGTTGATGCTGCTCCGGGTGCCGCCTGTGGCGCGGCGTCTGCCTTTGCTGCGCGGCCGCCTGACGGCTGGCTGAAGATTCTTTCAGAAATGTGTTGACGGACTTTTTTCAGTCCCTATAATGCGCACCACTCCCAGCGACGAAGCGCTGAAAGAACTTGAAAATCAAGTACTTACAGAGATTCGAAGTTGAGGGTGGTGATCAGGCAGGTGATTCATTTGCCGCTCTTCACTGGCTGCTCCGGCAGCGAGCTGAAAAGAAGGTCGCCGAGGTGGTTGACAGCGAAATTGATCGCTGTAGAATGCGCCTCCCGCTGATGAGAAGGTTTCCTTCGCTGAAGCACAAGCGATTGAGTAGAAAAGAAATTTTCGAAAATAAAGCTTGACGGAAAGAGAGGTTAGCGTAGAATGCGCGCCTCGGTTGAGACGAAAGCCTCAGCCAAACGCTCTTTAACAAGTTGAATCAAGCAATTCGTGTGGGTGCTTGTGATGTAAGACTGATGATCGACTGATTATCAGCAACGCAAGTAACACTCGTGAATTCGAGAGTTTTAGCTCATTAAATTGAGCATGCGATTGCTGAGCCAAGTTTAGGGTTTTCTCAAAACCCAAGCAGTATTGAACTGAAGAGTTTGATCATGGCTCAGATTGAACGCTGGCGGCAGGCCTAACACATGCAAGTCGAGCGGATGATGGGAGCTTGCTCCTGGATTCAGCGGCGGACGGGTGAGTAATGCCTAGGAATCTGCCTGGTAGTGGGGGACAACGTTTCGAAAGGAACGCTAATACCGCATACGTCCTACGGGAGAAAGCAGGGGACCTTCGGGCCTTGCGCTATCAGATGAGCCTAGGTCGGATTAGCTAGTTGGTGGGGTAAAGGCCTACCAAGGCGACGATCCGTAACTGGTCTGAGAGGATGATCAGTCACACTGGAACTGAGACACGGTCCAGACTCCTACGGGAGGCAGCAGTGGGGAATATTGGACAATGGGCGAAAGCCTGATCCAGCCATGCCGCGTGTGTGAAGAAGGTCTTCGGATTGTAAAGCACTTTAAGTTGGGAGGAAGGGCAGTAAGTTAATACCTTGCTGTTTTGACGTTACCAACAGAATAAGCACCGGCTAACTTCGTGCCAGCAGCCGCGGTAATACGAAGGGTGCAAGCGTTAATCGGAATTACTGGGCGTAAAGCGCGCGTAGGTGGTTTGGTAAGATGGATGTGAAATCCCCGGGCTCAACCTGGGAACTGCATCCATAACTGCCTGACTAGAGTACGGTAGAGGGTGGTGGAATTTCCTGTGTAGCGGTGAAATGCGTAGATATAGGAAGGAACACCAGTGGCGAAGGCGACCACCTGGACTGATACTGACACTGAGGTGCGAAAGCGTGGGGAGCAAACAGGATTAGATACCCTGGTAGTCCACGCCGTAAACGATGTCGACTAGCCGTTGGGATCCTTGAGATCTTAGTGGCGCAGCTAACGCGATAAGTCGACCGCCTGGGGAGTACGGCCGCAAGGTTAAAACTCAAATGAATTGACGGGGGCCCGCACAAGCGGTGGAGCATGTGGTTTAATTCGAAGCAACGCGAAGAACCTTACCTGGCCTTGACATGTCCGGAACCTTGCAGAGATGCGAGGGTGCCTTCGGGAATCGGAACACAGGTGCTGCATGGCTGTCGTCAGCTCGTGTCGTGAGATGTTGGGTTAAGTCCCGTAACGAGCGCAACCCTTGTCCTTAGTTACCAGCACCTCGGGTGGGCACTCTAAGGAGACTGCCGGTGACAAACCGGAGGAAGGTGGGGATGACGTCAAGTCATCATGGCCCTTACGGCCAGGGCTACACACGTGCTACAATGGTCGGTACAGAGGGTTGCCAAGCCGCGAGGTGGAGCTAATCCCATAAAACCGATCGTAGTCCGGATCGCAGTCTGCAACTCGACTGCGTGAAGTCGGAATCGCTAGTAATCGTGAATCAGAATGTCACGGTGAATACGTTCCCGGGCCTTGTACACACCGCCCGTCACACCATGGGAGTGGGTTGCTCCAGAAGTAGCTAGTCTAACCGCAAGGGGGACGGTTACCACGGAGTGATTCATGACTGGGGTGAAGTCGTAACAAGGTAGCCGTAGGGGAACCTGCGGCTGGATCACCTCCTTAATCGAAGATCTCAGCTTCTTCATAAGCTCCCACACGAATTGCTTGATTCACTGGTTAGACGATAGGTTTGCTGCTCGGTTGGTTTGAGCGCGCCCCCGGCTCTTGGATAGAGAGCGGGTGAGGTCGACAAGCTGCCAAAGCCCGAACGATTGGGTCTGTAGCTCAGTTGGTTAGAGCGCACCCCTGATAAGGGTGAGGTCGGCAGTTCGAATCTGCCCAGACCCACCAATTGTTGTGGTGTGCTGCTGATCCGATAAGGGGCCATAGCTCAGCTGGGAGAGCGCCTGCTTTGCACGCAGGAGGTCAGGAGTTCGATCCTCCTTGGCTCCACCATTAATCGTCGAAAGCTCAGACATGAATGTTCAGGTTGAACGAACATTGATGTCTGGTCTTTGTGCCAGAACCGTTCTTTAAAAATTTGGGTATGTGATAGAAGTAGACTGAATAATCTCTTTCACTGGTGATTATTCAAGTCAAGGTAAAATTTGCGAGTTCAAGCGCGAATTTTCGGCGAATGTCGTCTTCACGTTCGAGACAATAACCAGATTGCTTGGGGTTATATGGTCAAGTGAAGAAGCGCATACGGTGGATGCCTTGGCAGTCAGAGGCGATGAAAGACGTGGTAGCCTGCGATAAGCTTCGGGGAGTCGGCAAACAGACTTTGATCCGGAGATCTCTGAATGGGGAAACCCACCCGAGATAACTCGGGTATCTTGCACTGAATACATAGGTGTAAGAGGCGAACCAGGGGAACTGAAACATCTAAGTACCCTGAGGAAAAGAAATCAACCGAGATTCCCTTAGTAGTGGCGAGCGAACGGGGACTAGCCCTTAAGCTTCTTTGAATCTAACAGAACGCTCTGGAAAGTGCGGCCATAGTGGGTGATAGCCCCGTATGTGAAAGGTTCTTTGAAGTGAAATCGAGTAGGACGGAGCACGAGAAACTTTGTCTGAATATGGGGGGACCATCCTCCAAGGCTAAATACTACTGACTGACCGATAGTGAACCAGTACCGTGAGGGAAAGGCGAAAAGAACCCCGGAGAGGGGAGTGAAATAGAACCTGAAACCGTATGCGTACAAGCAGTGGGAGCCTACTTTGTTAGGTGACTGCGTACCTTTTGTATAATGGGTCAGCGACTTATATTCAGTGGCGAGCTTAACCGTATAGGGAAGGCGTAGCGAAAGCGAGTCTTAATAGGGCGATTTAGTCGCTGGGTATAGACCCGAAACCGGGCGATCTATCCATGAGCAGGTTGAAGGTTAGGTAACACTGACTGGAGGACCGAACCCACTCCCGTTGAAAAGGTAGGGGATGACTTGTGGATCGGAGTGAAAGGCTAATCAAGCTCGGAGATAGCTGGTTCTCCTCGAAAGCTATTTAGGTAGCGCCTCACGTATCACTCCAGGGGGTAGAGCACTGTTTCGGCTAGGGGGTCATCCCGACTTACCAAACCGATGCAAACTCCGAATACCTGGAAGTGTCAGCGTGGGAGACACACGGCGGGTGCTAACGTCCGTCGTGAAAAGGGAAACAACCCAGACCGTCAGCTAAGGTCCCAAAGTTGTGGTTAAGTGGTAAACGATGTGGGAAGGCTTAGACAGCTAGGAGGTTGGCTTAGAAGCAGCCACCCTTTAAAGAAAGCGTAATAGCTCACTAGTCGAGTCGGCCTGCGCGGAAGATGTAACGGGGCTCAAACCACACACCGAAGCTACGGGTGCATCGCAAGATGCGCGGTAGAGGAGCGTTCTGTAAGCCTGTGAAGGTGAGTTGAGAAGCTTGCTGGAGGTATCAGAAGTGCGAATGCTGACATGAGTAACGACAATGGGAGTGAAAAACTCCCACGCCGAAAGACCAAGGGTTCCTGCGCAACGTTAATCGACGCAGGGTTAGTCGGTCCCTAAGGCGAGGCTGAAGAGCGTAGTCGATGGGAAACAGGTTAATATTCCTGTACTTCTAGTTACTGCGATGGAGGGACGGAGAAGGCTAGGCCAGCTTGGCGTTGGTTGTCCAAGTTTAAGGTGGTAGGCAGAGATCTTAGGTAAATCCGGGGTCTTAATGCCGAGAGCTGATGACGAGTCGTCTTTTAGATGATGAAGTGGTTGATGCCATGCTTCCAGGAAAAGCTTCTAAGCTTCAGGTAACTAGGAACCGTACCCCAAACCGACACAGGTGGTTGGGTAGAGAATACCAAGGCGCTTGAGAGAACTCGGGTGAAGGAACTAGGCAAAATGGCACCGTAACTTCGGGAGAAGGTGCGCCGGCGAGGGTGAAGTATTTACTACGTAAGCCCATGCCGGTCGAAGATACCAGGCCGCTGCGACTGTTTATTAAAAACACAGCACTCTGCAAACACGAAAGTGGACGTATAGGGTGTGACGCCTGCCCGGTGCCGGAAGGTTAATTGATGGGGTTAGCGAAAGCGAAGCTCTTGATCGAAGCCCCGGTAAACGGCGGCCGTAACTATAACGGTCCTAAGGTAGCGAAATTCCTTGTCGGGTAAGTTCCGACCTGCACGAATGGCGTAACGATGGCGGCGCTGTCTCCACCCGAGACTCAGTGAAATTGAAATCGCTGTGAAGATGCAGTGTATCCGCGGCTAGACGGAAAGACCCCGTGAACCTTTACTGTAGCTTTGCACTGGACTTTGAGCCTGCTTGTGTAGGATAGGTGGGAGGCTTTGAAGCGTGGACGCCAGTCTGCGTGGAGCCATCCTTGAAATACCACCCTGGCATGCTTGAGGTTCTAACTCTGGTCCGTTATCCGGATCGAGGACAGTGTATGGTGGGCAGTTTGACTGGGGCGGTCTCCTCCTAAAGAGTAACGGAGGAGTACGAAGGTGCGCTCAGACCGGTCGGAAATCGGTCGTAGAGTATAAAGGCAAAAGCGCGCTTGACTGCGAGACAGACACGTCGAGCAGGTACGAAAGTAGGTCTTAGTGATCCGGTGGTTCTGTATGGAAGGGCCATCGCTCAACGGATAAAAGGTACTCCGGGGATAACAGGCTGATACCGCCCAAGAGTTCATATCGACGGCGGTGTTTGGCACCTCGATGTCGGCTCATCACATCCTGGGGCTGAAGCCGGTCCCAAGGGTATGGCTGTTCGCCATTTAAAGTGGTACGCGAGCTGGGTTTAGAACGTCGTGAGACAGTTCGGTCCCTATCTGCCGTGGACGTTTGAGATTTGAGAGGGGCTGCTCCTAGTACGAGAGGACCGGAGTGGACGAACCTCTGGTGTTCCGGTTGTCACGCCAGTGGCATTGCCGGGTAGCTATGTTCGGAATAGATAACCGCTGAAAGCATCTAAGCGGGAAACTAGCCTCAAGATGAGATCTCACTGGGAACTTGATTCCCCTGAAGGGCCGTCGAAGACTACGACGTTGATAGGTCGGGTGTGTAAGCGCTGTGAGGCGTTGAGCTAACCGATACTAATTGCCCGTGAGGCTTGACCATATAACACCCAAACAATTTGCGTGTTGTACGGTGAAGACGTAACGAACCGAAAGTTCGTGTGAACCGCAAATTACCTGTCACATACCCGAATTCGGATGAGCGTGTGCAACTGCCACGAGCGTCCTAAAGAATTGCTTGACGACCATAGAGCGTTGGAACCACCTGATCCCATCCCGAACTCAGTAGTGAAACGACGCATCGCCGATGGTAGTGTGGAGTTTCTCCATGTGAGAGTAGGTCATCGTCAAGCTCCTATCCCAAAGCCCCGGTCAGCTTCGCTGTCCGGGGCTTTGCCTATTAGTGTAAGCACACAGTTTGTGCTTGCTGCCGACGAGGGTTACGGCTCTCCGAAGCCAGGCGATTGAGTAGAAAAGAAATTTTCGAAAATAAAGCTTGACGAAAGATGAGGTTAGCGTAGAATGCGCGCCTCGGTTGAGACGAAAGCCTCGGCCAAACGCTCTTTAACAAGTTGAATCAAGTAATTCGTGTGGGTGCTTGTGATGTAAGACTGATGATCGACTGATTATCAGCAACGCAAGTAACACTCGTGAATTCGAGAGTTTTAGCTCATTAAATTGAGCATGCGATTGCTGAGCCAAGTTTAGGGTTTTCTCAAAACCCAAGCAGTGTTGAACTGAAGAGTTTGATCATGGCTCAGATTGAACGCTGGCGGCAGGCCTAACACATGCAAGTCGAGCGGATGATGGGAGCTTGCTCCCGGATTCAGCGGCGGACGGGTGAGTAATGCCTAGGAATCTGCCTGGTAGTGGGGGACAACGTTTCGAAAGGAACGCTAATACCGCATACGTCCTACGGGAGAAAGCAGGGGACCTTCGGGCCTTGCGCTATCAGATGAGCCTAGGTCGGATTAGCTAGTTGGTGGGGTAAAGGCCTACCAAGGCGACGATCCGTAACTGGTCTGAGAGGATGATCAGTCACACTGGAACTGAGACACGGTCCAGACTCCTACGGGAGGCAGCAGTGGGGAATATTGGACAATGGGCGAAAGCCTGATCCAGCCATGCCGCGTGTGTGAAGAAGGTCTTCGGATTGTAAAGCACTTTAAGTTGGGAGGAAGGGCAGTAAGTTAATACCTTGCTGTTTTGACGTTACCAACAGAATAAGCACCGGCTAACTTCGTGCCAGCAGCCGCGGTAATACGAAGGGTGCAAGCGTTAATCGGAATTACTGGGCGTAAAGCGCGCGTAGGTGGTTTGGTAAGATGGATGTGAAATCCCCGGGCTCAACCTGGGAACTGCATCCATAACTGCCTGACTAGAGTACGGTAGAGGGTGGTGGAATTTCCTGTGTAGCGGTGAAATGCGTAGATATAGGAAGGAACACCAGTGGCGAAGGCGACCACCTGGACTGATACTGACACTGAGGTGCGAAAGCGTGGGGAGCAAACAGGATTAGATACCCTGGTAGTCCACGCCGTAAACGATGTCGACTAGCCGTTGGGATCCTTGAGATCTTAGTGGCGCAGCTAACGCGATAAGTCGACCGCCTGGGGAGTACGGCCGCAAGGTTAAAACTCAAATGAATTGACGGGGGCCCGCACAAGCGGTGGAGCATGTGGTTTAATTCGAAGCAACGCGAAGAACCTTACCTGGCCTTGACATGTCCGGAACCTTGCAGAGATGCGAGGGTGCCTTCGGGAATCGGAACACAGGTGCTGCATGGCTGTCGTCAGCTCGTGTCGTGAGATGTTGGGTTAAGTCCCGTAACGAGCGCAACCCTTGTCCTTAGTTACCAGCACCTCGGGTGGGCACTCTAAGGAGACTGCCGGTGACAAACCGGAGGAAGGTGGGGATGACGTCAAGTCATCATGGCCCTTACGGCCAGGGCTACACACGTGCTACAATGGTCGGTACAGAGGGTTGCCAAGCCGCGAGGTGGAGCTAATCCCATAAAACCGATCGTAGTCCGGATCGCAGTCTGCAACTCGACTGCGTGAAGTCGGAATCGCTAGTAATCGTGAATCAGAATGTCACGGTGAATACGTTCCCGGGCCTTGTACACACCGCCCGTCACACCATGGGAGTGGGTTGCTCCAGAAGTAGCTAGTCTAACCGCAAGGGGGACGGTTACCACGGAGTGATTCATGACTGGGGTGAAGTCGTAACAAGGTAGCCGTAGGGGAACCTGCGGCTGGATCACCTCCTTAATCGAAGATCTCAGCTTCTTCATAAGCTCCCACACGAATTGCTTGATTCACTGGTTAGACGATTGGGTCTGTAGCTCAGTTGGTTAGAGCGCACCCCTGATAAGGGTGAGGTCGGCAGTTCGAATCTGCCCAGACCCACCAATTGTTGTGGTGTGCTGCTGATCCGATAAGGGGCCATAGCTCAGCTGGGAGAGCGCCTGCTTTGCACGCAGGAGGTCAGGAGTTCGATCCTCCTTGGCTCCACCATTAATCGTCGAAAGCTCAGACATGAATGTTCAGGTTGAACGAACATTGATGTCTGGTCTTTGTGCCAGAACCGTTCTTTAAAAATTTGGGTATGTGATAGAAGTAGACTGAATAATCTCTTTCACTGGTGATTATTCAAGTCAAGGTAAAATTTGCGAGTTCAAGCGCGAATTTTCGGCGAATGTCGTCTTCACGTTCGAGACAATAACCAGATTGCTTGGGGTTATATGGTCAAGTGAAGAAGCGCATACGGTGGATGCCTTGGCAGTCAGAGGCGATGAAAGACGTGGTAGCCTGCGATAAGCTTCGGGGAGTCGGCAAACAGACTTTGATCCGGAGATCTCTGAATGGGGAAACCCACCCGAGATAACTCGGGTATCTTGCACTGAATACATAGGTGTAAGAGGCGAACCAGGGGAACTGAAACATCTAAGTACCCTGAGGAAAAGAAATCAACCGAGATTCCCTTAGTAGTGGCGAGCGAACGGGGACTAGCCCTTAAGCTTCTTTGAATCTAACAGAACGCTCTGGAAAGTGCGGCCATAGTGGGTGATAGCCCCGTATGTGAAAGGTTCTTTGAAGTGAAATCGAGTAGGACGGAGCACGAGAAACTTTGTCTGAATATGGGGGGACCATCCTCCAAGGCTAAATACTACTGACTGACCGATAGTGAACCAGTACCGTGAGGGAAAGGCGAAAAGAACCCCGGAGAGGGGAGTGAAATAGAACCTGAAACCGTATGCGTACAAGCAGTGGGAGCCTACTTTGTTAGGTGACTGCGTACCTTTTGTATAATGGGTCAGCGACTTATATTCAGTGGCGAGCTTAACCGTATAGGGAAGGCGTAGCGAAAGCGAGTCTTAATAGGGCGATTTAGTCGCTGGGTATAGACCCGAAACCGGGCGATCTATCCATGAGCAGGTTGAAGGTTAGGTAACACTGACTGGAGGACCGAACCCACTCCCGTTGAAAAGGTAGGGGATGACTTGTGGATCGGAGTGAAAGGCTAATCAAGCTCGGAGATAGCTGGTTCTCCTCGAAAGCTATTTAGGTAGCGCCTCACGTATCACTCCAGGGGGTAGAGCACTGTTTCGGCTAGGGGGTCATCCCGACTTACCAAACCGATGCAAACTCCGAATACCTGGAAGTGTCAGCGTGGGAGACACACGGCGGGTGCTAACGTCCGTCGTGAAAAGGGAAACAACCCAGACCGTCAGCTAAGGTCCCAAAGTTGTGGTTAAGTGGTAAACGATGTGGGAAGGCTTAGACAGCTAGGAGGTTGGCTTAGAAGCAGCCACCCTTTAAAGAAAGCGTAATAGCTCACTAGTCGAGTCGGCCTGCGCGGAAGATGTAACGGGGCTCAAACCACACACCGAAGCTACGGGTGCATCGCAAGATGCGCGGTAGAGGAGCGTTCTGTAAGCCTGTGAAGGTGAGTTGAGAAGCTTGCTGGAGGTATCAGAAGTGCGAATGCTGACATGAGTAACGACAATGGGAGTGAAAAACTCCCACGCCGAAAGACCAAGGGTTCCTGCGCAACGTTAATCGACGCAGGGTTAGTCGGTCCCTAAGGCGAGGCTGAAGAGCGTAGTCGATGGGAAACAGGTTAATATTCCTGTACTTCTAGTTACTGCGATGGAGGGACGGAGAAGGCTAGGCCAGCTTGGCGTTGGTTGTCCAAGTTTAAGGTGGTAGGCAGAGATCTTAGGTAAATCCGGGGTCTTAATGCCGAGAGCTGATGACGAGTCGTCTTTTAGATGATGAAGTGGTTGATGCCATGCTTCCAGGAAAAGCTTCTAAGCTTCAGGTAACTAGGAACCGTACCCCAAACCGACACAGGTGGTTGGGTAGAGAATACCAAGGCGCTTGAGAGAACTCGGGTGAAGGAACTAGGCAAAATGGCACCGTAACTTCGGGAGAAGGTGCGCCGGCGAGGGTGAAGTATTTACTACGTAAGCCCATGCCGGTCGAAGATACCAGGCCGCTGCGACTGTTTATTAAAAACACAGCACTCTGCAAACACGAAAGTGGACGTATAGGGTGTGACGCCTGCCCGGTGCCGGAAGGTTAATTGATGGGGTTAGCGAAAGCGAAGCTCTTGATCGAAGCCCCGGTAAACGGCGGCCGTAACTATAACGGTCCTAAGGTAGCGAAATTCCTTGTCGGGTAAGTTCCGACCTGCACGAATGGCGTAACGATGGCGGCGCTGTCTCCACCCGAGACTCAGTGAAATTGAAATCGCTGTGAAGATGCAGTGTATCCGCGGCTAGACGGAAAGACCCCGTGAACCTTTACTGTAGCTTTGCACTGGACTTTGAGCCTGCTTGTGTAGGATAGGTGGGAGGCTTTGAAGCGTGGACGCCAGTCTGCGTGGAGCCATCCTTGAAATACCACCCTGGCATGCTTGAGGTTCTAACTCTGGTCCGTTATCCGGATCGAGGACAGTGTATGGTGGGCAGTTTGACTGGGGCGGTCTCCTCCTAAAGAGTAACGGAGGAGTACGAAGGTGCGCTCAGACCGGTCGGAAATCGGTCGTAGAGTATAAAGGCAAAAGCGCGCTTGACTGCGAGACAGACACGTCGAGCAGGTACGAAAGTAGGTCTTAGTGATCCGGTGGTTCTGTATGGAAGGGCCATCGCTCAACGGATAAAAGGTACTCCGGGGATAACAGGCTGATACCGCCCAAGAGTTCATATCGACGGCGGTGTTTGGCACCTCGATGTCGGCTCATCACATCCTGGGGCTGAAGCCGGTCCCAAGGGTATGGCTGTTCGCCATTTAAAGTGGTACGCGAGCTGGGTTTAGAACGTCGTGAGACAGTTCGGTCCCTATCTGCCGTGGACGTTTGAGATTTGAGAGGGGCTGCTCCTAGTACGAGAGGACCGGAGTGGACGAACCTCTGGTGTTCCGGTTGTCACGCCAGTGGCATTGCCGGGTAGCTATGTTCGGAATAGATAACCGCTGAAAGCATCTAAGCGGGAAACTAGCCTCAAGATGAGATCTCACTGGGAACTTGATTCCCCTGAAGGGCCGTCGAAGACTACGACGTTGATAGGTCGGGTGTGTAAGCGCTGTGAGGCGTTGAGCTAACCGATACTAATTGCCCGTGAGGCTTGACCATATAACACCCAAACAATTTGTGTGTTGTACGGTGAAGACGTAACGAACCGAAAGTTCGTGTGAACCGCAAATTACCTGTCACATACCCGAATTCGGATGAGCGTGTGCAACTGCCACGAGCGTCCTAAAGAATTGCTTGACGACCATAGAGCGTTGGAACCACCTGATCCCATCCCGAACTCAGTAGTGAAACGACGCATCGCCGATGGTAGTGTGGAGTTTCTCCATGTGAGAGTAGGTCATCGTCAAGCTCCTATCCCAAGACCCCTGGTCAGCATCGCTGGCCGGGGGTTTTGCTTTTGCGCGTGGGAAATTTCACACCATGCCTCTGTTCTCGTGGACTCGGGACAGGCATGCTCCCAACTACCGGAACGCCGCGCAAACCGGCACTCCTGGCGGGTTTCTCCAGAATGTTCGAGGGCCGTTGGGGGCAACGGAAATGGGTTTTCGTCGTCTACAATAGCTTCAAATTTTCCCTGAGTTCCTACATGCCCGATATCGAAGGACAAGCCTTGCGGGATCTGCCTCTGGAAGAGCTGATGGCTTGCCACGAGTGCGACCTGCTGATGCGCCGCGAGCCCGTTCCCCTCGGGCACCGCTCGGTTTGCCCGCGTTGCGGATACGAGCTGGAAATCCACCGTCCTCACATGGTCCGCCGTGCGCTGGCGTTGGTGCTGACGGCCTTGATTCTGTATATCCCGGCGAACTTCCTGCCGATCATGCACATCACCATCCTCGGCCAGACCAGCATGGATACCGTGTGGAGCGGTGTGGTCGGCCTCTACCATTCGAACATGGCCGGTGTCGCGTTCCTGGTGTTCCTGTGCAGCATGGTGATCCCCCTGGCGAAGCTGCTCTGCCAGCTGTTCGTGCTGCTATCCATTCGCTACAAGTCGCTGCGCGAGCACGGCATGCTGCTGCTGCGCGGCTATCAGCACCTGCGTGAATGGGGAATGCTCGAGGTCTATCTGATGGGCATCCTCGTTTCGATCGTCAAACTGATCGGGATGGCGGAGTTGCACGTCAGTGTTGGCCTGGCCTGTTTCGTGGGCCTGCTGTTCACCCAGGTCTGGCTGGAGGTCACCATGTCCCACCATCAGGTCTGGGGCGAACTGTCCGGGGAGTTCGACGATGCGGGCCATTGACGCCGGGATCGTGGTCTGTGGCGAATGCCACCAGCTCAACCGTCGTGAAGACGATGGGGAGACCCACTGCAGCCGCTGCGGCGCGGTGGTTCATGAGCGTCGTCCCAACAGCATCATCCGCACCTGGGCGCTGCTGATCACTGCGGCGATCCTGTATATCCCCGCCAACCTGCTGCCGATCATGACGGTGAATTTCCTCGGCAACGGCATGCCGGCGACGATCATGGAGGGTGTGGTCGAACTGATCAATGCCGACATGGTGCCCATCGCTGCGGTGGTGTTCGTGGCCAGTATTCTGGTGCCGACCTTCAAGCTCGTCGGCATTGCGCTGCTACTGTATTCAGTGCAGCGGCGCCAGCCGCTTTCCGCCCTGCAACGGAATGTGATGTACCGCTTCATCGAGTGGATCGGCCGCTGGTCGATGCTCGACATCTTCGTCATCGCGATCCTGGTGACGCTGGTGAACTTCGGCAACCTGGCCAGCATCGAGGCGAACCTCGGTGCGGCCGCCTTCGCCAGCGTGGTGGTGCTCACCATGCTGGCTGCAGTGACTTTCGATCCCCGGCTGATCTGGGATAACACGGACGCGGAAGACAACGATGAGTGACCTCCCAACACCCAAGATGCGCAAGACCACCAACTGGTCGGCTATCTGGATCCTTCCGCTGATCGCACTGGCGATCGGTGCCTGGCTGGCCTGGCGCGCCTACGACCAGGCGGGGATCATGATCCAGATCCAGTTCGAGAGTGGCGAGGGTATCCAGGCCAACAAGACCGAGGTGGTGTTCAAGGGCATTGGCGTGGGCAAGGTGGTCGACCTGCATGTGAACAAGCCCAACATGGGCGTCACGGCGGTGGTCGAGATGCGCAAGGAGGCGGCGGAGTACCTGAGCAAGAGCACCCGCTTCTGGCTGGTCAAGCCGCGCGTGTCGATTGCCGGGGTGACCGGCCTGGAGACCTTGGTCTCGGGTAACTACATCGCCGTCGACCCGGTGAAGGGCGAGCAGCAGCACGAGTTCATCGCGCTGAAGGAGCCGCCGCCGCTGTCGGACAGCCTGCCCGGCTTGCACCTGATCCTCAAAGCCGATCGCCTGGGTTCCCTGGAGCAGGGTAGCCCGATCTATTACCGGCAGATCCAGGTCGGCCAGGTGAAGAGCTACCAGTTGGCCGAGGACCAGAAGACCATCGAGGTAAAGGTCCACATCGAGCCGGCCTACGCCAACCTGGTGCGCAAGCACACGCGCTTCTGGAACGCCAGCGGCATTACCTTGTCCGGCAGCCTCAGCGGCCTGAAGCTGCGCACCGAGTCCCTGGCGAGCATCGCGGCGGGCGGCATCGCCTTCGCCACGCCGGAGAACTATGCGGACAGCCCGCCCACCGACCCGACCAAGCCGTTCCGCCTCTATGAGGACTTCGACGCCGCCCAGGCCGGGCTTGCGGTCAAGGTGAAGGTGAGTGACGTCAGCGGCCTCACCCCTGGCAGCACGCCCGTGATGTACAACGGCGTGGAAGTCGGCACGGTGAAAAGCATCGACATGGACAAGGACTTCAACGGCGCCACCGCTACCCTGTCCATGGACCCGCGCACCGAGGAATTCCTCAACAGCAAGACCGAGTTCTGGATGGTCAAGCCGAGCATCTCGCTCGCGGGCATCACCGGGCTCGAGGCTCTGGTGAAGGGCAACTACCTCAACGTGCGCTTCGCCAGCGATGGCGAGCCGACCCGTGATTTCGTCATTCGGCCCAAAGCCCCACCGCTGAATCTCGACGCCCCCGGCCTGCACCTGGTGCTGACCACCGATCAACTCGGGTCGCTGGAGGTCGGTACGCCGATCCTCTACCGGCAGATGAAGGTCGGCAGCGTGCAGAGCTACCAGTTGTCCCGGCGTGATCCGTCGCGCCTGGTCATCGGTGTGCACATCGAGCCGGAGTACGCCAACCTGGTGAATACCTCGTCGCGCTTCTGGAACATCAGCGGCATCACGGTCAGCGGCGGGCTCGACGGCATCAAGCTGAAGAGCGAGTCGTTGCAGACCTTGCTTGCTGGCGGCATCGCTTTCGATACGCCCGATCCCAAGGCGGCGCCGATCACCAAGGTGCGTCGCTTCGCCTTGTTCGATAACGAGGAGGATGCGCATCTCAAGGGGCAGATGATCGAGTTGCGCGCCGATACCGCCGACGGGCTGAAGGAAGGCACCGTCCTGCGCTACAAGGGCCTGGAGGTTGGCCGCGTGGAGCAGGTTGAGCTGAGCAAGGACCTGCAGAGCGTGCTGCTGAAGGCGCGCCTGACCCGCAGCGCCGATCGCATCGCCCGCCAGGGCACGCGTTTCTGGGTAGTGGGGCCGCAGGTCGGGCTGTCCGGCGTGAGCAACCTGGGCACCATCGTCAGCGGCCAGTACATCGAGGTCCTGCCGGGCGCCAAGGCGGGGCAGGAGCAGACCAGCTTCAGCCTGCTGGCAGGTGAGCCCAACCGTTTGCTGGATGAGGACGGCCTGCGCCTGACGCTCAGCGCGCCTCGTCGTGGCTCGCTGAAGACCGGTGTGCCGGTGACGTACCGTGAAGTTCAGGTGGGCAAGGTAACGTCCTTCGAACTGGGCGAAACGGCGGATCGCGTGCTGATCCATATCCTCATCGAGCCGCGCTACGCGCCGCTGGTGCGCACCGGTAGCCGCTTCTGGAATACCAGCGGTGTTGGCGTGGATGCCGGGCTGTTCAAGGGCGTGAAGGTGCGCACCGAGTCGATGGAGACGATCCTCGCCGGCGGCGTGGCCTTCGCCACCCCGAACAATGACACGATGGGCGCGCCGGCGAAGCCCGGGCAGACCTTCGCGCTGTTCGACGAGGCCAACGACGAGTGGCTGGACTGGGCACCGAAGATCCCGCTGGGCAAGGCGAACTGAGTTTCAGCCGAACAGGAAAAGGGCCGCGATTGCGGCCCTTTTTCATTGCTGAACTTCGCGACTTGCCCCCTGTAGGAGCGAACTTGCTCGCGAACAGGCCCTGCATGAACCCGTTCGCGAGCAAGCTCGCTCCTACGAAGAGCCCACAAGAAAAAGCCCCGCAGGGCGGGGCTTTTCGTCAACGCAGGGGCATCACGCCGGTTCGGTGCTCGCCTCCACGTCGTTGTGCGCGGCCTTCTCGGTGTCACGACGACGGATGTACTTCCAGTCCGCCTCGTCGATGTAGATGCCGTTGGGGCCGCTGCCGCCTTCCAGGTCGATGGCCACCTGGGCCGAGACCTGCGGCTTCACGCTCGCCAGGATCGGCACGAAGCCCAGTTGCAGGCTGGTCTCCAGCAGCGCCGACTGGTTGCGCTCGTCGATGTCCGCTGCCTCGTCGAGGTAGTAGGGCAGGCGGATGCGGCCGGCCTGTTCGCGGTCCATCAGGTGCAACAACAGGTACATGTTGGTCAGCGCCTTGATGGTCATGGTGGTGCCGTTGGAGGCCGCACCGTCGATGTCGGTGTGCATGATCGGCTGCCCACCCATCTTGGTGATCTCGAACGCCAGCTCGAACAGGTCCTTCAGGCCCAACTGGTTGTTGTTGGCCGCCACCAGGCGCGACAGGTAGTCCTTGGCTTCCTCATTCTTCGCATCCTGCTCGGCGCTCTGGGTCAGGTCGAACACCGAGAGGTTCTCGCCTTCTTCGTACTGGCCGGCGCTGTGGATGATCTGGTCGATGTGCTTGAGCGCGTCCTTGTTCGGCGCGAGCACGATGCGGAAGCTCTGCAGGTTCGATACCTGGCGCTTGTTGATCTCGCGGTTGAACAGCGCCAGCTGGTGTTCCAGGTTGTCGTAGTCGCTGCGGATGTTGCGCAGGGTACGGGCGATGTCGGTGACCGCCGCGCGACGCGCCTTGGCCAGGGTGAGCGCCTCGTCGGTACGGTGCGCGTAGGCGTTGATCAGCAGTTGCAGGCGACGTTCCGGATCATCCTCGCTGTCGAACTTGGCCACGCCCTTGAGGCGCACCTGGGCGTACAGCGCCTCGATCTGGCCGTCCACGCGCTGCAGCGATTGCCAGGTGTCCTGGTAGTCGTTGAGCAGCGGCAGCAGGTTGTCCATGGAGTCGTCGACCGGGTCCATGAACGGAATGCCGAAGGGTAGGTCGGCCGGCAGCAACTGACGGCGGCGCAGGGCGTCGTCCAGGGTGCGCTGCTTGGCCTCCATGTCGGCCAGTTGGCGGCCGATCAGCTGCAGCTTGGCGGAGAGCTGCTGGACGCGCTCGGTGAAGGCGTCGGCGGAGCGCTTGAGTTCGTCCTGGGTGGCTTCGAGCTGGGCAAGCTGCTCCAGCTTGCCCGGTTCCTCGGCGCTCAGGGTCTGGCTGCGGCGGAAGTCTTCCAGCGCCTTCTGGGCATCGAGCACGTCCTGGTACAGCCTGTCCGCCTGCGCCTTGCTGGCGTTGCGGTCGGCGGCCACGGCCTGCTGGGTCTTGAGCTGCTTGAGTTCCTTCTCCAGGCGCTCCTTCTGGTCGCGCAGGGCGGCGCGGTCGGCCAGGGCCTGCAGCGCCGGCGGCTCGATGGTGGAGAGGTCGATGGAAAGGCCGGGCACTTCGAAGCGCTCGCCCTTGAAGGCATCGAGGATCTTCTCAACGCTGCCGACCCACTGGCCGGCCTCGTCCAGGTCCACGCCCTTCTCGCCCAGCGGCAGGCTGAACAGCGCGCCGTTGAACAGGCGCATCAGGCGTTCCACGTCCTGCTGGGAGAACTCTTCGCGCAGGCGGGCGTAGCTGTTGTTGTCGGCGTGTTCGAGCTGCTGGCGTACGCCTTTGAGGCGCTTCTCCAGGTCGCGCAGACGCTCGTCCAGGTCTTCGCTGGAGAACTGCCGGGAGTGCGCCAGGGCACCGGCCAGTTCGTCGTGGGCGTCCTTGGCGGCGAGCAGTTGCTGCTCCAGTACCTTGGCGTCGTCGACCAGCGCGAAGCGGTTCTTCAGCACGGCCAGTTCGCCCATCCAGCGCTGGATCTCGCTGATCTCGCGCTCCAGGCGCATCAGCTCGGCGGTGCTGCCGCGCTGTTCGTTCTGCAGGCCGTCCTGCTCGCGCTTGTAGTGCTCGGCCTGGATGACCAGCTCTTCCTTGCGCGCGCCGGAATAGTCTTCCCAGGTGCCCAGCAGGTTATCCAGCAGGGGTGAGAGGCGGTGCATCTTGCCGCGCAGGATTTCGCGCTGTTGCACGCCATTGGCCAGCGCTTCGACCAGCGGGCCGGCAGCGACCAGCGCCTGGTAGTCGCCCTCCATGCGGCGCACGTCGCGGAAGGCTTCCTCGCAGGCGGCGATGTAGTCGACGCTGCCCGAGCGCAGGCTGTGCTCGAAGGCATCGAGGAACAGCTGCTTGAGCTTGGCGGCGGTGATCTCGCGCATGTGCAGCAGGTTGATGAATAGCGAGCGGAAGGTCTTCAGGCTCTGTTCGCTGGTGGAGCGCAGCGGGATCAGCGTCAGGTCCAGCGGGATCGAGGTGTGGCCGCCGACCAGCAGGCGACGCAGCTCGTCGGGCTTGAGTTCATAGGACTTGATGCCCTCGCGCTCAAGGTTCGCGTACAGCTCGCGCAGGCGCAGGCAGGTGCCGTTCTTCTGGTAGTGCTCCAGATCCAGCTCGCCCTGGTAGGCGAAGAACTGGTGGCCGAAGCCGCCGCCCGGGCCGCGGCCGCCGACGCCGATCACGTGGCGGCCGTTGGGCAGGTCAAGCTCGATGAGGATGTAGCTGGTGTCGGTGGCGAAGTAGAACTTGCGCGAGGCTTCCAGGCTGTACTTGCCGAAGCTCATGTCCGACATGCGCGCGAGGATCGGGAACTGCAGCGCGTTGATCGACGCCGACTTGCCGAGGTTGTTCGCGCCGTACACCGACAGCGGCTGTTCCAGCGGGAAGATGCCGAGGCTGTAGCCGGCGGTGTTGAGCAGGGCGAAGCGGCGGATGCCGTAGCGTTCCTGGGTCATGCCTGGGCCTCCATGTCGGCTTGTTCTTCGGCGATGGCGCGGGCGAGAGCGTCTTCTTCGCTCTCTTCTTCAACGGCCACGGCGGCGGGTTGTTCCAGGGGGACGATGGCGTCTTCGTCGGCCGGCTCGTCGGCATACGACTCCAGGATCACCACCGGCTCGTCGTCTTCCTCCATCACCACCGGGGCGCTGAACTGCATTTCGCTGGCGTGCAGGTTGGCGGCCAGGTCGCGGTCCTGCTGGACTGACAGGCAGACGTCGAGGAAGCGGTGGATCGGCGGCAGGAAGCGGTACACGCCGTTGTCCTCGGCGGCGAAGCCGAGCTGGGTGAGGCGGCGCATGACCTTCTCTTCCAGCTCCTCCTGGGTGGTCACCTCGGCCTGCAGGAACAGGTCGCGGTACTTCTCCAGCAGCGGCGGCAGCTCGTCGCGGCCGATGCTGCCGCCATCGAGGACGGCCAGCGGGTCGCGGCCCTGGTCGGCCAGGTGCTCGACGAGGATGAAGGTGAACAGCGCCAGGCGCTGGGCGGTCTTGTTCACCTGGGCGCCCACCTGCTCGGGGACGAAGTAGTAGAAGCCGCGGGTATCGCAGACCAGCTCGTAGCCCAGGCTGCGGAACAGCGCGCGGTAGGCGTCCTGCTGGTTGGACAGCTGGCTGTACAGCTCCGGGTCGCGGCGGCTGATGTGGAAGCCCTTGAACAGCTCGCGGAAGATCGGCGCGAGCTGGGTCATTTCGGTGAGATTAATCTGCATGCGATTCGCTCTTGCTGTCCTTGCCAGCGGCGGGGCCGGCGATCAGGGCGAAGGAGCACAGGCTGACGCTGTGCTGGAGAGTGTCGTATTGGCGGCGCTCGAGGCGGTCGCGCTGGAAGCGGGCATCGCGCGACAGGCGCGAGAACCAGTAGAGCAGTTCGTCGGTCGCGCCTTCGGGCTCCTGCTCCAGCAGCCACTGCATGAGGTCCGGCAGCGGCAGCGCGGCCTGGCAGCGGTCGAGCATTTCCCGCGCGGTGCGCGGCGAGCGTTGCGGGCCGTCGCTCTTGCGATTGCCGCTGGCCTTGGGGAAGTGCGCCGGCTTGGGCTGGAAGTTGGCAAGGGCGAAGACGTAACTCTCCACCTGCGAGGCGGTGCCGAGGAAGTTGCTCTGCGGCCGGGTGAACATCGGCATGGCGGCCTGGGGCACGGCATCGATGCCCTTGCGGCGAATGACCGACAGCGCCAGGGCGGCGCCGCGGGTGATCGCGTTGTGCCGGCGGGCTTCCTCGCGCAGGGGCAGCAGCAGTTCGCGGGCGCGGCGCAGGGTGAGCTGGGCGGTGGTCTGCATTTCCAGGATGCGCGCATGGGTGCGCAGCAACTGGTCGTCGTCCACCAGCTGGCCCAGGCGCGCCTGCTCGCCGAGCAGGCGCAGCAGCACCTGCTCCACACGGCGTACGCCTTGTTCGAAGGCGCCGTCGGCGGAGACCAGCTGGATCATCGGCTCGACGTATTCGTCCCAGGTCGCGAGGACTTCGGCATAGCGCTGGCGCAGCGGAATCTGCCGGTCGCTGGTCTTGGCCCGCTCGGCCACGGCGACCAGCGCCTGTTCGTCGTTGGCGAGCTTCTTCAGCACGTCGCGCACGCGCATGTCGAGCAGGCGCAGTTGGCGGGCCAGGTCGTTGCCGTCGCGCACTTCGAAGGCATCGCGAATGTAGCCGGCGAGGCGTTCCAGGTGGCGCAGGTAGGCTTCGATCTCCAGGCACAGGCCCAGGCGGTGCTCCTGGCGCAGGTAGGCGAGGAAGTCGTGGATCTGCGCGTTCAGCTCGAAGCGGTTGGGGCTCTTGGCCACCGGGACGAGGATGTCCAGGCGTACCCACTGGTCGAGCAGGGCGGTGATGTCCACCGGGGTGCTGTCGGGCAACTGGCTGGTGAGCTGGATGCGCAGCTCCACCAGGCTCAGGGTGCCGGCGTCGAAGCGCTCGCACAGCGGCTCGAGCAGCACCCAGTGTTCGGCGAGGGCGCGTAGTACGCGTCGTGGGTCGATCATCGGCTTGGTTGGGCCCGGAATGAACAAAGGGGGCGATTGTACTGCAAAGGCCTACCCCTGGCCGACAGGGTGACGAAACGCGTCAGTTTGCGACCGCACCATCAGCGTCCGTGTGACGCATCTCACGGAAAATCCGACCTAACTGGCTGAATTTTCTGGCAAGTTTTTTGCCCAAGTCTTTCTCAGAGACCTAGCTTTCAGAGTCTGATTGACGCAGATGACCTACGACGCCGCACTCGCCAAAGCCCGTTGGGCCGAACTGGAACGCCAGAACGACCTCGATTGGGACCTGGATGCGATCACTGATCGCAACGAAGCCATCGCCTTCCTGCAGCGTTTCGAAAATCGCTTGTGCATCTATTCGTCGTATGTCGAGAAGCTCTACAGCAACTACAGCTTCGTGATCCCGGAGAACCAGGAGGGCGGTATCACCATCCTGCCGGACGAGCAGGCCTGGTTCGACACCTTCCACGACATTCCCGGCGACGCGGTGGAGCCCACCGGCATCCATATCCTGCCTGGCGAGACCATGGGCTACAGCGGCCTGTACCTGAAGATTCCCGCCGAACACCGGCTGGTGGCTTCGCGCGAGTTGCCGTTCCAGGACGGCCTGAAGCTGCTGATCAACCGTTACCGCATGCGCGGGGACATCTTCCTGCCGGTACTGGTGAAGGGCGACCTGCGCGAGTACGAGGCGCGCATGCCCTCGCTGCACCTGCACCGCCTTAACATCGCCAGACTACAGGCCCATTCGCGGCTGAACCTCGACGCCATCAAGGGCGCCATCGCCGAGCACCTGATCGGCCTGTTCCGCCATCAGTGAGCCATCGCCGGCGCGGCCCTGTCACCCGGGTGTGACGATGGGTAACAACCTTTGCCGGACGTTCCGTTCGTCGTCTATCGTTCCTGGCGATTTACTCGACTATGGGTCGGGCCGCCGTGGCGGCTGAATTCCTATAGTGGCATCACGGCGCCGAGTCTCGACCTCGTTCCTGACCCGATACGCCCGATGAATAACAACAGGCCCCGCGAACAGGGGCCAGGAAAGGAGAGTGCCATGCGTCAGTCCTCCGGTCCGCTCATGCGTGCCCTTGCCTTGTTCTGCGGCGGCCTGCTGGCTTTTTCCGCCCAGGCGCGCATGCAGTCAATGGATGACGATGAGCTGTCGAGCATCTCCGGGCAGGGCGCGATGCTCACCGTCGACGCGTCCACCTACCAGAACTACCAGTACACCCGGCTCAACTTCGGCGCCGACATCAGCCTGCTGACCAACATCGACCAGTTGAGCCTGGGCAACTACACCCGCACCGGCTCCACCACCGTGTCCGGCCAGCCGGCGGATATCCTGATCAATAACTTCGCCCTGGGCCGCGTGGACAACGCCAATACGCCCGACGCCAAGGTGGTGCCGTTCCAGATCCAGGATCCGTACGTAGAATTCGCCTTCCAGACCAACAATGGCGTGCGCCAGCTGGTGGGCGCGCGGGTCGGCTTCGGCAAGGCACAGGGCGACCTGTCCGGCGACATCCTGTCGATCACCGGCAACCTGCAGGGGCAGATCTACGGCCCGGCCTCCATCGCCTACGACTACTACACCCGCAACGGCTGCCCGAACCTCATCAACTGCCTGGCGCTGGCCGTGGCCGGCGATACCCCGGTCTACGCCGACGTGGTGCTGCTCAAGGCCGGCACCGGCGAGGCCACCATCAACGGCCAGCCGATCAACCGCGCCGAGCAGATCGGCATCGCCAAGGGCGATTCGCTGCACTCGGACGCGGGCGGCCTGATCGCCGCGCTGATCCCGACCCTGTCGACCACCAACAACTGCCAGGCGCTGGGCCTGACCACCTGCTTCGACCTGACCAACTACAAGACCATCTACATCGGCAAGCCCGGTTCCACCGACATCAACACCGGCGCCCAGGGTATCTTCTTCTCCCTGCAGAACCAGAACGTGCCCTGGCAGGACCTGGCCAACGCCGGCAAGTTCGTCAACACCCAGTCCGGCGCCTTCGCCAACTTCCCCAAGGTGGGCAGCGGCGCGGACGCGGTCTACCCGATCCTGATCAACCTCTACGACGCCCTGCGCGGCCTGCCCCGGCAGCCGACCTGCATGGGCTCGCAAGCGGCGGGCTGCTGACATGAGCTGGCGCACAGCAGTACTCGCCTGCCTCGCCGGTTGCCTGGTCAGCCTGCCGGCACTGGGCATGAAGGCCCTGGATGACGACCAGCTGGAAGAAGTCAGCGGCGCCGGCCTGGGCTTCTTCATCGATGGCTTCAGCTACGACCAGGCCACGGCCACCTCGAAGATCACCGGGGTGAAGAACAGCGCCAACCAGGACGTGCAGGTCGACATCACCGGCGCCTACATCAAGGGTGCCGGCAGCCAGCGCGGCACGCTGGACACCAAGGCCTACCTCGGCACGCCGCTGCACCCCTTCACCCTCGGCCCGGTGAAGTACAAGGCGGGGCTGAACATCCCGGCCAACCAGGAAGCGCTGCAGCTGATGACGCCGACCTGGACCGACCCGATCAACGACACCCACAAGTTCGGCCTCTGGTCCTATTACCAGGGCTGCCTGTATGGCGACGCCGGCTGCACCAACCCGAACCAGGCGACCACCAGGATCAATACCGAGCTGAGCGCACTGAAAACCCAGCGCGACACGCTGCTCAGCACCTATTCGAACAACATGATCGGCCTCAAGAGCGGCATCGATGCCGACATGGTCGTGGTCAACCAGCGCAAGGCGGAGGTGGACGCCGCCCAGGCCGTGCAGAAGAACAACTACAACGCCATGACCACCAGCTACAACAACGCTCCCGCGCAGGTGTGCGGCCTGATCTTCTGCGCCGATCGCCCGACCACCATTGGCGAGAAGTACGACTGCGGCGCCATCCTCGCGTGCAGCAACAACACGGCGGTGAAGAACTACAACGCCTCGGTGGATACCTACGACGCCAGCACCAAGGACCTCACCACCGCCCAGCAGAACCTCAGCGCCTCCTGGAACGTCAGCCGCAACGGCGTCACCCTCAGCCAGCGCGCCAGCGACTACGACAAGTTCGTCCAGCTCTGCGGCGCGCAAGGCGGCAGCGCCACCACCTGCGTCAGCGGCACCATCACCCGCACCGAGAAGAACGTCGCCACCGTGCAACTGGTGGCTGGCGCCATGCAGAACGCCTCCGGCACCCGCATCCAGGGCCTGGATATCGGCATCGCCACCAAATTCACCCTGCCCAGCACCGCCTACAACAGCGACGGCAGCGCTGGCGCCACCAGCACCCGCACCGACTTCTTCTCCATCGCCCTGGAGAACTTCACCCTCAACGGGTCCTACCTCAACCTGTGGGGCGACGCCGCCGGGCTGAAGGCCTCCATGAGCCTGCAGATGTATGCCGACAAACTGATCATCGCCGGCTGCGAGAACTGCGCCGACAGCAACAAGGTGGTGGCCAAGAACGTCTACTTCGACCTCAACCTGGGCGACGCCAACTACCAGCCGGCGACGCTCTCGGTGGCCAGCAACGGCGACCTGATGCTCAGCGCGCCAGGCGTCACCTGGGCCAACCACGAGGCCTTCTACCAGAACGTGCAGAAGAGCAATATCAGCATCGGCAACCTGAACATCAGCGGTACCGACCTCGGTTCCCAGGCCGTTCGTGGCCTGCGCATCGACTACCTGAACGTCCGCACCGTCAACCTGCCGCGCTAGCGCATGAGGAGACTCGCCGTGAATACCGCACGTTTTTCGAGCCGACTCCTGGCCCCCCTGGTGCTGCTGGCCGCCGCCACCGCCCACGGCGAGATGCGCGGCCTGGACGACAGTGAGATGGCCGACGTCAGCGGGCAGGACGGCGTCAGCCTGAGCGTCAACTTCAACCTCGCCGCCAACACCGCCGACACCCGCTGCAGCGGCGGTTGCGGTGCGCGCCTGGCGATCCAGCCGCTCAACAGCACCGGCTACATCGTGCTGGACAACATCAAGGGCAGCTTCAGCTTCGACGGCATGTCCATCGACATGGTGACCATCAACAACGGCTTCAACGGCGACGGTGCACTGTTCAACCGGCAGGCCATGAAGATCGGCCTGACCAACGCCAGCGCCAGCAACCTGCAGTTCACCCTGGGCGGCTCCAACCAGGGCAAGGTCTCCGGCGGCGGTCTGCAACAGACCAACCTGCTCACCTACCAGGCCACCGGCGCGGTCAAGCTCACCGGCAACGTCTACGTCTTCGGCACGCCGTAAGCGAAACGCACAGGCCGTCCGCCCGCCGGCCTTTCCCCCCGACGCGTTTCACGCGACAATCCCGCCTCGTCGAGTTGGCCTGCCCATGCAGGCACCACCCACAGGTAAACGCTCCTTGATCGAAGAAGCCCGTCGCCGCGCCTACCTTGGCGCCATGCAGGTCGCCAGTTGGCTGCCGCGCGTGGTGCTGCCGTTCGCCGCCCCGTCGCGCCCGGAACTGCTGGAGACGTCCGCGCCGGTCGTCGCCGAGCCGGCGGCCCCTGCGCCGGCGGCTGTGGCCGTGGCCGTGGCACGCGAGGCTGCCGTGCCGGTCAGCGCCCCTGCGCCGATGCCCGCCGGCGAACCCGGCTCGATCGCCGCGCGCCTTCTGCCCAAGGTGGCGGCGCCGACCAAGCCGGTCGCTGCGGTCAAGGCCGAAGCGCCGAACGACGCGGAAGCCGAGCCGGTCGTCCGCACGCCGGTCGCCCCGCCGCCGCGCTTCGCCCTGCAATTGCTGCGCGCCGGCGAATGCACCCTGCTGGTCGAACTGCCCACCGGCGAGCCGCTGGCCAGCCGCGACCCGGCCTACCTGCTGCTCAAGGACCTGCTGCGCGCCGCCGGCCTGCCGGACAGCCCGCAACTGCTCGGCGAGCCGGTGCGCTGGCCGCTGTTCTCCCGCGGCAACATGGACCAGGGCCCGCAAGCCGCCCGCGAATTCGTCCAGGGCTTCGTCGCCGCGCGGCTGGAGGAGGGCACCCCGTGCGCCTGCCTGTGGCTGGTCGGCATGCCTGCCGTGCGCTTCGCCGGCGAAGGCGATGAAGAATCCCTGCTGCGCGAGCTGCAGGTCGAGGGCCTGGGCGTCGCCTGGGCACTGCCGGGCCTGGAACGCCTCGCCGAAGAACCCACCTTGAAAGCCGACCTCTGGCGCGCCATGCGCCGCGTGCGGCAACGCTGGATGAGTCAGACCCCTGCATGAGCGACGCTGTTTCCTTCCGCCTGATGACCGAGGCGGACCTCGATGCCGTACTCAAGATCGAATACGCCGCCTTCAGCCACCCCTGGACGCGCGGCACCTTCGCCGACGGCCTGAAGAGCTACGAATGCTGGGTGATGTTCGAAGGCACCCAGCAGGTCGGCCACGGCGTCATCCAACTGATCCTCGATGAAGCGCACCTGCTCAACATCACCGTCAAGCCGGAAAGCCAGGGCCGCGGCCTGGGCCTGGCGCTGCTGGAACACCTGATGAAGCGCGCCCGTGAAAGGGGCGGAGTGGAATGCTTCCTCGAGGTCCGCGCCTCCAACGGCCCTGCCTATCGCCTCTACGAGCGCTACGGCTTCAACGAAATCGGCCGCCGCCGCGACTACTACCCGGCCGTCGGTGGCCGTGAAGACGCGCTGGTGATGGCCTGCACGCTGGTGGATTGACCCCGCTGCGCCGGCACGAACATGTAGGAGCGGGCCATGCCCGCGATCGCGCATGGCGCGCTCTGCGCCGCCATTCCCCGTCGCGTAGGAGCGGACCTTGTCCGCGAAGTCCTGAACCCCTGCGCCGCGCCTGAAGGCTCTCGCGGATAAGATCCGCTCCTACAGGCCGACTCCCCTCGCGGGCGTAACGGTCTTCTTCTGAGACTCCGTGCCGAGAACTTCCCTCTCCCTAACCTTGGCTGCGCGCCCCGGCGCGATTTTTCAGGTAGGAGCGCGCCATTTCCCGTCGCGTAGGAGCGGACCTTGTCCGCGAAGTCCTGAACCCCTGCGCCGCGCCTGAAGGCTCTCGCGGATAAGATCCGCTCCTACAGGCCGACTCCCCGCGCGTAGGAGCGGACTCTGTCCGCGATGATCTCCGGTGCGATGCGGGCCCATCGCGGACGAAGTCCGCTCCTACCGGTCGTTCACCCCGCGCTACGATCCCCCGCTTCGACTCCCACCTCTATTGAGAAATTTCCCGCCGATCGGGTTTTTCCGAGGGCTATTCCTGGCTTACCCTTAAGGCCAATAACAACAAGAACAATAAGGTCGCAAACATGAATCGCAGCGATGTGATCGTGGTGGGCGCCGGTATTTCGGGGCTGACCGCGGCCTGGCGTCTGGCGCAAGCCGGGCAACGGGTGAAAGTGATCGAGGCCAACAAGCGCGTCGGTGGGCGTACCCTCAACCATCGCTTTGCCAGCGGTGAAGTGGTCGAGGTGGGCGGCCAGTGGGTCGGCCCGACCCAGGAGCGCATTCTTTCCCTGCTGGCGGAACTGGGTCTGTCGACCTATCCGCAATGGAACCAGGGCGACAATCTCACCCTGTTCGGAGGCCGGCTCAGGCCCTATCGCGGCACTATTCCGAAGTTTCCTCCGCACGTCCTGCTCGATGTCCTTCAGGCGCACGTCCGCCTGGACCGCATGGCGCGGGAAATCCCCCTGGGCGACCCCAGCCTGCACCCCAAGGCACCGCAGTGGGACAGCCTCACCTTCGCCGAATGGCTGCGGCGTAACGTGCGCACCGCCACCGGGCGCAAGGTCTTCGAGCTGATGTGCGGCGCCGTGTTCGCTGCCAGCCCCCATGACCTCTCGTTCCTCCACGTCCTCTTCTACATCCATGGCGGCACCAACCTCGACACCGTGCTCGGCGTCGACGGTGGCGCCCAGCAGGACCGCATCCTCGGTGGCTCGCAGCGGATCAGCGAAGTGCTGGCCGAACGCATCGGCGAAGTCCACACCGGCGAACCGGTGCGCGCCGTGCGCCAGGACGGCAGCCGCGTCGAACTGGTGACCGACCGCGGCACGCATCGGGCCAGCCACGTCATCTTCGCCATCCCGCCCACCCAGCTGCTGCGCATCACCCAGGAACCGCTGCTGCCCAGCTGGCGCGACCAGCTTCTGCAACGCCTGCCGCAAGGCGCGGTGATCAAGTGCATGGCGCTCTACGACACCCCCTTCTGGCGCGACAAGGGCCTGTCCGGCCAGGCCTCCAGCGAGGCCGGCCCGGTGCGCCTGACTTTCGACAACAGCGTCCCCGGTTCCGCGCGCGGCGTGCTGCTGGGCTTCATCGAAGGCGACGAAGCGCGGCAGTGGAACGCCCGGCCCGCCGGCGACCGCCGTGGCCAGGTGCTGGAGTGCTTCGCCCGTTACTTCGGTGAACAGGCGCTGCAGCCGGTGGACTACGTGGACAAATCCTGGGCCGAGGAGCCATTCGCCCGGGGCTGCTATGCCGCGCTGTTCCCGCCGGGACTGTGGAGCAGCGGCGCGGCGCGCCTGCGCGAACCCTACGGGCGCTTGCACTTCGCCGGCACCGAGACGGCGACGCGCTGGATGGGCTATTTCGACGGGGCCGTTGAGGCCGGGGAGCGCGCCGCGCGGGAAGTGCTCGGCGCGCGGGAAGATCACGGGGAGGAAGATTATGTGCGACACCTTGGTATTGCGTAGCGGCGGGGCCACCTGGTTCGCCAAGAACAGCGACCGCGAGCCCGCCGAAGCGCAACGCCTGATCCGCCTGGAGCCCGTGCACGGCGACAGCGCGGCCACGGTGCGCACCAGCTACCTGGAGATCCCCCAGACCGCCAATCGCCACGGCGTCATCCTCAGCCAGCCGGCCTGGCTGTGGGGCGCGGAAATGGGCGTCAACGACAAGGGCGTGGCCATCGGCAACGAAGCCGTGTTCACCAGACTGACCGAGCGCGACGGCGAAGCCCTGCTGGGCATGGACCTGCTGCGCCTGGGCCTGGAGCGCGGCGGCAGCGCCCGCGAAGCCCTGGCGGTGATCACCGAACTGCTGGAACGCCATGGCCAGGGCGGCCCGGCCGGCTACCGCAATAAACGCCTGCGCTACGACAACAGCTACCTGATCGCCGACCGCGACGAAGCCTGGGTGCTGGAGACCGCCGGGCGCCTGTGGGCGGCGAAGAAGGTCGAACGCTGGGCCATCTCCAACGCCCTGAGCCTTGGCCACGACTACGACCTCGCCAGCCCCAACCTGGAAACCCAGGCGCGCCGCTTCGGCTGCTGGAACGGCCGCGGCGACTTCCACTTCGCCCGCGCGTTCGATGGCCGCGTGCTGCCGTGGATCGCCGGTGCGCACCAGCGCCGCCAGCTCAACGAAGACTTTCTCGCCCACTGCCCGGCCCAGGTCGACTGGCTGGCGCTGGTGGTCGCACTGCGCAGCCATGGCCACCGCGGGCACCGCTTCCACTTGCACGACAACCGGCAGATCTGCCTGCACGCCGGCAGCTTCTGGCGCCCTTCGCAGACCACCGCCAGCCTCATCGCCCGGCTCGACGGCGACGCCCCGCGCCTGGCCGCCACCGGCACCTCCGCGCCGTGCCTGTCGATCTTCCAGCCGCTGGGCTTCGAGGAGCGCGCCGGCGAAGGGCTGCTCAGCCGCGAAAGCGACGCTGTGGAAGATTCCCTGTGGTGGCGCTTCGAGACGGTGCACCAGCGCGCCCTGGTCGACCCCGGTTTCGCCGATGCGCTGCGCGCCGGTCACGGCTGGCTGGAAACCGAGTTGCTCAGCGCCCTGGATCGGCGCACGCTGGATTGGCCGCGTCTGGCCGCCGAAGGCCAGGCCTGGCACGACGCCTGGCACCAGCTGGCGCTGCAGCAGGCGCCGCGTCCGTCGCGCTGGTGGCGGCTGAACGCTGTGCGCTGATGCGGCTTGTCAGTCACGCCCGCGCTGCGTAAGGTGCCGCCAGCCAAATGATGAGGAGCCGGACATGAGCGAGCTGCAGGAACTGTTCGACAACAACGCCCGCTGGGCCGAAGCGATCAAGCAGGAAGACCCCGACTTCTTCGCCAAACTGGCCCGCCAGCAAACGCCCGAATACCTGTGGATCGGCTGCTCCGATGCGCGCGTGCCGTCCAACCAGATCGTCGGCCTGCTGCCCGGCGAGCTGTTCGTCCACCGCAACGTCGCCAACGTCGTGCTGCACACCGACCTCAACTGCCTGTCGGTCATCCAGTTCGCCGTCGACGTGCTCAAAGTCAAGCACATCCTCGTCACCGGCCACTACGGCTGCGGCGGCGTGCGCGCCGCGCTGCACCACACCCAGCTCGGCCTGATCGACGGCTGGCTGCGCACCATCCGCGACCTCGCCTACGAATACCGCGACCACCTCGGCCAGTTCGAGAAGGAAGAGGAGCGCGTCGACCGCCTCTGCGAGCTCAACGTCATCCAGCAGGTCGCCAACGTCAGCCACACCAGCATCGTCCAGAACGCCTGGCACCGCGGGCAGAAGCTCTCCGTGCATGGCTGCATCTACGGCATCAAGGACGGCATCTGGAAGGACCTCAACGTCACCGTCAGCGGCCTCGACCAACTGCCGCCGCAATACCGCCTGCGCCCGCTCGGCCAGCCTTGAGCCGGCGCCTGTGCGTCATCCCCGGTGACGGCATCGGCCGCGAGGTCGTGCCGGTTGCCGTGGAGGTGCTGCAACGTCTGCTCCCCGACCTGCAGGTGGAAGAAGCCGACGCCGGCTGGGACTGCTTCCAGCGCCTCGGCACCTCCGTTCCCCAATCCACCTACGACCGCCTGCGCGCCTGCGGTGCCGGCCTGTTCGGCGCTGTTTCATCGCCCAGTCACAAGGTCGAAGGCTACCGCAGCGCCATCCTCAGCCTGCGCCAGACGCTGGCGCTGAACCTCAACCTGCGCCCCGTCCGCTCGCGCCCGGTGGTTTCGCCGCGCGCCGGGGTCGACCTGCTGGTCCTGAGGGAAAACAGCGAAGGCCTCTACAGTGGCCGCGAACACTGGGAAGCCGACGGCGTCGCCATCGCCGAACGGGTGATCAGCCGCGCCGCCTGTGAGCGCCTCGCCGCTGGCGCCGCCGAACTCGCCCGCCTGCGCCGCGCCCGGCGCATCACGCTGGTGCACAAGGCCAACGTCCTGCCGCTCACCTGCGGCCTGTTCCGCGACACCTGCCGCGATCTGCTCACCGAGGACGGCTGGAGCGACGTGCTCGACGAACGCCTGGTGGACGTCGCTGCCCTGCAACTGGTCGAGCGCCCGGAAGCCTTCGACCTCATCGTCACCACCAACCTCTTCGGCGACATCCTCTCCGACCTTGCCAGCCACTGGGGCGGCGGCCTGGGCCTGGCGCCCTCGCTCAACCTCGGCAACGGCATCGCCCTGGCCGAACCCGTCCACGGCAGCGCCCCTGACATCGCCGGCACCGGCCGCGCCAACCCACTCGCCGCCATCCTCAGCGCCGGCATGCTGCTGCGGCATCACTGGCAATTGCCTGAGCTGGCGCAGCGGATCGATGGGGCGGTGGATGCCTTCTTGCAGGAGGAGGGCAGGGTGGACTTCGGGAGCGAGACCACGCGGGTGATCGGGCGGAGTGTGGTGGAGCGGTTGGACTGAGCAGCAGAGCGTGAAGCGCTGCCAGCCTGTGTGTTAGCGTGCGCCAACCCTCAATGCATGGAGACAAGGATGATCCTGCGTTTCTTCAAGCCTTCTTGGCGGAAGCTTCTCATTGCCGTTGGCCTTTATTACATGACGGCCTTCTTGACGGGAGTAAACAGCGCTATTCGCGACCACATGCGGGACGACTTCGCCGAGACTGTGGTGGGGCAGAAGTATGCGACCGAGATTAAGCGCATCTACAAGGAATACCGCTGCGAGGCTCAGGAAAAGATCTATGAGTTGACCCGCAGTATGGTGGATGAGCCCCGCAGCCAGGGGCTGAATGACCAGTTGGATAGAAAAATGGCTGTCTTTGCCTGGGCAAAGAGTCTACTGATTGCCCTGCTGAGCTATTTCGCAGCGTGTATTGCCTGCACCGTTGGTGCGCATCGCGGAACCGCACGGGCATGAAGCTGCTGATACTGGCCTTGGCGCTCTTCGTGCCTCCGGCCCTCCTGTTCTGGCGTGCATCGCAATTGGCTTGGCCGGTGCGCTACCTTCTCGCTGTCCTGCCAGCAGCCTATACCGGCATCGGCTGGCAATTGGGTTCCTGGGGATACGCTTACGCCAGCTGCCAGGGTGGAGCGAAAAACCTGCATGACTGCCTGGCCGGCGGCGCGGACGTTACCGCCTGGGTTGGCCATGGCCTGTTCCTGATGATCCCTTTCCTGTTCATCGGCGCGCCGTTGTCGCTCTGGTTCCTTATCGATACCGCCGCCAAGCACATCGGCCAGTCCCGCCTGCCGCACTGACATTCGCCAGGCATGCCGGCGAACTAAGCTCAAAGCACCTTCTCCCAAGGTGCCCAACATGTGCGGACGCTACGTCAGCCCCGAAGAGGCAGCCATCGAACGCTACTGGCACATCGGCGCGCGCACCCCGCCACGCTGGCTGGAGCCCTGCTTCAACGTCGCGCCGAGCATGACCGTGCCCATCCTGCGCTACGACGAATGCGGCCAACTCGAACTACTGCCCGCCCGCTGGGGCCTGATCCCCACCTGGTGGAAGGAGCCCACCCCGCCACGCTTCTCCTTCAACGCCCGCAGCGAAGAGGCTGCCGGCAAACCCCTCTGGCGCCAGGCCCTGCGCAGCACTCGCTGCCTCATGCCAGCGCTGGGCTGGTACGAATGGAACGAGCAGGAAACCGTACGCAACCTCGCCGGCCGCCAGGTCCACCCGCCGTACTTCATCCACAGCCCCACCGACCCTATCATCGCCATCGCCTGCCTCTGGTCCCTGTGGATGAACCCCAACGGCGACCCCCTCCTCACCTGCGCCCTGCTGACCAAGGTCGCTGCGCCCAGCATCGAGCACATCCACTCCCGCATGCCCGTGGTGCTGGCGTCGGAGAACTTCGAGGAGTGGCTATCCGGCGCCACCCGCGGCGAAGCGCTGGGCGACCTGATTCATCACGCGCGGGAAGACTTTGCCGGGTACCGGGTGTCGTTGCGGGTGAATGACGCGAGGAATGATTCACCCGAGTTGATCGACGCAGCTGAGTAAGTCGATTTTTGCAGGCAAAAGAAAAAGGGGGGGGCCGTGCATGGGGGAAAGGTCCACTACCACCGGACCAAAAACCGTCAGAGTCGGTCAGTACCGATCCCGGCCGAGTTGGAGCAACTGATGTTCAAGGTGGGCATGCCTGGAACCGGCCGCCTGTTCATGTCCTGCCGTGCCGCCTTCCGTTGCGCGTATGAGCGCTGTGGATTCGATACGCCGGGGCAGTTGACCCACATCCTCCGCCACACCTTCGCGAGCCATTACATGATGGGAGGAGGGGACATCCTCACGCTGCAGCGGATCCTGGGGCACTCGTCGATCACGATGACCATGCGGTATGCGCACTTGTCGCCGGAGCATTTGGAGTCAGCTATGCGCTTATCTCCAATTGCTCAGATAAATTCTTTCAGGCAGTTGGGAAAAGGGGCGTTGGTGAAGCGCCCCGATCCGCTTTAGGAGGCTAGATCTTTTGACGTTTTTATATTCTTTTGGGCAAGAGTGTAAATCTCGCCTTGATCCTGGGGCACCTTCTCGTAAGCTTTTATGGCCTGTTTGTAGTCCCCAATATCAAAGAGCGCATTCCCTAAGTTGTAATTAAGAGCTGGATCATTTGGTGCGAATTGAAGCGCTATTTTGAGCTGGTCGCATGACTTCTCGGGTGCTCCGATTGCGGAATAGCTATTGGCTAGGGCCCGGTAGGCTTCAATATCATCAATCCGGCTTTCTAATGCCTTCTTGAACGAGTGTATCGCCATCTCGTGGTTTGATGATTTAAAGAAGATATCTCCAACTATGTACCACGCGTGGTTCTCGTCATTCTTGAACTCTTCGCTTATGGAGTGCGTGTTTTTATTGTATATCCTGTTTAGCGCTGCATCATAATTCTTGCTGCGCAAAAGCTCATGGATTTCTACGAACGGATCAGTCATATTTTACCTGCTAACAGTTCTGGTTATCGCCATATGGCCAATTAGGGTTGCAGAGAGTCGGGATGACTAGACACGGGTTAAGCATGAACGGGATTGGCATTCGCATCCTAATTCCGCCTTTGGGGCGCCGGGAGTGCTCTTCGCCTTCAGGGTGGCCGACATTTCGCTCACGCTCCCCAGATTTTTGTCTTTCATCTGCACCTTTTCTTTTGTTTGGATTCTCAGGCTTTTGATATTTGTCTCGTGCAAGCCCGTCAATGTCGTAAAAATTGATGGGGTTGTTTTCTGTATAGTGATAAAGCTTGTTCATGTACTCAGCTTGCGATGAGTGATTTACCAATCCAAGCTCTTCGGCTAGCTCAATTCCTGGATCAAGCGGTTTGTACTCCAAACCAAGCGGGTCACTTTCGACATAGCGCCCTGTCTGCGGGTCATAATTTCGAAGGTAGTTATAGTGCAATCCGCTCTCCAAGTCGAAATATTGTCCCGGAAAACGTAGATTGAGCACTGTCTGCTGCCCAGTTCCTTGCGGATCCTGATTTGGTGCTCCATTGCCGAAGGCATCCGACTGCCACTGCCACACCAGATCCCGAGTCCCTGAGGTTGCCAGCCGCGGTGTGTTCAGGTGGTCGCTGTGCAGGTAGATCACGCGTGGTGTGCCATTGCCCTGCTTTTCCACACTTGCCAGTGGCATGTTATCCAGCCACAGGTAAGCCTGGTTGCGCTGCTGAGCGCCCGCGCTGCTGTAGTCAGTCTCTGCCAGCAGTTGGCCGTCCGGTCCGTACAGGTATGTGGTGAAGCCCTGTCCGGTGAGCTTGGCCACGCGCTGGCCGAGGCTGTTGTAGCGATACTCTGCCACCTGCTGGCCGTTAAGCTTCACTGTTGCCAAGCGGTTCTGGGCATCGTAGCCGAGCAGTCGGCTGGAACGGTCCTGAGTCAGATTGCCCGCGGCATCGGTGCTGACGGTCTGACCATCGATGGCGGTCAAACGGTTGCTATCGCTGGCGTACTGATAGGTGGTGGCCGCTGTTGCGCCGTTCTCGGTGATCTGGCGCTGCGTGCGGTTGCCTACCCCATCGTAGCTGTAGCTACCTTGCTTGCTGGCAGCGTTCTCACTGGTCAGGCGGTCTAGCGCGTCATAGCCGAAGCTCAGCGTGCCCCAGATGTTGGTGGCCATTTCAGTGATGTTGCCATTGGCGTCACGCTGGTAGTCGTTACGCCAAATGCCGACGTCCTGGCGAGTGAGTTGGTAGTCCTGGTCATATTGGCGGTTGAGCTGGATGCCATTGGCCCACGTCAGTTGTTGTAGTGGTCCGAAGGGCAGGTAGCTGATGCCGCTGGCCACATTGGTGGCACTGCCGCCATCGAGGGCAAGGGTCACGCTGGCGACTTGTCCGCCCGCGTTGCGTGGATAACCTACTTGCACGGCGCCCGGGTATCCGATGCCCATCAGTTGGTCAGCGGCGTCGTACTGGAAGGTCACGGTGTCTGCCAGCGTCTGGCCGTTGATGCTCAGGTTGCGAGCTTGCTCGATCAGGTTGCCGCGAGCGTCGTAGCGGTAGGCGAGGGTGCCGCTACCGTCCTGGATAGCGGTCAAGCGGCCGATGCCGACGTTGCCACCCGCCGTGGCGTCATAGCTGTAGCTGGCGTCCAGTGCCGGTGTGGCCGGATAGTGACGGGCAGTCAGTCGGTTTAGCGCGTCATAGCTGAAAGTGACGACTACTCCACGGGCATCTGTCTGCTGGGTGACGTTGCCGGCGGAATCGTACTCGAAGGTGCTGGTACCGCTGTCCGGGCTGATCAGCTTGGTCAGGTTGCCCAGGCCGTCATATTCGTAGCGCGTGGTGACGCCGCGCGGATCCTGCACCTTGGTCAGGTTGTCCTGAGCGTCATAGCCCAGTTGGGTGACGCCATTCAGGGCATCGGTCTGGCTAACCAGTCGATCCAGGGCGTCGAAGCTGCTGGAGTTGCTGAACTGGCGTGGGTTGGTATGGCCAGTGGGGTTGTCGTTCAGGTCGTACTGGTAGTGATCGGTTTGCGCGCCTGCGCCGACCGAACGCAGCAGGCGGCCCAGTTCGTCGTAGACCCAGCTTTGTTGCTGCTTCAGCGTGCCAGTGGCGTCTTTCAGGCGCTGCGCAGTGCGCTTGCCGGCCACGTCGACTTCGTACTCCACACGCTCGCCAAGGTTGTTAGTGATCGCGGTCAGTCGACGCGCCGGGTCGTAGGTGTATTGCAGCCAGCTACCGTCAGCTCGGGTGATCTTGGTCAGTTGCCCCACCGCGTCGTGCTCGAAGCTGGTGGTGCTGCCGGCGGTGGTGATGCTCGCCAGCTTGGGATCGACGCCGCTGTAGGTGAGGGTGCTGACCACACCGTTGGCATCGGTAATGGTGCCGGGGTTGCCACGATCATCGTAATTGCCCAGCAGGGTTTCCTGACCCAGAGCGTTGGTGACCTTGGTGAGGTTGCCCTTGGCGTCGTAGGTGTAATGGGTGACGTCCTGCACGTCGGTGCGTGGGCCGTCGGCAGTTTCGATCAGTCCCTGGGCGGTGTAGGTGTAGTTCCAGCTACGTTCTGCCGCTGTCGCGGACATAGCGATGCCGCAGGCAAGGGCGAGCGCGCCCAGCCTGTACATGGGATGTACCTGCATGATGACTTCCTTGGTATTTAGCGGGGGGTGACGATCTGGCCGGTCTGTCGGCCTTGGGCGTCGCACTGGTAGGTGGTGATGCGATCGGGTTCGGTGACTTTGGTTTTCAGGAACAGCGTTGGGTGCCACTCGGTGGTGACGGTGCGAGCCTGAGGGGTGCCGGAGGCTTCGGTGCGACTGGTTTCTAGGCCGCGGTCGTTATAGTCGTATGTAGTGAGGTTTCCCTTGGCGTCGGTTCTCGTCTTTAGCAGGCCTCGGGCATCGTACGTAAATGTGGAATTGCTATTGGGGCAGTTGGGCGTGGGCTCGCCGTCGATAGAGGAGATGAGCCTCACTCCCCTGATGGTCTGAATGCTGTACTTCGTGACCCTGCCAAATTCATTGGTCACCGCCACAGAGCCATCGTTGTCATACTTTATCGTCACCCGGTCAGCGCCGTTTGTATGCTCGCTGGAAGTCGGGCGCCCCTGGTCATCGTAGCCCCAGGTCGAAAACCTCACGCCACGCTCATCTGTGATACCACTCAGCAATGCATTGTTGTTGGTGTACTCGTAGTGATATATGCGCTGGCTGCTTTTTCCCGACGCGCTTCGGGTAACAGATAGCAAGCGCTTTTCAGAATCATATGTGTAGGTGAACATTACGCCAGAAGCGGTGAGCGTCAGAGGCTGATGTGCCGCATCCTCCGTGAACGAAAGGGTGTTCCCGAGGTTGTCGGTAACTGTGACTTTCGTTCCCGAATAAGCCAATTGCTGGATGGCCCCTTGAGGTGTAGACCATTTGGTCAGCCGGCCGGTGCTGTTGAAGGTAAAACGTTCATTGCTGGTTGAGAGAAACTCCCAGCCTGTTCCGCTCTTCGTCAATACACCAAGATCCTTTGAAGCAGAAGTAACTATGCTGCCACTGACGGAAAAGAACAGTTCGCGCCCGTCTGCCATCGTAAGACGTACATCGTTCTGGGCAAAGCTAAGGTAGGTGGAGTGATTATGCCTCCATAGCCCATCCAAGCTGTTGTATGTGCGCGCAAACTGGAGAGATCCATGGGGGAATGTGTAGTCCACTTCTCTTTGGGATTTGTTACCGATGGAGAAGTTAACCGGGTTCCCTGCATAGGATTCGGGCTCCAATTGACCCGGTGTAGAGCAGGAATTGGAAGGCGGACCTTTCTGCTCCATACCTGTTCTGGGTATGGCCACAACTGCGTCGATGTCCGCGCCGGCATAGGGTGCTCCGCTTTGTACTGGTGGCAGATCGATAAGCTTCACATACTTGTAGTAAGTCTCGGTGTTGGCATTGGTGGGCTTGTCGATATCGAGGCTGTTGGTGGAAATGGTCGACCCCACGAGAATCCAATCAGCACCGTTCTGGCTGATGTAAACGTCGACGGGTTCTCCCTGCTCGCCGATCTCAACGACCCTAATGTCTGGAAAAGCCTCCCCAGATGCTGCAATACCAGGTTCAGCCAGCTTCAGGATAAGCGTCCCGCCATTGCCGAGTGACACGTATTCAGGTGCGCCGCCAACCTTGTAATCAGGAGCTCCCAGTGCGTTGGCGGGGTTTGCGTATTCACCAGTGGTATTTGGACCTGGAGAAAAGCTGACGATGGATGTTGCATATATCCAACCAGGAGTCTGAGCTGCCGGTACGGAGAGGGAGTAGAGCACGGCAAGTGCTACTACTGCATAGGATGCTTTGCGCATTGAACGTCCCTGTTTCTAGTGAAGGTCATAAGGCATCGATGTATACGCGGTTTCAATCTGAATGCTGTCCCGGCCAAACATGGCACCCAAACTAATGGCGTTGGTGAGGAAGCCGGGTGTGCTGTGATCGTCGAAACTGCCCAGCCGGGGCAGGGCATTGGTGATCTGGGTGAGATTGCCCTTGGCGTCGTAGCTGTAATGGGTGACGTCCTGCACGTCGGTACGAGGGCCGTCGGCGATTTCAATCAGTCGCTGGGCGGTGTACGCATAGTTCCAGCTGCGCTCTGCCACTGTCGCGGACATAGCGATGCCGCTGGCAATGGCGAGCGCGCCCTGCCAGCACATGGGATGTACCTGCATGATGACTTCCTTGGTATTTAGCGAGGAGTGACGATCTGGCCGGTCTGACGGCCTTGGGCGTCGTACTGGTAGGTAGTGATTCGGTCGGGTTCAGTGACCTTGGTTTTTAAGAACAGCGTTGGGTGCCACTCGGTGAGTACGGAGCGCGCCTGGGGAGTGCCGGAGGCTTCGGTGCGGCTGGTTTCGAGGCCACGGTCGTTGTAGTCGTAGGTGCTGAGGTGACCTTTGGCATCGGTGAGCGTTTTTAACAAGCCTTTGCTGTCGTAGGTGAAGCTGGAATTGCTATATGGGCAGTTTGCAGATGGCTGGCCTTGTACCGAGGTAATACGCCTGCTCCCAGTCGCACCTTGAAATGTGTAGGTGGTTTTCTTTCCATAGGCGTTGGTTACTACTGCGGATCCATCAGCGTTATAGACAATGCTGGTTTTCTCTGTGCCATCAGCATGTTCGCTAGCGATGGGTTTGCCGTAGACATCGTAAGTCCAGCTGGCGAATCTGGCTCCGTTTTCATCAACTAGTCCCGTAAGCAAACGCAGTCGCGATGTGTGCTCATAGAGATAGCTGTGGCTAGTAGTAAGGCCGCTTCGCGTTGAGGTGACAGTTTTGAGTCTTTGGTTTCCATCGTATATGTAGCTGAATGTGGTGCCATTGGCTGTCATTGCCAGTGGCTGCCCCAAGGGATCGTCGGAGAACTCAAGTTGATCACCGTTCGCGCTGGTTGCTGTTGTTAGCTTTCCGATTCTGGCAAAGCTTACGGTGTAGTTGGAGGCGTCAGAGATAGAAGTGATTTGCCCCAAGTCGTTGAATTCAAATTTATTTCCGTTGTTATTGGTAACCATCCACCCATCTTGGGTTTTTGTCAGCCTCCCAGTCTCAGTGGCAGAAAGTGGGCTGTATGGAGTACTGAGTTGAAAGAATGAGCCTCTGCCATCACTATGTACTACAGAGATATGATCGGAGTAGAACTCGAGTCGTGTTGCAAAGTTGTGGCGCCAAACTCCATCGGTGCTGTTGTATGTTCTATAGAACTCTAATCCGTTTGATGCTCTCTTCCTAAGATCGAACTCCTGCTCAACCTTGTTAGTGCTTAGCAGGTTTATAGGGTTTCCTACCGTTGGTCCTGGGCAGATATCAATTTCTGGTTTTCCATTCTGGGTGGCATAGACACATTGATGCGCGAAAGGATCATATGTAGTTGCACCGGCGCAATCATAGGACTTCTCCCAGAGCCAAGTTGAAATGGATCCTCTTCCACTCGCGGCGGAGATAGTGCAACTCCAATTGGCACGTTCAGGTAACGAAGGAGGCGTTAGTGTTTTTATGTCACCTTCAGGGTAGTTGATAGCTTCATCCAAAGCATCGCAAGCACTTTGTTGTGATTCGAAGATCCTACCCCCGATAGCGGATCTTGGGGCTTCCCAATATATTGGTTGGCCAATAACTACTGGGGATGTGAATAGCACTCCTGCTAATGTCAGGGTTTTTAGAGGTTTAGAGCTTTGGCTTTGTATTTTCTTTTGAGCGATTCTTGATTTTTCAGAGCTTGTTTTTTTGGTTGTTTTCATGGGGTTCCCTCGATAAATTTGAGCCAATGCTAACTCTCGAAGTTCGGAAATATGAATCTTTGGTGCTAATAGGGAATGGGCCGGGGACGAAATAAAAAAGCCCAGCGGTGCTGGGCTTTGGTTTTGTGTAAGGGCGTTACTTTTCGAATTTGAGTGATTTATAAATGTAATTTCCTAACAAGGCAATTCGATAGTGCCAATGAAGATCTATGTGTGGGTAATGGACGGAAATATCCGCCTATTACACGGTAATATCGCCGTGGCTGCAGAAGCTAGGACGGTTTTTGCCACGCTTTTTTTACCTGCCTAAGGGCAGGAAGTCGCGGGGGAAGCCCAAGCGGGAAACAAATTGAAAAGCGACCGTAGGTCAGTAAACGAAGAGCTCGCTGCTCGTTTTCGCTCATGAGTGCCATAAGCATATCAGGAGTGTCGGCACAGCAGCGCTGTGCAGCTATCGCTAGTTCCACAGCTAGTAGAGTTTCTAAGACAGAGGGGCAGCTACACTAGAGTGTCTAAAGCTCGTAGAGGCCCCTTCCTAACTAGAGACGCATCACAGCTTGCTCCGAACCGATAGGCGACAGTGGGGGCGAGCTTCCCTATCATTTCCCAGTCACGTGTCTCTAAACCGTCACTGGTGGCCATCCTCACTTTCCTGATGTTCGGCATAGAATAATTATGTCAGACGACAATAGCGAAACCGTAGTAGAAGAGCTTTCTGAGAGCGGAAAGCAGCCCGGTCTGGGCAGCCGTATTCATACCCGTTTTAAATCTGCAGGTGGGGTTAGTTTGCAAGATACTGAGGAGCCGTTAGAGGATGCGGCGGCGTTGATCATAGGCAAGATGGTTCTTATGTTCTCGTGCTTTGAGATGAACCTTGGTCTATGCCTTCGCAATCTGTCTCCCCAAGACGCTCCTCGAGTCGATGGGATGCGTCTTCAGGACAGATTAGATGCCTTATCGAAAGCAGTAGCGAAAAAATTCGTGGAGAAACCGCAAAGTAAGTGGAAGCAACCCTTTGATCAGTGGTTACGTCGATTCAAGTCCGTTCGGATCAAGCGAAATCGTTTTATCCACGGTCGTTGGGCTGTGATTCATTCGATAAACAAAGTCGTGAATGTTAGTGGGCCACTCCCAGGTGAACGTCCCGGAAAAGAAGTGTTTTACTCAATCGAGGAGCTTATGGGCGAGCTACAGGAAATCGAGAGCGCTATCGCGGAGTTCTACAGCTGGCGTAAGAAAGCGGGTGTCTGATCAGAGAGGTAGACAGGGTGTAGTCACTTCGTAGTCACTACCCCAGAAAGCACAAAGGGCTAGCTTTCGCTAACCCTTTGTTTTGTATGGTGGCTACACCGGGACTTGAACCTGGGACATCAGCATTATGAATGCTGCGCTCTAACCGACTGAGCTATGTAGCCGAGTGGCGCGCATTTTCCGCAGATCGAGGGGGGGTGTCAACCCCTTTTCTTGAATATTTTTCTGATCTATCAATCGTTTAGCCGGTCGGGCGGGATTTTCGCGATGAGCGGCGGGGTAGGGCGCCCCTATAAAAAAGCCCCGGCGGGTGGCCGGGGCTTTTCGGGTATCGCTGGCGCTTAGACGTTGAAGCGGAAGTGCATCACGTCGCCGTCCTTGACGATGTAGTCCTTGCCTTCCAGGCGCCATTTGCCGGCTTCTTTCGCGCCCTGTTCGCCCTTGAACTGGATGAAGTCGTCGTAGGCGACGACTTCGGCGCGGATGAAGCCTTTTTCGAAGTCGGTGTGGATCACGGCGGCGGCCTGCGGGGCGGTGGCGCCGACGCGGACGGTCCAGGCGCGGACTTCCTTCACGCCGGCGGTGAAGTAGGTCTGCAGGTGCAGCAGTTCGTAGCCGGCGCGGATCACGCGGTTGAGGCCGGGCTCTTCGAGGCCGAGGGATTCGAGGAACATGTCCTTCTCTTCGCCATCGTCCAGTTCGGCGATCTCGGCTTCGATCTTGTTGCACACCGGTACGACCATGGCGCCTTCTTCTTCGGCGATGGCGCGGACGACGTCCAGGTGCGGGTTGTTCTCGAAGCCGTCTTCGGCGACGTTGGCGATGTACATGACCGGCTTGCTGGTGAGCAGGTGGAAGCCGCGGATAACGCGCTTCTCGTCATCGCCCATGTTCTTCATCAGCGAGCGGGCGGGCCTGCCCTCGGTGAAGTGGGGGATGAGCTTTTCCAGCAGGGCTTTCTGCACCAGGGCGTCCTTGTCGCCGCCCTTGGCGTTGCGCGCGACCTTCTGCAGTTGCTTCTCGCAGCTGTCGAGGTCGGCGAAGATCAGTTCGAGGTCGATGATCTCGATGTCGCGCTTGGGGTCGACGCTGTTGGAGACGTGGATGACGTTCTCGTCTTCGAAGCAGCGCACGACGTGGGCGATGGCGTCGGTCTCGCGGATGTTGGCGAGGAACTTGTTGCCCAGGCCTTCACCCTTGGAGGCGCCGGCTACCAGGCCGGCGATGTCGACGAATTCCATCGTGGTCGGGATCACGCGCTCGGGCTTGACGATCTCGGCCAGCGCATCGAGGCGGGCGTCGGGCATCGGGACGATGCCGCTGTTCGGCTCGATGGTGCAGAAGGGGAAGTTTTCCGCCGCGATGCCGGATTTGGTCAGGGCGTTGAACAGGGTGGACTTGCCGACGTTGGGCAGGCCGACGATGCCGCAGTTGAATCCCATGCTAGGTCCCTCGCGCCAGTGGCGGAAAAGAGGTGTGATCAGGCCTTCTGGCTGTGCAGCTTCTGCATCGCGCGGGTCCAGTCCCCGTCGAGCATTTCCGGCAGCACGCCGAGGGCGGAGTCGATGCTGGTGTCGAGCAGTTCCTGTTCGGCGCGCGGGGCGCGGCCGAGAACGAAACCGGAGACCAGGCTGCTGTGCCCCGGATGGCCGATGCCAAGCCGCAGGCGATGGAAACCGTTCTGGTTGCCGAGCTGGGCGATGATATCGCGTAGCCCGTTGTGCCCGCCGTGCCCGCCGCCTTTCTTGAGCTTGGCGACGCCGGGGGGCATGTCGAGTTCGTCGTGGGCCACCAGGATGGCTTCGACCGGAATGCGGAAGAATCCGGCGAGCGCCGCCACGGCCTGGCCGCTGCGGTTCATGTAGGTGGTAGGGATGAGCAGACGAACATCGCGGCCCTTGTGGCTGAACTTGCCGACCAGGCCGAAGTATTTCTTGTCCAGCGACAGGTTCGCGCGTTGCGCGTCCGCCAGTCGCTCAACGAAAAGGGCCCCCGCGTTATGCCGGGTCTGGTCGTATTCAGGGCCTGGATTTCCCAGGCCAACGATCAGTTGTACGGCAGTCACGACGGGGGCCCCTTCCTTAAAGGCAATGGTGCGCGCGATTACTCGGCAGCAGCTTCGCCTTCACCTTCTTCTTTCACTACGCGGGAAGCGTGGATGTTGGCGACGGCCAGGTCGTTACCGTGGGCCAGTTGCACCAGCTCTACGCCTTTGGGCAGTTTCAGGTCGGACAGGTGAACGATCTGGCCCAGTTCCACTTTGGCCAGGTCGACTTCGATGAATTCCGGCAGGTCTTTCGGCAGGCAGGAAACTTCGACTTCGGAGATCACGTGGGAGATCTCGCCGCCACCAACCTTGACGCCAACAGCGGTGGCTTCGTTGATGAAGTGCAGCGGTACGTGGGCGGTCAGTTTCTGGCCGGCAACGACGCGCTGGAAGTCAGCGTGCATGACGAAACCCTTGGACGGGTGACGCTGCAGGGCCTTGATCAGAACGGTTTCCTTGGCGGAACCGACGTTCAGGGTGATCACGTGGCTGAAGGCAGCCTCGTTTTCCAGCAGCTTGGAAATCTCACGCAGTTCCAGGGTCAGGGATTGCGGGGCTTTCTCGCCACCGTAGACCACAGCCGGGATCAGGCCGGCGTTACGACGCAGGCGGCGGCTCGCACCTTTCCCCAGGTCGGAACGCTCTTGAGCATTCAGTACAAAATCAACCATTTCACACTCTCCAAAATGACAAGATCGCCCGGACGCTTGCGACCAGCGTTCGGGCGATTTTGCTAATGCCCCATCGACATGACGGGGCGCTTTACGTCAGCGCTGTTCCGCCTTAGCGGAACATGGCGCTGATCGATTCTTCATTGCTGATGCGGCGCATGGCTTCCGCGACAACCGGCGCGATGTCCAGCTGGCGGATACGGCCACAGGCTTGTGCAGCAGCGGACAGCGGGATGGTGTTGGTCACCACCAGCTCGTCCAGTACGGAATTCTCGATGTTCTCGATGGCGCGGCCCGACAGCACCGGGTGGGTGCAGTAGGCGATGACCTTGGCGGCGCCGTGCTCTTTCAGAGCCTTGGCGGCGTGGCCGAGGGTGCCGGCGGTATCGACCATGTCGTCGACCAGTACGCAGGTACGGCCTTCGACATCACCGATGATGTGCATGACTTCGGACTGGTTGGCCTTCGGACGACGTTTGTCGATGATGGCGAGGTCCACGCCCAGGGACTTGGCGACGGCGCGAGCGCGCACCACGCCACCGATGTCCGGGGAGACGATCATCAGGTTCTCGAAGCGCTGGTCTTCGATGTCGTCGACCAGTACGGGGGAGCCGTAGATGTTGTCGACGGGGATATCGAAGAAGCCCTGGATCTGGTCGGCGTGCAGGTCAACGGTAAGAACGCGGTTGACGCCTACGACGGTCAGCATGTCGGCAACGACTTTGGCGCTGATGGCCACGCGGGCGGAACGCGGGCGGCGATCCTGGCGGGCATAACCGAAGTAGGGGATGACGGCCGTGATACGAGTCGCCGAGGAGCGGCGGAAGGCATCGGCCATTACCACCAGTTCCATCAGGTTGTCGTTGGTCGGTGCGCAGGTCGGTTGGATCAGGAAGACGTCCTTACCACGAACGTTTTCGTTGATCTCAACGCTGATTTCGCCGTCGGAGAATTTACCGACAGAAACGTCACCGAGGGGGATGTGCAGCTGCCGTACGACACGGCGTGCCAGATCGGGGTTGGCGTTCCCCGTGAAAACCATCATTTTGGACACGCTGCGGTACCTGTGTCGGCTTGAGGGTAGGCCCGGTTGAGCCAGAAGAAAATGGCAGGGGCGGCTGGATTCGAACCAACGCATGGCAGGATCAAAACCTGCTGCCTTACCGCTTGGCGACGCCCCTGTAGCTTACAACTTGCGGAGCAATGTGTTCGTTGACGCTGTACGTATAACCCGGTGGGTTAATGGCAGGGGCGGCTGGATTCGAACCAACGCATGGCAGGATCAAAACCTGCTGCCTTACCGCTTGGCGACGCCCCTGTATCGTACAACCGATTACATTGCTTTCTTCTCAGGCCAGGCTTTGCAGCTTTCGGTGCAACATCGAGATGTTACGGCCCTGGGCAACAAAACTCGGCAGAGTGGCCGGAAGTTGGCGGCGAACTTTATCAGCATCGCCCTTGTTTGGGAAGCTCCCAAACACACAAGCTCCGGTGCCGGTCAATCTCGCTTGGGTAAATTTACCTAGCTGGATCAGTGCGTTACGTACATCCGGGTAACGCTTCTCGACGACCGGCTGGCAGTCGTTATGACCGTCCACCCCGAGAAGGCTGCGAACTTTAATGGGCGGAGTATCGCGTGTCAACTCGGGATCGGAGAAAACTTCTGCTGTGCTGACAAAGACTTGCGGCACAACGACGAGGAACCAGGGCTCCTCCAGCTCCACCGGCGTGAGCTGCTCGCCGACGCCCTCGGCAAACGCCGCACGGCCGCGCACGAACACCGGTACGTCGGCGCCGAGGGTCAGGCCCAGCGCGGCGAGGCGGTCTTCGTCCCAGTTCAGCTGCCACAGGTGATTGAGCGCGAGCAGGGTGGTGGCCGCATCGGAGCTGCCGCCGCCGATGCCACCGCCCATGGGCAGGCGCTTGTCCAGCCAGATGTCGGCGCCGAGTCGGCAGCCGGATTGCTCCTGCAGGCGGCGGGCGGCCTTGACGATCAGGTTGCTGTCGTGGGGAACGCCATCGATCTCGGTGTTCAGGCGGATATCGCCGTCCTCGCGCACGGCGAATTGCAGCTCGTCGCCGTGGTCGAGGAATTGGAAGAGGGTCTGCAGTTCGTGGTAGCCGTCGGCGCGGCGGCCGGTGATGTGCAGGAACAGGTTGAGCTTGGCCGGTGCCGGCAGGGTCAGGCGGTCTTGCATGTCACTGCTGGCTCGCCTGGCCTGCGCCCAATTGCCGCGGCTGCCAGGATTTCACCACCAGGGTGACGTCCAGGTCCTGGCCGTGCAGCTTCAGGCGCTCGGGCAGCCAGTAGCCGTCCTGCTCGCTGTAGCGGGTGTACTCCACGTCCCAGCCGTCCTGTTGCAGCTTGGCCAGGCGGCTGTCGCTGTCCAGGGTCAGGCGGCTCTTGCTGTCGGGCGCTGGCAGGCCGCGAATCCACCAGAGCAGGTGGGATACCGGCAGGCGCCAGCCCATCTGTTGCTCCAGCAGTTCTTCGGGGGAGGCGGCTTCATAGCGGCCTTGCCCTGCCACTTCCAGGGTCACCGCGCCTTCACGCCCGGTCAGGCGCGCGGCGCCGCGGCCCAGCGGGCCGGACAGGCGGATATCGTAGTAGTCCTGGCGTTGCAGCCAGAACAGGGTGCCGCTGCCCGAATCCTTGGGCGCGCGGATGCCGACCTTGCCGTCGATCTGCCAGCCGTCGAGGGTGGCGATGCGCGCCTTGTGGGCATTCCAGGCGCTGGCGTTGCCCTGGCCTTCCAGGGCTTCGTGGGTGCCGAAGCTGGAGCAGCCGGCGAGCAGGGCAAGCGCGGCGGCGCCGATCAGGTGACGTAAACGCATAAATCAGAGGGTTCCGGAGCCGGTCAGGCGCAGCATGGTGTCGCGCAGGACGGCGCTGTCGGGCTGGCTTTGCAGGGCGGTGGCCCAGACCTTGCGGGCTTCGCTCTGCTTGCCCTGGGCCCAGAGCACTTCGCCCAGGTGCGCGGCCACTTCGTGATCGGGGAAGCGCTCTAGCGCCTTGCGCAGGTAGGTTTCCGCTTCGCTGAGGTTGCCCAGGCGGTAATTCACCCAGCCGAGGCTGTCGAGGATGGCCGGGTCGTCCGGGTTCAGCGAGTGGGCTTTCTGGATCAGGTCGCGGGCTTCGCTGTAGCGCGTGGTGCGGTCGGCGAGGGTGTAGCCCAGCGCATTGAGCGCCATGGCATTATCCGGCTCGCGCTGGATGATCAGCCGCAGGTCCTGCTCCATCTGCGCCAGGTCGTTGCGCTTCTCGGCGAGCATGGAGCGGGTGTAGAGCAGGTTGAGGTCATCCGGGAACTGCTTGAGGCCCTGCTGGATCACGTTCCAGGCGCGGTCCACCTGGTCGCGGTTGGACAGGCCTTCGGCTTCGATCAGGTACAACTGGATGGCGTAGTCGGGCTGGCGCTCGCGGGTTTCGGCGAGGCGGCGTGAGGTGTCGTCGTAGCGCTTCTGGTCCAGCAGGATCTCGGTGGCGCGCAGCTGGGCCGGGAGGAAATCGTTGCCCGGGCCGACCAGGGCGTATTCCTTGAGGGCGGTTTCCGGGTCCTTCTGCTCCTCGGCCAGGCGCCCCAGGTTGAAGTGGGCGGAGTCGACGTGGCTGTCGCGCTCGACCAGCTCCTGCAGGTAGACCTTGGCTTCGTCCCAGGCCTGGGCTTCGAGGCAGACCAGCGCCAGGGAGAAGCGCAGGTCGTCGTCATCGGGGAATTGCTCGACCAGCGCGGAGAACTCGGCCTTGGCATCGTCCAGGCGGTTCTGCTCCACCAGCAGGCGGGCGTAGGCGAGGTGGACGCGCTTGTCGTCCGGGTGTTCCTTGATGCCGGTCTTGAGCAGCGGCAGCGCTTCGTCGCTGCGCTTCATGCTCTGCAGCAGGCGCGCGCGCAGCAGCAGCGGGGCGACGTCGTGCTTGCTGGCGGCATTGTCTTCGAGCAGGTGCAGGGCTTCCTGCGGGCGGCCGTCCTGTTGCAGCAGCAGGGCCTTGCCGAACAGCAGCTGGCCGTTGTCCGGGTATTTCTTCAGCAGGCGGTCGAAGCTCTGCAAGAGGCCCGCGCGGGTGTCCGGGTCGGTTTCGGCGGCGGACAGGGCGAGGAAGTCGAAGTGGGTGTCGCCCTGGCCGTTGAGGACTTTCTCCATGTACACCATGGATTCGTCGTACTGCCCGGTGCGCGCCAGCTGGATGGCGGCGGCGCGCTGGGCGTCGAGGTTGTCCGGCGCGGCCTTGGCCCAGATCAGCGAGGTATCCAGGGCTTCCTGGTCGGCGCCCAGGTACTCGGCGATGCGGAAGGCGCGCTCGGCGACGCCCGGATCGCGGGTTTCCTTGGCCTGCTCGACGTAGTTGGCAAGGGCGATGTCGAACCGGTTGCGCTGGCCGGCGAGTTCGGCCGTCAGCAGCGAGAACATCGTGTCTTCGCTGAAGGAGCCGTACTTCTGGTTCTTCTGTGCAGCCGCGGCCTTGTCCTTCTCCGCGGAAGCACTGTCGGAATTTTTCTGTGTAAGAGACTGGCAGCCGCCGAGCAGCAGCAGAGCAGTCAGCAGCGCAAGAGACTTGTTCATAGAGGAAGGACGAGGGCCTGACCTGCGAAATGGGACCATCATGACATAAGGAAAGTGCCAATCCCATGGGCAAGCGCCGCTTGCGGGCGTGTATACGATTTGCAGTGTGCGATCCGTCGCGGGTGGTTGTCCTTCACAAGGCTAAGTAGGACAATTGCGGGCTTTCCGATCAGCTCAGCGATTCTGCATGGCCTTCATTGCCCTCGGCATCAACCACAAGACCGCGTCCGTGGCCGTCCGCGAGCGCGTGGCCTTTACTCCCGAGCAGATGGTCGAGGCCCTGCAGCTGCTGTGCAGGCTGACTTCCAGCCGTGAAGCCGCGATCCTCTCCACCTGCAACCGCAGCGAACTCTACCTGGAGATCGAGCATCCGGACGCCGGCGACGTGCTGGCCTGGCTGGCCGATTACCACAACCTGGGGATCGACGACCTGCGCGCCTGTGCCTACGTGCACCAGGACGAAGACGCCGTGCGCCACATGATGCGCGTCGCCGCGGGGCTGGACTCCATGGTGCTGGGCGAGCCGCAGATCCTCGGGCAGATGAAGTCCGCCTACGCCGTGGCCCGCGAGGCCGGCACCGTCGGGCCGATGCTGGGGCGCCTGTTCCAAGCCACCTTCAGCACCGCCAAGACCGTGCGTACCGACACCGCCATCGGCGAGAACCCGGTGTCGGTCGCCTTCGCCGCGGTGAGCCTGGCCCGGCAGATCTTCAGCGACCTGAGCCGCAGCCAGGCCCTGCTGATCGGCGCCGGCGAGACCATCACCCTGGTCGCCCGCCACCTGCACGAGCAGGGCGTGAAGCGCATCGTGGTGGCCAACCGCACCCTGGAGCGCGCCAGCCAGCTGGCCGAGCAGTTCGGCGCCCGCGCCATCCTGCTGGCGGACATGCCCGACGAACTGGTCAACAGCGACATCGTCATCAGTTCCACCGCCAGCCAGTTGCCGATCCTCGGCAAGGGCGCGGTGGAGCGCGCGCTGAAGCAGCGCCGGCACAAGCCGATGTTCATGGTGGACATCGCCGTGCCGCGCGACATCGAGCCGGAAGTGGGCGAGCTAGAAGACGTCTACCTCTACAGCGTGGACGACCTCCACGAAGTGGTCGCCGAGAACCTCAAGAGCCGCCAGGGCGCCGCCCAGGCCGCCGAGGAGCTGGTCGGCGACGGCGTTCACGAATTCATGCTGCGCCTGCGCGAGCTGGCGGCCGTCGATGTATTGCGCGCCTATCGCCAGCAAGCTGAGCGCCTGCGCGACGAAGAGACCCAGAAGGCCCAGCGCCTGCTGGCCAACGGCGCCGACCCGATGGAGGTCATCGCCCAGCTCAGCCGCGGCCTGACCAACAAATTGCTGCATGCGCCCAGCGTGCAGATGAAGAAACTCTCCGCCGAGGGCCGCATCGATGCGCTGGCCGTCGCGCAGGAACTGTTCGCCCTCGAGGAGGGCACTGACAAGCGATGAAAGCGTCCCTCCTGAAAAAGCTGGATATCCTCAGCGACCGCTATGAAGAGCTGACCGCTCTGTTGGGCGACGCCGAGGTGATCAGCGACCAGACCAAGTTCCGCGCCTACTCCCGCGAATACGCGGAAGTGGAGCCGGTCATCCTCGCCTTCCGCGAATTCCGCAAGGTGCAGTCCGACCTCGAAGGCGCCCAGGCGCTGCTCAAGGACAGCGACCCGGACCTGCGCGAGATGGCCGAGGAGGAGGTCGAGCAGGCCAAGACCGCGCTGGTCGGCCTGGAGGATCGCCTGCAGCGCATGCTGCTGCCCAAGGACCCCAACGACGGCCGCAACGTCTTTCTGGAAATCCGCGCGGGCACCGGCGGCGACGAGGCCGCGATCTTCTCCGGCGACCTGTTCCGCATGTATTCGCGCTACGCCGAGAAGCAGGGCTGGCGCGTCGAGATCATGTCCGAGAACGAAGGCGAGCACGGCGGCTATAAAGAGGTGATCGCCCGCGTCGAGGGCGAGAACGTCTACGCCAAGCTCAAGTTCGAGTCCGGCGCGCACCGCGTGCAGCGCGTGCCGGCCACCGAGTCCCAGGGCCGCATCCACACCTCCGCGTGCACCGTGGCGGTGTTGCCCGAGCCGGACGAACAGGCGGCCATCGAGATCAACCCGGCCGACCTGCGCGTGGACACCTACCGCTCCTCCGGCGCCGGCGGCCAGCACGTGAACAAGACCGACTCGGCCGTGCGCATCACCCACATCCCGTCGGGCATCGTGGTGGAGTGCCAGGAAGAGCGCTCGCAGCACAAGAACCGCGCCAAGGCCATGGCCTGGCTGGCGGCCAAGCTCAACGACCAGCAGCAGGCCGCCGCCCAGCAGGCGATCGCCAGCACGCGCAAGCTGCTGGTCGGCTCGGGCGACCGCTCCGAGCGCATCCGCACCTACAATTTCCCCCAGGGCCGGGTGACCGACCACCGCATCAACCTCACCCTGTATTCCCTGGGTGAAGTGATGGAAGGCGCGGTGGAGCAGGTCATCGAGCCGCTCCTGCAGGAATTCCAGGCCGACCAGTTGGCCGCACTGGGCGATTGAGCGCGGGCGACTGAGAGAGCGACAGACCATGGCAACCATCATGACCCTGCTCAACGAGGCGCAACTGCCGGACTCGCCCAGCGCGCGCCTGGATGCCGAGCTGTTGCTCGCCGCCGCCCTGGGCAAACACCGCAGCTTCCTGCGTACCTGGCCCGAGCGCGTGGTCAGCCGCGAGGCCCACGACCTCTACGACCGCTACCTGGCCCGCCGCGTGGCCGGCGAGCCGGTGGCCTACATCCTCGGCCGCCAGGGCTTCTGGAGCCTGGACCTGGAAGTCGCCCCGCACACCCTGATCCCGCGCCCGGACACCGAACTGCTGGTGGAAACCGCCCTGGCGCTGCTGCCCGCGTCGCCCGCCCGCGTGCTCGACCTCGGCACCGGCACCGGCGCCATCGCCCTTGCCCTGGCGTGCGAACGCCTGAGCTGGCAGGTGCGGGGTGTCGATCGCATCCCCGAGGCCGTGGCCCTGGCCGAGCGCAACCGCGAACGCCTGCGTCTGGGCAACGTGGCCTTCCAGGCCAGCCACTGGTTCTCCGCGCTCGGCGGCGAGCGCTTCTCGCTGATCGTCAGCAACCCGCCGTACATTCCCAGCACCGACCCGCACCTCAGGCAAGGCGATGTGCGCTTCGAACCCTCGAGCGCGCTGGTCTCCGGGCAGGACGGGCTGGACGACATCCGCCTGATCATCGAGCAGGCGCCCAGCCATCTCGAAAACGGCGGCTGGCTGATGCTCGAACACGGTTTCGACCAGCCTGACGCCGTGCGCGACCTGCTGCTCACCCGTGGTTTCAGCGCCGTGGAAAGCCGCCGTGACCTGGGCGGCCACGAGCGCATCAGCCTGGGGCGCTGGACATGCTGAGCGACAACGAACTGCTGCGTTACAGCCGGCAGATCCTCCTGCCGCAGATCGACGTGGAGGGCCAGCTGCGCCTGAAGGACAGCCGCGTGCTGATCGTCGGTCTCGGCGGCCTTGGCGCGCCGGTGGCGCTGTACCTGGCCGCGGCCGGGGTCGGCGAGTTGCACCTGGCGGACTTCGACACGGTGGACCTGACCAACCTGCAACGGCAGATCATCCACGGCACCGACAGCGTCGGCACGGGCAAGGTGGATTCCGCCATCGCCCGCCTGGCCGCGCTGAACCCGGAGGTGAAGCTGGTCGCCCACCGCCAGGCGCTGGACGCCGACTCCCTCGGCGCCGCCGTGGCGGGCGTTGACCTGGTGCTGGATTGCTGCGACAACTTCGGCACCCGCGAGGCGGTGAACGCGGCCTGCGTCGCGGCGAAGAAGCCCCTGGTGAGTGGCGCGGCGATCCGCCTGGAAGGGCAGCTCTCGGTGTTCGACCCGCGCCGTGCGGAAAGCCCCTGCTACCACTGCCTCTACGGCCATGGCAGCGAAGCCGAGCTGACCTGCAGCGAGGCCGGCGTGGTCGGCCCGCTAGTGGGCCTGGTGGGCAGCCTGCAGGCGCTGGAGGCGCTGAAGTTGCTGGCCGGTTTCGGCGAGCCGCTGGTGGGCCGCCTGCTGCTGATCGACGCCCTCGGCACGCGCTTCCGTGAGCTGCGGGTCAAGCGCGATCCGCAGTGTGCCGTGTGCGGAGCCTCGCATGGCTGATGCCGCACCGATCGGGGTGTTCGACTCCGGTGTGGGCGGCCTCAGCGTCCTCCACGAAATCCGCGCGCGGCTTCCCCACGAATCCCTGATCTACCTCGCCGATTGCGGCCACGTGCCCTACGGTGAGAAGACCCCCGAGTACATCCGCGCGCGCTGCCGCGCCATCGCCGAGTTCCTCCTGGCCCGTGGCGCCAAGGCGCTGGTGCTGGCCTGCAACACGGCCACCGCGGCGGCGGCGGCGGATTTGCGCGAGCAGTATCCGCAGGTGCCCATCGTCGCCATGGAGCCAGCGGTGAAGCCAGCCGCCGAGGCCACCCGCAGCGGCGTGGTCGGTGTGCTCGCCACCACCGGCACCTTGAAAAGCGCGCGTTTTGCCGCGTTGCTGGATCGGTTCGCCAGCGACGTGCGGGTCATCACCCAGCCGTGCCCGGGGCTGGTGGAGCGCATCGAACAGGGCGATCTGAACGGCCCGCAGACCCGCGAGCTGCTGCAGGGTTATGTCGAGCCGCTGCTGGCTGAAGGGTGCGACACACTCATCCTGGGCTGCACCCATTACCCGTTCCTGCGCCCGCTGCTGCGGGAACTGGTGCCTGCGGACGTGTCGCTGATCGATACCGGCGCCGCCGTCGCCCGCCAACTGGAGCGCCTGTTACAGGCGCGGGGGCTGCTGGCGCAAGGGGACGCAAAAAAAACTGAGCTATGGACCAGCGGCGCAGTCGAAGGTCTTGAACGGGTACTGCCGGTGCTTTGGGGCGCGGACGATACCGTCAGTTTCTTCCCTGGCTGAGAAAAGAATAGCGGGCTACCGACCTTGGTCTGTCAGCAAATGCTGACAAATGGCCTTATAATTGCCAGCTATTCGCGGGGATTTTTCATTCAGCTTTCTAATAAAGGATGTTTCGATGAAGAAACTACTCTCGCTGGCCGCCGTGGCAGCCTTGACCCTTGGACATCTGGTCTCCGCACAGGCCGCAAGCCTGACTGGCGCCGTGGGCGTTACCGGGCAGAACACCATGACCTACCGCCTGGGCCTGGGTTTCGACTGGGACAAGAGCTGGTGGGAAAGCTCCACCGGCCGCCTGACCGGCTACTGGGACGCCGGCTACACCTACTGGGAAGGGGGCGATGAGGCCAGCGGCCGGCACTCGCTGTCTTTCAGCCCGGTGTTCGTCTACGAGTTCTCCGGCGCGACGGTCAAACCCTTCGTCGAGGCCGGCATCGGCGTGGCCGTGTTCAGCGGCTCTCGCGTGGGCGACCAGAACCTGGGCGGCGCCTTCAACTTCGAGGATCGCATCGGCGCCGGCCTGCGCTTCGGTGAAGGCCAGGCCCTGGGCGTGCGTGCCACGCACTATTCCAATGCCGGCATCAGCCAGCCGAACGACGGCATCGAATCCTACAGCCTGTATTACACGCATCCGCTGTAATCGAGCGTCGACCGAAGAAGCCGGGCCTGGGCCCGGCTTTTTTGTGCCCGACGGTTTTTCCAACCAGCGGGGCAAAATCGGCACAGCCCTGTAGGAGCGGGCCATGCTCGCGATCGCGCGCAGGGCGCGCACCTACCGGTACGCATCGTCCGATGCCTTCGCGCCCGTATCAGCGGCTGGCCGAAAGACTCTTGAACGCCTCCAGCGCCCGGTCCCGCGTTGCCGACAGGTCACACATCGGCTGTGGATAACCCTCTACGCCGAACAGCCCGAGCTTCGACGGATCATGCACCGCCTTGTCCTGCAGCCTGGCCAGTTCCGGCACCCAGCGGCGGATGAAGCGGCCATCCGGATCGAAGCGCTCGGACTGCGAGATCGGGTTGAAGATGCGGAAGTACGGCGCGGCGTCGGTGCCGGTGGAGGCGCTCCACTGCCAGCCTCCGTTGTTGGCCGCGAGGTCGCCGTCGATCAGGTGGCGCATGAACCAGCGTTCGCCCTCGCGCCAGTCGATCAGCAGATTCTTGCTGAGGAACATCGCCACCACCATGCGCAGCCGGTTGTGCATCCAGCCGGTGGCCAGCAGCTGGCGCATGGCGGCGTCGATGATGGGGAAGCCGGTGCGGCCCTGTTGCCAGTTTTCCAGGTCCGCCGTGTCCTGGCGCCACCTGAGCTGCTCGGTGTCCTCGCGGAAGGCGCGATGCCGGCTTACGCGGGGGAAGCCGACCAGGATGTGCTTGTAGAACTCGCGCCAGAGCAGCTCGTTGATCCAGCTGACCGCGCCGCTGTTACCCGTTTCGAACTCGCCGTGGTTGTTCGCCAGCGCCGCGTGCAGGCACTGCCGGGGCGACACCACGCCGGCGGCCAGGTACGGCGAGAGGCGACTGGTGCCGTCGCGGGCGGGGAAGTCGCGGGTGTCCTGGTAATTGCCGAGAATCTCATCGGTGAACAGGGCGATGCGCTCATGGGCCGCGTCCTCGCCAGCGGGCCATTCGTTGCGCAGCGCGGCGGGCGGTATGGCGAATCCTTCCACCTGCCGGGGCACCTCGTCGCTGACGAGGTTCAGCTCCTGCTGCGCGCGGGGTGCCGGGACCAGGCTGGGGACGCCCAGGTTCAGGCGTTCGTAGCAGACCTTGCGGAACTGGCTGTAGACCTGGAAGTAGGTGCCGCCCTTGGTGAGGATCGTGCCGGGAGTGAAGAACAGCTGGTCCAGGTGGCTGCGCAGGTGGATGCCATCGCTGGCCAGGGCCTTCTGCACGGCGGCATCGCGGGCGGCTTCGTTGATTCCGTATTCCTCGTTGACGTGCACGGTCTCGATGCCCAGTTCCTGGCACAGCTGGCTGATGAGGTTCGGCGCGTCGTCCCAGCGCGGCGCGGTGCGGATCAGCAACGGAATATGCAGCGTGTCGAGGCCCGCCTTCAGCTCGCGCAGGTTGCGCAGCCAGAAGTCGACCTTGCAGGGGGCATCGTCGTGCTCGAGCCACTGGCCAGGGCTGAGCAGGTACAGAGCGATCACCGGGCCGCGCTCGGCGGCGGCGTGCAGGGCGCTGTTGTCGCGCAGGCGCAGGTCGGTGCGCAGCCAGACGAGTTGGCGTTTCATGGGGCTTCCCCGTTGATCAGGTGCAGTTCACGCAGCAGGCCGAAGGCGGCGACCGGATCGCTCGCCAGGTGCAGTGGCTCGTCGGTGCTGACCTGTTCCTGCAAGGCCTCGGGGTGAATGGCGGTGGCAGGGCCGACCAGCAGCCGCGGGCAATCGACGCCGGCCAGCAGCCGGGACAGCTGGGGCAGGTTCAGCGTGCAGCTGGCGTACAGCAGCACGGCGCGTGGTTGCAGGCGTTCCACCGCCAGCGCCAACTCGCCGGGTGGCAGGGGCCAGTCGAAGATCTCCAGCGGGAAACCGGCGCTGCTGGCCAGCCACGCGGTGAGCCACACCCCCGGCTCCAGCGGAAGGTCGGACTGGTTCACCAGCAGCAGCGGGGCGCCGCGCTGCTGCCGGTTGTGGTGGTAGAGACGGGTGCCGAACTTGGTGCGCAGCCAGGTGTGGAAGAACACCCGCTCCAGCTGCGCACCGAACTGGCCCTGCCAGCGCCGCTCCAGCTCGTCGAGCAGCGGCAGCATCAGTTGCTCGCAGAGCGTCAGCGCGGGGTAGATCGCCAGCGCGCCGTTGAACAGGTCGTCCAGCTGCCGCTCGTTGATCCGGCCGACGGCGGCGATGCACTGCTGGCGCAGGTCGTCCCAGGGCGAGCTGCCGGCTTCGGCCGGCGGCGGCATGTCTTCGTCGAGCAGCGCGCGGATCTTGCTCACCGCCACCCCCCGGCCCAGCCAGGTGAGGATCTCCTGGATGCGCGCGATCTGCGCCTCGGAGTAGAGACGGTGGCCCTTGGGCGTGCGCTGCGGCACGACCAGGCCGTAGCGGCGCTCCCAGGCGCGCAGCGTGACCGGGTTGACGCCAGTGCGCCGGGAGACGTCGCGGATCGGCAGCCAGCCTTCGGCCAGGGCCTGGCGATAGTCGTCGTCCGAGTCGCGGTGTGGGTGGTCGGGGTTCATGGGCATCCTTTGAGTGCGTCTGATGGCGGCCTCAGATGGCATTGCGCAGGCTCAGGCCTTCGGGGTGCGGTTGCAGGTAGGCCTGGGCATCGATGTAGGGGTGCGGGTGCAGGCGGAAGTAGTGCTTGAGCAGCGTCAGCGGCACCACCAGCGGGATCACGCCTTCGCGGTACTGGTCGATCAGGCGCTGCATCTCGGCTTTCTCGCTGGAAGGCAGTTCGTGCTTGAGATAGCCGGCCAGGTGCTGCAGCACGTTGCTGTGGGTGCCGCGGGTGGCGCAACTGCCGAGCGCCTGCATGAAGTCGCGGAAGTAGTCCGGGGCGAACGCCTCCAGCGGCTGTTCGCCGATCTTCGCCAGGCGGCGGCCCAGTTCGCTGTACTGCCGCGGGTTATGCGCCATCAGCTGGTACTTGTAGCGCGAGTGGAAGCCGATCACCGCGTGGCGGGTCAGGCCCTTTTCGACGAGGTGCTGCCAGGCGGCGTAGGCGAACACGCGGGTGAGGAAGTTCTCGCGGATCACCGGGTCATTGAGCCGGCCTTCCTCTTCCACCGGCAACGCCGGGCGCGCCGCGCAGAAGGTTTCCGCATACAGCCCGCGCACGCCCGGCGGGCGTGGCTGGCCGTCGATGCGGTAGAGCTTCACCCGGTGCAGGCCGCAGGAGGGCGACTGCTGCATGAAGATGTAGCCGCAGATGTCCTGCATCGCTCCGGCCTGCTGGCGGCCATAGTCGCGCAGGGCGTCGCTGACGTCGCGGCCGCCTTCGCGCAGGATCAGCGCGCGCGGATCGTCGTGCTCGCCGACCAGGCGCAGGGTCGGGCGCGGGGTCCCCAGGCCGATGGCGACTTCCGGGCACACCGGCACGAAATCGAAGTAGCGGCTGAGCACCTCCAGGCACAGGCGCGAGGCCTTGTGCCCGCCGTTGTAGCGCACCGGCTCGCCCAGCAGGCAGGCGCTGATGCCGAGCTTGGGTCGTGACGGAGAGTGAGACATGGCAGTGTCCGAACTTGTACAGGATTAGTTGTTTGTACAACTATCGCACAGGATAGACGCAGCCTTGTACAAGTGCAAAGACTTGTACAAGGCGGAGGACGGAGGCGGGGAGAGGCGGCCTTCTCCACGGCGGGAAGGCCGGGGGGGATCAGAGGTGTTCGAGCAACCGGCGGGCGGCTTCCTGGCCACTCAGCCACGCGCCTTCGACGCGGCCGGAGAGACACCAGTCGCCGCAGGCGTAGATCCCCAGGTCGGCATCGGCGAGGGCGCCGAACTGGTGCGCTTCCATCGGCCGTGCGTACAGCCAGCGGTGGGCGAGGGCGAAGTCGGGGGCGTGCACGGCGCAGCCGATCAGCTCGGCGAAAGCACCGCGCAGGTGCTCGATCACGCTTTCCTTGGGCAGGTCGATGTGCTGTTTGCTCCAGCCGCTGGCGGCGTGCAGCACCCAGGTGTCCAACTGCTCGTCGCGGCCCGGCTTGGAGTGGTTGCTGGCCAGCCAGGACAGCGGGCCCTCGTGCACGAAGCAGCCTTGCACGGGGGTATCCAGCGGCTCGCGGAAGGCCAGGGCGACGGCCCAGGTCGGTTCCATGGCAATGCTCGCGGCAGCCGCGGCGAGCTTCGGCGCGCTGGCCAGCAGGGCCGCGGCCTGGGGCGCCGGGGTGGCCACCAGCACGCGGCTGAACGGGCCGTGGGTCTGGCCCTCGGAGTCCTGCAGGTGCCAGTGTTCCTCGCCGCGGTACACCTCGGTGATACGGCAGGTGAAGGTGACGACGACGTCCTGCAGCAAGGCGCGGGTGATCGCGCTCATGCGCGGGGTACCGACCCAGCGGGGCTGTTCGTCGGGGGAGGGGCTCAGTTCTCCGTCGCGGTACTGGTACAGGGCCGGGTCCCATTCGGCGACCCAGCCGTGCTCGCGCCACTGCTGCACGGCGTCGAGAAAGCGCCGGTCGCGGGCGGTGAAGTACTGCGCACCGAGATCCAGGGCGCCGGCTTCGCTGCGCTTGCTGGCCATCCGGCCGCCGCTGCCGTGGCCCTTGTCGAAGAGCTGGACGTCCTGTCCGGCGGCTTGCAGGGCGTGGGCGGCCGAGAGTCCGGCGATACCGGTGCCAATGATGGCAATGGGGGCGCTCATGACATGCCTCGTAGTCTGTGTGCTTCAGCGTAACGAGCGGATTATTCTTGTACAAACAAAATTATCTGTACAATTGAGTGACAGCGGTTCGCGCTCGTCAACGATAGGAGTCCGATCATCGGAACCTTCGGCGCCGCGTCGGTTCATCAAAGATGAGCCCGGTCCGGGTCCCGGCCCTTACAGCGTAGACCTCGCCGTAGAGGGAGTGTCAATGCAATCGCCTGCCTCTCGTCCAGACTGATGAAGGTGGAACAACCCAGCAAGGAGTTCGCCATGCATATTCTCCTGACCGGCGGCACCGGCCTGATCGGCCGCCGCCTCTGCCGCCAGTGGAGCGCCGAGGGCCATCAGCTCACGGTGCTGAGCCGCCAGCCGCAGCGGGTCGCCTCGCTGTGCGGCGAGTCGGTGCGGGGCATTGCCGACTTCGAGGCCTATGGCGACGGGCCGCTGGACGCGGTGGTCAACCTGGCGGGCGAGCCAATCGCGGACAAGCCGTGGAGCGCCCGGCGCAAGGCCCTGCTGTGGGACAGCCGGGTGCGCCTGACCGAGCGCCTGGTGGGCTGGCTGCAGAGCCGCAGCCAGCGCCCGGCGGTCCTGATCAATGGCTCGGCGGTCGGCTGGTATGGTGACGCCGGCGAGCGTCCGCTGGAGGAAAACAGCGCGGCGGCCGGCGAGGATTTCGCCAGTGAGCTGTGCCTGGCCTGGGAGCAGATTGCCCGCGAGGCCGAGGCCCTGGGCGTTCGCGTGGTGCTGGTGCGTACCGGGCTGGTGCTGGCGCCCGAAGGCGGTTTCCTCAAGCGTCTGCTGCCGCCATTCCGCCTGGGCGCCGGCGGGCGGCTCGGGGATGGCCGGCAGTGGATGTCCTGGATTCATATCGACGATCAAATCGCCCTGATCGATTTTCTTTTGCGCAAGGCGGATGCCAGCGGTCCCTATAATGCGTGCGCGCCGCAGCCGGTGCGCAACCGCGACTTCACCCAGGAACTGGGCCAGGCGCTGCACCGGCCGACGCTGATGCACGTGCCGGGCTTTGCCTTGCGCCTGTTGCTGGGCGAGATGTCGACGCTGCTGCTGGGCGGCCAGCGCATCGTGCCGCGCCGCCTGCTGGACGCCGGCTTCGCGTTCCGCTTCCCGGAGCTCAAGGAAGCGCTGGCCGACGTACTGCGCGACGCTCGCTGAGACCCTTCGCGCCCGGTGCCTGCGGCATTGGCGACCGAGCTGTAAGAAACGGGCTGCGTGTACACTGCGCGGCCCGCACGACGACCTCCTACCGTACCGGTTTAAGGACACTGCATGACCCAAAACGCCCTCCTGCTGGTCAACCTGGGATCGCCGGCCTCCACCCAGGTCGAGGACGTGCGCCGCTACCTCGATCAGTTCCTCATGGACCCCTACGTGATCGACCTGCCGTGGCCGATCCGCCGGCTGCTGGTGTCGCTGGTGCTGCGCAAGCGCCCGGAAGAGTCCGCCCACGCCTACGCCTCGATCTGGTGGGACGAAGGCTCGCCGCTGATCGTGCTCAGCCGCCGTTTGCAGGAAGCCGTGCGGCCATTCTGGCCCCACGGTCCGGTGGAACTGGCCATGCGCTATGGCGAGCCGTCCATCGAGAAGGCGCTGCTGCGCCTGAGCCAGCAGGGCATCACCCAGGTGACCTTCGCGCCGCTCTACCCGCAGTTCGCCGACAGCACCACCACCACCGCCATCGAAGAGGCGCGCCGGGTGATGCGCGAGCACAAGCTGACGCTGGAGCTGAAGGTGCTGCCGCCGTTCTACGCCGAGCCCGAATATCGCCAGGCGCTGGTGGACAGTGTGAAGCCGTACCTTTCGCAACCCTACGACCACCTGCTGCTGAGCTTCCACGGCCTGCCCGAGTCGCACATCCGCAAGCTGGTGAAGGACAAGGGCCACGACCTTACCGCCCGTTCCAGCAAAGGCGTGCACGAGGACATCATGGCGGTCTGTTACCGTAGCCAGTGCCTGCGCACGGCCGAGGACTTCGCTGCTGGCGCCGGGCTCGAGGATGGGCGCTGGTCGGTGTCCTTCCAGTCGCGCCTGGGCCGCAACAAGTGGATCGAACCCTACACCGAGGCGCAGCTCGACAAGCTTGGCGCGCAGGGTGTGAAACGCCTGCTGGTGGTGTGCCCGGCCTTCGTCGCCGACTGCATCGAGACGCTGGAGGAAATCGGCCAGCGCGGCAACGAACAGTTCCGCGCGGGGGGTGGCGAGGAACTGGTGCTGGTGCCCTGCCTGAACGACCAGGAGCTGTGGGCGCGGGCCCTGGCGAAACTGTGCGAGCGGACGCCGCAGGCGATCTGATTCTTCGTCGGCGCGGGGCATTGCCCTCTCCCTAACCCTGGCTGCGCGCCCCGAAGGGAGAGGGGACATTCGTGCCGGTCATGCTGCAGTGCTACCCGGCGAGCCCGAATAGCTCCCTGTCCCTTCAGGGAGAGGGCGGGGGGAGAGGGTTATGTGACACCCCCATCCCCGCCACGCCGGGCCATCCCGAAACATGGCTGTTCGTAGGAACGAGGGGGACGCCCAGTTCTTGCTCGCGAACAAGCCCAGCGTCGGCGCCGCCGGTGAACTCGTTCGCGAGCAAGCTCGCTCCTACAAGGTGAAGCCCCTTCCTCGCCATGGCGGATAAAGCGTTCCGCTTTATGCGCCCTACGAACCTGCCGAGCCGTCCGGCGAGCTCGAACAGCTCCCTCTCCCTTCAGGGAGAGGGCGGGGAGAGGGATACGTGGCACCGCAATCCCCGCCACGAACGGCCATCCCGGGAATGCGCTCGCCATGGCGGATAAAGCGTTCCGCTTTATGCGCCCTACGAACCTGCCGAGCCTTCCGGCGAGCTCGAACAGCTCCCTCTCCCTTCAGGGAGAGGGCGGGGGAGAGGGATATGTGGCAGCGCCATACTCGCCACGCAGGGTCATCCCGGACATTCCTGATGCTCGCTCCTACACATCAAAACCCGCCGTCCAATCCCTGACCACCCATCCATCAGCCAATGGCCGACGCGCGCATTCAGAGACCTGATAGTGCGCGCGCGAATCGTTCGCACTGCCTACTCTGCGGGTTCTCCCTTCGCCTTCGCCGCGATTGGCGGCGTTTCAGGAGCCCGGCATGAACAACAACAATAACGGCTACCCCTCCAGTGCCGTGGCCTGGTCCACGGTTGCGATCCTCATGGTCGCCTATGTGCTTTCCTTCATCGACCGGCAGATTCTCAACCTGCTGGTCGGCCCCATCCGTCGCGATCTGGAGATCAGCGACACGCAGATGAGCCTGCTGATGGGCCTCTCCTTCGCGCTGTTCTACACGCTGTGCGGCATCCCCCTCGGGCGCATGGCCGACAGCCGCAGCCGCCGCGGGCTGATCACCGTCGGCGTGCTGATCTGGAGCGCGATGACGGCCGCCTGCGGCCTGGCGCGGCAGTACTGGCACTTCCTGCTGTTCCGCGTCGGTGTCGGCGTGGGCGAGGCGGCCCTGTCGCCGGCGGCCTATTCGCTGATCGCCGACAGCTTCCCGGCGCAGCGCCGCGCCACCGCCATCAGCGTCTACTCCATGGGCATCTACCTGGGCTCGGGGCTGGCCTTCCTGCTCGGCGGGCTGGTGATCAAGTTCGCCTCCGCCCAGGGCGACGTGCATCTGCCGGTCCTCGGTGAGGTGCGCCCGTGGCAGTTGATCTTCCTGATCCTCGGCGCCGCCGGTGTGCTCTTCACCCTGCTGATGCTCGCGGTGAAGGAACCGACCCGCCGCGGCGTCGGCGCCGGCGTGGTGGTGCCGATGAGCGAAGTGGGCGCCTACCTGCGCGCCAACCGCAAGACCGTGCTGTGCCACAACTTCGGCTTCGCCTGCATCTCCTTCGCCAGCTACGGCAGCGGCGCCTGGGTGCCGACCTTCTTCGTCCGCACCTACGGTTGGGACGCCGGCCACGTCGGGGTGGTCTACGGCAGCATCGTCGCGGTGTTCGGCTGCCTGGGCATCGTCTGCGGCGGTCGCCTGGCGGACTACTGGGCCAAGCGCGGGCGCACCGATGCGAACATGCGTGTCGGCCTGCTGGCGGCCATCCTGGCCATTCCGCTGAGCCTGGTCTATCCGCTGCTGGACAGCGGCAACGCGGCGGCGGCGATGATGGCGCCCATCGTGTTCTTCCTCAGCATGCCCTTCGGCGTCGCCCCGGCGGCGATCCAGGAAATCATGCCCAACTCCATGCGCGGCCAGGCCTCGGCCATCTACCTCTTCGTCGTCACCCTGCTGGGCCTGGGCATCGGCCCGACCGCCATCGCCCTGGTGACCGACTACGTGTTCGCCGACGACATGGCGCTGCGCTACTCGCTGCTGATCGTCAGCGTGGTGGCCCTGTTGGCCGGTGCGCTGCTGCTGGCCAGCGGTCTGAAGCCCTACCGCGCCAGCCTGGAACACCTCAAGAGCTGGAGCCTGAAAGGCGAGCGCGAGAGTGGTGCGATGCAGCGCCAGCCGGCCTGATCGTTCCTCCGCAAGATCGAGCCCCCGCGCAGCGATGCGCGGGGGCTTTTCGTTGGCCGTGGCACAATGCGCCGGGAGATGGATCTAAAGGGAGGTTTCCATGCAGGGGAAGAGCAGGCGCCGAGGGTTGCTGGCCCTGGCGGCGCTGGCGCTGAGCGGTTCGGCGGCAGCGGATGAGCCGTGGGTGGCGTTCACCCAGAACGAACTGATCGGATTCAAGGATGCGCAGGGCGCGGTGAAGATTGCGCCGACACTCAGCCCGATGTTCACCATGGCCCGGCGCTTCGAGCACATCATCGCCACCGGCGAGGAAACCGCCGATGGCTACCGGACGTTTTACCTGCTGCGTGACGGCCGCCAGGTGGCGCCGGATGCGCTCTACGTCTTCGACAACGCGCCGATCTGCGAGAGCGAGAACAGCATCCGTTTCCGCGACCGTCAGCACGACAAGGTCGGCGTCCTCGACGGCCACGGCCAGGTGCTCATCCCCGCGGAGCTGAGCGACGCCACGGCCATGCGCAACGGCATGCTGGTGGCACTCAAGGGCGCTACGCGCCACTGCGCCGATGCGGGCGTGACGCTGCAGCAGTGCGAGCACAAGGGCTGGAGCGGCGGCACGGAAGTGCTGCTCGACCGCCACGGCAGGACGCTGGTGGAGCGCTTCGACAGCAGCCGCGCCGCCGCGCTGGACTGGTTCTCGATGCAGGCAAGCGACCAGCCTGCGAGCGACCCGCGCCGGGTGTCGTTCAAGGGCGTCGATGGGCGCTACCTCAGCTTCGTCGACATCGAGAAGGACTTTGCTGTCTGGTTCAAGGACGAGTTCCTGGCACACCTCGATGACGCCTCGCTCAAGGCGAACAGTTATCCACAGCTGTGGAGCGGGCAGGGCGGCGAGCCGCTGGAGGACTGGCAGGCCGCCCCGGTGGATGCAGCGCTGCGCGAACACGGGGCGCAGCTGCGTGCGCGACTGCAAGCCCTGCGGACATCGATGAACTACGGTGTGCGCCAGGACGACATGGGCTGGCCCTTCGACCCCGAGCGTGACCCGCAGTATTTCGACGGTTGCGGCGAGTTCGCCCAGTGGAAGACGCCCAAGGTCTCGGCCATGGAGCACTGGCAGCAGGGCTCGTTCGAGCCGGGCAAGCACGCCAGCTTCGACTTCATCCGCACTGCCCAGGGGTATCGGCTGGTGGCGTTTTCCCTCCCCCCACCGTAATGGCTTTGCCGGAGATTTCCTGTAGGGGGAGCGGTCTTCTTCCGGAACATTGGCGCCGGAACGTCCCCTCACCCCAACCCTCTCCCGGAGGGAGAGGGGGCTGGCCGTGCCGGCTGACGCCTCGGTTTCATCCTGTGCCAAACGGTCCCCTCTCCCTCTGGGAGAGGGCTAGGGTGAGGGCTTGTCCGAGCGTAGATCTAACTGACGCGCCAGAAAAAAGCCCCGCTGATGCGGGGCTTTTCATTCAATGCGCCGTGGCCGGCGCGGGGGCTTCGGCGGGCCTCTTGTCCGGCTTGGCCAGCAGCGTGTACACGCAGGGCAGCACGAACAGGGTGAACAGCGTGCCCACGCTCATGCCGGTGGCGATGACGATGCCGATGTCGAAGCGGCTCACCGCGCCGGCGCCGGTGGCGAGCAGCAGGGGAATCACCCCGAGCACCATGGCGGCGGTGGTCATCAGCACCGGGCGCAGGCGGATCGCCGCGGCTTCTTCCACCGCCTCGCGCACCGACAATCCGCGCTCGTGGCGCAGCTGGTTGGCGAACTCGACGATGAGGATGCCGTGCTTGCTGATCAAGCCGATCAGCGTCACCAGCCCCACCTGGGTATAGATGTTCAGGCTCGACAGACCGAGGAACAGCGGGATCAGCGCGCCGCAGATCGACAGCGGCACGGTGACCATGATCACCAGCGGATCGCGGAAGCTCTCGAACTGCGCCGCCAGCACCAGGAAGATCACCGCCAGCGCCAGGGCGAAGGTGATCATCAGCGCGCTGCCTTCCTGCACGAACTGCCGCGACGCGCCGGCGTAGTCGAAGGAGAAGCCGCGCGGCGACTCCTGCTCGGCGATGCCGCGCACCGTGTCGATGGCCTCGCCCATGCTGACCATCGGCACGCCGGAGATGATCGCCGAGTTGAGCTGCTGGAACTGGTTGAGCTGGCGCGGGCGGGCGCGCTCGTGGAAGGTCACCAGGGTGGACAGCGAGATCAGCTGGCCGCTCTGGCTCTTCACGTAGTAGTTGTTCAGCCAGCCCGGGTTGTCGCGGTAGGCGCGCTCGACCTGGGCGATCACCTTGTAGCTGCGCCCGTCGATGGTGAAGCGGTTGATCTCGCCTTCCCCCAGCAGCGCCCCCAGGGCAACGCCCAGGTCCTGCATCGACACGCCCATCTGCGCGGCCTTGGCGCGGTCGATGTCGACCACCAGCTCCGGCTTGTCGAAGGCCAGGTCGAGGTCGAGGAAGGCGAACTTGCCCGACTCCTCCGCGCGCTTCTTCACCCGCTCGGCCACCTGCAGCAGTGACTGATAGTCGCTGGCGGTGTTGATCACGAACTGGAACGGCAGGCCCTCGCCGGTGCCCGGCAGCGACGGCAGGTTGAAGCCGAAGATCTGCAGCCCGGGGATCTTGTCCAGCTCGCCCTGCACCGCCTGCAGCAGCTCCATCTGGCTGCGCTCGCGCTCGTCCCAGGGCTTGAGCAGCATGCCGCCAATACCCGTCTGCACGCCGTTGTAGCCGTTGATCTGGAACGCCGAATAGTACTCGGGGAACTGGCGGAAGATGCCCTCGAACTCGGCGGTGTACTTCGACAGGTAGTCGAGGTTCGCCGTCTGCGGCGCGTTGGCCATGAGGAAGACGATGCCCTGGTCTTCCTCCGGCGCCAGTTCCTTGTGGGTGAACATCATCAGCAGCGGGATGATCGCCAGCACCAGCACGGCGAACACGACGACCACCGGACGGCTGTTCAGCGTGCCGTGCAACAGGCGCTGGTAGCGCACCTTCAGGCCTTCGAAGATGAGGTCCAGGCGATGGGCCAGGCCGCTGGGATTCTCGTCGTGGCGCAGCAGGCGCGAGCACATCATCGGCGACAGGGTCAGGGCGACGATGCCGGAGATGATCACCGCGCCGGCGAGGGTGAAGGCAAATTCCTTGAACAGCGCGCCGGTCAGGCCGCTCAAGAAGCCGATGGGCGCGTACACGGCGGCCAGGGTGATGGTCATGGTCACCACCGGCACGGCGATCTCCCGCGCGCCCTCGATGGCGCCCTGGAACGGCGACTTGCCCTCCTCGATGTGGCGGTGGATGTTCTCCACCACCACGATGGCGTCGTCCACCACCAGGCCGATGGCGAGCACCATCGCCAGCAGCGTCAGCAGGTTGATCGAGTAGCCCATCATCTGCATGAAGAACAGCACGCCGATCATCGACAGCGGGATGGTCACCACCGGGATGATCACCGAGCGCAGCGCGCCGAGGAACAGGAAGACCACGACGATGACGATCAGGATCGCCTCGCCCAGGGTCTTCACCACTTCGTCGATGGACGCCTGGATGAAGCGCGTGGCGTCGTAGGCGATGGACACCTGCAGACCCGGCGGCAGCTGCTCTTCCAGTTCCGGCATCTTGGCGCGGACTTCCTTGATCACGTCCAGCGGGTTGGAGCTGGGCGTGCCCTTGATGCCGATGTACACCGAGGGGATGCCGTTGAACGAGCTGACCGCGTCGTAGCTGGCGGCGCCCAGTTCGATGCGCGCCACGTCGCCCATCAGCACGCGGCGATCGCCCGCGGTCTTCAGCGGAATGGCGGCGAAGGCTTCCGGGGATTTCAGGTCGGTGGAGGCGTTCACCGAGGTGACCACCAGCTCACCCTTCACCTCGCCGGCGGCGGAGAGGAAGTTGTACTGGCGCACCGCATCGGCCACATCGCCGGCGGTGACGCCGTAGGCGGCCATCTTCACCGGGTCCAGCCACAGGCGCATGGCGAACACCTGGTTGCCGAGGATCTCCGCCTCGGCGATGCCCGGCAGCGTGGCGAGCTTGGGCTGGATCACCCGCGAGAGGTAGTCGGTGATCTGCGGGTTGTTCATCTGCTCGCTGAAGAAGCTGATGTACATCAGCGCCGAGGCGTCGGCGGCTTCCTTGTCCAGCACCGGGTCCTCGGCGTCGGGCGGCAGCTGGGTCTTCACCTCGCCGATCTTCGACAGTAGCTCGGTGACCAGGCGATCGGTGTTGGCGCCGATGTGCGCATAGATCGAGATCACCGAGTAGTTCTGCCGGCTCACCGAGGTCATGTAGTCGATGCCTTCGGCGCTGGCGAGGCTCTGCTGCAGCGGCTGGGTGATGTAGCCCTGGATGGTTTCGGCGTTGGCGCCGGCATAGAAGGTGGTGACGGTGATCAGCGCGTTTTCCATCTGCGGATATTCGCGGATCACCAGCTTGCTGAAGGCCTGCATGCCGAGCAGGACGATCAGCAGGCTGACCACGGTCGCCAGCACGGGGCGACGAATAAAGGGATCGGTAAACATGCTCTCAATCCTTCCTGGTTGGATTTGCTGCGCGTCGGCCATGCGGCGTTGGAGCGGTGTGGAGAAATGCTCATTGGCTGCAGCCAACTCCGCTTTCGCCACACCGCTCCGCCTTGCCTGGCTCTAGCTCGCGAAATCCGGGCAGAGCGGTTGTCTCTGGCTGCCCTCGCCGGGGGCGAGGACAGTGCTGTGCGTTACTGCGGGTCCTTGACGATGGCCACGGCGGTGCCGTTGTCCAGCTTCAGCTGGCCGGAGGTCACCACTTCTTCGCCGGGCTTCAGGCCCTCGAGGATCACCACGCTGCCTTCGCGGCGTTCGCCGGTCTTGACGAAGCGACGTTCGACTTCCAGCTTCGGCGCGTCGGCCTTGGCCTCGTCGGCCTTCTCGCCGTCCTTGGGCTTGTGCGGCACCACCACGTACACCGAGTTGCCGTACAGGGTGAAGGCCACGGCGGTCTCGGGGACCACCACGCGCGGCGCGCTGTCCGGCAGCTGGACTTCCAGGTTGGCGAACATCCCCGGCAGCAGCTTGCCGTCGGGGTTGGCCATGCTGGCGCGGACCAGCAGGTTGCGCGTCTGGTTGTCCACCCGCGGGCTGATGGCGTCGATCTGCGCATCGAAGCTCTGGCCCGGATAGGCCGCCACGCGCACCACCACCTTCTGCCCGCGCTTGAGCAGCGGGAAGTCCTGCTCGGGCAGGAAGAAATCCACCTGCAGGGTGGAAAGGTCCTGCAGGGTGACGATCTCGGTGCCGGGGGATACGTAGTCGCCGACGTCCACCTGACGGATGCCGATGGTGCCGGAGAAGGGCGCGAGGATGCGCTTCTTCGCCAGCGCCGCGCGCAGTTGCGCGACGGTGGCGGTGGAGCGGTTCAGCTGGGCGGCGAGGCGGTCGTACTCGCTCTTGGAAATGGCCTGGCGGCCCACCAGGCTCTTGCCGCGCTCGTACTCCACCTGGGCCAGGCCGAGGTCTGCCTCGGCGGTGCGCAGGGTCGCCTGTTCGACGTCGGATTCCAGCTGCACCACCGGCTGGCCGACCTTGACCTTGTCGCCGGAGACGAACTGCACCGCGCTGACCGTCCCGGACACCTCGGCAGTCAGGGTCACGCCCTGGATCGCGCGCAGGGTGCCGATGGCCTGCAGGCGGCTCTGCCAGTCGCGTTCCTCGGCCGGGGCGGCGTTCACGCTCACCGGCGGGCGCGGCGCCGAGAACATGGCGATCTGTTTCTTGATGGAGAGGTATTTCGAGCCGGCGAGCACCGCAACGATGACGGCAACCACGCCCAGCATGATCAGCATGCGGCGCAACATCTTCCTGTTCCTTGGTACGTGCCTGGCAGCAATCGGGCGCGATCGCTCGTCCGGGTTTTGCCGGGCGGCCTTCCGTTCGCGCAGATGTCGATCAGGCTATGAAGCCGATACGGGGGACGCCCCATTGCGGGGCGGAATTGCGCACCTTATGCCTGAAACGATGGATAGTCAAAGGGCTGCGATTACAAGAGGTTTCGCGCGAAAAGTCAGGTCGTTTACGGCAGATGTGCGCTGGAACGGTGCGGCGGGTGGAGCGGGGAAGGGAGCCACATCCCTGTGGCGAAGCGGATCAGGCGCTGAGCTTGCGGGTGACGTCCGCCAGTTCGCCGGAGAGGCCATGCAGGTGGCGGCTGGCGCCCTGGGTGCGCACCACGTTTTCCTCGTTGGTGGCGCCGATGGCGGTGATCTCGGTGAGGTTGCGCGAGATGTCCTCGGCGACCGAGGTCTGCTCTTCGGCGGCGGTGGCGATCTGCCGGTTCATGTCGCGGATCGCTTCCACGGCCTGGGTGATGCTGCGCAGCACTTCGCCGGCCTGGGTCACGCGTTCCACGCCTTGTTCACTGCGGGTCTGGCCGCTCTCGATGGCGCGCAGGGCGTTCATCGAGCCGGTCTGCACGGTGTCGATGATCTGGTGGATCTCGGCGGTGGACTCGGCGGTGCGCTGGGCGAGGGTTCGCACTTCGTCGGCGACCACGGCGAAACCACGCCCGGCTTCGCCCGCACGGGCGGCCTCGATGGCGGCGTTGAGCGCCAGCAGGTTGGTCTGGTCGGCGATGCCGCGGATCACTTCGAGCACCTTGCCGATGCGCCCGCTGTCGCTTTCCAGGCGGCGGATGACGTCGGCGGTGTTGGCGATCTCGTTGCTCATCTCGGTGATGGTGACGATGGTGGTCTTCATCACTTCGCCGCCTTGCTGGGCGTGCTGGTCGGCGTCGTCCGCGGCGCGCGCGGCATCGGAGGCGTGGCGCGCGACTTCCTGGGCGGTGGCGGACATCTCGTGCATCGCCGTGGCCACCTGGTCGGTGCGCGAGAACTGCTCGCGGGTGCCTTCGGCCATCAGGGTGGCGATGGCGTTCAGCTCGCCGCTGGCGGTGTCCAGCTCGGTGGTGCTGTGCTTGAGGCGGGTGAAGGTCTCGGCGAGGAAGTCGCGCAGGGTGTTGGCGGCGCGGGCCAGGCGGCCCAGCTCGTCGCGGCGGCTGGCATCGACGCGCTCGCCGAAGTTGCCTTCGCTGAGCTGGGCGATGTGCTCGATCAGGCGGGCGATCGGGCCGACCAGGTTGCGGTTGACCAGCCACAGGCTGAGCAGGCCCAGCGCGATGCCCGAAAGCAACAGGACCAGGGTGCCGCTGACGACGGTGCTGTCGGCGCTGGCGGAGATGCTCCTGGCCTGCTCGACGGCATCGTGGTGCAGGCTCTCCACCAGGGCGGCCATCTGCTCGCTGGCGGCGCGGTCGATGCCCTTCACCGCGGCATCCCCGGCGCGCGGGTCGCTGCCGGCGGCGACATAGGCGTCGCGGCCCTTGCGGTAGGCCTGGCCGAGCTGGCGGTGCTCGTCGCGCAGGCGGGTGACCTGGGCCTTGAGCTGCGCATCGTCGGCGGCGTTCTGCTCCAGTCGGCCGAGCACGTCCTGCACGGCGCGTTCCTGTTCCTCGAACTGGCTCCAGTATTTGTTCAGGTCGGCAGACTGCTGGCCGCGCAGCAGGACGTTCTTCCATTCCTGCACCTGGGCCTTGAAGGCCAGGTTGGCCTGGTCGACCAGTTGCGAGGATTGCAGCGGGCCGTCCAGCAGGCGCTGGTAGGCGCTGACGCTGCCGGAAAGGAAGTGGAAGCAGGCAAGGGCGATCAGCAGCACGAGCAGCAGGCTACCGCCCAGCAGCGACAGGATCTGGGTACGCAGGGAAGTGTTGGGGGACATCGTGTTTACGCCTCTAAGACGCAGGGTGGGAATCGGTCAGCCTTTGCATCGGCCGGGTGGCTGTCTTCCTGAGTCCAGGGAGACGAGTGGTAGGGGGCGGGGCGGTCTGGGACGGGCGTTCTGGCTTGTTGCCATGAGTTGTCGACGGCGTAGGAGCGGATTCATCCATGATCGCTTCCCGGCGGCTCCGAGCTTGACGGTTGCACATCGCGGACGGAGTCCGCTCCTACGGGAAACGTCTGTACACGGGCCGGCCCTCACCCTGGCCCTCTCCCGGAGGGAGAGGGGACCCAATGGTGCAGGATGAAAGCACAGCGTCAGCCGGCACGGCCTGCCCCCTCTCCCTGAGGGAGAGGGTTGGGGTGAGGGGGAAATGCAGGCGCCGAATTATCTGGGAGAAGACAGTTGCTCCTACGCTCGCCGGAGTCAGGCCAGGTGCAGGTGGTTGTCCCAGAAGGCCGGAGGCAGCTCCAGCGGGGTGCCGGCGATGCGTTCGCCGCGGCAGTCGTAGAAGCGGCAGCGGCCCTGGCCGGAGGTGACGACGAAGCCGTCCTTCACCGCGCCGACGCCGGCGCAATCGGGCAGCGGCGCGTCCAGGCGCACGGCGCCGGAGTCCAGGTCCCAGATGAAGAAGCGGTTGCCGCGCGGGGCGGTGAGCGCGACCAGGCGCAGGTCGTTGTGTACCGCGACGCTGGCGGTGTACTGGGCCATGGCCAGGCGTTGTTCATCGGCCAGCGGGAAGGCCTGGAAGGCTTCGCCGGGGCGCTTGATGGCAAGCAGGTCGGCGCGGTCGTGGGCGTCGCCCATGTACTGCTGCCCGGCGACGATGGTGCCGTCCGCGGCGATGGCCAGGTGGCGCACGCTGTTCATCTGCTGCGGCAGGGTTTCCTTGGAGATCAGCGCGCCGTCGCGCCGCATCAGCACCAGGCTCGGCTCCATGGCGTCGAGGTTCATCTCCACGCGGCTCTCGGCTTCGGTGCGGATACCGCCGTTGGCCACCACCAGGGTCTCGCCGTCGGGCATCCAGGACACCTGGTGCGGGCCGAGGCCGTGGGTGGAGACCTCGCCGGTGTGGCTCAGGCGCTCACCGTCGAAGCGGTACACGCCGAGCAGGCCGCGCCCAGGGTCGGTGGTGTCGTTCTCGGTGGCGTAGAGCCACTCGCCGTCCTTGTGCCACACGCCGTGGCCATAGAAATGGCGGTCGGCCTGCGAGTCCAGGGTCTGCAGCAGGCGGCCGTCGTTCAGGTCGATCAGGTAGCTCTGCCGGCCCGGGCGGCGGGCGACGAACAGCGCCAGCGGCAGGCTGGGGTGCTGCACCACGTCGTGGCAGCGCAGGCCGACCTCGGTGGCGAAGGCGCAGCTGCCGTCCAGGCGATAGCCCACGGCGTAGTGCTTGCCGTCCGCGTCATCACGGGCGGACAGCACTAGGGGCTCCTTGCCCTTGCGTGACAGCGTCCAGCCGCCGAAGGTCAGGGCGCCGAGCAGCAGGCTGCCCAGGCCGATCACGTGACGTCGCAACATGGCTTGCACCTCTATCACTTCTTTCATCCCATCGATCGTGCGAGCTGGAGCCAGGCGGGAAGGTATGGCGGATGCGGCGTTGGCTCCAACGGAGCTATCCGACGCACCTCTTCAACCTCTCACGGCAGACGCATGGCCGACGCGCAGCCGATCGAATCAATCCCCGTCGTTGGCGTTGAAGCCCAACTGCACGCCCAGCGCCTTGGCGAGATCACTTTCGTGCAGGCGGTGGACGACGTTGAGGCTGTCGTACAGCTCGTTCAGCTGTTTGATGCCGGCGTCGTCCTTGAGCAGTTCGCTCAGCGGCTGGTTGATCGCCTTCAGCTTGCCGTGGACGTCGGCGTAGGCCGCGTCGATCTTGCCGGCCAGCTCTTTCTGCTCGGCCGGCAGCAGGGCGCGCAGCCCCTTGTTGTCGGTGCCGTTCCACAGCGCCTGGGCGCCGGTCAGGCTGGCGTCCAGGCTCGCCAGCGACATGTCGCTGCGCCAGCCCTCGGCCTGGAACGGCTGCGGGATGCCCTTGCTCTGGCGGCCCAGCGGGGTGCCGAGTTTCTTCTTCAGCATGTCCAGCGCGGTGACCTGCACGCGCAGCAGCTCGGCGATGGCCTCGTGGGCATCGGCGTAGCGCTCGTTGGGGAACTTGGAGAGCTGGGCGAGCATGCCGCCGTCCTGCTTCCACTGCGCCAGGATGCTTTCGGCGAGGGATTGCTGGTGCGTGGCGATGGCTTCCAGCAGCGGGCAATAGCGCGCCTTGGTCTCGGCGTTGGCGAGGTCGATCCTGGCGTCGAAGAGGATGTATTCGTAGGCGGTCAGGCCCTGCACCACGACGCTGGACTTATCCAGGGTCGCCGGGGAAATCGCGTTGCCGCTGCCCAGCAATTGCTCGACCTGGCGCGCCACGAGGTTCTTCTTGTCGGGCCAGAACTGCACCTGCCAGGCGCGGTTTCCCTCGGCCAGCGGGCCGACCAGCAGCGGTTGCAGCTCGGCCCAGGCCTTCTGCGCAGCCATGAAGTCAGCGCGGGCCTTGGCGAGGTCTTCCTTGCCCTGGCAGTACGCCAGGGCACTGGCGGCCAGCGCGCGGTCGGCATCGACCCAGCGGCTGTAGGTCGGCAGGATCACCTGCTGGGCCAGCGTGGCGCTGGTGGTCGCCTGCGGGTCGATGGGCGAACAGGCGCCCAGGGCGATGGCGAGGCTGGTGATCAGAAGACGGGGGCGGAACATGGTGGGCTCGGCTCCTTAGAGTGAGTTCAGGAACGCCAGCAGGGCATCGCGCTGCCCGGCGTCGAAATTCAGTACGCGTTGCTTTGCCGCTTCGGCTTCGCCGCCGTGCCAGAGCACGGCTTCGAGCGGGTTGCGGGCGCGGCCGTCATGCAGGAACTGGGTGTGGCCGTTGACCGTCTCGGTCAGGCCGATGCCCCACAGCGGCGCCGTGCGCCAGTCGCGGCCGCTGGCGAGAAATTCCGGGCGATTGTCCGCCAGTCCCTCGCCCATGTCATGCAGCAGCAGGTCGCTGTAAGGGCGGATGACCTGGTTGGCCAACTCGGGTTCGGCGGCGTTGGCGCCGGTGGTGAACGTGGGCGTGTGACAGCTGGCGCAGCCGCTGTCGAAGAACAGTCCCTTGCCGGTGAGCACCTGCGGGTCGTCCACCTTGCGCCGCGCCGGCACCGCGAGGTTGCGCGCGTAGAAGGCGACCTGGTCGAAGATGTGCTGGCTGACTTCCGGCTTGCCGCCGTCGATGGCCTTCCGGCAGTCGACCTGGGCGGGCGTGCAGTCGTCGCTGGGCAGCAGGTCGGTGGTCAGGCCCATGTCGCCGGAGAAGGCGTGGGCGTTCTGCTGGGCGACGTTGGGTTGCCCGGCCTTCCAGCCGAAGCGGCCGAGGACGGTTTCCTGCCGGGCGTCGTCCCACACCCGGTTGGGCCGGCCGCGCACGCCGTCGCTGCCCTTGGCCTGTTGCTCGGCGTTGGCGAGGATGTCCGCCTCGCTGATGGATTCCAGCAGGCCCAGGCCGATCATCGGCGGGGCGATGCGCGCGGAAAACATCGTGTCCTGGTGCATCGGCCCGTAGCCCAGGTCGCTGATGCGCAGCCTGGGTTTGCGCAGCTCGACCACGGTGCCGTCCTTGAAGGTCACCGGCACCGGGTCGTAGTCCACCCGCACCTTGCCCTCGGGCGCCACGCCGGGGATGGCGGAGTCCTGGAACTGGCCGCCGTACACCGGCTCGGGCACCACGCCCAGGCGCTTGATGGTCTCGACGTCGGCGGAACCGGCGGGAATCGACAGGCGCACCAGCATCGACACCGCGTTGACGTCGTTCGGCTCCGGCGGATGCCCGCGGCCGTCCTTGATGTGGCAGTTCTGGCAGGCGTTGGTGTTGAACAGCGGGCCGAGGCCGTCGCGCGCGGTGGTGGTGCTCGGCGCGATGACCCAGGGGTTGCGGAAGAAGCTGTTGCCCACGCTGAAGTCCAGGCGGCGGCTCGGCGTGAGGTTGGCCGAGGGCATGGAGTAGGCGTTGCGGTCGCTCTGCTTCACCGTGGCGGCGCCGCCGGACAGGGATTCGCCGGGCTCGGCCACGGCGTGCTGGGAGGTCTCCGGCTTGCACGCGGCAAGGCTTAGGGCAGACAGCACGAGGCACAGGGCGGTACGGCGGTGGAGCATCGACAGGATCCGAAAGCGGCAGGTGGCAGCGCGCCATGGTAGCAGGGGTGTCAAATGCAAATATGAAAAATTTGTATTCGCGAACGACAACTTGTGCCGTCCGTGAACGACGAAGCCCCGCAGGGCGGGGCTTCGTAGGAGGCTGGCCGGTCGCTGCGGCGTGGAGCCGCAGCGCGTCAAGCCATCAGGATGCGCGGATCAGAACTGGTGATCGGCGTTGTCCGGCTTGAGGTCCTGCACGCCGACCGCGGTGGCGGCCTTCTCGATGGCGCCGGTCTGCTTGACCAGCGAGGCGATGGCGTCGCGGATCTTCTGCTGATCGTCCTTGTCTTCCGGGGCGATCATCTGGTCGAAGTGCACACCGTCCTTCTCGGCACGGTCGACGATGACCTGCATCTTGGCTTCGGTGTTGGCCAGGTCCGCCTTCAGGTCGGCATCGGCCTGGGCATCGACCTTGGCCACCAGGTCGGACAGGCTCGGGCCCTTCACGACGCTGCCGTCGGTGCGCTTGTATTCGCCGGTGTAGATGTTGCGGATGCTCTTGGCGTTGAAGAACAGGGTGTTGTGGGTGTTGTCGCTGAAGCAGTCGTGCTCGTCTTCGGTGGAGTTGGCTTCCAGCGCGACCTTCATGCGCTCGCCCGCCAGCTCGCCCAGGGACAGCGAACCCATGCCGAAGAACATCTTGCGCAGGTTGTTCTCGGCACTGTCGGCCTCGACCTTGGCGCGGTAGTTGTCGGCGACGCCGGCCTTGAAGTTGCCGTGCATTTCCTCGAGGTCGGAGACCAGCAGGTCGGTGACGGCCTTCAGGTAGGCGGCGCGGCGGTCGCAATGACCGTTGGTGCAGTCCTTGCCCTGGGCGTAGTCGGTGTACTTGCGGTCGCCCGCGCCCGGCTTGGTGCCGTTCAGGTCCTGGCCCCAGAGCAGGAATTCGATGGCGTGGTAGCCGGTGGCGACGTTGGCTTCGGAGCCGCCCAGCTCGTTCAGGCCCTTGAGCTTCTCGCCGGTGATTTCCTTGACGTCGATCTTGTCTTCGCCGACCTGGATCTCGGTGTTGGCGATGATGTTGGCGCTCGCGCCTGCGTTGCCTTCGGCGTGCTGGTAGTCCTTGGCGACGTAGTCGATCAGGCCTTCGTCCAGCGGCCAGGCGTTCACCGCGCCTTCCCAGTCATCGATGATCGAGTTGCCGAAGCGGAAGGCTTCGCTCTGCGAGTAGGACGGGCGCGAAGCGATCCAGGCGGCGCGGGCGGCCTTCAGGGTTTCCTCGCTGGGCTTGGCGATTAGCGCGTCGACGGCGCTCTGCAGGGCCTTGGCGGTGGTCAGGGCGTCGCCGTAGGTGGCTTCGGCGATGTCCAGGTAGTTTTTCACCACGGCCTTGACCGCGGCCTCGTCGACCTTGGCGGCCGCCGGTGCAGTGCTCTGGGTGCTGGCAGCCGGCGCGGCGGGGGCTTCGGCTTTCTTGTCATCGCCGCAGCCGGCGAGGGAAATGGCAATGGCGAGCAGGCTGGCAGTGGCCCAGGGCATACGAGTCATGACGGGTTCCTTTGCATGGAAAAGAGGCGCACGAAAAAGGACTGCGCAAGAAAATCTGCAACATAATGCGAAAGATTTGCATTTTTGAAAAGAGAGATCGGTGGCACCGCTCGATCACGGGGCCTGCAGGTTGCTATCAGCGACGCGAAATGGGCTCTTCGTAGGAGCGAGCTTGCTCGCGAACAGCCCCAGCGCCGGTGCCATGCGGTTCGCGAGCAATAACGATGGCGTCCCCCTCGCTCCTACAGGGGATTCGGCGCAGGGGGAGGGCGTTATTTGCCCAAGGAGCTCAATGCCGCTCGACCGACCCGTTGGGATTGCCGCCGGCCGCTTCGGCCAGGCGCCGCGCCTGCTTGAGGTAGAGGGTCAGCTCGCGGGCCGGCAGCGGCTTGCTGTAGAGGTAGCCCTGACCTTCGTGGCAGCCCTGGGCGATGATGTACGCCTCCTGCTCGACCGTCTCCACGCCCTCAGCGATCACCTGCATGCCGAGGCTCTTGCCCAGCTGGATGATGGCCCGAACGATGGTGGCGTCGTCGTCGTCCAGCAGCAGGTCCTGGACGAAACTCTTGTCGATCTTGATCTTGTCCAGCGGCAGGCTCTTCAGGTAGCTCAGCGACGAGTAGCCGGTGCCGAAGTCGTCGATGGCGATCAAGGCGCCGGCGCGGCGCAGGCTGAGCAGGTGCTGGGCGGCGGTGGAGATGTCCTCCATCAGGCCGGTCTCGGTGACTTCCAGCTCCAGCGAGCGCGGCGGCAGGCGGTGCATCTGCAACAGGTTGCTGACCACCCGCGGCAGGGCGTTGTGGCGCAGTTGCACGGTGGACAGGTTGACCGCCAGGCGCAGGTCGTCGAAGCCCTGGTCGTGCCATTCGCGTAACTGGCGGCAGGACTGGTCGAGCACCCATTCGCCGATGCTGAAGATGCTGCCGTTCTGCTCCGCCAGCGGAATGAACAGGTCCGGCGCGACCCAGCCCTGGGTCGGGTGCTGCCAGCGCAGCAGCGCCTCGACGCCGACCACGCGGTGATCGCGGTAGTCCACCTGCGGCTGGTAGACCAGGTGCAGCTCGCTGCGCGCCAGGGCTTCGCGCAGGTCCTTCTCCAGTTCGCGGCGACGGCGCATCTCGCTGTCGACGCTGGCGATGTAGAACTGGTAGCGGTTGCGCGAGCGGCTCTTGGCCAGGGTCATGGTCTGCTCGGCTTTCTGCAGCAGCTTCTCGGTGGTTTCGCCGTCCTCGGGGAACAGGGTGATGCCGATGGTGGCGCGCAGGTGCACCAGGTGCTGGTCGAGTTCGAAGGGCGCTTCCAGGTCGTCGAGTATCTGCTGGGCCAGCTCCGCCGCTTCGTAGGGTTGCTCGATGTCGGCCTGGACCAGGGCGAACTGGTCGCCACCCAGCCGCGCCAGGGCGCCGAGGTGGGCGCTGCGGGTGCGCAGGCGGTCGGCGAGGGCGATCAGCAACTGGTCGCCGAACTGGTAGCTGTATTGCTCGTTGATGCCCTTGAAGTCATCCAGGCCCAGGCACAGCACGGCGACCCGGCGTTGCAGGCGCGAGGCGCCCTCCAGGATCTGGTCCAGGCGCTGTTGCAGCAGCTTGCGGTTGGGCAGGCCGGTGAGGAAGTCGTACTGCGAGATGCGCAGCAGGCTGTCCTCGGCTTCGCGGCGCAGGTGGCCGTTGCGCTCGATGGAGGCCAGCAACTGGTTGGCGGTGGTGACCCACAGGCCCAGTTCGTCCTTCTCGTGGCCGTCGGGCATCGGCAGCTTGTGCTGGCTGGGGCGGTCCGGGTTGATCGAAGCCAGGTGCTCGATGATCTTCGACAGCGGCTTGGTCAGCAGCCAGTGGTAGACCATGAACAGCACCAGGCTCAGGGCCATGGCGCGGAGGATGCCGGAGATGAAGATGATCACCGAGGTGGCGACGAAGTCGTCGCCATAGGGCGCGGTGTCGAGGGTGATCTTCAGGTCGCCGTAGTATTCGTTGGAGCCGCCACGGCCGGCGAGGCGGATCGAGTAGTTCTGCTCGGCGCCGAGAATCGGGTCGGTCAGCCAGCGGGTGGTGGAATCCAGCAGCGGGCGGGATTTCTCCGCGAGCATGGGTTCGTCAGGGTGGCCGATGGCGGCATAGCGCACGGCTTCATGCTGGAACAGCCCTTCGAGGACCTGCATCGCCATGTCGCGGTCGAGGCTGTAGACGGCCTGGGTGGACGGGTCGCGGACCATCGCCAGGATGCGCTGGGCATCGTTGTGCACGGCCTGGCGCGCCTTGTGGGCGTCATAGATGATCTGGGCACAGCTCAGGACTACCCCGACCACGAGGGCCGCGAGCAATACCATACGCAGCAGCTTGAAGGAGAGGCTGTGCCGGGGATCCAGTTTCAAGGGCGTTCCTTGTTTCCGCCAGGGGCGAACGACTGGGGGTGAGTATTGGCAATTGGCGCAGTGACGTCAAAGGGCCATCGTCGTGTTTCTTGACTGTACGGCCTTTCAGGTTAGCTGACACGAAAGTGTTACGCGCCCTTTACGAAAAAACCCGGCGCGGGCCGGGTTTTTCGTATCAAGCGGGGTACGTTCAGGCAGCGAACTGCTCAGCCACGAAGTCCCAGTTGACCAGGTTCCAGAACGCCTCGACGTACTTCGGACGCAGGTTGCGGTAGTCGATGTAGTAGGCGTGTTCCCAGACGTCGCAGGTCAGCAGCGGGGTGTCGCCGCTGGTCAGCGGGCAGCCGGCGCCGATGGTGCTGGCCAGGGCCAGGGAGCCGTCTGCTTTCTTCACCAGCCAGCCCCAGCCGGAGCCGAAGGTGCCGATGGAGGTCTTGCTGAACTCTTCCTTGAACTTGTCGAAGGAACCGAAGGCCGCGTTGATGGCGTCTGCCAGGGCGCCGGTGGGCTGGCCACCGCCGTTGGGGCTCAGGCAGTTCCAGTAGAAGGTGTGGTTCCACACCTGGGCGGCGTTGTTGAAGATGCCGCCGGAAGAGGTCTTGACGATGTCTTCCAGGCTCTTGCCTTCGAACTCGGTACCCGGAACCAGGTTGTTCAGGTTCACGACGTAGGTGTTGTGGTGCTTGTCGTGGTGGTATTCCAGGGTTTCCGCGGAAATGTGCGGCTCAAGGGCGTTCTTCGCGTAAGGCAGCGGCGGCAATTCGAAAGCCATGGTCTCTCTCCTATCTCACTCAGTCTGGGCTAGCGCGACGAGCGCGCGACCGGTACACGGGGCCGGTTCGATGTTTGTCGCGGCATCCGGGCGTAGCTGCAATGCGCCCCTCAGGGGGCCGGCAGCGCGCCAGTTGCGTCCGGCAGGCTCAGAGCCCGCTGGCGCCACGAAGGTCCGATCATAGCACCCGACCTGTGGCATATCCACGCAGCAACTGTAGGGGCAAAGGCCCTGCGCAGCGGTCTGCGTCGGAGCGCGGCATTCACTATGCACTGACCCGGATGACGGATCGTCGTTCGCATTGCTTCGCCGGCTGCCGTTGTCAGCCGGCGAAGACCAGTTGCGCGGCCATGCCCAGCATCATCACCGCGACCATCAGGTCCACCAGGCGCCAGGTCGCCGGCCGCGCGAGCCACGGCGCCAGCCAGGCGGCGCCCAGGGCGAGGGTGAAGAACCACAGCAGCGACGCGCTGGCCGCGCCCATGGCGTAGGCGCCAGGGGCTGCCTGCTGGGCGCCGAGGGAGCCGATCAGCAGCACGGTGTCGAGGTAGACGTGGGGGTTGAGCAGGGTCACCGCCAGGGCCGCCATCAGCACGGTGCGGCGCGAGCGCGGGCCGGTTTCCCGGGCATCGGCCATGGCTTCGGGTGCGACTGCACGACGCAGCGCCTTGAGGCCGTACCAGACCAGGAAGGTGACGCCGCCCCAACGGGCGATGGCCAGCAGCGTCGGGTTCTCGGCCAGCACCTTGGCCAGGCCGAACACGCCGGCGCTGACCAGGATGGCGTCGCACAGCACGCACAGCGCGGCGACCGACAGGTGATGCTCGCGGCGCAGGCTCTGGGCGAGGACGAAGGCATTCTGCGCGCCGATGGCGATGATCAGGCCGGCGGCGACCAGCACGCCGTTGAAGTAGCTCTGCCACATGGTTCAGGCCTCCGGGTTCAGTGCGAGTGCGCGCAGGGCTTCGAGCGCGCGTGGGCCGTCGGCGTGGGCGACGAACAGGTGGTCGTGGTACCAGGCGGCAATCACGTTGCAACTGATCCCGGCCTTCGCCAGGACGCCGGCCACCGCGGCGGTGAGGCCCACCGCCTGCAGCGCCGAATGCACCTCCAGGGTCAGCCAGGCGGCGACGTAGTCGAACGCCAGCCCGGCCCGTTCGGCCTCGGCGCGCGGCAGGATCAGCGTCAGCCCTTCGCGTTCGCGGAAGCTGCCCAGCGCTTGCAGGCCGGCCGGCAGCTGGCCGTCGGGCAGGGTGCAGAACACGTACTCACCGTCGTTGAGTACCGGAGTCATGTCGCGCAGCAGCGCGGCCAGGGAGGTTTCGCCAGCCATGTGGAATCCATCGGCAGAGGAGGAATGCTGGCGATTGTCCGGTGTTGGCCTGTATAAGAAAAACCAATACTGCTGATATCTCATTAGGGAAACTGATCATGTTCGACTACAAGCTGCTCGCCGCCCTGGCCGCCGTGGTGGAGCAGGGCGGTTTCGAGCGCGGTGCCCAGGTGCTGGGGCTGTCGCAATCCGCCATCTCCCAGCGCATCAAGCTGCTCGAGGCGCGGGTGGGGCAGCCGGTGCTGGTGCGCGCGGCGCGGCCGCAGCCCACCGACCTGGGCCAGCGCCTGCTCAACCATGTGCAGCAGGTGCGCCTGCTGGAGGGCGACCTGCAGCAGTGGGTACCCGCGCTGGATGACGGCGCCGCGCCCGAACGCCTGCGCCTGGCGCTGAACGCCGACAGCCTGGCGACCTGGTGGGCCGAGGCGGTCGGTGACTTCTGCGGCGAGCGCCAGGTGTTGCTGGACCTGGTGGTGGAGGACCAGGAAGTCGGCCTCAAGCGCATGCGCGCCGGCGAGGTGGCCGGCTGCGTCTGCGCCAGTCCCCGCCCCGTGGCCGGCGGCCGGTGCGAGCCGCTGGGCGCGATGCGGTACCGCGGGCTGGCCAGCCCGGCGTTCGTCGCCCGGCACTTCCCCCAGGGCGTGACGCCGGCCGGGCTGGTGCGCGCCCCGGCGATCGTCTATGGCCCGGACGATCAACTGCAGCACCGCTACCTGAAGAACCTGGGCGTCGATGGTCACTTCAGCTACCACCTGTGCCCGTCGTCGGAAGGCTTCGTGCGCATGACCAGCGGCGGCCTCGGCTGGGGCCTGGTGCCCGAGCAGCAGGTGCACGGCGAGCTGCAACGCGGCGAACTGGTGGACATGCTGCCGGGGCAGGCGATCGACGTGCCCTTGTACTGGCACCACTGGCGCAACGGCGGCGAGTTGCTCGCCGCGCTGACCCGGCACCTGCTGGCGAAGGCGCCGGGGCTGCTGGTGCCGATCAGCCGCGAATGACGATGCTGCCGCTACCGGGCAACTGCTCGATGCAGCGGGCGCCGAAGAGCGTGGAGGGGGTGAAGTAGCCGACCGTGTTCGGGTTGGCCTGCAGGTGGCGCACCGCGAAGAGCACACCGTGGAGGGTCACGTCGTAGCCGTTGGCGGTTTCCAGCCGTGCGGTGCGACGCTCGCCCCGGGCGTTGCGCACTTCGCCCCAGACCCAGGTGCGCAGCTTGCTGCGGGCCAGTTCGTCGGGGCCGTGGACGCGCTTGTCCACCTGCTGCTTGAGCCAGTCCTGCACCCGGTCGCGGCCCAGCAGCGGGCGCAGGCCGTCCATGAGGCGCATGCCGAGGGCGGCGGCGGGCGGCACCGGCAGGTAGACCTCGATGTCGCCGATGCCGGTGGTGTAGTAGGCCGTCGCCACGTCACCCCAGGGGATGGTCACCGCGTGCTTGAGGCCGCGGCCGAAGTCGATGTCGCGGCGCTTGTAGCCCAGCGGCACGTCACGCAGGCGCCCGGCCTCGCGCACCTTGCCGCCCAGCTTGAGGCCTTCCACGGTGGTCTTGGCGGTGCCCGGCGACAGGCCGCTGCCGCTGTCGAAGCCCAGCGCCAGGTGGGTGGCATCGGGCAGGGCCTGCTTCAGGCAGGCGGCGACGCAGTCGGTAGGAATCACGTCGAAGCCGACGCCGGGGCAGACCGCCACGCCCGCCGCGCGCGCCACGTCGTCTAGGTCGTGGGCGTACTCGAAGACGGAAATCTCGCCGGTGATGTCCACGTAGTGCGCGCCGCTGGCAATGCACGCCTCGATCATCGGTGCGGCGGTGGCGGAGAAGGGCCCGGCGCAGTTGGCGACCACGCCGACGCCGTCCAGCGCGGCCAGGGCGGCGGCGCTGTCGTTGAGGTCGAACACCCGGCATTCCAGGCCCAGGGAACTGCCCAGCGCATGCAGGCTGGCCGGGGTGCGGCCGCCGAGGATCGGCTTCAGGCCTTCGCGCTGCGCCTGCTCGGCCACCAGCCGGCCGGTGTAGCCGTTGGCGCCGTAGATCATCCAGTGGGGCTTGCTCATCATGCGGCCTCGATAGAAAGCGAAGAGTGCTTCAAGGGTAGCCGCAACCGCCCGGCGCATGTGGCCGATCATAGGTCGTGCAACCCTGGCGCAGCGGCGCGGTCTGCAAGGATTCGTTTCTGGCGTGCAAGGCCAGAGTGGTAAGGTGCGGCGCCTGCTAGAGTCGCCGGACTATAAGAACGGGAGTGGCGTGCATGAAGATTCTGGTCACCGGAGCCAGCGGGTTCATTGGCGGACGTTTTGCCCGTTTCGCCCTGGAGCAGGGGCTGGCGGTCCGGGTGAACGGACGCCGCGAGGAGGCGCTGCAACCCCTGGTGGCGCGCGGGGCGGAGTTCATCGCCGGCGACCTGTCGGACCCGGCGCTGGTACGGGCGCTGTGCAGCGACGTCGACGCCGTGGTGCATTGCGCCGGCGCGGTCGGCGTGTGGGGCAGTCGGGAGTACTTCCACCAGGCCAACGTCACCATGACCGAATCGGTGGTCGAGGCCTGCCTGAAGCAGAAGGTGCGCCGGCTGGTGCACCTGTCGTCGCCGTCGATCTATTTCGATGGCCAGGCCCACGTCGGCATCACCGAGCAGCAGGTGCCCAAGCGCTTCGCCAACCACTATGGCTCGACCAAGTACCAGTCCGAACGGGTCGCCCTTGGCGCCCAGGAGTTCGGCCTGGAAGTGCTGGCGCTGCGCCCGCGCTTCGTCACCGGCGCCGGCGACACCAGCATCTTCCCGCGGATGATCGCCGCGCACCGCAAGGGCCGCCTGCGCATCATCGGCCAGGGTCTGAACAAGGTGGACTTCACCAGCATCCAGAACCTCAACGACGCCCTGTTCGCCAGCCTGATGGCGGGGGACGAGGCGCTCGGCCAGGCCTACAACATCAGCAACGGCCAGCCGTTGCCACTGTGGGACGTGGTCAACTACGTGCTGCGCCGGCTGGACATGCCGCCGGTGGAACGGCACATGCCCTATGGGTTGGCGTACAGCCTGGCGCTGCTCAACGAGGGCGTGTGCAAGGTCCTGCCCGGCCGCCCGGAACCGACCCTGCATCGCCTGGGGATGGCGGTGATGGCCAAGGACTTCTCCCTGGACATCTCCCGCGCCCGCCAGTACCTCGACTACGACCCGCAGAACAGCCTGTGGGATGCGCTGGACGAGTTCTGCGACTGGTGGCGGCTGCGCGGTGCGTAGCGGCTGGCGCCCCCTGTAGGAGCGGGCCATGCCCGCGATGGCGCGCTCCTACAAGTCAATGCCGCAGCTGGACGGGTTCGCGAGCAAGCTCGCTCCTACAAGAAATGTCGGCGTCAGCGTGAGGGGCGGGCACCGCCGCGCAGCGGGCCGGAGTACTGCTGCTCGCCGCCGCCCTGCATCGGCAGGAAGCTTGGCTCCTGCACCACGCGGGGCAGTTGCACGCCGCTCAGCTCGCTCAGGCGCTCGCCCAGCTGGCGGGTTTCCTCCCGCGCGGAATCGGCGCAGGCGCGCAGCATGCGTTCGATGGCGTCGCTTTGCTGGTACTGGATTTCCAGTGCCTGTTCTTCACGCAGACGGCGGCGCAGTTCGCGCATGCAATCCAGGATGGCCTTGTTGAGTTCGATCACCCGACTTCCTCCCCCGCGAAGGGCGCCAACGCGGCGCCACGTACGAAGAACGGGAGCAAGGGACGTGCCACGATGTCGCAAAGCCACTATTGGCGGGTCGCCTGGGGAACTGCGCCGTCCGTCACGGGTCTTCTGTGCGCCGACGAGGTGCGCGACGCCCTGTGATGGCACGCTGCCCCCAGGCTGCTCTCTAAGAGTCATGCGAACGGATATACTGCGCCCTGCGCAGGCAACACGCCGCTTTATCCCCACAGGTTCATTCCATGCGTAACGACACGTTCGACGAATTCGATGATGTGCCCCACCTGTCCACCGATGCCGCCGACCGCGACGAGTTCGGCCATCACCCGCGCCGCGTGGTCGAGCCCAGCGGCCGCCCGCTGCCGCAGCCGGTGAAACGCGGCGGCGGTACCGGAGCGCTGTGGGCATTGGTCGCGGCCATGGCCATCGCCCTGGGCGGCGTGGGCTGGTGGAGCCACCAGCAGTTGATGCTCATGGAGCAGCAACTGATCGCCACCCAGGAAAGCTTCGCCAAGATCAGCGAGGAAGCCGCCGGTCGCCTGGATGATATTCGCGGCAAGTTCGTCGCCAACGAATCCAACGTCATGACCGACCGCGAAGCGCTGAAGTTGCAGGTCAAGCAGCTACAGGGCCGTCTCGCCGAGCAGGCCAAGGCCCAGCAGGCCTCGCTGTCGGAATTCGACGGCGCCCAGGGCAAGCGCCTGGCGCAGGTCAGCGCCGAGCTCAAGGAGCAGCAGGAAAGCGCCGCGCTGCTGATGCAGCAACTGGACGTGAAGCTCAAGGCCATCGCCGACGAGCAGGCCAAGTACAAGAACGTGCAGGCGGACCTGACCGCCGCCAACCAGCAGATCCAGGCGCTGAACACCGAGATCGCCAACCTGAAGAAGCAGGGCAACCAGAGCCAGGCGATCAAGAGTCTTCAGGACGACCTGATGCTGCTGCGCGCCGAGGTCGACGGCCGTCAGGGCCAGGCCAGCAACGACACCAAGGAGTTCGACGTGTTCCGCATCCAGGTGATGCGCAACATCAATACCCTCCAGCAACAGATGCAGAACCTCCAGCAGCAGATCAGCACCCGCTGATCCGCCCGCGGACAGGGAAAGCCCCCGCACCGAAAGGTCCGGGGGCTTTTTGATGGTCGTCCCTCTTTTGGGGTAGCGGCGGTAAAACTTGTCCTGAGTCAGTTTCCGGGGCCGCGGCGAAGCGAATAATCGCCAGCAAATGAGAGTCGTTCCGATTCTCCCTCTGCCCCGGAGACTTCCCATGCACGATCTTCAAGCGCAGCGCCGCTACCGCATCGCCGGTTACCGGCCCGGGATCGGCGCCGCGTTCCGCCAGCGCCTGTTCTCCATGGGGCTGCTGCCGGGAGCCGAACTGAAGGTGCGTCGCGTGGCGCCGCTGGGCGATCCGATACAGGTGGATACCCGCCAGTGCAGCCTGGTGCTGCGCCGCCGCGACCTGGCCTTCCTTCAGCTCGAAGCGCAGGACTGACCGGCCATGGAGGAGCTGCGCATCGGCCTCATCGGCAACCCCAACGCGGGCAAGACCACCCTGTTCAACCAGCTCACCGGCGCGCGCCAGCGCGTCGGCAACTGGGCCGGCGTCACCGTCGAACGCAAGGAAGGGAGCTTCCGCACGCCGCGCCACCACGTGCGCCTGGTGGATTTGCCCGGCACCTACTCGCTGACCACGCTGTCCGCCCAGGCCTCGCTGGACGAGCAGATCGCCCGCCGCTGCATCGTCGATGGCGAGGTGGATGTGCTGGTCAACGTGGTGGACGCCACCAACCTGGAGCGCAACCTCTACCTCACCGTGCAGTTGCGCGAGCTGGGCCTGCCCTGCGTGGTGGCGCTGAACATGCTGGACATCGCCCGCAGCCAGGGCCTGGCCATCGACCGCGAGGCGCTGGCGCGGGAACTGGGTTGCCCGGTGGTGCCGCTGGTGTCGACCCGTGGCGAAGGCATCGACGCGCTGAAGCAGGCCATCGACGAGGTCAGCGCCCAGCCGCCGCTGCAGGTGCCGTATCCCGCCGCCCTGCGCAACGCCGTCAGCCAACTGCTGCCGGCCGATGCGCCGCCGGCCCTGGCGTGGCTGGGCCTGCTGGCGCTGGAGGGCGATTTGCACAGTGCCCGGCAGCTCAAGCTGGACCCGGCGAGCCTGCTGGCCGCGCGCGACGCCATCCGCTGCGCCTGCGGCGAAGACCCCGAACTGCTCCTGGTGGACGCGCGCTACCGGCTGATCGGCGACCTCTGCGAGCGCGCCAGCAACCACCGCGAGGCGGCGCCGCATCGCCTGACCCAGGTGCTCGACAGCATCGCGCTGAACCGCTGGCTGGGCATCCCGGTGTTTCTCCTGGTGATGTACCTGATGTTCTTCTTCGCCATCACCCTGGGCGGCGCGTTGCAGCCGATCTTCGACCAGGGCTCCTCGGCGCTCTTCATCGATGGCATCCAGTGGCTGGGCGTCCGCACCGGCGCGCCGGACTGGCTCACCGCGCTGCTGGCCCAGGGCCTGGGCGGCGGCATCAATGCGGTGCTGCCGCTGATCCCGCAGATCGGCCTGATGTACCTGTTCCTCGCCGTGCTCGAAGACTCCGGCTACATGGCTCGCGCCGCCTTCGTCATGGACCGCCTGATGCAGGCCCTCGGCCTGCCGGGCAAATCCTTCGTGCCGCTGATCGTCGGCTTCGGCTGCAACGTGCCGTCGATCATGGGCACCCGCACCCTGGACAACCCGCGCGAACGACTGATGACGTCGATGATGGCGCCGTTCATGTCCTGCGGCGCGCGGCTGGCGATCTTCGCCGTGTTCGCCGCGGCATTCTTCGGCCAGCACGGCGCGCTGGCGATCTTCTCGCTGTACCTGCTGGGCATCGTCGTGGCGGTGCTCACCGGCCTGCTGCTCAAGCACACGCTGATGCGCGGCGAGGCGTCGCCGTTCGTCATGGAGCTGCCGCTGTACCACGTGCCGCACCTGCGCAGCCTGCTGCTGCAGACCTGGATGCGCCTGCGCGCCTTCGTGGTCCGCGCCGGGACGGTGATCATCCTGGTCAGCCTGGTGATCGGCGGCCTCAACAGCATCACCCTCGAGGGCCGTCCGGTACGAGGCGACATCGCCGACTCGGCGCTGGCCAGCCTCAGCCACCAGGTCACCCCACTGCTGGCACCCATGGGCGTGCACCCGGACAACTGGCAGGCCACGGTCGGCCTGGTCACCGGCGCGCTGGCCAAGGAAGTGGTGGTCGGCACGTTGAACACCCTGTACACCGCCGAGCACATCCAGGGCGAGCCCTTCGATGCCGACGCCTACGACCCCTGGAGCCAGTTGAAGCAGGCCGGCGCGGACACGCTGGAAGGGCTGCGCCATGCCTTCAGTCTCAGCGTGCTGGCCAACCCGGTGGCCGCGAGCATGGCCGACGGCGAGATGCAGGAAGGCTCCATGGGCACCTTCGCCGCCAAGTTCGGCAGCGCCCTGGCCGCCTACAGCTACCTGGTGTTCGTGCTGCTCTACGTGCCCTGCGTGGCGACGCTTGGCGCGCTGACCCGCGAGAGCGGCCGCGGCTGGATGACCTTCGCGGTGTTCTGGGGCCTGAACGTGGCGTACTCGCTGGCGACCCTCTGCTATCAGGTGTTCAGCTTCGCCGAGCATCCCCGGTACAGCGCCGTGGCCATCGGCCTGGTGCTGGCGTTCAACCTGGTGCTGTTCCTGATTTTGCGCCGGGTCGGCCGGCATGGCCTGGCGCTGGACGGCGAGCGCGACCTGCGCCCGGCGCCGGCGGGGAGCTGCCACTGATGGCCACGGCCATCGCGCTGCGCGACCTGCTCGGCGAACTGGGCGAGGCGGACGTGCCGACCCTGGCCCGACGCCTCGGCGCCTCCCAGGCCCTGCTCGACGCGCTGCTGGAGCGGCTGCTGGCAATGGGCGTGGTGGAAAGGATCGCGCCCGCGCCGGCAGCCTGCGGGAGCTGCAAGGGCTGCGGGGAAACGACGCGGTGCGCGCCGGCGGGGTATCGCTTGGCCGGACGCAACGGTGCCATGCCACTGCGCTGGATCACGACCTGACAGAGGACTGCCTTTCGTAGGAGCGAGCTTGCTCGCGAACGCGCCCAGCTCCGAAGCCGAGAGGTTCGCGAGCAAGCTCGCTCCTACAGCAACCGAACCGGCAACACCGAACTTCCTTGTAGGAGCGGGCCATGCCCGCGATCGCGCGCACGGCGCGCTCCTACAGGTCGGCTGCGAATTTGCAGAAACTCAGGATGGGTGGATCTCAAGCGATACCCCTACGGCCGGTACCACATGAGTGATGGGTATCGCTGCGCTCCACGCCATCCTACGTCCAGCAATCCGGCCGGAGCGGGCCGTCCGGCCAGCACCTGTCAACATCCAACCCGGCGGCTTTTCGTAGGAGCGAGCTTGCTCGCGAACGCGCCCAGCTCCGAAGCCGAGAGGTTCGCGAGCAAGCTCGCTCCTACAGCAACCGGCAACACCGAACTTCCCTTGTAGGCGCAGGCCATGCCCGCGATCGCGCGCACGGCGCGCTCCCACAGGTCGGCTGCGGTTCTTCAGGGCAATAAAAAAGGGCGCCTCCAAGGAAGGCGCCCTTTTCATCGCGGCAGGAAACCGCCCCTTACAGGCGCGGATAGTCCAGGTAGCCGACCGGGCCCTTGCCGTAGAAGGTTTCCGGGTGCGGTTCGTTCCAGGGAGCGTCCTTCTGCAGGCGGGTCACCAGGTCCGGGTTGGCGATGAACGGGATGCCGAAGGCAACCGCATCAGCCTTGCCGCTTTCCAGCCACTGGGTGGCGGATTCCTTGGTGAAGCGCTCGTTGGCGATGTACACGCCGCCGAAGATTTCCTTCAGTTTCGGGCCGATGCTGTCGTCAGCGGCCTTTTCGCGGGTGCAGATGAACGCCACGCCGCGCTTGCCCAGCTCGCGGGCCACGTAGCCGAAGGTGGCCAGCGGATCGGCATCGCCCATGTCGTGGGAGTCCATGCGCGGTGCCAGGTGCACGCCCACGCGGCCGGCGCCCCACACGCCGATGGCGGCGTCGGTGACTTCCAGCAGCAGGCGCGCACGGTTCTCGATGGAGCCGCCGTACTGGTCGGTGCGCTGGTTGGTGCTGCTCTGCAGGAACTGGTCGAGCAGATAGCCGTTGGCGCCGTGGATTTCCACGCCGTCGAAACCGGCGGCCTTGGCGTTCTCGGCGCCCTGGCGGTAGGCCTCGACGATGTCGGCGATCTCTTCGGTTTCCAGCGCGCGCGGGGTGACGAACTCCTTGATCGGGCGCACCAGGCTGACGTGGCCGGCCGGCTTGATGGCGCTCGGCGCCACCGGCAGCTCACCGTTCAGGTACAGCGGGTCGGAAATGCGGCCCACGTGCCACAGCTGCAGGAAGATGCGGCCACCGTTGGCGTGCACGGCCTTGGTGACGTTGGTCCAGCCGCGTACCTGGTCGTCGGACCAGATGCCGGGGGTGTCCGGGTAGCCGACGCCCATCGGGGTCACCGAGGTGGCTTCGCTGAGGATCAGGCCGGCGTCGGCGCGCTGGGTGTAGTACTCGGCCATCAGCGCGTTGGGCACACGGCCTTCGTCGGCGCGGCAACGGGTCAGCGGGGCCATGACGATGCGGTTGGGCAGTTCCAGGTCACCGATGACGATGGGGTCGAAAAGCGTGGTCATTGCGTTACTCCGGGGCGTGAGGGTAGAGGATCAATCGAGGACAGGTTGGGGCTGGTTGGGTTTGCCGCTGAAGGCGATCATCACCGCGATCAGCGCGAGGACGGAGAGCACGGCGCCGGCCAGGGGCACGCGGGTCAGGCCCAGGCTGTGGTCGATGACGCTGCCGCCGACCCAGGCGCCGATGGCATTGCCGACGTTGAAGGCGCCGATGTTCAGGGTGGCGACCAGGTTCGGCGCGGCGCCGCCGACGCGCACCACGTTCACCTGCAAAGCCGGCACGGCGGCGAAGGCGGCGGCAGCCCAGATGAACAGGGTGATCTCGGCCGGCACCAGCGCGGCGCTGGTCCAGCTCAGCGCGGTGGACACCACCGCCATGACGGCGAACACGCCGGCCAGGGTGGTGCCCAGGCGCCAGTCGGCGAGGCGGCCGCCGATGATGTTGCCCAGGGTCAGGCCCAGGCCGATCAGCACCAGGCTCCAGGTGATGCCGCGCGGCGAGACCCGCGTGACTTCGCCCAGCAGCGGCGCGACGTAGGTGAACAAGGCGAAGACGGCCGCCGAGAACAGTACGGTGGTGCCCAGTGCGAGCCACAGCGGGCCGTTGCGCAGCGCGGCGACTTCCTTGCGCATGTCCACCGCTTCTTCATCGTTGTTGCGGGGCAGCACGCGCCACAGGCCGATCAGAGCCGCCACGCCAATCAGCGTCACCACCCAGAACGGCGAGCGCCAGCCGGCGATCTGGCCCAGCGCGGTGCCGGCCGGCACGCCCAGCACGTTGGCCAGGGTCAGGCCGGTGAACATCAGGGCCACGGCAGAAGCCTTGCGGTTGGCCGGCACCAGGCTGGCTGCGACCACCGAGCCGATGCCGAAGAAGGCGCCATGGCAGAGCGCGGTGATGATCCGCGCCAGCATCAGCAGGCCGTAGTTGGCGGCTACCGCGCAGAGCAGGTTGCCGAGGATGAAGATGCCCATGAGCATCAGCAGGGCGGTCTTGCGCGGCAGGCGGGCGGTGAGCAGGGCCATGATCGGCGCGCCGATGGCGACGCTGAAGGCATAGCCGCTGACCAGCCAGCCGGCGGCCGGGATGGTGACGGACAGGTCGCCCGCGACCTCGGGCAGCAGGCCCATGATCACGAATTCCGTGGTGCCGATGGCAAACGCGGACAAAGCGAGGACGAGAAGCGAAGTGGGCATGCGCCTGCTCCTGGAAGTGGAAGTTGTCTTGGCTGGCAGTAGCCGGTTACAGCGCTTCGCTCAGGTGGCGAACAAAGGCCCGGATGGTTTCTTCATTGCGTTTGAAGAAGTTCCACTGGCCGACTTTTCGACTGGTCACCAGGCCCGCGCGCTGGAGGGTGGCCAGATGCGCGGAGACGGTGGATTGCGACAGGCCGGTGCGCTGGTCGAACTTGCCGGCGCAGACGCCGATCTCGAAGGACTGGTGTTCCTGCTCGACGAAGAACTGCTCCGGATCCTTGAGCCAGTGCAGCATGTCGCGCCGCACCGGGTGGGCCAGGGCCTTGAAGATTTCGTCGAGGTCGATGCCAGGATCGAGCATGGGTTGTTCAGTCATGGGGCACTTCGGTATATCGCGTTGGGACGAACTATATATCGGTCAAAAACGATATGAATTCGTTTGGGGCGATAGTAATGATCACCAGCGATGATATTACCCGGCTGCGTAGGAGCGGGCTCCGTCCGCGATCGGCGCCGGGCGCGATGCGGACCTATCGCGGATGAATCCGCTCCTACGCCATGGTCACGGCACGGCGATTCAGATCGGCACCGGTTCCGCGCTAAGCTCTCCCCATGAACTACCTCGCGCACCTCCACCTGGGCGGCGACCGGCCCGCCCAACTGCTCGGCAGCCTCTATGGCGACTTCGTCAAAGGCCCGCTGGCCGGCCAGTGGCCCGCCGAGATCGAGGCGGGCATCCGCCTGCACCGGCGCATCGACGCCTTCACCGACAGTCACGCCTTGATACACAGTGCCAAGACGCGCTTCCCCAGCGAGCGCCGGCGCATGGCCGGCGTGCTTCTCGACGTGTTCTTCGACCACTGCCTGGCCCGCGACTGGGGGCGCTTCTCTGGCGAGCCGCTGGAGCACTTCACCCAACGGGTCTACGGTGTACTGGGCCGCACGCCCGGCCTGCCGGAGCGTCTGGCACGCATTGCACCGCGCATGGCAGCGCAGGACTGGCTCGGCAGTTACCGGGAGTTCGAGGTGCTGCAGGATGTGGTCAGCGGGATGTCCCGGCGCCTGTCCCGGCCGTCCCTGCTGGACGGCGCCTGGGAGGAGCTGGACCGCCTGTACGAACCCTTGAGCGGCGATTTCCGCGAGTTCTATCCCGAGTTGCAGGCCTTCGTCAGAAATCTGCCGAATTCGATGGACGGTCCGGCCTGACTTGATATGCGTCAACCGCCCGCCGGCCCATCGCGTGTGCAATAGACACATCTGAAGGACGACGAGAGGAGCAGCATCATGAAGTCGTTAATGGTCGCAACGGATCTGTCCGGCCGTTCCGAAAAGGCTTTGCACCGTGCCGCAGCGCTGGCCAAGCGCTACGCCTGCCCGTGGAGCGTGGTCTACGTGGTCGACGAGGACCAGCCTTCGGCGCTGGTCGAGCAGGAAGTCACCCAGGTGCGCCTGATGCTCGAAGCGCGACTGGTGGAACTCACCGAACTGGGCGGCACCTGCCCGAAACTGCTGGTGGAGCGCGGCGATCCGAATCAACAGATTCTTGCCGCGGCGAAGAAGCAGAACTGCGAGCTGCTGGTGATGGGCGCGCACCGCAAGAGCGTGCTGCGCGACATCTTCGTCGGCACCACCGTCGAGCGTGTGCTGCGCGCCGGGCAACTGCCGGTGCTGGTGGTCAACCAGCCGGCCGGCGGGGAATACCGCGACCTGCTGATCGCCCTCGACACCTCGCCGGCGTCGGCCCATGCGGTGGAAGTGGCCGATCAACTGGGCCTGCTCGAAGGTGCCGTGCGCCGCGGCGTCTATGCCTTCAGCCCGCTGGCCAAGGGGATGATGCAGTACTCCGGGGTGAGCGAGGAGCGCATCGACGAATTCGTCGGCACCGAATCGCGCCAGGCGGTGGATGACCTGAAGAAATTCCTCCACGAGCAGCACCTGGAAGGCCGCATCGATGAACAACTGGTGGCCGTCGGGCTGCCGGGCAACGTGCTGCAGCGGATGGTCGACAAGCATCGGCCCGATCTGCTGGTCATGGGTACTCGGGGTATGGGCGGGATCAAGCGTGCCCTGATCGGCAGTGTTGCCGACTACGCTCTGCGCGAACTGGATTGTGACATCCTGGTCGTGCCGCCGGAGGCCTGAGCCTGCGGCGTCTGGAGACTGTTTTCAGGCTTCACCGGGCGGCTCGAGGGTGTCGCCCGGCGCAGTTTGAAAGCCGTTTCGTCAGAGTGGGAACCCGTCGGCCGTAGGTTACGGCGGGCTCCAATTCCTCTTTGCTCTCTCGTCTCAGGCCGCGATGGCCGATTCTTCCTGAACCTCGCACACCACCGCCTGAATGGCGGCATGCGCCTGCCTGGCCAGCAGGTTGCGGTCCTGGTGGGTACTCGGCAGCGCCGACAGCAGGTGGATCTCCACCACGCCCCGATCATGGGCGAACAGGCGCATCAGGTGGCTGACCAGGTCGTCGTCACCGATGAAGGGCGCCAACCCGCAGGCCTGGCCGTTGCGCCGGTAGCGCAGCGCCACCGGCTGCACCGGTACGCCGGCTTCGATGGCGCTGGCCATCAACCGGCCGTGGAAGGTGCGCAGGCCGGTGCCGTCGGTGGTGGTGCCTTCGGGAAACACCAGCAGCGAACGTCCGTGCGACAGGTGCGTGGCCAGTTGCGCGTTGATCATTCGCGAATCCCCCGATCCCCGGCGGATGAACAGCGTGCCGGCCTTTTCCGCCAGCCAGCCGGCCACCGGCCACTGGCGCACTTCTGCCTTGGACAGGAAGGTCAGCGGCAGCAGGCCGCCGAGCAGCGGAATATCGACCCACGATACATGGTTGCAGACCCACAGCATCGGCCGCGCGGGCACCTCGCCGTGCACCTGCAGTTCGAAGGGCAGGGCGGCGGACAGCCGCGCCAGGAACCAGCGCGTCAGGCGCTGGCGCAGCGCCATGCGATCGCCGGGCAGGCGCTCCAGCAGGCTGACGAAGCTGGCCAGCGCGAGGCCCACCAGCAACAGGGCCAGCAGGCGGGCGACGCGCAACCCGGCGCGCAGGCGGCGCATCAGACGGCGGCCTTGAAGTGACGGGCGTAGCGCGGGCAGAGCTCGTCGCGCTTGAGCAGGATGAACACGTCGGCGACGCCGAAGTCCGGGTCCCAGCAGGGCTCGCCGCAGATTTTCGCCCCCAGGCGCATATAGGCCTTGAGCAGCGGCGGCAGCTCGGCGGTGAGGTTCTCCGGCACGTCCATCGGCGGCAGCGGCGTCTTCGGCTCGGCGCGCAGGTTCTGCTGGCACAGGTAGCGCTCGCGCAGGCGTTGCATCACCGCGCGGGCCTGGATGCCGCCGTCGCGCATGGGGATGCTGGCGCAGCCCATCAGGTAGCGGTAGCCGCCTTCGTTGAGCACTTCGGCCAGTTCGCTCCACAGCACGGCGATGGTGCCGCCGTTGCGGTAGTCCGGGTCGACGCAGGTGCGGCCGATCTCCAGCACCGGGCCTTGCAGGTCGCCCAGGCCGTCGAGGGCGAATTCCTCTTCGCTGTAGAAGCGGCCCAGGCGCTGTGCGGCGCGGTGGTCGAGCAGGCGGGTGGTGGCGACCAGCGCACCGCTGTTGAGGTCGCGCACGCCGATGTGGGCGCAGTGGCGGTCGTAGTCGTCCATGTCCAGTTCCTGCTCGGCTCCCTTGAGGCGGGCGTCGAATTCGCTGCTGAACACGCGGTAGCGCAGGGCCTGGGCTTCGCGCAGGGCGCGGGCGCCGCGCAGACGCACGGCCTTGAGTCGGCGCTGCGCCGGGGTGTCACAGGAGAGGGCGATCTGACTCATGCGAGTGCCTCCGTGAACCGGCCATGCGGGTTGCGGCCGGTCGGCTTTGTTGTGCAAGCTCAGGCTAGGAATGACCGGTGTCACGCCCGTGACGGTGCGGTGATGCTTGTATGACAAGAACCACGATCTCGAAGGAAGGAGCGCCGCGATGCCCTGGAAATGCCTGCTCGGCCCGCAGGACCGCTTACCGCCCGGCCTCGCCCTGGACGACTGGTACGCCGAATTGCTCACGCGCGCCGGGTGCGCCGGCAGCTTCGAACTGGCGGTGCTCGGCGGCCGCCTGGCGACTTCGCCGGGGCTGGCCTTTCTCGCCGGCTACCAGGCCGCCCTGCGTGCCCTCTGGCCGGCCGCGCCGCGCAGCCTCGGCGCGTTGTGCGTGACCGAGAAGAAGAGCGTGCGCCCCGCCGACCTGCAGACCCGCCTCGATGGCCTGGTGCTGCACGGCCGCAAGGACTTCGCCACCGCCGCCGACAGTGCCGCCTGGTGGCTGGTGGCCGCGCGCGACGAGGAGGAGGGCGAGCCCCCACGCATCGCCATGACCGTGGTGCAGGCCGGCGCTCCGGGGGCGACGCTCGAAGCGTTGCCCGCCCTGCCGCTGATGCCGGATATCCCCCACGCCCGCCTGCTGCTCGACGGCGCCCATTGCGAGCGCCTGCCTGGCGATGGCTGGGAGGCCTACAGCAAGCCCTTCCGCACCCTGGAGGACACCCACGTGCTGGCGGCGATCTGCGCGTGGCTGTACGGATTGGCCACGGAGCACCAGTGGCCGGCGCAGCTGAGCCTGCGCCTGGCGGGCGTGCTCGCCGGCTGCGCGGAGGTCAGCCGGCAGCCGGCTTCGCAGGCGCCGACGCACCTGCTGCTGGCCGGTGTGTTCAGCCAGTTCGAAAGTCTCGCCTCGGCACTGGACGCTGCATTCGCCGCTGGCGATGCGGCACTCGCGGCGGTGTGGAAGCGTGACAAGGGCGTGCTCGCCATCGCTGGCGCCGCGCGGGCCAAGCGCCTGGAGAAGGCGAGGGTGGCATTGGGCCTTGACGCAGGTCAGTGAGGCCCCGGTGAGGGGTGGTTAGCCTTGCAGCCGTTTCTGCCGCTGTATTCAGAAATTTCCGCAGGGCTACCCACTGTTTTCCCTCCCACTGCTTTAGGAAATCCCTCATGCGACGCGAACCCATCGTCCTGTTCGACGACGGAAAACACCAATGCCTGTGTTTCGACGACCTGGTCAGCGGTGACGGTGTGCAATCCAACCAGTTCCTCATCGTCGACCACGACAAGCGGCTGTTGCTCGACCCGGGCGGCGACCTGACCTACACCCCGTTGTCCCTGGAACTCTCCAAGCTGTTCCCGCTGCAGGACCTGGACTACATCTTCGCCTCGCACCAGGACCCGGACATCATCGCCGCGCTGGACAAGTGGCTGCTGCACACCCGCGCCAAGGTCATCTGCTCCAAGCTCTGGGCGCGCTTCCTGCCGCACCTCACGGCCAACTACCTGGCCGTCAGCCACGGCATCTCCACCTATGACCGGGTGATTCCACTGCCCGACCGCGGCGAGTCGGTGCCGTTGGGCCGCTGCCAGCTGAAGATGATCCCCGCGCACTTCCTCCACTCGGTGGGCAATTTCCAGATCTACGATCCCGTCAGCAAGATCCTCTTCTCCGGCGACATGGGCGCCTCCCTGGTGGACGACGCCAGCCCCGTGCAGGACTTCGCCGCCCACGTGCCGCACATGGAGGGCTTCCACCGCCGTTACATGGCGTCGAACAAGGTCGGCCGGCTGTGGGCCAACATGGTTCGCGGGCTGGACATCGAGATGATCGTTCCGCAGCACGGCCGGCCATTCGTGGGCAAGGCGATGATCGGCGCCTTCCTTGACTGGATCAGCGACCTGCAGTGCGGCATGGACCTCATGGGGCCGGACGATTACCAGGTTCCCCGATGATCGATTGCGCCAATGGTCATCGATAACGGCACGATCGGCGCTTAATCCGTCATCTTCGCCGTGCTAGGGTGCGGGCCACCTGATAACAAGAGGCCCGCCGATGCCCATTGCCCCCTTCCGCCCAGCGCTGCGCGCGCTGGCCCTGGCGACCTGCCTGCTGAGCAGCCACGCCCACGGCGCCGAAACCTGGCCCGAGGCCGACTGGCCCCACGGCGCCACGCCCAGCGGCGCCGCCGTGCAGGCGTTCGAACGCTACGCCTTCCCCAGCCGCGATGACGACAGCCGAAAAGGCGTGCGCACCGACGCCGTGGTGGTCATCCGCGACGGCCAACTGATCTACGAACGCTACGCCGGCCCGACCCGCGCCGAGACGCCGCACCTGGCCTGGTCGATGAGCAAGAGCGTGATGGCCAGCGTCCTCGGCGTGGCCTATGGCGAGGGTAAATTCCAGCTGGACGACCCCGTCGCCGCGCATTACCCGGCCTTCGCCGAGCATCCCGACATCAGGATGCGCGACCTGCTGCACTGGGCCTCCGGCCTGGCCTGGCAGGAAGAATACGAGTACGCACCGGTGCGCTCCTCGGTGGTGGCAATGCTCTACACCCGCGGCCGCGACGACATGGCGAAATTCACCGCCGGCTTCCCGGCCGATGCCGCGCCGGGCAAGCGCTTCCGTTATTCGAGCGGCGACAGCAACGTGCTGTCCGCCACGCTCAAGCAGATGGTCGGCAAGGACTACCCGAACTACCCCTGGACCGCACTGTTCGAGCCGCTGGGTATCCGATCCGCCGTCTGGGAGCGGGATGCCAGCGGTACCTTCGTCGGCTCCTCCTACGCCTACATGACCGCCCGCGACCTGGCGCGCATCGGCCTGCTGATGGAGCGCGGCGGGCGCTGGAAGGAGCGCCAGCTGTTGCCGCAGGACTGGCTGAAGTTCGTCCTCGCGCCGTTCCCCGAGTACCAGCCCGACCCGCAGAAGCCCAATGAGGCGGTGCCCGGCGGCCAGTGGTGGCTCAACCGCCCGGTGGCCGGTGCGCCCGCGCCCTGGCCGGATGCACCGCCGGACACCTTCGCCGCCCTCGGCCACTGGGGCCAGGCGCTGTACGTGATCCCCGAACAGAAGCTGGTGATCGTCCGCTACGCCGACGACCGCGACGGCAGCTACCAGCACGACACCTTCCTCACGCTTGCCCAGGCGGCCTTCGCCCACGGGGAGGTGCAGCCATGATCCGCCGTCACCCGATCCTCACCGCCCTGGTCCTGCTGTTGCTCGCGCTGGTCACCACGGCCTGGCAGAACCGCGTCCACCTGGCCGCCTTCCCCGGCATCATCGGCGCCTACACCGCCAAGGAGTACTGCTCCTGCCGCTACGTCATGGGGAACTCGGCGGACTATTGCCGGGCCTATACCAAGCAGTACGTGCCGACCAGCGCCTTTCTCGACGACGAAGCGCGCAAGCGGGTGACCGCCCGTGGCCTTGGCAGTACGCAGACAGCCGCCTGGCTCGGTGCGCGCGAGGGATGCCAACTGATGCCCCAGGCGGATACATTGCCCGAACCGGGCAGCCACTGACGGGCGCGTTCCACGGAGCGGGGCGACCCGCTTCGGAGGATGAATGCGTTACCTGATGTGTATGCTGCTCGTGCTGACGAGCCCCTTCGCACTGGCCGAATGGCAACTGGACGGCGACACCTCGCGGATCAGCTTCGTCTCGGTCAAGCGCGGCAAGATGGCCGAGGTGCAGCGCTTCGACCGCCTCTCCGGGCAGATCGACGACCAGGGCGCGGTGCGCGTGGTGGTGCCGCTGGAGTCCATCGACAGCGGCCTGGCGTTGCGCGACGAACGGATGCGCAATGCCTTCTTCGAGATCGAGCGCTTCCCCGAGGCGATCATCAGCAGCCAGCTGGACCTGAGCCGTTACGACGACCTGCAAGTCGGCCAGTCGCGCCAGGAAACCGTGGACTTCAACCTCGACCTGCACGGCCAGCAGCGCCGGCTGAAATCCGAGGTGCTGGTCAGCCGGCCCAGCGAGACCCGCATCGAAGTGACCACCCTGGAGCCGTTGGTGCTCAAGCTGATCGACTTCGACCTGGAGGAGAAGCTGGAGCCGCTCAAGGAAGTCGCCAATGTGCCTTCCATCACCCCCGAGGTACCGGTGTTCGCGGTGCTGGGGTTCAGCCAGGTGATCAAGCAGGCGCCGTGAGGGTGCGTGTTACGGGGGCGCTCTCCTGTTGGTGCGTCTGTGCTCTGGTGAAGCATTGTGCCGGCTTTGCCCTCACCCCAACCCTCTCCCAGGGGGAGAGGGGGCAGATCGGCGCCGGTTGACGCTTGGGTTTTATCCTGCACCGAACGGTTCCCTCTCCCGTTTGAGGAGCGGGGCGCGCAGCCAGGGTTAGGGTGAGGGGCCTTTGATCGTGGAGCCCGCAAGGCGCGGCGCTCGGACGGGTTCGCGAGCAAGGGCTAGGCCCCCTCGGTGCGACAAAGAGCGTACCAGGGCTGACCTGTAGGAGCGGGCCATGCCCGCGATCCGCCGGCAGGGCCGGCGTCGGGGAGGCTTTGCGAGCAAAAGCTAGTCGCCCCCTCGGTCCTACGAAGAGCCATGCATCTCGGCACGGCCCTGGCTCTTGAAGACTTCCAGATAAATTCCAGCGCACTCCGAACGGCCCCGTTCAGGAGGCCGAGTGGAAGCGGAGTTTCAGGGGTTGAGCGGCATGGATGCCGCGAGAGCTGCGATGGGCCAGGGATGGCCCTTCGCAGCGGGCCCCTGAAACTTCGCTGGAGCGAGGGTATTTTTCGCCCCAAGCGAAAAACCGGATGTCCGGGGCAAGACCTTTGCCTTCTTTGGGGCGTTTGCCAAAGAAGGTCGCCCGAGGGGGCGAAACAAGAAGTCCGTGCGCACACCGGAGCGGCGCAGGAACACCCAAACCGAGGCAGCAAACCTGCACGATCGCATCAGGACAGACGCCGGCCCTGCCGGCGGATCGCGGGCATGGCCCGCTCCTACAGGTCAGCTCTGGTGCGCTCTGTGTCGGACCTAGGGGGGCGCCTGGCCCTTGCTCGCGAACCGCACGGTACTGAGCCCATCGCGGACGGAGTCCGCTCCTACGCCCGCACCGCAATGCCCGGCAGCTCCGGCTGAAAGCGAAAGCCGGAGCCCACGCTGCAACTGGAAGCGCTGATGACCAAGAAGGTGAGCAGCAGGATGGTTTTCATGGCGACTCTCCTGTCATTCAGGATCGGACAGCCTCCAGTCTAGGCCGCGCCGCGCGATGTGCGCCGAAGGTCAGGAAGCTGCCCGCCGCGAACAGCCAGGCGCTGACGCCGCCGTAGCCGAGCACCCAGCCGAACCCCTGCACCAGCGCCGCGCGGGCAATGTCCGGTTCGTCCGTGCCCAACCGGCCGCTGGCGATGCTCGCCGCCAATTGCAGCTTCTCGCCACCCTCTACGCCGTTCAGCGCGGCGGCGACGCCGGAAAGCAGGATCAGCCCCATCACCGCGATATTGATCGCCAGGGAGATCATCCGTGCACTCATGTCGATGCCCGACGCCATGCCGGCGCGGGTGGCGGGCACGGCGGCGGTGGATGTGTTGGTCACCGTGGTGTTGGTCAGCCCCAGGCCGATGCCGGCGAGCACGCAGCCCGGCAGCAGCGTCAGCCAGCTCGCGTGGTCCACCGCGCTGCCCCAGAGCATCAGGAAGAAGCCGGCGCCGATGACGAACAGGCCGCCCGGGATCACCCAGCCCGGCTGGAAGCGATGCGCCAGGCGCTCGGCGATCGGCGGCACCACCAGCGTCGGCAGGGTGTAGGCGAGCAGCGACCAGCCGGCCGTCACGTCGTCGTAGCCGAGCACACCGTGGTAGTACACCGGCAGGTAGATCATCAGGGGCCAGAAGCTCACGTTCATCCCCGCCGAACCGAACAGGGCGCCGGCGAAGGCGCGGATGCGCAGCACCGAGAAGTCGAACATCGGGTGCGCGACGCGGCGTTCGATCAGCACGAAGGCCGCCAGACAGGCGATGCTCAGCAGCAGGACCGCCAGCGCGGCCGGGCTGGCGAAGCCCAGGTCCGCCCCCTGGGTGATGTAGAACACCGTGCCGAGCACTGCCAGCGACAGCGTCAGCATGCCACCGACGTCCAGCCGCTCGGCGTCCGGATCGCGTGACTCCACCGCGCCATACTGCGCCAGCACCAGGGTGAGCAGGGCGAGCGGGCCATGGACCAGGAACACCCAGTGCCAGCTCGCCAGGGCGACGATGGCGCTGCCGATGATCGGTCCGAAGCCCAGGCCGACGCCGAACACCACGCCCCAGGCGGCGAAGGCGCGCACGCGCTCGGCCGGGTCGCTGAACTGGCTGGTGAGCACCGCCACCTGGCAGATCAGCATGACCCCGCCGGCGGCGCCCTGCAGGAAGCGCCCGGCGATCATGGTCGGCATGTCGCCCGCCAGCCCGCAGAGCAGCGAGGTGATGCCGAACAGCGCCAGGCTGATGACGAACAGGCGCTTACGGCCGTAGCGGTCGGCCAGGGTGCCGGCGGCCATCAGCACGCTGGTGACGGCGATGGTGTAGGCGTTCATCACCCATTGCAGGTCCTGGAAGTCGCCGTGCAGCACGCGCTCCAGCGCCGGCAGGCTGGCCGGCACGCTGGAGATCTCCAGGCCGAACATCATCGAGGACAGGCACACCGCCGCCAGGGCGATGAGGTTTCTGGGGTTGTGGTGGGCAGTCATGGGAGTGGGCTCCGTTTGGCGAGCGACCATTGTCGAAAAGAACGGGGTTCCCCATTGGCTCCATTTCGTCCCATCATTAGGTCTTCTCAGGATGCAAAAGGGCAGGGCGATGGATGACCGACTCGATGGCATCGCCACCTTCGTCCAGGTGGTGGATGCCGGCAGCTTCGCCGTGGCGGCGGAGCGGCTGAATCTCACGCGCTCCGCGGTGGGCAAGGCCATCGCCCGGCTGGAGGCGCGCCTGGGCGTGCGCCTGCTGCAACGCACCACGCGCCGCCAGAACCTCACCGACGACGGCCAGGTGTTCTACGACAGCTGCGTACGCGCGCTCGCGGAGCTGGACGCCGCGCACACGGCGCTGGAAGGCGGACGCAGGGAGCCGCGCGGGCGCTTGCGGGTCAGTGTGCCGATCTCCTTCGGCCACCTCTGCGTGGCGCCGCTGATGCTGGAGCTGGCGCGCCAGTATCCATCGCTGAAGATCGACCTGTCGTTCACCGACCGCCGCGTCGACCTGGTGGAAGAGGGCATCGACCTGGCCGTGCGCATCGGCCCGCTGAGCGACAGTGCCACACTTGCCGCACGCAAGCTGGGCGTGCAGTACACGGGCATTGGCGCCGCGCCGTCGTACATCGCCGAGCATGGCATGCCCGACCACCTGGACGATCTCGTCGGCCACGCGTCCATCAGCTACTCCGTCGCGGGCGTCACCTCGCCCTGGGACATGCGTGATGACGACGGCTATGCCAGGCGCATCGAGATGGACCCGCAACTGAGCATGGACGACCTGCAGGCGATCACTGCCGCCGCCGTGGCCGGCTTTGGCCTGGCACGCCTGCCGACCTGGTTGCTGGCGCGGCACGTGAAGCGTGGCGAGCTGGTAGTGGTGAAGGGGCGCTGCCGGCTGCCGCCGCTGGACATCCATGCGGTGTGGCCCAAGACCCGCTACATGCCGTCGAAGATCCGCTGCGCCATCGATGCGCTGGTCGCGGGGATTCCCGCGCTGCTGGCCGACTGAACCATTGGCGCCGCAGCCTGCCCAATGGGCTCGCCGCTTGGCTGGTTTGCAAGCCGCCGCCCGGCCGCTATCGTTGGCCGTTGATCCGTCCGTTTCTCTTGTAAGGGATTTCATGCGCTCGCTGTTCGCCTTCCTCGTCGCGGCCTGCTTCGCCGCGTCTGCCCAGGCTGCCTGGTACCTCGACTACGAGTCCTCGCGGCTGACCTTCGTCACCACCAAGAACGCCGATATCGCCGAGGTGAACCGCTTCCTGGTGATGCACGGCAAGGTGGAGGAGCCGGGCCAGGTGGAGCTGCGCATCGAGATGGATTCGGTCAGCACCGGCATCCCGCTGCGCGATGAGCGCCTGCGCGACACGCTGTTCGACACCGGGACCTTCCCCGAGGCACGCATCACCTCGCGCATCGACCTGCGCCCGATCACCGATCTGGCCAACGGCGTGCAACTGGAGATGCGCCTGCCGCTGCGCCTGGAACTGAACGGCCAGGCGAAGGACTACCGTACCGATGTGCTGATCACCCGCCTGGACGAACACCGCTTCCAGGTGGTGACCCTCTCGCCGCTGGTGATCAACGCCGCTGACTTCGGCCTGGCGCCGGGCGTGGCGCAGCTGCGCAAACTGGCCGGGCTGAAAAGCATCGGCCTGTCGGTGCCGGTGGGCGCCGTGCTGATCTTCGCCTCGCGGTGAGCGGCCCGATCTTCCCCTGGCGGACGGGCAACCGTTTCGCCCTGCTATGCGACGGCGAGCGCTTCTTCCCGCGCATGTTCGACGCCATCGACAGCGCCCAGCGGCAGATCGAGCTGGAGCTCTACCTGGTGGAAAGCGGCAGCTGCGCCGAGGCGCTGCTGGACCGCCTGCTGGCCGCCCGCGCGCGCGGTGTGAAGGTGCGTTGCCTGTTCGACGCCTTCGGCAGCCTGAAACTCTCCAGCGCCTGGACGCGGCAGCTGCTGGAGGCGGGCGGCGAGCTGCGCCACTACAACCCGCTGAGCTGGAAGGCCGGCCTGCGCAACCTGTACCGCGACCATCGCAAGCTGCTGCTGGTGGACGAGCGCATCGCCTATGTCGGCGGTACCGGCGCCACCGACGAATTCTGGTCGGCGCGGGACAACCGCAGCGACTGGCACGAAGTGATGGTGGAGATGACCGGGCACATCGTCGCCGACTGGCAGCGCCTGTTCGAGCGGCAGTGGAATGCCTGCCTCGGGGTGCGCGCCTGGAAGCCCCGCGAGGAAGTCCTGCTGACCCGCCTGCCGCCTATCCCCAACGGTGGCGAAGGCCTGGCGCGGGTGGCCTATGCCGACGCCGGGCAGCACCGCGACATTCTCCAGGCGCTGGTGCGTTCGCTGCGCGGCGCGCACCAGCGCGTGTGGCTGGCGACGCCGTATTTCCTGCCGACCTGGAAGGTCCGCCGCGCGCTGCGCAAGGCGGCCCAGCGGGGTGTCGACGTGCGCCTACTGCTCACCGGTCGCCTCACCGACCACGCGCCGGTGCGCTACGCGGGGCAGCGCTACTACCCGAGCCTGCTGCGCGCCGGGGTGAAGATCTTCGAGTACCAGCCGCGTTTCCTTCATCTGAAGATGGTACTGGTCGATGACTGGGTCAGTGTCGGCTCGTGCAATTTCGATCATTGGAACCTTCGGTTCAATCTGGAGGCCAATGTAGAAGCGTTCGATCCGCAGTTCACCGCGGCGGTGGCTGACTGCCTGGCCGCTGACTTCGCGCAGAGCCGCGCGATCGACCTGGAGTTCTGGCGTGCGCGCCCCTGGTGGAAACGCCTGCGCGAGCGCCTGTGGGGCTCGCTGGACCGACTGGTGGTGAACTTCCTCGACCGCCGCCGATAAGGTCGTTGTTCGTCCAGCTGGCCTTCGTCTTGTCGGGAGGAGAGAAGCGTGGACGGGTTGCAGAAGAAGGAACGTTTCATTGGGCTGGAATGGCTGCGCTTCCTGATGGGTCTTTACGTGGTGGTCTACCATACCCTGCACAGCTACCCGGCCGAGCAGAAGTTCCCCGGCCTCGATGACCTCACCGCCCTGGGCTTCTTCGCCACCAGCACCTTTTTCGTGCTCTCCGGCTTCCTGCTCTGCCACGTCTACGTCACCGACGGGCAGTTGCGCGAGAGCCCACGCAGCTTCCTGACCAAGCGCCTGTCCAATCTCTACCCGCTGCACATCGTCTCGATCCTCCTGACCATCGCCGTGCTGCTGGTGGTGAGCGGCCTGGGCATCGGCCCGGACCTGGACCAGGCGACCCCGCGTTTCGTCATCTACGACACCAACGAGGCCATCGGCCGGCTCCGGCCGGAGCTGTTCCACCACTGGATGAGCGACCGCGAGCTGCTGTTCAACAGCATCCTCCAGCTCACCATGCTGCAGGCCTGGAACCCGTATTACCTGACGTTCAATGCGCCGCTCTGGTCGCTGTCTACGCTGTTCTTCTTCTACCTCTGCTTCCCCTACGTCGCGCCGCGGCTGGCGCGCCTGCGGCACAAGTGGCGCTGGTTGCTGGCGCTGTGGGGGCTCTACCTGATCCCGCCGGTCCTGGTGGTGGCCAGCGAGCAGTACGGCATGCCCTGGACCGGGCTGCTGCACCGCAACCCGCTGCTGCGCCTGCCGGAGTTCCTCAGCGGCATCCTCGCCTACGGGCTGTTCCGCGAGTACAAGGACGCCGGGCGCCTGCCGGGACGAGGGATGCTGATGGCGATGGGCGCGTTCGTGCTGGCGAATTTCCTCGTCGCCGATTACCTCTACACCCACGGCGCGAAGTTCTGGTACTTCCTGCTGCACAACGGCCTGCTGCTGCCGGCGCAGCTCATGCTGGTGGTGATGTGCGCGATGCCCAAGGACCCGCGCAGCAGCCTGATCCGCCACTGGTCGCCCCGGCTGGGAGCGGCGTCGCTGTCGCTGTTCGCCCTGCATGTGCCGTTGTTCACGCTGTTCTCGCGCAGCGAAAAACTCATCCGCGCGCCGGGGGACTGCCTGGCGGACTGGGCCTTCTGCGTCGAATCGGCGACCCACCAGCAGCTTTCGCTGTGGCTGTATCCGCTGTTCCTGCTGTTCATGGTTACCAGCTGCGTGCTGGTGCAGGAGCGCTGCGTGGTGCCGGTGCGCCAATGGCTGGTGCGCCACTTGTTGCCGGCGCCGGCGGCGGCTCGGCGGCGGGTGATGACCGGGTCATAGTTTCGGGCCGTTCGCGAGCAAGCTCGCTCCTACGAAAAGCCTGACCTGATCCTGTAGGAGCGAGCTTGCTCGCGAACCGCTGCCATGGAGCATGAGATCGTGGGGCGGATAACGCGCCAGCGCTCTCCGCCGCGAGGCAACCGGCGGATAACCCGTTCCGGGTTATGCGCCCTACGCGCCCGCCATGCCGTGCTTCGCCCGCGCAGCCAACCTGAGCCGCCCGTGCTAGGTTTTCTTGAGTGCCGCCGCTGCGGCCCTTCGCGGACGAACACCACCATGCCCCTCGAGTTCCGCCTGCTCCGCGGCGACGCCATCCGCCCCTTCATCGATGACCTTGCGCGCCTGCGTGTCACCGTGTTTCGCGAATTCCCCCACCTCAACGACGGCAGCGCGGAGTACGAGGCCGGCTACCTGGACACCCACGTGCGCTCGGCCTGGAGCCTGTGCGTGCTGGTGCTCGACCAGGGCCGTCTGGTCGGCGCCGCGACGGCGCTGCCGCTGCAGGAAGAGAGCGAGGCGCTGCAGCGGCCCTTCCTGCTGCTGGGCTGGAACCCGGACCGGGTGTTCTATTTCGGCGAATCCGTGCTCCTGCCGGAGTATCGCAACGGCGAGCTGGAACAGCGTCTGTTCGAGGAGCGCGAGGATTACGCGCGCAGCCTGCAGCGCTTCGACTGGTGCGCCTTCTGCGCCGTGCAGCGCCCGCAGGACCACCCCGCGCGACCGGCCGGGTATCGCACGCCGGATGCCTTCTGGCTGCAGCGCGGCTTCACCCCGCAACCCGGGTTGCAGGCCGAATACCGCTGGCGGGATATCGGCGAGCAATGGGAGACGAGCAAGTCGGTGATGTTCTGGCTCAAGGAGCTAAGCGGATGAGTGGAACGCCGTGATGCCATCGACCCGGACTTTCGACGGGTGGCAAGGCGCGGCGCGCTGGTTATGCTCGGTGGATAACCATAAGAGGGACTTTCCATGCTCCGAGCGGCCCTGTGCGCCTTTTTCCTGCTGCTGGCCGGCTGCAGTTCGCCCGGCGCGTTCTTCGGCGCGGTGGATGGCCCGCCCTTCGGCGCGCTGCCGGCGGATGCGCAGCAGGCCACGGTGTACCTCTACCGGCCGCAGAACCAGTGGTCCGACGAGGAGCTGGAAGCGCCCGGGCTGTTCATCAACAACGAGCTGATCGGCAGCCTGCCGAGCAACGGTTACCTGGCCCTGAGCTTCGCCCCTGGCAGCTATCCGCTGCAGATGCGCCGTCCGTTGCTGGGCAGCTTCTGGACCTTCTTCGCTGGTGGCAGCCTGGACTTCACCCTGATCGCCGGCTTCACCCTCGAAGCCCGCGCCGGCGAGGTCTACTACCTGCGCTACGACGAGACCCACACGCCGCCCAAGTACGAGCACACCGCTGGCCAGGGCGCCGGCCCGCTGCAACTGGTGGGCAAGGAACTGGGCTCGCGGGAAATCCCCGCCACCCGGCAGGCGCAGGAGCCGGTGCGCATCGCTGCGAGCGGCGAGGAGGTCCAGCCGCCCGGTTTCTGGCAGCGCCTGGGCATGTAGTAACGGCCTATTACCCGCGCGTCGCCCATCTGGCTAACCTCTTCCTGTCGCCCGCTTCCTGCCCGCGGGCCTATGCCAGAAGGAGCCCCATGATGGCCGCGAAGAAGATCCTGATGCTGGTCGGCGACTACGCCGAAGACTACGAAACCATGGTGCCGTTCCAGGCTCTGCTGATGGTCGGGCATACCGTCCATGCCGTCTGCCCGGACAAGAAGGCCGGCCAGAGCATCCGCACCGCCATCCACGATTTCGAAGGCGACCAGACCTACAGCGAGAAGCCCGGTCACAACTTCGCCCTCAACGCCGACTTCGCCGGTGTGCGCGCCGAGGATTACGACGCGCTGCTGATCCCCGGCGGCCGCGCACCGGAATACCTGCGCCTGAACGCCAAGGTCATCGAACTGGTGAAGGCCTTCGACGCCGCGAAGAAACCCATCGCCGCCGTTTGCCACGGCGCCCAGCTGCTGGCCGCCGCCGGCGTGCTCAAGGGCCGCGCGTGCAGCGCCTACCCGGCCTGCGGCCCGGAAGTGGCGCTGGCTGGAGGTAATTACGTGGACATCCCGGTGGACGCCGCCCATGTCGACGGCAACCTGATCACTGCACCGGCCTGGCCGGCGCACCCCGCGTGGCTGGCGAAGTTCCTCGAGGTGCTGGGTACGAAGATCAGCCTGTAGACTGGCCGACATCCAAGCGGGAGAACCGTCCATGTGCGAACTCTATGTAAAGGCCGACCCGATTCTTTATGAATCGCGCTCCCGATCCCTGCGCATCCGTGGTGTGGTCACCACGTTGCGCCTGGAGAACCAGTTCTGGGACATCCTGCGCGAGATCGCCGAGGTGGACGGCATGACCACCAACCAGTTGATCGCCAAGCTCTACGACGAGGTGATGGACTACCGCGGGGAGGTGGTGAACTTCGCCTCCTTCCTGCGGGTGAGCTGCACGCGCTTCCTCGCCCAGCGCCGTGACAATATCGTCGAGCTGAACCGGGTGCCGCGCAGCGCGTGACCTTGCTCCGGACTTCACGTGTAGGAGCGCGCCATGCGCGCGATCGCGGGCATGGCCCGCTCCTACAATGAAGCACCGCTGTCGCCGGCTTTTGTAGGAGCGGATTCTTCCGCGACTGGCCGGCCCATACACCGAAGCTCACCCTGGGGCACTTAGTGCCCTTCGTAGGAGCGAGCTTGCTCGCGAACCGCCCAGCTTCTGAGCCTCCGGCGAACGCTGGTTCGCGAGCAAGCTCGCTCCTACAGATGCAAATGAAAAAGCCCGGCACATGGCCGGGCTTTTTCATGCAGCGAACAAGGCTGGGCCTTACTGCACTTCCACCGCCAGGTTCTCGGCGATCTTCTTCTGCCAGATGGCCGGGCCGGTGATGTGCACCGACTCGCCCTGAGTGTCGACCGCGACGGTCACCGGCATGTCCTTGACCTCGAACTCGTAGATCGCTTCCATGCCCAGTTCGGCGAAGGCCAGGACCTTGGACTTCTTGATCGCCTGGGCCACCAGGTAGGCGGCGCCGCCGACGGCCATCAGGTAGACGGCCTTGTTGTCCTTGATCGCCTCGATGGCAATCGGGCCGCGCTCGGACTTGCCGATCATGCCCAAGAGACCGGTCTGCACGAGGATCTGGCGGGTGAACTTGTCCATGCGGGTCGCGGTGGTCGGGCCAGCCGGGCCAACCACTTCGTCACCGACCGGATCGACCGGGCCGACGTAGTAGATGAAGCGGCCCTTGAGGTCCACCGGCAGCTCTTCGCCCTTGTTCAGCATGTCGACCATGCGCTTGTGCGCGGCGTCGCGGCCGGTGAGCATCTTGCCGTTGAGCAGGATGGTCTCGCCCGGTTTCCAGCTCTGCACTTCTTCGGGGGTGATGCTGTCCAGGTTGACGCGGCGCGCGGACGGGCCGGCTTCCCAGACGATTTCCGGATAGGCGTCCAGGGGCGGCGCTTCCAGTGCGGCCGGGCCCGAGCCGTCGAGCACGAAGTGCGCGTGGCGGGTGGCGGCGCAGTTGGGGATCATGCACACCGGCAGGGAGGCGGCGTGGGTCGGGTAGTCCATGATCTTCACGTCGAGCACGGTGGTCAGGCCGCCCAGGCCCTGGGCGCCGATGCCCAGCTGGTTGACCTTCTCGAACAGCTCGAGGCGCATTTCCTCGATCTTGTTCTGCGGGCCGCGGGCCTTGAGTTCGTGAATGTCGATCGGGTCCATCAGGACCTCCTTCGCCATCACCGCGGCCTTCTCGGCGGTACCGCCGATGCCGATGCCGAGCATGCCCGGCGGGCACCAGCCAGCGCCCATGGTCGGAACGGTCTTGAGCACCCAGTCGACGATGGAGTCGGACGGGTTGAGCATGGCCATCTTCGACTTGTTCTCGGAGCCGCCGCCCTTGGCCGCCACGTCCACTTCCACGGTGTTGCCCGGGACGATGGAGTAGTGGATCACCGCGGGGGTGTTGTCCTTGGTGTTCTTACGGCTGCCTGCCGGGTCGGCCAGGATGGAGGCGCGCAGGACGTTCTCCGGCAGGTTGTAGGCGCGACGCACGCCTTCGTTGATCATGTCGTCGACGCTCATGGTGGCGCCGGCCCAGCTCACATCCATGCCGACGCGAACGAATACGGTGACGATACCGGTGTCCTGGCAGATCGGGCGGTGGCCGGTGGCGCACATGCGCGAGTTGATCAGGATCTGCGCCATCGAGTCCCGGGCGGCCGGCGATTCTTCGCGCAGGTAGGCCTCATGCATGGCCTGGATGAAATCAACCGGGTGGTAGTAGGAGATGAACTGCAGGGCATCGGCGACGCTCTGGATCAGGTCGTCTTGCTTGATCACGGCCATGGAGCACGGTCCTCTTCAGGCGGGTAGTACAGGCGTACAGCCTGTTACATCGGGAATTCGCCGACACGGCTGCGGCGAAAAAAGGCGCCGTAGTATACCGCTGCGGCCGCTCGCCGCGCACCCGCCAGCGATCCGACCTTGGTCCCAGGCGATCCGCGCTTTCTTTCTTGCGTTGCGCGCTGCGCCCACATTCCGGTCGGCTAGGCACTGGGGCACTTTGAGAGTACAGTGAAGGCCAGGTGCCATTACGGGACGGAGCCCCATGAGCACGCTGAAACCACCTCTGAAGCAGCACGCCTTACAAAAACTACTCATCAGGCGATTCGGCATGGCCCTTGGGACCTATGCCCTGGCGCTTCTGCTGTTGTGGTTAGCCGTGTTCGGCGAGTTCTACCGCGCCCCCGTCAGCTTCGCGCTGGCCTGCACCCTCCTGGTTGCCGGCAGCCAGCTGGTGTTCGCCTGGCTGTTCCTCAGCGGGCGCAACCAGCGCTTCGCCGACCCCAGCATGACCGAGCCGCAGGTACTGGTGGCGGTGGTCTGGCACACCCTGTTCCTGGCCAACGTCGACACCGCGCGCGGCACGCTGATGGTGCTCTACGTGCTCATCCTGCTGTTTGGCGTGTTCCAGTTGCAGCCGCGGGTGTTCGCCCGCTGCGCGGCGCTGGCCTTCATCGCCTTCGCTGGCCTCAACCTCCACGAAGCCTTCCAGCAACGCCTGCAACTGCCGGCCCAGGCCGTGCTGCAACTGCTGGTGCTGTTCATCGTGCTGACCTGGCTGAGCCTGTTCGCCAGCTACGTGCAGTCGCTGCGCCAGCGCATGCGTCAGCGCCGTTATGCGCTGCAGGCGCACCAGGACACCCTGCGCGGCATGATGCGCCAGCTCGAGGACCTGGTGGCCACCGACGAACTCACCGGCCTGTTCAACCGCCGGCACTTCCTGCGCCTGGCCGGTCGCGCGCTGGAAGAAATGCGCCCCGGCCAGCGCCATGGCCTGGCGCTGATCGACCTCGACCATTTCAAGCGCATCAACGACGTTCACGGCCACGCGGCCGGCGACCGCGTGCTGCAGACCTTCGCCGCCGTGGCGCGGGCCTGCCTGCGCGAGGGCGACGTGCTGGCGCGCTACGGCGGCGAGGAGTTCGTCCTGCTGTTGCCCGACGCTGACGCCGACCGCCTGACCTCCTGCTGCGAACGCCTGCGCGTGGCCTATGCGGCGGCGGAGCCGGTGGGGGTGAACATCGAAACCCTGAGCCTGTCGGCGGGCATGACCCTGCTCGGGGCCAACGATGATCTCGACGAGGCCTTGCAACGGGCCGACCAGGCGCTCTACCGTGCGAAACGCAGCGGACGTGACCGCTGCGATGCCGCATGGGAGTGGACGCGTGCCTGAGATACGGGCCGGATCGCAACGCTTTTCGGTCAGCCCCGGAGTCAACCTGCTCGATGCCCTGCGCGGGGCCGGCATTGCCGTGCCCTACAGTTGCCGCGCCGGTAGTTGCCACGCCTGCCTGGTGCGCTGTGCGCAAGGCGAGGTCGAGGATGCCATGCCCGCTGCGCTGGACCCGGCGCGCCGCGCTGAGGGCTGGCGCCTGTCGTGCCAGTGCCGGGTGATCGGCGACGTTGCGGTGGAGACCTTCGACCCGCAGCGCGATGGCCTGCCGGCCACGGTCGCCGAACTGGACTGGCCCTCCGCGGACGTGCTGCGCCTGCGCCTCACCCCGCAACGCCCGCTACGCTACAGCGCCGGGCAGCACTTGATCCTGTGGAGCGCCGAGGGGGTCGCGCGGCCGTATTCGCTGGCCAGCGTGCCGGGCCTCGATCCCTGGCTGGAATTCCATATCGACTGCCGCGAGCGCGGCGCCTTCGCCGATTTCGCCCGTGGCCTGAAGGTCGGCGACGGCCTGCGCCTGGGCGAACTGCGCGGCGGCGCGCTGCATTACGATGCGGAATGGCACGAACGGCCGCTGTTGCTGATGGCGTCCGGCACGGGCCTGGCGCCGCTCTGGGGCGTGCTGCGCGAAGCGCTGCGGCAGCATCACAGCGGGCCGATCCGGGTCATTCACCAGGCCCATGACGGCAACGCCCATTACCTCGCCGAACCCCTGCAATCCCTCGCCGCCAGCCACCCGGAGCTGGAGGTGACGCTGATGACCACGGCCGAGTCGGCCGCGGTTTTGGCGCAACTCCGGCTTGTTTCCCGGCGAACCCTCGCCTTACTCTGCGGCCATCCCGCCAGCGTCGATGCCTTCGCACGCCGCCTCTACCTCTGCGGCGTGCCCCGTGGCCAGACGCTGGCTGACGTGTTCCTGCCCCACGCCTGAGAGCTCGTTCGACACCTGCTGCGCATCGGGCAAGGTGTTGAAAAGAAACCCAAGCGGTCGCCCCATCTGAATAAGAACAAGGAATTGCCATGAGCGAACAGATTCTCGTCGAGCGCGAAGACGGCTTGTTGACCCTGCGCCTGAACCGCCCGGACAAGATGAACGCGCTGACCCGCACGATGTATGCCGGTCTCGCCGATGCCCTGGAGGCGGCGCAGGAGGATCGCTCCGTGCGCGTGGTGCTGATCACCGGCAACGCCGAGTGCTTCACCAGCGGCAACGACATCGTCGACTTCCTCCAGGAGCCACCGAGCGGCCCGGACAGCGCGGTGTTCCGCTTCATGCGCGCGCTGATGGAGTTCACCAAGCCGGTGGTCGCCGCCGTCGCCGGCCCGGCCGTGGGCATCGGCACCACCTTGCTGCTGCACTGCGACCAGGTGTTCATCGCCAAGGGCGCCAAGCTGAAGATGCCGTTCGTGAACCTCGGCCTGTGCCCGGAGTTCGGCTCCAGCTTCCTCGTGCCGCGCCTGGTCGGCACAGTGAAGGCCTCCAGCCTGCTGCTGCGCGGCGAGGGCTTTACCGGCGAGCAGGCGGTGGCCTACGGCATCGCCAACGAAGCGCTGGCGGACGGCGCGGCTGCGCTGGAGCGTGCCCGCGAGGTTTGCCAGGCCTTCCAGCAGCTGCCGCCAGCGGCGGTGGCGCTGAGCAAGCGCCTGCTCAAGGCGCCGTTCATCGAGGAGCTGCGCCGCGTGGTGGCGGAGGAGGGCCAGCACTTCGTGCAGCGCCTGCACTCGCCCGAAGCCCACGAAGCGCTGAGCGCCTTCACCCAGCGCCGCCAGCCGGATTTCTCCAGGTTCCTTTGAGCGGCGCTGCTGTGCAGGAGCGCGCCTTGCGCGCGAATCGCGGGCATGGCCCGCTCCTACAGGGGAATTCGATTTCAACGATGACGTAGGAGCGGACTTCGTCCGCGATAGGTTCACATCGCGTCGGAAGCCAGCGCGGACGGAGTCCGCACCTCTGCAAAGGTTTCCCACACAATCTGTGGAACGCGCTGTGGATAAGCTCTGGGGCAACCCGTCGAACCCACGCCCGGCGTGGCCTGTGGGGGATTGTGCGGTATTTGAGCGATGCCCTGCCGGTTGCCCACAGTCGATGTGGAAGGCCCTGTGGATAACCTCTGGTGCAACCGCTGCAGGCCAGGCACCACGCGCCTTGAAGCAGATTGAGCAAGAAGTGAACTGCCAGCGGAATCTGGCGAGCGGCTCTTCGTAGGAGCGAGCTTGCTCGCGAACAGCCCAGCCGTAGAATTGCCGGCGAGCCCGGTTCGCGAGCAAGCTCGCTCCTACAGGTACAGCGCTGCATCAGAAACGAAAAGGCCGCCCGAAGGCGGCCTTTTCATTTTTCACTCACGGCAGGGTCAGACCAGCAGGTCGCCCACGTGCAGCACCTTCATGGTGTTGGTGCCGCCCTGGGCGGTGTAACTGTCACCCTTGGTCAGGATCACCCAGTCACCGGTGGTCACCACGCCACGCTGCAGCAGCGCGTCGACGGCCTCCTGGCTGACACGCTCCGGCGGCAGGGCGGCCGGGTCGAACGGGATGGTCTCCACGCCACGGAACAGCGCCACGCGGGCCTGGGTTTCGCGGTGCGGGGAGTAGGCGAAGATCGGTACCGAGGAGCGGATGCGCGACATGATCAGCGGGGTGTAGCCGCTTTCGGTCAGGCAGATGATCGCCTTGATGCCCGGGAAATGGTTGGCGGTGTACATGGCCGCCAGGGCGATGCTCTCGTCGCAGCGCTCGAAGGTCTGGCCCAGGCGGTGGCTGGACTTCTTGGTGGTCGGGTGCTTCTCGGCGCCGGCGCAGATGCGCGCCATGGCCTTGACCGCTTCCACCGGGTATTCGCCGGCGGCGGATTCGGCGGAGAGCATCACGGCGTCGGTGTAGTCGAGCACGGCGTTGGCCACGTCGGAGACTTCCGCGCGGGTCGGCATGGGGTTGTGGATCATCGACTCCATCATCTGGGTCGCAGTGATCACGGCCTTGTTGTAGCGGCGCGCGTGCAGAATGATCTTCTTCTGGATGCCCACCAGCTCGGCATCGCCGATTTCCACGCCGAGGTCGCCACGGGCCACCATCACCGCGTCACTGGCGCGGATCAGGCCGTCCAGCGCTTCATCGTCGGCCACGGCTTCGGCGCGCTCGATCTTGGCCACCAGCCAGGCGGTGCCACCGGCCTCGGTGAGCAGGCGGCGAGCGTATTCCATGTCCTTGGCGTCACGCGGGAAGGACACGGCGACGTAGTCCAGGTCCATGCTCGCGGCCAGCTTGATGTCGGCCTTGTCCTTCTCGGTCAGGGCCGGCGCGGTGAGGCCGCCGCCACGGCGGTTGATGCCCTTGTGGTCGGACAGCGGGCCGCCGATCAGCACTTCGCAGACCAGTTCGTCCGCCTTCACTTCCTTCACCGCCATGACCACGCGGCCATCGTCCAGCAGCAGTTCGTCGCCCACGCCGCAGTCCTTCACCAGGTCCGGGTAGTCGATGCCGACCACCTGCTGGTTGCCGTCGGTGCGCGGGTGGCTGGTGGAGAAGCGGAAGGTGTCGCCGACTGCCAGTTCGATGCGCTTGTTGGTGAACTTGGCGATGCGGATCTTCGGTCCCTGCAGGTCGCCCAGCAGTGCCACGAAGCGGCCGTGCTTGGCGGCGAGGTCGCGCACCAGCTGGGCGCGGGCGCGGTGTTCGTCGGGCGTGCCGTGGGAGAAGTTCAGGCGGGCGACGTCGATCCCGGCGAGGATCAGCTGCTCCAGGACTTCGGGGGAATTGCTGGCTGGGCCGAGGGTGGCGACGATCTTGGTGCGGCGAAGGGACATGCGGGACTCCTAGGGGAAAGCAGCGGTCAGGCCGCTCCCGGAGTGGGTCCGGAACGGCCAGGGCGCCATCTTACTCTCTTTCAGGTGACTCTTTCAGGTGAGCGGTCTGATCACCAGCAGATCACATTCGACTTCTTCGAAGACCCGCTCGGCGGTCTGGCCGATCAGTGCGTTGTCGAGCTGCCCGCGGGCGACGGCGCCCATCAGCAGCAGGTCGATGGCCTGCTCCTTCACATAGGTGGGGATCACTTCCTCGGCGAAGCCCTGGGCCAACCGCGTGCGCTGCCGGTCGATCTCGGGGTAGTACGCCAGCAGGGCGTCGAAGGCGTCGCGGTGGTGGGCCTCGGTGCGCAGCACGTAGTTATCGTAGTCGGCCAGCAGTTCGGCATTGAACGCCAGGGTGTGCGGCAGGGCCATGTAGGCATGCAGGTAATGGTCGTCGAGCTGCAGACGCTGCCCCAGTTCGCGGGCTACCTGGATCAGGCGGTGATCCAGCGCGGCCGGGGCGTCGCCGGCGTGCACGGGATCCACCGCGGCGCACAGGTTGTTGCCGGCCCATTCGCCGTGCTGCACCAGCCACAGCGGCTGCGGGCAGTGACGGATCAGCTGCCAGTCGTTGTTGGTGAGGAACAGGCGCTTGAGCAGGTTGTGGTGGCGCGCGGACTTGAGGACCAGGTCGGGGGTGGTCTGCTCGCAGTGGAGCACGACCTGCTGGTGCAGGGACTTGCCCCAGCGCACCTGGCACTGCACGTCCTGCCCGCTGGCGCGCAGCGGTTCGGCCAGGTGCTGCAACCAGGCCAGGCGTTCGTCCAGCAGGTTGCGCTGGGCGGCGTCGAGATCGCCGCGATCCAGCAGCAGGGCGTTGTCCAGCGCCGGGTTGTACTCGCAGACCAGCAGCTCCAGGCGCGCGCCGCAGCGCAGGGCGATCCAGCGCGCGCGGGTGAGGGCAGGCTGGTCGACGCGGGTCGGGTCGATGATGACGAGCAGGTGCTGCAGCTTCATGGCGGTGTCCTCGCGCTCAATGCAGAGCAAGCGTAGACACTGGCGCCGGCCGCGCGCCTTGACCTGGCTCAGCGGTGCGCGGCGTGTGCCGTCAGCGGCGCGGCGAGGTCTGGTTCAGCGCGCGGTCCAGGTGGCGGGCGCCTTTCTCGGCCAGTTCGCCCCGGGGGAATTCGGCGAGCTGGCGGCGCAGGTAGGCGATGGCCTTCTCGCGGTCCGGGTGCGGGTTGTCCGGCGCCATGTACATCAGTCCCAGCTGGTACAGGGCCTTCTCGCGGATGTCCGGCGGAATGGCCGGGTCGTTGGCGCCCAGCAGGTAGAGCTGCGCTGCCTCGTCGACGCGGTCCTTGAGTACGGCGCGGCGCGACAGCAGCGTCATGTCCGGGTCGAGGGTCGGCTTGTTCAGGTCCAGGTTGTACTGCGGCTGCCAGTCGGCCAGCAGCTGTTTGGCGGTCTTGTGCACCGGCTCCTTGGCCCGCTGGCGGATGATCAGCTGGCGGGCATCGGCGTGTTCGGCGGCCTTGGTGCCGGGGAATTCGCGGTCGATGCGCTGGAAGTAGTCCAGCGCCTTCTGATCGTCGCGCTGGTCGTTGTAGCGGCTCATGTAGATCAGGCCGATCTGGTACAGCGCGATGGCGCGCACTTCCGGGCTGTAGCGGGTGTTGTCGTAGCCGGTGAGGTAGAGCTTTTCGGCGTCGCTGCTCTTGCCGTCGCGGATGGCCTGGGCGCTGTAGGTCAGCAGGTCACCTTCCTCTTCCACGGCGGCGGTCATGCGCTTGTTCTTGAGTTGCTTGTACTCGGCCACTTCGCCCGTGGTGACCTGGGCGACGAACAGCGGCGTGGTCGGCGCGCAGGCGGCGAGCCAGGGCAGCAGCACGGCGAGCGGCAGGGCGGTCGAGAGGGCGTGAGCGAAACGCATGGCAGCTCCTTTGCGCCAGGGCGAGGTCCACGTGAGTCTAGTGGCGGGCTACAGTACGGCCAAGACGGGCCGATACACTTCCCAACGGAGGATATGCCCATGCGAACCCTTTTCCTCGCGCTGCTGGCGCTGAGTGTTACCGGCTGCACCAGCTGGTCGATGAACTATCACCTGAACAATGCCTACCGCGCCTACAAGAACGGCGACTGCCAGCGTGTGCAACTGGAACTCTCGGAAACCGAGCGCAAGGCCCGCGCGCGGCCCTGGATGCAGCCGGAGATCTCGATGCTGCGCGGCCAGTGCCTGGAGCGCGAGAAGTTCTACGTCGATGCGGCGCAGACCTACCAGTTCATCATCGCCCGCTACCCCACCAGCGAGTACGCTTACCGGGCCAAGGCGCGGCTGGAAACGCTGCGCCTCAACGGCCGCCTGCCCAACGACCTGCGCCTCGATCCGCCCGTGCGGTGACGGTCGCCGTGACCGCCGCCGGACCGACGGTCACGAGTCGACTTGAGCGCCGCCCATAGCTGGCTAATCTCTTCAGTGCTCCTTGCAAGGAGGTTCGAATGCGCGCCCTGTGGCTCTGCGCCTGGTGTTTCCCCCTGCTGGCTTCGGCGGATATCTACCGCTGGACCGACGCTCAGGGAAAGGTGCACTTCAGCGAAACACCGCCGCCCGGGGCGCAACGTGTCGAGGTCAAGCCGCAGGTGGTCGAGCGTGATGCGGCGACCCGCGAGCGGGAAGAACGCACCCGCCGTTTCTACGACGCGCGTCGAGACGAAAGCACTGCCGCCCAGACCCAGGCGGCGGAGCAGCAGGCCAAGCTGGACCAGCAGTGCGCGAACTGGCGCCATGACCTGGAGTCGCTCAGTCATGGCGGGCGGTACTTCACGCAGGACGGCAGTGGTGAACGGACTTACTACAGCGATGCACAGCTCGACGCCGCTCGTCAGGCGCTCAGCGCACGACTGGCGGAAGGTTGTCGTTAGGACTGGCCCTGCCGGGGCGGCATCGTCATACTGGACGATATTTCATAGCGAAACGCCATTATGCGTCATCAACGACATATCGAGCGCCATCAGCTGCCCTACTACCTGAAGGTGTTCAACAGCATCACCGACAAACCGATGGGCTACCTGGGCAACGTGTCGCTGGACGGGCTGTTGCTGATCAGCCAGCTGCCGATGCTGGTGGGTGGCCGCTTCGAGATGCGCCTGAAGATCCCGGGGCACGACGGCAAGCTGCAACTGATCGAGTTCGCCGCCACCTGCCAGTGGTGCCGCGAAGACGTCAATCCGGGCCACTACGACTCCGGCTTCAGCCTGGCCGCGCCGCCGATGGAATACGTCGAGCTGGTGGATGCGCTACGCCGTTATTTCAGTTTTCGCCGGCAGGTGGAGTCGGTCTGAAGCGCAGGATGCGCTGACCGATCTGCACGGTGTGGGACGCCAGGAAGGGCGTCGGGTTGTGGCGCCAGACCCTTTCTCCTCTTGCCGCCTGGCGCGGGCCGAGGAGGCGCGGGCTTTTACAGCGCGCCCGCTTTCTTCCAGCCCAGATAGCGGCTGATCAGTTCCGGCCCCAGCTGGCTCGGCCGCGTGTCGAGCACTGGCACCCCATGGGCTGCCAGCGTCTCGTGGAGCCCGGCGCGGGCGTTCAGGTAATCCACCGCGCCGCAGTACGCCAGTGCGTCCTCGAAACCCTCTACCGGGGCCTGGCGCAGGCGGTCCAGCACTTCCTCGCGCAGGCTCGCTACCAGCACGCGGTGCTGGCGGCCGAGGCGCTTCACCGCCGCCACCAGTTCCTCGTCGTCCTCGTCGCGCAGGTTGGTCACGATCACCACCAGCGCGCGGCGGCGCTGGCGCGTCAGCACGGCCTGCACGGCGGCGGGGAAGTCCGCCGGGCGCTGGCTGCTGCGCAGGTCATAGACGCTGTTGAGCAGGGCGGTGAGCTGGGCGCTGCCCTTGGCCGGCGGCAGGTGACGCGGCTGGTCGCCGGCAAAGGTCATCAGGCCCACCGCATCGCCCTGGCGCAGGGCGACGTAGGCCAGCAGCAGGCTGGCGTTGAGCGAATGGTCGAAGTGCGAGAGGTCGCCATCGTGGCTGCGCATGCGCCGGCCGCAGTCGAGCAGGAAGAGGATCTGCTGGTCGCGCTCGTCCTGGTATTCGCGGGCGATGGGCGTGCGCTTGCGCGCGGTGGCCTTCCAGTCGATCTGCCGCAAAGTGTCGCCGTCGCGGAATTCGCGCAACTGGTGGAAATCCAGACCCAGGCCGCGGCGCTGCCCGGCGCGCACGCCGATGCGGTTGAGCCAGTGATCGACGGCCATCAGTTCGGCGCCGTAGAGCCTGGCGAAGTCGGGGTAGACGCGGGTTTCGTCGCGTTGTTCGAGGTAGCGCCGGCCCTTCCACAGACGTAACGGGCTGGACAGCTCGATCTCGCAGCGCGGGAAGACGAAATGCCCGCGCGACAGCGGGCGCACGCGATAGCCCAGCTCGGTCTGCTCGCCGGGGTGCAGCTCGACGGTCTGCGGCAGGTACTCGAACGCCATGCCGGCGGGCAGGTGGTCGAACACCGTGATGCGCTGGGGCTGGGCGTAGCGATGCTGGAAGTGCAGGCGCACCTCGCTCCAGCGACCCAGCGGCAGGTTGCCGCTCAGTTGACGGCGCACCGTCGGCGAGGGCGTGCGGCGCAGCCACAGGGCATCGGCCAGCGCCAGCAGCGCCAGCGCGCAGAGCGCGCCCCACCAGACACGGCCGAGCAGCGCCGAGCCTGAATCCAGCGCCTGCGCCGCACCCAGGGCGATGGCCAGCGCCAGCAGGACACCGAGCAGCGCGAGCAGCGCGCGCGAGGGCTTCATACGCGCGGCGCCGGTACCTGGTCGAGCAACTGTTGCAGCACCTGATCCACCGACAGGCCTTCGATCTCCAGTTCCGGCGACAGCCGCACGCGATGGCGCAGCACCGCCAGGGCACTGCCTTTCACGTCGTCGGGGACCACGAAATCGCCACCGCGCAGCAGGGCGCGGGCCCTGGCGCAGCGCACCAGGGCGATGGACGCACGCGGCCCGGCGCCCAGCGCCAGACCCGGCCAGTTGCGGGTGGTGCGGGCGATGCGCACGGCGTAGTCGAGCACCTGGTCATCGATGGGTAGGTCGGCGGCGATCTTCTGCAGCGCCAGCACGTCCTTGTCCTTGAGCAGGGCGCGCATCGGCGCCACGTCGAGCATGTCGCTGCGCGCGGAGCGGGTGACCTGGCGCACCAGGGTCTGCTCCTCGGCCTCCAGCGGATAGTCGATGCGCAGCTTGAGCATGAAGCGGTCGAGCTCGGCCTCGGGCAGCGGGTAGGTGCCTTCCTGCTCGATGGGGTTCTGCGTCGCCAGCACCATGAACGGCTGCGGCACCGGCAGGGCGCGGCCTTCGAGGGTGACCTGGCGTTCCTGCATCACTTCCAGCAGGGCGGCCTGGGTCTTGGCCGGGGCGCGGTTGATCTCGTCGGCCAGCAGCAGGTGGGTGAACACCGGGCCCTTGCGCAGCTTGAACTGCTCGGTGGCGAGGTCGTACACCGCGTGGCCGGTGACGTCGCTGGGCATCAGGTCGGGGGTGAACTGGATGCGCGCGAAGCCGCCGTCGAAGCAGCGGGCGAGGGCGCGCACCAGCAGGGTCTTGCCCAGGCCGGGAACCCCTTCGATGAGGACGTGGCCGCCGGCGAGCAGGGCGGTGAGCACGTCGTCGATCACCACCTGCTGGCCGATCAGGGCCTTCTGCAGTTCGTGGCGCAGCGCCTGGGCCAACTGGCTGGCGCGCTGGCGCTGGGCGGCGGCGTTGGATGCGGTGGGGCTGGACGGTTCAGGCGTCTGTTCGCTCATAGGGCATTCCTGAGGCTTTGCAGGTGCGCGACCTGGCGGGTGAATTCGGCGACGGCCATGCGCTGTTGCGGGCAGGGGCGCATGGCCTGGCTGATGGCGCTGACCGACATGCGCGTCATGCGGCCTAGAGCTTGCCATTGTTCGGCGACCGGCAGGCGGTCGAAGCCGGGCTGGCGTTGCCGCGCCCGGCGCATCACGTCACGTTGCAGGCCCTGCAGCAGGGCGAGCTGGCCGCGCTGGCGGAGGTTGAAGTCGGCGCTGGCGCGCAGGTGTTCTTCCAGTTGCCGACGGCTGCGATCGGGGTTGGGTTGCAGCGGCCCCTGGCGCAGGCCGTTGCGCCAGAGCAGCAGCACCAGCAGCAGGGCGGCGGCCAGCATCGCCTGCGGGAAGTAGCGCAGCAGCAGGGTCAACAGGCTGGTGCCGTCGGCCCGGTAGACCAGGGTGACGGCGCTGTCCTGGGTCAGGTACCAGAGCAGCCAGGCGTTGTCGTAGGCGTCGAGTTCGCCGTTCTGCCAGATCCAGTTGTCGGTGAGCACGGTGATCAGCCCCTGGCCCTGCTGCAGTTGCAGCAGGTGGGTGGAGTCGCCGCTGTTGGCCCAGGCATAGGCCAGGTTCTTCGAGTCGAACAGGTGGTAGTCGGTGTCGAAGTCGATGTAGGCCGGCGCCTTTTCGTTTTCCAGGTAGAGCTTGGTCAGGTTCGGGTAGGGATCGGCCTCCGTCGCCTCGCTGTCGGGAGCGCTGGAGGCCTGGTCCGGATGCTCGTCTTCCACTTCCGGTTTGGCATCGTGCTGTGGAGAGGCGTCCGCCGCATCGGTCGATGGCTCGTCGGACGGCGCCGTTTTTTCGTCGTCCTTGTCCTTCAGGTCAGCCGTGAGGAATTGCTGCACGCCCAGTTGGTCCAGCAGCAGGTCGCCGCTCTTGCCTTCCTCCTCGTCCCACAGGCTTTCGGCGGTGACGATGAGATGGCCGCCGCGCTTGACCCAGTCGAGCAGACGGGCGTTCTGCGTGGGTGTGACGTTCTCGCGGGTGCCCAGCAGGATCAGGGTCTGGCCCTGGCTCGGCAGATGGTCCAGCACTTCCATGCCGCGGGCGGTGGTCACGTGGATGCCCCGGCCGCGCAGGTACATCTCGGCGGCGAGATAGGGGTTGGCGCGGGCCTCGGGCGAGGCGCCGTGCTCAAGGGTCTCGGTGTAGGGCTCGAGGTTGCGATACAGGTAGTAGCCGATGCCGCCGAGCACCAGCAGCGCGAGCAGTACCAGCAGGGCGAGATTGCCGCGCTTCATGCCGGCACCTCGCGGCCGAACAGGTGGCGCCATTCGCCGCACAGCTGTTCCTTGAGGCCGGCCTGGGGCGCGCGGTGGCCATAGGCGAGCGCCTGCCATTGCTGGGTCAGGCTGTGTGCGAAGTTGTCCAGCGGCGGGTCGTTGAGTTCGGCCACGCGCTGCAGCACTTCCCCTTCGGTGGTGGATTCACGCAGCGGCACGCGGAAGTCGTGCAGCAGGCGGCTGAGCAGGGCGCGGTAGAGCAGGCCGAGGGCGGCGCGGGGCTGCTCGTCCCACAGGCGCTCGGCTTCGCTGGCGACGTCGCTGGGCAGGGTTTCCGGCGCCAGGTCCAGCCCGAACAGCACGCTGGGCGCTTCGCGGTGCGGTTTCTGCGGCAGGCCGATGCGGCCGACGAACAGCCGCAGCCATTCGCGGTAGCGCCAGATGACCAGGGCGACCAGGGCGAACAGCAGGCCCCAGAGCAGCACTTCGATACCCTGGGCGGCGAACTTGAAGGCCTTCCAGTTTTCCAGCGCCTCGAAGAAGTGCTTCAGGCGCTTGGCTTCGTCCGGGTCGGCCGGCTTCTTCTGTTGCTCCTCTTCATGCAGACGCCAGCGGGTGACCGTTTCACTGTTCTTGAAGGGCGGTGCGGCGAGGATCTTTTGCGCCGCACTGCGCGAATCTTCGCTGTTGAGCTTCTGTTGGGTCAGCCGCGCACCCTGCGGGCCATCGGGGTTCTGGTCGGGCAGCGGGCAGCTATGGCTGGCCTGGCTGCCGGTTTGCGTGCCGGCGGCCAGGGCGTCAGGGGCCGGCAGCAGGGCGAGGACGCCGGCGACCACCAGCAGCAGGGCGTAGGCGCTGCCGACCAGGCGCTGGCGCAGGCGACGGAACACCAGTTCGATGTCCCAGGCTTCCAGCTCGGTGCGGCGGTTCAGGTAGAGGGTGAAGCCGCAGGCCACGTACACCGGCTCCCAGACGACCAGCAGCAGCGCGTAGATCAGGTTGCTGACGTGCTCGAGCCACGCCCAGTCGCCCTGTGCCACGCTGATCAGCGACTGCCATTTCCAGTCGTCCACCCATTGCTGCGGCAGCATCAGGTACATCAGCGCGGAAAGGCCCAGCCACAGCGCCAGCTCGAAATGCATGCCGACGATGGTCAGCCAGGTGGCGCCGCCGGCATTGCGCTGGCCGAGCACCACCAGGCGCTGGCTGCGCGCCTGGCCCGTGAGGCCTTCGAGCTGCAGTACCGGCAGGTCGAAGCTGCGGGTCGGGCTCAGCCGCCGCCAGAGCAGGCTGGGCAGCAGTTGCGTCTTGAGCAGGCCGGGGAAGGCTCTGAGCGCTTCCTTCACGGTCGGTGTATCGCCGAACAGCGAGCGCGACAGGATGTACAGCGGCAGGCGCTCGAAGGCGGGCTTGAGCCACCAGAAGATCAGGATCGCCCAGCTGGAGTAGTTCCACAGCAGCACCGAGAGCAGCACGAACACCGGCAAGGTGACGGCTGCCCAGCTGGCCATCAGCACGCCGGCGTGACGCCGCGCGAGGAGGATGCCGAGGTCCAGCGCTTCCCAGGCGCTGCGCGGGCGGATGGCGACGCTGGCGTCAGTCAGGCGCATGTCGGCTCCGTCCGGCGAGGAGGAAGTAGCTGCCCACCAGCAGCCACAGGCCGGCGCCGACGAGGTATTTCACGGTGGCCGAGAACTGCGTCATGGACGACCAGTAGCCCTCGACGAAGGCGGCGATCAACAGCATCAGGATCACCCCGCCGATCAATTGCACGGCGCGGGCGGCGGCCTGGCGCAGCGCTTCCAGGCGGCTCAGGCGGCCGGGGGCGAGCAGCGCCCAGCCGAGCTTGAGGCCGGCGGCGCCGGAGAAGGTGATGGCGGTCAGCTCGAAGGCGCCGTGGCCGATGACGAAGGACCAGAAGGTCTCGATGTAGCCGACCTGGGTCAGGTGGCCGGCAACCGTGCCGATCATCAGGCCGTTGAACAGCAGGAAGAACAGGCTGCCGACGCAGAACAGCAGGCCGCTGGCGAAGGTCTGAAAGGCGATGCCGATGTTGTTCATGATGTAGTAGCCGAACATCTGCCAGTCATCGCCGGCGTCGCGCGTGCTCATCGGGCCCAGTCGCGTGGATTCGGGCGAGTACATCGACTCCATCTCGGAAACCCGCTCCGGTGCCATGACGCTGTAGACCAGGTCGGGGAAGTGATAGACCAGCACGCCCATCAGCAGCAGGCTGCCGTAGAACAGCAGGCTGGCGATGGCGATGCTGCGCCATTCCTCGCGCACCAGGCGCGGAAAGCCGGCGATCAGGAAGGCCAGGATGCGCGCGCCCAGGTGGCTGCGGTGGCGGTAGAACTGCTGGTGCCCGCGCATGGCGAGTTGCTGCAGTTGGTCGATCAGGTGGCTGCTGTAGCCGCGCTCCTGGGCCAGGGCGAGTTGCTGGCAGATGCGTCGGTAGTCGGCGGCGAACGTGTCGGTTTTTTCACCGGTCTGCTGGCGCTTGCCGCTTTCCAGTTGCTCCAGGCATTTGCCGAAGCGCTTCCAGCTGTCCTGGTGGCGTTGTTCGAAAAAGGCCTGCTTCATGGGTGGCCCGTCCCGTTGCCGAGCAAGCCGCTGGCGATGCGGTTCAGGCGAGCCTCGGCCTGGTCGGCGGCGACGCCCAGCGGTTGCGCGAGAATGCCGGCCAGCTCCTCACGGCGCGCGGCGGAGAGTTGCGTGCCGCGCTCGGCGAAACTCATCAGCGCGCGCTGTTCTTCAAGGCTCAGCGGCCAGGGCGCGAGTTCGGGCGGGGAGTCCGGCACGTGGGGGCGGCTGGGCGGCGGGTCGCGGTAGATCACCAGGGTGCCGGCGGCGAGATCCCCCAGGCGTTTGAAGGCGGCATTGGACAGGCAACTGAGCAGGCCGAGCGTGTAGGCGAACGGCAGGATATCGGCGAAGCGCAGCAGGTTGCGCAGCAGCGAGGCGGACCAGCCGATCGGCGTGCCGTCGTCGTGCACCACGCGCAGGCCCATCATCTGTTTGCCGGGCGAGCGGCCCTGGTTGAGCACTTCGAACAGGACCATGTACCACCAGGTCATGATGAAGGTGAGGATCAGCCCCAGGCCGGTGCCCAGTTCGCCGAGAAAGGCCAGCAGCATGAACAGCGCGACCATCAGCAGGACGCGGATGCCCAGGTCGATGAGGTAGGCCAGGGCACGGGGGACGACGCCAGCGGGACGCAGCAGCAGGTCGATGCCTTCCGGAGTCTCCACGTGGTAGCGGGTATCCAGGACGGGCGCGGTGGATGAAAAGTCTGCTGGGCTCAAGGGAAACCGCTGTCGATGACGTAAGAGCCAGATGCTAGCCAGCGCGGTGCGGCGAGGCAACCGCGCGGGCAGGGTCAGGCCGATTTGATCAGTTGGCCGGCGGCAGTACGCCGAAAATGGTGCGGTACAGCACACCGATGGAGATGACGGCCAGCGGCAGGGTCCAGACCAGGCCGATGCCGAGCGGAATGGCGCTCACCATCATGATCACGCCCAGCACCAGGAACAGGCCGAAGACCTTGAACCAGTGCTGGGTGATGGCCTTGCGCGACGCTTCCAGCGCTTGCCAGGGGCTGAGCTTGCGCTCGACCACCAGCGGGATCGCCAGGATGTAGGCGATGCTCAGGTAGAGGCCCGGCAGGATCAGCAGCAACAGGCCCACGTAGATCAGCACGGTCATCACAAGGCCGGTGATCAGCAGCGGCACGAACTGGCCGAAGTGGCTGAACATCTCGTTGAAGGAGATGGGCTGGTCGGCCGCGCGGCGGATGCCGATCAGGTTGATGCCCGCCATGATCGGGTAGCCCACGGTGCCGGCGAGGATGCCGACGATGGTCTGCAGGACCAGCGCTGTGGCGCTGGGCTCGGCGCCGGAGGCCGCGTAGCCCACGCCGAGGATCATGCCCAGCACGAAGCTGAACACCTGGACCAGCACGGCGTAGACGATGACGCCGGCGATGATCAGGCCCTTGGTGCCGCTGACGCGTTGCCAGGCTTCCTTGATCAGGCCGTCGATGGAGAAGTCATAGCCGCGGGCCAGGGCTTCGTCGATGCTCGGGACCGTGCCGCTGGCAATCGGGTCCTGCAGGGCGCTGGTAGGGGTTGCAAAGGGGTTGGGAGAGGTATCGGTGCTCATTGGGATGCTCCAGGGGCGCTGACTGGGCGCCGGAGTTTGACGGGGCAGGCTAATGCCGGTCGTAGGAACGCTTCTCGAATAATCCGTGGAAACTTCCGCTGTGCCTGCAGGCGGCCGGCCCGGCCGCCTGCGGGGACTGGGTCACGGCTTGCTGGGCAGTACGCCGAAGATGGTGCGGTACAGCACACCGATGGCGACGATCAGCCACGGCACCAGCCAGATCAGCGCGATGCCCAGGGTCAGGCCGCTGAGGCTGAACAGCAGGCCGAACACCAGCAGCAGGCCGAAGACCTTGAACCAGTGTTGGCTGATGGCCTTGCGCGAAGCCTCAAGGGCCGCCCACGGCGACAGGCCGCGCTCGACCACCAGCGGCACGGCGAGCAGGTAGGCGATGCTCAGGTAGATGCCCGGCAGCACGAAGAGCAGGTAGCCGATGAAGATCATCAGCGTGCTCAGCAGCACGCAGGCGACGACCTGGAAGGTGCGGCCGAAGTGGCTGAAGATCTCGTTGAAGCGCAGCGGCTGGTCTGCCGCGCGGCGGATGCCGAGCATGTTCACGCCCGCCAGCAGCGGGTAGCACAAGGCGGTGGCGGCGAGGCTGACGATGATGGTGCCGAGAACGAAGGCGAGGATCGCGCCGACCGCCAGGCCACCGGCGGCGTCGCTGTCCCCGAGCAGCCCCAGGCCTGCGATGCCGGCCGCGCCGGCGACGGTGAGGAACAGGCTGAGCACGTTGATCAGGACGAAGATCGCCGCGTAGAAGACCACGAAGCCGCCGAGGATCAGGCCCTTGGTGCCCTTGGTGCGGCGCCAGGATTCGCCCAGCAGGTCGCCGATGCGGAAGTCATAGCCGCGGCTCAGGGCCTGGGCGATGGAGGGCACGCTGCCGTGCGCCGCGCCGGGCTCGAGGTTGCTCAGCGGAACGCTGTAGGGATTGGGTGTCGCGATGTCTTGCATGAGGAAAGTCCTTTCCAGTGGGGTGTCCTTGCGACGCCCATCATAAAGGCGGGGGCTGGCTGGGAGCCAGCGAGGCGTTTTGGAAGTGTGGCCAGCCGCACTGTTAGACTGCGACGCACTCGCTTGCAGGCAAGGAAAAATCATGAGCGCCAGCATCTTCTGGTACGACTACGAAACCACCGGTATCGACCCGCGCCGCGACCGCCCGTTGCAGGTGGCGGGCATTCGGACGGACGAGGACCTCAACGAGATCGGCGAGTCGCTGAACCTCTATTGCCGTCCCAGCGACGACATCCTGCCGCACCCGGCCGCCTGCCTGGTCACCGGCATCACCCCCGCGCGCCTGGAAGAGCGCGGCCTGGGCGAGGCCGAATTCATGACCCGGCTGTACGCCGAACTGGCGCAGCCGGGCACCTGCGTGGCGGGCTACAACACCCTGCGCTTCGACGACGAGGTGACGCGCTACAGCCTCTACCGCAACTTCTTCGACCCCTACGCCCGCGAGTGGCAGGGCGGCAACAGCCGCTGGGATCTGATCGACATGGTGCGCACCGCCTACGCGCTGCGTCCCGAAGGCATCGTCTGGCCCGAGCAGGAGGGCGTCGTCAGCCTCAAGCTGGAGCGCCTCACCGCGGCCAACGGCATCGACCATGGGCAGGCGCACGATGCGCTCTCCGACGTGCGCGCCACCATCGCCCTGGCGCGGCTGGTGCGCGACCGCCAGCCCAAGCTCTACGACTATCTCTACCGCCTGCGCGGCAAGCAGGGGGTACTCGACCAGGTCCGCGTGCTGCAGCCGATGGTGCACATCTCCGGCATGTTCTCCGCGGCGCGGCACTACCTGTCGGTGGTACTGCCGCTGGGCTGGCATCCGCGCAACCGCAACGCGCTGATCGTCTGCGATCTGGGCGCCGACGTGTCGCCGTTGCTGGAGCTGGACGCGGACACCCTGCGCAAGCGCCTCTACACCCGTCGCGACGCGTTGGCCGAGGGCGAACTGCCGGTGCCGCTGAAGCTGCTGCATATCAACAAGTGCCCGGTGGTGGCGCCATTGTCCGTCTTGCGCCCGCAGGACCGGGAACGTATCGGCTTGAACCTTGCGGCCTGCCTCGCGGCGGCGCAGACGCTGACCGATGGCAAGGCGATCTGGCAGGACAAACTTGCGCCGTTGTATGCCGAGGAAAGTTTCGCCGGCAGTGACGATCCCGAACAGCAGTTGTATGACGGTTTTATCGGCGACCGTGATCGTCGATTGTGCGAACAGGTACGCCAGGCTGATCCCGCGCGCCTGGCCAAAGAACAATGGCCATTCGACGATGCGCGACTTCCCGAACTGCTCTTCCGTTATCGCGCGCGCAATTTCCCGGAAACTTTGACGGCCGAGCAGCAGCAACAATGGCAGGACTTCTGCCGCGCCCGCCTGAGTCAGCCGGAGTACGGCGCGCCCAATACGCTGGATAACTTCGCGGCGGCCATGGACGAACAACTGGTCAATGCAACGCCGGCCGGCCGTTTGGTCCTGCAAGAGTGGGAGAAGTATGCCCAGGTGTTGCGCGCTCGCTATAACCTGTAGAGCGTCGCAGTTTTTCTGCGGGTAATAAAAAACGCCAGCGCGAGGCTGGCGTTTTTCATCAGTGCAAGGCTTAGCCCAGCAGCGTGGCCCAGCCTTCTACGGCCTCGGCGCCCCACTTGGCTTTCCATTCCTTCAGGGTCTTGTGATTGCCGCCCTTGGTTTCGATGACTTCACCGGTGTGCGGGTTCTTGTATTGCTTGACCTTGCGAGCACGCTTGGTCGCAGTGGTCTTGGCGGCGCGCGGCGATTTGCTCAGCTTCGCGTCCGGATCGAGCAGGGCGATGACATCACGCAGGGACTTGCCGTAGCTGGCCATCAGCGCGCGAAGTTTCTCTTCGAACTCAAGCTCTTTCTTCAGCTTGTCGTCCTGCTCCAGGGATTTCAGGCGCTCCTGAAGTTCCTTGATGGCTTCTTCGGTAGCGCGGTACTCGTTGATCAGCGACATGTTGGGTACCTTGTTCTGGGTCCAGCGGTGGCGGATAGTTTGTAGCAGTCATAATAGTCAGCGAAGTTGTTCAAGTAAATACGCGGGCAAAGTTTTGTGAATAAATGCAAAAGTATTTAACTAATTCATTCCCGGGTAATTAACCGCAGCACTCGCAATGCCGTGAACCGACTCTCGTCGGCGCACCACGGCAATGGCTGATCTTTTCCCTCGCAGCCGCTAGAATGGCGGCCTTCGCGATGTATCTGGAGTACACCCATGCGCACTTTCCGACTGGTGATCGCCTGCCCCGACGGGGTCGGCATCGTCGCCAAGGTGAGTAATTTCCTGGCCACTTACAACGGCTGGATCACCGAGGCCAGTCACCATTCCGACAATGACAACGGCTGGTTCTTCATGCGGCATGAGATTCGTGCCGATTCCTTGCCGTTCGATATCGATGGTTTCCGCCAGGCGTTCGCGCCCATCGCCCGTGAGTTCTCCATGGAGTGGCGGATCACCGACTCCTCGGTGAAGAAGCGCGTCGTGCTGATGGCCAGCCGCGAGTCGCATTGCCTGGCCGACCTGCTGCACCGCTGGCACAGCGGCGAGCTGGACTGCGAGATTCCCTGCGTGATCGCCAACCACGATGACCTGCGCAGCATGGTGGAATGGCACGGCATTCCGTACTTCCACGTTCCGGTGGACCCGAAGAACAAGCAGCCGGCCTTCGAGCAGGTGTCGCGCCTGATCGACGAGCACCAGGCCGACAACGTGGTGCTGGCGCGCTACATGCAGATCCTGCCGCCGGACCTGTGCCAGAAGTACCGCCACCAGGTGATCAACATCCACCACAGCTTCCTGCCGTCCTTCGTCGGCGCCAAGCCGTACCACCAGGCCTCGCTGCGCGGCGTGAAGCTGATCGGCGCCACCTGCCACTACGTGACCGAGGAACTGGACGCCGGCCCGATCATCGAGCAGGACGTGGTGCGCATCAGCCACCGCGACAACATCGAGGACCTGGTGCGCCTGGGCAAGGACGTGGAGAAGCTGGTGCTGGCCCGCGGCCTGCGCTACCACCTGGAAGACCGCGTGCTGGTGCACGACAACAAGACCGTGGTTTTCGACTGATCCACCCGGCCTGGTTCTACACTGGGTACTTCGCAGGCACCCGCCGTCGTCCGGCGGCGGGCGCTGCGCTCAACGGAGATGGCCAGCATGCGTGACCCGAAGAACCCCGGCACCGCCACCCCGCCGCCCACCCTGGGCGAAGGCTGTACCAGCCGCTACGATCCCGACGCGCTGAGCGACGAGGATGGCACCGAGTTCCCCGGCGCCGCCGAACTCTGGGATTCGCTCAACCCCGACGCGCCTTCCGCCGACGACGAGCCCTCCGGCGACTGAGCCTCAGGCGCGCTCGCGCAGGCCGATCAGCTTGCGCAGCAGTGGCCGGCCCGCCATCACGGCGAACACCGGCGCGCCCATCACCAGGTAGAAGTAGTAGGTCACCACGCGCCAGATCAGGATGGCCGCGGCTGCCGTGGACTTGCCCACCAGCGGGGCGAGCAGCGCTGCCGAGGTCAGCTCGGTGCCGCCAGCACCGCCCGGTAGCAGCGTGGCGAGGCCTGCGGCCAGCGACAGCAGCTGGATCAGGAAGGCCCAGGCCCAGTGCAGGTCCACGCCCAGTGCCTTGAGGGTGATGTAGAGCACCGAGAAGCGCAGCGTCCAGTGGCAGCAGGTGAAGAAGAAGATCAGCAGCAGCCGGCGCTTGGGCTGGCGCAGGCAGCTCACCAGCGTGTCGCGAAAATGCAGGCATTTGCGCGCCCAGTGCAGGCGTCGGCGCGGCTTCATGCCCAGTCGCTTGAGCAGCCGGCCGTTGGCCGTGATCACCCGGCGCTGGAAGCGCGCCAGCAGGACCACGCCGAAGAAGATTCCGCCCAGCAGCACGCCGCTGGTGATCAGCGAGGTTTCCAGGTTCGGGCTGACGCTGTGCGAAAGCGCCCAGACCAGCACGGCCGCCAGCGCGCAGAGGAAGAACAGCAGGTCGCTCAACTGGTCCACGGCGAAGATCGCACTGCTGTGCGCCGGGCGCATGCCGTGGCGGGCGAGCAGGGCCATCAGCGTCAGCGGGCCGCCGGTGCCGCCCGGGGTGGCGTAGAAGGCGAATTCGGAGGCCATGATGATGCCCACCGAGCGCGCCTTGCCGATCTCGCCGGCGCGACCGTTGAGCAGCACCCGCAGCTTCTGCGCGTTGATCAGCCAGCACAGGCAGATCATGCCGAACATGAGCAGCAACTGGTCGCGGGGGAAGGCCAGCACGTGCTCGAGCATCTCCCGGCCGCCGAGGGCCAGGGGGATCAGCGACGCGCCGATCAGGCCGAGCAACAGCCAGGCGGCGCGGCTCATGGGCGCACCTGCGAGGGGGCAAACGGGACGGGCGAGGCGAAGCGGATGGGCGGTGCCTCCGGTCGGAATCGAACTGTCATGCTGAGTGGACCGTGATCGGCAGGTGGCGTTCGCCCAACTTTACGTGGGGTGGCGCCGCCCGGCGGCGGCGCCACGGCCTCATTCGGCGGGCTTCTCGGCGGAGGCGTCGCCGGCGCCTTGCTCCAGCGCCTTGTTCTGCCAGCCCTCTTCGCCCGGCAGGATCAGGTTGAGCAGGATGGCGACGATGGCGCACAGGGCGATGCCCTTCAGGCCGAAATCGTCCGGGCCGGTGCCGGTGCCGATCAGCACGCCGCCGATGCCGAACACCAGGGTGACCGAGACGATGCACAGGTTGCGCGCCTGGGACAGGTCGACCTTGTGGCGGATCAGGGTGTTCATGCCCACCGAGGCGATGGTGCCGAACAGCAGGCAGAGGATGCCGCCCATCACCGGCACCGGGATACTCTGCAGGATGGCGCCGAACTTGCCGATGAAGGCCAGGCCGATGGCGAATACCGCCGCCCAGGTCATGATCTTCGGGTTGTAGTTCTTGGTCAGCATCACCGCGCCGGTGACTTCGGCGTAGGTGGTGTTCGGCGGGCCGCCGAACAGGCCGGCAGCCGAGGTGGCGATGCCGTCGCCCAGCAGGGTGCGGTGCAGGCCCGGGGTCTTCAGGTAGTTCTTGCCGGTCACGCCGCCCACGGCGATCACCCCGCCGATGTGCTCGATGGCCGGCGCCAGCGCCACCGGAACGATGAACAGGATGGCCTGCCAGTTGAATTCCGGCGCGGTGAATTTCGGCAGCTCCAGCCAGGGCGCGGCGACGATCTTCGCCACGTCGACCACGCCGAAGGCGAAGGACAGGCCGTAGCCCACCAGCACGCCGGCGATGATCGGCACCAGGCGCAGCATGCCCTTGCCGAACACCGCGACGATCAGGGTGGTCAGCAGCGCCGGCATGGAGATGAACATGGCGGTCTTGTAGGCGATCAGCTCGGTGCCGTCGCCGGCCTTGCCCATCGCCATGTTGGCGGCGATCGGCGCCATGGCCAGGCCGATGGAGATGATCACCGGGCCGATGACCACCGGCGGCAGCAGACGGTCGATGAAACCGGTGCCCTTGATCTTCACGGCCAGGCCCAGGAAGGTGTAGACGAAGCCTGCCGCCACCACGCCGCCCATGGTCGCCGCCAGGCCGAACTGGCCCTTGGCGAGGATGATCGGGGTGATGAAGGCGAAGCTCGACGCTAGGAACACCGGGACCTGGCGGCCGGTGACGAGCTGGAACATCAGGGTGCCGAAGCCGGCGGTGAACAGCGCGACGTTCGGGTCGAGGCCAGTGATCAGCGGCATCAGCACCAGCGCGCCGAAGGCCACGAAGAGCATCTGCGCGCCAGAGATCACCTGGCGCCACAGCGGGTCGTTGTATTCATCGGCCATCGATCAGGTGTCCTTCTGCTTGGTGCCGAAGATCTTGTCGCCGGCATCGCCCAGGCCCGGCATGATGTAACCGTGCTCGTTCAGGCACTGGTCGATGGACGCGGTGAGGATGAGCACGTCCGGATGCGCATCGTTGACCGCCTTGATCCCTTCCGGCGCCGCCACCAGCACCATGGCGCGGATGTCCTTGCTGCCGGCTTTCTTCAGCAGGTTGATGGTGGCGACCATGGAACCGCCGGTGGCCAGCATCGGGTCGATGATCAGCGAGCGGCGCTCGGCGATGTCCGGCGCCAGCTTTTCCAGGTAGGTATGCGCTTCGAGGGTTTCCTCGTTGCGCGCCACGCCCACCGCGCTGACCTTGGCCCCCGGAATCAGGCTGAGCACGCCGTCGAGCATGCCGATGCCGGCGCGCAGGATCGGCACCACGGTGATCTTCTTGCCGGCGATCTTCTCGACCTGCACGGGGCCCGCCCAGCCTTCGATCTCGTAGTTCTCCAGCGGCAGGTCCTTGGTCGCCTCGTAGGTCAGCAGGGCGCCCACTTCCTGGGCCAGCTCGCGGAAGTTCTTGGTACTGATATCGTGACGGCGCATCAGTCCGATCTTGTGGCGGATCAGGGGATGGCGAATCTCGAGGACGGGCATGGATGGGTTCTCCGGACGGGCTGGCAAAAAAATTGCGGTAGCGTAATGCATCCTAGCTATCTTGGGCCACGATTGTCGGCGACATTCGTCCGCTGACCCTTGCTCCACGGCACGCCGATAGGTACCTTTGCGCACTTTTTCACCGGAGAACCCCCATGTCCGTCGATCTCGCGCACATCCGCCACGTCATGGCCGAAGCCGACTGCCTGTACACCAACGCCGAGGTCGAGGCCGCCATCGCCCGTGTTGCCGAGGCCATCAATGGCTCGCTGGCCGACACCAACCCGGTGGTGTTCTGCGTGATGAACGGTGGTCTGATCTTCTCCGGCAAGCTGCTGCCGCTGCTGAACTTCCCGCTGGAAGCGTCTTACCTGCATGCGACCCGTTACCGCAACGAGACCACCGGCGGCGAGCTGTTCTGGAAGGCAAAACCGGAAATTTCCTTCATCGACCGCGACGTGCTGATCATCGATGACATCCTCGACGAAGGGCACACCCTCTCGGCGATCATCGACTTCTGCAAGCACGCCGGCGCCAGGCGCGTGCACACCGCCGTGCTGATCGACAAGGATCACGACCGCAAGGCCCGCCCGGACCTGAAGGCCGACTACGTGGGTCTGTCCTGCGTCGACCGCTACATCTTCGGCTACGGCATGGACTACAAGGGCTACTGGCGCAACGCCGCCGGCATCTTCGCGGTCAAGGGCCTCTGAGGATGAGCGGGCCGCGTTTCCTCGACAGCGCGCTGTTCGACGAGGTGGCGGCCCGTGCCGCCGCCAGCCCCCGGCGCCGGCAGAACCACAACTTCCACGAGCAGAGCGAGCCGTGTCATCGCCTGCTCAATGCGCTGCAGCCCGACAGCTATATCCCGCCGCATTGCCACCGACACCCGGACAAGGCCGAAAGCCTGCTGGTGGTGAAGGGTGCGCTGGGCCTGCTGATCTTCTCCGACAGCGGTGAGCTGCTGACCACCCGCGTGCTGCGCGCAGGCGGCGAGTGCGTCGGCGCGGACCTGCCGCCGGGCACCTTCCACGCCATCGTGGCGCTGGAGCCGGACAGCATCATGTTCGAAGCCAAGGCCGGCCCCTTCGTCCCGCTGGGTGAAGACGAACGTGGGCAGTGGGCGCCACGCGAAGGCGAGGCGGGCGCGGCCGACTATCTGGCGTGGATGCGCGCGCAGTTCGCCTGAAGCATCTGCGCTTTTGTAGGAGCGAGCTTGCTCGCGAACCGCTTCGCGCCGGGTTTCACATCGAAGTGGGGCCCAATGTTCGCGAGCAAGCTCACTCCTACAGTTCCGTCTGATACATCTGTCCGCATCGATGCATGCATGGGCTGACTCGCATTTTTGCCGATGCATGCCCCGCCTATCCTGCGACCCTCCCACGACAACCGTCCGAGGTTCGCATGTCCCGTCTCCTGTATATCGATGGCCAGTGGCAAGCCGCCGCCAGCGGCGCCGTCCTGCGCCCGATCGCTCCCGCCACCCGTGAAGCGCTGCCGGAAGTCGCCTGCGCCGGGGCATCCGATGTGGAGCGCGCCGTCGCTGCCGCCCAGCGCGCCTTCGCCGACTGGCGACTGACCACCGCCGCCCAGCGCGCGGGTTACCTGCGCGCCTTCGCCGAGCAGCTCGAGGCGCGCCGCGAAGCCCTGACTACCTTGCAGATGCAGGCCAGTGGCAAGCCGCGCCTGGAGGCGGAAATCGATATCGGCGACGCCATCGCCACCTTCGCCTATTACGCCGAGCTGGCCGACCAGTTGGACGCCCGGCAGAACGCCGAGGTCGCCCTGCCGGACGCCGGCTACCGCTCGCAGACACGTTTCGAGCCCATCGGCGTGGTCGGCCTGATCGTGCCGTGGAACTTCCCGCTGGTGACCAGTGCCTGGAAGGTCGCGCCGGCCCTGGCGGCGGGCTGCACCGTGGTGCTCAAGCCCTCGGAAATCACTCCGCTGATCGAGCTGGTGCTGGGCGAAGTCGCCGACGCCATCGGCCTGCCAGCCGGCGTGCTGAACCTGGTGCCGGGCCTGGCCGATGCCGGTGCGGCGCTGTGCAGCCATCCGGGCATCGCCAAGCTGTCCTTCACCGGCAGCAACGTCGTCGGCCGCAAGGTCATGGAAGCCGCTGCCGCGCGCACCCTGCCGGTGGGCCTGGAGCTGGGCGGCAAGTCGCCGATCCTGGTGTTCGAGGATTGCGACCTGGACGAAGCCGTGCAGTGGATCATCGCCGGCGTCTACTGGAACGCCGGGCAGATGTGCTCCGCCACCTCGCGCCTGCTGGTGCAGGCATCCATCGCTGCGCCGCTGTTGGCGAAGCTGAAGGAGGCGGTGGAAGGCCTGCGGGTCGGCGATTCTCTGCAGGGCGAGACCGACATGGGCCCGATGACCAGCGAAGCGCAGTACCGCAAGGTGCTCGACTACTTCGCCGTGGCCCGCGACGAAGGCCTGGCCTGCCTGACCGGTGGCGAAGCGGGTGAGGGCTGGTTCATCCAGCCGACCGTGTACACCGACGTGCCGGCGGACAGCCGCCTGTGGCGCGAAGAGATCTTCGGTCCGGTGCTGTGCGTGCGCACCTTCAGCGACGAAGCGGACGCGCTGCGTCAGGCCAACGACAGTGACTTCGCCCTCGCCGCCACGGTGTGCAGCGCGGACGTGGAGCGCGCCCAGCGCGTCGCCGAGAACCTGGAGGCCGGCAACGTCTGGCTGAACTCGCCGCAGGTCGTCTTCCCGCAGACTTCCTGGGGCGGCGGCAAGCGCAGCGGCATCGGCCGCGAGCTGGGCCCGTGGGGGCTGTCGGCGTTCTTCGACATCAAGCACATCACCGCGCCGCGCTAATCGGCGCCGCACCGTGCTCCAGGCACAGGTCCTCGACCAGCGCCTGGAGCGCTTCGTTGTGCCCCGGCTCGTCGCGCACCACCAGGCTGTGGGTGATGCCGTAGCCCAGGCGGTCCGGCAGCAGGGCGCGCATCTCGCCCTGTTCCACCCAGCGTTCGGCGTAGTGGGTGGGCAGGTAGCCCAGATGGGTGCCGGCGCGCACGGCGTGCAGCACGGCCTCCATGTGCTGGGCGAACGCGGTGCTGCGCTGTGGGTCCGCCGGCAGCTGCACGTCGGCCACCGCGTAGCCGTGCTGAATCCAGTCGCAGCGTTCCAGCTCGCTGGCGTCGTTCACGGTCTGGTCGAACAACGGGTGCGCACGCCCGCAGAAGACGGCCACACGTTCGTGGTACAGCGGCTGGTAGCGCAGGTTCGGCAGGCGTCGGCTGAAACAGGCGATGGCCAGGTGCAGCCGGCCGCTGAGGACCAGGCGCTCCAGTTCGCTGGAGGACTCGATGAGAAAATGCAGGCGCACGTCCTGATCGCGGCGGTGGAAGCGGGCCAGGGTCTGGGGGATGCGCGCGTCGGGCAGGGTGGCGATGTTGTCGGCCAGGCCCAGGTGCAGTTCGCCCACCAGCCGGCCGGCAAGGGATTGCACCTGGTCGCGGAAGTCGCCCAGCGCGGCGAACAGGCTCTGCGCGTAGGCCAGTACCCGCTCGCCTTTCTCGGTCAGGCGGAAGCCGCTCTTGCCGCGCTCGCACAGCCGGTAGCCCAGACGCGTCTCCAGGCTGGCGATGTGCGTGCTGATGGTCGACTGGCCCATGCCCAGTACGCCTTGCGCGGCGGAGAAGCCACCGCAGCGCACCACGCAGGCGAAGATGCGCAGCAGGCGCAGGTCGAGGTCGGAGACGTTGTGCAGCATGCTCTGGTCGATGTGTGATGGCTTTTGCTTCGAAGCCTATCAATGTATCGGCGAGCATGCCATGTGTGCCTGTCGTGTCGCTTGGCGCGCGTGCTAGAGTGCCCGGCCCTGTCCCGCGGAGGTGATGATGTCCGTTCGCATGCCGGGCGCCGTGCTGGCGCTGTTGTTCTGCCTTCCGCTGTCGATAGCCGGGATGGCCGTTGCCGCACCGATGCACAGCCAATTCCTGCCGCCGGATGATGCCGGCCTGCGGCAGGGCGAGCCGGAGCAGCAGCAACTGCTGCAGGTCACCGAATACAGCGTGGTGCTGGGCAACCAGCGCCAATCCAACCAGCAGCCGATTCCGATCACCACGCCGGCGCTGCTGCGTCTCAAGGGCAAGCCGCTGAACAAGGGCGCGCAGATCAGCCAGGTGGTGATCAGCTTCGACGCCGAGGGCAAGAGCCTGAAAAAGCCGGTCTACGACGAGAAGACCCGCGTGCTCAGCCTGTACTACCCGCAGGCGGCTTATCCACAGCTGCTCGACCTGCTGCGCAACGGCACTGTTTACGTGCAGTTCCTCACCTACGGCAACGGCCATATCTGGGCCGACCTGCACACCGGCGCGGTGCGTGCGCGTTGAGCCGCGCCCGGCGCAGGGTTAAACTGCCCGACCCGTGGTGCCCGGCCTGAGCCGCTGCCGGCCGCGATTCCCGAGACAGCCGTAGAGAGAAGCGAGCGATGCGTAAAGACAAGAAGCAGGTGATTGGCGAAGAGATCAACGACGACGCCATCAAGCTGTTCCTCGACGTGGAACCGGCCGATGACACTCCGGCGTCCCTGCACAAGCTGGTCAAGGCCTACCGCGGCCTGCGCATCGACGACTTCGAGCGCTTCGTCGGCTTCTTCGTCGAGGCCGGCTACGACCTGTCCGCCAAGGATGCCCAGGGCCAGGATTTCATCGCCCTGATCCAGGACCAGCGCCAGGCCGAGCCGTACATCGAGGTGATCAAGGCCGCTCGCGGCTGATCGCAGCGAGCCGCTGAAACGCCCGCCATGTGCGGGCTTTTTCGTTCAGGGCGGTTCGCGAGCAAGCTCGCTCCTACAGGATGGGGTCGCTTTTCGTAGGAGCGAGCTTGCTCGCGAACGAACGCCAAATCCCCGCCTAGACTTCCCTCAGAACGATAACGACAAGGCGAGGATGAAGCCGTGCACGTACAGCCCTATCTGTTTTTCCATGGTCGCGCCGATGAGGCCATTGCCTTCTACCAGCGCGCGGTGGGCGCGCAACTGGGGGCGCTGATGCGCTTCGAAGAGGCACCGGGCCCGTCGCCGGTGCCCGATGGCTGGCTGGACAAGGTGATGCACGCCAGCCTGCAGATCGGCGAGACGGAAGTCTTCTTGTCCGATGGCCGCGGCGAGCACAACGCCGCCTTCAATGGCTTCTCCCTGCACCTCACGCTGCGCAGCGTGGTCGCCGCGGAAAAGGCATTCGCCGCCCTGGCGGAGGAAGGGCGCGTGGAGACGCCGCTGGAGAAGACCTTCTGGGCGCAACGCTTCGGCATGCTCACCGACCGGTTCGGCGTCGGCTGGATGGTCAGTTGCCAGTGAGCCCACGGAAACGAAAAAACCCGCCGGATGGCGGGCTTTTTCATGAGCGCACGGCTCAGGACGCGGCGACGATCTGCAGGCGGTCGGCGGTCATCTGGTTGACTTCGCGGTAGGCCGCGGCGTCGGTCTCCAGCTGCTTCTCGCGGGCCGGGAAGATCTCCTTGAGCTTCGCGGTCCACTCGGCCGACTTGTAGCGCTCGGGGAAGCAGCGCTCCAGCAGGCCCAGCATGATCGACACGGTGACCGAGGCGCCCGGCGAGGCACCGAGCAGGGCGGCGATGCTGCCGTCCTGGGCCGCCACCAGTTCGGTACCGAACTGCAGGATGCCGCCTTTCTTCGGGTCCTTCTTGATGATCTGCACGCGCTGGCCGGCGGTTTCCAGACGCCAGTCGGCCGGATTCAGCTGCGGGTAGAACTTGCGCAGGGCTTCGATACGCTGGTCCATGGACTGCATGACTTCCTTCACCAGGTAGCGGGTGAGGTCCATGTTGTCGCGGGCCACGGCGAGCATCGGCAGCAGGTTGCTGGTGCGCACCGAGAGCGGCAGGTCGAGGAACGAACCGTGGCGCAGGAACTTGGTGGAGAATCCGGCGTAGGGGCCGAACAGCAGGGAGGTCTTGCCCTCTACCACACGGGTGTCCAGGTGCGGCACGGACATCGGCGGGGCGCCCACTTCGGCCTGGCTGTAGACCTTGGCCTGGTGCTGCTTGACCACCTCGGGGTTGTCGCAGCGCAGCCACTGGCCGCTCACCGGGAAGCCGCCGAAGCCCTTGCTTTCCGGGATGCCGGACATCTGCAGCAGCGGCAGCGCGCCGCCGCCGGCGCCGAGGAAGACGAACTTCGCCTTGACCTTGCGGGCGTCGCCGGTCTGGGTGTTCTTGATGTCCACCAGCCAGCCGTCACCGTTGCGCTGCAGGCCCACGACCTTCTGGAAGTAGCGGACTTCGCTGCCTTCGCGGCTGGCGAGATAGCCCAGCAGTTGGTTGGTCAGGGCGCCGAAGTTGACATCGGTGCCGCTTTCCACGCGGGTCATCGCCACCTGCTCGTCGGCCGGGCGGCCGGGCATGGTCAGCGGGGCCCAGTCGGCGATCTTCGCGCGGTCCTCGGTGTATTCCATCGAGGCGAAGGCGTGGTGCTGGCTGAGCAGCTCGAAGCGCTTCTTCAGGAACGGAATGTCCTTGCCGCGCACGAAGCTCATGTGCGGAACGGGATTGATGAAGTTGCGCGGCGCGCCGAAGGCGTCCTTCCCGGTCAGGTAGGCCCAGAACTGCTTGGACACCTCGAACTGGGCGTTGATGTTCACCGCCTTCTTGATGTCGATCGAGCCGTCGGCCGCCTGCGGCGTGTAGTTCAGCTCGCAGAGGCCGGCGTGACCGGTGCCGGCGTTGTTCCACGGGTTGGAACTCTCGACGGCCCCGGACTCCTGCAGTTCGACGATCTCGAGCTTGACGCCCGGATCGACTTCCTTGAGCAGGACAGCCAGGGTTGCGCTCATGATGCCGGCGCCGACCAGCAGCACGTCCATCGATTCGATTTCGTTCTGCGCCATTAACGCGTCTCCAAAACTATCAGCAGCCAGTTGTGACAGGGGACTTTCGCTCAGGTGCGTAAAAGTTGCCTGTCCGAATTCTTCTCAGGTCACGAAGGACCTTTCGCGAATGTGTCGGGCCGGGATCGGAGGAGGGGAAATGCGCACCTTCTCGGCAGTCCACGGCGGACATGTGCATCCGCTAGTGCATCCGAAAGTGGCGCTCAGGCGCGGCTTCCGGTGCCGAAAAAGCGATTCAGTGCTGCGGGGTCAGACGTCAATGGTGCTACCAACGCAAAACTCTTCATTGCTCGCCACACTCTCGTGAAGTAGTGAAAAACCTTCGATCACGCTCTTTTGGAGGCGTGAAGCTCAAAGGGGATCGTCGTCGCGGGCCGGTCCGGTCTCCGTACGGAGGGGAGCGGCTGCATCCTTGCCAAGTTCTGCGCAACGAACGTACAAAGCGCGACGGCCAGTGACCGAGGCGAGTGGCGACTCTCTTTGAGGGGTGGCAGCGGCGAGACACGGCGTGTCGGCATCGTGCGGGGCCCGACCAGGAGGCGTCCTTATAATCGGGGGGCGATTATAACGGCGAAACAGAAAAAAAAGCTCTGCACCTTAGACTTTTTTCCTAGTGTGTGCCCCTTGATTTGCCATTTGTGCCCCCTCCCGGTGCGTGTCGCCTGCGGGTGGGTCAAGGCGGCGTATCGACGCGTGGCCAGGGAACCCTGAGAACGGGTTCCGCGTCCAATGGCCAAGCGCTATCTGACCGCGCTGCCCGCCGGTATACTGCCGGCCATCGCTTAACCCCATGGAGAGATGAGCATGCTGCCTCGCCTGTTGCTCGGCTTTATCGCTGCCGCCAGCCTGACCTTGACCGGCTGCGCCCTCAGCCCGCAACAACTCAACCCGACGCCCGAATTCAAGGGGCCGGTCGCCGCCGTTGGCCAGGGCCAGCCGGTGGTGGTGCGTGTCGTCGACGGTCGCCCGAGCACCGCGCTGGGCACCCGGGGCGGCCTGTATTCGGAAACCAGTCAGCTGACCGTGCGCAGCGAAGACGTGATTCCCAAGCTGCAGCTGCAGGCCGAGACCGCCGTGCGCCTGCTGGGCTTCACCCCGTCGGCCAACGCCTACAACGCGCCGCAGCTGACCCTGACCCTGTCCGAGCTGAAGTACCAGTCGCCGAAAGAAGGCGTGTACGTCACCGAGGCCGATATCGGCGCCACCTTCCGCGCCGACGTGCAGAGCGGCACCCGTCGCTACAGTGGCCGTTACGGCGCTTCCACCAACCAGCGCTTCGGCATGGCGCCCAACCAGGCGACCAACACCAAGCTGGTGAGCGACGTGCTCAGCGATGCGCTGACCCGCGTGTTCAAAGACCCGACCATCGGCCAGACGCTGAACCAGCGCTGAGCGAACCGGTCATGAAAAAGCCCGCCAGTTGGCGGGCTTTTTCATGGGCCGCTGATAGCGGTCAGGCGGCCTGGCGATAGGGGTCGACTTCGAACGATCGCATGCGCTCGTCGGTTTCCGGCAGGTCCAGGTGCTCGTGGCCGCAGGCCTGGGTATAGACCAGCCAGTGGTCGTCCTGGACGTTGAACGAGAGTTCCACGACCACGGCTTCGATTTCATCGAGGTGGTCGATCAGGTAGGCGTTTTCGTGGGGGATGATGTCGAGCATGGCGAATCTCCTTGGCGAAAGACCGGATAGGCACCAGTCGTTGAAGCCAGCAACGTGCCAGGGCGCAGGAAAGGTCTTAGACCATTTCTCGATAATTCTTACGCTCGTCGTAAATAAGCGTTGTGCGCTGGCTGCAAGGGCGGCCCAGCGGATAAAATGCGCGTCGATTGTTTCTCATCCATGACGGGCCATGCCCGTTCGTCCAGACTGACCCCCCGCTTTGCTTCGAAGTCGATGGCGTGCAGTTCTGAAGCGGAGGTTGTGATGTCGCTGCAGGCGCTCTGGAGTCTGTTCCAGGCCCATCCCGGTCGTATCGTGAACGACCTGGCCCTGTTCTTCGCCCTGGCCGGAGGCTGGCTGTTGCTGGCGACCCGCCGCCGTGAACGCCTTGCCCTGGCGCGCCTGGCCGCCGAAAGCGAGGTTGCGCCGGTGCCGCTGGACAGCGTCGAGCCGACCGCGCGGATGAACCGCTTCTTCTACCGCTTCGGCTTCGCCTGCATGGCCCTGGCCGTGGCGGTGAGCTGGTACAGCACCCAGCTCTGAGCCGAGAAACGAAAAAGGCGCCCGAGGGCGCCTTTTTTCATGCCTGCTGCTTGAGCCGGTACTGGTTCAGCACCGGGTTGGCGTACTGCAGGATGAGATGGCCGCGCTGCTCCGCGGGGCATTCGCCCAGGCGACGCTCCCATTCGGTGCGCGCGCGCTGCAGTTCCTCGGCCTTGAACAGGGTCTCGGCGCGGGGCACGTCGAGGGCCGCGTCGCGCAGGTCGGACGCTTCGTAGGCCAGGTAGTGCACCGGGAACAGCCGATAGTTGCCGAGGATCTGCCGGTCCAGTTCGGCGGCGAGCTGCTTGGCGTCGGCGAAGTTGCCGGTGATCTCCTCGCCGAAGTTGATGTGCACCCGTCCCTTGTAGCCGGTGATGCCCTGCACGATGCTGCGATCGTCCTCGCCCGGCGCCTTCTTGTACTCGCCGGTGGTAGCGCGGGTGAACAGCTCGCGGGCCTTGGCGGCATCGCACGGGTCGTACTCGTAGCTGATCGACACCGGGATCAGGTGCAGCTCGCGGATGACGTCGGCGAACGGCTCGTCCTTGCGGCTCATGTGGAACATCTTGAGGATCGCCGAATCGGTGCGGTCGTCACCGTCCTTGGCGCGGCCCTCGGCCTGGGCGATCCAGATCGACTGGCCGTCGTTCCTGATCGAGTGGTTGATGTAGGCCGACAGGTTCTGGTACGCCGCCAGCTTCTCGCGGCGGCCGCTGATGGAGCGGTGCACGATGAAGCTCTTGTTCAGGCGCATCAGGTCGCTGACGAAGGGCTTCTGCAGCAGGTTGTCGCCGATGGCGATGCGCGGCGTCGGCAGCTTGGCGTGGAAGATCGCGTAATTGCAGAAGGCCGGGTCCATCACGATGTCGCGGTGGTTGGCGATGAACAGGTACGCGCGGCCGGATTTCAGGCGCTCGACGCCGGAGTAGGTGACGCCGTCGGTGGCGTGCTCGATGGTCCGGTCGACGTAGGGCTCGAATTTGTCCTGCAGCGCGACGACGCTGCGGATGCCGGTGACCTCGCGGGCCAGCCGATGGGCTATAAGTGGTCTGAGCAGCCAGCCGAACGGTCCGGACAGACGCGGGAAACGGTAACGCGCCAGCGCGCCGAGAAAGGCGTCATCGCTCAGCAGGCGTTGCAGGACAGCCGGGACTTCGGCGTCGTTGTACGGTCGGATGGCTTCGAACTCGCCCATCATGCTCTCTAATGAATTTTTCGGGGTGTCACGGCCGGGCCGCGACGTAGACGGCTCGGAAGGGGCCCACTGACCGGACGGTCCGGCTGGGCACCCAAAAAGACCGCGCGATTATAAACGGAAGTCACGGGGGAACCAGCGATGCTCGAAAGTCAGGCGTATTCCTGCCCCTATTGCGGCGAGCCGGCCGAGGCCGTGCTCGATCTCTCCGGGGGCGACCAGAGCTACTATGAAGATTGCCCGGTGTGTTGCCGGCCGATCCTGTTCCAGCTTCACACCGATGGTGTGGAGTGGACCCTGGAAGTCCAGCGCGAGGACGACTGATGCAGCGAATCTACGAACCCGCCGACCTGATCGAAGCCGAACTGCTGGGCGGCATGCTGGCCAACGAGGGCATTTCGTCGCACCTGGGCGGCCGCCACCTGGTCGGCGGCATCGGCGAGCTGCCGGGGCTGGGGCTGCTGCACCTGTGGGTGGAGGATGAGGTGGCCGAGCGGGCGCGGGAGCTGATCGCCGCGTACAATGCCGCGCAACCCTTGCCGGGTGCCTTCGATGATCACGAGGGAGGCCCTGGCGTCCTGCTGTGCTGACCGCCGCCCACGTCCTGCGATGACCCCCGCCCATGACCAGCCGTTATGCCCTATTCCGCTGGAACCGCGAGCTTGCCGACAGCGCCGGCTTCCCGGCTGACCTGCAGCCGCAATGGAGCGTTGCGCCCGGCGCGCGGGTGCTGATGCTGCGCGAGGAGGAAGGCCGTCGCCAGGCCGACCTGGCGCGCTGGGGCCTGACCCCGGCCTGGCTGAAGGACCTGTCGCGCACCCCGGCCCATGCCCGCGCGGAAACCATCGCCGAACAGCCGATGTTCCGCGACGCCTTCGCCCAGCGCCGCTGCCTGCTGCCGGCCAACGGCTTCTACGAATGGCGCGGGGTGCGCAAGCGCCCGCACTGGATATCCGGCGGCGGCCTGATCTGTTTTGCCGGGGTGTGGGAGGCTTATCCGGTGGAAGGCCACATCTATTACAGCGTGGCGATGCTGACCCAGGCGGCGGGCGAGATGCGCCGGCCGCTGATCCTCGATGTGCAGGAGCAGGCGCAGTGGCTGTCGAACCAGACGCCCATGGCGCGGCTGCTGGAACTGCTGCAACTGCCCCAGGCACGGCTGCGCGAGCAGGCGCTGGCGAACTTCGTCAACGACCCGGCCTGCAACGGGCCGGAGTGCCTGACGCCCGCCTGAAATCCCAGGGCGACACCTTTCTCGTAGGAGCGGACTCCGTCCGCGATGACCCCACGCTCGCGCGGAAACATCGCGGACGGAGTCCGCTCCTACGAAACGATTCGAGTCACGGGGCCGATTGCCCCGCGGCGGATAACGTGTGAACCGTACTCCCCGTAGGAGCGGACCTTGTCCGCGAAGGCTTCTTCCCGCCGGGCCAGGTGCGTGGGTGGTTCGCGAACAAGGACTAGGGCGTCCCCCTCGGTCCTACGAAAAGCGGCGCCGCTTCTGCTCGTTAGATTCGCAGGACCGTAGGGCGGATAACCCGGGGCGGGTGATCCGCCAATCGCCCCGCGCGGATAACGCTGGCGCGTTATGCGCCCTGCGACCTGATCGGGGGAGGATGAACTCGTGGCGTCAGCCGGCACGGACGGCTCCCTCTCCCTGAGGGAGAGGGTGGGGTGAGGGGGCTTCGCCGTGGGGCGGGTTCGCGAGCAAGCTCGCTCCTACAGGGGCGAGCGCCCGGCCAGGCCGAACAACCTCACACCTTGAACTGATTCACCAGCCGGCGCTGCTGCTCGGCCAGCTTGGTCAGCTCGGCGCTGGCCTGGGAGGCTTCGTCGGCGCCGCCGGCCACCTGGTTGGCGACCATGCCGATGTTGCTGACGTTGCGGTTGATGTCCTCGGCCACCGCGCTCTGCTCCTCGGCGGCGCTGGCGATCTGGGTGTTCATGTCGTTGATCACCGACACCGCCTGGGTGATCGACTCCAGCGCCTGGGCCGCTTCGCCGGCGTGGCGCACGCTGTCCTCGGTCTTGTCCTGGCTCTGCTGCATCACCTGCACCACTTCGCGGGTGCCGTTCTGCAGCTGCTGGATCATCGACTGGATTTCCTCGGTGGCCTGCTGGGTCTTCTGCGCCAGGTTGCGCACCTCGTCGGCGACCACCGCGAAGCCGCGGCCCTGCTCGCCAGCACGGGCCGCCTCGATGGCGGCGTTGAGCGCCAGCAGGTTGGTCTGCTCGGCGATGCCGCGGATGGCCACCAGGATTGCGTTGATGTTCTCGCTGTCGCGGGCCAGCGACTGGACCACGCCCACGGCGCGGCCGATCTCGCTGGCCAGCGCCTGGATCGCCTCGGAGCTGCTCTCGACGATGCGCTTGCCGTGGTGCGCAGCCTGGTCGGCGTGGTTGGCCGCTTCGGCCGCGTGGGTGGCGTTGCGCGCGACGTCCTGGGCGGTGGCGGTCATCTCGTGGACGGCGGTGGCCACCAGCTCGATTTCCGCCAGTTGCTTCTGCACGCCCTGGTTGGTGCGGATGGCGATGTCGGCGGTGTGCTCGGAGGAATCGCTGACGTGCTGCACCGAGGTCACCACCTGGCCGATCATGCCCTGCAGCTTGCCGAGGAAGGTGTTGAAACCTTTGGCGATGGAGCCCAGTTCGTCGGCGCGGTCGCTGCTCAGGCGGCGGGTGAGGTCGCCTTCGCCCTGGGCGATGTCGTCGAGCATGCCCACCAGTTGGCGCAGCGGACGGGCGATGCCGTGGCCGACCAGCCAGATGACGGCCAGGCCGATGGCGGCGATGATCAGGCCGACCAGGGTCATGCCCAGGGTGTCGCTGTCGCGCTGGGCCTTGAGGTCGCTCTGCAACCGGTTCAGGTCGCCCAGCACGGCGCCTTGGGGCAGTTGCAGCATCAGCGTCCAGCGCGCGCCGGAGTCGGCGATGGTGAAGGGCAGGAACAGCTCGATGTGGCCGTGTTCCTTGTCCACCGAGGTCAGCGGCTGGTCGAGGGTGAGCTTGGTCAGGTTGGCCACTTCGTTGGCGTCCAGCACACTGCTGGCCGGCTCGCCGAGCTTGGCCGGGTCCTTGGTGTAGGCGACCAGGCGGCCGTTGGTGGAGATCAGCGCCATCTCGCCGGCGCCGTCATACAGCTGGCTGTCGGCGGCCTTGAGCAGGTCCTGGATGAAATCCAGCGACAGGTCCACGCCGACGGTGCCCTTGAACTGGCCCTTGACCATGATCGGCGCGTTGAACGAGGACATCAGCACCATCTTGCCGCCCATCTCGTAGGGCGCCGGGTCGATGATGCAGGGCTGGTGCTTCTCTTTCGGGCACAGGTAGTACTCGCCCTCGCGCACGCCGGTGGGCTGCATCTTCTGGCTTTCCAGGGTGTCGCCCATGGCTTCCACGGTCAGGCTGCCGTCCTTGCGGTACCACCAGGGCATGAAGCGGCCGCTGGCGTCATAGCCGGGCAGGCCGGCGTACTGGCTGTCGTTGCCGGCGAAGGCGTTGGGTTCCCAGCCGGCGAAGGCGTCGAGCAGCTTGGGGTTCTGCGCCACGGTCTGGCGCAGCAGGTTGGACATGCCGGCGCGGCCTATGCCCAGCAGCGGCTGGCCGTTGGCGTCGGTTTCATCCAGCAGGGCGTTGGTGCTGGCCAGCTCGCGGGCGATGGTGAGGGGGTATTCCAGCTCCCGCTGGATCTGGCTGACCTGGCCGCGTGCCAGCGCCACCAGGCGCTCATTGATCACCTGCTCGAGCAGCGCCTGGGTGCGTTCCTGCACCAGCGCCTGGGTCCGCGAGCCGGCGAACAGCGCATACAGCACCAGCGCCGCGACCACTGCCAGAACGCTGGCACCGGCCAGCGCCACCACGGAAAACTGGATCGACTTGAATTTCATACGCGTACCCGGAATGTGCCAGAGACCTGCTTGTCTATCTGTATCGGCAGGCCCCGGGATTTTCCTTAGGCGGCCGTTGTAATGGGTTGTAACGCCACTGTTGGCTGCCTGTTGCAGGATTGTCGGCGCTGACCGGGAGGTCTAGCATGTGATGTCAAAATGAAATTATCGGGTCGCGCACAGCGCTCAAGGCTCGCCGTTTTGCCGGCGGGCGAACGCCTGTGGCGACTCTCGCGCGGCTGTGCACCGAGGGTTTTCCCAGGCGCAGCGCGAACACCACGACCGGTGGCGCAGGGCGTCATCCGGTGAGCCGGTCCGCTTTCCTAAGTCACTGCTGCACCGGCTGTTTCCTGCCAGTTGCCGGGCATCGGGGGTGGGCCTACCATGCGCGCTGTTCGTGGGAGATTGCATTGTTTCGGGAGAGCAACATGCCCAGAGTATTTCGTGTCGCAGGCCTGGCCGCAGCCCTGCTCCTCACCGCTTGCCAGCAGGTGAACACCACCAGCGGCGGGGTCGTCGGCGTCGATCGCAAGCAGAACATGTTCAGCATGCTGTCCAGTGCGCAGGTCGACCAGATGTATGCGCAGTCCTACCAGCAGACGCTCGGCGAGGCCTCCAAGGCCGGCAAGCTGGATGCCAGCAGCAGCGACGCCAAGCGCGTGAAGGCCATCGCCGCGCGGTTGATTCCGCAGACCGGCGCCTTCCGCTCCGACGCGCCGTCCTGGCAGTGGGAAGTCAACGTGATCAAGAGCGACGAGCTCAACGCCAACTGCGGTCCGGGCGGCAAGATCATCGTCTACACCGGGCTGATCGATCAGCTCAAACTCACCGACGACGAGCTGGCCGCCGTGATGGGCCACGAGATCGCCCACGCCTTGCGTGAGCACGGCCGCGAGGCCATGTCCCGCGCCTATGCGGAGCAGATGGGCCTGGGCATCGGTGGCGCCTTGCTGGGGCTGGGGCAGAACAGCGTGGACCTCGCCCACCAGGTGGTCGAGTACAGCCTGACGTTGCCCAACAGCCGGCAGAACGAGAACGAAGCCGACCTGATCGGCCTGGAATTGGCGGCGCGAGCCGGCTATAACCCCAACGCCGCGATGACCCTCTGGCAGAAGATGGGCCAGGCATCGAACGGCGAGGCGCCGCCGGAAATCCTCAGCACGCACCCGGCGGACAGCACGCGGATGGCCAACCTGCAGGCCGCCATCCCGAAGGTCATGCCGCTCTACGAGCAGGCCAAGGCCCGCTGAGCATTGGTTTTGCAGCAGTGGTTCGTGATTCTCTCGAACGGCCAAGGGCGGCGTAAGGTTGCGCCGCCCGATCCAGTGAACAGGGAGCACCCGTGAAAATCGCTGTACTCGGAGCCACCGGGCTCCTGGGCCACCATGCCGCCCGCGCGATCAAGGCGGCCGGCCACCAGTTGGTGCTGATCCATCGACCCTCGTCGCAGATCCAGCGCCTGGCCTATCTCGAGCCGGAGTGCCGGGTTGCCGAACTCTTCGATCACCAGGGGATGGCCCGCGCGCTGAGCGGGTTGGACGCGGTGATCTTCAGCGCCGGGTATTACCCGGTGCGCCCCCGTCGCTGGCAGGAGGAGGTCGCCAGCGCGCTGGACCTGACCAATCACTTCTACGCCGCCTGCCTGCAGGCGAAGGTGCCGCGCATCCTCTATGTCGGCTCCGCCTTCGCCATGCCCTTGCACCCGCAGGGGCTGCCCGGGCACGAGGGGCTGTTCTACGAAGGGCTGCCCACCGGCAAGAGCGCCTACGTGATGTGCAAGTGGGCGCTGGATGAACAGGCCCGCGAGCAGGCTCGCGGCGGATTGCCGGTGGTCATCGGGATTCCCGGCATGGTGCTGGGCGAGCTGGACATCGGCCCGACCACCGGCCGCCTGATCACCGCCATCGGCCGCGACGAGATGCTTCATTACGTGCCGGGCCGGCGCAACGTCATCGACGCCTCCGAGGCCGGGCGGGGTCTGCTCATGGCGCTTGAGCGCGGACGGGTGGGCGAGCGCTACCTGCTCACCGGGCACAACATCGAGATGGCCGCGCTGACCGCCACCATCGCCAAGTTGCTGGGCAAGCCGGCGCCGACCCCGATGCCGCTGCACCGTGCCCGTGCGCTGGCCACGCTTGGTCGCTGGCGCTACCGCCTGACCGGCAAGATGCCGCTGCTGGACGACACGGCGATCGAAGTCATGGCCGGCGGGCAGTTCCTCGATGGCCGCAAGGCGCGCGAGGAACTGGGCTTCGAATCCCATGTGCCGCTGGAGGACACGCTGGAGCGGGCGATTTCCTGGTTCCAGGCCAACGATTACCTCTGAAGCGGGCTCAACTCCTCTGTGTAGGAGCGGAGCTTCTCCGCGATCACCTTGCGGGGGTGCCTTGCCCGAGCCCCGGCCTGCCGGCCGGATTCGCGGATAAGATCCGCTCTTGCAAGAGCCCCTCACCCTAACCCTCTCCGCAAGCGGGAGAGGAGACCGTTCGGCGCAGGAGGAACCCACGGTGTCAGCCGGCACGGTGTAGGAGCGAGCTTGCTCGCGAACCGCACGGCACCGAGTGGCGCCTTGTTCGCGAGCAAGGGCTGGTCGTCCCCCTCGGTCCTACGAAAAGCCGCTGCCGGGCTGGCTCGGGTTCCCCTTGTAGGAGCGGAGCTTCTCCGCGACCACCTTGCGGCGGTGCCTTGCCTGAGCCCCGGCCTGCCGGCCGGATTCGCGGATAAGATCCGCTCTTGCAAGAGCCCCTCACCCTAACCCTCTCCCGCAAGCGGGAGAGGGGACCGTTCGGCGCAGGAGGAACCCACGGTGCCAGCCGGCACGGTGTAGGAGCGAGCTTGCTCGCGAACCGCACGGCACCGAGTGGCGCCTTGTTCGCGAGCAAGGACTGGGCGTCCCCCTCGGTCCTACGAAAAGCCGCTGCCGGGCTGGCTCGGGTTCTCCTTGTAGGAGCGGGCCATGCCCGCGATCGCGCGCATGGCGCGCTCCGGCAGGTCGTGGACGTGGGTGACAGGCGCACAGAAAAAAGCCCGGCTCATGGCCGGGCTTTTTCGGGGTTCAGGGCAGCGCCTTTTCGGCGAACGAGCGGTTGGGCAAACCCATCTGTGCGCGGAAGCTTTCCATGTCGAACAGCGTGCACAGCTCCTGTACCTGGTTCTGGCTGTTGAACACCCAGAAGCCCATGGCCGAGATGCTGACGATACGGTCGCTGACCGGATACCCCAGCACCGGGCGGGCGATGCTGCCCATCAGGGTGCTCCAGGTGAAGACCTTCTGGCCCTCGCGGATGCATTCCTCCACCGCCACCTCCAGGTCTTCCATGCCACTGCGGATCTCCTCCACCAGCGCGCGGTAGCCGGCGTTGTCCAGCGGCTGGGCGGTGAAGGCGCTCTTGTAGATGAAGTCCGGGCTGTGCAACTGCTCCACCAGCGCCAGGTGTCCCTTGTTCCAGGCCAGGTCGATGTGCTGGCGGGCAATCTTCTTCAGGTCTTTTTCCGGCATGGCGACATCCTTTGTCGGGGAGGCTCAGGCGCCACTGTGTATCGCGGGCGATACACAGGCATTGGCCGGCGCGCCAGCCCCCCGACGAAAAGCGGCCGCTCAGAGCACCCCGGAGAGCTTCAGCGCGTGGTAGACGGCGGCCAGGCCGAGGACGGCGAAGGCAGCGGCGGCCAGGCGGCGGATCAGGTTCAGCGGCAGGCGTTCGGCGGCGAAGTTGCCGGCCAGTACCACCGGTACGTTGGCGATCAGCATGCCCAGGGTGGTGCCGATCACCACCAGCCAGAAGTGCGGGTACTGCGCCGCCAGCATCACCGTGGCGACCTGGGTCTTGTCGCCCATTTCGGCGAGGAAGAAGGCGATCAGGGTGGTGAGGAACGGGCCGAATTTCTTCAGCGAACCTTCTTCGTCGTCATCGAGCTTGTCCGGAATCAGGGTCCAGCCGGCCACGGCGAGGAACGACACGGCCAGTACCCAGCTCAGGGTGCTTTCCGAGAAGAACGAGGCGACCCAGCTGCCAACGGCGCCGGCGGCGAAGTGGTTGGCCAGGGTGGCGGCGATGATCCCGGCGATGATCGGCCAGGGCTTGCGGAACCGCGCGGCGAGGACGAGCGCGAGCAATTGCGTCTTGTCGCCAATTTCCGCCAGGGCAACGATCAGGGTAGGGACGAAGAGGGATTCCATCAGGCTTCCTAAGGGGCGGGTCGACGAATCACCATGACACGCGCCACCTGCCCGCCCCGGGTCAGGTTGCTCGTGTCATAGGTCTTGTCAAACCCCGGCCTGAACGCTGCAGGCCTGGATCGTACGCGCCATGGTCTGCGGACCAAGTGTGTTGACGCGTACCGGGCGAGCTGGGCGCTCGCGGGAGACTACTCCCCTAGGACGGGGCGCATTCTGCCCAAGTCGTAGGACTTGGGCAAGCCGCTTGTAGGATCAATCGTGCTTCGGACGGATGTCCATTTCCTCGTAGCGCACGAAGCGGGTGCCGTTCTTGAACCGGTAGCCCAGCCAGATCGCCAGGAACAGCGGGATGGTGATGTAGGTGGCGACCAGCCCCGCCCAGTCCACGTGCTCGCCGACGAAGGCCTGGTAGTTCTGCCCCAGGGTGATGATCAGGCACAGGGTGAAGGCGAACAGCGGGCCGAGGGGGAACCACTTGGCGCGGTAGGGCAGGTCATCGAGGTTGCCGCCCTGGACGACGAAGCCCTTGCGGAAGCGATAGTGCGACACCGCGATGCCCAGCCAGACGATGAACCCGCACATGCCCGAGGCGTTGAGCAGCCAGGTGTAGACGGTCTTGTCGCCGATGAAGCTGGTGAGGAAGCACAGCGCGCCGATCAGCGTGGTGGCATAGAGCGCATAGCGCGGCACGCCGCTCTCGGACACCTGGGTGAATAGGCGCGGCGCCTTGCCCTGGGTGGCCATGGTGTAGAGCATCCGGGTCGAGGCGTACATCCCCGAGTTACCCGCCGAGAGGATCGCCGAGAGGATCACCGCGTTCATCACGCCGGCCGCGGCGGCAAGGCCCGCGCGCTCGAACAGCAGGGTGAAGGGCGAGGTGCTGATGTCGGTGCTGTCGGTCTTGAGCAGGTTCGGATCGGTGTAGGGGATCAGCATGCCGATGACGAAGATCGACAGGATATAGAACATCAGGATTCGCCAGAACACCTGGCGGATGGCAATCGGAATGGACTTGCGCGGGTTCTCCGACTCGCCCGCGGCGACGCCGATCAGCTCGGTGCCCTGGAAGGAGAAGCCGGCGATCATCGCCACCCCGATCATTGCCTGGAGGCCGCCGACGAAGGGCGCATCCCCCGTGGTGAAGTTGCTGAAACCGGGGCTGTCGATGCCGTGCATGATGCCGATGATGCTGGCCAGGCCAATGCCGATGAAGATCACCACGGCCACCACCTTGATCAGCGCGAACCAGAACTCGCTCTCGCCGAACCCCTTCACCGAGAAGAAGTTGAGCATGAACATGATGGCCAGGAAGCCGGCGCTCCAGTACATGCCGGCGACCTCCGGGAACCAGAACTTCATCACCAACTGCGCGGCCACCAGCTCGGCGGCGATGGTCACCGCCCAGTTGTACCAGTAGTTCCAGCCCATGGCGAAGCCGAAGCCATCGTCGATGAAACGGCTGCCGTAGGTGCAGAACGAGCCGGAGTCGGGGATGTACGCCGCCAGCTCGCCGAGGCTGGTCATGAGGAAGAACACCATCAGGCCGATCAGCGCATAGGCCAGCAGCGCGCCGCCGGGGCCGGCGGTGGCGATGGTGCTGCCGGAGGCGACGAACAGGCCGGTGCCGATGGAGCCGCCGATGGCGATCATGTTCAGGTGGCGCGGCTTGAGGGAGCGCTTGAGATGATGCGGCTTCTCCTTCGGCCCCATGGCGAATGTCAGTTCGACGTCATCTTTGATTCTGCGATTCACGGGTGTCCTCGATAGTTCAGGGCGAGCGGCGATGCGCCGATCCGGGCGGGCTCGGTGGAGTGTAGTGCGAGCCGTGGATCAGCGCCGGGCGCTGTAGATTCGGAAGCCGTCAGCCTCGGCCAGGGTGCGGCAGGGGCCCAGGTGCTGTTCGATCAGCGGCGGGTATTTCAGGAAGCTGTTGGCCACCAGACGCAGCTCACCGCGGGGCGCCAGGTGGCGGGCCGACTGGCGCAGCAGTTGTTCGGTGGCGGCGTAGCTGGTGTGCACGCCCTGGTGGAAGGGCGGATTGCTGACGATGGCGGCGAGATCCTGCGGCGCGGCGTCGATGCCGTCGCCGGCGATCACCTCGCCCTCCAGGCCATTGGCGGCCAGGGTCAGGCGGCTGCTTTCGACCGCGAAGGCATCGACGTCCAGCAGGGTCAGCCGGCTCTGTGGATAACGTCGCTTGAGCGTGGCGCCGAGTACCCCGGCGCCACAGCCGAAGTCCAGCAGGTGGCCGCTCGGCAAGTCGGCCAGGTGTTCCAGCAGCAGCGCGCTGCCGCGATCCAGGCGGCCATGGCTGAACACGCCGGGCAGGGTGATGACCTGCAGCGGGCCGTCGGCCAGCGGCAGTTCGTAGCGTTGCGCCAGGCCATGCAGGTCGGGTGCGGCCGGCGCGCCGTCGATGTGGGTGTGCCACAGCTGGCAGTGACGGGCGCTGTCCAGCTTGCTGGCGCGGCCGAATTCGCCCAGCTGCTTGCTGGCGCGTTCGACGCCGGCGCGTTTCTCGCCAACCAGGTACAGCTCGCCATCGGGCACGGCGCTGGCCAGGGCGGCCAGCAGGTAGTCGGTCAGCTCGCGGGACTTGGGCAGGAACAGCACGGCGGCGTCGAACTGGCCCGCCGGCGGCGTGGCGCCGAAGTGGCAGCGGCCGGTATGGCGGTTTTCAAGCTGTCGGGCATCGCCGGCGTGCCAGCTCCAGCCCTGGGCATGGGGTAGCTCGCCGAGCAGGCCGTCGGCGGGTAGGCCGGCGAGCAGGACGCGGCCCTGGAAGCGCTCGATCTGGCGCAGCAGCACTTCACTGGTGGGGGCGTTGGACATGCGGCCTCCTCGAAAAAGGGCGCGAGTTTAGCAGGGCTGCCGCGGCCGGGCCTAGGCGAGCCGCACCTCGGCGTTCTTCCAGAAGTCGTCGCCGCGCAGTTGCAATACGCCTGCCGCGACCTGTTCGCGCAGGCGCCAGGCGGCCAGCAGGTCGCTGACGAACAGGCCGTCGACATAGGCCATGGTCGGGCCGATCAGCGATTGCACCGGGCGCCAGGATTCGCTGGCGCTGTCCAGCAGGATGCGGTCGATGTGCGTATAGCCGGTGCCGCTCAGTTGGCCGTCCAGCCACAGGCGCAGCTCGGCGTTCTGGGCCAGCGCCTGCTGCCAGTCGGCGCCCAGGCGCTGGCGCTCGGCGGCGTCCAGTTCGTGGCTGGCGGCCAGGGCGTTGGCCAGCTCCACGGGTTTGAGCATGGCGATGGCGTGACGGTCCTCGCTGCGGCATTGGCCGCTGCCGGCGCCGACGCTGCGCACGCTCACGTGGGCTGGCAGCAGCGCGCAGACGCGGCGCAGCAGCAGTTGCTCGCTGGCGCTGTCGCCGTGCCAGAGGGTGATGCTGGCGGCGTCCGGGTTGCGCAACCAGGTGGCGTCGCTGGCCAGTTCGCTGGCGATGGCCCGCTCCTGCAGGGCCTCGCCGCCCAGGGCATGCCAGAACGTGGCGCGCTGCTGGCAGGGCGGCTGATCCACATCGCCCAGCGGGCCGACGGCCAGGTCGTCCGGCATCACGCGGATTTTCTTCTCGGTCAGCACGCCGTCGGCCACCGCCCGGCGCAGGGCCTCGGCGGCGCCATCGCCGCACACCAGGTGCAGGCTCATGCTGCCACCACCCGGCGCGGCTCGCCGGCGAGGAAACCGGCGGCGTTCTCGCTCAACTGGCCGACGATGCGCTGCCGGGCTTCTCGGCTGCCCCAGGCGCTGTGCGGGGTGAGGATAAAGCGCGGGATATCGCCGGCCAGCAGCGGGTTGCCGTCGCGCGGCGGCTCGACGCTGAGCACGTCGAACGCCGCGCCGCCCAGGTGGCCGCGGCGCAGGGTGTCGGCCAGCGCCTGCTCGTTCACCAATCCGCCGCGGGCGGTGTTGATCAGGAAGGCGCCGGGTTTCATCAGGTCCAGTTCGCGCTGGCCGATCAGGTTGCGCGTGGCGTCGGTCAGCGGGCAGTGCAGGGTCAGGGCGTCGACCTGCGGCAACAGCTCGTCCAGCGCCAGCCGGTCGGCGCGCACAGGGCGGCCCGGTAGCGCGCCCAGCAGCACGCGCATGCCGAAGGCCCCGGCCAGTTTCGCCACCGCGCCGCCCAGTTCGCCATGGCCGAGCAGGCCGAGGGTCTTGCCTTCCAGCTCGACGATGGGGAAGTCCAGCAGGCAGAACTGCGGGGCCTTCTGCCAGCGGCCCTCGCGGATCGCCGCCTGGTAGTCCGGCAGGCGGCTGGCCAGGGCGAGCAGCAGCATCAGGGTGTGCTGCGCCACCGACGGGGTGCCGTAGCCCTGGCAATTGCTCACGGTCACGCCGTGGCGGCGCGCGGCGTCGAGATCGACGTTGTTGGTACCGGTGGCCGCCACCAGGATCAGCTTGAGTTGCGGGCACTGTGCGAAGACATCGGCGTCGATCCGCGCCTTGTTGGTGATCGCTACCTGCGCGCCCTGCAGCCGCTCCGCCACCTGGTCCGCCGTGCTGCCCGCGTGCAGCAGCAGTTCGCTGAACACCGCGCGCAGCGGTGCCAGGTCGAGGTCACCGAGGTCGAGGGAGGCATGGTCGAGGAAGACGGCGCGAGCAGGATTCATGAGCGATGACACCTTGATCGGAAGGGCGTGATGAAGGGGATTCTCGGCACAACCGGTGGCGAGGACAACCCGGTCTGCCCGCAGACGGAGGCCCGGAATGGCGATTCAGTGATGGTAGTTGTTTGAGTGAAAAGTCTGACAGGCGTTTCGGGTTTCCCTCATCTGCGCGGTGGCGGCGACTTCGTAGAGTCCCCTCATCGACGATTCGAGGTGACTCACGATGATGGGGTGGATCCTTTCCGGCCTCGGTGCCGCCGGCCTAACCGCGCTGGGCTTCATGGGCGCATGGGCCTGGTCCCGGGCGGGGTCGCCCGTCGCTCACGCCAGCGCTCAGCGGAACGAGCGGGTGCGTTCGCCAGGTACCGAACCCCTGTTGTGCTTCGGCGCGCTGATGGCGGCGTGCTGCGTCGAGGACGGCAGCGCGCCGCCGCACGAGCAGTTGCAGCGCTGGGGCATCCGCGATGCCGGGTCGGCGCGCAGCATCCTGCAGGACCTGTTCATGCAGGCGCAGAGCCGCACGCTGGACGATGACTTCCTGCGCTTGCAGCGCAAGGAGCCGAGCGCCTTCGACGACGAACAGCGGTTGCGCTGGAAACAGGCCCGACGCGCGTGGAGCCGGGCGGGGCTGCGTGTTCCGCAGGACCTGTCGATGTCCGCCTATGAACTGGAGCGCATCGCCTGGCTGGCCCGACGCAGTCATGCCTGCGCGTATCTGGACGAGTCGGCGTTCTGGCTGACCCTGGCCTGGGTGGCGGAGGCCGCGCGCCGCACCTTCACCGACTGGCAGGCCTACGCCGCCTCGTTCGTGCTCGGGCGCGCCGTGCTGCTGCGGGAGGAATGCTCTGCCGGCGAAGCCATCAGGGCGTTCAAATCCCTGCTGGATGACCCGCGTGGCGCGCCGGCGGGCCTCTGGCGCAGCCATCCGTTGGCGGACATGGCGGTGCGCGATGCGGTGTTGCAGGCGCAACGCTACGACGCCGCGCCGCAGCGCCCGTCGCGCGACGCCTTGCTCGCCTTCGGCGCGCTGATCGCCACCTGTGGCGGCGCGCGCATCGACCAGTTGGCCATTGCGCCGCACCAGCACGAGCAGCACCGGCAGTGGCTGGCCCGGCACTGGCAGGCCGCCGATTCGGCGCAGGTGCGCAAGCGTATGGCGTGGCTGCTGGAGACCGGCAGCCGCAGCCGTCTCGACCCGATGCTGCGGCTGGCTTCCAACGCTGAAGGGGCTTCGCCGCCCGCGGGCGGGCAAGGCGGCCCCGCCACCCGTTACGAGCAGGGGCGGCGCGCCTTGCTCAAGGCGGGGCACGACCCCAAGTGCATCGATCATTGTCGCAGCGTGCTGGGCTACGACCTGGAGCGCGCGGCGTTCGGCGCCCGGCTGGCCTTCAGCGCGGGGCTGCTGGATGAACAGCGCCTGTGGAATGCCCTGCGGCATATCGCCCGCCTGGCGCGCGACGCCTTCGAGAGCTGGGAGGATTACCTGGTGTCGGTGGTGCTGGGGCATGCCCTGGCGAACGAGAACCGACAGGCGAGCCAGCAACTGATCCGCAGCGCAACGACGCTGCTCGACAGCATCTGTCCGTTCCCCGAATACCGCTCGCCCTGGCAGGCCTGCAGCCTGGCGCGCCTGCCATTGCTGCACAGCGTGCCTCAAGCCGTCGCGCAGTGAGCAGTCGTGCGCCGTTGCCCTTGTCGCGCCCCCGGCGATTCGTATAGAACCTGAGCTTTTCCACGGGTATTCGGAGGCGCGATGTACTGGGCGGAATTTCTCACGGTGGCGTTCATTCACCTGCTGGCGGTGGCCAGCCCCGGCCCGGATTTCGCCGTGGTCGTGCGCGAGAGCGTGACCCACGGCCGGCGCGCCGGCACCTGGACGGCTCTGGGCGTGGGCAGCGCGATCTTCCTCCACGTCACCTATTCGCTACTGGGCATCGGGCTGATCGTGTCGCAGTCCATCGTGCTGTTCAATGCGCTGAAATGGCTGGCGGCGGCCTACCTGCTGTACATCGGCTTCAAGGCGCTGCGCGCGCGCCCGGCGGGCCCGGCGGCCGCCGAAACGCTCGCCGCGCCGGTGGCCCGCAGCGCGCGCGGCGCCTATGTCGCCGGCTTCGTCACCAACGGCCTGAACCCCAAGGCCACGCTGTTCTTCCTCTCGCTGTTCACCGTGGTGATCAACCCACACACACCGCTGGCGGTGCAGGCCGGTTACGGCGTTTACCTGGCGTGCGCGACCGCCGCCTGGTTCTGCCTGGTGGCGCTGCTGTTCAGCCAGCAGCGCGTGCGCGCCGCCTTCGCCCGCCTGGGCCACTGGTTCGACCGGCTGATGGGCGTGGTGCTGATCGGCCTGGGGATCAAGCTGGCGTTCACCGAACTGCGCTGAGGATCGCTTTTCGCAGGAGCGAGCTTCTCGAGAACAGCTTCGCGGCGGGGCGGGTTCGCGAGCAAGCTCGCCCCTGCAATGCACCATGAAAAAGGGGCGCCTCGGCGCCCCTTTTTCATGTGCGGCCGGGATCAGACCAGCTCGATCGCCACTGCGGTGGCTTCGCCGCCGCCGATGCACAGCGAGGCCACGCCGCGCTTGCCGCCCTTCTTCTGCAGGGCGTTGATCAGGGTGACGATGATCCGCGAGCCGGTGGAGCCGACCGGGTGGCCCTGGGCGCAGGCGCCGCCGTAGACGTTGACCTTGGCGTGGTCCAGGCCGTGTTCGCGCATGGCGAGCATGGTGACCATGGCGAAGGCTTCGTTGATCTCGAACAGGTCCACGTCGTCCTTGCTCCAGCCAGCCTTCTTGAACAGGTTGGTCATGGCGCCGATGGGGGCCAGGGTGAACTCGGCTGGGTCCTGGCTCTGGGTGGCATGGGCGACGATCTTCGCCAGCGGCTTCAGGCCGCGGCGGGCGGCTTCCTCGGCGGTCATCAGGACCAGTGCGGAGGCGCCGTCGGAGATGGAGCTGGCGTTGGCGGCGGTGATGGTGCCGTCCTTGCGGAACGCCGGGCGCAGACCGGGAATCTTCTCCAGATTGGCGGTCAGCGGCTGCTCGTCGTCCTTCACCACGGTCTCGCCCTTGCGGGTGGTGACGGTGACCGGGACGATTTCCGATGCCAGCGAGCCGTCGGCGATGGCGGCCTGGGCGCGCTTGAGCGATTCGATGGCGTAGGCGTCCATCTCTTCGCGGGTGACGTTGTATTGGTCGGCGGTTTCCTGGGCGAAGGAACCCATCAGGCGGCCGGTGCGGGCGTCTTCCAGGCCGTCGAGGAACATGTGGTCCTTGATCTCGCCGTGGCCCATGCGCAGGCCGGTGCGGGCCTTCTCGATGACGTAGGGGGCATTGGACATGCTCTCCATGCCGCCGGCGACCATCACGCTGTTGGTGCCGGCCTTGAGCAGGTCGTGGGCCAGCATCACGGCCTTCATGCCCGAGCCGCAGAGCTTGTTGATGGTGGTGCAGCCGGTGGCGGCGGGCAGGCCGGCGTTCAGCGCCGCCTGGCGGGCCGGGCCCTGTTTCAGGCCGGCGGGCAGTACGTTGCCCATGATCACTTCCTGCACGTCCGCGGGCTGGATGCCGGCACGGGAAATGGCTTCACGGATGGCGATGGCGCCCAGGTCGACGGCGGAAACGCCGGACAGGCTGCCCTGGAAGCCGCCCATGGGAGTACGGGCGCCGCTGACGATGACGATCTCGGACATGAAACTAACCTCTTCGCTCTTGTTGTAGGAGTCCGCACGGGGCCGCGTGCTCGGCGGCCGCAGGCCCATGCGTGCTCCGGGTAAAAGGTACCGGTCGTGAACGACCGGGCGCGGGGATTCTACCGCGTGACCGGATGTGGCCAAAGAGTCATCGGCAAATCACTCTTTTGACTGATGAATGGACACCCGCGGCGCTCTAGAGTCGGTCTCATCCTCATAAGACTCAACTCGACGTCCAGCCTTGAGAGTGCGCACGCCATGCTGAAAACCCGTGTTATCCCTGCTGCACAGAACGCCTATCAGTACCCGCTGTTGATCAAGAGCCTGCTGCTGTCGGGCAGCCGTTACGAAAAGGGCAGGGAGATCGTCTACCGCGACACCGTGCGTTACAGCTATGCCACCTTCAACGAGCGCGTCGCCCGGCTGGCCAACGTGCTCAGCGAGGCCGGCGTGAAGGCCGGTGACACCGTGGCGGTGATGGACTGGGACAGCCACCGTTACCTCGAATGTATGTTCGCCATCCCGATGATCGGTGCGGTGCTGCACACCATCAACATCCGCCTCTCGCCGGAGCAGATCCTCTACACCATGAACCACGCCGACGACCGCTTCGTGCTGGTCAACAGCGAGTTCGTGCCGCTCTACCAGGGCATCGCCGGGCAACTGACCACGGTGGAAAAGACCCTGCTGCTCACCGACGGCGCCGACAAGAGCTGCGCACTGCCCAATTGCGTGGGCGAGTACGAGACCCTGCTGGCCGCCGCCGCCCCGCGCTACGCCTTCCCCGACTTCGACGAGAACTCGGTGGCGACCACCTTCTACACCACCGGCACCACCGGCAACCCCAAGGGCGTGTACTTCACCCACCGCCAACTGGTGCTGCACACCCTGGCCATGGCCTCGACCATCGGCAGCCTGGACAGCATCCGCCTGATGGGCACCAACGATGTGTACATGCCGATCACCCCGATGTTCCACGTGCATGCCTGGGGCGTGCCTTACGTGGCGACCATGCTGGGGGTGAAGCAGGTGTATCCGGGGCGCTACGAGCCGGAACTGCTGTGCAAGCTGATCCGCGAGGAGAAGGTGACCTTCTCCCACTGCGTGCCGACCATCCTGCAGATGATGCTCAATGCCGCCAGCGCCAAGGACCACGACTTCGGCGGGCTGAAGATCATCATCGGCGGCAGCGCGCTCAACCATGCGCTGTACGACGCCGCCAAGGCGCGCGGCATCCAGCTCACGGCCGCCTACGGGATGTCCGAGACCTGCCCGCTGATTTCCTGTGGTTATCTCAACCAGGAACTGTGCGCCGGCAGCGAGGACGAGCGCACCACCTACCGCATCAAGGCCGGGGTGCCGGTGCCGCTGGTGGAAGCGGCGATCATGGACGAGCACGGCGAGTTCCTCCCGGCCGACGGTGAATCCCAGGGCGAACTGGTGCTGCGCGCGCCGTGGCTGACCCAGGGCTATTTCCGCGAGCCGCAGAAGGGCGAGGAACTCTGGGCCGGCGGCTGGATGCACACCGGCGACGTGGCGACCCTGGACGGCATGGGCTTCATCGACATCCGCGACCGCATCAAGGATGTGATCAAGACCGGCGGCGAGTGGCTGTCCTCCCTGGAGCTGGAAGACCTCATCAGCCGTCATCCGGCGGTGCGCGAGGTGGCCGTGGTCGGCGTACCCGACCCGCAATGGGGCGAGCGCCCGTTCGCCCTGCTGGTGCTGCGTGAGGGCCAGGCGCTAGACGCCAAGGCGCTGCGCGAGCATCTCAAGCCTTTCGTCGAGCAGGGCCACATCAACAAGTGGGCGATTCCCTCGCAGATCGCCGTTGTTACTGAAGTTCCCAAGACCAGCGTCGGCAAGCTCGACAAGAAGCGTATCCGGGTAGACATCGCCCAATGGCAGGAGGCCGGCAGCGCTTTCCTCTCCACGGTGTGACCGACGACCGGCAAGTCACGGTTTTCGCGCGCCGTGCCAAGCAAGCGCTTGGCACGGCGCAGCCCAGTGGCGACGCCGCCTCAGCGCCTGCGCAAGCGTCTAGTCAGGGGCTTTGTAAGCGAAATCACACTTTCGAGCGATCAAGGCGGTCAGGTCGCTGGATATAGTCGGTGTTACTCATAACAAAAAACACATGGAGTAGCGTCGATGAAAACCATGAAACATATCTGGCGCCTCGCGCGGCTGCCGCTGGCAGTCAGCCTGGCGTCCTCGCTGGCGGCTCCGGCTTCCGCCGTCAGTTTCAACATCGGGGAAATCGAAGGTTCGTTCGACTCGACGCTGTCCGTGGGGGCCAGCTGGTCGACGCAGAATCCGAACAAGAACCTCATCGGCGTCAACAACGGCGGCAAGGGCCTGTCCCAGACCTCCGACGACGGCCACCTGAACTACAAGGCCGGCGAAACCTTCTCCAAGATCTTCAAGGGCATCCACGACCTCGAGCTGAAGTACGAGGACACCGGCGTGTTCCTGCGCGGCAAGTACTGGTACGACTTCGAGCAGAAGGACGAGAGCACCGAGTTCAAGCCGCTGTCGGACCACAACCGCAAGGAAGCCGCCCAGGCCTCCGGCGCGGAGCTGCTCGACGCCTTCATCTACCATAACTACACCATCGGCGAGCTGCCGGGCACCGTGCGCCTGGGCAAGCAGGTGGTGAACTGGGGCGAGAGCACCTTCATCCAGAACGGCATCAGCGTGATCAACCCGTTCGACGTCACCGCCTTCCGCCGTCCGGGCTCCGAGATCAAGGAAGCCCTGGTGCCGGTGAACATGTTCTACCTGTCGCAGAACCTCACCGACAACCTCTCCGCCGAAGGCTTCTACCAGCTGGAGTGGGACCAGACGGTGGTCGACAACTGCGGCACCTTCTTCTCCCAGCCCGACGTGGTGGCTGACGGCTGCACCCAGAACCTCGCGGTGCTGACCAACAACGCGGCGTCGATCCGCACCCTGAACGGCCTGCTCGGCCCGAACCTGGCGGTCACTCCGTCGCCGTGGAACGAAGGCCTGGTGGTCAAGCGCGGCCCGGACCGCGATGCGCGCGACAGCGGCCAGTACGGCTTCTCCCTGAAGTACTTCGCCGACAGCCTGAACACCGAGTTCGGCGGCTACTACATGAACTACCACAGCCGCCTGCCGATCTTCTCCGGCCGTGGCGCCGACACCTCCAAGGTGGCGCAGATCAACCAGCTGATCACCAACATCGCGGCGATCAGCCCGTCCCTGGCGGCCCAGGCCGGCGCGGCGGCGATGGCGGGCAACTCCAGCTACTTCATCGAGTACCCCGAAGACATCCGCCTGTACGGCCTGAGCTTCTCCACCACGCTGCCCACCGGCACCGCCTGGCAGGGCGAGATCAGCTACCGGCCGAACGCCCCGGTTCAGCTGAACACCACCGACATCCTGTATTCCGGCCTGGACCCGGTGTCCATCGGCGGCAACCACGTCTACGACAATGCTTCCGTGCTGACCGGCAACGCCGGCCAGGACCTGCACGGCTACCGCCGCAAGGAAGTCACCCAGCTGCAGACCACCTTCACCCACTTCTTCGACCAGGTCATGGGCGCCGAGCGTCTGACCCTGGTGGGCGAAGTCGGCTGGACCCACGTCGGCGGCCTGGAAAGCCAGAACAAGGCACGCTACGGCCGCGACCCGGTCTTCGGCCCCGGCCCGCTGAACGGCAGCCTCAACGGCCGCCCGACCTGTGAAGCCCTCAACGTCTCCACGCTGGGCACCGCCAACGCCAACAACGTCAGCCGCAACTGCGAAAGCGAAGGCTTCACCACTGCCGACTCCTGGGGCTACCGCGCCCGTGCCATCTGGGACTACAACGACGTCTTCGCCGGTGTGAACCTCAAGCCCAACGTGGCCTGGTCCCACGACGTCGACGGTTACTCCCCCGGCCCGGGCGGCAACTTCGAGGAAGGCCGCAAGGCCGTCAGCCTGGGGATCGACGCTGACTACCTGAACACCTACACCGCCAGCCTGGCGTACACCAACTACTTCGATGGCAAGTACTCCACGGTCGACGATCGCGACTTCGTCAGCCTCAGCTTCGGTGTGACCTTCTAAGCCGGCCGTTCAACCGGCAAGCGGCCCGCCCTTGCGGCGGGCCACCCGCGCGGCCGGGTGACCTGGCCACGCGAGCAGCAGACAAGACCCGCGACCCGCCCTGGCAGCAGCATCCGGCCAGGGCGGCCATCGCGGCGGGCAAAGACTCAACGAGGACGACAAACGCATGAGAACAACAAAGATCCTGCTGCACACGGGCGCCCTGGCGCTCAGCCTCATCGCCTCCCAGGTGATGGCGGCCGTCTCTGCCGATGAAGCGGCCAAGCTTGGCACCACCCTGACCCCGATGGGCGCGGAAAAAGCCGGCAACGCCGACGGCAGCATCCCGGCCTGGACCGGCGGCCTGCCCAAGAATGCCGGCACCGCCGACAGCAAGGGCTTCCTCAGCGACCCGTTCGCCAACGAGAAGCCGCTGTTCACCATCACCGCGCAGAACATGGACCAGTACAAGGACAAGCTGACCCCCGGCCAGCAAGCCATGTTCAAGCGCTACCCCGACACCTACAAGATGCCGGTGTACCCGACCCACCGCACCGCGACCGTGCCGGCCAACGTGCTGGAGGCGACCAAGAAGAACGCCACCTCCACCAAGCTGCTGCAGGGCGGCAACGGTCTGGAGAACTTCCAGGTGGCCAACCCCTTCCCGATTCCGAAGGACGGCCTGGAAGTCATCTGGAACCACATCACCCGCTACCGTGGCGGCCATGTTCGCCGTCTGGTGACCCAGGCCACCCCGCAGGTCAACGGCTCCTACTCGCTGGTGTATTTCCAGGACGAATTCGTCTTCCGCACCGACCTGAAGGACTACGACGCCAGCAAGCCGAGCAACGTCCTGTTCTACTTCAAGCAACGCGTCACCGCCCCGGCGCGCCTGGCCGGTAACGTGCTGCTGGTGCACGAGACCCTCGACCAGGTGAAGGAACCGCGCCTGGCCTGGCTCTACAACGCCGGTCAGCGCCGCGTGCGCCGCGCCCCGCAAGTGTCCTACGACGGCCCGGGTACCGCCGCCGATGGCCTGCGGACCTCCGACAACCTGGACATGTACAACGGTGCGCCGGACCGCTACGACTGGAAACTGGTGGGCAAGCAGGAGCTGTACATCCCGTACAACAACTACAAGATGGACGATCCGAAGCTGAAGTATTCGGACATCATCAAGCCTGGCCACCTCAACCAGGACCTGACCCGCTACGAGCTGCACCGCGTATGGCACGTGACCGCCACCCTGAAGCCGGGCGAGCGCCACATCTACGCCAAGCGTGACTTCTTCATCGACGAGGACACCTGGCAGGCCGTGGAGATCGACCACTACGACGGTCGCGGCACCCTGTGGCGCGTGGCTGAGGCCTTCAACCAGTACTACTACAACTACCAGGTACCGTGGTACACCGCGGAAACCCTGTATGACCTGCTGTCCGGTCGTTACCTGGTGCTGGGTCTGAAGAACGAGGAGAAATCCGCCTACGACTTCAACTACAGCGCTTCGGAAAGCGACTTCACCCCGGCAGCGCTTCGCCAGGAAGGCGTGCGCTGATCCCCCGATCCCCACGGGTGGTTCTGCGGTGAGAGAAACCGGCCTTCGGGCCGGTTTTTTTATGGCGGATCATCCACCGGATGAATGAAGGGCTGAATCCAGAGAGCCTTCTGGTCACATTGTGGGCAAAGGTAACAAAATCGGCTTCTAATCCCGCCCGCGAGCGGCTAGGCTCGGTCAACAGTGTGCCTTTCGTTGACCGCTATAAGAGCTAGAGCAAGAGCCAGGCCGATGACCGACTTCTCGACTCTGCCCAGTCTGACCGATGTCCCCCCCAGCACGGCCGGCAGCCGCTTCTTCCGACCGCCGCTGCCGCATGGCCATGTCGCCCGTTCGCGCCTGTGCCAGCGCATGGCGGCCGGGCTCGAAGGACGGTTGATCCTGGTGTCCGCGCCCGCGGGCTTCGGCAAGAGCTCGCTGGCCATCGAATTCTGTCAGACCCTGGAAAGCCAGTGGCGCAGCCTGTGGCTGGGCCTCAGTGCCCGCGACAGCGACCCGGGGCGTTTCCTCGAACGCCTGCTCGAAGGACTGCGCCTGCATTTCCCCACCCTGGGCGAAGAGGCCCTGGCCCTGCTGAAAATGCGCCAGCGCCACCAGCCCTTCGCCTTCGAAGCCTGGCTCGACGACCTGCTCGATGAACTGGTGGACAGCCTGTCTGTCGACCGCCCGCTGCTGCTGGTGCTGGATGACTACCACCTGGCCCAGGGCGCGGTGCTCGACCGCTGTTTGCAGTTCCTCCTCAACCACCAGCCCGCCGGCCTGGTGGTGCTGGTCACCAGCCGCCAGCGGCCGGACTGGCACCTGGCGCGCCTGCGCCTGTCGCGGCAGTTGCTGGAGTTCAGCGAACAGGACCTGCGCCTGACCGTCGAGGAAACCGCGCAACTCGTTTCGGCCAACGGCGCGCAACTGGACGACAACGCCCTGGACAACCTGGTCGAGCGCAGCGAAGGCTGGATCGCCGGGCTGCGCCTGTGGCTGCTGGCCCATGGCGACGAACTGGCGGCGAACGTGCCGGATCTGTCCGTGCATGGGGCCGAGGAGCTGATCCGCGACTATCTGCTGGAAGAGGTGATCGACAAGCAGTCGCCGGAGGTCCAGGTGTTCCTGGCCCAGACCGCGCGCTTCGAACGCTTCTCCGCCGAACTCTGCGATGCGCTGCGCGATGCCCACGACAGCGCGGCCATTCTGCGCCACCTGCAGCAGCACCAGGTGTTCCTGGTGCCACTGGACGAGCAGGGCCAGTGGTTCCGTTATCACCATCTGTTCTCCGACCTGCTGCTGGCGCGGCCGCTGCCCGGCTCCGGCCCCTCCGCGGCGGCGCTGCACCTGCGCGCGTGCCGCTGGTTCAGCGCCCAGGGGCTGTTCGACGATGCGGTGGAGCAAGCCCTGCGCGCGGGCCACCCGGAAGTGGCGGCGAGCCTGGTGCAGAGCCTTTCCGAGGAGCAACTGCTGGCCGAGCAGAACGTCGCCACGCTGCTGCGCTGGAAGATGGACCTGCCCGACAGCCTGCTGGCCAGCACGCCGCGCCTGATCGTGCTGTACAGCTGGGCGCTGGCACTGGCCTGCCAGCTGGACGCCGCCGAAGAGCTGGGGGCGCAGTTGTCGCGCTTCCTGCCCGCCGCCGACATCGCCACCCAGCGCGACCTGCTGGCACAATGGCAAGCGCTGGCGGGGGTGATTGCCCGCGGTCGTGGCGAGATCGAGGCGGCCGAGCGGCACTGCGAAGAAGCCATGCATGGCCTTGGCCCGGAGCGCTTCGGCCCCCGCCTGCTATGCCTGTCGACCCTGAGCAACCTGGCCATCGTGCGCGATGACCTGTGGCGTGCGCGCGGGCTGAATCGCGAGGCCCTGGAACTGGCGCAGCGCTTTGGCAATCCGCTGTTCGAAGCCATGGTGCATTACGACCGTGCCCGTGTGCTGCAGGCGCGCGGCGAGGTGCTGCGCGCCGAGGAAGAGGTGCGCCAGGGCCTGGCGCGGCTGTCCGGTCTGTCGTCACAGCGCCGCTACGCGGTGCGCGGTCGGCTGATGCTTTACCAGGGCTACCTGCGCAGCCTGGCCCTGCAGCCGGATGAGGCGCGCAAGTGCCTGAAGGCGGGCATCGAGGAAGCCCGCGCCTGCCGCGATATCAGCCTGGTAATCGGTTTTTGCGTGCTGGCCAGCCTGGAAGGGCGGCTGGGCAACTACACCCGCGCCTTCGCCCACCTCGCCGAGGTGGAGCGGATGATGCACGTCTGGGACGTGCCGCCGGTCTACTACCTGTCGGCGATCACCCTGATCAAATGCGAACTCTGGCTGGGCCAGGGCCAGGTCGAACTGGCCACCGCCTGGCTGGAGCGTCTGCGCGACACCTACACCGGCGACCAGCCGGCAACCCCGCCGGAATGTTCGCCGCAGCTGCCGCGCAACGTGGAAATGCTCCAGGCCCAGCTGGAGCGCCATGAAGGCCGCCTGCAGGATGCCGAAGCGCGCCTGCGCGCCGTGGCCAGCGGTGCCCTGCAGGGCGGCGCGCAATTGCAGGCGCGCTTCGCCCAAGGCCAGCTGGTGGCTTTGCTGCTGCAGGATGGCCGCGAGCGCGAAGCGTCCTTCGAACTGGGTGAGTGCCTCAATGGACTGGCCGTCGGCCTGCTCGTCCCCTTGCAGGAAGTGTTGCAGCAACATCCGGATTGGCTGCGCGAGCAACTGGCGGTGCGGGCTCCCTCACCGGCCATCGAGGCGCTGCGCGAACGCTTGCCCGCCCTGCCGGAGCGCGGCGCGGTGCTCACCGACTGCCTGAGCGGGCGCGAACTGGCGGTGCTGGAACTGATCGCCCAGGGCTGCTCCAACCAGGAGATCAGCGAGCGCCTGTTCATCTCCCTGCACACCGTGAAGAGTCACGCCCGCCACATCAACGACAAGCTCGGCGTCGAACGCCGCACCCAGGCGGTGGCGCGGGCGAAGGAGATGGGGCTGTTGCGGTAGGGGCGGCTGTCTTCTGAAAGTCCGTGCCTGTGTTTCCCTCTCCCTAACCCTCTCCCTGAAGGGAGAGGGGACTGGATCGGTGCCGGTTGAAGCTGCGGCGTCAGCCGACTCGGATCGCTCCCTCTCCGTTCGGAGCGGGGCGCGTAGCCAGGGCTGGGGCGGAGTGGCGGTGCCAACTGTAGGAGCGGGCCATACCCGCGACAGCGCCCGGAGGGCGCTCCTGCGAATGGGCGCTATACATCAGCATCTACCGATAACGGCCAAATCCGCCGCGCAGGATTTCGCGGGCATGGCCCGCTCCTACAAACCCGGAGCGGAGCACACAGGCACGGACTGTCAGAAGAGGACGGTTGCTCCGACAGATGACGGGTACCGCTCCGGCTCACATTCCCTTCTTCTTCTCCGCCTCCGGCGGCGCACTCAGGTCCAGCCCCTTGGGCACCGGCTGCCCCTTGGCCGGAGCGGCCAACTGCTTTTGCACATCCGCCTGGATCGCCTGCAGCACTGGCAGCAGGTCGCGCATGTTCTCGCGCACTTCCGGGTAGGCGTGCTTCTGCGCCAGCTCATCCACGCGCATCAGCAGTTGCACGCGCACCTCGGGCGGCAGGTGGATGAAGAGTTCCGGCAACTGCTTGGCCAGTTCCGCGCTGTACAGCACCAGGTCCTGACGGTCGAACTGCGCGGTCAGGCCGAGGTAGTCCAGCGCGCTGCTGGTCAGCATCGACGCGGCGGCCTTGGCTTCCTGCATGCCCTGCAGGCGCACCGGATTGCGCTGTTCGCTCTGCGCCAGGGTCATCCAGAACTCCACCGTCAGGTTGAACAGGATCGCCTGTTCGCGCAGCGAGTAGCTCATCAGCCCCAGCGCCTCGGCGCCATAGGGCTGCTTGGCGGCGCGGAAGTTGAAGTACAGGCGCATCAGCTCCTTGAGCTTGAACAGCACCTCGCGCGCCTCGTTCTGCCGCAGCTCCAGCGGCGCGTAGATGTTCAGCTGCGGGCGGAAGTTCTCCTCGCTGACCATGCGCTGGTAGATCGGCCCGGTGAACTCGCCGCTGCGCCGGGGCAGGCCGTTGGCCTGGGTTTCGTCGATCTTCTTCAGCGCGTCGATCAGCACCTGGTAGTCGGCGCTGGTCCAGGGGCGCTGGATATCGGGAATCTTCTGGCCCAGGTAATACAGGTCGGCGGACAGGGCAGGGCGGCACAGGAGCAGCAACAGCACGGCCAGTGGCCACAGCGAACGGCGAGTGAGGATCGGCACGAACGGGCTTTCCTTGCGCGGGGGCGGGTCGGGCTAGGTTAGCGGGGCACGCGGCCTGCGTCATCCCGTTGCGGGCCTCGACACTACCTAGGTTGGGCGCGGTGCCGCAGGCGCTGTGGTGTGATGGCGCTTCAGAACAACAAGCACGGGAGTCACTCGTCCATGACCGCCACATTGTCTGTGCAACCGCCGCTGGCCGAGGGCCTGGCCCGCTATGGCTTCGGCGCCCTGCCGCTGGCCGCGCTGAAGGCCCGCTACGCCTCGCCCGAGTCCGGTTCGAAGTTCATCACCGTCGACGGTTTCGACATCCACTACCGCGACGAAGGCAGCCCGGACAAGCCGGTGCTGGTGATGGTCCACGGCGTCATGGCCTCGCTGCACACCTGGGACGGCTGGGTCGCCGAGTTGTCCTCGCACTTCCGCATCATCCGCCTCGACGTGCCGGGCTTCGGCCTCACCGGCGGCGGCCAGGACCGCGAGTACGACGGCGAGCGCCTGGTGAAGGTGTTCGGCCTGTTCCTCGACCGCCTGGACCTCAAGCAGGTATCCATCGCCGGCAATTCCCTGGGCGGCTACATCGCCTGGAACTATGCGCTGGCCAACGCCCACCGCGTCGAACGGCTGATCCTCATCGACCCGGCCGGCTACTACATGCAGAAGGTCCCGCTGATGATCGCCAGCGCGGTGCTGCCCGGCGCCGGCATCATGATGCCGATGTGGATGCCACGCGCGCTGGTGGCCCAGGGCATCAAGGAAGTCTACGGCGATGCGCGCAAGATCAAGCCGGGGGTGATCGACCGCTATTACGACATCAGCCGCCGTCCGGGCAACCGCCGCGCGATGATCGATATCTTCCGCGTGCTGGTGAAGGCCAACCGCGAGGAACTGCCCACCACGCCCAACCGCGTGGCCGGCCTGAAGGTGCCGACCCTGCTGATGTGGGGCGAGCGCGACCGCTGGATCTCGCCGCGCCACGTGCCGATGTGGCAGCGCGACGTGCCGGGCATCGAGGTGAAGGTCTACCCCGGCGTCGGGCATATCCCGATGGAGGAAATCCCCGAGGAATCGGCGGCGGATGCGCTGCGCTTCCTGCATGCCTGAGTGTTGATCGCGATGAAACAGCCCGGCCATGTGCCGGGCTTTTCGTTGCGCCGAGCTGCTTCGGTAGGAGCGAGCTTGCTCGCGAACCGCCGGGGGGCAACCGGAGAGCTTCGCGAGCAAGCTCGCTCCTACAAAAGCCGTGCAGCGCCGGGGCATCCCTGCCTGGGAGACACCGATCGCGGATGAATCCGCTCCTATGCTGGGCCAGGCGACGGGGCCAACCTGTAGGAGCGGGCCATGCCCGCGATCGCGCGCATAGCGCGCTCCTGCACGGTCGCCCGAGAAGCCGCGATGCCCGATGCGTAGGAGCGGACCTTGTCCGCTAATCCCGCCGGCAGCTCGATGCACCGATTGGGCGCGGTTATCGCGCAGAAGCTCCGCTCCTACGCAAACCCAAACGCCTCCACGCACCAGCAGAAACGACACCGCCCCGACAGAGCGGGGCGGTGTTCGCAAAGCGCTGAGGGATCAGCCCGCGTGGGCCAGCGGCTGCGGGTCGTATTCCTTGCGCACTTCGTAGAGCACGTCGAGGTTGTTGTGCTGCCACGGATGGAAGTCGGAGCGGAAGAAGTCCAGGTACTCCCGCAGCAGCGGGCGGAATATGCCGTGCTTGCCCCAGGTCCATTTGATGCCGTCGCGCCAGACGCGCCAGTTCCACAGCAGGCCGTCCACCTTGAGCATGTGCACCAGGCCGCGGAAGGTATCCAGCACGAAGAAGAAGGTCGCCATGCGCATCGCCCGACGCAGCAGCGTGCGGCTGCCGCAGACCTGGTTGTAGACGTCGAACGCCACCGCCTTGTGCTCGGTCTCTTCCAGCGCGTGCCAGCGCCACAGGCGTTGCATCACCGGGTCGGCGCCTTCCATGGTGCGCGGGTCGGTCAGCAGCCCGTTGGCCATGATCGCGGTGATGTGCTCCAGCGCGGCGGTCGCCGCCAGTTGGCGCTTGGCCGGGAACTTCTTCTGGGTGAAACGGATGCGCGCCTGGGCACGCTTCTCGATGGCGGTGACGTCGTAGCCCAGGTCGCGCAGGCGCTGGCTGTAGGTCAGGTGCTCGCGGCTGTGGTGGCCTTCCTGGCCGATGAAGCCGCGGATCTGCTCCTTGAGCACCGGGTCGCTGATCTGGTCGCGGAACTGCCGCACCGAGTCGATGAAGAAACGCTCGCCGTCGGGGAACAGCACCGACATGGCGTCGAACAGATGGGACTTGAAGGCGTCTCCACTATGCCAGTGACGCGGCAGCGGATCGGGCAGATCGAAGTCCATGTGCCGGGGCTTGATCTCCAGTCCTGCGGGGGTAGTGCTGGCCATGGCGGCTCCAGTGTTGTGGTTGTCCATGGTCAGTACTCTGGGCTTGTAGGGAAAGCGTCACAAGGTTATTGTCTGCCAACTTTCCGGTCATATCCGGCCAGCGGTCAACCATAAGAAGAACGATGAAACAACCGCTCAATTTCACCGCCGAACTGGTGCCCGTCGCCTACGCGCAGGCGCTTCTGGACCTCGCCGAGGAACTGGGCGTGCCGCGCGCGCGCCTGTTCGAGCTGGCCCGCGTGCGCCCCGAGGTGCTGCAGAGCCCCAACGGGCGCCTGTCCTTCATCGACTTCAACCTGCTCGCCGGCGCCGCCCTGGCGCACTGCAACGAGCCGGCCTTCGGCCTGTTGCTGGGGCAGCGGCTGAACGTCTCCACCCACGGCATCCTCGGCTACGCAGTGCTGTCGAGCGCCAACCTCGAACGCGCCATCGCCTTTGCCCTGAAGTACTACCGCGTGCTTGGCCTGGCCTACGACCTGGAGATGGTGGAGGACGGCGGCGTGTCCTACCTGCGCGCCAGCGAGTCGATCCCCCTCGGGCCCATGGGCCGCTTCGCCGCCGAGGGCCTGATGACCAGCCTGCACACCATCGCCCGCTTCCTGGTGGGCGAGCCGCTGCAGGGCGTCAGCGTCGGCTTCGCCCATGCCCGGCCCGCCTATGTCGAGCGTTACGTCGAGGTGTTCGGCGCCGAGGTGTCGTTCGACCAGCCGTTCCACTTCATTGGCCTGCCCAGCGAGTATCTGGCGCGGCCCATGGCGCTGGCCAACCCGGCCACGGTGCAGATGTGCGAGCAGCAGTGCGAGGCGCTGCTGGCCACGCTGGACGTCCAGGAAGGCCTGCTGACCCGCATCCGCCGCCTGCTGCTGGCGCGCCCCGGCGAGTTCCCGGACCTGGAGAGCGTCGCCGCCGACCTGCACACCAGCGGCCGCAGCCTGCGTCGACATCTTTCGAACCTGGGCACCACCTACCAGGAGGTGCTCGACGACGTGCGCAAGCGCCTGGCCCTGCAGTACCTCACCACGACGCACCTGCCGCTCTACGAAATCGCCCTGCTGCTGGGCTTCAACGACCCGTCGAACTTCCGCCGGGCGTTCCGCAAGTGGACCGGCAAGCTGCCCATGGACTATCGCCAGGGCGATTGAGCCGACGGCCCATCGACTCGCCAGGGCAGGGGGAATCGGCGAAAATGCCGGCCGCGTATTCCCAACCGAGCGAGTCCTCGATGAGCGAACAGCCTGCCCTGATCCGCGAAACCTTCCCCGTCGGCCCGTTGCAGTGCAACTGCACGATCATCGGCGATCCGCTGACGAAGAAGGCCATCGTCGTCGACCCGGGCGGCGACCCCGAACTGATCCTGCAGCGCCTCGACGCGCTGGGGCTCAAGGTGGTCAGCATCATCCACACCCATGCGCACCTGGATCACTTCCTCGCCTCCGGGCAGATGAAGGAGAAGACCGGTGCCACCCTGCACCTGCACAAGGACGACCAGTTCCTCTGGGACAACCTGGAAATGCAGTGCCGCATGTTCGGCGTGCCCTACACGCCGGTGCCGTCGCCGGACCAGTGGCTGGCCGATGACGAGGAACTGGCCTGCGGCTGCGGCGTGGCGCTGCACACGCCGGGGCATACGCCCGGCTCGATGAGCTTCTGGTTCCCCCAGGAGAAACTGCTGATCGCCGGTGACACCCTGTTCCGCCGCAGCATCGGCCGCACGGACCTGTGGGGTGGCGATTACGCCACGATCGAGCGCTCGATTCGCCATCGCCTCTATTCGCTGGACGAAGAGGCGACCGTGGTCACGGGTCACGGCCCGGATACCAACCTGGGCGATGAGATGCGCGAGAATCCCTTCATCCGTGCTTAAGGTTGCTACGGAATTATTTGCACGACCTAAGCTCTAATCAGCCGCCCACTAATGGGTGTTGCGCTATTTCGAGGAGTCATCCGACATGTTCACCGCACGTAGTCTGTCCATGGTTGCGGCTGCGACCGCCCTTGCCCTCATGGCCGGTTGCGCTTCCCAGAACCCCTATGACCCCAACACCCAGGCCCCGCCGGCCGAAGGCGGCATGAGCAAGACCGCCAAGTACGGTGCACTGGGTGCGCTGGCCGGCGCCGTCGCCGGTGCCGCGATCAACCACGACAACCGTGGCAAGGGCGCGATGATCGGCGCCGCCGCTATCGGTGCCGCCGCCGCCGGCTACGGCTACTACGCCGACAAGCAGGAAGCCAAGCTGCGCCAGCAGATGCAGGGCACCGGTGTGCAGGTCGAACGCCAGGGCGATGACATCAAGCTGATCATGCCGGGCAACATCACCTTCGCCACCGATTCGGCGAACATCGCGCCGTCCTTCTACACCCCGCTGAACAACCTGGCCAACTCCTTCAAGGAGTTCAACCAGAACAGCATCGAGATCGTCGGCTACACCGACAGCACCGGCAGCCGCCAGCACAACATGGACCTGTCCCAGCGTCGTGCGCAGTCGGTGGCCGGCTACCTGACCTCCCAGGGTGTCGATCCGTCCCGCGTCAGCACCCGCGGCATGGGCCCGGACCAGCCGATCGCCTCCAACGCCGACGCCAACGGCCGCGCGCAGAACCGCCGCGTGGAAGTGAACCTGAAGGCCCTGCCGAACGCGCAGACCCAGCAGTACCAGCAGTAAGCGCCGCCCATGAAAAAGCCCGCCGATTGGCGGGTTTTTTTTGTTGCTGGGCTGCGGGGCCGAACCTGTAGGAGCGAGCTTGCTCGCGAACTGCATCGAACCGAGCGGTTCCGGTTCGCGAGCAAGCTCGCTCCTACAAAAAACGGTCAGCCCCTGGCGGGGAATTCGTGGTGCAACTGCGCCAGCAACTGGTCCTTGCGCTCCCACAGCTGGTTCACCCACAGCTGGAACTCGGCGCGGTAGCCCTCGTCCTGGTCGTAGCTCTTGCCGACGAACTGGCGGGGGATTTCCATTTCCTCGAAACGCACCACCACCGAGCGCAGGCGGCCGGACAGCAGGCACCAGAAGGTCGGGCGGCCATCGGGGTAGTGGATGGTCACGTTCACCAGGGTGCGCAGTTGTTCGCCCATGGCGTCGAGGACGAAGGCGATGCCGCCGGCCTTGGGCTTGAGCAGGTGGCGGAACGGCGAGTTCTGCTCGTCATGCTTGGCCTGGGTGAAGCGGGTGCCTTCGAGGAAGTTGAAGATTGCCACCGGAATGCGGCTGAACTTGGCGCACGCCTTGCGGGTGGTTTCCAGGTCCTTGCCTTTCTTTTCCGGGTGCTTGGCCAGGTACGCCTTGGTGTAGCGCTTCATGAACGGGAAATCGAGCGCCCACCAGCACAGGCCGATCACCGGAACCCAGATCAGCTCCTGCTTGAGGAAGAAGCGCAGCAGCGGAATGCGGCGGTTGAGCTGGTACTGCAGGACGAGAATGTCCACCCAGCTCTGGTGGTTGCTGGTCACCAGGTACGAATGGTCGTACTCCAGGCCTTGCAGGCCCTGCACGTCCCAGCCGGTACGGCGGACCAGGTTCATCCAGCCCTTGTTGCAGGCGATCCAGCCTTCGGCGATCAGGCTCATGATCTTGCTGCACACCTGTTGCGCGGCGGCGAAGGGCAGCAGCAGTTTGACGATCGACATGGACAGCAGCGGAATGCACCAGCACAGCGTGCTCACCACCAGAAGCAGGGTCGCGAGGATGCCGCGCAGGGTGTGCGGAAGGAAACTCAACATCGAGGAATGGTCCTTGTACGTAGGCGCCCGGCCAGCCGGGCGCGTGATGCGTTCGTGGGCACATCCCTCGTGCCGCGGTTGTCAGCCGTCCTTGCCGCTGTCCGCCTGGATCGCGGTGAGTGCGATGGTGTAGACGATGTCGTCCACCAGCGCCCCGCGGGACAGGTCGTTCACCGGTTTGCGCAGGCCCTGCAGCATCGGCCCGATGCTGACGCAGTCGGCGCTGCGCTGGACCGCCTTGTAGGTGGTGTTCCCGGTGTTCAGGTCGGGGAACACGAACACGTTGGCACGTCCGGCCACCGGGCTGTCGGGCGCCTTCTGACGGCCCACGCTGGCGATGGCGGCGGCATCATACTGCAAGGGGCCGTCGATCAACAGATCGGGGCGTTTTTCCCGCGCGATGCGCGTAGCTTCGCGGACTTTCTCGACATCTGCGCCGGTTCCCGAGTCGCCGGTGGAGTAGCTGATCATCGCCACCCGCGGGGTGATGCCGAAGGCCTGCGCCGAGGCCGCACTCTGCAGCGCGATCTCCGCCAGGTCACTGGCCGAAGGATCGGGATTCACCGCGCAGTCGCCATACACCACCACCTGGTCGGGCAGCAGCATGAAGAACACCGAGGACACCAGGTTGTAGCCCGGCGCCGTCTTGATCAGCTGCAGGGCGGGGCGGATGGTGTTGGCGGTGGTGTGGATGGCGCCGGACACCAGGCCGTCCACTTCGTCCAGGGCGAGCATCATGGTGCCCAGCACCACGTTGTCTTCCAGTTGCTGTTCGGCCATCGGCGCGTTCAGGCTCTTGCCCTTGCGCAGCTCGACCATGGGTTCGACGTAGCGGCTGCGCACCAGGTCCGGGTCGACCACTTCCAGGTCCTCGGGCAGCACGATGCCCAGCATCTGCGCCACCGCCTGCACGTCGTCGGGCTTGGCCAGCAATACGCAGCGGGCGATTCCGCGGGCGTGGCAGATGGCGGCGGCCTGCACGGTGCGCGGCTCGCTGCCTTCGGGCAGGACGATGCGCTTGCCGGCGCGGTTGGCGCGCTGGGTCAGCTGGTAGCGGAACACCGGGGGCGACAGGCGCAGTTCGTGGGGCGCGCCGCAGCGGTCCTTGAGCCATTCGAAGTCGATGTGCTCGGCGACGAACTCGGTCACGCGCTCGGCGCGTTCGCGGTCGTCCACCGGGATTTCCTTGTTCATCCGCGACAGGTCGCCGGCGGTGTCGAACGAGCCGGTCTTCACCGTCAGCACCGGCAGGCCGCTCTGCAGCGCGCTGCGGCACAGTTCGAGAATCCGCGCGTCCGGCGTCAGGCCCGAGCACAGCAGCAGGCCGGCCAGCGGCACGCCATTCATGGCGGCCAGGCAGGCGGCGAGGATGATGTCGTCGCGGTCGCCCGGCACCACCACCAGCACGCCCGGCTTGAGCAGGTGCACGGTGTTGGGCGCCGAGGGCGCGCAGAGGATGATCTTCTGCACGCGGCGTTGTTCGTAGTCGCCGGCGTTGAGCACGCTGGCGTCCAGCAGGTCGGCCACGTCGCGGGTACGCGGGGCGTTCATCTCGTCCTGCCAGGGAATGCAGCCGAGCAGGCGCACGTCGCCGTCGCGCAGCAGCGGCGAGTGTTCCTTCAGGCGCTCGCCGAACAACCGCGCGGCTTCCTCGGCGTCGCGCGGCATGTCCTCGCGCTCGCCGCCGCGCACCTTGTTCACGATCAGGCCGGCCAGGTGCGGGTCGCGCGGGCCGCCGAACAGCTGGGCGAGGATCTCGATGCGGTCGGACAGCTCGCCCACCGTCTCGTTGTCCGGCGCGGAGACGAGGATCACCTCGGCGTCCACGCTGCGCGCCAGGTGCGCGTTGATGCGCGCGGCATAGCTGGCGTGCTTGGTCGGCACCATGCCCTCGACGATCATCACGTCCTTGTCCACGGCGGCGCGGTTGTACATGCCGACGATGTCTTCGAGCAGTTCGTCGAGCAGGCCGTCGCCGAGCATGCGCTCGACCTTGGCCAGTGACAGCGGGGTGGGCGCGTTGAGTCCGTGGGTGCGCGCGACCAGTTCGCTGGAGCGCTCCGGGCCATCGTCGCCGGCATGCGGCTGGGCGATGGGCTTGAAGAAGCCGACCTTCAGGCCGGCGCGTTGCAGGGCGCGGATCAGGCCCAGGCTGGTGGACGTCAGGCCGACACCGAAACCGGTCGGCGCGAGGAAGAAGGTGTGCATCCGGGCTCCTTAAGCCGTGCGGGAGGGGCGCTGCCCTTGTGGGGTCGCGCCCTTGATCAGGTTCGATGAATCTTCAGTCGAGCACGGCCAGGGTGTCGAGTGCGATCTGCTTTTCCTCGTTGGTGGGGATCACCAGCACGCGGGGGTGGCCCGCCAGGTGGATCGGCCCACCGACGCCGCGCACGCAGCGGGCGTTGGCTTCGCCATCGAGTTCGAGGTTGAGCACATGCAGGTGCTTGACCGTGAGGTTGCGCACCAGCGCCGAGTTCTCGCCGATGCCGCCGGTGAAGATGATGCCGTCCAGCCGTGGCAGTGCACAGGTCAGCGAGGCCAGGGACTTGGCCAGTCGGTAACAGAATACTTCGATGGCCAGCGCAGCATTGGCGTGGCCCTGTTCGCGGGCGTTCTCCAGGGTGCGCATGTCGTTGGACAGGCCGGACAGGCCGAGCAGGCCGCTGTCGTGGTTGAGCATGTGGTCGATCTTTTCCAGGCTCCAGCCCAGGGTGCGCGCCAGGTGGCTGTGCAGGTTCGGGTCGACGTCGCCGGAGCGGGTACCCATCATCAGGCCTTCCAGTGGGGTCAGGCCCATGCTGGTGTCGCGGCTCTGGCCGTTGGCGATGGCGCAGGTGGAACTGCCGTTGCCCAGGTGCGCGGACAGCCAGTAGCTGTCGCCCACCGCCAGCCCGCTCATCTCGGCTGCCTTGTGGCTGACGTAGCGGTGGCTGGTGCCGTGGAAGCCGTAGCGGCGCACGTGTTGCTCGCGGTACAGCGGCTCGGGGATGGCGTAGCGGTAGGCGCGCTCGGGCAGGCTCTGGTGGAAGGCGGTGTCGAATACGGCGATGTGCGGCAGGTCCGGGTAGAGCGCCATGGCGGCGTCGATGCCCACCAGGTTGGCCGGGTTGTGCAGCGGCGCCAGGGGCGAGGTCTCGCGGATGGCGTTGAGCACTTCGTCGGTCAGGCGCGAGGCCTGGGTGAAGCGCTCGCCGCCGTGCACCACGCGGTGGCCGATGGCGTGCAGCTCGCCCTGGGCGGCCTGGGCCACCAGCGGCAGCAGGCGGGCGAGGGCGGCCTTGTGGTCGGCGCCGGGCAGCTCCAGGGTCTGCGGCTGTTCGTCGGTCTCGCCCTGCCAGCGCAGGCTGGCACCGTTGGCGCCGAGGCGTTCGGCCAGGCCGTGGAGAATGAAATCGTCGCGTCCTTCTCGAACCAGAGCGAACTTGATCGACGAACTGCCGCAGTTGATCACCAGGATGTTGCGAGCCGGCATGCCTACTCCTTGTTGCTGTCGGAATCCTTGGCGCACCAGCCGCAGGGGAACTCGCGGCCGATCTGCGCCATGCGCTGCTGCGGGTCCAGCACCCAGGGCCGCGACTGCCAGGGCGGCTGGTGGCGCAGGTGCTGGGTGTGGCCGCAGGACAAGACTGCCACCCAGTGGCCGTCCTCGTCCTGATGAAAGTCAAGCAGGCGCGGCGGGCCCCCGTTATCCCGTCCGTCCGTCTTCGGGTCGCATTCGGGGGCGTCGCCGCGTAAACTTAGGCGCTCAACTTCTATATCGGATAGGTTTCGAACCATGCAGATCGCGGCCAACAAGGCGGTTTCCATCGACTATACCCTGACCAACGACGCAGGTGAGGTCATCGACAGCTCCGCCGGCGGCGCTCCGCTGGTCTACCTGCACGGTGCCCACAACATCATCGGCGGCCTGGAAAAGGCCCTGGAAGGCAAGCAGGTCGGCGACCAGCTGGACGTGACCGTCGAGCCGGCCGACGCCTATGGCGAATACAGCGCCGAGCTGGTCGCCACCCTGACCCGCGAGATGTTCGAAGGCGTGGACGAGCTGGAAGTCGGCATGCAGTTCCACGCCTCCGCTCCGGACGGCGGCATGCAGATCGTCACCATCCGTGACATCGACGGCGACGACGTGACCGTCGACGGCAACCACCCGCTGGCCGGCCAGCGCCTGAACTTCAAGGTGAAAGTGGTCGACATCCGCGACGCTTCCGCCGAAGAAGTCGCCCATGGCCACATCCATGGCGAAGGTGGTCATCACCACTGATCGCTGTCACCGGTCGCCCATCGACCGGGTGAAGCCATCAGGGAGCTGCTAAGCTCAATCGGGAAAGGCGCCTTCGGGCGCCTTTCTCTTGCAAGTCGCTGTTATTGCAATGAATGCCAGGGCATTTTTCCCGCATCGACTGGGATTGCGCAGCACGACGGACGCGTTGTCCGCTCCCTGCGCGGGCACGGTGTGCCTACTTCTTCAAGGAGCAAGCAATGAGCGCTTTTCACGATCTGACGCTGCATGGTCTCGACGGCCAGGATCTGCCGCTGGCCCCGCTCAAGGGCAAGGTCGTGCTGGTGGTCAACGTCGCCTCGAAATGCGGCCTGACCCCGCAGTACGCCGGTCTGGAGAAGCTCTACCAGCAGTACAAGGATCAGGGGTTCGTGGTACTGGGCCTGCCGTGCAACCAGTTCGCCGGGCAGGAGCCGGGCAGCGAAGCCGAGATCCAGTCGTTCTGCGCGCTGAACTACGGGGTCAGCTTCCCGATGTCGGCCAAGCTCGAGGTCAACGGCTCCGAGCGTCATCCGTTGTACCGCCTGCTGGCGGGCGAGGGCGCCGAGTTCCCCGGCGACATCACCTGGAACTTCGAGAAGTTCCTCCTCGGCCCGGACGGCCGCGTGCTGGCGCGCTTCAGCCCGCGCACCACGCCGGATGATCCGGCGCTGGTGCACGCCATCGAGAAGGCGCTGGGCGCCGCCTGACCTCGCCGGCGGGAGAGGGCGCTTGCGCCAATCCCGCCGGCATTTCTACCCTGCGTCTTGTTCCTCGCCCGTCGGGGCGGCTTAATCGGGCGACCTGCTTCCGGAGCCTGCCATGAGCCGTTTCGCTGCCGAATCCGCTTGCCTGCCCGCCACGCCCGACGCCTTGCGCGCCCTGATCGAGCAGCGCCGCGCGGTGCGCCGCTTCCTCGCCGAGCCGGTGCCCGACGCGGTCCTGCGCGACTGCCTGGAGCAGGCGGTGCTGGCACCCAATGCCTGCAACCTGCAGCCGTGGAGTTTCCAGGTGATCCGCGATGCCGAGCTGCGACGGCAGCTGGTGCCGGTGTGCCTGGGACAGAACGCGGCGCGCACGGCGCCGGTGCTGATCGCCGTGCTGGCGCGCCCGGACACCTGGCGCGAGTCCTGTGCGGCGATCCTCGACCAGTGGCCGGAGCCGCAGGTCCCGGACAAGGTGCGCGACTTCTACCAGCGCACCGCGCCGTTCCAGTACAACCAGGGCGCATTTGGCCTGCGCGGCTTGTTCAAGCGCGCTCTCTACGCGGTGGTCGGCCTGCGCCGCGCCCTGATGCGCCAGCCCAACAGCCACGCCCAGATGCGCCTGTGGGCGGTGAAGTCCACCGCGCTGGCGGCGCAGAACCTGATGCTCGCCCTGCAGAGCCACGGCTACGCCACCTGCCCGATGGAAGGCTTCGACGAAGTGCGGCTGCGCAAGGTGCTGCAGATTCCCCCGCGCGCGGTGCCGATCATGCTGCTGGCCGCCGGGCGGGCCGCCGACAATGGCGTCTACAACCCGCGCCTGCGTTTCCCGCTGGAGCAGCGCGTCAGCTGGCACTGAGCGCATCGGGGCGCGTCAGTACGCCCATGCGCCCGCCGCCGAAGGACCAGTCGTCCGCCTCGCTGGTGGTGATCTGCACCATCACGTCCTCGCTGGCGATGCCCAGCCGCTCGCCCAGCAGTGCGTTCAACCGGCGGTAGAACGCCTGCTTGGTCTGCGAGTCCCGCGGGCGGCCGATGGTGATGGCGATCAGCACGAAATCGTCGCTGCGCGGGCCGCCCAGGTAGTGGCGGTTGAAGACGAATTCCTCCGCCTCGTGCTGGTGGATCATCACGAACTGGTCGCCCTCGGGCACGTTGAAGGCGTCGTGCATGGCGTCGTAGACGGTGTCGGCGAGCTGGCGCAGGTACTCGGCTTGCTTGCCCTTGCGCAGGGAGATGCGGACGGTCGGCATGGTGTCATTCCTCTTCGAGACGGTTGAGAGCGGAAGCGGCCGTCGGCCAGCCGCTGTAGAACGCCAGGTGGGTGATCAGCTCGACCAGTTCCTCGTGGGTCAGGCCGTTGTCGCGGGCCAACTGCAGGTGAAACGGCAACTGCTCCAGGCGCCCCATCGCCACCAGGGCGGCGACGGTGGCCAGGCTGCGCTCCCGGGGCTTGAGCTGGGGGCGTTGCCAGAGATCGCCGAACAACACCTCGTCGGTGAGCTGCGCCAGCTTCGGCGCCCGGCGATGCAGGTCGGGGGACGCCTGGGGTGGAAATGCCATGGTGCCGTTCCTCTTCTGTGGCTTGACGAGTTCAGGCTAGCTCGGCAAGTTGATTCGGAAAATCGGGAAATATTTGATCGATAGTTCGAATAATTGGGATGGTTGCCATGGCGCGCGTGAACTTCGACCTGGATGTACTGCGGACTTTCGTCACCGGCATCGAGCTGGGCAGTTTCGCTCGCGCGGCGGATCGCCTGGGACGTTCCACGTCTGCGGTCAGTGCCCAGTTGAAGAAGCTCGAGGAGCAGGCCGGCACCCCGGTGCTACGCCGCGAAGGGCGGGGCATGGCGCTGACCGAAGCGGGCGAGACGCTGCTGGCCTACGCCCGCCGCCTGCTGGAGTTGAACGACGAAGCGGCCGGCGCCTTGCGCGGCGGCGCACTGGAAGGCCGGGTGCGCCTCGGCCTGCAGGAAGACTTCGGTGAAACCCTGCTGCCCGCCGTGCTGGCGCGCTTCGCCCGCGCCCACCCAAAGGTGCGTATCGAAGTCCGCACGGCGCGCAATCAGCAGCTCATCGACGGCGTGCGTGATGGCGCGCTCGACCTGGCGCTAGCCTGGGAGACCGGCGAGCGCACGGCGCACATGGAACGCATCGGCGCGGTGGCGCAGTGCTGGATCGGCGCGCCCGATGCGCTGCCGGTCCCTGGCGCGCAGCCGTTGCCGCTGGTGATGCTGGAGGCGCCGTGCCTGTTGCGCAGTGCGGCCACCGCCGCGCTGGATCGGGCCGGCATCGCCTGGCGCGTGGCGTTCACCAGCGCCGGCTTGTCCGGTATCTGGGCGGCGGTCGGGGCGGGGCTGGGCATCGGCCTGCGCACCCCCATCGGCTTGCCGGCCAGCGTCGCGCGGCTGGATGCTGAACGCGCCGGCCTGCCGGCGATGGCGCCGCTGGGCCTGTGCCTGCATCGTGGCGACGCCGAGCCGGACCCGGTGGTCGAGCGTTTGCGCGAGCTGCTCCAGGAAGGTGTCGCTGAACTGCTGGACAGAACGCCTGCATAGCCGGGCAATGCGCCGAACCATTTCTGATGGAAAATCACTGCGATCAATGGTGCTGGCAAAAGCGAGACGACCGGTCATATTCTTGCGCCCATGAACAGCATCCGACTCGACAAGCGCGACCTGATCCTCGCCAAGGGCTCCCTGGCGATGACCCGCAGCGGCTACCACGGTACCGGCGTGCAGGACATCGTCCAGGCCGCCGGCATCCCCAAGGGCTCCTTCTATCACTACTTCCAGAGCAAGGAAGATTTCGCCCTGCAGGCGCTGGAGCACCTGTATGCGCCGCGCCTGGCCCGCTACGCCGAGGCGCTCGGCAACCCGGCGCTGGGGCCGCGCGCGCGCATCCTCACCTATTACCGCGAACTGCTGGCGCACTTCGCCCGCCAGGAGAAGCTCGAGTACCACTGCTTCATCGGCAGCCTGAGCTTCGAAATGGCCGAACTGTCACCGGCTATCGCCGAGCGTGTGGACGGCATCCTGCAGCAGTCCATCGACACCCTGCGCGCCTGCCTGGCCGACGCCCAGCGCGCCGGTGAGCTGCCGGCGACGGAGAACGTCGAGTCCCTCGCCGAGTTCATCGGCAACGCCTGGCAGGGCGTTCTGGCGCGGATGAAAGTCAGCGCCTCGCTACGCCCTGTGGAACGTTTTATCGAGCGCCTGGAGCACCTGCTTCAGGCCTGAACTGCCTGAGTCATCCCAACCTTCATCGGCCTTTTTATCCAAGAATGAGACGACCGGTCGCCTGGTCGTCATGGAGACTGCAATGACTGCATCCGTCGATACCCTGTTCTCGCCCTTCCGCCTGGGCGGCCTGGAACTGCCTACCCGCGTCGTGATGGCGCCGATGACCCGCAACTTCTCCCCGGGCGGCGTTCCCCACGCCCAGGTGGTGGAGTACTACCGCCGCCGCGCCGCCGCTGGCGTCGGCCTGATCGTCACCGAAGGCACCACGGTCAACCACAAGGCCGCCAACGGCTACCCGAACGTGCCGCGCTTCCATGGTGAAGACGCCCTGGCCGGCTGGAAGCAGGTGGTCGACGCCGTGCACGCCGAAGGCGGCAAGATTGTCCCGCAGCTGTGGCACGTCGGCGCTGTGCGCCGCCTGGGCACCGAGCCGGACGCCAGCGTTCCGGGCTACGGCCCCAGCGGCAAGGAAAAGGACGGCACCGTGCTGGTCCATGAGATGACCAAGGACGATATCCAGGAAGTCATCGCCGCCTTCGCCCAGGCCGCCCGCGACGCCAAGGCCATCGGCATGGATGGCGTGGAAATCCACGGCGCCCACGGCTACCTGATCGACCAGTTCTTCTGGGACGGCAGCAACAAGCGCACCGACGAGTACGGCGGCAGCCTGGCCAACCGTTCGCGCTTCGCCATCGAGCTGATCCAGGCCGTGCGCGCGGCCGTGGGCCCGGACTACCCGATCATCTTCCGCTTCTCCCAGTGGAAGCAGCAGGACTACAGCGCCCGCCTGGTGCAGACCGCCGAGGAGCTGGAAGCCTTCCTCAAGCCGCTGTCGGATGCCGGCGTGGACATCTTCCACTGCTCCACCCGCCGCTTCTGGATTCCGGAATTCGAAGGCTCCGACCTCAACCTGGCCGGCTGGACCCGCCAGCTCACCGGCAAGCCGACCATCACCGTGGGCAACGTCGGCCTGGATGGCAGCGAGTTCCTGGCCTTCTTCGGCAACACCGAGGAAGTCGCCCAGCCGTCGGGCATCGATGGCCTGCTGGAGCGCCTGAACAAGGAAGAGTTCGACCTGGTCGCCGTCGGCCGCGCCTTGCTGGTCGACCCGGACTGGGCGGTGAAAGTGCGTGACGGCCGCCTGGCCGACATCAAGCCGTTCAGCCGCGAGGCGCTGACGTCGCTGGCCTGATTCGCGCAGTGAAATGAAAAGCCCCTGGCGCCGACGGTGCCAGGGGCTTTTTTGCTTTTCGTAGGAGCGAGCTTGCTCGCGAACCGACCCTGCTGCTGGCCATGTTCGCGAGCAAGCTCGTTCCTACAGATAGCGTCTCGTTTATGGCGGATTATTGATTGCTTGAATGGTCTGAAAGCACCGTCCTAGGCGTTTACAAATCTTTTCCGAGACCCACCTTTCCGCATGCTGACTTCCCAGTCCGAAACGGGCAGAGTATGACCGCGTTCACACAACAATAGGCCGGGAGACGGCCATAGGAGTAAGACATGCGGATCGGCTTGGTGGTCGATGCAACCTGCGACCTTCCCCCGGAATTTCTTGCTGCCAACAACATTCGCGTGCTGCCCATCGGTATCCGCGTGGGCGAGCGTCGCATCATCGATGACCGCGATCCCGACACCACCCTCCGCTTCTATTCCCAGGACCTGCCCAAGGTCGGCCCCGAAGACGGCAGCGAACCGCTGACGCCGGCGCAGACCCATGACTGGTTCCTCGAGCAACTGGTCACCGACTTCGACTACGTGATCTGCCTGACCGTGACCCGCCAGCGCAGCCCGATCTTCGAGAACGCCACCCAGGCCTCCTTCAGCCTGCTGCAGAGCTACAAGGAACGCCGCGCCGCTGCCGGCATCGCCGGGCCGTTCGCGCTGCGGGTGATCGACAGCCAGACGGTGTTCGCCGGCCTTGCCGTGCTGGCCGCCGAAGGCGTGCGCCTGCTCGGCGAGGACCAGCATCCCAACGCCGTGCGCACCCGCCTGGAACAGCTCAGCCAGCAGATGAACACCTTCCTGGTCGCCAGCGACCTGGGGCACATCCGTCGCCGCGGCTTCCAGAAGGGCGACCGCAGCAGCATCGGTGACCGTCTGCGTGGCGCCTTCCTCGGCATCGGTTCGATGCTCGACATGAAACCGGTGCTCAGCCTGGTGCAGGGCGAGGACAAGCCGGTGTCGGTGTCGCCGAACTACGAGAAATCCGCCGAGCGACTGCTCAACTTCGCCCGTGCGCGGGTCGAGGCGGGCGAGTTGCTGGCTCCGCAGATGTGCCTGAGCTATGCCGGCGACCCGTCCGCCCTGCGCGATCTGCCCGGTTTCGCGGCGCTGGAGGATGCCTGCGAGGCGAAGGGCATCCAGGTGCACCTGGCGATGCTCAGCCCCACTGGCGGCATCAACCTCGGCGCTGGCGCCATGAGCCTGTCGTTCGCCGCCGAGCCCAAGCCGTTCGCCTGATCGCTACTTGTGCGCTTCAGGATGGCCCAGGCCGCCAGGGTTCCTCCCCGGCAACGCGGTGCGGCAGGCTTCCTGCAGATACCCTTCGAAGCGCTCGATGACCGTGTCCCACGCCTGGTGAATGGCGTGGTGACGCGCGTTCAGGCGCACCCGGCGCAGGCGCTCGGGGTCCTCCAGCAGCCAGCTCGCCGCCTCGAAGAAACTCTGGTCCTCGCCTGGCACGCCGAGCACGCCGTTGTGCCCATGGCGGATGTGCTGGCCGGCCGCGGCCTGGTCGAAGGCCACCACGGCCAGGCCTGAGGCGAGCGCTTCGAGCACCACGTTGCCGAAGGTTTCCGACTGGCTGGGAAAGAGGAACAGGTCGCCGCTGGCGTAGTGCCGGGCCAGTTCCTCGCCGCGCTGCAGACCGCAGAACAGCGCATCCGGCAACTCCTTGCGCAGCGCGTTGCGTTGCGGGCCGTCGCCGACGATCACCAGGCGCAGCCTGAGTTGCGGGTGCGCCGCGCACAGCGCGCGAAAGCTGCTGCCCAGCAGCGACAGGTTCTTCTCCGCCGCCAGCCGGCCGACGTGCAGCACGGCGATGTCGCGCTCGCCCAGCCCCCATTCGCGGCGCAGCGCTTCATCGCGCCGGGCGGGGTTGAACAATTGGCTGTCGACGCCGCGCGAGAGCTGCGCCAGGCGCTCGAAGCCACGCCGCTGCAGTTCCAGGGACTGGCTCGCACTGGGCACCAGGGTCTGCTGGGTGCGGTTGTGGAACCAGCGCAGGTACAGGGTCACCAGGCGCATCAGCGGGCCGAAGCCGTAGTGCGCGCTGTACTGCTGGAAATTGGTGTGGAAGCCGCTGATCACCGGGATGTGCAAACGCCGCGCGGCGCGCAGGGCGGCCAGCCCGAGCGGGCCTTCGGTGGCGATGTAGAGCACGTCCGGGGGCAGGTTCTTCCAGTGGCGCAACAGCTTGTGCAGGCACGACTGGCCCCATTGCAGGCCAGGGTAGCCGGGCAGCGGCCAGCCGCGGGTCAGCACCAGTTCGCTGTCGCTGTGGCGGCCTTCGTCGCCCTGCTGGCGCGGGCGCACGACCTGGATCTGGTGGCCGAGACGCAACAGCCCTGACGCCAGGCGGCCGAGGGTGTTGGCCACACCGTTGATTTCCGGTGGAAAGGTTTCGCTGATCAGCGCAATGCGCAGGGGAGTCGTGGTCATGCTCGCAGTGTCATGGCGCGCGGTGGCGCGCCGATGACAGTGCGATGATCGATCGGTGACAGCCGCTCAGCTGCGGCGCCCGGTCATTTCACCAGGGCGTTTTCGCCACCTTCGCGCACCCAGAACAGCACCGCGCCGGCCACGGCGGCGGGCATGGCGACCAGGTTGACCACCGGGATCAGCAGCGCCAGGTAGGTGATGCCACCGAAGCCCATGCACGCCCAGCGCCGCTCGCGCAGCCAGGCGAGCATCTCGTTCCAGCCCAGCTTGTGGTTGTCCGCCGGGTAGTCGATGTACTGCACGGCCATCATCCACACGCCGAACAGCAGCCACAGCGGGGTGGCGATCAGGTTCAGGCCGGGGATCAGGCTGAGGATGAACAGGCCGATGGCGCGCGGCAGGAAGTAGCCGAGCTTGCGCAGTTCGCGGCCGATGGTGCGCGGCACCATGGCCATCAGCTCGGCCCAGCTGAAGGCGGGAAAATCGTCCTTGCCGCGCACCACCACTTCGACCTTTTCCGCGAGGAAGCCGTTGAACGGCGCGGCTATCAGGTTGGCCAGCAGGGTGAAGGTGAAGAACACGATCAGCAGCACCAGCACGACGAACAACGGCCAGAGGATGAACTGCAGGAAGCTCAGCCACTCGGGCAGGGTCGGCATCAGGGCGTTGACCCAATGGCTGAACTGGTTGACGGCGAAGCCGATCAGCCCGACGAACAGCAGGATGTTGATGCTCAGGGGCAGCAGGACGAACAGCCGCAGGCCGGGGCGCATCATCAGTTTCAGGCCTTCGCTGAGGTATTGCGGGCCGCTCAGGGTGGACATCGGCATCTCCAGGGTTGAACCGTAGGCGACCTTAGCAGACCCGGCGGACGGCCGGCGAGCCGTCTGTTTTGCCGGGTATGTGTTCTCGCGGCGGTGCTCAGGCCGCCGTGTAACGGTGGCAGCGGTTGCGTTCCTGCTTGGCCTGGTACATGGCGATGTCGGCGGCGCGGGTGAGGGCGTCGGCGTCGCCGGCGTCCTGCGGGTAGAGAGCGATGCCGATACTGGGGGTGACGAAGTCGATCACCTGGCCGCCCAGGTGGTAGGGCGTGCCGAGCACGGCCAGCAGGCGCAGGCCCAGGGCGTCGGCCTGGTCCGGTTCGGCGTTCTCCAGCAGCACGGCGAACTCGTCGCCACCCAGGCGGAAGGCCTGGTCCGGCTGGCGCAGGCTGCCGCGCATGCGTTCGCCGACGGTACTGAGCAGGGCGTCGCCGATGGCGTGGCCGAAGCGGTCGTTGACCTGCTTGAAGCGGTCCAGGTCGATGTACAGCAAGGCCACCCGGTTGCTGTTGGCGATCGCCCGTGGCAGTTGCTCGTTGAAGGCCTTGCGGTTGCCCAGTTGGGTGAGGGTGTCGCGAAAGGCCAAGTCCAGGAGCTGCTTCTGGTACGCCACCTGGTCGCTGATGTCGCGCAGGATGCCGCGGAAGCCCTGGAATTCGCCCTGGGCGTCGCGGATCGCCGAGAGTCGCGTCTCGCAGTTGACCAGCCGGCCGTCGCGGCGCTTGAAGGGCGCGGAGAAGGTGGTTTCCTGTTCGTCGTCGCGGGCCTGCTCGTAGAGGCTGCGGGCGCGCAGCAGGTCCGCCTCCTGCAGCAGGATGCCGAAATGCTGGCCGCCCAGTTGCTCGGCGCTGTAGCCGAGCATGCGGCACAGCGCCGGGTTGAGGGTGCGGATGATGCCGCGGGTGTCCATCTCGAAGAAGCCGTCGCGGATCGCATCGAGGATCGCCCGGTCGCGCGCCTCGCTCTGTTCCAGGCGGTCGAGCATGTCGTTCATTTCGTGGGCGAGCTGGCCCAGTTCATCCGCGCCCTGCGGGCTCAGGCGCGAGGGCGTGTCGTCCTGGCCGATGACCGCGACCTCGCGGTTCATGGTGGTGACGCGGCGGATGATGCGGAACTCCAGGGCCACGTAGGCGAGCAGGATGGCGCCGCCGAGCAGGGCGAGGGTCAGGTAGAGGAACAGGCGCACGGCCTGCTGCCCCTGCTGGTACAAGGGGCGCGGGCTGGTGAGTTCCAGGCGCAGCTGCGGCCGGCCGAGGGAATCGAGGTAGAGCAGCGACATCTGCTGGCTGTTCTCGTCCAGCAGGCGCCGCGGACTGATCAAGGTGGCGCCGCGCCCGGTGGGGATGTTGAGGGTGCGCCAGTCGTTGCCTTTCACCTCGTCCTGCACCAGGCGCAGGCTCGCGCCCATCTGCGTCTGCAGGTTGGACATGCGCTCCTGGTCGAGCAGCACGCCAACGATCACCGCACCGGCGGGCTCGGCGGTGCCGGCGGTGTTGCTGATGGGGTAGCTGAGCAGCAGCTGCGGGATGCCGTCGATCTGCAGCAACTGGTCGAGACTGTGGCGCGGGTCGCCATCGATCTTCAGCGCGCCCAGTTCCAGGGCCGTGCGCAGGATGTTCCGGCGCAGCTGGTCAGGCGTGGGCACCGGTTGTTGGGGGAAGCGTTTGCCCAGTTCGTCGAGCTTCCACTGCTGGGCGAGGATCTGCCCGCTGCGGTCGACGTAGAGGACGTAGTCGAAGCCGAGGATGCCCAGCAGGTCCTGGTCCAGGTTGTCCTCGACGAAGCGCGACTGCGGCTGGTGCATGAACTGGTAACTGGCGTCCCACCAGGCGTAGCTGTGGACGATGTCGAGGTTGCGCTGTTTCTCGTAGGCGACGCGGTTATGCACGATGCGCACCTCGTCGGCCAGGCGCTGGCGGTCGCCGCGGTCGAAGCGGTCGAGCAGGATCATGTCCGACAGCAGCCAGACCCCGCCGAGGCTCGCGACGAACAGGGGCAGGCACAGCCACAGCAGGCGGGCGCGAAGGTTCATGGTGGTTCGGGTGACCTTTTTTCTTGAGTCTAGCCATCCAGGCACGTGGGTGCCCGCTGCATAGGGGCAGCCTATGGAGGGCATTGAGATTGGGCATTTCAGCAGGACGCGGTGGCGGCGGTAAGCTGCGCGCCATCTGCTATCGAACGAGTTCGAGGGTCGATCCGCCGCACCCTGACCTATCTCAAGGAGCGACGGGCGACTGCGGAAATCCCTGACTTATCTCAAGGGATTTCCAGCGTTCTGCAGGACAATGCGAACTGTGACTTGGGTCACACCGCATTGCCCACGGTCTCCGGGCCATGCGGACCGCGCAAGAAACCTTTACGTGGAGCTGCCGCCCTCCCAACCTTCCCCCTGGTGCTTTGGCAGCTCCCTTTTCTTTGCCCGACTCATCCACCTCAGCACTGGAGACTGTCATGTCCGATCGTCACGCGCGCGTCATCATTCTGGGTTCCGGGCCCGCCGGCTACAGCGCCGCGGTCTATGCCGCCCGCGCCAACCTCAAGCCGTTGCTGATCACCGGGATGCAGGCGGGCGGCCAGCTGACCACCACCACCGAGGTCGACAACTGGCCGGGCGACCCCCACGGCCTGACCGGCCCGGCGCTGATGCAGCGCATGCAGGAGCATGCCGAACGCTTCGAGACCGAGATAGTCTTCGACCACATTCACGCCGTGGATCTGGCTGGCAAGCCCTTCGTGCTCAAGGGCGACAGCGGCACCTACAGCGCGGACGCGCTGATCATCGCCACCGGCGCCAGCGCGCGTTACCTGGGGTTGCCCTCGGAAGAGGCGTTCATGGGCAAGGGCGTATCCGCCTGCGCCACCTGCGACGGCTTCTTCTACCGCAACCGCGAGGTGGCCGTGGTGGGCGGCGGCAACACCGCCGTGGAGGAGGCGCTGTACCTGGCCAACATCGCCAGCAAGGTCACCCTGGTGCACCGCCGCGAGAGCTTCCGCGCCGAGAAGATCCTGCAGGACAAACTGCGGGCGCGCATCGCCGAAGGCAAGATCGAGCTGCGCCTGAATGCCCAGGTGGAGCAGGTGCTGGGCGACGACATGGGCGTTACCGGCGTGCGCCTGCGCCACAACGATGGCGAGACCTCGCAGCTGACTGTCGATGGCCTGTTCGTCGCCATCGGCCACACGCCCAATACCTCGCTGTTCGAAGGCCAACTGGCGCTGAAGGACGGCTACCTGGTGGTCAACGGCGGCCGTGACGGCAATGCCACCTCGACCAGCATTCCCGGTGTCTTTGCCGCCGGCGACGTGGCCGACCACGTCTACCGCCAGGCGATCACCTCCGCCGGCGCCGGCTGCATGGCCGCGCTGGATGTGGAGCGTTACCTGGATTCCCTGTAACGGCCCGAAGAGCCGGCGTGCAGGAAGGGGCCCCGCTTGCGGGGCCTTTTTCTTGCCCACTCGGAGACTTCGTAGGAGCGAGCTTGCTCGCGAACCTGCCAGGCACGGAGTTGTGCGGTTCGCGAGCAAGCTCGCTCCTACCATATTTGGCGCCATGCGTACTGCCGAACCGACGCCCATTCAGCTCCCGGCACCGATGCCCGTTGTAGGAGCGGGCCATGCCCGCGATCGCGCTCGTGGCGCGCTCCCACAGGGGAGCTCCGGTCCGATGTTCCAAGAAAAAAGCCCCGCTGATGCGGGGCTTTTTCATGGAGCGGAAGAACCTCAGCCGCGACGCGACAGCGGTTGGCGTTCGAAGTTGACGCCGGCCAGGCCGGTGACCTGCAAGGCACGGATGTTGGCGTGGTCGGTGCCTTCGGGATTGTCGCGCACGGCGCGGTAGTGCTCGCCGAAGGCCAGCAGCGACTCTTCTTCGCTCAGCCCCTCGAGAATGGCAAAACCCAGGGTCTTGCAGGAACCTTCGTTCTGCCCGGCGGGGTTTTCCACGCTGCCGTTGGTGAAGGCGCTGGGGGTGTAGCTGTAGTGCTCGGCGATGTACGCCAGGGTATCGGTGAACAGGTGCTGCTCGCTGCGCAGGCGCGAGCGGAAATCGTTGAGGGTCATCAAGGCAAACTCTTAGTGTTTCTTCGCGTTATCGAAGGCCGCCTGTTGTTCGGGCGAGGCGTCCGTCTGGTACTTGGCCTTCCATTCGGCGTAAGGCATGCCGTAGATCTCTTCGCGGGCCTGGTCGGGGCTGACCGGCAGGCCCATGTCGTCCGCCGCGGCCTTGTACCACTTGGACAGGCAGTTGCGGCAGAACCCGGCAAGATTCATCAGATCGATGTTCTGCACGTCCTTGCGGGTCCGCAGGTGCTGCACCAGGGTGCGGAACGCGGCGGCTTCCAGTTCGGTGCGCTGCTCGTCGGTCAGGTTCATCGGCTCGGTCATGGCAGGTTTCTCACTGTGGCGCATCGCAGGCGCATGGCGGGGCTGGCGAGATTCTAAGAGGCGGGCGATCTGCCAGCAACGCCCGTTGGCCGACTGGCACGGGCGTGCAGGGTGGCAGGCGTGGCTCAGCGCTGGGCGGCCAGGGCGATGGATACCGACTCGGCGAAGCGCAGGGCGTGGGGCTTGTCCACTTCCACTTCGGCGTAGCGCACGGCCGGGTTGGCCATGACCAGGTCGAGCAGTTCCTGGGTCAGCCGCTCGAGCAGGGCGAAGCGGTTTTCCTCGACGTGGGCGATGATCGCCTTGGTGATGGTGCGGTAATTCAGCGCATGCTCGATGTCGTTGACCTGCACCGCGTCGGCCGCCGGGTAGAGGATGGTCAGGTTGATCAGCACATCCTGCTTGTTGAGGATTTCCTCTTCCTTGATGCCGATATAGGTGCGTACGCGCAGGTCCTTGACCCGAATTCGCGCCATGCCCGGCTGCAATTGCGTCATGTCACTTGCTCCGTCCGATCAGTTGCAGGAATTCCTGGCGGGTGGTGTTGGAGGCGCGGAAGGCGCCGAGCATCACCGAGGTGTTCATCACCGAGTTCTGCTTCTCCACCCCGCGCATCATCATGCACATGTGCTGCGCCTCGATCACCACCGCCACGCCGGCGGCGCTGGTGACCTGCTGGACCGCCTCGGCGATCTGCCGGGTCAGGCTTTCCTGGATCTGCAGGCGGCGCGCGAACATGTCGACGATGCGCGCCACCTTCGACAGGCCCAGCACCTTGCCGGTGGGAATGTACGCCACGTGGGCCTTGCCGATGAAGGGCAGCAGGTGGTGTTCGCACAGCGAGTACAGCTCGATGTCCTTGACGATGACCATTTCGTCATTGTCCGAGGCGAACAACGCGCCGTTGACGATTTCCTCCAGCGTCTGGCCGTAGCCGTGGCAGAGGTACTGCATGGCCTTGGCCGCCCGCTTGGGCGTGTCCAGCAGGCCTTCGCGGGTCGGGTCTTCGCCGAGTCCCTTGAGAATCTCACGGTACTGGTGAGACATGTCGTCGATCATGGTGGGAGTTCCTCGCGCCCGCGCCGGGCGGGTCATTTGAGATGCCGGCCGCCGTTGACGGTGAGGGTAGTGCCGGTCACGTAGGGGCTGTCGAGCAGGTAGCGCACGCTCTGGTAGATCACGTCCGGGCCGGGCTCGATGCCCATGGCGGATTTCGCCAGGGTACGGGCGCGGTAGGCGTCGTCGTCGCCTTCGTTGAACAGGATCAGTGCCGGCGCGATGCCGTTGACCTTGATGCGCGGCGCAAGGCTGGCGGCGAAGGACAGGGTGAGGTTGTCCAGGCCGGCCTTGCTCGCGCAGTAGGCGATGCGGTTGGCGCTGCCCTTGCGGGCGACGTCGTCGGAAAGGTGGATGATGTCCGCCGGGGCGCCGCGTGCGGCGGCGTCGCGTTCGAGCAGCGGCGCGCAGCGCAGGTTGATCAGGTAGGGCGCGAGCATGTGCAGGCGGAACAGCGACTCGAAGACCTGGGCTTCTTCGCCGGGCGTGTCGCCGATCCACGCCGAGGCGTTGTGGATGATCGCGCGCAGGCGCTCGGTGCGGGCGCTCAGCTCGTCGATGAAGGCGAGGATGCCGGCCTCGTCGGCCAGTTCGGCGTGCAGGCAGGTGGCGCCCAGTTCGCGCAGTTCGGCGATGCCGGGCTTGTCCTGGCGATAGGTCACGATCACCGGCTGACCCTCCTGCAGCAGGCGCCTGGCGCAGTGCAGGCCGATACGCTGGCTGGCGCCGGTGATCAGGATGGGGGCTGGGGTCTGGCCCATGCGCGCCTCGCGAAAATCCACTGGGGGGCGCCGCGGCGGACAATGTCCTAGCGGCCGGGTAGGGCAAAACTATACCAGCCCCGGCGCGGTGCGGCACGGATGGGGCATAATGGGCGGCCTTGTCTTGCCTTGTGGGAGTGAACATGAAAGTCGCCATTGTGTCCGGCTCGGTCTACGGCACCGCCGAAGAAGTCGCGCGCCACGCCAAGCGCCTGCTCGAAGCCGCCGGTTTCGAGGCCTGGTACGACCCGCGCGCCACCCTGGACGCCATGCTCGCCTTCGCCCCCGAGGCCTTCCTGGTGGTGACCGCCACCACCGGCATGGGCGATTTGCCCGACAGCTTCCAGCCGCTGTTCCACAGCATCCGCGACCGCCTGCCGGCCGACTGGCGCGGCCGCCCCGGCGCCGTGCTGGCGCTGGGCGATTCCAGCTACGGCGATACCTACTGCGGGGGCGGCGAGCAGGTGCGCGAGCTGTTCGCCGAATTGGGCGTGCGGGAAGTGGTGCCCATGCTGCGCCTGGATGGCAGCGAGACGGTGGACCAGGAAACCGACTCCGAGCCCTGGCTGGCCGAGTTCATCGCCGCGCTGAAGGCCTGATGCATCCCCGCGCCCGTTACCTGATCGACACCCTGCAGCTCGCCCCGCACCCCGAGGGCGGCTTCTACCGGCGGGTGTTCGAATCGCGGCTGGCGGATGCCGGCGGACGGCCGCAATCATCGGCGATTCTCTTCCTGCTGCCGGCGGGCACCGTCAGCCGCTGGCACCGGGTGGACGCCGACGAGCTCTGGCACTTCCACGAAGGCAGCGCGCTGGAGTTGTTGATCGCCGAGCAGCCGGACGCCGCCGTGCGCCGCGAGACCCTCGGCCCGGTGGGCGAGGGCAGCCTGCCGCAACGCGCCGTGCCCGCCCATGCCTGGCAGGCCGCGCGCTGCCAGGGCGATTACGTGCTGGTGGGCTGCACCGTGTCGCCAGCTTTCGAGTTCGCCGGCTTCAGGTTGCTCGCCGACGATAGCCAGGCGCAGCGTGAATGGCCGCGCCTGATGGAGTTCACCGATCTGCTCTGAGGGACAAGGATGATCCCGGTACCGCTGTTTTCCCCGGCCCTGCTGGTCACGCTCGGTGTGTCCGCCCTGGCCGTTCTGGCCCTGCTGCTGTGGCTGCTGGTGCTGTGTCTGTTTCGCTCCGCGCGCCAGTGGTGGGCGCGCCATCGTGCCGTCAGCTGGAGCCTGCTGGTCGTGCTGCTGGTGCTCTGCCTGCCCCAGGCCTACATGGCGTATGTCTGGCAGGTGGTCAGTAGGGAGAGCCGGCAGGAGCAGGCGGCCCGCCACCCGACGCTCAGCGAGCCGGCGCGCATCCGCGGTCTCGACGTGCCGGCCGGCACGCGCCTGTCGTTGCCCGGCTCCCATGACTGGCAGGCCGCTGATGAGGTCGAGTTCCCGGCGCCGACACCGGTTCACGGGATTGCCGCGCTCGCCGTGCGCTTCAGCTCCACCTGGGACGACCAGGCACCGGCGGTGGAGTTGCCCGTCCACGAGTTGCGCCTTGCCGCGCCCGTCACGTTCGATGGCTGGCACTGCGGGCCGGAGGCGCCGCTGCGCCTGGCGGTGCGCGCGGAGTCGGACATCCTGCTAATGGGCTGCCAGCTGGCGGCGGGCAATCGCGTGGCCGGCCTGGATATCCCGCCGGGCAGCGAGCTGATGCGCTACACCACCACCTACGGCGATGGCCTGCGCGACCCGGATGTCTGGCGCATCGACGTGCACGCGCCACTGCAACTGGCACAGCTACCGCTGTCGGGCGTCACGTTGCTGCTGGGCGGCAAGCGCACACTGTTCGGCTTCGAGAGCGCCAACCTCGCGCGGGAATTCACTCTGGGCGGGATGAGCTATCCCGCCGGCACCCAGGTGCGGTCGGTCAACCGCACCCTGCGCGACCGCGCGCCGGGCGCCTGGCTGTTCACCCCGGTGAATGGCCAGGTGGCGCGCCGTGGGGACGGCGGAACGGTTGCGGAAGGCATGACGGTGATCCAGCAGCCCGACGGACGCATCGAGGGCGAGTTGCCCAACGATCAGGCCGGCGTGATCGTTTTCGACACCTTCGATTTCTCGTCGGAGGATTCGGGTTCGTAAGCCCCGCCTGCGCCGCTGAGGCATTGCCTTCGGGGCAATCGACAGGCAGCGAGGCGGATAACGCTGGCGCGTTATGCGCCCTACGGAGGGGCGCAGGCCTCGCGCCCACCGTAGGGCCGAGGGGCGCCTGGCTCTTGCTCGCGAATCCGCCTCAACGCCGGCCCTGCCGGCGGATCGCGGGCGTGGCCCGCTCCTACAGGTCAGCGAGGGCGCGATTTTCGTAGGACCGAGGGGGGCGCCTGGCCCTTGCTCGCGAATCCGCCCCAACGCCGGCCCTGCCGGCGGATCGCGGGCGTGGCCCGCTCCTACAGGTCAGCGCTGGTGCGCTTTTCGTAGGGGCGGGGGGCGCCTGGCCCTTGCTCGCGAGCCATCGTCACACCGAACTTTCGGGATGCAGCGGCATTTCCACCATCAGCGCCAGCCAGGCTTTGGCGGCATTCGACAGGTACGCGTCGCGGCGCCAGATGAAGCTGATGTCCCAGCGCAGGTCCGGCTGGCTCAGCAGCACGCGCACCAGCCCCGGTCGCTCCAGGTCCTTCGCCACCACCCGCGGCAACAGCACCGCGCCTTGCCCGGCGGCGACCAGCGCGCCGAGGAAATCCGCCTGCCCGCTGCGGCCGCCTTCCTTGGGTTCGAAGCCGGCGTCGCGGCAGGCGCGCAGCAGGCGGTCGTTGAGGGTGAAGCTCTGCTGGTAGAGCAGGAAGGGCGTGTCGGAGAGTTCCGCCAACTCCAGGCTCTCGCGGGCGGCCAGTGCGTGGCCCGACGGCAGCAACACGTCCAGCGGTTCGTTGCAGAAGGGTTGCCAGTCGAAGCCTGCGTCGTCCGGGGTGAGGCCGCCGCCCAGTTCCAGTTCGCCGCTTCTGACCATCTCCTCCATGGTCTTGCTGCCGCCCTCGATCAGGTGCACGTCGATGTTCGGGTAGCGCCGCCGGTATTCGGCGAAGCGCCCGGCGAACAGCGCGTCGGCGCCCAGCAGCGGCAGGCCCAGGCGCAGTTCGCCGCGGTGCAGGTGGGTGAGGTCGTCCAGTTCGGTGCGCAATTCACGGCGCAGGCGCAGCATGTCTTCGGCGCGGCGCAGCACCACGTCGCCGGCGGCGGTCAGGCGGATGTGCGGGCCGCTGCGCTCCAGCAATTGCACACGCAGGCTCTGCTCCAGTTGCGCGACCTGCTTGCTCACCGCCGACTGGCTGGCGTTCAGGTGCACCGCCGCCTGGGTGAAACTGCCGTGGCGCACGACTTCGGCGAAGGTGCGCAGTTGCTTGAATTCCATTCTGGAATGGCTCCGATTCGATCTATTCGCTTTGGGGATGATAGGCGCGGGAGTAGGCTTTGCACCATTCCCAACCGATTTTCTTCATCCGCTCAACGCACCGAGATCGCCGCCATGTTCCGCCGTGCCGCCCGCCTGATCTTCGAACTCGCCGTCCTCGCCGCCTTCTGGTGGATCGGCGGCTGGATCGCCGCCCTGACCGGGCTGCCGGTGCCGGGAAGCGTCATCGGGCTGGCGCTGCTGCTGGTGCTGTTCGCCTGCGGGGCGATCCGCCCGGCCCTGCTGCAGGGCGGCGCCGGCCTGTTGCTGGCGGAGATGCTGCTGTTCTTCATCCCCGCGTTGATGAGCCTGCTCGACTACGGCCCGCTGCTGCGCAGCGAGGGCTGGAAGATTCTGCTGGTGATCACCGCCAGCACCGTGATGGTGATGCTTTCCACCGCCCTGGCGGTGGAGTGGATGTGCCGCTGGAGATCGCGCCATGAGCCTCGATAAGCAAGCCCTGTTCTGGTTGGCCGTCACCCTCGGCGGTTACCTGCTCAGCCGTACCCTCTACCGCCGTTTCCAGCAGTACTGGCTGTCGCCCATCGTCTTCGTGCCGGTGTTGCTGTTCGCTCTGGCGATTCCGCTGCAGGTCCGCTACGCCGACTATGCCCGCGACACCAGTTGGCTGGTGGCGCTGCTCGGCCCGGCCACCGTGGCCTTCGCCATCCCCATCTGGCAGCAGCGCGCCTTGCTCGCCCGCCATTGGCCGGCGCTGCTGACCGGCATGCTGGCCGGCTCGAGCATGGCCATCGGCAGTTCCTGGGCACTGGCCCACGCGCTGGCGCTGGACGGCCAGGTGACGCTGTCGCTGATCCCGCGCTCGATCACCACGCCGTTCGCCATGGAGATGTCCCACGACTTGGGCGGTGTGCCGGCGCTGACCGCGGCCTTCGTGATGATCACCGGGGTGTTCGGCGCGATGATCGGCGGCGTGCTGATGAAAATGCTGCCGCTGCGCTCCGCCCTGGCCCGCGGCGCGCTGTTGGGCGTGGGCGCCCACGGTGCGGGCACCAGCCGGGCTTACGAGTTCGGCGGTGAGGAAGGCTCGGCGGCCGGCCTGCTGATGGTCCTGACCGGGCTGTTCAACCTGCTGCTGGCGCCGCTCCTGGCCTGGTGCCTGTAAGCGACGCTCAGCTCAGCTCGTAGGCGTCGAGCATGCGCGAGGTCTCGGCGGGGGAGTTGAACATCATCACGTCGATGATCGACAGGCCCGCCTCGAAGGTCGGGCGCTTCTGGTCATAGGGGCGCAGCTTGGGCTCCTGGAAGCGCAGGGTCAGCCCGGCATCGCGGTACTTGCTGCGGTCGAAGAAGCTCTGGCCGCCCGGCGGGTTCCAGTACTCCTCCACGCCACCCAGCGCCTTGCAGATGTTCAGCGCCCATTCGTCCGGCGCGGTCGGCCGCTCCATCGACAGCTCCATCTGCGACAGCACCGGCATCCGGCGCGCAAAGCCCAGGTAGGCGCAGGTCGCCTCCAGGGTGGTCTTGTTCACCGAGACGATGTCCTCGAAGGGGTGGTCCAGCGCGGCGGCGATCATTTCCCGCACGTCGCGGTAGTAGGGCGCGACCTTGCGGTACACATCCAGTTGCGAGAACAGGGTGCGGCGCCAGTCCTGGCGGTTGTCCAGGCGCACGTCCCTGATCAGCGCGTGGCGGTGGTGCTTGATCCGCGGCACGCGGATGTAGGACCAGCCGGCCTGGTGCTTGAGGATGCGGTTGCGTTCGATCCAGCCGTGGTGGATGTACTGCACGGTGTCGAACAGGACGAACAGGTCGGTGTGCTTGATCAGGCTGAAGTAGCCCAGGTAGGGAAAGAAATAGGGCTGCATGATGGCGGTTCGTTTCACGTCGGCTGCCTCGTTGGCCGAACTGGAGTCTCCTCCCGACTCCCGGGTACTGCTTGAGCGCGGTGCAAAAGTCGAACGCGTTGCAAAAGATATTGCGAAATGTTTCCAGCTGGGGCGAAGACGCCGGAGACGGCGCCGGGGCAGGCATGAAGATCAGGCACGCTTCCGCCAGTCCTGACCTGCGAGCGGGCTGCCGCAGCGTCTGGATAGCGCTGTTGGAGGGAGTCACCGGGCGCTGCGCAATGCGGGCGCGGCTGAAACCGGCTTTGCCCACTATAGGTGGGGAAATTGCCCGCGCAAGGCGAATCATCGCCCTGTGCTTATGGCAGAACATTCGCCGGACGTTGTCAGGGGCAACTGTCAGTTCCGTGACAGTCGATTCGCCGCCACGCTGACTAGACTGCGCCATCGAACAACAACAACGAAGAGGCTACCGATCATGCACGCCGCTCACCCGCTGCCCACCGTGAACGTCAGGGACCAGGTGTCCGCCGCCGAATGGCAGACCCGCGTCGACCTCGCCGCCTGCTACCGGCTGATCGCCCTGCAGGGCTGGGACGACCTGATCTTCACCCACATCTCCGCCAAGGTCCCCGGCACCGAGGACTTCCTGATCAACCCCTACGGCATGATGTTCCATGAGATCACCGCGTCGAGCCTGGTGAAGGTGGACCTGTCGGGCAAGAAGCTGATGGACAGCCCCTACGACATCAACCCGGCGGGCTACACCATCCACAGCGCCATCCACGAAGTGCGCCACGACGTCGAGTGCGTGCTGCACACCCACACCGCCGCCGGCATCGCCGTCTCCGCGCAGAAGCAGGGCCTGCTGCCGATTTCCCAGCAATCGCTGTTCGTCCTGTCCAGCCTTGCCTACCACGGCTACGAGGGCGTGGCGCTCAATCACGACGAGAAGGCGCGGCTGCAGGCGGACCTGGGCGAAGCCAACTTCATGATTCTTCCCAACCACGGCCTGCTGACCTGCTCGGGCACCATCGCCGATACCTTCCTGATGATGTTCACCCTGCAGCGCGCCTGCGAGATCCAGGTGCTGGCTCAGGGTGGCGGCGCGGAGCTGATCCTGATTCCGCAGCCGATCCTCGATGGCGCCCGCGCCATGGCCGCGGCGGTGACCAAGAGCAAGCAGGGCATGGGCGGCGCGCTGGCGTGGCCGGCGCTGCTGCGCAAGCTGGACCTGCAGAACCCCGGCTACCGCGACTGATGGCGCTGGCCGGCATCGCCCTGCGCGACTGGCGCGCGCAGGGCAGCGACTTCACCTTTCGCGGCCACGGCATTCGCTACTGGAGCGCCGGCACCGGCGCTCCGCTGCTGCTGGTGCACGGTTTCCCCACGGCGTCCTGGGACTGGAACCTCCTCTGGCAGCCACTGGCCGAGCGCTACCGGGTGATCGCCTGCGACATGCTCGGCTTCGGCGACTCGGCCAAGCCCAGGGGCCACGACTACCGCATCCTCGAACAGGCCGACCTGCAGCAGGCGCTGCTGGAGCACCTGGGCGTGCGCGAACCGGTGCACCTGCTGGTGCACGACTACGGCAACAGCGTCGGCCAGGAACTGCTGGCGCGACACGAGGAGGGCGGCTTCGCCCTGGCGTCGCTGGCCTTCCTCAACGGCGGACTGTTCCCGGAGACCCACCGCGCGGTGCGCTCGCAGAAGCTGCTGCTCAGCCCCCTCGGTGCGCTGTTCGGCCGACTGTTCGACCGCCGCCGCCTGGCGCAGAACTTCGCCAAGGTGTTCGGGCCGCAGACCCAGCCGACGGAGGCGGAGCTGGATGCCTTCTGGGAACTGATCCGCCACAACGACGGGCCGCGCGTCATGCACCGGCTGATCCACTACATCCTCGATCGCCGCCAGCACCGCGAGCGCTGGGTGGGGGCGATGCAGCGCACGGCGGTGCCGCTGCGCCTGATCGACGGGCCGCAAGACCCGATCTCCGGCGCGCACATGGTGGCGCGCTACCGCGAGCTGATACCGCAGCCGGACACCGTCGAGCTGCCCGGCATCGGCCACTACCCGCAGGTGGAGGCGCCGGAACAGGTGCTACAGCACTATCTGGCGTTCCGACAGGAAAGGGCGCCGTAGGTACGGACCGATCCGCCCGCAGTTTCGGAACTGGCTGATGGAGCGGCCAGCAGTGGCAGCGGTAGTTTCCCCGGTTTTTGCCAGCCGGAGGTCGCTGCCATGCCACTCAGAGCCGTCATTCCCGTCCGCCAGCCGCAGGGTTCGCTGCTGTACCGGGCGCTGCTGCACCTGCGCCGGGACTTCGCCTTCGTCGCGGTGCCCCTGCTGCTCGCGCTGCTGGGCGTGTGTGCCGCCGGCTGCTATTACGCCTGGATCACGCAGAACTGGGTGCCCGCCGCCCTGGGCCTGCTGGCGCTGCTGCCGGCCTTCGGCCTGCTGCTGTTCTGGAGCGAGTACGACTGGTGGCTGTTCAAGCTCGGCCCGCGTGACGACCTGAACATGCCCATGCGCTGACCGATCATCCCCAGGCCTTATCGCGCACCATTCAGCCACGGTCGTCTTGGTTGTGACCGCATCGTGACTGCCGGACACTCGGGAAAAAACCATCCTGCCTGGAGCCCCAATCATGAGTGATGCCCTGCATTTCGACGGAAAAGTCGTGATCGTTACCGGCGCCGGTGGCGGCATCGGCCGCGCCCATGCGCTGCTGTTCGCCAAGTACGGTGCCAAGGTAGTGGTGAACGACCTGGGCGGTAGCACCCATGGCGAAGGCGCCAATGCCTCGGCGGCGGATCGCGTGGTCGCGGAAATCCGCGAAGCCGGCGGCACCGCCATCGCCAACCATGACTCGGTGACCGATGGCGAGAAGATCGTCCGCCAGGCCATCGAGGCCTTCGGCCGCATCGACGTGGTGGTGAACAACGCCGGCATCCTGCGCGACAAGACCTTCCACAAGATGGAAGACGCCGACTGGGACCTGGTCTACAAGGTCCACGTCGAAGGCGCCTACAAGGTGACCCGCGCCGCCTGGCCGTTCATGCGCGAGCAGGGCTATGGCCGGGTGATCTTCACCTCGTCCACCTCCGGCATCTACGGCAACTTCGGCCAGAGCAACTACGGCATGGCCAAGCTGGGCCTCTACGGCCTGACCCGCAACCTGGCTATCGAGGGCCGCAAGAACAACATCTTCGTCAATGCCATCGCCCCCACTGGCGGCACCCGCATGACCGAAGGCCTGATCCCGCCGCAGGTGTTCGAGGCGCTCAAGCCCGAACTGGTCAGCCCGCTGGTGGTGTACCTGGGCAGCGAAGCCTGCCAGGAGACGTCCGGCCTGTTCGAAGTGGGCGGCGGCTGGATCGGCAAGGTGCGCTGGGAGCGCAGCCTGGGCGTGGGCTTCGACCCGCGCGAGGGCTACAGCGTCGAGGACGTGGCGGCCAACTTCGCGCAGATCTGCAACTTCGACAACGCCGTGCACCCCAAGGACAACGTTGAGGCGCTGCGCGAGATGATGGCGAACCTGCAGAAATACGCCGGCTGATCCGGCCAGCCTGACCGGCGGAACGGCCAGCGGGGCTGTTCCACGGCGGCGAACGCAGTAAGGTTGAAAGGGCCGGCGCATGCCGGCCCTTCGCGTTTCTGCTTCCGGCCCGAGGAGTTCGCCATGAGCGTGATAATCCAGAAGAACGGCCCGGTGACCACCCTGGTCATCGCCCGCCCTGCGGTGCGTAACGCCGTGGACCTGCCCACCGCCCAGGCGCTGGCCGATGCCCTGCGCGAGTTCGAACAGGACGACCAGGCCCGCGTCGCCGTGCTCACCGGCGCTGGCGGGACCTTCTGCGCGGGCGCCGACCTGGCGGCGGTGGCCGAGGGCGGCGAGCGGCGCAATCGTCTGGAAACGGAAGGCGACGGGCCCATGGGGCCGAGCCGCATGCAATTGTCCAAACCGCTGATCGCCGCCATCGAGGGCTATGCCGTGGCCGGCGGCCTGGAGCTGGCGCTGCTGGCGGACCTGCGGGTGATGGCCGAAGACGCCGTGTGCGGCGTGTTCTGCCGGCGCTTCGGCGTGCCGCTGATCGACGGCGGCACGGTGCGCTTGCCGCGCATCGTCGGCCAGGGCCGCGCGCTGGACCTGATCCTCACCGGCCGCCCGGTGGGCGCCCAGGAGGCGCTCGCCATGGGCCTGGCCAACCGTGTGGTGCCCAGCGGGCAGGCGCTGGAGTCAGCCGAGGAACTGGCGCGGGAGATCGCCGAGTTCCCGCAGCGTTGCATGCTGGCCGACCGGGCGAGCGTGTTCGCGCAATGGGAGCTGTCCTTCGACGTGGCGCTGGCCAACGAATTCCAGGGTGGGATGGCGGTGATCGACAGCGGCGAGACGGTGGATGGGGCGAGGCGCTTCGCCGGCGGGGCAGGGCGGCATGGGGAGTTCTGAACGCCGTGACCGTAGGAGCGAGCTTGCTCGCGAACCGAATCCACCGGCCACACAGATGCTGGGCGGGTTCGCGAGCAAGCTCGCTCCTACAGGTTAAACACTTCCCATCCAACCAGCACGACCCGATCGCTCTCCTTCGGGGGAGACGGCGCTCAGAATAGCCGGCGGGCTCGGTGTTTCGCTTGACGCCATACGGCCCCCTCTCCCTTCGGAGCGGGGCGCGTAGCCAGGGCTGGGGAGAGGGAAAGCCCGGGCGCCGGGCCAACCCACTACACCGGCAGCCGGATCAATCGCGCTCGATGATCACATAGGTCTTGCGCACGGTTTCCTGGATATCCCACACGCCCAGGCTGTTCTGCGGCAGCAGGAAGGCGTCGCCGGCCTGGAAGGCGATCGGCTCGCCGCCGTCCGGGGTGAAGGTGCCGCGGCCGGCGATGAAGTGGCAGAACTCCTGCTCGACGATCTGGCGGCGCCAGCGGCCGGGGGTGCATTCCCAGATGCCGGTTTCCACGCGGTCGGTGCGCTCGATGGATTCCACGCGGGTCTCGGAGATCGGCTCGCCCAGGGGCACGGCCACCGGGTTGGCTTCGCCGAGCTCGGCATGCAGGGTGTTCTTCAGGTGGGTCAGTTTCATACGGGGCTCCAGTGGGGCGTTGTTCTTAGAATGGGCGGCGTTTCAGCCGACCTTCCAGGTCATCAGGTTTTCCATGCTGGCGGCGACTTTCTCCGCCAGGCGGCGGCGCCAGGGCGCGCTGTGGGGGTTGGCCAGCACCTCGTCCTCGTGCACGAAGCTGCGGATGATGGCGTTGTAGCCCAGCCAGCGGCAGGGTTCCGGCTCCCAGCCGCTCAGGCCGTCCTGCACGCTGCGGTCGTGGATGACCCAGGGCTGGCGGGTGAGGGCGCTGTCCTGGCCGAGGATCAGATCGGCCAGCGTGCGGCCGCCCAGGTTGGTGGCGCCGACGCCTTCGCCGCCGTAGCCGCCGGAGAGGGCGATGCCGTTGCGGCGGTCGATCAGCATGTGCGGGTGGAAGCGCCGCGACATGCCCAGGTTGCCGCCCCAGGTGTGGGTGATGCGCACATCCTTCAATTGCGGGAACAGTTCGCTGAACAGGTAGCGGCGCAGGCCGACCTCATCGTCGGTCAGGCTGAAGTCGTTGCGCAGCTTGCCGCCGAAGCGGTAGCCGCCGCGGGCGCCGAAGGCCAAGCGGTTGTCCGGGGTGCGCTGGCCGTAGGTGACCTGGCGGCTGAACTCGCTGAAGGCCTGGCCCTTGTCGAGGCCGATTTCCGCCCACACCGAGTCGGGCAGCGGCTCGGTGGCCACCAGCAGGCTCTGCACCGGCAGTTGGTAATTACCCAGCGGTGGCAGGGCGGCGGCGTAGCCTTCGATGGCGGGCACGATCCAGTGCGCCTTCAACTCGCCCTGGTCGGTGCGCAGTTGGCCGGGCGCCCAGTGGGTGACGCGGCTCTTCTCGAAGATCGGCGTGCCCTGGCGTTCCACCGCGCGGGCCAGGCCACGGACCAGCTTGGCCGGGTCGATGGTGGCGCAGTGCGGGGTGTGGATGGCGCCGAGCGCGCTGGGGATGCGCAGTTGTTCGGCCAGCTCGCTCTTGCTCAGCCAGCGGTAGTCGTCTTCGGTCAGGCCTTCGGCGTGCAGGTGGGTGAGGTACTCGCGCAGGCGGGTTTCCTGCTCCGGGTAGCGCGCGGCGGTATAGAGCACGCCGCCCTTGCGGTAGTCGCAGTCGATGCCTTCGCGGTCGAGTACGCGGGCCACTTCGTCGGGGATGTCATGCAGCAGGTCGTAGGACGCGCGGCGTTGCTCGGGCGACAGGCCGGCGAGCAGGCGGTCCTCGCCGAGCAGGTTGCCCATCAGCCAGCCGCCGTTACGGCCCGAGGCGCCGAAGCCGGCGATCTCGGCCTCGACGATGGCGATCTTCAGCTGCGGTGCGCGCAGCTTCAGGTAGTAGGCAGTCCACAGGCCGGTGTAACCGGCGCCAGCGATGGCCACATCGACGTCCAGGGTGCCCTGCAGGGACGGCCGCGGGACGAGATCGTCGTCCAACTGGTTCATCCACAGACTGATATGACGCCATGCCGACATAGACGACTCCGAAAGGAAGAAGGGGAATGTCGGCAAGCCTAGATTTGGCGCGGGGTTCTGTCGTGCGCGCGGGTACGCGAGGATTGCTCGCGTACCCGCCGGCAGGGGCGCATCAGGCCTCCTGCTGTTCCTCGCGCAGGCGCTTCAGGTACTCGCGAGGGGACTGCCCGGTCTGCTGGCGGAAGCAGCGATAGAAAGCCGAGAGCGAGTTGAAGCCGGCGGAGAAAGCCAGCTCGTCGATGCGCGAGGGCAGCGGTGGGCGCAACTGGCTGAGCAGGTGGGTCAGGCGCGTCTGGTTGACGTACTGGTAGAAGCTCAGCCCCATCACCTGGTTGAGCAGGTAGGAGATCTGGTTGCGCGTGTAGCCGGTGGCGGTGGCCACCTGCGTGAGGTCCAGGTCCGGCGCCAGGTAGGGCTGGCTCTTCCCGAAGTAGTCCTCCAGGTCGCTGGCCAGCTGGCTGAGCTGGCGCGGCGAGAGGCCCAGGCGGCTGGTGGCCGGGCGCGGGTCGACGGACTGCGGACGGCTCTCGCTGCCTTCGCGCACCACCGAGGCGTATTCGTTGATGCGCCAGATCAGGCCGTCGCGCACGGTGATCGCTTCGCTGGAATGGAAGGTCGCCAGGCGCCCGCTCAGCGTCACCGCGATGCGGTACTGGATGAAGGCGGTGTCGCCGTCCACGCGGATGCGGTCGATGTGGTCGAGGAACTCTTCCGGGCGGCTGGGCATGGTGCTCTGCACGTAGTCGCGCAGGTCGGCGTAGCCCAGGGTGCGGTTCTGGAAGAAGTCGTTGTACTGCACCTGCGGGTGATACAGCGCGAGCACCGCTTCGAGGTCGCGATGCTTCCAGCACTGGTGGTAGCGCAGCACCACCTCGCGGGTCTGCTCGGTCAGGTGACTGTCGGTCGGGCGTTGGTCGATGGCATGCATAGGGACCTAAGAATGCCCCAGACCGCGCCGCTGCGGTAGTGGTAATCGTTCTCTGGATGCCGGTGCACTATCCATCGTCTCGATGATTCGTCATCGCTTGCACCAATATCGCCCGCCAGAGCCCATGGCAGAGGGGGGATTCACTCTTTCGGGCGACACGCCAAATACCACCTTGGAGCGCTTACTCCCCGTCGGGTCGCTCAGTAGGGTAAGGCCACCTAGACACCGTCAGGAGAGCCGCATGACAACAAAAACAAGGCGCGGATTCTTCCAACCGCAACTTCTCGCCACTGCTGTCGCCCTGGGATGCGCCACCCAGGCTCAGGCAATCAACTTCAACATCGGGGAGATCGAAGGACAGTTCGATTCCAGCCTGTCCGTGGGGGCCAGCTGGAGTACCCAGAGTCCGAAGCAGGATCTGATCGGCGCCGCCAATGGCGGCCACGGCATGACCCAGACCAACGACGATGGCCGGCTGAACTTCCGCAAGGGGGACACCTTCTCCAAGATCTTCAAGGGCATCCACGACCTGGAGCTGAAGTACGGGGACTTCGGCGTGTTCACCCGCGGCAAGTACTGGTACGACTTCCGCCTGAAGGACGAGAGCACCGACTGGAAACAGATTTCCGACGACGGCCGCAAGGAAGGCGCCAAGTCTTCCGGCGCCCAGCTGCTGGATGCCTTCGGGTACTACAACTATTCCATCGCCGAGCTGCCGGGCACCGTCCGTGTAGGCAAGCAGGTGGTGAGCTGGGGTGAAAGCACCTTCATCGGCAACAGCATCAACACCATCAACCCCATCGACGTCTCCGCCTTCCGCCGTCCCGGTTCGGAAATCAAGGAAGGCCTGATCCCGGTGAACATGGTCTACCTGTCGCAGAGCGTGACCGACGCGCTGTCCGTGGAGGGCTTCTACCAGCTGGAATGGGACCAGACGGTGCTCGACAACTGCGGCACCTTCTTCTCCACCACCGACGTCGCTGCTGACGGTTGCAAGACCAACTACAACATCCTCGATCCGGCGACGCTCAATACGCTGAACTCGCCGGGTATCCACTCGCTGCTCAACTCTATGGGCGTGACCGTCAACCAGGAAGGCCTGATGGTGCCGCGCGGCGCCGACCGCGATGCGCGCGACTCCGGCCAGTGGGGCCTGGCCCTGCGCTGGCTGGGCGACGATGTGGAGTACGGCGCCTACGCCATGAACTACCACAGCCGCACGCCCATCGTGAGCATGCAGAACGCCGGGCGAGCCGACATCATCAATGCCCTGCGCGTGTCGGCGCTGGCCCAGCCGATCCTGCTGGGGCGCGGCAGCTACTTCCTCGAATACCCCGAGGACATCCGCCTGTACGGCCTGAGCTTCTCCACCACCCTGCCCACCGGCACCGCGTGGAACGGCGAGATCAGCTACCGGCCGAACATGCCGCTGCAGCTCAACACCACCGACCTGACCCCGCTGCTGGCCACCACCGTGGCCGGCGGGTTCGCCAGTGGCGGCGTGGGCGGTGCGCTGGCCCAGGCCAACGCCGTCAACCACGGCTACATCCGCAAGGAAGTGACCCAGGCGCAGACCACCTTCACCCACTTCTTCGACCAGACCATGGGCGCTGACCGCCTCACCCTGGTGGGCGAAGTCGGCGTGACCTACGTCGGCGGCATGACCAACGAAGTCGGCGAGCGCTACGGCCGCGACTCGGTGTACGGCGTGCCGGAGAACGCCACCGCCCGTAACGAATACGGCAGCGGCGGGTTCTACACCTCGTCCTCCTGGGGTTACCGCGCCCGCGCCATCTGGGACTACAACAACGTCTTCGCCGGGGTGAACCTCAAGCCGAACCTCGCCTGGTCCCATGACGTGCACGGCTACGGCCCGGTCTTCAACGAAGGCAGCAAGGCCGCCAGCGTCGGCATCGATGCGGACTACCAGAACACCTACACCGCGAGCCTGAACTACACGAACTTCTTCGGCGGCGATTACAACACCATCGTCGACCGCGACTTCGTCTCGCTCAGCTTCGGTGTGAACTTCTGACCTGCCTGCTCAAGGAATCGACATGAGAACGACAAGAATCCTCCAATGCGGCGCGCTGGCCCTGAGCCTGCTGTCCTGCGGCGTGATGGCGGCGGTGTCCGCCGACGAAGTGGCCAAGCTGGGCACCAGCCTGACGCCCATGGGCTCGCAGAAGGAAGGCAACGCCGACGGCAGCATCCCGGCGTGGACCGGTGGCATCTCGCGCACCGCCGGCAAGCTCGACGCCAAGGGCTTCCTCTCCGACCCGTTCGCCGACGAGAAGCCGCTGTTCACCATCACCGCGCAGAACGCCGACCAGTACAAGGACAAGCTGTCCGCCGGCCAGCTGGCGATGTTCAAGCGCTACCCGGACAGCTACAAGATCCCGGTGTACAAGACCCACCGTACCTTCGCGCTGCCCGACGACATCTACGCCGCCATCAAGCGCAGCGCCGAATTCGTCCAGCCGATCAACGACGGCAATGGCCTGGAGAACTTCGAGAAGAGCCGCTACTACGCCTTCCCGCTGCCCAAGAACGGCGTGCAGGCGCTGTGGAACCACCTGACCCGCTACCACGGCGGCAACATCTCGCGCACGGTGGTGCAGGTCGTCCCGCAGACCAACGGCAGCTACACGCCGATCCGCTTCGAGGAATCGATCGCGGTGCCGCAGAGCATGGCTGACCAGGATGCCAGCAAGACCAGCAACATCCTCACCTACTTCAAGCAGCAGGTAACTGCGCCGGCGCGCCTGGCCGGCAACGTCCTGCTGGTCCACGAAACCCTGGACCAGGTGAAGGAGCCGCGCCTGGCGTGGATCTACAACGCCGGCCAGCGCCGCGTGCGCCGTGCCCCGCAGGTCGCCTATGACGGTCCGGGCACCGCCTCGGACGGCATGCGCACCTCGGACAACTACGACATGTTCTCCGGCGCGCCGGACCGTTACGACTGGAAACTGGTGGGCAAGCGCGAGATGTACATCCCGTACAACAGCTATCGCCTGAACTCGCCGCAGCTCAAGTACGACGACATCGTCAAACCGGGCCACATCAACCAGGACCTGACCCGTTACGAACTGCACCGTGTGTGGGAAGTGGTGGGCACCCTGAAGTCCGGCGAGCGCAACATCTATGGCCAGCGCCACTTCTACCTCGACGAGGACAGCTGGCAGATCGCGGTGTCCGAGCTGTACGACGGTCGCGGCCAGCTGTGGCGCGTCGGCGAAGGCCATTCGATGACCTTCTACAGCGAACTGGCCACCGGCTACGCCGCCGAATCGCTGTACGACATCCTCGCCGGCCGCTACGTGACCTTCGGCCTGAACAACGAGGAGAAGCGCGGCTACCAGTTCGGCCAGAAGGCCAGCATGGCCGACTTCACCCCGGCTGCGCTGCGTAACACCGGCGTTCGTTAAGTAACACCCGCTCCTTGGCCCCGGCATCCCGCGTGGATGCCGGGTTTCTTTTTTCTGCCGCCGGCAGGGCCGGGCAGCCTCTATCGCGGGTCAGAGCGCCGCCTGCGCTATACCCGTCCATGAATCTGGCTGATGGTCCTTTGCCCGCTCCGCCCAGCGGCATAGTCTGGCCTGCAAATGGCCGGAAGACGCCCATGTCGACAATCGCCCTGCACAGTCTTGCCCAGCACGGTGCGGCGCTGCCTCGCCTGCCACGCCAGCACCTGCCCCGCGAACGGCTGCATGCCAGCCTGAGCGCCACCGAATGCCGCCTGCGCCTGCTGGTGGCACCGCCCGGTTGTGGCAAGACAGTGCTGATGAGCGAGTGCGCGCGCCTGGCGCCCGCCGGCACCCGGGTGGTGTGGCTCGGCCTGGGCGGCCGGTCGCTGGCACCCGAGCAATTCTGCGAGCGGCTGGGCGAAGCACTGGGCGTGCCCTGGGCCGGCGAAGCCGCCCTGGCCGCCTGGCTGGAAAGTGCCAGCGAGCCGGTCTGGCTGATGCTCGACGACTACCCCCGCGCCCCCGATCCCGCCCTTGACGATTGCTTTGACCGCCTGCTCGCCGTGGCCTCGCCGCAGATCGGCTGGTGGCTCGCCAGCCGCCGTCGCCCGGCCTGCAACCTCACCCGCCTGCTGCTCGAAGGCGAGCTGCTGGAGCTGGGGGCCGGCAGCCTCGCGCTGACCCAGTGCGAAATGAACGCCTACCTGCAGACCGCCGGCCTGGAATGGCCCCAGGCCCAGCGCGAGACGCTGCAGGAGGCCACCCATGGCTGGTTCGCCGGTGTGCGTCTGCGCCTGCTCAGCCTGGGCAGCGAATCCGTCGCGCCCTGCGCCACGCAGATCGCCGAGAGCGGCAACGGCCTGCTGCAGGATTATCTCCAGCGCGAAGTGCTCGCCAGCCTGCCGGCGGAGCTGGCGGAGACCCTCTGCGGCCTCGCGCAGATCGCCCGTTTCAATCGCGAACTCTGCGACTACCTGTTCGACGAACCGGGCCTGGGGCTGGATGGCCTGCAGGCCTGGGGCGTGCTGATCGAACCGGTGGACAACACCCAGCACTGGTTCCAGGTCGCGCCCATGCTCGCGGCGGCGCTGGCCAGCCTGTCGCGCTGGCCGGCGGCGACGCTGCACCGGCGTGCCTGCCAGTGGTTCACCCAATGCGGGGAAATCCACTCGGCGTTCGAGCATTCCCTCTACGCCGAGCAGCCGGACGTGTCCGCCAGCCTGCTGCAACGCCTGACCGAGGAGCAGCTGCTGCACGGCCGCAACGTCGAGCGCGTGCTGCAACTGCGCGAAGCGCTGCCCGAAGAATTGCTGTGCAGCACGCCGCGGCTGCTGATCCTCAACGCCTGGACCTTGCTCTTCGTCGGCCGCCTGGACGATGTGGAAGCCTTGCTGGCCGGCTTCGACCGCTTCCTGCCGATGCCCGGCGAGCACCGCCAGCGCGCGCTGATCGCCCAGTGGCAGGGACTCAACGGCATGCTCACCCATGCCCGCGGCCTGCCCGGTTCGCGCGAGCAACTGCGCGAGGCGCTGGCGCACCTGCCCGAGGATGCCTGGGCACAGACCCTGATCTGCCTGTCCGCCCTGACCCAGCAGGCCCAGGCCGACGGGCGACTCGCCGAGGCGCGGCTGATCAACCGCGAAGCCCTGCGTCGCGCGCGCCTGCAAGGCAGCACCACCTTCGAGGCATTGCTGGAACTGGACCGCGCCCAGTGGCTGGAGCAGCGCGGCGAACTGCAACGCGCCGACGCGCTGCTGGCGCGGGTGCAGGACTACCTCGACGAGATGCGCATCACCTGCAACGCCATGGCCGGCCGCGTCGCCCTGCGGCGTGGCTGGCTGTGCCTGCGCCAGGGCCGTGACGACGAGGCGCGCGAACTGTTCATCGCCGGGCTCAACGAAACCCGCCGCAGCCACGACCCGAGCCTGATCTACGGCTTCACCGGCCTGGCCTGGCTGGACGCCCTGGACGGCGACACCGACGGCGCCTTCAGCCGCCTGCTGGAAGTCGAACGGCTGATGCAACTGCAGCACGTGCCGGAGCCGATCTACCGGGGGCCGCTGCTGCTCGCCAGCGCGGCGCTACACCTGCGGCAGCAGCGCGCGGCGCCGGCGCGGGAAATCCTCCAGCGCGTGGCCTCGCGCTACCGCACCGACCGCCTCAGCCCGCCGGCGGCGGCGCCGGACCAGATCCTGCGGGTCGAACACCACCTGGCACTGGCCGAGCTCTACGACGGCGACGTGGAGGCGGCCCTGCAACGCCTCCTGGCGATGCTCCCGGACCTGCTGCGCCAGGGCCGCAACACCCTGGCCTGCGACGTCTGGCTGGCGCTGGCCGAGGCCCACTTCATCGGCGGCAGCCTGGACGAAGCGCGCAGTGCGCTGGACGAAGGCGTCATGCTCGCCCAGCGCTTCGGGCTGCTGTCCACCCTGCGCGACACCCAGCGCCGCCAGCCCGGCCTGTTCGGCCTGCGCCCCAGCGCGGGCGAGATGGCCCCGCATAACCTGCTGAGCCTGCGCGAACTGTCGGTGCTGGAATTGATCGCCCGCGGCTGCTCGAACCTGGAGATCGGCGAGCGGCTCTACATCTCCCTGCACACGGTGAAGACCCACGCGCGCCGGATCAACGGCAAGCTCGGCGTGGAGCGGCGCACCCAGGCCGTGGCCCGGGCGAAGGAACTGGGCCTGCTGAAGGTCTGACGCGCAAGCCTCAGTGCAGCGCCTTGGACAGCACGCTGATGTTGCCCAGGCGCTGGGCCAGGCGCAGTTGCTCGGCGGCGTCGTTACTGAGCAGCAAGGCGCGCTCCAGGTCGTAGCGTTCGGCCTGCGGGCAATCCAGGGTGTGGTACAGCTCGGCGCGGGCCAGGTGATCGCTGGCGCTGGGCGGCCCCAGCTCCAGCACACGCTGGGCATCCTTGAGCGCCGCCAGCGGCTCCCCGGCGGCCAGGTGCAGCTCCCGCAGGTTGCGTGACAGGCGCTGGAGCATGTCGGCGGCGCTGGCCGTGGCGAGGTGCGCCGCCGTCAGCTCGGCGTTGGGCCCCAGGCTGCGGGCCAGCAGGTCACGGCAATCGCGGGTGTACAGGCGGCGGCCGGTGGCGGGGTCTAGCAGGTGGTTGGCGCTGGGCACACGCAGCAGGAAACGACCCGGGAAGTTCACCCCGACCAGGGTGATGTCGTTGCGCCGTGCCAGCTCCAGGGCGATCAGCGCCAGCGACAGCGGTTGCCCATGGCGCCACTGCAGCACCTGCGGCAGGAGCGCGGCGCGCGGACGCGAGGGGTACTGGTCATCTTCGGCAAAACCCAACTCGCTCATGCGGCGCAGCAGGACCTGGGCGCGCTCGGCGTCGCCTGTGCCCGAGGGCAGGGCGACCGCCACCTGGTGCGCCAGCGAGTCGAACAGCCGCTGCGCCTGTTCCGGCGGCAGCTGCGGTTCGTGCTCGGCGGCGATCCACAGGGCCGCCTCGAACAGGGCGGGCGGGTCCTGGGCAAGACAGGCAAGGCAGGCTTGACGCGGGTCCATGGTGTTCTCCGGCTGACCCTGCGGTTGTAACCGCTGCGCTGGCTCCGCGTCCAGTGACGCGGTCGTCGCCTGTGAACATGGCATGACAGGCGCTGCCTATACTGTGGAGGTCGGTTCGCCGACCGACGACCCATCCCAGCAAGGGAGCGCCGCCATGTTCGACATGATGGAAGCCACCCGGCTCGAGTCGCTGCATCTCGCCCAGGACCCGGCCACGGGACTCAAGGCCATCATCGCCATCCACAATTCCCGGCTCGGGCCGGCACTGGGGGGCTGCCGCTATCTGCCGTATCCCAGCCACGACGCGGCCCTGCGCGACGCCGCGCGCCTGGCCCAGGGCATGAGCTACAAGGCCGCGCTGGCCGGCCTGCGCCAGGGCGGCGGCAAGGCGGTGATCCTGCGCGCGCCCCATGTCAACAACCGGGGCGAGCTGTTCGAAGCCTTCGGCCGCATGATCGACTCGCTGGGCGGCGCCTACATCACCGCGGTGGACAGCGGCACGTCCAGCGCCGACATGGACTGCATCGCCCAGTTCACCCGGCATGTCACCAGCACCAGCGCGGGCGGCGATCCGTCGCCCCACACCGCGCTGGGCGTATTCGCCGGCATTCGTGCCAGCGCCCAGGCGCGCCTGGGCAGCGACGACCTCGACGGCCTGCGCGTGGCGATCCAGGGCCTGGGTCATGTGGGCTATGCGCTGGCCGAGCACCTGTCGGCCGCCGGGGCGGAGTTGCTGGTGAGCGATATCGATGCCGGCAAGGTACAACTGGCCGTGGAACAACTGGGCGCCCGCCCGGTGCCCAACGAGGCGCTGCTCACCACCCCGTGCGACATCCTCGCGCCGTGTGGGCTGGGCGGCGTGCTGACCTCGCAGGTGGTGGGCCACCTGCGCTGCGCGGCCGTGGCGGGCGCGGCCAACAACCAGCTCGCCCACGCGGACGTGGCCGATGAACTGGAGGCCAGGGGCATCCTCTATGCGCCGGATTATGTGATCAACTCCGGCGGGTTGATCTACGTCGCCCTGCAACACCAGGGCGAGCCATTGCCGACCATTACCGCCCACCTCTCGCGCATCGCCGAGCGGCTGACCGAGGTCTATGCCCACGCCCAGGCCGATCACCTGTCGCCGGCACGCGTCGCCGACAAGTTGGCCGAGCGGATTCTCTATGGGGAATATTCGGGGCATTGAGGCTGTCGCACCGTGTAGGAGCGGGCCACGCCCGCGATCACGCGCATGGCGCGTTCCTGCAGATGGGCAGTGCAGATTGGTGTCACCTGGTGATCGCCCATTCCGCCGCGCGGGATTTCGCGGACAAGGTCCGCTCCTACGAGGGACACGTCGGCTCCCCGTGTAGGAGCGAGCTTGCTCGCGAACCGCCCAGCGCCGCACTTCCTTGTAGGAGCGGGCCATGCCCGCGTTCACGCGCATGGCGCGTTCCTACAGATGGGCAGTGCAGGTCGGTGTCACCTGCTGATCGCCCATTCCGCCGTGTGGGACTTCGCGGACAAGGTCCGCTCCTACGAAAAGCACGCCGCATCGCTTTTAGCTTCGGCATTGGCTTTTGAGGGTTCCAGTGAAATGGCAATGCACTCCAAATGCCCCGTGCAGGAGGCCGAGTGGAATCGGAGTTTCAGGGGGTGAGCGACATGGATGTCGCGAGAGCTGCGATGGGCCAGGGATGGCCCTTCGCAGCGTGCCCCTGAAACTTCGATGGAGCGAGGGAATTTTTCGCCTGAGCGAAAAACCGGATGTCGGGGCAAGACCTTTGCCTTCTTTGGGGCGTTTGCCAAAGAAGGTCGCCCGAGGGGGCGAAACAAGAAGCTCGAGCGCACGCAGACGCGGCGCTTGGATGCCAAACAGGAAGCCGCTACCCGCTCTTGCTTGAAATCATCGACGCCGCCGCGGCTTTATCCCTCAGCCGCCGCCTCGCTGAAAAGCTCACTCAACGCATCGGGCTGGTTCTTGAAGGCCCGCGCGAAGGCATCGCGGTTCCTGGCCATGAAGATGCCGATCTCCTCGACCTGGTCCTCCTTGAGCGAAGGCACCGCCTTCTGCAGCACGTCGGCCAGCGTTTCCGCCAGCTCCAGCATCTTGTCGTGCCGGTCGGCTTCTGCCTTATCCATGAACAGGCGCTCCGGATCGCGGCTGCTGCGGTACACCACTTCGACGGCCATTCATCACCTCTGTGCCTTCTCTTGATAGGGGGGAGTTCGAAATTACTGGTTATTTATACAGTAAAGTGATCGCGCAATGCTACTGCTGCTGTGCGGTTCGTTGCCAGCAGCGTAGACGCTGGAGAAGGCGGTGCCTGTAGATCGCCACTATGGGCGGCGGGCCAAAGCAGTGCGCGCGCCCTGTTGGCGCGCGCGGCAGGGCCGCGTGACTGGCGCAAGGAATCGTCAGTCAGATGGCTCTGAAGGAAGGAAAACTTGCAGCCTACGGCGTCAGGACGCGATCGGCAGGCCGCTTTCACCCCGGGTCATGGCAGCCAGCAGCTGCGGCGCGGTGCCGCCTTGCTCGATGGCGATGCCGAAGCGGATGCTCTGGATGAAGCGCTGCAGCTGTTCCGGATCCTGCAGCTGGGTGTTGCGGATCAGGCGGCGCGCGGCCACGCCGGCGTCGGTGGAGAGGGTAAGGACGATACTGCCGTCAGGCCGTTCAAGGCTGAAGTTGACGCGGTACTGTTCCTGGAAGGCGTCGGTCAGTTTTTGAAAGGGGCTTTCCATCACTCGTTCCTGCCTGTTCTGTGGCGTGCCTCTGGATGGACTCGGGGGCCGCGGAAAAAGTTGCAGTCATCTTGTCGCAGCCTGTCTGTGGGATGACTGCGCAAGATCAATGGCGTAGCACTTGCAGGCTTCACGCCAACCAAGCCTTGTGATGCTGATTTGTGATGGGGAGAACCGACGAATGAAACAGAACTGGGCCGAGCGCCTGAGCGAGCGGATGCACGGCTGTGCCGAATCCCTGGGCAACCTGCTGGTGGAGGGCTTCCATTATCTGGCCCTGTTCGCCATCGGCGGCACGGTGTTCTGGTCGGCGGCGGTGGCGTTCGGCGAGATGGTCGGCAAGGGCCATGCGAGCATCGACGACATCCTGCTGCTGTTCATCTACCTCGAGCTGGGAGCGATGGTCGGCATCTACTTCAAGACCAACCACATGCCGGTGCGCTTCCTGATCTACGTGGCGATGACCGCGCTGACCCGCCTGATGATCGCCGACATCCAGCACAACCACGTGCCCGACGACGGCATCATCCTGGTCTCGGTGGCGCTGTTGCTGCTGGCGCTGGCGATCCTGGTGGTGCGCTATGCCTCCTCGCGCTTCCCCTCGCCGAGTTCGCCGCAACGCAGCGGCGAACGCGAGCTGATCAGCGATGACGAGCGCTGATCGCCCATCCTCATTGATCCGCGACCGCCGCTCCGGTGGCGGATGCACTACCATCGGTGCATCCGCCAGCTGAGAAGAGCGCTCCATGAAGGGATGGAAACTGTTTGCCCCCCTGCTGATTCTGGTGATCATCGCCATTACCCTCTATCTGCGCCTGCACACCCAGCCGCTGCTGCTCCAGGGTGAAGCGGACGCCACCAACGTCATCGTCGCGTCCAAGGCCAAGGGCCGGGTCGAACTGCTGCACGTGCGGCGTGGCGACGATGTGAAGCAGGGGCAGCTGCTGATTTCCCTCAGCAGCCCGGAACTGCAAGCCCAGCTGGATTCCCTGCGCGCCGCGCGCAACCAGGTGCAGGCCAACCTCGACGAGTCCCTGCACGGCACCCGCGAGGAAACCCTGCGAGCCCTGCAGGCCAGCCTGTCCCAGGCCCAGGCCGAACTGCGCAACGCCGAGCTGGAGTACCAGCGCAACGAGGAGCTGGCCGGCCGCGGCTTCGTCTCCCAGGCTCAGCTGGACCTCTCCCGCCGGGGCCGCGACGTGGCGCGCAACCGTGTCGCCGAAGCCCAGGCCAATCTCGACGAAGGCACCCAGGGCGACCGCGAGGAGCGTCGCCGCGCCCTGGAAGCGGCGGTGCGCCGGGCCGATGCGCAGATCCTCGAACTGCAGGCGCAGACCGACGACCTCAACGTGGTGGCGCCGGTGGATGGCGAGGTCGGGCCGATCCCGGCGGAGCAGGGCGAGCTGGTCAACGCCTACAGTCCCTTGCTGACGCTGGTGCGGCTGTCCGACGCCTACTTCGTGTTCAACCTGCGGGAGGACATCCTCGCCGACGTGAAGAAGGGCGATGAAGTGGCCATCCAGGTGCCCGCGCTCAAGGGCATCGAGGTGAAGGCCAAGGTCAGCTACATCGCACCGCTCGGTGATTTCGCCACCAAGCGCGCCACCCGCGCCACCGGTGATTTCGACCTGAAGACCTTTGAGGTGCGCCTGTATCCGGACCAGCCGGTAGCGGGCCTGCGCCCCGGCATGAGTGCGCTGTGGCAGTGGAAGCAGTAAGGCGCAACCTGCTGCGTTTCGCCCAGGCCTTCGGCAGCGAAACGCGGGTCGCCCTGCGCAGCTGGACCATTCACTGGCTCGGCTGGCTCTGGCCGTTGCTGCTGTTCGTGGTGATCAGCGGCGTGTACCAGGCGGGCACCTTGCTGGACATGCCGGTGGCGGTGGTCGACGCGGATCACAGTAGCCTGTCGCGGCGCATCGTGCGCGAACTGGACGCCGGCTCCCACGCCAAGGTCGAGGTGCTGGGCGGCGGCCTGCAGGAAGGCCTGCGCCGCCTGCGCATGGCCGACGACTACGCGCTGCTCTACATCCCCCGCGACTTCGAGGCGGACGCGCTGTCCGGACGCCAGCCGGTCGCCGAGCTGTACTACAACTCGCTGTTCTATTCCGCCGGCTTCTACTCGACCCAGGACTTCAGTGGCCTGATGAGTTCGGTCAATGCCGACCTGCGCCCGCACCTGGCCGCCGGCATGGACCGCCCCATGCCGGCGCTCGCCAGCATCAGCGTGTCCTACGAAAGCCTGTTCAACGCCAGCGGCAACTACATCTACTTCCAGCAGTTCGCCGCCATCGTCCATTTGCTGCAATTGTTCGTCATCGTCGCCACGGTGCACGTGCTGGCGCGCGAGGCGCCCGAGCTGCGCGCCTCCTCGCCGCACATCCTGCGCGCCCAGGCGCTCGGCGCGCGCCTTTTGGGCAAGCTGGCGCCCTACACGCTGCTGTTCAGCGCCTTGCTGATGGTGGAGTTGTTCCTGCTGGTCGAGCTCAACGGTGCGCGGATCAACGGCAACCCGTGGTGGATGCTGGCGATCACCGTCTGCTATGTGGCCGCGGCGCAGAGCGTCGGGCTGATGCTGTTCATCTTCACCGCCAACCGCTTCAGCGCCTATTCGCTGATCGGCCTGCTGATCGGCGTGGCGCAGACCTACTCGGGGGTGCTGCTGCCGGAACTGGCGATGCCGCCGATCGCCCGCTTCATCTCCCTGGCCGAGCCGCTGACCCACACGCTGCACGGCCTGTTCGACCAGTTCCTGCGCAAGGCCCCGGCCGAATCCGGCCTGTACACCTGCTGCAAACTGCTGCTCTACCCGCTGATCGCCTACATGATCGCCAAGATGCGCCTGCGCCGGCGCCTTGACCTGAGCCCGGCGTAAGGAACTGCCATGGAGAACTTCTACAAGGTCTTTCGCGAATCCCTGAGCGGCATGCTCGGCAAGCCGCTGTGGCTGCTGATGGTGCTGTCCGTGTCGCTGACCACCTTGCCCTACGCCCACCGCACCATGGACGACCTGCCGGTGGCGGTGATCGACATGGACCACAGCGGCGTGTCCCGCGAGCTGGTGCGCCTGCTGGACGCCACACCGAAGATCGCCACCCTGGGCTACGACCAGTTGCCCGAGGCCCAGCATGACCTGGCCTGGCGCAAGCTGTTCGCCATCGTGGTGATTCCGTTGGACTTCGAGAAGCGCGTGCTGCGCGGCGAGGCGGTGACCGTGCCGATCTTCGGCGACGCCACCAACCGCATGGCCAACGGGCAGATCCAGCAGGACATCAGCGCCACCTACAGCGAGCTGTCGCTGCGCTACAACCGCGAGAAGCTCATGCGCGGCGGCTTCTCCGAGGTGCAGGCGGACGTCCTGCTGCAACCGGCCGTCGGCCAGCTCACCGACCTGTTCAACCCCGGCACCAGCTTCGCCGCCATCGTCCTGCCCGGCCTGGTAACGCTGATCCTGCAGCACAGCCTGCTGCTCTCCTGCACGCGGGTGAACCTCAACCTGCGCGGCGGCACCCCCCGCTCGCTGCGCCAGCCCACCTCCACGCGCTTCGGTCGCTACGCCGCGCAGCTGTTGATCTGGACGGTGCTGGCGATGCTCTTCTACGTCATCTGGCCGTGGATGATGGGGTACCGGCAGACGGCCTCGTTCTTCATGCTGATGGGCCTGGTGCTGCCGTTCCTGCTGGCGGTGATCGCCATGAGCGAGTTCATCGCCGAGCTGCTGCCCTCCGAGGAAGCGGTCTACCTGACCATGACCTTCATCACCCTGCCGCTGTTCTACATGGCCGGCTTCACCTGGCCGCCCCAGGCCATGCCGCACTGGGTGCAATTGCTGGCGGACGCGATCCCGTCCACCTGGGCGATCCGCGCGGTGGTGGAGATGAACCAGATGAACCTGCCGCTTTCAGCCGTGGCTGACCGCATCCTCATCCTCTTCGCCATGGCGGCGGCCTACGGCTTGCTGGGTACACTGATCTACCAGTACCGCAACTGGCGCTGGGACCAGCTCAAGGGTTGGTAAGCCGCTTGGGCTATGAAGAAGGAGTTTCGACATGCCGATGATCCGTCCCTGGCTGCTGCTCGCCGCCGCGTTGCTCGGCGGTTGCGGGTCCTTTCACACGCTGCGTAGCGATGCGGTGGTGAACGCGAGCGACTTGCGCCTCAAGGGCACCTACTGTGGCGCCATCCCGCGGGTGTATGGCGGGGTCGTGTGGGATGCCTGCCAGCTTTACGGCGAGCCGCCGCAGGATGCCAACCAGACGCCGCCCGCCACACCGGCCAACCAGGTATTCGGCCCGCCGGTCCTGGCGGTGCTGGACATGGCGTTGTCGGGCGTCGTCGATACCCTGGCCTTGCCCTACACCGTCTATCGGCAGCAGCGCGACGGCAGTATCGAGCTGCGGCGTGATTGAGCCGCTCTCGGCTCAGGGAGAAATGACAATGCTGATCCGCTTGGCGATGGCGTTGATGATTGCCGGAAGTTTGGCCGGTTGCGGATCGTCCCGAACGCTTTCCACCGACAACGTTGCTCGCGTCGATGATTTGCAGCTCAGGGGAACGGGCTGCGGTAACACGCTCCCGCGAGTATACGGTGGAGTGGTCTACAACCTATGCGTGATGAGCGGTGACGCCCATCCTCGTGGCGGTCCCTTGTACAGCGTCGCCCCGATGAACGTACCGGTAGCGTTTCTCGACATGGGGCTTTCCGCAGTGGCCGATACCCTGACGCTGCCCTACACGTTGTACCGTCAGCACCGAGACGGCGATATCCAGCTGCTGCGCGATTAGAGCCGTCTAGAGTGAGAGTTCCACCTTCCCCCGGAGCTCTCTGATGAATGCATTGAACGGCAAGGTCGCGGTGGTCACCGGCGCGGCCAGTGGCATCGGCAAGCAGATCGCCCTGACCCTGGCGCAGGCCGGCGCGGCGGTGGCCATCGCCGACCTGCAGCAGGACGCCGCCCAGCGCGTGGCGGTCGAGATCGAAGCCGCCGGCGGCAAGGCCCTGGCGGTGGCCATGGACGTGACCGACGAGCAGGCCGTGGACCGTGGCATCGATGAGGTCGTTGCGGCGTTTGGCAGCCTCGACATTCTGGTCTCCAACGCTGGCATCCAGATCGTCAATCCGCTGCAGGACTTCGCCTTCGCCGACTGGAAGAAGATGCTCGCCATCCACCTCGACGGCGCCTTCCTCACCACCCGCGCGGCGCTGCGCCATATGTACCCGGCGGGGCGCGGCGGCGTGGTGATCTACATGGGCTCGGTGCACTCCCACGAAGCGTCGCCGCTCAAGTCCGCCTATGTCACCGCCAAGCACGGCCTGCTGGGGCTGGCGCGCACCCTGGCGAAGGAAGGCGGCCCGCACGGCGTGCGCTCCCACGTGGTGTGTCCCGGCTTTGTGCGCACGCCGCTGGTGGAGAAGCAGATTCCCGAACAGGCGAAGGAGCTGGGCATCAGCGAGGAGGCGGTGGTGAAGCAGGTGATGCTGGGCGGCACGGTGGACGGCGAATTCACCACGGTGGAGGACGTGGCGCAGACGGTGCTGTTTCTCGCCAGCTTCCCCTCGGCAGCGCTCACCGGGCAGTCGGTGCTGGTCAGCCACGGCTGGGGGATGCGCTGAGAAAAAAGCCCCGGCGCAGGAGGAAGGCTGGCCAGGGCTACAGGGGAAATCATGGCGCCGGCAGGAGTCCTGGTTTGCCCGGGGCGTCTGCCTCTGCCGGGTCCGGCTCGTTGTGTCGGCGCAGGTGTAGGTTCCTACAGGCGCGTGGTGGGCGATGTAGTGGATTTCCACTGGTGATGTAGGAAGGTTCTTTCATGTAAGCGGGCGAGGGGGACGGTTGCAGGAGTGTTCGCCGGGTTGAGCGGATGGGCGGGTGGGATTTCGCGGACAAGGTCCGCTCCTACAAAAAGCGGCGCCTGTGCCCGGACGTTCACCATGCCGGATGTTCTGTAGGAGCGGGCCATGCCCGCGACCGCGCGCAGGGTGCGCTCCAGGGAAATACCATCGCCGGGCGGGTTCGCGAGCACGCTCGCCCCACAAGGGGCGAGGCGATTCAGACGGCCTTGGGCAGCGGTGCGAACAGGGCGTCGATATCCGCGTCGTCCAATTGCCAGTCGGTGCCGGAGCCTTCGAGGATGCCGGCGGCCAGCGCGGCCTTGTCGCGTTGCAGCAACTGGATCTTCTCTTCCACCGTGCCCCGGGCGATCAGCTTGTAGACGAACACCGGCTTGTCCTGGCCGATCCGGTAGGCGCGGTCGCTGGCCTGGTTCTCGGCGGCCGGGTTCCACCACGGGTCGTAGTGGATCACGGTGTCGGCAGCAGTCAGGTTCAGGCCCACGCCGCCGGCCTTCAGGCTGATCAGGAACAGCGGTACGCGGCCTTCCTGGAAATCCTTCACCGGCGCGCGGCGGTCGCGGGTGTCGCCGGTCAGCAGGGCATACTCCAGGTTGCGCTCGGCCAGGGCCTCGCCGATCAGCGCGAGCATCGAGGTGAACTGCGAGAACACCAGCACGCGGCGGCCTTCGGCGAGCAGTTCCTCGAGCATGTCCAGCAGGTACACCAGCTTGCCCGAGGTGACCGCGCGCGCCGACTTGCCGGTAGGCGGCGGCGCTTCCTTGTTCACCAGGCGGATGTCGCAGCAGACCTGGCGCAGCTTGAGCAGCGCCTCGAGGATGATGATGCGGCTGCGCGCCAGGCCGCGGCGGGCGATCTCGTCGCGCACCTTGCGATCGAGCGCCAGGCGCACGGTTTCGTAGAGGTCGCGCTGCGCCTCGCTGAGTTCGATGTGCTGGATGAACTCGCTCTTGGGCGGCAATTCCGAGGCCACCTGCTCCTTGGTGCGGCGCAGCAGGAACGGGCGGATGCGCGCGGCGAGGTGCGCCAGGCGGCCCTGGTCGCCGTGGCGCTCGATGGGCGTGCGGTAGTCCACGGCGAACTGCCGCGCATCGCCCAGCCAGCCCGGCAGCAGGAAGTGGAACAGCGACCACAGCTCGCCCAGGTGATTCTCCAGCGGCGTGCCGGTCAGGCACAGCCGGTGGCGCGCCCGCAGGTGGCGTGCGGCCTGGGCAGCCTTGGTGGTGGCGTTCTTGATGTTCTGCGCCTCGTCGAGGATCAGCAGGTGGTACTCGTGCTGGGCGAGCTTCTCGGCGTCGCGCGGCAGCAGGGCGTAGGTGGTGAGGATCAGGTCGTGCTCGGCGATCTTCGCGAACGCCTTGCGCCGTCCGGCGCCATGCAGGGCGAGCACGCGCAGGTCGGGGGTGAAGCGCTCGGCCTCGTCCAGCCAGTTGGGGATCAGGCTGGTGGGCATGATCACCAGCGCCGGGCTGCTCAGGCGCCCGGCCTGTTTTTCCAGCAGCACGTGGGCGAGCGATTGCAGCGTCTTGCCCAGGCCCATGTCGTCGGCGAGGATGCCGCTGGCGCCGACTTCACGCAGGGTTTGCATCCAGCTCAGGCCTTCGTGCTGATAGGCGCGCAGCTCGGCGTTGAGGCCGGCGGGAATCTGTGCCGGCTGGGCCCGGTAGTCGCGCAGGCGATGGGCGATCTCGCGCAGCTGCTCGCCGCCCTGCCAGGTCAGCGGCAACTCTTCCAGTTCGGTCAGGCGCGCGGCGTCCGGCGCGCCCATGCGCAGGCGGCGCACCGGGGGCTGTTCGCCGAGGTAGAACTCCGACAGCGTGCCGAGCAGCGGCTTGAGCCTGCCGAACGGCAGCGACACGCGCAGCGGGCGGTCGGAGGCGGTCTGCCAGGTATGGATCGGGTTGCGCCCGGCATCCAGGCGCAGCACCAGTTGCTCATCGTCGGCATGGCGGGCGAGGGCGACCGGGTCGAGCAGCGCGGGCATGCGCCGGATCAGTTCGATCAGGGCCGGCAGCAGGCTGATGCGCCGGCCTTCCACCTCGATGCCCAGCTCCAGGTCGAACCACTGGCGGTCGTCGGTCTCCTCGATCTCGGCGTACCAGTTCTTCACCGGCGTGAGGTCGAAGACGAACTCGGGGCGGATATCGATTTCCCAGCCCTGCTCGCGCAGGCGCGGCAGGCCTTCGCGCATGAATTCCTGCCAGGCGCTGTCGTCGGGCAGCTCGAACATCTCCCCGGCGCTGTCTTCCAGGGCATCGCTGCGGCGCATCGCCGGCTTGAAGCCCAGCTCGCGCAGGTCCAGGCGCCAGGCGTGCTCCAGCTCCAGCGCGCGGCTGACGCGGACGATCTGGTCATCGCGGAATACCCGGATCTCGCGCCCCGAGCGCGGCGTGACGCTGCCCGACACCGGCATGTCGCCATACAGGAAGGCCAGCGCGGCGCGATGCCGCGAGATGTTCTGCATGCGCCCGCTGCGCAGGTCGAAGCCGCTGTGCACGTGGCTGCCCAGGGTCAGCCGTGGCCGCGGCGCGAGTTCGTCGCGCTCCACGGCAGGCAGTGGAGAGTCGGCGGGTGGCTTCATCCGAGTGTCCTTCCGGCAGTCCAGCCGAGTACGCAAACGCCCGATGATACCGCGATTTTCCCCGGGCGGGACTGTGAAGGACGCCGGCGGTCAGCGGGCGAAGCGTTTCGCCCCCGCCACGCACAGCACCACGGCGACGGTGGCGCCGGCCATCAGCGGGCTGATCTGCTCGTGCAGCAGCAGGCCCGCCAGCGCCAGGCCGAAGAACGGCTGCAGCAGTTGCAGCTGGCCCACCGCGGCGATGCCGCCGGTGGCCAGGCCGTGGTACCAGAAGAAGAAGCCGATCAGCATGCTGAACAGCGAGACGTAGGCCAGGCTGATCCAGGCCGGCCAGCTGGCGCCGCTGAAGGTTTCCGGTTGGGTGTACCAGGCCAGCGGCAGCATCAGCGGCAGGGACAGCACCAGCACCCAGCAGATCACCTGCCAGCTGCCCAGGTGCCGGGCAATGCGTCCGCCTTCGGCATAGCCCAGGCCGCAGACGGCGACGGCGGCCAGCATCAGCAGGTCGCCGGTGACGTTGCCCGCGCCGCTCTGCGACAGGGCGAAGCCCGCCACCACCGCGCTGCCCAGCCCCGAGCAGATCCAGAACGCCGGGCGCGGCTGCTCGCCGGCGCGCAGCACGCCGAACAGCGCAGTGGCCAGCGGCAGCAGGCCGACGAAGACGATGGCGTGGGCCGAGTTGACGTGCTGCAGCGCCAGCGCGGTGAGCAGTGGGAAGCCCACCACCACGCCGCCGGCGACCACCAGCAGCGGGACCAGGTCCTGGCGCGCCGGCAGCTTCTGCCGCAGCAGGACCAGGATCGCCGCTGCCAGCAGGCCGGCGATGCTGGCGCGGGCGAGGGTGAGGAAGGTCGGGTCGAAGTCGGCCACCGCCACCCGGGTGGCCGGCAGCGAGCCGCTGAAGATGAGCACGCCGAGGAAGCCACTGAGCCAGCCGCCGAGGTTGCTGTTCGTGGTCAGGGTGTGGGTGTTGTTCATGGTGGGCATCCGGCAGGAGAGCGAGCTTGCAGCGTGCGCGCGAAGCCGCCGGGCGGCCAGTGACAGAAAGGTACAATTTGCGCAAACTGTCCGTAAATTATCTCGGTACACCTTATCCGGGGCAGGCGAGGGCAGCATGGGCAGACCAAAGAGCACGCGGGTCGATTCGGTGATGCAGCACGTGCGCGAGCGCCTGGCCGCCCGGGCCTTGGTGCCGGGGGAGCGCTTGCCGTCGATTCGCCAGTTGGCCGAGCAGCTGGACGTGTCCAAGACGACGGTGGTGGAAGCCTACGATCGGCTGGCCGCCGACGGCGTGATCGCCGCGCGCCGCGGCTCCGGCTTCTACGTGGCCGGCCATGCGCCGCCGCTGTCCCTGGCGGATGTCGGCCCGAGCCTGGACCGCAGCATCGATCCGCTGTGGATTTCGAGGCAGTCCCTGGAGGCCGCGGACACTTCGCTCAAACCCGGCTGCGGCTGGCTGCCGCCGTCCTGGCTGCCGGAGGAGGAACTGCGCCGCGCCTTGCGACAGATTGCCCGCGCGCCGCAATCGAGCCTGCTGGAGTACGGCCGCCCCTACGGCCACGCCGGCCTGCGCGAGCAGCTCGCGCGACGGCTGGCGGACTACGGGGTGCCGGTCGGCCCGCAGCAGGTGGTGCTCACCGACAACGGCACCCAGGCCATCGACCTGATCTGCCGCTTCCTGCTGGAGCCGGGCGACTGCGTGCTGGTGGACGACCCCGGCTACTTCAACTTCCAGGCCCTGCTGCGTGCCCACCGCGTGCAGGTGATCGGCGTGCCCTATACGCCCACCGGGCCGGATGTGGCCGCCATGGCGAGCCTGCTGGAACAGCACCGCCCGCGCCTGTACATCACCAACTCGGCCTTCCACAACCCCACGGGCGCAGTGCTCTCGCCGCTGGTTGCCCATCGCCTGCTGAAACTCGCCGAGGCCCATGACCTGCTGATCGTCGAGGACGATATCTTCGGCGACTTCGAGCACGAGAGCGCGCCGCGGCTGTCCGCCTTCGACGGCCTGGAGCGGGTGATCCAGGTCGGCAGCTTTTCCAAGACGCTGTCGGCCTCGGTGCGCTGCGGCTACATCGCCACCAAGCCCGAATGGTGCGAGCGCCTGGTGGACCTGAAACTGGCCACCAGCTTCGGCAGCAGCCCATTCAGCGCCGAGATGCTCTTCGAACTGTTGCGCAAGGGCAGTTACCGGCGCCACCTGGACAACCTGCGCGGGCGCCTGGCCGACGCCATGGGCGAGACGCTGCTGCGCCTGCACGGGCTGGATATCCAGCCGTGGATCGAGCCGCGCGGCGGGCTCTTCGTCTGGGCCAGCCTGCCCGGCGGGCTGGACGCGGCCGACGTCTCGCGCGCGGCGCTGGCAGACAACCTGGTGCTGGCGCCCGGCAATGTCTTCAGCCTGAGCCAGAGCGCCACCGGCTTCCTGCGCTTCAATGTCGCCCAGTGCCTGTCGCCGCGGGTGTTCGAGGGGCTGCAACGGGCGATGGAACAGGCGGCGAAGGGCCACGGAAGACGATGACACGGGGCTGGCGCAAATGCCCGAGGAAAGTTGAACGGTTGTACAAGAGAATCTGAAAAATACCACTTCATGGTCGAACCGCTGGGCGCTCCGCCGCTGGGGCGAACCTCTAGGATTATCGATTCAGCCGCCGGGGCGCACCCGCGTCCCCTGGCAAATCCTTGGATCAGAAAAGAGGGCGCCCCATGGCCGAGCCATGTCAGCTGTATCTGAAGGTTTCCATCAGTCGTTCCCGGCTCGAGGACTTCCTCCGCCAGGAAGCGGGTTCCGCGGCCTGTTTCGCCGACCTCGAGCAGTGGCTGGATGGCAATCACCTGCGACGAGGCGGCCTCACCTGGAGCGAGCTGTGCGAACTCGGGCAGGGCACCACGGCAGCGGCCTGGGTGGCCGGGTGGAGCCAACACCAGCGCTCGCCGGCCTGGAACCACTACGACGAGGCGAGCCAGACCTGGAGCCTGGGCGTGCTGGAGTTCACCGAAAGCCGCGACTGGATACTCGGCTCGATCAACGTGCTGCGGCGTATCGCCGAGTTCAAGGACCTACCCGGCACGGACTACCTGCTGATCTACGAATACCTGTTCGGCAAGGGCTCGGTGGTGGCCGCCGTCGAGCTGACGCCCGGCGCCTCGCGGCTCCTGCAGGAGCCGCCACCGGCGCGCGTCACGGCCGAGGCGGACCTGATGATGAACAGCCTGTTGCGCGCCATGGACGTGACCGCCACCTATGCCGTTCAGCGACTTTCCGACACAGATGCTCACAAATGGCGGTGTTGAGTTGTTTTAATTGAGAAGCAATATCATATAATTACGCTTTTCAATCGCGCGCCCGGGCCTGGTCCGGGCCGCCCCGCAGGATTCCGTCCGATGTGTGATGCCCCGCGCCCGATTCCTCCGAGAGCCCACGCATGAGCGCTGCCCACGCCGGTGCCCTGGCGGCCCGTATTCTCAGCGCGGTGGTCGCGGGCTACGCCCTGGCGTACAGCGCCACGGCATTCCTCAGCGTTTACCTGCCGATGTCACGGCCGGACCGTGTGTCGCTGGCCAGTCTGGCGTGCTTCATCGTCTGGGTCGCGGCGATTCTTTATGCATTCGGCGCCAGGAGCCCCTGGCGCGCGGTCTGGCTGCCGGTGCTGCTGAGCGCCGTGCTGGGCGCGGCGGCCTTCCTGCCAGCTGCCTATGGGGTGCGCCCATGAGCCTGCGCCAATCGATGTCCGGGCTGCATACCTGGGCGGGGCTGCTGGTCAGCTGGATTCTCTTCGTCGTGCTGTTCTCCGGCACCGTCGCGGTATTCGACAAGGAACTCACCCGCTGGATGACACCACAGCTGCACAGGCTGGAGCAGGTGAGCGTCGGCGCCGACCAGGTGCGCGAGCTGATCGTCGAACGCGCGCCGAAGGCCCACGGCTACTGGATGCACCCGCCTACCGAGCGCATGCCCTACTGGACGGCCGGTTGGGAGCCGGCGGACTTCAGCGAGTTCCAGTCCTTCCGGGTGGACGCGCAGAGCGGCGAGGTATTGCCGGCGACCGTCGGCGGCAACTTCTTCCTCGAACTGCACTACGAGCTGCACGGCGGCCTGCTCGGCCTCTACGTGGTCGGCGTGGCCGGCGTGTTCATGCTGGTGGCGCTGGTCAGCGGGGTGATCGTCCACCGACGCCTCTTCAAGGACTTCTTCACCCTGCGGCCGAAAGCGGCGAAGCAGCGCGCCTGGCTCGACGCGCACAACGTGCTGGGCGTGCTCGGCCTGCCGTTCCACCTGCTGATGGCCTACACGGGCCTGGCGATCTTCATCACCTTCTACATGACCGCGGGCATCAAGGTGGCCTACAAGGACGACCTGGAGCATTTCTTCCATGACGTGCAGGGCGCCTTCGACCGCGAGGAACTGGGCAAGCCGGCCAAGCCGCCGAAGTCCATCGACACCATGATCCTCAAGGCACGCACGGCCTGGGGCGATGACAGCCAGGTCGGCTGGATCAACATCGAACACCCCAACGATGCGTCGGCGATGGTGCAGATCCGCAAGGCGGTGGACAAGAGCATGGTCAACGACCAGCGCACCGTGTCCTTCGATTCCGGCACCGGCGCGCTGCTGCACGTGCAGAAGCCCTACCAGCCGGGCTACAAGACCTACGCCTGGCTGACCGGGCTGCACATGGCGCAGTTCGGCAACGACCTGCTGCGGGTGATGTATTTCGTCCTCGGACTGGTGGGCTGCGTGATGGTGTTCGGCGGCCTGCAGGTGTGGGTGAGTAAGCGCGAAACCCGCGGCCACCGTGGCGTGGCGCTGGTGCGCACGCTCAATGGCGCGGTCTGCGGCGGCCTGCCGCTGGCGTCGCTCGGCCTGTTGGCGGCCTCGCGCCTGCTGCCGGTCGACCTGCCGCAGCGCACGCGCTGGGAAGCCACCGCGTTCGTGGTGGTCTGGCTGTTGGCGCTGGCCCACGCACTCCTGCGCCGGGGCAGCCGCGCCATGGCCCGCGAGCAGTTCGCCGCCCTGGCGGCGCTGGCCCTGCTGCTGCCGGTGCTGAGCCTGTGCGGCCCCGAGCCGGGGCGCTTGACGACGCACGTCGCCCAGGGCGACTGGCTGATGGCCGGCATCGACCTCGGCCTGCTGTTGATCGGCGTGTTGTGCGCCTTCCTCGGTTGGCGCCTGGGGCAGGCGCGTGCCGAGCCTGCTCGTCCGCGTCGTGCCCGTCACGAGGAGTACGCCTGATGCTGCTGGTGTTCGGTCTCAACCTGCTGGCGCTGGCGGCGGCGTGCCTGTCGCTGTCGCGCCATCACCGCGATCTGTTGGGCAGCGCTCCGTCCCAGTCCCGGGTGCGCCTGCTGCGTCTCGCCGCGGGGGTGGATGGCGCGCTGGCGCTGGCCTATGCGGTTCACCGCCTGGGGGTGGAGCTGGGCATCGTCTACTGGGCGTGCCTGCTGATGATTGCCGGCGCGGTGCTGGTCCTGCTGCTGGCCTGGCGGCCGCGCTGGGCCTTGCCGACGGCGGCGGCCATGCCGGTGTTTGGCGGCGTGCTGGCGGTGCTTGGCTGACGCATCCCCGCTAGCGCCTCCCTTGTAGGAGCGGGCCATGCCCGCGATCCGCCGGCAGGGCCGGCGTCTGTACTGGCTCCAATGTTTAGGAGGTGCTGCCTCAGCTTGGGTATTTCAGCGCCGCTCCGGTGTGCGCACAGGCTTCTTGTTTCGCCCCCTCGGGCGACCTTCTTTGGCAAACGCCCCAAAGAAGGCAAAGGTCTTGCCCCGGACATCCGGTTTTTCGCTTAGGCGAAAAATTCCCTCGCTCCAGCGAAGTTTCAGGGGCCCGCCGCGGTGGGCCATCCCTGGCCCATCGCGGCTCTCGCGGCATCCATGCCGCTCAACCCCTGAAACTCCGCTTCCACTCGGCCTCCTGAACGGGGCACTCGGAGCGCGCGGGTGTTTCTCTGGAAGCCTTCAGAGCCAGAGCCAGAGCCGAGAGGGAGGTGCTCTTCGTAGGAGCGAGCTTGCTCGCGAACCGCGCACCGGCAGGTACACGGTCGAAACGCTACTCCTCGAACGCCTGTCGGTACTCCCCAGGCGTTCCCCCCACCACCGATTTGAATCGATTGGCGAAGTGGCTGGCGCTGGAGAATCCGCAGGCCAGCGCCACCTGGCTGAGCGGCTGGCGGGTGTCGCGCAGCAGGCGTTGGGCGAGGGCCACGCGGCGGGCCAGGACGTACTGGTGCGGCGGCATGCCGAAGCTTTCGCGGAACATCCGCGCGAAGTGGTATTCCGACAGCGCCGTCTGCATCGCCAGTTCGCCCAGGGACAGCGGCTGGTCCAGGCGCTGCTCGATGTAGTCGGCCACGCGCCGGCGCATGGTCGGCGCCAGGCCGCCCTTCAGGCGAAGCCCTTCACGCAGGCCCACCTGGTTCAGCAGCAGGTGGTCGATCAGGTCGTGGGCCAGTGTGCTGGTGCGGATGCGTTCGCCCGGCTCGTGCCAGTCGAGTTTCACCAGCTGGCGGAAGCGCGCGGCCTGCTGCGGGTCGTCGAGGAAGGTGCGTTCGTGCAATTGCAGCTCGCGCGGTTCGCGGTCGAGCAGGCGGATGCAACCGAGGGCGAACTGCTCCTGGCCGATGTAGAGGTGCGCCAGGCGGATGTCGCCGTTGACGATCCACGCCGACTCGGCGCCGGCCGGCATGACGCAGAGCTTGTCCGGCGCGCCCTTGCTGCCTGGTGCGCCACGGCGAAAGGTGCCGGTGCCGTCGTTCAGGTAACACGACAGCGTGTGGTGGCTCGGCGCGTGGTAGTCGCGGGCGTCGTGGCTGTTGCTCCAGATCGCCGCGGACAGCCCGTCGCCCAGCTCCGCGCAACGCTCCAGGCGGGCGTTGGGCGAGGCGTTCATCGACTGGAAGACTTCGAGCTGGGAAATGGCTGACATGCGGGTTCCTCTGTTGTCGTCACTCTACCCGCGCGGGCGCGCCTTGCCAGCCCGGTTGTCGCAATAAGCGCAAGAATCTGCAAGCCCGCGCCGGGGGCCGGCGGGAGACTGGCGGCGCTGGATTTTTGGAGACCGCCCCATGAACCTCTCGCTCTACCTGCTCACCGTGCTCATCTGGGGCACCACCTGGATCGCCATCAAGTTGCAGGTCGGCGTGGTCGCCATCCCCTTGTCCATCGCCTACCGCTTCAGCCTGGCGGCGCTGGTGCTGTTCGCCGTGCTGCTGCTCTCCAGGAAGCTGCAACCGCTGGGGCGGCGCGGCCAGGCGATCTGCTTCGCCCAGGGGGTGTGCCTGTTCTGCGTGAACTTCCTGTGCTTCTACACCGCCAGCCAGTGGATCCCCAGCGGGCTGGTGGCCGTGGTGTTTTCCACCGCGACGCTGTGGAACGCCCTGAATGCGCGACTGTTCTTCGGCCAGCGCATCGCGCCCAACGTGCTGGGCGGCGGCGCGTTCGGCCTGGCGGGGCTGGCGCTGCTGTTCTGGCCGGAGCTGTCCGGGCACGAGGCCTCGCGGGAAACCTTCTATGGCCTGGGCCTGGCGCTGCTCGGCACCCTGTGTTTCTCGGCGGGCAATCTGTTGTCGAGCCTGCAACAGAAGGCCGGGCTGCGGCCGCTGTCCACCAACGCCTGGGGCATGTTCTATGGCTCGCTCATCCTGTTGGCGATCTGCCTGGTGCAGGGCGTGCCGCTGACGTTCGATGCCAGCGCGCAGTACGTGGGGTCGCTGCTGTACCTGGCGATTCCCGGTTCGGTGATCGGCTTCACCGCCTACCTCACGCTGGTGGGGCGCATGGGGCCGGAGCGCGCGGCCTACTGCACGGTGCTGTTCCCGGTGGTGGCGCTCAACGTCTCGGCCTTCGCCGAGGGCTACCAGTGGAGCCTGCCGGCGTTGGCCGGGCTGGGGCTGGTGATGGCGGGCAACGTGCTGGTGTTCCGCAAGCCCAGGCCGGTGATGCAGCCGGCGCGGGCGTGATGATCCTCATGGCGTCGTAGGGCGAATAACGCGTCAGCGTTATCCGCCGCAGAGGTTCCGGCGGATAACCTGTTCCAGGTTATGCGTCCTACAAGGCTGCAGCCTGCGCTGGCTAAATGCTTCTTGTAGGAGCGAGCTTGCTCGCGAACCAGCCCCGCTGCGGAGCGGTTCGCGAGCAAGGGCTAGGCGCCCCCTCGGTCCTACGAAAAGCGGCGCGCGATCAGCCTTTCCAGACCTGCGGATTGACCAGGTTCTTCGGCCGCTCGCCGCGCAGCGCGGCTTCGAAGTTATCCAGCGCGCATTCGGCCATGGCCCGGCGGGTTTCGTGGGTGGCTGAACCGATGTGCGGCAGCGTCACCGCGTTGGGCAGGGCGAACAGCGGCGACTCGGCCAGCGGCTCCTTCTCGTAGACGTCCAGGCCGGCGGCGAGGATGCGCTTGTCCTGCAACGCTTCCACCAGCGCCGCTTCGTCGATCACCTGGCCGCGGGCAATGTTCACCAGGATGCCGGTGGGCTTCATCAGCTCCAGCTCGCGCTTGCCGATCAGTTGGCGGGTCTTGTCCGACAGCGGTACCACCACGCAGACGAAGTCCGCCTCGCCCAGCAGTTCGTCGAAGCCGCAGAAGCGTGCGCCGAACTCCGCCTCCAGCTCCGGCTTGCGGTGGTTGCCGTGGTAGAGGATGTCCATGTTGAAGCCGAAGCGGCCGCGACGGGCGATGGCCGCGCCGATGCGGCCGAGGCCGAGGATGCCGAGCTTCTTGCCGTGCACGTCGACGCCGAACTGCTGGGCATCCACGGTGCGTTTCCACTGCCCGGCCTTGGTCCAGGCGTCCAGCTCGGCGGTACGCCGGGCGGCGGCCATGATCAGCGCGAAGCCGAGGTCCGCGGTGGTCTCGGTGAGCACGTCCGGGGTATTGGTCAGCGGGATGCTGCGCTGGTTCAGGTAGTTCAGGTCGTAGTTGTCGTAACCGACCGAGACGCTGGAAATGACTTCCAGCTGCGTAGCCTGGGCCAGCTGTTTTTCGCCCAGCGGGCGGCCGACGCCGATCATGCCGTGGGTGGTCGGCAGGGCGGCGGCCAACTGGGCATCGACGTCGCCCTGCTTGGGGTCGAGCACGGTCACGTTGAACTGGCTGCGCAGACGGTCGAGGTGTTCCGGGGCAAGGCGGCTGAAGACGAAGACGTTCTTTTTCATGGCGCTCGGACGGCTGGGAAACGGGAGGGCATTACCCTACCACCAGCGGGCCAGAGCGGCGCAAGGCCGACAGGCGCGGCGGGCGATTATCGACCGCTGTGGTGTGGGCCGGAGCGAGGGGGCCCAGCGCTTGCTGGCCAATGGATGTGCTGGCGGCTTCGGTGCCAAGCGGTTCGCGAGCAAGCTCGCTCCTACAGGGTGTCGGGGGTAGGGCGGAGGGGAGGTTCGCGGGCAAGCTCACTGAACACCGGGGTAAGGAGTTACACAGTGAGCTTGCCCGCGAAACACGACGAACAGGTCGGTCAGGGTCCCACATCCGCGAGCCCGGCGCCATCGGCCTGGAGCACACCGGGAAGATTTTCCCGCAGGTAGGCCACCCAGGTCTTGATCTTCGCGTCCAGGTACTGTCGCGACGGATACAGCGCATACACGTTGAGGATCTGCAGCTTGTAGTGCGGCAGCACGCGCACCAGCGAACCGTCGCGCAGGCCGTCGATGGCCGAATACACGGGCAGGGCGCTGATGCCCATGCCCGAGCCGATGGCCTCGGTCATGGCGTCGCCGACGTTCACCTGGAACGGCGAGGGGCCGAGGGTGATCATCTCCTGGCCGTTGGGGCCGTCGAACAGCCACTTGTCCAGCGGCAGCACCGGGCTAATCAGGCGCAGGCAGTCGTGCTCCATCAGCTCGGACGGCGTCTTCGGCGTGCCGCGGCGGGCCAGGTAGTCCGGCGAGGCGCAGAGGATGCTGTAGGTCTCGCCGATGCGCTGGGACACCAGGCCCGAGTCGGGCAGTTCCGAGGCCACCACGATGGCCACGTCGAAGCCTTCGTCGAGCAGGTCCGGCACGCGGTTGGCCATGGTCAGCTCGAAGGTCACGTCCGGGTGCAGCTGGCGGTAGTTGGCGATCGCACGGATGACGTAATGCTGGCCGATGCCGGTCATCGAGTGCACGCGCAGGCGGCCGGCGGGGCGGGCGTGGGCGTCGCTGGCCTCGGCTTCGGCCTCCTCGACGTAGGCGAGGATCTGTTCGCAGCGCAGCAGGTAGCGCTGGCCGGCCTCGGTGAGGGCGATACGTCGGGTGGTGCGGTTGAGCAGCCGAGTGCGCAGGTGCGATTCCAGGTTGGCAACGGCACGGGATACGTAGGCGGTGGTGGTGTTCAGCTGTTGCGCGGCGGCGGTGAAACTGCCGGTTTCCGCGACACAGGCGAACGCACGCATGGTCTGCAGTGTGTCCATTGAGGCCTCGTCAGTGGGGCATCTGTTCCGGGTGGCGACGTGATTGCATCAGTGCGTGGCCGGCGGCGGCATGTCCTTGAACGGTGGCAATGCGCGGAACAGAGCGGGGGCGGCCTATTGTCACACGGATGGGGACACATATTGTTTCATTATCGGTAACAAACAATCGCAATTCAGCCGGCTTATCCGTTCCTGTCGGCCTATCTAGAATTCAATCGCCGCAATTGGCTCTCGCTCTCCTACTAAGCTGAACGCACTCCTACCTTCCAGGACTCTCATTGTGTCGCGTCGCCTCATGAAAGGACTGACGTTCGTCGGCTCCTTTGTCATTTTTTCAACAATCGCCGGATGTATCAGCACCAACGGCATCGCCCCGCAGGAACAGCGCCTGGGCGACACCGAGCTGGCCACCGACGCCGCCATCGCGCACGCCAACCAGGAAGCTGGCTGGCCGGCCGAGCAGTGGTGGCGCGCCTATGGTGATCCGCAGTTGAATGCCTGGGTGCAGGCCGCGCTGGAAGGCAGCCCGACCCTGGCCCAGGCCGAGGCGCGGGTGCGCATGGCCATGGCCATGGCCGGCGTCGCCGAGTCCGCCGAGTCGCCGCAGATCGGCGTGGACGCCTCGCTGACCCGCCACCGCTGGCCGACCGACTACTTCTACGGCCCGGGCGACCTGGCCGACAGCACCACCTTCAACAACAACGCCGCCCTGGGCTTCAACTATTCCCTGGACCTCTGGGGCCGCGAGCGCAGCAACACCGAGCGCTACCTGGACATCGCCAAGATGACCGCCGCCGAAGCGCGCATGGCCCAGCTGGAGCTGGAGGGCAACATCGTCCGCGCCTACATCCAGCTGTCGCTGCAATACGCCAAGCTCGACATCGGCAAGGCCATGCTGGCGCAGCAGCAGGGCATCCTGGCCCTGGCCCAGCGCCGCCTGGCCGGGGGCATCGGCACGCACTTCGAAGTCAGCCAGGCGGAAGTCCCGCTGCCGGAAACCGAGCGCAAGATCGAGGCGGTGGATGAGGAAATCCAGCTCACTCGCAACCAGATCGCCGCCCTGGCCGGCAAAGGCCCCGGCGCTGGCGCCTCGATCCAGCGGCCGAGCCTGAAGCTCGCCGAAGGGCCGGGCCTGCCCAGCAAGTTGCCGATGGAGCTGCTCGGCCACCGTCCCGACGTGGTCGCCAGCCGCTGGAAGGTTGCCGCGCAGGCCAAGGGCGTGGATGTCGCCCGCGCCGAGTTCTACCCCAACGTCGACCTGGTCGCGAGCCTTGGCTACAGCGCGGTGGGCGGCGGGGTGCTGGAATTCCTCAACGCCGAGAAGTTCACCTACGGCGTCGGCCCGGCGATCTCCCTGCCGATCTTCGACGGCGGTCGCCGCCGCTCGCAGCTGAGCCAGGAATCCGCCGGCTACGACGCCGCCGTGGCGCAGTACAACCAGACGCTGGTCAATGCCCTCAAGGGCATCTCCGACCAACTGATCCGCATGCACTCCATGGAGCTGCAGGAAGGCTTCGCCGCCAAGTCGGTGGCGTCGGCGCAGCGCACCTACGACATCGCCACCAAGGCGTACCGTGGCGGCCTGACCGACTACCTCAACGTGCTCAACGCGCAGTCCCGCCTGTTCCAGCAGCAGTTGGTGGAGCAGCAGGTGCGCGCCGCGCGCCTGGCCGTGCACGCCGGGTTGGTCGTGGCCCTCGGCGGCGGCCTGATGGACAAGCAGGAAGGCCCCAGAGAGGCGAAGATGGTCCCCGAGACCGTTGACGTCCGCGCGGCGGGCGAGCGCTGAGATGGCCGGCGAAAGCTACGTCGCCACCCGCCAGCTGGCACCGCTGGACGCCCTGCGTCGCGCGCTGCTGGAGTGGGGGCGCAGCGACGGCATCACCTGGGTCTACATCGCCAAGGTGCTGCTCGCCGCGCTGCTGACCCTGTGGCTGGCGATGCGCCTTGAGCTGCCGCAGCCGAGCACGGCGACCATCACCGTGTTCATCGTCATGCAGCCGCAGAGCGGCCAGGTATTCGCCAAGAGCTTCTACCGGATTCTCGGCAGCCTGGTCGGGCTGTCGGTGATGGTCGCGCTGATCGCCATCTTCGCCCAGCAGCGCGAGCTGTTCCTGCTGGTCTCGGCGTTGTGGATCGGCCTGTGCACCGTGGGCGCCGCGCGCTACCGCGACTTCCGCTCCTACGCCTGCGTGCTCGCCGGCTACACCGCCACGCTGATCGGCCTGCCCGCCACGCTGCACCCGGAGGCGGCGTTCATGTCGGCGATCTGGCGCGTGCTGGAAATCAGCCTCGGCATTCTCTGTTCCATGGTGGTCAGCGCCACGCTGTTCCCGCAGACCTCCAGCACCGCCATGCGCAGCGCGCTGTACCAGCGCTTCGGCACCTTCGCCGGCTTCGTCCTGGACAACCTCGGCGGCGGCGAGCGGCCCCGCTTCGAGGCGGCCAACGTGGCCTTCGCCTCCCAGGCCGTGGGCCTTGAGGCGCTGCGCAGCGCCACCAGCTTCGAAGACCCCCACATGCGCCTGCGTTCCGGGCGCCTGTCGCGCCTGAACAACGAGTTCATGGTGCTCACCACCCGCTACCACGCGCTGCACCAACTGCTCTCGCGTCTGCGGGCGCACGAGGCGCAGGCGGTGCTGCGGGCGCTACAACCCTGCCTGGACGAACTGGCCCAGGTGCTCGCCCCGTGGCGTGGTCAGTCGGTCACCGACCGCGACGCCGAGCGCCTCGCCACGCAACTGGAAAGCCATCGCACGCGGATGATGCAATGCATCCGCTCCGGCCGCGCGCAGCTGCTGGCCGAGCAGGACGAGCCGTCCGCGCTGCTGGACTACAACACCGCCGGCGAGCTGCTCTATCGACTGGCCGATGACCTCTACAACTACGCCCTGACCCACGCCTCCCTGGCCGCGCACAAGCACGAGCGGGAGAACTGGAAGCACGGCTTCTCGCCCAAGGCCAACCTGGTCGCCTCGCTGGTGGCCGGCGGGCGCACCGCGCTGATGGTGCTGGTGTTCGGCATCTTCTGGATCGAGACCGCCTGGCCCAGCGGCAGCACCTTCGTGCTCAACGCCGCCGCCGTCGCCGCGCTGGTCTCGGCAGCTCCCGACCCGGCGAAGATGGCCATGCAGATGGCCGTGGGTACCTTCTTCGCGGCGATCCTCGGCTTCTCCGAAACCTTCTTCGTGTTCCCGCACCTGGACGGCTTCCCCCTGCTGGCCTTCGCCCTGGCGCCGGTGTTCGCGGTGGGCGCGTTCTTCTCGATCAAGCCCAAGTACGCCGGCTACGGCCTGGGCCTGCTGGTGTTCTTCAGTTTCGGCGCGATCCCGGCGAACCTCACCGTGTACGATCCGGGGCGCATGCTAAACGAGTACATCTCCCTGGTGCTGTCGCAAAGTCTCGCCGCGGTGGTTGCGGCGGTGATCATGCCGCCCACCAGCGCCTGGCTCTGGCGTCGCCTGGAGAAGGACCTGCGCCAGCGCGTGGTGCAGGCCATCAGCGGTAAGCTCGACGGCCTGGTGTCGTCCTTCGAGAGCGGCACCCGCGACCTGCTCAACCAGGCCTATGGCGTGGCCGCGCGCAGCCCGCAGATGCAGCGCCGGCTGCTGCGCTGGACCTTCGTGGTGCTGGAAGTCGGCCACGCCATCATCGAATTGCGCGTGGAGCAGGAGAACCTGCCCAGCGAGCCCTGCTACGCCGAATCGACGCCGTGGCGGCAGTCGATCCGCGCCATGGGCCGTGCGCTGATCCGCCTGTTCGTCAAACCCGGGCAGGCCAACCGCGAGCGCGCCCTGGCCGCGGTGGAGCAGGCCATCGACTGCGTGAAGCACACCGACGAACCGCGCGCCCCGGACTTCGAAAGCTCGCCGCTGCGCCGCGTGCTCAGCTACCTGCACTTCATCCGCAGCAGCCTGCTCGACCCACAGTCGCCGCTGCGCGATGGCGAACCCACTTCTGGAAGATCGACCCATGCTGCCTGACCTGCCTCGCGAGATCGCCTTCCACGGGGTCTACATGCCGACCCTGACCCTGATGTTCCTGGTCGCCGCGCTGATCTGCTGGGGCATCGACCGCGTCTTCGCCTCCATCGGCCTGTACCGCTACACCTGGCACCCGGCGCTGTTCCGCGTGTGCCTGTTCGCCTGCCTGTTCGGCGGCCTGTCTCTCACCGTCTATAAGTAACGAGCGTGCACCCATGACTCTCAAATCCATCATCAGCCTGCTGGCGACCCTGATCATCCTGGCGGTCGCCGCGTTGATCGGCCGTGCCCTCTGGGTGAACTACATGGATACGCCCTGGACCCGCGACGGCCGGGTGCGCGCCGACATCATCAACGTCGCCGCCGACGTCTCCGGCGTGGTGGTCGACGTGCCGGTGCGCGACAACCAGCGGGTGAAGAAGGGCGACTTGCTGATGCAGATCGACCCTGACCATTACCAGATCGCCGTGAAGCAGGCCGAGGCGGCAGTCGCCTCGCGCAAGGCCACCCTGCAGATGCGCCAGCTCAACGCCAAGCGCCGCCGCGCCATGGACGAGGAGGTGGTCTCCCGCGAGAGCCTGGACGACGCCAGCAACACCGCCGCCGCCTCCGAGGCCGACTACCAGCAGGCCCTCGCCGCGCTGGACGCCGCCAAGCTGAACCTGGAGCGCACCCAGGTGCGCGCCGCGGTGGACGGCTACGTGACCAACCTCAACGTGCACCGTGGCGACTATGCCCGCGTGGGCGAGGCGAAGATGGCCGTGGTGGACGAGAGCTCCTACTGGATCTACGGCTACTTCGAAGAGACCAAGCTGCCGCACATCCGCGTCGGCGACCCGGCCGAGCTGCAACTGATGAGCGGCGAGCGCCTGAAGGGCCACGTCGAGAGCATCGCCCGCGCCATCTACGACCGCGACAACCCGGAAAGCCGCGAACTGGTGGCGGACGTGAACCCGACCTTCAACTGGGTACGCCTGGCCCAGCGCGTGCCGGTGCGCATCCACATCGACGAGGTGCCGGAGGGCGTGCTGCTGGCGGCGGGGATCACCGCCACCGTGATCGTCAACCCGGAAAGCCGCAACGCGGAGCATTCCGACGGCGCGCCTGCCGCGGCGCAGTGATCGGATCGGATGAATGAAAACGGGAGCTTCGGCTCCCGTTTTCGTTTTCAGCCCGGATCGCGCGGAGACGGCGGATACCCCCCTTGCGCGGACGGGTGCTTTCGTAGGAGCGAGCTTGCTCGCGAACAGCCCAGCTCCGGTGCCTTGCGGATCGCGAGCAAGCTCGCTCCTACAGAAATGGTCAGGCGTCGCTCTGTTCGCGTCGGCGGTTCTTGTAGCTGCCGCGGATGTTCATCGCCGCCAGGCACAGCTGCAGCACCACCAGCGCGTAGGCCTTGGCCGGCAGGCCCCAGGCGATCCACAGGGCGTTGCTGGCGATGAATACCCAGAAGCCCACCTTGCGCCGCTTGCGGTCACGGGAACCGACCAGCCAGGCGGCGAGGACGGTCACCAGCATGGCGGGCCATTGCAGCAGATCGATCAGTTCGTTCATGGCAGTCGAGCTCAGGCGGTTGTCCTGAACTCAGACCAGCCCCGGCGCGGCAAAGTGCGGACGAACTGGGTAGCCATCGAGCAGCGCGTTGGTCTTCTGCGCGTCCAGCGCGCCGTTGAACGGCACGCCCAGCGCCTGGCGGTGGATGCCGGTGGCAGCCAGCCAGAGGGTGTCGATGCGCGCGGCGAGGGCGCCGGGCACGTCGGTCACCAGCGAGTCGCCGACGAACAGGATGTGCCTGGCGCCGCGCGCCTCCAGTTGCCGCTGGGCGATGCGGAAGGCCGACGGGTCGGGCTTGCCGTACCAGTGCACGCTGCCGCCTTCCTCGGCGAAGGCCTCGGCCAGGCGGCCGGCGCCGAACACCGTCTGGCCGCCGGACACCACCACGCGGTCCGGATTGGCGCACAGGAACGGTTTGTCGGTGGCGCCGCGCAGCGGGGCGAAGCGCTCTTCCAGCTCATCCTGCGGGAAGCTGCCGACGCCCAGGATCAGCGACGCGGCGTGGATGTCATCGCAGAAGCGCTCGCGGATTTCCGCGGGCCAGGTGGTCAGCGCATCGCCCACGCCGACGGTGTAGATACCGCCGCGCTGGAACTCGCGCTCCTGGGTCAGGGCGTCGATGGCCAATTGGCCGGAGGTGGTGATGCCGGCGAACAGCTCGCGGGCGACGCCCAGGCGCACCAGGGTATCGGCCATCTCCGGGACGCTGCGCGAGGCGTTGCTGAGGAACCACACCGGCTTGCCTTCGGCGGCGCGGCGGGCGAGCCAGTCGAGAGCGCCGGGGAACACGTCCACGCCGTCGATCAGCACGCCCCAGAGGTCGAGCAGGAAGCCGTCGTAGTCGGCGCAGAAGGCATCGAGGCCGGCGTGGTCGATGTAGCGGGTGTGGGTGACGGCGCTGAAGCGGGAGGAGGTCATGGCGAGCCTGGGAAGCGGTGGGAGTGCGCCCACGTTAGCGCACTCTCGCCATGCCGGTGTACCTGTCGCGCGGATCAGTGCGCCGGGTGCAGCGGCCGCTGCTCGCCGAAGGTGTCCGCCAGCCAGCCCTTGAGCTGGCAGCCGGCGAAGGCCGAGGTGCTGCATTCGCCGCTGGCCAGGGCCTGCTGCAGTTTGCCGATGTCGGCTTTCTTGACGTAGGCGATGGCATCGTCCATGTCATCGGCGCTGCCGAAACCGGCTTCGGTCATTTCCTTGAGCGCGTCTTCCTTGCTCCAGCCCTGGATGACGGTGCGGTACATCGCCGAGAACAGGCCGGTGCGGTCGCTGCCGTGCTTGCAGTGCATCAGCACCGGGCCGTCCTGTTCGGCCTTCTGCAGGATGCGCAGCACCTTGAGCACGTCGGCGTCGTCGACGCGGTCGGCGTGGGTGGGGAAGCTCACCGTCTCGATGCCTTGCTGGCCGATCCAGGCGCGGTCGTCGTCCTTGATGAAGCTCACCACGGTCTTCACCTGCAGGCGCTGCAGCACGGGCAGGTCGGCGCTGTCGGGCAGGGCGCTGCGGTACAGGGTGGGCGACATCTGGTAGAGGTTGAACGACTTATCCACAGGCTTGGCCCAGTCGGCCGGCGTCTCGCCAGCGGCCAGGGCGAGCGGGCCGAATGTCAGCAGGGCGGCGGCGATGGCGCCACGGAGAATCGGGGGCAGGGACATGGGTGCTCCTCTAAGGTTGGCGGTACCTTAGGCGGGGCACGGTTGTGTCCGGATGAAAAGCAGGTGAAGAAAGCGTGAAGTCCGCTCAGCGCCGCTCGCCAGGGAGGAAGCGCGCGAGCACCGCGGGGCGGAAGAACCACCAGACGCACAGCGGGTAGCACAGGTAGTTGAGCGCGTAGATCAGCAGTCCTGCCGGGCTCGGGGTGTTCTTCCACGCCGCCATGCCCACCAGCAGCGCGTAGAGCACGGCCAGCCCGCCGCCGTACAGCGCGGTGAGCCGCCAGCGCTCGGCGGTTTCCGCCAGGCGTTTGTGCCGCCGGGCGAACCAGACGGCCATGGCAGCGGCGATGACGGCCGCCACCAGCAGCGTCGCCGGCACCCCGCCAACCCGCAGCAGCCCACGCGCCACGACGTTGAGGAAGAAGGCGGCGAGGATGCCGGCGAGGGCGAGGTAGCGGACCTGGACTGTCATCAGAGCTGCCCGTCCAGGCCGAAGCGCTTCTTCAGCACCCTGTCCAGCAGGCCGGTGGGCAACCAGCGCGACAGCAATGGCAGGGCGCGGCTGCCGTTGCCGATGCGCACCAGGCGCGGGCGCGGCGATCGTTGTGCGGCGGCCAGCAGCGCGCGGGCGAAGTCGCTGGCGGGGGTGGGCTTGTCCTGGGAGGCGGCGGCACGCGCCTGGATGAACGAGCGCAGCGGCCACCAGGGCGACTGCTCGCTGACCACCGCGGCCATCTCGCGGCTGGCGTTGGCGCCGAAGCTGGAGGCGATGGCCCCGGGCTGTACTTCCATCACCTCGATGCCGAAGGGCGCCAGTTCCAGGCGCAGTGCGTCGTTCAGCGCATGCACGGCGGCCTTCGACGCACAGTAGGCGCCGGCGAACGGGGTGACCAGTACGCCGGACACGCTGCCGATGTTCACCACCAGGCCGCGGCGCGCGCGCAGCGCCGGGAACAGCGCGCGGGTGACGCCGACCACGGCGAACACGTTGGTTTCGAACTGCCGGCGGATCGCCTGGCTGCCCCCATCGAGCAGCGGGCCCATGGCGCCGTAGCCGGCGTTGTTGATCAGTACATCCAGGCCACCGGCTTCGCGTTGCAGCAGCTCGGCGAGGCGCTCGACGGCGGGTTCGTCGTTGACGTCCAGCAGCACGCCACGGAACCCCGCCTGGCCGAGGACGGCGACGTCTTCGTCGCGGCGGGCGGTGGCCCAGACCTGGTAGCCGGCGGCCTGGAAGGCATCGGCAAGGGCGCGGCCGATACCGCTGGAGCAACCGGTGATGAGGGCGACGGGTTGGGGCATGGTCGGGCTGTCCTTTGGGCGATGAGCGCGGACTACCGTACCGGATTGTGCCGGGCAGGTGAATCAGTTGCCGAAGCGGCCGCTGACGCGCTCGGCGCGGAATTCCAGGGTGCTGGGGCGGTAGCCGGGGCGCAGCGGCGGCAGCGGCAGGCAATCGCTCCAGCTATCGCCGGCCAGCAGGGCGCCGGGGCCGCGGTAGCGCGGGGCCTCGTAGAGGTTTTCTGCGAGGTCGGTGGTGTCGCCAGGGCGGTAGGCGGCGACCTTCCAGCGCAGCTCCAGCAGCGGACGCGAGGAGCCGTTCTTCAGGCTGACCGCCAGCGGGCGGCCGGGCTGGCACTGGTCGGGCTGGTAGGCGATGCGCAGTTCCAGGTGCTGCAGTTGGCGGGCGTCGCTGTTGTCCTGCCAGATGGCGACGGCGATCACCGAGGCCAGCCCGACCAACCCGGCGCCGGAGATCGGCAGGGCGCGGGACGGGTAGCGAATCAACAGGATGATCCAGGTGACGATCAGCAGGATGCCGTACAGCATGGAGCGCTCCGCGGGGGATATCGAGCTTTACCTTAGCAGGTGGCGGGGTGGCGCGGGTTGATGTGGCGCGGGCGCCGATGCGTGCAGTAGGAGCGAGCTTGCTCGCGAACCAGCCCGGCGCCGGTGCTTCCCTGTAGGAGCGGGCCACGCCCGCGATCGCGCGCATCGCGCGCTCCTACAGAGGGTCAGGTCGCTTCGGCGGATGGTCAGCCCTGGCTCAATCGAACCTCGGTCTCGAGGCTGGTCGACGGCAGGAGTGAACTGGCCGCCCAGTTCACCAGGGCCGCGCTGGTGGCCGGGTGCTCTGCGCTGCTCGTCTGGGCGTCGGCATCGACGGCGTGGGTATCGCCGCCAAACAGCTCGTTCGAACCGTCGTAGAGCAGATCGCCGAGGCCGTGGCTGGCGTCGTCTGCCTCGCTGGTACCGCCGTCGGGCAGGGTGATCTGCAGATGATAGGGCTGCATCGTGCTGTGATCGTGGTCGCTCGAGTCGATGGTGAAGGCGTGCGCGCCCGGCGCCAGGGGCGAGTCCGGCGTGAAGCTCCAGCGTCCATCGGCATCGGCGGTGGTGCTGCCCAGCAGCGCGTCATTGTCGTAGATGGTCACGCCCGAACCGGGCTGCGCATGCCCGCTCAGGACGGGCGAGGCATCGTCGGAGCTGCCGCCATCCGCCACGGGGCCTTCAATGGTTGGCACCTGGGGTTCCGGCTCCGGCTCCGGATCGAGATTATCGGCGCTGACGGTGAACACCAGGGGAGCGGTCGGCGGGCTGGTGTGGCCCGCGGCGTCCGTGGCGGTGGCGGTGAGGCTGTGGCTATCCGCCGACAGGTCCTGCTCCGGGGTGAAGCGCCAGGTGCCGTCGGCCTTGACCGTGGTAGTGCCCAGCAGGTCTTTGCCGTCGTAGAGGCTGATGGTCGCGTTCGCGGTACCGCTGCCGAGGATTTCCGGTCGGGGCGTGTGCGAGGTGTCGTCGCTCAGCCCGCTGATGGCCACCTGCGGTGGCTCGACGTGGCCGCTGGACGCTTGGTGCGACCCGGAGCCGCCGGAGGAATGCCGGCTTGCAGCCAGCACGCCGACGCCGCCCGCGACGGCCGCCAGGGTCCAGGGCACGAAGCTGGGGCTGTAGTCATGCGCCTGGCTGATCACCGGGATCTCGCTGGTGGTTTCGCCGGCCAGGGCCAGCGGCACCTGCTCGCCATCGCCCAACTGCAGCGCGCCGCCGGCGCCATCGTCCCGGGCGGAGGCGTAGGCGGCGAGCTGTCCATCGTCGGCGATGCCGTAGAGCTGCGCGTCCATGCCGGGGCTGAAGTAGTTGGCCAGCGTCAGGTCGGGGTGTTTCTCGTCATCGACGAACAGCTGCAGGTTCTGGCCTTCGCGCTTGACCGAAATGGCTTCCTTGAGGGGGCTGCCATCCACCGACTTGAGGATGTATTTCATGTGTGGCTCGGCCAGGACCTCGCCGCCTCCCTCCACGGTCAACCGGGTGGCGGTGTCGGTGGCGGCGGTGATGAGGGTGATCCGTCCCATGGGTGAGTCTCCGGTGCTGTGATGGCGGGAAAATCACCGAGTATCCGGAGCGGTCGAGGGGGCGGAAATCCGAAGGCGCTGGGCTTTCGCGCGCAAGGGCTGGATACCGCGTAGGAAAGTGGTGCGACGGCAGTGCGGCGCCCAGAAAAAAGCCCCCGCACCCAGAGGGGGCGGGGGCATTGGCGCCGATGGGGGAAAGCGCCGGGGCCTGGGGCTTAGCGCACCACGGCCTGGATTTCCACGTTTTCCGTGGTACGGCCGTAGACGTCTTCCAGACGCTCGATGTCGTCCTCGCCCAGGTAGCTGCCCGATTGCACCTCGATGATCTCCAGCGGGATCTTGCCAGGGTTGGCCAGGCGGTGGACCGAGGCGATCGGGATGTAGGTGGACTGGTTCTCGGTGAGCAGGAAGGTCTTGTCGTCACAGGTCACCTGGGCGGTGCCGGAAACGACGATCCAGTGCTCGGCGCGGTGGTGGTGCATCTGCAGCGAGAGGCGTGCGCCGGGCTTGACGGTGATGTGCTTGACCTGGAAGCGGCCGCCCATGTCCACCGAGTCGTAGGAGCCCCACGGACGGTAGACCTGGCAGTGGTTCTGGGTTTCGGTGCGGCCGGCGGCGTCGAGCTGGTTGACCACCTTCTTGACGTCCTGCACGCGGTCCTTGTGGGCGATCATCATGGCGTCCTTGGTCTCGACCACCACGATGTCTTCCAGGCCGACCACCGACACCAGCTTGCCGTTGCCGTGCACCAGGCAGTTGTGGCTGTCGTGGACGACCACGTCGCCCATGGTGACGTTGCCGTCGGCGTCCTTGTCGTGCACTTCCCAGATCGACGACCAGCTGCCGACATCGTTCCAGCCGGCGGCGAGCGGGACCACGCAGGCGCGGCGGGTCTTTTCCATCACGGCGTAGTCGATGGAGTTGTCCGGGCAGCACTCGAAGGTGGCGGCGTCGATGCTGATCAGGTCGCCGTCGTGCTGGCTGCGCTCCAGGGCGAGCAGGCAGGTGTCGTAGATGTCGGCGTCGTGCTTCTTCAGCTCTTCCAGGAAGCGGCTGGCGCGGAACAGGAACATGCCGCTGTTCCAGAAGTAGCCGCCGTCTTCGACGAACTGCTTGGCGCGGGCTTCGTCGGGCTTCTCGATGAAGCGTTCGACGCGGATGACGCCGTCGGGCAGGCCGCGCTCGTCACCGGACTTGATGTAGCCGTAGCCGGTTTCCGGGCGGTCGGCCGGTACGCCGAAGAGCACCATCTCGCCTTTTTCGGCGGCGTTGGTGGCCAGGGCCAGGGCGCGCTGGAAGGCACGCTGGTCGTCGATCACATGGTCGGCCGGGAGGATCAGCAGCAGTTCGTCACGGCCTTCGGACAAGAGCTTCATGGCGGCGATGGCGACTGCCGGGGCGGTGTTGCGGCCGAAGGGTTCGAGGAGAATCGACTGGGTTTTCAGGTTCAGCGCTTCGAGCTGCTCCTGGACGATGAAACGGTGTTCCTGGTTGCTCACCACCACCGGCGGTTCCATGCCTTCGAACACCAGGCGCTCGAGGGTCTGCTGGAACAGGGTGTGTTCGCCGGTCAGGGCCAGGAACTGCTTGGGATACTGTTTGCGCGAAAGAGGCCAGAGTCGCGAGCCGCTGCCACCGGAAAGAATTACTGGGATCATCGGGTTTCTCCTAAAGCGTTTGCGTACTGTGGGCCGGACCGCGTCATGCGGGCCGACGTGCCGTTTGGGTGACCTCTCCTGTGCAGACCGTGGTTGCGGCGCACGGGTCTTGCTGCCGGTGTGGGGCCGGTCTTGTTGTTTGGCTTGGGAGTGGTTGCACAGCGCCCTCTCCCTGGCCCTCTCCCTGAAGGGAGAGGGCACTGTTCGGAGCGAAGCGGGGCATCCCCGCTCGCCGGGTAGTACTGAGCTTTTCGTTCGCACGGATGGCTCCCTCTCCGTTCAGGGAGAGGGTGGGGGAGAGGGGCGGGATTCGCCCCCAGTGCGAAGCGCGCCATCCGCATCAAGTCTTCAGTCCGCCTTCACCGGGCGCTTGACCCACACCGGGTTCAGCTTGGCGCCGTCGCCGGTGACGTAGAGGCAGACCACTTCGCCGCGTTCGAGGGTGACCGGCTTGAGGTCGCTGACCTTCTTCGCGCCGTCGAACAGCGCCAGGTTCACCTTCACCGGGTTGATTTCGCGGTCGCCGTGGCTCTGCGGGGCGACGTTGCTGACCACTTCGGTCTTGCCGTCGGCGGTCTTCAGGGTGAGGGCCTTGCCGCTGAGGTTCTGCACGCGGACCAGGGCCTTCTGCTTGTTCTTGAACGGCGGCTCGGGCACCAGGCGCGGCTGGCCGCCGGGCTGGCTGACGAGGGTGTAGTAGGAGTCCGGGTCGAGTTTCACCGGCAGGCTCTGGGAGCCGACCTTGGCGGTGTAGTTGCCCGGCGGGAGGAACTTGAAGTCGCTGGAGCCCAGCGGCGAGATGTCGTTCAGGGTGGCGTTGCCGACCGCGACGGACAGCTCGCCGCTGCCGGCGTTGTAGGCCCGAACGAAGGAAGAGCCCTTGGGAGCCTGCGGGCCGTAGAGCGCGCCTTCACCGCCAGCGAAGGCGCCGAGGGATGCAGCGCCCAGGGCCAGTGCCAGGGCGGACGACGTCAGGGTGCGAATGCTCAGTCGGTTCATGGGGTGTACCTCCGTCTTCTCTTTCATGTGGGCACGGGGGGTGCCCTGTTCAGCGCGCGGTGCGCCGTGGGTTCGTGGGATCAATGTTCGGCGGCCTGGTTGGATGCCAGGCGTTCGTCGCGGCCACCCGCTGCCCGCAGTTGCGCCACCCAGTCCGGGTTGAACTGGCTCAGGTCGCTGTGCATCGGCAGGTAGCGTTCGGGGAATTCCCAGACCAGCAGTTGCGCCGGCTTCTGCTTGAAGCCTTCGTCCTGCAGGAGTTCGAGCATGGGTTCCAGGGGGCCCTTGCCCTCCTTGGCGTAGTTGATGACATCCGCCGAGAGCGCCTGCTTGAGGGCGCCGGCGAAGTTCCAGCGCGGGTTGGCGCTGTAGCTGGTGCCGACCAGCGCTACCTGGGGCTGGGCGCTGTCGCCGAAGAGGTCGCCGCCACCGTTGTCGGCGGACGCGGCGTCCTCGGCCGGATGGGTCTCGCGCTGTTCCAGCTGGTCCTCGGGGGGCAGCAGGTTGGTGAACAACGGGTCCAGCGGCAGGAAGGTCAGCAGGTCGCCCTTGTGCGCGCCGCTCTTGCCCGCCTCGGTGACGAAGCTCTGGGTCGGCAGGTCGGAGCCGACGCTGGCGCGGATGCTTTCGCCCAGGCGCTGGGCCACGGCTTCGGCGCCCAGCGGGGTCCAGTGGGTGTCGGTGCGCAGGAACACCTGGCCGTTGTCCTTGGCCTTCTCCAGCGTGCCGAGCAGCTCCGGCGCGGCCATGCCGGCCTGGCGGGCGCGCTGCAGGAAGTCGTTGTACAGCGACGCGTGCAGGGCGGCCGGTTGCTCCTTGCCGACGTACTCGGGGTAGAGGCGGGTCTTGGCCGGGATGATCGCCAGCACCAGCTTCACGCCGCGGCGTTCCAGCTCCTGCTGTACGCCACGCACCAGCGCCCAGTTGTCCTCGAGCTGCTGCTGGGTGGGGGCGGGCTTGAACTCTTCATCGGTGAACAGCCAGCCGTCCTTGCCGATCACCACGCCCGGGCGGCCTTCGTCGAAGACGGTGTAGTCCAGCGCGGCCCAGAGGTTGGTGCCCAGGCGCTTGATGGGGAATTCGTCGTCGTAGTGGCCTTCGAAGGCGTGGGCCAGCTTGCCGTTGAGCACGGTGGTGCCTTCGGCGGCGGAGAAGCTGGGGAACGACTTCAGCGACCAGCCGGCCAGGCCCAGCAACATCCCGCCGAACGCGGCGATGTAGGCGTACTGGAGGGGTTTGGCGATGCTCTTGGTTTCTACTGTCATGATGGCCTCGCTCAGAACTGGAAGTAGAGGAACGGCGAGTAGCTCTGCGCCGAGAGCTTGAGCACCGAGGCGGCGAACAGCAGGAGCAGGGCGACGCGGGTGGCCAGCACCGGCAGCTGGGTCATCCAGTGCGGCTGGTAGACGGCGGCGCCGCTGGGCGAATAGGCGATGGCCGCCGGGTCCTGCTGGGCCATGGCCGGGGTGCGCGGCTGGGCGCTGGCCGGGCCGTCGGCGTCAACCGCTTCGGCCTTCGCCGCGGCTTTGGGCGCCTTGCTCTGCATTGGTTGGTTGTAGAACTGGCGCAGGCCGAAGAAGGCGAGCACGAGGTAGGCGATGACCAGGGTGCCGACCTGCAGGCCGGTGAGGCTGGCGCGGTTTAGCTCGGAGAGTTTCCAGTCGCCGAAGCTGAACATGGCTTCGTACATGCGCCCCGCCACGTGCAGGTTCTCGGCGCGGAAGATCACCCAGCCGATGATCACCAGCAGGAAGGTGAAGGCCCACTTCAGCGGGTTGAGCACCCGCGGCGCGGCGTTCACGCCCAGGGCGCGCTCGATGGCCAGCCACACGCCGTGCCAGGCGCCCCAGATGATGTAGGTGACGTTGGCGCCGTGCCACAGGCCGCCCAGCAGCATGGTGAGGATCAGGTTGCGGTAGGTCTGGAAGGTGGTGCCGCGGTTGCCGCCCAGGCTGATGTACAGGTAGTCGCGCAGCCAGGTGGACAGGCTGATGTGCCAGCGCCGCCAGAACTCGGTGATGGACTGGCTGATGTAGGGCTGGTTGAAGTTCTCCATGAAGCGGAAGCCCATCATCAGGCCCAGGCCGATGGCCATGTCGCTGTAGCCGGAGAAGTCGAAGTACAGCTGCGCGGTGTAGGCCAGCGCGCCCAGCCAGGCGTCGCCGGTGGTGGGGTTCTGCAGGGCGAAGCAGTGGTCGGCCACCGCCGCCAGGGTGTCGGCGATGAACACCTTCTTGACGAAGCCCTGCATGAAGCGGGTGCAGCCTTCGGCGAACTTGTCGACGGTGTGGGTGCGGTGGTTGAACTGGTCGACCAGGTCCTTGAAGCGCAGCACTGGGCCGGCGATCAGGTGCGGGAAGATCGCCACGAACGCCGCGAAGTCGATCAGGTTGTGCGTGGCCGGGGTGTCGCCGCGGTACACGTCGATGATGTAGCTGATCGATTCGAAGGTGTAGAAGCTGATGCCGATCGGCAGCAGGATGTGGGTCAGCACGAAGGGCTGCATGCCGAACGAGGTGATGATCTCGTTGAGGCTCTCCACGCCGAAGTTGGCGTACTTGAAGTAGCCCAGCACGCAGAGGTCGACCACCACGCCGAGGATCAGCCAGCGCTGCGCGGCCTTGGTGCGCACGCCGGCGGCGCCGATGCGCAGGCCGATCCAGTAGTTGAATACGGTGACGCCGGCGAACAGCAGGAGGAAGTCCACCCGCCACCAGGCGTAGAAGATGTAGCTGGCGACCAGCAACAGGAGGTTCCGGTAGCGGTTCCCGCTCAGGTAGTACAGGCCGAGGAAGACCGGCAGGAACAGGAACAGGAACACGTTGGAAGAAAAGACCATTCCGCGTCTCTCTCTGGAGCTTCAAACCTTGAGTGGCTCCGGACCTTCCGGCGTCTTCGCGACGCCTTGAGGAAAGGCCGGGGCAACCCGCCAATTCCTCCCCATGTGGTGCTCAATCTGCTGCGCCCGCCCGCGTCTTTATTGCGCGGGTCGGGGGTGTTGCTTGCCGGGGCTCCGGCGTTAGGGGTTCCCTCTCCCCAGCCCTCTCCCTGAAGGGAGAGGGGGCATCCGTGCCGGCGGCTGTTTCGTGCCAGCCGGCCGCCTCAGTGCTGCCCAATCGCTCGGACAGTCCCCTCTCCCTTCGGAGCGGGGCGCGTAGCCAGGGTTAGGGAGAGGGGCTCTTGCCGTGTGGCTTCAGCTCCCCGCCCCCTGACGGTTGAAAACCTTGGTCACCTCACCCCCCAGGCGGAAGCTGTTGAACGGCTCCATCTTCTTCTTCCAGTCCTGGGTCTTGGGCGCGCAGCTGTAGAGCGCGCAGTAGGGTTCCAGCCAGGCGAACTTGCTGTTCTCCTTCAGGTCGCCCATGTCCTGGTCGTTGCCAGTCTTCTCGTCGAACGCTTCCTGGTCGTCCACGCCTTGCATCACGCGGTTGGCCAGGCGCTGCAGGGCGCCGTTGTTTTCCTGGCGCAGGTCGACGCCGTTCACCTGGGCGAAGGCGGCGATCATGGTCAGCGGCGGCAGCGAGTAGTTGTGGTACGACAGCGCGCGCTGGCGGCGCTTGAGTTCGTTGGGCAGGTAGCCGTCGGCGTCCACCTGGTTGGCGGCGACCTTGAACTCCTGCACCGACCAGTCGAACAGGTCGCGGCGGTTGGTCACCACGGCGGTGGACATCACCGACCAGGCGGCCCAGTAGGAGTGGTTGTTGATCTTCTTCAGCGGCAGATCGCTCCAGTCGCGCACCACCTGGCTGCCCAGGGTGCTGAACCAGTTCTCGATCTCCTTCGACTGCTCGGTGTAGGAGGCCAGCGGGCGGCTGCTGGAGAACTTCAGGCGCATGTAGGACGACGACAGGCTGCCCAGCGCCCATTTGCGCATGGACTTGCCGGTGTGGTTGTAGTCGCTGCTCTCCAGCGCGCCGGCCTTCGCCCAGCTGTCCAGCCAGGTCATCGCGCAGTCCAGGTCACCCTTGTTGCCGCTGCGCATGTACTGGGTGATGAGCTTGGTGGCGCCGCGCTCCATGTCGGTGATGTCCTTGATCTGGCTGCGGAATTCTTTCTCCGCATCCGCGTTCAGGGTGGCACGCGCCGAGTCCGAGCCCTTGTACTTGCTGGTGAACTGCAGGCTGCCGGTATAGGGCGTCGGCGGGGTGGGGCAACGGTCGGAATCCTTCTTGCTGCCCTTGTCGCCAACGGCGGAGAAATAGCCCGGCGGCGGCACCAGATCGGCGGCGTAGGTGGTCGCCTCGCCACCGAACAGGGCGCCGAGCACCGCGACGCTCAGGCCGATGCGGGCGACCACGGGGGTCTTGATCTTGCGTAGGCTTGGCATGGAATTCACTCCCTCACGTCTGAGCCTGTTCGATGTCTGCCTGCGCGGCGCTCGGCGAGACCCTGAACAGGCTCCTAGTTGGCGGCCACGTCGGCCGACTTGGCTTTGGGCGTCTGACAGAGCTTGGCCTCGACTTCCAGGCCCGCCGGCATGTCTTCCGGCGCCTCGATCTCCAGGGAGAGGAACTGCTGGTTCGACCAGTCCTCGTCGTTGCGCAGCTCGAAGACGTAGCGTCCGCCGGTATCCACCGCCTTGGACTGCTCGATCTTCAGCTGCTCGCGGCGGCCGTTCATGTACCAGATGGTGTTCTTGAGCTCGTGGATGCCGGGGTCGGAATAGGTGACGTCGGCGGTGTAGCTGCCCGAGCGGATCGGCAGGGCGCCGCTGTTGAGCAGCACCTCGTTGCTGCCCGCGTGCAGCTTGACCTTGCGGCTGATGGCCGGCTTGCCGTCGGCGCAGCCGTTGTCCACCAGCGGCATGGCCTGGCGATAGAAGCTCTTCTGCGCCATGTCGTAGTGGGTGGCGAATTCCCAGATGAGGATCTTCGGCGGCTTGTCGTGGAATTCCTTGCTGGTCATGTAGGCCAGCAGGGAGCTGTCGAAGCCGCCGCCGGACACGGCGTTGTTGAGGATGTCGACCTTGCCGTACTGCTCCAGGAAGCCGGCGAAGTTGTACGCCGGGCCGCTGTTGGAGGTGCCCACCAGCGCGACCTGGGCATCGCCGCCTTCACCGAACAGGTCGCCGCCGCCCGAATCGCCCACCGGCTCGGTCTCGAAGCGGTCGACGTACTGCGGTGCGTAGCTGCTGCCGCACAGCTGCGCGGCAGCCTTGTGGAAGGTGCCCAGCTTGGACAGCAGGCCCACGCGCTTGCTCTCGAATTCCTTCTTGGGAATGTCGTTGTAGGCGGGGATTTCCTTCAGCGTCTCGGCCACGATCTTCGCGCTGCGCATGGCGCCGTACGGGGTCCAGTGGTGGTCGCCCTTGAAGTAGTAGGGGTGCTCTTCCTTCTCGTCGAACAGCGGCGAGAAGTCCGGGGTGTAGATGCCGGCCTTGCGGAACTGCGCGATGGTCGCCTGGTAGTTCTTCTTCGCCAGCTCGTAGTTGAAGCTGGCCTTTTCCTGCGGGTTGAGCTTCTCGCGGTTCACCAGGCCACGGGTGGGCTGGTAGACCACGACGAGGTCGATGCCCTTGCGCTTGAGTTCGTCGCGCAGCTGCTTGAGCTCGCGCCAGCCTTCGGGCGTGGTGCCGAAGTCGGTGCGCAGGTCGTAGGTGGTGCGGAAAAGCCAGTCTTCCTGGGCCGGCACCAGGTGGGTGAAGAAGCCCAGGTACTTGGTGTTGTACGCCGTATCGTTGGCGGCGGTCGGGCACAGCCCGGCGGCCGGCTGAGCGGTATAGCTCGGCGCGTCGGCGGCGGTCGCCTGGTGGGCCAGCAGCAGGGCCGCGGAAAGGCCCGACAGGCGCAGCAGGTTGATGGTGATGTTCTTCATGACAGTCGGGTCCTCAGTTCTGCAGTTCGGCCTGGCTTTCGACGGGGTCGATCAGCACCGCGCGTTGCTGGCGCACCAGCAGGTCCAGGATCTGGTCCTGCTTCTCGCCGAGCACGCCGTTGAAGGAGATGCCGGAAGATTTGGTCGGGCCGAGCATGGCCACCTTGTAGAGCTCCAGCGACAGCGGCGAATCCACCGACAGCGGGCCGGAGCCGTTGCCGGCCAGCTTGCCGCCGACCACGATCAGCGAGACCTTGGTATCGAAGGGGTCGAGGTCGATGTTGCGGTCGGTGTCGGAGAGGTCCTTGATGTGGCCGTAGACGCCGATCAGCTTGTTGCCGGCCGCGAGGTTCTCGTACAGCCGGATGTTCACGCTGTTGCGCACGCGGATGCCGTGGCGCTGGTTGGCCAGCACCTGGTTGCCGTAGATGAGGTTGTCGCCCGACTCGTAGAGCGTGATGCCGTCGGAGTGGTTGCGGTACACCTCGTTGTAGGCCACCAGGTTGCGCTCGGAATTACGGTCGAGGACGATTCCGGAGAGGTGGTTGTCGTAGGTCTTGTTGTGGATGATCCAGCTGTCGTTGACCTCACGGGAGACGATGATGCCGTGCTTCTTCTTGGTCCCGTAGACGGTGTTCTCGGCGATGATCAGGCGGTGCGAACGGTCGTGCGGGTCGATGCCGTAGATCACGTTGTTCTTGTAGGTGTTGCCGCGCACCACCAGGTCGTCCGCTTCATAGCAGTAGAAGCCGTACCAGGCGTCCTCGAAGGTGGAGTTGAGCACCCAGCCCTGGGGCCGCGGGCGCTTCATGGTCTTGTCCATGCCCGGGCTGTACTGCGAGATGGAGATGCCGTAGGCCTTGGACGCGTTGTAGCCGAAGCTCGTGAAGTGGCTGTTGACCAGGTAGGCCTCGGCGCCGCCCCAGGAGATCAGGAAGGGGCGGAACTCGTTGGGCTCCTTGAACCAGGCCGGTTCGTTCTTCGCCTCGTTCCAGGCGGTGACCTTGGTGTCGCGCACGAACAGCTTGCCGTCGTTGACCAGGAACGATCCGCGATCCTGAGACAGGCGCAGCTCCTTGACCTTGCCGTCGATCTCCAGGGTCGCGCCCTGGCTGACCACGATAGGCAGGCGGGCGACGTAGACGCCCGGCTCGGTCTGCTCCAGAGCGTTCTTGGGCAGCTTGCCGACCAGCTCGGTGAGGTTGACGTAGCCGCCCTCGATGAAGATCGCCTTGGGCATCTGGCGCTGGCGCTTCACCCATTCGCCGAGACGGTTCTTGCCGCCGGTGAACTCCTTCAGCGGCTGCTGCTGCACCATGCGCTGGATCTGCGCCTTGCCGCGATTGTTGCGCACGATCTTCTTCTCCACCGCCTCGGGGGTGTAGCCGGAGAGGTCGGGCAGCTTGGGCGGCTCCAGGTGCAGCGGCTCGCTCGGAGCCGCGGTCACCGTGTAGTTGCCCGATTGCTTCAGCGTCTGGGTATGGCCCGGTTCTTCGGCCGGGGCGCTCTCGTCCTCGGCGGCCTTATCGGCTTTCGCGGCGTCGGCCTTCTTGGCCTGGGCGGCGCTGGCTTCGGCCTTGGCCGCGGGCTGCGCCGCCCAGGCCGGAGTGGTGGCCAGCAGTACGCTGCCCAGCAGCAGGCCGGCCCAGGGCGTGGCGGTCGATTTGCGCAGGCCTTGCGGCTCCCTCACCCCAGCCCTCTCCCGGAGGGAGAGGGAGCACCCCGGCATTGGGCGGAGCGCCGTGCAAGCCGGCGACTCCGAACAGCCCCCTCTCCCTCTGGGAGAGGGTTGGGGTGAGGGTAATAGAGTGAGAATGTTCATCGCCATACTCCTCAGAAGTGCCAGATCACGTCGACGAAGGCGTGGTGCATGGTCGAGTCGACGTGGCTGCCGTAGGCGTCACCGGGCTTGAACACACCGCCACGGAAGCGGATCAGCGCCGACGGCTCGTCGATCGCCTGGCTCATCGAAGCCGGCAGCAGGCCCTGCTTGAAGTACTTGGTGACGACCAGGTCGACTTCCTGGCCGATGTCCTTGGAGTCGTTGACCAGCGGAGCGGTGATGCCGCTGTTGCCGATGTCCGAGTCGCTGTCCACGCGGCGGAACTTGTTGTAGATGACGCTGGCGTCGTAGTCGTCGCGCAGCTGCCAGGAGCCGAACAGGGTGGCGGCTTCGAGGTTCGACAGTTCGCCACGGAACGCCTCGCCGAAGCGGTGCGCGCGGGCGCGGGTGCCGGTGAAGTTGGAGCGGTTGCTTTCAAGGCCGGTCTGTTCGAACTGGTCTTCGCCATTCTTGCCGCCGCCACTGCCACGGGCGTAGGCACCGCCGACGCGCCACTGCTCGTCGATGTTCCAGCGCAGGCCAAGGTCGGCGCCGTAGGCGTCCACGTCGCCGCTCTGCTTGCCGGTGGCGATGCGCTCGCCATTCACCGGGGCGGTGGTCAGGCGGTCGCGGTTGCCGGTCAGCCAGGTGGCGCTGGCCCAGTAGTTGATGGGCATCTGCGAGCGCCAGTTGTAGCCGTCGCCGTTGGCCTCGATGCCGACCCAGGTGAGGTCGCCGGTGGAGCGCTTGTCCAGCGAGTCGACGGTGTCGCCCGGGTCCGGGAGGCTGCCGCTGTCATCGGAATGGTGCACGCGCAGGCCGACCCAGTGCTGCGGCATCCACTGCGTGGAGATGTCGCCGAAGACGTGGGTGCGGTCCTTGTCTTCCGGCGCCAGGTCGGTGATGTCGGTGCGGTAGTCGGAGAAGCGCTGGGCGGCGCCGAGGTGGGCGCGCAGCAGGGTGGTGTCGAAGGTCCAGTTCAGGGCCTCGATGTTGGTGTCCTGCCACATGCCGCTGTCTTCGCGCAGGCGCTGGCGACCGAAGCGCAGGTGCTCGCCGGGGTACTGAGTGAGGCCGGCATAGTCCACCCAGAACTCGCGCAGAGCGAGGTAGGCGTCGTCGGGCTCGCGCTTGTTGTCGCTGCTGCCGCGGCTGGTGTTGTTGACGTCGTCGTTCTGCAGGGTGTCGGTCTGGATGGTGTCGGTGGCGGCGACCGCCTGGCCCATCACGTAAGCGCTCCAGTCGCCCCACTGGCCGAACGCCCAGGGGCGCAGGTCGAGGCCTATGCCGTTGAGGTCGCCGCCGCGGGCGGTGCCCAGGTCGCGGTCATCCTCGGATTCGGCGGTCACCTTGATGTCGAGGCCGAAATTCTTCGGCGGCTCTTCGGCGGCGTGGGCGAGGCTGCCGAACAGCGTGCCGGCCAGGCTCAGGCCAACGCCGAACATGGCGGGGAACAGGCGGGCGCGGCGGACAGCGGAGGCCAGGGCACGCGGCTGAACTCCATCGACGAGAGCAAACAGCGGGGTGGTCATCGGGTCGGTGCGCTTCATAGATTTTCTTGTTCCTGGTTGTTCTGCAGAAGGCTGACGGTGGCTTGCCAGTTGGCGCCGCGAGCCTGTTCTTCACGCTTGAGCAACTGCTGGGCGGCACTGCGGTCGGCCGGCTGGATCTGCGGTTCGATCTGCGCCATCAGGTCACTGGCGGTGGGCACCTGCTGGCGCTGCGCGAGCTCACCGAAGACGTAGGCGTTGACCAGGTTCGGGCGGATGCCGCGACCCTGGGAGTAGAGCTGGGCGAGGGCCATGTCGGCGCTGGCCTGGCCGGCGCGCGCGGCGATCAGCAGGTGGTCCACGGCCTTCTGCGGGTAGACCTGGCCGAGGAAGCCACGGCGGTAGATCTGGCCCAGGTAGTAGTGCGCCTGGGGCTCGGTGGCGGCGGCCTTGAGCAGGTGCTGCTCGGCCTTCTGCGGTTCCTGCGGGGCCCACTTGCCGTCGTAGTAGAGGCGCCCGAGCAGCAGTTCCGCGCGGGGCTGGGCGGCGTCCTGGGCCTTCTTCAGGTACTCCAGCATCTGGTCCAGGTCGCCCAGGTCGGGGTTGTCGTACTGCAGCTTGGCGAGGCTGACCCAGGCGGCCGGGTAGGTCGGCGCGATCTCGTTGAGCAACGCCTGGGCGGCCTGCGGGTCGGCGGTGCCGATGTTCGGGTCGGCCAGCACGCCGGCCACCGACTCGACGCGCTCGGACGGCACGCGGCCTGCCTTCCAGCCGGCCTTGAGCGCCTCGAGGTGGGCCTTCTGCTTATCCGCGTTGCCCTGCTTCTGGTATACGGTGGCCAGTTCCATCCAGCACACGTCCATGCGGTTCAGCCAGCGCTGGCAGACCTGCTCGACCTCGCCCAGGTGCTGGTCGTAGGTGCCCTGGGTGCGGTACAGGATGATCTGCGCCAGGTCTGCCTGGGGCAGGCCCTGGGCGCGCCACTGGTCGATGCGCTGCTGCGGGTTCACGTTCGGCCACGCCTGCGGGTATTGCAGGTAGAGGACGATCAGCGGGACCAGCGCGCTGTCCTCGCCTTCGTTGAAGGCGCGGGTCAGCAGTTGCTCGGCTTCGCGGTGCTCGGCGTCGGTGCCGCCGGGCTTGGCCGCCAGCCACTTGCCCAGGCGAGCGCGGGCGCGCGGCGAACTCTCGGCGGCTTCGCGGTAGAGCTTCTCGGCGCGGGCCTGCTCGTCGGGGTCGCCGGTGGCGGCCTGCATGTCGGCCAGTCCAACCTGTGCGTCGGCGTAACCCATGGTGGCCAGGGCCTGGAAGTTGGCCTGGGCCGTGGCCATGTCGCCACGCTCCAGGGCCTCCTGGGCCAGGCGCTGGTCGGGCAGGCCAGCGCATCCGGCGGCTGCGCCGATGGCCAGCGCCAAGGCTAGGTGAGGGGCAAGTCGTGAGACAGGTCGATTCATGCGGGCGGTCCTCTTAGCGGGCGGTGGCCAGGGCCATCGCCTTGTTCAGCAGGGTGCGGCCCGGCAGGCCGCCGATGCTGACTTCAGTCGGGCGACCGGCCATCTGGCTGTCGAGCGGCTGGTCGGGGGCGATCTGCACGCGGATTTCCGAGGACAGGTCGCCGTCCACCGGCGCGGTGCGCTGGATGCGGCCGCCGCGTACTTCGCTGTCGCCGGCCACCTGGAAGTTCACGTGGGTGCCGGGGGACAGTTCGGCGGCGTTGCGGTACGGGAAGCGCGCTTCGATGGTGGCGGTGCTGTCGCGCGGGGTCAGGGTGAAGATCACGTCGCCCTTGTTGGCGAACTGGCCGTTGGCGACGCGCTGCTCGACCACGCGGCAGTCGCAGGGGCTGGTGAGGGTGCCCTTCATCTGGTGGCCGAAGAGCTTCTCGATGTTGCTCGGGTTGAGCTGTTCTTCGGTCAGGTTGCCCTTGAGCAGGTCCAGCAGGTTGGCGGAGAAGGAGGCGATCGGCGCGCCCTTGGCGACTTCCGCGCCCGGCTCCACCAGGCTCTCCACGGTGCCTTCGCGGGGCATGGTGATCTGCTGGTTGGCCACGCTGACCACGCCCGAATCGGCATGGGTGACGAAGTACAGGTTGTAGATCTGGTTGAGGATCACCGCGAAGGCGCCGACGCCGACGACGAAGATCGCGGTGCTCACGGTGACCGCGCGGAAGCGGCCGAAGAAGCCCATGCCGCCGGAGCCGGCGCCGTGCTTGCGGGCCTTGGTGAAGTTCTCGCGCTGCAGGGTGTTGAGCATGTCGCCGACGCTGACCACTTCGCCGGCCAGGTAGGAGGTGATCAGGTAGCGCAGGGCGGCGATCTCGCGCGGCTTCAGGTGCTGGAATTCGCAGCCCACGCGCGCGCTTTCGCGGTCATAGGAACGCACCTGGAATTCCACCTCCAGGGAGAAGCTGATGCTGTCGATCTGGAACAGCAGCTTGCCCTTGTGCAGGTCGCCGACCTGCACCGGAGTGTTGTTCGCGGCAGCGAACGCGAAGCCACCGGCGGACAGGTCCAGCAGGCGGGCGTCGACGCCCTCGCGGTGGGAACCGATGAAGCGGATACGGGCGGGCAGCTTGACCCGGGCGTGCTGGCGCTGGGCTTCGGATTCGTGCACGACATTGACGTTGACGGCGGTATTCATGAGGTCGAGTCCTGTTCGTAGCTAAAAAGGAGGTCAGACGATGGTCAGCAGTACGGCGACGAAAATACTGGCCGCGGAGAAGGTCATGGCTCGCGAGGACCAGGTGTTGAACCAGCGCTGGAAGCTGGCCAGTCCGCGGTCGAGCTTGGTGTTCTGGCGGGTCCACGACTGCTGGTCGAGGCGGAAGAACACGTAGATCTTCACCAGGGCACCGACGATCTGGTTGTAATAAAGAATGGCGGGGTAGGCCGGCCCGATGTGGTGGCCCGACAGCGACAGCAGCAGGGTCAGCACGAAGCGGGTGATGCCGATCCACAGCAGGTAGATGAGCAGGAAGGCGATGCTGTACTTGATGCTGGCGATGATCGCGGCCACCAGGCCCAGCAGGCAGGTCCACATCGACAGGCGCTGGTCGAACAGCACCACGCTGGTGAACCAGCCCAGGCGTTGCGGGCCCAGGGCCAGGGCGCGGGAGTTCTGCCGCAGGTTGTTGCCGTACCAGCGGAACATCAGCTTGCGGCTGGCCTTGATGAAGCTCTTCTCCGGCGGGTGCTCGACCGTGTTGATCGCCGCGTCCGGCACGTAGAAGGTGTCGTAGCCCAGGCGCATCAGGCTGTACCAGCTGGACTTGTCGTCCCCGGTGAGGAACTGGAAGCGGCCCAGGCGCCAGTGGTCCAGGTGGTCGCTTTCCACGTCGGTGATGAAGTCCGGGTCGGTGACCACCGCGGCGCGGAACACCGACATGCGCCCGGTCATGGTCAGCACGCGCTTGGACAGGGCCATGGAGCACATGTTGATGTGGCGCTGGGCGAAGCGCAGCTTGTGCCACTCGCTCATCACGTAGCTACCCTGCACTTCGCAGAACTCGTTGGTGGTCAGGCCGCCGACGTTGGGGAAGAGCTTGAACCACGGCACGGTCTTCTTCACAACGCCCGGTTCCAGCACGGTGTCGCCGTCGATCACCGCCACCACCGCGTCTTCGTCCGGCAGGTGACGGGAGATGGCACGGAAGCCGTGGGCCAGGCCGTCGCGCTTGCCGGTGCCGGGGATGCGCACGAAGTCGAGCGTCACGTGGTCCGGCGGGTTGAGCTTCTGCCACTGCTGCTTGATCAGCACCTCGTCGGACATCTCGACGATGGAGCACACCACGGTGGTGGGATAGCCGCAGGCAATGGCTTCTTCGATGACCGAGCGATACACCATGGAGGTGGTCAGCGCGTCGATGCGGAAACTGGTGACCATCAGGAACACGTGCGACGGGTCGGCCGCCTCGCCCAGCTTGCGAACCTTGCGGCGGTAGTGCGGGTAGACCACGTAGAGGAACAGCATGCCGCGCAGGAAGTGCAGGCCGCCCATGGAATAGCGCCAGATGCCGACTGCGCCGATCAGCAGCAGGAAGTCCTTGGATTCGGCGTCGAATACGGTCGGCGGCACGAGCAGCGCCAGCAGCATCAGCAGGCTGAGGAAGACCAGCCAGCCGGTGGCTTCACCGATCACTCGTTTGTAGGTTTCCATCGTCGAAATCCGTCTGTCGCTTCTGGGGAAGTGGAGCCCTTGTAGGAGCGAGCTTGCTCGCGAACCCGCTTGGCACGGTGGTGCGGCGGGAGAGCGTTCGCGAGCAAGCTCGCTCCTACGAAGAGCGGCGCGTTACCAGCAGATGCCTTCGGCGCGGTCATCCGTAACGCTGGGCATGAAGCCGATCAGGTCGACGACCTTCTTGCCCTCGGGCGCCTGCTTCACCACGTCGACGAACAGCTCGTCGCCGTTGCCCAGCACCAGGACGTCGGAGGACTTCACGACGGCGTCCAGGTCCGAGACCAGCAGCGAGGAGACGTGCGGGATCTTCGATTCGATGTACTCCTTGTTCGCGCCATGGACGCGGGCGTACTCGACGTTGCGGTCGAAGATCTGCAACTCGTAGCCCTTGCCGATGAGCATCTCGGCCAGTTCCACCAGAGGGCTTTCACGCAGGTCGTCGGTGCCGGACTTGAACGACAGGCCGAGCAGGCCGACTTTGCGGCTGCCGTGGGCGGCGATGATGTCGAAGGCCTTCTGCACCTGGTGCTGGTTGCTGCGCATGATCGAGCCGAGCATCGGGTGCTCGATGTCCAGCTGGCTGGCGCGGTAGGTGAGGGCGCGCACGTCCTTGGGCAGGCAGGAGCCGCCGAAGGCGAAGCCGGGCTTCATGTAGTAGCGCGACAGGTTCAGCTTGCGGTCCTGGCAGATCACGTCCATCACCTCGCGACCATCGACGCCGACGGCCTTGGCGATGTTGCCGATCTCGTTGGCGAAGGTGACCTTGGCGGCGTGCCAGACGTTGCAGGTGTACTTGATCATCTCGGCGACTTCGATCGACTTGCGGATGATCGGCGCGTCCAGTTCGCGGTAGATCTCTTCCAGCAGGTCGCCGGTCTGGGCGTCCAGCTCGCCGATGACGGTCATGGGCGGGAAGTCGTAGTCCTTGATCGCGGTGGATTCGCGCAGGAACTCCGGGTTGGTGCCCACGCCGAAGTCGGCGCCGGCCTTCTTGCCCGAGCAGTCCTCGATGATCGGGATCACCACGTTGTTCACGGTGCCCGGCAGCACGGTGCTGCGCACGACCACGGTGTGGCGTTCCTTTTTCTCGCGGATGGCGTAGCCGATTTCGCGGCAGACCGACTCGATGTAGCCCAGGTCGAGATCGCCGTTCTTCTTGCTCGGGGTGCCGACGCAGATGAACGACACGTCGGTGTCCAGTACGGCCTTCTTGAAGTCGGTGGTGCCCGACAGGCGACCGGTACGGATGCCCTGTTCCAGCAGCGGCTCCAGACCCGGCTCGACGATAGGCGACTTCCCGTTGTTGATCAGATCGATCTTGGTGGTGGACACGTCCACCCCAACGACTTCATGGCCTCGTGCGGACAGGCAGCCGGCACATACTGCGCCAACATACCCAAGACCAAAGATGCTGATACGCATCGCATTCACCTCTTCAATGGTCGAACTGTTTAAAGTTGCCCTATCGGGCGCTTTTTAAAGGTTGCAAGAACCCCCGGAGTTCACTGTTGAAGTGAATTCCGTACTTCCTTCCAGGCAGGCATGGGAATCGAGTGCTAAACTTTCGAGCACAGTCTTGGAGCAAACTAAGAATGTTTGCCCTGTTATGTTTCAAGCGGATTGCAAAGTTGGTGCATTCTCCGCCTGGCGTGCTCCAGTCTGGTTAGATGATTGCCTCGTCATCTGAAAAGTTCAGTTATTTCATGGGGTTGTAGTTCTGGTTAAGGAATGGCAAGAGCCAATCGGAATAACCTTGGAACTAAAACTCCCACCTTCCATCGTGGCACTGTTGCGTGACCATCGATGGTCGTTGCGCAAATAGGATTTATCCGAAAGTCGGTTAGTTCCTTCCGCCCATCTCGTCTCTGAAATTATTTGAAATATCCATTTGATATCACTTGATGCTGCACTGGTGGCAAAACCTCGGGCGTTTTTCGTAATGCAAAGTGCAAGGTCAGGGAAAGTTCCATTGAATTTTTCGTTAAAAACGACCGGCTATCGTCGTCAATACATTCGTTCAGCTCCCGTTCAGCTTTCCCTCTTGCAAAGTGCAATCGTGAAATGCATGTCATGGCCAAATGCTGGTAATGGCGAATGGATTACAAGGCAGGTAGCGAATCAGGACGATTTCCATCCTTAGGACTGGTCCGGACCCCCGAAAAAATTTTTCACGATTAATCCTGAAGCAGACGAACGGTCATTTTGCCCCTTTTCTCCATAGGGTTTTTAAGGGGTGTTTTGGACATAAAACGTACAATTTCGCCCCCTCTCGATGTGCGCTGATATGGTCAATGGCTTACAGGCCAGTTGGAATCAGCGGCCTTTCCCGGACGAATCAGAAGCGAATCGGGTGCCCCTTTTAGACGCAATGGGCTTTCTCTGAGTCTGTGCGGGGGAGAGGGCATGCCCCAGCGCGATACTTCAGGCAGGAGCGGGCCATGCCCGCGATCCGCCGGCAACGCCGGCGCATGCCTCAGCGCGGTGTGGCAAGGTAGTGCGGCTTTCGTAGGAGCGAGCTTGCTCGCGAACCGCAGGGCACGGCATTCACGGTGCGGACGGACCACTTCTCGGGAACGCACCGGGCATTCCTGCCGTTTTTCAGCCGAAGAAACGAAAACGGGAGCCTCGAGGCTCCCGTTTGGTGCAGCGGGTGGGGCGATCAGTCGTCGGCGTGGTCGCGCAGGAACACCAGTTGGTCGGCCTTGGAGTGCTCGGCGCTGTAGGCGTAGCCGGCGTAGTTGAAGTCCTTCAGCCCCTCGGGGTTGGTCAGGCGCTCCTTGATCACATAGCGGGCCATCATCCCGCGGGCCTTCTTGGCGTAGAAGCTGATGATCTTGTACTGGCCGTTCTTCAGGTCCTTGAACTCGGTATCGATCACCCGCGCGTTGAGGGCCTTGCGCTTCACCGCGCCGAAGTATTCGTTGGAGGCCAGGTTCAGCAGCACGTCATCGCCCTGTTCGGCCAGGGACTCGTTCAGCCAGCCGCTGATGCGCTCGCCCCAGAAGGCGTAGAGGTCCTTGCCGCGGGCGTTGGCCAGCTTGGTGCCCATTTCCAGGCGGTACGGCTGCATCAGATCCAGCGGGCGCAGCAGGCCATAGAGGCCGGAGAGCATGCGCAGGTGGCGCTGGGCGAAGTCGAAGTCGTCCTCGCTGAAATCCTCGGCCTGCATGCCGGTGTAGACGTCACCCTTGAAGGCCAGCAGCGCCTGCTTGGCGTTGGCGGGAGTGAACTGCGGGTGCCAGCTGCCGAAGCGCGCCGCGTTGAGCCCGGCTAGCTTGTCCGATAGGTGCATCAGCTCGGCGATCTGCGCCGGAGTCAGTTCACGCAGGATGCCGATCAATTCCTGGGCATCGTCCAGGTGCTCGGGCAGGGTGAAGCGCTGCGTCACCGGCGCGGTGTCGTAGTCCAGGGTCTTGGCGGGGGAAATCACCATCAGCATCGTGCGGTCTCCTACAAGCGCGCTCCTGCAATCGAGGCGCGATTGTAAGGAGTTGCGGGCGCAGGCTCCACCTATGGGGGCGATTAGCCTTGGCGAAGCCGCGCGACTCGCAGCGCTCCGGCTGCTTATGGAGGCGGCAAGAAGGCTGCGCTGCGCAGGCTTTGCTGGCAGTGGCACGGGGGAGGGCAAAAGGCTGATCCGCCGGGAAAGTGGCGAGGTTTTGCGACAGGTGGGACCCCTAAAACTAGCGCTGTCCGAGGCCCTCGCCAAGGTATTTCGTCGTACGAAGAAAAAAACATCCTTGAGAAGGAAAAAGACTTTTTATCGTCATGTTTTTTCCTGTATTTGTTGAGTCGTAGACCGCCGAACCCTGCAGACAGGTGGCGGCCCCGGCCCGGCCCGTCCCCTTCTTGCAGTGCTCTTGAGCCCATGTCTTGAGAGCCGGTGGCTCACCGCACGGCGGAGCGCTGTAAAGGCATTCCGTCGAACGCTCCCACAAGAGGTGACCCGCGTATGGATGACCACGGACGCTCCCGCCCCACCCAGCCCACCCTGTACGTCCTCGACACCAACGTCCTGATCCACGATCCCAACGCCTTGCTGAACTTCCAGGAGCACCACGTCGCGATCCCGATGACGGTGCTGGAGGAACTGGACAAGCTCAAGACCGGAAAGCACACCGTGGCCGCGGAATGCCGCCAGGCGATTCGCCTCATCGATTCGGTACTGGGCGAGGCCTCGCCCGAGCAGGTGGAGGATGGCGTGCCCATCCAGCGCGGCAAGAGCGGGCCGTGCGGCAGCCTGTCGATCCTCATGAGCAAGCGCGCCGAGCCGATCACCTGGCTGCCCGAACACCTCAACGACAACAAGATCATCAACCAGCTGGTGGAGCTGAAGAGTCGCCATAGCAGCAAGCGCGTGGTACTGGTCACCAAGGACATCAACATGCGCCTGAAGGCGCGTGCCTGTGGGGTATTCGCCGAGGACTACCACACCGACCAGCTGGTCGATGACATCGCCCTCCTGTCGCGGGGCTACCACTCGCTCAACGGATCGTTCTGGGACCGCGTCAGCAAGGTGGAAACCCGCCAGGACCGCGGGCGCACCTGGCATCGCGTGCAACTCACCGACAACCTGCCGGCCGTGCACATCAACGAGTTCATCGTCGACGAGCAGGGCTTCGTCGGCTGGATCAAGGGCATCGACCAGGACGAGCTGACCATCCTCGACCTGCACCAGGAACCGCTGCTGCACCAGGAAGCCTGGGGCTTGCGCCCGCGCGACGTGTACCAGTCGCTGGCGCTGTATGCGCTGCTCGATCCGGATATCCACCTGGTCAACCTGTCCGGCGCGGCGGGCTCGGGCAAGACCATCCTGGCCCTGGCTGCCGCCATCGAGCAGACCATGGTCACCAAGCGCTACAAGCGCATCATCGCCACCCGCAGCGTGCAGGGCCTGGACGAGGACATCGGCTTCCTGCCCGGCACCGAGGCGGAGAAGATGGAGCCCTGGCTCGGCGCCATCACCGACAACCTCGAAGCGCTGCATTCGGACGATGAGTGCACCCATGGCAGCGTCGACTACATCCTCAGCAAGGTACCGCTGCAGTTCAAATCGCTGAACTACATCCGCGGGCGCAGCTTCCAGCAGAGCCTGATCCTGATCGACGAATGCCAGAACCTCACCCCGCACCAGATGAAGACCATCATCACCCGCGCGGGCAATGGTTCGAAGGTGGTCTGCCTGGGCAACCTGGCACAGATCGATACCCCCTACCTGTCGGCCACCAGCTCCGGCCTTACCTACCTCACCGAACGCTTCAAGGACTTCCCCCACGGCGTGCACGTGACCCTGCAAGGGGTACCGCGCTCGGTGCTGGCGGAGTTCGCCGAAGCGCACATGTAAGCAGAACCGGGCGACCGGCTTCTTCCAATCCCACCTCCACCCCCTCTCCCTTCAGGGAGAGGGCTGGGGAGAGGGCGGCGGGCTTCGGTTGTATCCCGGTTTTCGAGCAAGCTCCGATCCCCCTCCCTAACCCTCCCCCTGAAGGGAGAGGGGACCGTTGGGCAGAACGGCCAAGCGAACCGTTAGCCGGATGCACCGGATTCGCGAGCAAGCTCGCTCCTACGAAAAGCCAGCCAGCAGCACCGATGTCCACCGCGGACACAGAACCTGTAGGAGCGAGCTTGCTCGCGAACCCGCCCAGACGCCTGGGCCCCCGCTTCTACCTCTTCTTGTATACAATCCTCCCCCCAACGCGTCGCTTGCCGGTCCGCCGGCCGCGCCCCCGGGGAGTACACTGTTCCCCTGATCCACCGGAGAATTCCCAGCCGTGCTGACCCATCTCGATTCCCAGGGCCGCGCCAACATGGTCGATGTCACCGAGAAAGCCGTGACGTCCCGTGAGGCCGTGGCCGAAGCCCGGGTGCGCATGCTCCCGGCCACCCTGCAGCTGATCCAGGACGGCGGCCACCCCAAGGGCGACGTGTTCGCCGTGGCGCGCATCGCCGGCATCCAGGCGGCGAAGAAGACCCATGAGCTGATCCCGCTGTGCCACCCGCTGCTGCTCACCAGCGTCAAGGTCGAGCTGGCCGCCGAGGGTGAGGACAGCGTCCGTATCGTCGCCCGCTGCAAGCTGGCCGGGCAGACCGGGGTGGAGATGGAAGCGCTGACCGCCGCCAGCGTCGCCGCGCTGACCATCTACGACATGTGCAAGGCCGTGGACCGCGGCATGACCATCGAAGGCGTGCGCCTGCTGGAGAAGCTCGGCGGCAAGAGCGGCCACTACGTTGCGACAGAGAGCGTCGCAGGAGACACCCCATGATCCGCGTGCAGTACTTCGCGCGCTACCGCGAAGCCCTCGGCCTGGACGGCGAACAGCTGAACTGGAGCGAGTCCCTGGCCAGCCTCGACGACCTGCGGCGCCTGTTGCTGCAGCGCGGCGGTGTGTGGGACGTGCTGGCCGAGCAGAACCTGATGTGCGCGCGTAACCAGGAGCTGTGTGCCCTGGACGAGCCCCTCGCCGACGGCGACGAGGTGGCGTTCTTCCCCACCGTGACCGGAGGCTGAGGCCATGGCGATCCGCGTCCAGCCGGCGCCGTTCGATCCGGGTGCCGAGCTCAATGCGATGCACGCCGCCAATGTCGGCGTCGGCGCCGTGGTCGGCTTCGTCGGCTACGTGCGGGATTTCAACGAGGGCCGCGAAGTGGGCGGCATGTTCCTCGAGCACTACGCCGGCATGACTGAAAAGGCGCTGCAGAAGATCGAGGCCGAGGCCCACCAGCGCTGGCCCTTGCTGCGCCTGGAAATCCTCCACCGCATCGGCCGCCTGGAGCCGGGCGAGCCCATCGTCTTCGTCGGCGCCGCCAGCGCGCACCGCCAGGCGGCGTTCGACGCCTGCAACTTCGTCATGGACTACCTGAAGACCCGCGCGCCGTTCTGGAAGAAGGAAGACACCTGCGACGGCCCGCGCTGGGTCGAGGGCCGCTGCAGCGACCAGGCCGCCGCCGAGCGCTGGAAGCGCTGAGCCAGGCGCAATCTCGACGCTTGTCTATGCTCAGGGGCGATGCCAGGGAGGTGTCGTTGCTCTGCGCCAAGGACGCGTTCCTCGCCACGTTGTACATCTCCCGGCTCCGCCGCCGTGCCTGCCTTGGCCGCGCGGCGAATCGCAAGCCGAGGAGATTTCCATGACCAAGCCCAACTTTGCGCTCAAGACCCTCGCTGCCGCCCTGCTGGCCGGCGGCTTCTGCCAGGGCGCGCTGGCCTGCACCACCATCATCGCCGGGCGCAACGCCACCGCCGACGGCTCCGTGCTGGTCGCGCGGCTGGAGGACTACACCTACAACAACCACGCCAAGCGCTTCGTCGTGGTGCCGGCGCAGACCTACAAGGACGGCGACACGCTCAGCTTCGACAACGGCGTCAGCGTCCCCGCGCCCAAGGCCGGGATGCGCTACACCGCCATGCGTGACTGGAACGGCGACCAGCGCGGCGCGCTCGGCCCGTGGAGCGAGTTCGGCGCCAACGAGGCCGGGGTGATCCTCTCCGCCACCAACAGCACCGAGCCCAATGACAAGGCGGCCAAGGCCGACCCGCTGGTGGCCGACGAGGGCGGGGTGATCGAGGCCATCCTGCCGGACCTCATCCTGCCCCAGGCGAAGACCGCCCGCGAAGGCGTGGAACTGCTGGGCAAGTACGTGGAGACCCTCGGCGCCGGGGAAACCAACGGCATCCAGATCGCCGACGACAAGGAGGCCTGGCTGTTCGAGATCGGCTCCGGGCACCACTGGATCGCCGTGCGCGTGCCGGACGACGGCTATGTGGTGATGGCCAACGGCATGCGCGTGCACGACGCCGACCTCAACGACAAGGCCAACGTGTTGAGCAGCGCCGGCATTGCCGAATTCGCCGAGAAGCACCAGTTGCTCGACAAGGTCGACCCGGCGAAATTCAACTTCGCCAAGGCCTTCGGCATCGTCGGCGACGCCTACAACGTCGACCGCGAATGGCTGGTGCAGAGCAAGCTGGAGCCGGGCCGCAAACAGGACATCCGCCAGCAGCAGTATCCCTTCTATACCAAGCCGGAGAAGCCCATCAGCGTCGAGCAGGTAGCGGCCATCCTGCGCATCGACAACTACGCCGGCACTCCGCTGGACGGCAAGAAGCCCGCCGGTGACCAGAAGCAGCGGCCGATCGCCATGGAGCGCAACGTCGAGGCGCACATCCTGCAGGTCCGCCCTCAGATGCCCAAGGGCTTGCAGGTGCTGTCCTGGCAGTCCCTGGGCAACGTGCGCGACGGCCTGCTGCTGCCGTACTACCTGGAAAGCCTGCGCAGCACGCCGCGGGTGTTCCAGCAGGGCAGCGACGACTTCGACGAGCACTCCGCCTGGTGGACCTTCCGCAGCCTCACGTCCCTGGCCCACGCCAACGACAAGCAGTACATGCCGCTGCTGCACGGCTGGCGCGACCGCCTGGAAGGCAGCCTGCGCGCCGCGCAGCCAGCCCAGGACGAGATGCTCAAGGCCCTGGCGCAGAAGGATGGTGAAGTGGCCCGCGCCGCCGCCGAACGTTTCAGCAACGGCACCGCGCTCTGGGCTCTGGACCAGGCTGGCGTGCTGCGTGCCAACATCCTCACCGACCTGACCAAGTCCACGGAGCAGAACTACAGCGCCGAGGAACTGGAGAAGATCAAGCACTTGTAGGGCGCTGACGGGCGGTACTGCCCCGCACGCGCCGGGGCAGTACTTCCGCGGCGCGGGCGAGCGCTCGATCTTCCTGCCGTTCAGCGAAGTCGCCGCCTGACGCCGACACTGGCAGGCCGTGTCCGCTCCCTGACGAAGGGGGCGGAGCGAAGCATCGTTTGTCGTGTCAGGCCAGCATGGTCTGGCACGTTTCACCTAGCTTCCGTCAGCCCCCGTCGCCTTGCCTTCTGCCGTGGGGCACGGGCTCAACCCTGGGTTCGGAGGAGGAAGCGCAATTCCTCGTAAAGCATCTCGAAATCCTCTGCGCGCGTGTTCTGGCCGCGGTGTTCCTCCAGGCCATAGTCGCTCAGGGTGATTTCGCGCCCGGCCTTTACTCCCTGGTGCGCCAGCCAGTGCTGCACGCAGTGCCGGCGGCAGCCATCCACGGCAACGACTATCCGCCCCGAGGGGGCCCTCTCCGCCGACGACGGCACATCGACGCCTGCGGCGTCGATGCAGGACATTTTCGCCAAGCCGTCGCGGTCCAGGCGCAAGGCGAGATCGTTGGCCAGCCGCGCAAGATAGGAACAACCGGAACAGGGGTAAACGAGGGGCAGGGGCGGCGAGGATGGCATGGGGCCTCCGGGGTGAGTCCTGCAGTGTCCTGCCGGCTCGTGGGGGCGCGACATGATCTGCATCAAACGCTTGGCAGGGCACCACCGCTTGCCGGCTGACCTAAGCGGAACGCTCCATCCGCCCTACGATTGAAGGGCGTATCGGGAACGATTGACGTTGTGTACTTTTTAGTCCAGATTGGATTTTAAGTTTACGCGCGCGTGCGCGTGGACGGACCAGAACAAGAAGTCGTTCGCCTGGGTGAGGGCAAGGCAATGCCGCTGCGAGCTGATGCATCGCGCCCCTGGACGAACCCCGACATGCCGTACTCACTGCCAGACGTAACGGCCGGCGCTCGACCCCGGCGACCACACAACGGAGTTCATCGATGAATCGCAAAGCCCTGCTGGGCGGCCTGATGCTGGCCGCTTTCGCCACCTTCTCCCATGCTGACGACAAGCCGCTGCGCATCGGCATCGAGGCGGCCTATCCACCCTTCGCCTACAAGACCCCGGAAGGCGGTATCGCCGGTTTCGACTACGACATCGGCAACGCGCTGTGCGAAGAGATGAAGCGCAAGTGCCAGTGGGTCGAGCAGGAATACGACGGCCTGATCCCCTCGCTGAAGGTGCGCAAGATCGACGCCGCGCTGTCCTCCATCACCATCACCGAAGAGCGCAAGCACTCGGTGGACTTCACCCACAAGTACTACTTCACCCCGGGCCGCCTGGTGATGAAGGAAGGCGCGCAGCTGGACGAGCAGTTCAGCCAGCTCAAGGGCAAGAACATCGGTGTGCAGCGTGGCTCCACCGCCGACCGTTTCGCCACCGAGGTACTGGGCAAGGCCGGCGCCAACGTGGTGCGCTACACCAGCCAGGACGAGATCTACCTGGACCTGCTGGCGGGCCGCCTGGACGGCACCTTCGCCGACTCCATCCCGCTGCAGATCGGCTTCCTGGACACCCCGCGCGGCAAGGGCTTCGCCTTCATCGGGCCGGAGTTCAAGGACCCGAAATACTTCGGCGAGGGTGCCGGTATCGCGGTGCGCAAGGGCAATACCGAGCTGGTCGGCCAGCTCAACGCCGCCATCGACGCGCTGCGGGCCAATGGCAAGTACAAGGAAATCGAAGGCAAGTACTTCAAGAGCGATATCTACGGGGACTGATCCCTCCGTCGAGCTGTAGCAAAGGCCGCCTTCGGGCGGCCTCCTGCTGTTCGTAGAACCGAGGGGGACGTCGCGCCAATGGCGCCCTGTAGGAGCGGGCCATGCCCGCGATCCGTCGGCAGGGCCGACGCTTTGTGATGGTCGGTTGCGTTGGCGCGTGAGCTATAGCGCCGCCTCGGTGTACGCGCGGACTCTGTGTTTCGCCCCCTCGGGCGAGTCACTTTTCCAGACGCCGAAAAGTAACCAAAAGGCTTGCCCCGGCATCCGGGTCCCGCTTCGCGGGACTTCCCTCGCTCCATCGAAGTTTCAGGGGCACGCCACGACGGGCCGTCCCTGGCCCATCGTGGCTCTCGCGACATCCCTGTCGCTCAACCCCTGAAACTCCGATTCCGCTCGGCCTCCTGAACGGGGCATTCGGCGTGCGCGGATGTTTCTCTGGAAGCTTTCAAAGCAGGAGCGAAGAATATCCGGCTCTTCGTAGGAGCGAGCTTGCTCGCGAATCGGCCAACACCGGTCCTGCCTTGTAGGAGCGGGCCATGCCCGCGACCCGTCGGCAGGGCCGACGATTCCAGCGGGTTCACGACATCGCGGGGAATAGTGACATCAACCGGCAGGCGCGCCCCGTGGGCGCCATCGCGGGCATGGCCCGCTCCTACAGGTGGAGGAGGGTGAGGGAGCAGGACTCAAACCTCCTCCTTCAACTCCTTCAGGTGCTTGTACACCGTCGCCCGGCCCATGTTCAGCACGTTGGCCACGTAGTTCGCCGCGCTCTTGCCCTTGAACGCGCCCTCGGCATGCAGCGCCAGGACCAGCTCGCGTTTGTGGTCGCGGCTGAGGGTGGAGAGGCTCAGCTGGCGCTGCTGCAGCCAGCCGTGCAGGAAGGTGTTGATGCGTTCCTGCCAGTCGTCGCGGAATAGCGCGTCCGGCTGCGGGATGACCTTGCTGGACGAGAGGAACAGGTCCAGCGCCGCCTTGGCGGTCTCGAACAGGGTGATGTTGAGGTTGATGCACAGCACCGCCAGCGGCTCGCCCTTGGCGTCGCGCAGCACGGTGCTGATGGAGCGGATCTTCTGGCCGTCCCAGTTGAGCTTCTCGTAGGGGCCGATGTTGCGCTCGTCGTGGCTGCCTTCGAGCATGTCCTCCAGCGCCGAGTCGTCGCCGATCTCGCGCTTGGAGATGTTGTTCGCCAGATACGCCACGCGCTGGTTGCGCAGGTCGTGGATGACCACTTCGGCATGGGGGAAGAACAGCGCGGCGATGGCGTCGGCGATGGCCTTGTAGTTGTCCAGTGGGTCGGCGGCTGTCATGGGCAAGGCTCTCAAGGCGGTGGGAACGGGCGCTGGCGAGTGTGCCGCAAGCGCCCGCGGGCTGTCACGGCTTGCGGCTCACAGGGCCAGCAGGCGCGCGGGGGAGAGCATCTCGGCGCTCAGGCCGTGGCGGGTCAGGTGCTCGGGCAGGGCCTCGCGGCGGATCAGCGCGGCGCTGGCCTCGCCCATCGCCGCCGAGGTCTGGATGCCGTAGCCGCCCTGGCCCGCGACCCAGTACAGGCCGGGCGTGGCCGGGTCGTAGCCGGAGACCAGGTCGCCATCGGCGAAGAACGAGCGCAGGCCCGCCCAGGTGTGGCTCGGGCGGCGGATGCTGAGGGTGGTGTGCTCCTCGATCTGGTAGATGCCCAGGGCGATGTCCAGCTCTTCGGGCTGCACGTCGTGGGGTTCCACCGGGTCGGCGTTGGCCGGCGAGCCCAGCAGCATGCCGGCGTCGGGCTTGAAGTAGAAGGATTCGTCCAGGCTCACCAGCACCGGCCAGGCGTGGCTGTCGACACCCTCCGGCGGGCTGAACAGGAAGGCCGCGCGGCGCTTGGGCACCAGGCCCAGGGGAGCGGCGCCGGCCAGTTCGGCGATCTTGTCGGACCAGCCGCCAGCGGCATTGACCAGCACCGGCGCACGGTAGGTCTGCTGCGCGCAGCGCACCTTCCAGGCACCGTCGATGCGGCGGATTTCCAGGGCTTCGCTGTCCAGTTGCAGGCTGCCGCCGTTGCGCCGGATGCCACGCAGGTAGCCTTGCAGCAGGCCGTCGGTGTCGATGTCGGCGGCGCTGGGGTCGAGCATCGCGCCGTGGACCTTGTCGCGACGCAGCACCGGCACGATGGCGCAGGCTTCGTCGGCGCTCAGCAGGCGCATCTCCGGCACGCTGGCCAGGGCGCTTTCGTATTGGCGCTGCAGCTCCTCGGGGTTGCCCTCGAAGTCCACGGTCATCTCGCCGCGCGGGGTGAGGATCGGATGTTCGACGAAGCCTTCGGGCGGGTTGTCGAAGAAGTCGCGGCTGGCGGCGGTCAGCGCGCGCACCTGCGGCGTGCCGTAGGCGACGGTGTAGAGCGCCGCCGAGCGGCCGGTGGAGTGGTAGCCGGCATGGGACTCGCGCTCCAGCACGGCGACCTTGCCGTGGCGGGAGAGGAAGTAGCCGGTGGAGGCGCCGGCGATGCCGCCGCCGATGATGAGGTAGTCGACTTCGATCATGTTCGTCTCCGGCTCAGGCGGTCTTGCGTTGCAGATGGTAGAGCGCATTGGCCAGGGCGACATCTTCCAGGCCCAGGCCGATGGAGCGGAAGAAGGCGTGACGCTGGTACGCCGGCTTGGCCGCCCGGCCGCTGACCAGTTCCGGCAGGTCGCCGCGGATGGCGCCGTCCCAGCCGTGCTCCTCGCGGGCCAGGCGCATCTCGCCGGCGGCGGCCGGGGTGGTGGCGCGGTAGTCGCAGTAGACGTCCATCTGCGCCAGCGACGCTGGCGGTACTTCGTGGGCGCGGGCGACGTTGGTGCTGATGGAGCTGATCAGCGCCGGTTTGGTCAGGATCGCCGGGTCGAGCACCGGGGTGCCGGAAGAGGTGCACAGCAGCACCACGTCGGCGTCGGCCACGGCGGCTTCGACGCTGGCGGCCGGTTCCGCGCGCGAGTCGATGGCGCCGAACTGGGCCAGGACGCCGGCGTTCAGGTTCGGCGAGTACACGCGGATGCTCTGCCAGTCGCGCAGGCCGGCGGCGTAGCGCAGGTGCGCGCGGGCCACCGGGCCGCTGCCGACGATGGCCAGGCGCTTGGCGTCCGCAGGGGCCAGTTCGTCCACGGCCAGCGCGGTGGTCGCGGCGGTGCGGGCGGTGGTCAGGCTGCCGGCGTCGCACAGCAGCAGCGGCTGGCCGCTCTCCATGGACATCAGCAGGCTCCACGCGGTGACCAGCGACTTGGGCTGGCGCACGATGTACGGCGAGGTCTTCACCCCGTAGACCTTCTGCGACGCCAGCACGCCCAGGTAATTGATGAAGTCGCCGCCGCCATTGGGGAACTCCACCAGCTGTTGCGCAGGCTGCACGGCACTGCCGCCGGCGAGCTCGGCGAACATGTCGCGCATCGCCTGGAGTACGTCGACCTGTTCGAGCAGGCGTTCGGCGTCGGCCTGGTTGAGGGTGAAAGGCGTGGCGGCGGACATGGCGAGACTCCGGATGTGGATTTATTTTTCCATTCTGGACTCGTTTGTCTTGATCGGCAAGAGCAGGTGGACGGGTGGAGAGGCTCTTGTAGGAGCGAGCTTGCTCGCGAACCCCGCGGCAGCGGAACGACCGGCGGAATGCGTTCGCGAGCAAGCTCGCTCCTACGAAAAGCCGGACTACAGGATCGTAGGGCGCATAACGCCTCAGCGTTATCCGCCGCGGGGCCATCGGTGGATAAGCTGTTCCGGTCCATGTGGCTACGGTCTTGTAGGAGAAACTGTCTTCATCTGAAACCCCGTACTGGCTATCTCCCCTCTCCCTAACCCTCTCCCTGAAGGGAGAGGGGACTGGGCCGGTGCCGGCTGAAACTGTGGCGTCAGCCGGCTCGGATGGCTCCCTCTCCCTTCAGGGAGAGGGCGGGGGAGAGGGCGGGCCGGCACGATATCCCATGTAGGAGCGGACCTTGTCCGCGATCACCGCGACAGCGGTGCATTGCGATGAGCGCCAGCCTGTCGGCCGGATCGCGGGCATGGCCCGCTCCTACAGGGGGCTGCGCCCTACAGCTTGAACTGCGCCACCAGTTCTTCCTGGCTACCGGCCACGCGGCGCAGGTGCTCGCCGCAATCGCGGGTGTGCGCGGCGGTCTTGCGGTTCTCCACGGTCATGTCGCTCAGGCGGTGCATGTGCTGGTTCACTTCCTGGGTGGTGGCGGCCTGCTGTTCGGCGGCGGCGGCGATCTGGAAGGCCATGGCGTGCACGCCCTGCAGCGAGTCGTCCAGCGCGCCGAGGGCCTCCAGCACGGCCTGGGTGTCCTGCTCCAGGGTGTGGGCCTGTTCGCTGGCGCCGCTCATGCTCGACTGCGCCTGGATGGAGGAATCGCCCAGGCTGCCGACGATGGCGACGATCTCGTCGGTGGCGCTGCGGGTGCGCTGGGCGAGGCTGCGCACCTCGTCGGCGACCACGGCGAAACCACGGCCCGCTTCACCGGCGCGGGCGGCCTCGATGGCGGCGTTGAGGGCAAGCAGGTTGGTCTGTTCGGCGATGGAGCGGATCACGTCCAGCACCGAGCCGATCTGCTGGCTTTCGCCGGCCAGGGTCTGCACGACGCCGTCGGCCTGGCGCAGGCCGCTGAGCAGTTCGTCCTGGCGGCCGATCATGTGCTGCAGGGTGTTCTGCATGGCGGTGAAGGCCTCGCGAGCGGCAGCGCTGCCGTCCGCGCTGCGGCTGGCGCTGCCGGCGATTTCCTGCACGGTGGCGGCCATCTGGTCGACGGCGCTGACCACCATTTCCAGGGCTTCCTGCTGCTGGTCCAGGTGATGGCTGGTGCGCCCGGCGGCGTCGAGGATGTCGCCGCTGGCGTCACCCACGGCCTCGCTGGCCTGGCGCAGGCGTTCGACCACCTGGCGCCACGCGGCGGTCATCTCGCGCAGGGCCTGCATCAGGCCGCTGCTGGCGTTGGCGTCGTCGCCCAGGCGCAGTTCGCCGTTGGCCAGGCGCTGGGCCAGCGCGGCCATGCTGGCCGGCTCACCGCCCAGCGGACGCATTACGCTGCGGCTGACCAGCCAGGTGCCGACGGCGACGCCCGCCAGGGTGAGCAGGCCGAGCACGAGGATCTGCCACATCAGCTTGCGCACCGGGGCGAAGGCCTGGGCCTGGTCCATTTCCGCCACCAGTGCCCAGTGCAGGCCGTCCAGGTTCAGCGGGACGAAGGATTTCAGCGCCGGCTCGTTGCTCAGGCCCGCCTCGGCGAGCCGGCCCTGTTCGCCGGCCAGGGCTTTTGCGATGGCCTGGCCGGGAAGTGCGGCGGGGCTTTCCTGGTCGCGGCGCACGTGGTGATCGGCGAAGCGCACCGAATCCGAGCGCAGGCTGCCGTCACCGCCCACCAGGTAGGTTTCGCCGGCGTCGCCCAGCCCCTGGCGGTTCTGCATCACCTCGTTGATCGCCGCCAACGGCAACTCGAGCACCAGCAGCAGTTGCAGCTTGCCGTTGTCCTTGATCGGCGCAGCCAGCCATTGCACCGGCTGCTTGTCGTTGGGGGCCTGCTGGATGTCGCTGATGCTGGCCTTGCCGCTGTCCAGGGCGGCACGGACGAACCGGCCGAAGGCGGTGTCGCGCCACTCCGGCGCGCCGATGTTCTGCTGGTAATCCACGCCGCGGCCGAGACTGAACACCACCTTGCCGTCGCCGCCCACCAGGCGCAGCTCGCGGTAACCGAAGGTCTTGATGAAGTTCTCGAACACCGGGCGGTCGTAGTTGGCGGTGGTCACCAGGGACTCGCTGTCCAGCCCGGCGTAGTTGCTGCCCAGGTTGGTGGCGAGGCTGCTGAGCTGGTCGTTGCGGGCCTTCCAGGCATCCATCAGCTGCCGCTGCTTGATGCTGGCGACCGCCTCCAGGGCATTCAGGCTTTGTTCTTCGAGAGCACGGCTGGCCTGGAGATAGACCACGATGGCCATCACCAGCACGGGGATCAGGCCGACCGAGAGGAAACTCAGAGCAAGTTTGGCGCGCAAGGGCATGGGAGGATTCCGACGAGTCTTGGAATTGTTCTCGCGTGCTTTGCAAGAAGCGTGCGAATTTTTTTACGTCTGTAAATAAATCTGATCATGACGGGCCGGGGGCGGGCCTGTTGCGCGGGTAATGGCGCGTTGCCATTGTTTGCGGGGGAATGGCGTACGGTCGTCCCAGCGGGTCCGGCGGGAGAAACGGGAGGCTCTAGGAAGGGTGATGCGTCACCGGCAGTAACGCCGCTGGAAACAAAAAAGGCGAAGCCGGGTGGCTTCGCCTTTTTCTGGTGCAAGCAGCGATCAGTGCTTGCGCGGGACCGGCTTGAGCAGTTCGGTGGGCGGCATCTCGCAGGTGATCTTGCGGCCCAGCAGTTCCTCGATCGGCGGCAGGGCGAAGGCATCGTCCTCGCCGGCGAAGCTGATGGAGGTGCCGGTGCTGCCGGCGCGGCCGGTACGGCCGATGCGGTGCACGTAGTCGTCCGGATCTTCGGGCAGGGTGAAGTTGATCACGTGGCTGATGCCGTCGACGTGGATGCCGCGGCCGGCGACGTCGGTGGCGACCAGCACGCGGATCTTGCCTTCACGGAAGCCTTCCAGAACCTTGATGCGCTTGTGCTGCGGCACGTCGCCGGACATCTGGGCGGCGCTGATGCCGTCCTTGGTCAGGCGTTCCTCGATGCGGCGCACTTCGTCCTTGCGGTTGGCGAAGACCATGACGCGGGTCCAGTCGTTCTGCGCGATCAGGTTGTACAGCAGCTTGTACTTGTCGCTGCCGGCGACGGCGTAGACGTGTTGCTCCACGGTATCGCTGGCGACATTCTCCGGCTCGATCTCGACGATGGCCGGGTCGACCGTCCACTGCTTGGCCAGGTTCATCACGTCGTCGGTGAAGGTGGCGGAGAACAGCAGCGTCTGGCGCTCGCCCTTGTACGGGGTCTGGCGGATGATCTGGCGGACCTGCGGGATGAAGCCCATGTCGAGCATGCGGTCGGCTTCGTCCAGCACCATCACCTCGACCATGTCCAGGTGCACCTCGCCGCGCTGGTTGAAGTCCAGCAGGCGGCCCGGGGTGGCGACCAGGATGTCGCAGAAGCGCGATTCCAGGGTGCGCAGCTGCTTGTCGAAGTCCATGCCGCCGACGAAGCTCATGACGTTCAGGCCGGTGTACTTGGCCAGGCCGATGGCGTCGTTGGCGATCTGCACCACCAGCTCGCGGGTCGGCGCGATGATCAGCGCACGCGGCTCGCCCATGTAGCGCTCTTTGGGCGGCGGGGTCTGCAGCAGCTGGGTGATGATCGAGATGAGGAACGCGGCGGTCTTGCCGGTGCCGGTCTGGGCGCGGCCGATGGCGTCCTGGCCACGCAGGGTGAAGCCCAGCACCTGCGCCTGGATCGGCGTGCAGTACGGGAAGCCCAGGTCATGGATGGCGTGCATCAGGCGCGGGTCGAGGTTGAAGTCGTGGAAGCGCGTCTTGCCTTCGGCCGGCTCGACCACGAAGTCTTCCAGCTTCCAGTTGTCCACCACCGGCGGGCGCGGCTTGCGCTCGCGGCGCGGTTTCGGCTCGCGGGGCTTGTCGGCGCCTTCGGCCTTGGCAGGCTCGTGCCGGGGAGCCTGTTCGCGTTTTTCGCCGCGTTCGCCTTTCTCGGAACGCTCGGCGCGGGGTTTGTCGCTCTTCGGACCGCGGGCCGGCTTCTCCGCGGCTTCGCCGTCGGGGCGCGGATTGCGCGGTTTGCGCGGACGCTTCTCGCCGCTCGGGGCGGGCTGGGAGGCAGCGGGAGCGGGGGCTGCCGGCGTGGCGACGGGCTGTTCGCCATCGCCCTTGCTGAAGATTTTCTTGAGTGCTTTGAGCACGGTGGTCTCGTACTGGTTAAGGAATGAACGGCCGCCAGTGTAATGCAAGATGCCCGCAGGGCGAAATGCCACGGGTAATCCGCGCGTGGCGCGGGGCGCACGCGCATTGCGGATGTCGGCGCGGCGGGCAGGTTGCAGGGGCGGCAGCGACGGCGGATGGGCGCAGCAAAGACCCGCGGCGTCAGCCGCAGAGGCAGTTGCGGCCCTTCTGCTTGGCCTGGTAGAGGGCGCTGTCGGCGCGCAAGATCAGGCTCGGCAGGTTTTCCTGGATGTCCATCTCGGCCAGCCCCAGGGACACGGTGACACCGGGCAGCACGCCCACCGGCGAATAGAAGGAGGCGATCTGTTCCAGGCTCTGGCGCAGGCGGTTGCCGATGCGCCGGGCTTCGTCGATGGCGATTTCCGGCAGGAGGATGACGAACTCCTCGCCGCCGTAGCGCGCCATGCTGTCCTTGGGCCGCAGCTGGCTGCGCAGGGTATGGGCGACCAGGCACAGGGCGTAGTCGCCGGCCAGGTGGCCGTGCTCGTCGTTGTAGTTCTTGAAGTGGTCGACATCGAGCATGAGCATGCACATCGGCTGTTCGTTGAAGGCGCAGCGCGTGCTCTCGCGGTCGTAGATATGCTCCAGCCAGCGCCGGTTGAACAGGCCGGTGAGGGTGTCGATGTTGGCGTTCTGCTCGGTGTCGAGGATGATCCGGTTGCCCTGGCGCACCCGCTCGCAGAGCACCGCGAGCAGGTTCTGCATGACCTGCGGGGAATGCTCGAACAGGCCGATCAGCGCTTCGCGGTGCAGGCGCAGCACGGTGGTCGGTTCGCTGGCGACGACGTAGGCGGAAGGGTGGTCGCTGTCGATGAAGCTGATTTCGCCGGCGCAATCGCCCGGATGCAAGGTGCTGACCGGCTGGTTGTCCAGCGAGCCCAGGTACACCGTCAGGTGCCCGGAGAGGACCATATAAAGGAAGTGGTTGCGGTTGAACGGTGACAGCAGGATTTCCCCGCGCTCGAGTTCACAGGCGCGAAAGTCCTTGAGCAACTGCTGCAGGTTGGCCGCGGCCACGTTCTGGAACAGACGCAGGTGCTGGAGCTGGCGGATGTCCTCGTTCCACTGCGCGGCTTTCATGGCGCAGCGGAATTCGGGGGGCGGCTGATGATGTGCACGACTGACTCTCCCTGTAGTCCTCTTCGCACATTGAGCCATCAGTATTAGTCAGATTTGAGTACTGGCAATTCGCGTACAGGCCCGGCCGACCGGCGGTCGGCCGGGTGTTTCATCAGTGTTCCAACAGTTCCAGGTGCACCGCGTAACCGCCCAAGCGCTCGGCCAATGCGGCGCGCGAGTCTAGGTCGAGGCCGCCGACGAAGAGGCGGACTTTCTGCCCATGGCGGTCATCGGCCACCACCTCCACGCGCGGTGGCGGGGACAGGTGGCGGGTCTCGTCCTCGAACACACGACGAATGGCATCCAGGCGCAGCGCCGGCTTGAAGGTCTTGCCCACGGCGGTGACCGGGATGGCGTCCAGCAGCCAGACGTCCTTGGGCACCGCCGCGCGTTCGGGCACGTGGCGGGCGGCGTGCTCCAGCAGCTCCGCCTCGCTGACCTGCATGCCCGGCTTGAGCTGGATGTAGGCCACCGGCAACTCGCCGGCCTTCAGGCACGGCTTGCCGACGGCGGCCGCCAGGGCCACGGCGGGGTGGCGATGCAGGGCTTCCTCGATCATCTGCGGGTCGATGTTGTGGCCGCCGCGGATGATCAGGTCCTTGCTGCGCCCGGTGAGCCAGATGTAGCCATCGGCATCGATGCGGCCCAGATCGCCGGTGTTGAACCAGTCGCCGTCGATCCAGATGTCCTTGTTCTTGCTGGCCTGCAGGTAGCCCTTGAACACGGTGGGACCGCGCAGGCAGAGGGTGCCGATCTCGTCCACGGCGGCGTCGCGCAGGTACTGGCCGTTGCCGTCGAGGATCACCGACTTCACCTCGCAGTAGGGCAGACGCAGGCCGATGGAACCGGGCCGGCGTTCGCCGCCGCGCGGGTTGCAGCTGGTGCCGCAGGTGCCTTCGGTCATGCCGTAGCCTTCGATGACCGCCAGACCCGTCTTCGCCTCGAACTGGCGGATCAGCTCCACCGGCATGGGCGCCGCGCCGCACAGCGCGAAGCGCAGGCTGGAGAGGTCGCGGCCCTCGCTGGGCACCTGCAGCAGGGCGGCGTAGATGGTCGGTACGCCGCTGAAACTGGTGACCTTGTAGCGTTCCACCAGCTTCCAGAAATCCTGGATCAAGGCGGGGTTGCGATAGCCCTGTGGGCCGGCCAGCAGCACCTCGCCGCCGCGCATGAAGGGCGCAAGGCCAGTCACCATGACGCCGTTGACGTGGAACAGCGGCAGACCGCAGAGCAGCACGTCGTGGCCGTCGTAGTCGGCATTCAGGCCCATGATCTCGGCCATCGCCACTTCGTTGAAGTGGCTGTGCGGTGCGAGCTTGGGCGTGCCGGTGGTGCCGCCGGTGTGGAAGTAGGAGGCGACTTCGTCCGGGCCGATCACCCGGCCGCTTTCCAGGTGGTCGTCCGGGCACTGGGCGAGCAGGGCGTCGAAGTCCAGCACGCCCTCGGGCAGCGCGCCGCGGGCGGCCTTCAGCGCCGCGCGTTGCGGCTCGGGCAGCAGGTTGGCGATATCGACGGTGACGATGGCGTTCAGCTCCGGCAACTGCCCGCGCAGGCCGGCGACCTTGTCCCAGAGATCGGTGCCGGGGAAGGGCGCCAGGGTCACCAGCACGCGGGAGTCGGCGGCGCGCACCAACTCGGCGATGTGCTCGGGGTCGAGCAGCGGGTTGATCGCATTGACGATCCCCGCCGCCTCGCCGCCCCAGATCACGTAGTGGGTCTGCGGCAGGTTGGGAAGCAGGAACGACACCGCGGTGCCCGGCCGCACGCCCAGGCGGTGGAAGGCATTGGCGGCCTGGGTGACGCGGGCGAACAGCTCCGCGTAGCTGACCTTGAGCGGCTCCTCCGCCGCCGAGCCCTGCAGCAGGAAGCTCAGGGCGGTGGATGGGCCGTACTGCTGAGCCGAGCGGCGCAGCAGTTCATAGGTGTTGGGCGGCAGGTCGCGGTCCTGCAGCGGGACCTGTTCCAGGGCTTCGACGTCACGCAGGCTGCTAATCGGGGCGTTCATGCTTCTTCTTGTTCTCCGCAGGGTCAGGGGATCACAGGCGCTCCCGCAGCCAGGCGCCGATATCGCCGAGTTCCTCGTTGCTCACTTCATGGCTCATCGGGTAGGTGCGCCACTGGGCGGGCACCTCGTTGGCCTGCAGGAAGTCGTACGCGGCGCGGCCCATGGGCAGCGTCACGACGTCGTCGAAAGTGCCATGCAGGCAGAGCGCGGACAGTTGTCTTTTTGTAGCCGGCAACGTTATGTCGTCACTGAATGTCGGGCCATAGGTGGACAGGGCCATGACCCCGCCCAGCTCGCCGTCCCAGCGCAGGTAGCCGGTGTGCAGCACCACCGCGCCGCCCTGGGAGAAGCCGGCGAGGACGATGCGACGCGCCTCGATGCCCTGGTCGATCTGCGCCTGGATCAGGGCGATCACGCTGTCGGCCGAGGCGTTGAGCTGGTCTTCGTCGATGGCGCGCGCCGGGGACATGGCGCGGATGTCGTACCAGCTGGGGGCGGGCATGCCGTTGAACACGGTGACCGGACGGGTCGGCGCCTGGGGCAGGATGAAGCGTGTCGAGGTGAAGCTGCGTTGCAGCATCTGTGCTACCGGCTCGAAGTCGTAACGGTCGGCGCCCAGGCCGTGCAACCAAATGACGCAGGAATCGACGCGCTGGCTGGGTTCGAGGATCAGGGGCTGGGTCATGGAGGCTCCAGGATGGGGCGGGCGCTCTAGGAAGGGGCGCCGCGCGCGGGATCGGGTAGGTGGGGCATGCAAGAAGATGTCGCATGGCCATAACTTGTGGGACTTGACTGCACGAAATTGTGAGAGCGTTCCTGAGCTGGTACGCCCCTTGCTATCGCAACCGTAGGCTGTGCGGCCCCGTTTTCCGGTAACACTCTACCGACCCCATCCGGAAAGCTGTACTGGAAGTGGCGCCGCGAAAGTCTTGGGCTGTTTCAGGGCCCGCCGTGCTGGCTGCGGTCAACAGCCGGCGCGGCGGGCCTTCGCCTTCACGCAATGATCCCTTGATGACCCGTTCCGGCGCGCATGACCTGCGCGCTCGAAGGTGTGTTCGCGGCGTCCGTAGGATTTTTCACAGGCCGTCTAGACTCACCTTCAGGTCTCCATCCCGTTTGTTGTCTTGCTGGTGCCTCACGAGGGTACGGCGGTGGAACCGGGACTCCAAAACACTAAAAAAGCAACGGAGAAGATCGATGAAGATGGTGAAATCCACCCTGGCAGTGCTGACCACCGCCGCCGTGTTCGGCATCAGCGGGCTCGCCCATGCCGGTGCCACCCTGGATGCAGTGAAGAAGAAAGGCTACGTGCAGTGCGGTATCAGTGACGGTCTTCCCGGCTTCTCGTATGCCGATGCCAAGGGCCAGTACAAGGGCATCGACGTGGACGTCTGCCGCGCCGTGGCGGCGGCCGTGTTCGGCGACGCGACCAAGGTCAAGTACAGCCCGCTCACCGCCAAGGAGCGTTTCACCGCGCTGCAGTCCGGCGAGATCGACATCCTCTCGCGCAACACCACCTGGACCAGCTCGCGTGACAGCGCGATGGGTCTGAACTTCGTCGGCGTGACCTACTACGACGGCCAGGGCTTCCTGGTGAACAAGAAGCTCGGCGTCTCCAGCGCCAAGGAACTCGACGGCGCCACCGTGTGCATCCAGGCCGGCACCACCACCGAGCTCAACCTGTCCGACTACTTCCGCTCCAACAACCTCAAGTACACCCCCATCACCTACGACACCTCCGACGAGAGCGCCAAGTCGCTGGAGTCCGGCCGTTGCGACGTGCTGACCTCCGACCAGTCGCAGCTCTACGCCCAACGCATCAAGCTGGCGGCGCCGGATGACTACGTGGTGCTGCCGGAGGTGATCTCCAAGGAACCCCTCGGCCCGGCCGTGCGCCAGGGTGACGAGGAGTGGTTCGACATCGCCCGCTGGACGCTTTACGCGATGGTCAACGCCGAGGAACTGGGCATCAACTCGAAGAACGTCGAGGAACAGGCCAAGAGCACCAAGAACCCGGACGTCGCGCGCCTGCTCGGCGCCGAGGGCGACTACGGCAAGGACCTCAAGCTGCCCAAGGACTGGGCGGTGCAGGTCGTCAAGCAAGTGGGTAACTACGGCGAGATCTTCGACCGCAACGTCGGCGACGGCAGCGAGCTGAAGATCAAGCGTGGCCTCAACGCCCAGTGGAACAAGGGTGGTCTGCAGTACGCACCGCCGGTGCGCTGACCTGACCCGTTCCGGCGCCCGGAGTGTGGGCGCCGGAGTGTTTCGAACGACGTGAAGCCTGTCGGGCGGTCGCGGGCGTAGCCCGTGCCCGCCCGGCGCGGCTTGCGAGAGGGCTTACATGCAGAATTCCATCAAGGCCCAGCGCCCGCGGGGGGTATCGCTCAACGATCCCGTCGTGCGCGGCTGGGCATTCCAGATCATCGCCGTCATCGCCGTCGTGGCGGTCGGCTGGTTCCTCTTCGACAACACCCAGACCAATCTCGCCCACCGCGGCATCCAGTCCGGTTTCGGTTTCCTCGACCACAGCGCCGGCTTCGGCATCTCCCAGCACCTGATCGACTACAGCGAAAGCGACACCTACGGACGGGTGTTCCTGGTCGGCCTGCTGAACACGCTGCTGGTCACGGTGGTGGGGATCTTCTTCGCCACCGTGCTGGGCTTCATCCTCGGTGTGGCGCGGCTGTCGCCCAACTGGCTGATCCGCAAGCTGGCGACGCTGTACATCGAGACCTTCCGCAATATCCCGCCGCTGCTGCAGATCTTCTTCTGGTACTTCGCCGTGCTCGGCCCGCTGCCGAACCCGCGGCAGAGCATCAGCTTCGGCGACCTGTTCTTCGTCAACAACCGCGGCCTGCAGATGCCCGCGCCGATAGCCGCCGACGGCCTCGGCCCGTTCATCGTCGCGGTGATCCTGGCCCTCGTCGGCTGGACGGTGATCTGGAAGTGGGCCAAGGCCCGCCGTCATGCCACCGGCAAGGCGTTCCCGGTCTTCCTCAGCGGCCTGGCGCTCTTGATCGTGCTGCCGGGCCTGGTGTCGCTGGTGGCCGGTGCGCCGTTCCACTGGGACGTGCCGGTGCTGCAGGGCTTCAACTTCCGCGGCGGCTGGGTGGTGATCCCGGAGCTGGTGTCGATCATCCTCGCGCTGTCGGTCTACACCGCCGCCTTCATCGGCGAGACGGTGCGCGCGGGCATCCAGGCGGTCAGCCACGGCCAGACCGAGGCCGCCGGCTCCCTGGGCCTGCGCCCCGGGCAGACGCTGCGCCTGGTGATCATTCCGCAGGCGCTGCGGGTAATCATTCCGCCGCTGACCAGCCAGTACCTGAACCTGGCGAAGAACTCCTCGCTGGCCGCCGCCATCGGCTACCCGGACATGGTCTCGCTGTTCGCCGGCACGGTGCTCAACCAGACCGGCCAGGCCATCGAAACCATGGCCATCACCATGAGCGTGTACCTGGCCATCAGCATCAGCATTTCGCTGCTGATGAACTGGTACAACAAGCACATCGCGCTGGTCGAGCGGTAGGGGATATTCCATGACGACGCATACCTTCAAGCCCGACCTGCCGCCGCCCGCGATGAGCGTGGGCGTGCTCGCCTGGCTGCGCGCCAACCTGTTCTCCAGCTGGTTCAATACCCTGCTGACGCTGGTCGGCCTCTACCTGGTCTACCTGATCCTGCCGCCGCTGCTGGAGTGGGCGATCATCAAGGCCGACTGGACCGGCAGCACCCGCGCCGACTGTTCCCGCGAGGGCGCCTGCTGGGTGTTCATCGGCTCGCGTTTCGGCCAGTTCATGTACGGCTTCTACCCCGAGGAGCTGCGCTGGCGCGTAGACCTCACCGTGCTGTTCGTGGTGTTCGGCGCGGCGCCGCTGTTCCTCAAGCGCTTCGCCTACAAGGTGAAGTACGGCCTGGGCTTCCTGGTGGCGCTGCCGATCATCGCCTACTGGCTGCTGCACGGTGGCTTCCTCGGCCTGGAAACCGTGCCGACCAGCGCCTGGGGCGGCCTGATGCTCACCGTGGTGATCGCTGCGGTCGGCATCTGCGGGGCGATGCCGCTGGGCATCCTGCTGGCGCTCGGGCGGCGTTCGAAGATGCCGGCGATCAAGGTCATCTGCGTCACCACCATCGAGTTCTGGCGCGGCGTGCCGCTGATCACGGTGCTGTTCATGTCCTCGGTGATGCTGCCGCTGTTCCTGCCCGAGGGGATGAACCTGGACAAGCTGCTGCGGGCCATGGTGATGGTGGTGCTGTTCGAGGCCGCCTATATCGCCGAGGTGGTGCGCGGCGGCATGCAGGCCATCCCCAAGGGGCAGTACGAGGCCGCGGCCGCCATGGGCCTGGGCTACTGGCGGACCATGGGCCTGGTGATCCTGCCGCAGGCGCTCAAGCTGGTCATCCCCGGCATCGTCAACACCTTCATTGCGCTGTTCAAGGACACGAGCCTGGTGATCATCATCGGCCTGTTCGACTTCCTCAACAGCATCAAGCGCGCCACCGCGGACCCGGCCTGGCTGGGCATGGCCACCGAAGGCTATGTGTTCGCCGCGGTCGTCTACTGGATTTTCTGTTTCGGCATGTCCCGCTACTCCATGCACTTGGAGCACAAGCTGGACACGGGCCACAAGCGTTAGGAGCGATTCATCATGTCTGAAGCCACCAACAAGACCGCACAGCCGGCCATCGGCGATCACGTGATGATCACCATGAAGGGCGTGAACAAGTGGTACGGCCAGTTCCACGTGCTCAAGGACATCAACCTGGAGGTCAAGCAGGGCGAGCGCATCGTGCTCTGCGGGCCGTCCGGCTCGGGCAAGTCCACCACCATCCGCTGCATCAACCGCCTGGAGGAACACCAGCAGGGCAGCATCGTGGTGGACGGCACCGAGCTGACCAACGACCTCAAGCAGATCGAGGCGATCCGCAGCGAAGTCGGCATGGTGTTCCAGCACTTCAACCTGTTCCCGCACCTGACCGTGCTGCAGAACTGCATCCTGGCGCCCATGTGGGTGCGCAAGATGCCCAAGCGCCAGGCCGAGGAAATCGCCATGCATTACCTGGAGCGCGTGCGCATCCCGGAGCAGGCCAACAAGTTCCCGGGCCAGCTCTCCGGCGGCCAGCAGCAGCGCGTGGCGATCGCCCGCGCGCTGTGCATGAAGCCGAAGATCATGCTGTTCGACGAACCCACCTCGGCGCTCGACCCGGAAATGGTCAAGGAAGTGCTCGACACCATGATCGGCCTGGCGCAGAGCGGCATGACCATGCTCTGCGTGACCCACGAGATGGGCTTTGCGCGCACCGTGGCGAACCGGGTGATCTTCATGGACAAGGGTGAGATCGTCGAACAGGCGCCGCCGGATCAGTTCTTCGACAACCCGCGGTCGGACCGCACCAAGCTGTTCCTCAGTCAGATCCTGCACTGACGCAGGGCTCTTCGTAGGAGCGAGCGTGCTCGCGAACCGCCCGGCGCCTGTGTGCCCGGGAACCGCGTTGGCGAGCAAGCTCGCTCCTACAGGAGATGGCGCTCTTCTTCCTCCGACGAGTCCCGCTTCACGCTCGTCTCCCCCGATGGCACGTCCAGCCCTTGACGGCGTATGCTGCCGACTCCACCGCCGCAGGGCGCGCTGCGGGAAAACCCGGCTGAACTCGGCCGCCTTCCCGGTGTTCCCATGTGCTGTGGTCTGTCAGGGATGAGCTACCGTTTCAGGGAGCTCCCCTGCATCGCCGTCCAAAGGAAGAGAGCCGACGTGAACCTGATCCTATCGCCAATGAACCTCAGCAAAGCCAAGGCCTGGGGCGCCCACGCGGTGACCTCCAGTGGTGTCATCCTCGCGCTGCTGGCGCTGCTCGCGCTGGTCGACAACAGGCCGCAGGCCTGCCTGCTGTGGCTGGGCGTGGCGCTGCTGGTGGACGGCCTGGACGGCACCCTGGCGCGCAAGTTCGACGTCAAGGCGGTGCTGCCGCACTTCGATGGCTCGACCCTGGACCTGGTGATCGACTACCTGACCTACGTGTTCATCCCGGCGATCTTCATCTACCGCTACATCCCGCTGCCGGTGCACACCGAGCTGCTGGCGGTGGGGGTGATCCTGGTGTCCTCGCTGTTCTGCTTCTGCAACGTCAACATGAAGAGCAAGGACAACTACTTCGTCGGCTTCCCGGCGGCGTGGAATGTGGTGGCGGTGTACTTCTTCGTGCTCGACCTGCACCCCTGGGTGAGCTTCGTCACCGTGCTGGCGCTGGCCGCGCTGACCCTGACCCGCATGAAGTTCCTGCACCCCTTCCGGGTGCGCCAGTTCATGCCGCTGAACATCGCCGTGACCTTCATCTGGATGCTCAGCAGTGCGCTGCTGATCCTCCAGCACCCCGTGGACCAACCCTGGCTGCTCGGCCTGTGGTTCGCCGCCTCCGCCTACTTCGTCGGCGTCTGCGTGTGGCGCACCGCAATGGAGTGGTTCCACTGACCGACCGCGGTATCGCGGTTTGCTTCCACGTAGGATGGTGTGGAGCGAAGCGATACCCATCGATACCCGTTTCCACTCAGCCGTCGGTCGACGGCTCTTCGTAGGAGCGAGCTTGCTCGCGAGCGGATTTCCCGGCGGCGTTGGCGTTGGGCGGTTCGCGAGCAAGCTCGCTCCTACAGCCACCCCATCATCCAGCGGGTTTCAAGCCTGCCGCCCCAGCAGCCGCTGCCGGAAGGCCCCCGGCGTCTCCCCGCATACCTGCTTGAACAGCCGCGCGAAGCTGGCCCGGTCGGCATAGCCGACGTCGCTGGCGATGCGCTCCAGCGACCGCCCCGGATCACCCAGCGCCTCCTGCGCCGACGCGATGCGCAGGCGCTGCACATAGTCGTTCGGCGACATGCCCACCTGCTCGCGGAAGCGCCGCAACAGCGTGCGCGTGGAGCAATGCACGCGCTGCGCAAGCGAGGCGAGGTCGAAGGGCTGCGCGTAGTTGTCGTCCAGCCAGGCCAGCAGCGGCTGCAGCGGTGAGCCTGCCGGCAGCGGGTCGGGCAGAAGGGGCGTGAAGCGCCGCTGGCGGCCGCGCCCGTGCTCGAACACCAGGGTCGCCGCCGCGCGCCGCGCCAGTGCCGCGCCGGCGTGGCGCTCGATCAGGTACAGGCACAGGTCCAGCCCGGCCTGGGCGCCGCCGGAGCAGAGCCGGCCCTGGTCGTCGGTGCACAGGGCGTCGATGTCCAGCCGCACCTGGGGATAACGTTCGCGGAAGGCCGCTTCCAGTGCCCAGTGCGTGGTGGCGCGGCGCTCGTCCAGCACGCCGGCTTCGGCCAGCAGGAAGGCGCTGCTGCACAGGCTGCCCAGCTCCACGCTGGCAGGCGCATGTCGCAGCCAGGCGAGCAGCGCCTGGTTGGCGGCGAGGGTGGCGGCAACGTCCGCGCCGGTGGCAGGAATCAGCAGCAGGTCGCAGCGCCCGGCGAGGTCGAGGCCGCCTTCCACTTCCACGCGGCCGAACGGCAATGCCACCGGCGCGCCATCGGCGCTGACCCGCAGCACCTCGAAACGCCGCGCGCCGGCCAGGCGGTTGGCGAGGTGGAAACTGTCCATGGCCAGGCCGAGGCTGGAACACAGGGTTTGCGGGCAGACGAACAGGGCTATCCTGAACATGGCGTCTCGCTTTGCTCGGGCGATGAGGTGGCGGTATCGATCATAATGTTGTCGATATTGCCAATCGTGTCCAGTCGATCTCGCCGCGATACTGCCCGTATTCCTTCCGACACGAGCGCCACCATGGCCCATGCCAACGCCCAGTTGATCGAACGTTTCTACCAGGCCTTCCAGCGCCGCGATGGCGACGCCATGGCCGCCTGCTACAGCGCCGACGTGCACTTCAGCGACCCCGTCTTCACCGACCTGCGCGGCGCCGAGGCCGGCGACATGTGGCGCCTGCTCACCGCCCGTGCCCAGGACTTCTCGCTGACCTACGAGGGTGTCACGGCGGATGACACGCGCGGCTCGGCGCGCTGGGTGGCGTCCTACACCTTCACCCAGACCGGTCGGAAAGTGATCAATCACATCCAGGCACATTTCCACTTTCGCGACGGATTGATCTGTCAGCACGTGGACAGCTTCGACCTGTGGGCATGGTCGCGCCAGGCGCTGGGCGCCAAGGGAGCCCTGCTGGGCTGGGCGCCACCGGTGCAGCGGGCGATTCGCGCGCAGGCCGCCAAGGGGCTCGCGGCGTACCGCGCACAACGCGGGGCGAATGCCCGATAGCGGGCATTGGTGCTCGCCCGTGGCGGCTGGATAGGCTTAAATGACAGGCGACTGAAAGCCGGACGCCGCCATGATCACACTTTTCCAGTTCCCGCCCGCCTTCAACGTACCCAACGTCAGCCCCTTCTGCCTGAAGCTGGAGACCTTCCTCCGCCTCGCCGGGCTGGAGTACCAGGTCAAGCCGGTCATGGACCCGCGCAAGGGGCCCAAGGGCAAGCTGCCGTTCATCACGCTGGACGGCAAGCCCATCGCCGACACGGCGATCATCATGCGCACCCTGCAGCAGTACTACGAATTCGACCTCGACGCCGGCCTCGATGCCCGGGGCCGTGGCTGGGCGGTGTCGATCACCCGCCTGTGCGACGAGCACCTGGTCCCGCTGCTGGTGTACTTCCGCTGGCTCGACGAGCAGGGCTTCCGCCAGGTGAAGGACGTGATGCTGCGCGGCATCCCGGCCCCCCTGCGGCCGCTGGTGGGGGTGATGCTGCAGCGCAAGATCCGTGGCGACCTCAAGGGCCGCGGCCTGCTGCGCCACACCCGCGAGGAACTGCTGAGCTTCGCCCGCGACGACCTCGAGGCCCTCGACGGCATGCTCGGCGACCTACCGTACTTTGGTGGCGCCCAGCCTTGCAGCGCCGATGCCGCCACCTACGGCGTGCTGGCCAACCTCGTCCTCAGCACCCTGGAAACGCCGCTCAACGACATGGCGCGCAGCTACGAGCGCCTGGTCGCCTACTGCGACCGCATGCAGGCGCGGGTCTGGTCGTCGTGACGGCCGCCGCGGCCAAGCCCTGGTTCGTCTACCTGGTGCGCGCCGAAAACGGCGCGCTCTACTGCGGTATCAGTGACGACGCGCAGCGCCGCTTCGAGGCCCATCGCAGCGGCAAGGGCGCGCGCTTTTTCCATTCCAGTCCTGCGCAAGCCCTGGTCTATGTCGAGGCCTGCCCCGGCAAGGGCGACGCCCTGCGCCGCGAACGGGCGATCAAGGCGCTGAGCAAGAAGGCCAAGGAGCGCCTGGTGCTGGCCAATCCCTTCACCATCAGCGCCGTGGATGTCGTCCCATCCGAGGGATGAGGTAGGAGTCGTCCTACGTACGGGTTAAGCTGCCGGACCACCAACCGGCCGCTGGAGCCACCCATGTCCGAGCTGATCCTGCACCACTACCCGACTTCGCCCTTCGCCGAAAAGGCGCGTCTGATGCTGGGCTTCAAGCAGCTGTCCTGGCGCTCGGTGACCATCCCGCCGCTGATGCCCAAGCCGGACCTGACGGCGCTCACCGGTGGCTACCGCAAGACCCCCGTGCTGCAGGTCGGCGCCGATATCTACTGCGACACCGCGCTCATCGCCCGCCGCCTGGAGCAGGAAAAGGCCGTGCCGGCGCTGTACCCCGAGGGCCACGAATTCACGGCGGCCAGCTTTGCCCTGTGGGCCGACTCGGTGATCTTCCAGCACGCCGTCAGCCTGGTGTTCCAGCCCGAATCCATCGCCCTGCGCTTCGGCAAACTGCCGCCGCAGTTCCTCCAGGCCTTCGTCGCCGACCGCAGCCAGCTGTTCAGCGGCGGCACCGCCAGCAAGCTGCCGATCGAGCAGGCCAAGCACCAGTGGCCGGCCTTCATGGCGCGCGTCGAGCAGCAGCTCGCCCGCGAGGAGGGCGACTTCCTCTTCGGCGAGCCCTCCATCGCCGATTTCGCCCTGGCCCACAGCCTGTGGTTCCTCAAGGGCACGCCGATCACCGCGCCGCTGGTGGACGACTATCCTTCCGTCGCCGCCTGGCTCGGCCGCGTGCTGGGCTTCGGCCACGGTGCGCCGAGCGAGATGAGCGCCGAGGAGGCCATCGCCGTGGCCCGCGACAGCCAACCAGCCGCGTTGCCCGAAGAGGAGTTCGCCGACCCCAATGGCCACCAGGCCGGCCAGCGCGTGGTGATCGCCGCCACCGACTACGGCTGTGATCCGGTGGAAGGCGAGTTGCTCCACGCTGGCGTGGAGAGCCTGATCCTGCGCCGCGACGACGAGCGCGCCGGCACCGTCCACGTACACTTCCCGCGCATCGGCTTCAGCATCCGCCCGGCCTGAGCCCGACCGGGCCGGGACACTGCCGCGTCACCGGGGTACGCAGGCGCGGCAGGTTCTCGGCCATCTCGCGGAAGTGCTGCAAGCGCTCGTAGCAGAGCGCCATTTCCCCGCTGTTGCGGTTGTACCAGGCATCCGGCGCGCCGCAGCTGACCAGCCGCAGGCTCAGCGGGCGCGGCGGGCGGAACAGGCGCAAGACCTCGCTGACCATCTGTTGCAGGCGATCGCCATCGCGCAGCAGCGCAATCAGTGGCTCGGCCTCCTCGCGGTTCACCGATGGCGTATCCCAACTCAGCTGCCACGCCGCGTGGCGCTGGATCGACGCCGTGCGCCGGGTGTGGCGTATCCATTCCAGGGCCTTGCTTGCCTGGTGGAACTCCTGGTCGCAATAGACCGCGCGCTCATAGGGCAGCCCGGTGAGCGGCGGTAGCCAGTCCAGCCGCGCCATGTCGCTGCCGTAGAGCAGGCAGGCGATGTTGTAGTAGCGCTGCTCGTCCAGCGGATGGCTGTCCCAGGCCAGCACCTGGTCCGGCGGCGGCTTGGGCGTCTGCCACTCCAGCCGCCAGTAGTCGGCGATATCCAGCAGGCGTGCGTCCACCTCGTCGCGCGGCAGCCTGGCATAGAGGCGGAACAACAGGATGAAGCCGAGCTGGTCCGCCGCATCCTCCTCGCGGCCGAGCACCGGCAGGTCGTACTCGGCGATCAGCATGTGCCCCATCTCATGCATCACGCTGAACTCGGCATTGGCCAGCACGAAGCGCGCGACGTTGGGTGGCAGCGGCTGCGGCGGCGGGGCGGCGAACAGGAGGTGGCTGCCGAGCAACAACAGCAGTGCCCAGTACGAGCCGTGCAACCGGGGATGCCCGGAGAGCGGGGACGCAGCGACAGTGACAGCGTGCGAAGCGGGCATGGCGACCACCGCGAGCGAGAGGCGCCTGATTTGACTCTAGCACCCGCACCACGCGGGCTGCGCGGCGCTTGTCGGAAGTCCGTGCGCTGCGTCCCTGTAGGAGCGGGCCACGCCCGCGATCCGCCGGCAGGGCCGGCGCCCGCGTCTCCACAACCGCCAGTTGGCCAACACCGCCGCCAGGACCTTCGCTGCCGCTCACTCCCAGCAGAGCAGCGGACCTTGTCCGCGATCGCGGGCATGGCCCGCTCCTACAGGGAGAGCGCTTTCCCGCGGGCACAAAAAAGCCCACCGGGAGGTGGGCGTTTCTTGTCAGCGCGCGGGGCTCAGTCCTTGCGGCGCTTGAGCTGGTCCTGCAACTGGGTCGGCAGGCCGCGGATGATCAGCATGTCGCGTTCCTCGTCGTACTCCACCTTGCTGCCCAGCAGGTGCGCCTCGAAGCTGATCGACAGCCCCTCGGCACGGCCGGTGAAGCGGCGGAACTGGTTGAGGGTGCGCTTGTCCGCCGGGATTTCCGGCGACAGGCCGTAGTCCTTGTTGCGGATGTAGTCGTAGAAGGCGCGCGGCGCCTGGTCGTCCATCAGCTCGGAGAGCGCGTCCAGGGCCATCGGTTCGCCGATCTTGGCCTGGCTGGTGGCGTAGTCCACCAGCACGTCGGTCTTCTCGCGGGCCTGCTCTTCGGGCAGGTCCTCGCTCTCCACGAAGTCGCTGAAGGCCTTGAGCAGGGTGCGGGTCTCGCTCGGGCCGTCGACGCCCTCGGTGCAGCCGATGAAGTCGCGGAAGTAGTCCGAGACCTTCTTGCCGCCCTTGCCCTTGATGAACGAAATGTACTGCTTGGAGGCCTTGTTGTTGCGCCATTCGGAGATGTTGATCCGCGCCGCCATGTGCAGCTGGCCCAGGTCCAGGTGGCGCGACGGGGTCACTTCCAGCGCGTCGGTCACCGCCACGCCTTCGCTGTGGTGCAGCAGGGCGATGGACAGGTAGTCGGTCATGCCCTGCTGGTAATGGCAGAACAGCACGTGGCCGCCGGTGGAGAGGTTGGACTCTTCCATCAGCGTCTTCAGGTGCTCCACCGCCTGCTTGGAAAAGCCGACGAAATCCTTGCCGCCGTCCAGGTACTCGCCCAGCCAGCCGCTGAACGGGTAGGCGCCGGACTCGCCCTGGAACAGGCCCCAGGCCTTGTTGGGCTTGGCGTTGTAGCTCTCGTTGAGGTCGGCCATCAGGTTCTCGATGGCCTGGGAGTCGCCCAGCTCGGCGTCGCGCGCGTGCAGCGTCGCGGGGTTGCCGTCGGGCTTCTTGTCGATCAGGTGGACGATGGCGTGACGAATCGGCATGGCGGACCCGGATGTTCAGTGCCCGCGCCGGCGCGCGCATCGGTGCGGCGGCAAGGCGGGCGGATTGGAAAACGCCAGAGTTTACCCGACCCGGCGGCCGGATGCGCGACGCCGATCACTCCGTCGCCGGCACCAGCCCCGCGTCGCGCTCGCGGCGGTTGCGGCGCAGCTGGCGCAGGCGGCGGATCACGTAGTTCAGGTGCAGGTGCAGCTCGTACAGCTCGTTGTAGTACGACAGCGGCACCTCGACCTTGGCCAGCTCGGCCTCCAGTTGCTCCAGGCGCTCGATCTCGCTGCTCAGTTCGGCGCTGCCGGTGCGTTCGTCCAGGCGCCGGTCGATCTCGCGCAGGTAACGGTACCAGCGGTAGATGCGCGCGCGGATGCGCCAGCGGTACAGCGGGCCGATGGACTTGAGCAACGGGATGAGGATGGCGATGAAGGGGATCAACAGGATGATGTAGCGGTCCGCCAGGGACGCGATGCGGAACGGCAGGAAACGCTGCAGCAGCGGCGGGCCGCTCTTGTAGTAGCGCCCGGCGTCTTCCTGCAGGGCCAGGGTGCGTGGTTCGGCGCTGGGGAAGGCGCCGGCCGCATCCAGCAGGCTGCCGCTCTTCATGACGCTTCGCGCGGCCTCGAGGATCAGTGGCGTGAGCGCCGGATGGAAGTCGCCGTTGACCACCAGGGTGGCGACCGGGGAGAGGGTGGCCAGGTCCTGGTCCGGCACGTTCTGCGCCAGGTTCAGCAGGCCTTCGCTGACCTCCACGCGCTTGAGGAAGGGAATCCGCGCCTCGTAGGCATGGGCGCGGCGAAAGCCGGTGAGTTTCAGCTCGGGGCTGGCGGCCAGGCGCTGGATCAGCGGGTTCTCCGCCGGGCCGACGAAGAAGGCAGCGTCCAGCTGGCCGGCCAGCAGTTCGTTGGCCACGGCGTTGCCGCCGCGCGCCTGCCAGCCGGCCGGAAGCGGCTCTGTGGATATCTCGTTGGCCTTCAGGATGGCTCCGGTGACCGCCTCGGTACCGCTGCCGGTGCCGCCGATGGCCACACGCAGGGCGAGCAGGTCGGCCAGGCGGTCGATCTTCGCTTCGCGGCGCTGGAACAGCCACAGCGGTTCCTGGAACATCGCCCCGAGGGTTTGCAGGTGGGCGCGCTGCGCAGGTTCCAGTTGCAACTCCTGGCCGCTCTGCACCAGCGCCAGGTCGACGCCGCTCGCGTCGTCCAGCAGTTTACCGAGGTTCTCCCGCGAGCCCGCGGTACGCACCAGCTTCAGGTCGAAGCCCTGCTTGGCCAGCTCCTCCTTCAGCCGCTGGCCGAACACCGCGTAGCCACCGCCCGGCGCGCCGGTCGCCAGGGTGGCGCTCATCGGCGGCGGCGGGGCGACGAAGTAGAAGACCGCCGCGACCAGCGCGGCCAGCACCGGCACCAGCCAGAGGTTGGCGCGCACCAGGATGGCGAGGTCCTTGAGCATGTTCAGAAGGCGTTGCATGGGGAGTTCCTGTGACGACGTGCCGTTCTGAAAAGATAGCCAGCCTGGATGCTGGTGAATGACGGGCGACGAATCAGGTGTTTCCGAACTGCCTGCACGGCGGCGCAATGGCGCGGGATTTCCTTCTCCCCGTTGCAGGAGTTTCCCTGTAGGAGCGGGCCATGCCCGCGATCCGCCGGCAAGGCCGGCGAATCCGCCATCGGCAGGGCGCAAACCGTTATCATCGCAAGCCTCGCAACACGGCGGCGGATTTCACGGCATGCGCATTCTCCACACCTCCGACTGGCACCTCGGCCAGCACTTCATGGGCAAGAGCCGCGAGGCCGAGCACCAGGCGTTCTGTGCCTGGCTGATCGAACAGGTGCGCGAGCAGGCGGTGGATGCCGTGATCGTCGCTGGCGATGTGTTCGACACCGGCGCGCCGCCCAGCTACGCCCGCGAGCAGTACAACCGCTTCATCGTGGCATTGCGCGACACCGGCGCGCGCCTGGTGGTGCTGGGTGGCAACCACGACTCGGTGGCGATGCTGGAGGAGTCCCGCGATCTGCTCGCCTGCCTCGACACCCAGGTGATCGCCGCCGTCGGCACCGACCTCGACCGCCAGTTGCTGGTGCTGCCCGAGCGTGGCGGCCAGCCCGGCGCCATCCTCTGCGCGATCCCCTTCATCCGTCCGCGCGACGTGCTCACCAGCCAGGCCGGGCAGAGCGCGCAGGACAAGCAACTGGCGCTGCAGCAGGCGATCCAGGCGCATTACCGCGCATTGTTCGAGCGCGCCCAGGCGCAGCGCGAAGCCCTCGGCCGGCACCTGCCGATCATCGCCACCGGCCACCTCACCACCGTCGGCGCCAGCGCCAGCGAGTCAGTGCGGGAAATCTACGTCGGCACGCTGGAGGCCTTCCCCACCAGCGCCTTCCCGGCGGCCGACTACATCGCCCTCGGCCACATCCACCGGCCGCAGAAGGTCGGCGGCCTGGAGCACATCCGCTACAGCGGCTCGCCGATTGCGCTGAGCTTCGACGAGGCGACCCAGGGCAAGGAAGTGCTGCTGGTGGACCTGGATGACAGCGGCTTGCGCAGCGTCACCGCGCTGCCGGTGCCGCGCTTCCAGCCCCTGAAATCGGTGTCCGGCAGCCTCGCCGAACTGCCCGCCGAGCTGGCCCGCGTCGCCCGCGAGGGGAGCGCAGAGCAGCCGGTGTGGCTGGAAGTCATGGTGCACACCGACGACTACCTGACCGACATCCAGTTGCGCGTCGAGAAACTCTGCGAGGAATTGCCGGTGATCGTCCTGCGCACCCGCCGCGAGCGCGGCACCGCGCAGGCGGCGCTGTTCAGCGAAGCCAGGGAAACCCTCGACGAACTCAGCCCCGAGGACGTGTTCCGCCAGCGCCTGGACGCCGAGGACCTGGACGCGCCGCTGCGCGAACGCCTGACCGGCCTGTACCGCCAGGTCGTCGCCGAGCTGCAGGAGGAGCGCCCGTGAGAATCCTCAGCCTGCGCCTGAAGAACCTCAACTCGCTCAAGGGCGAATGGAAGATCGACTTCACCGCCGAGCCCTTCGCCGGCAACGGCCTGTTCGCCATCACCGGGCCGACCGGGGCGGGCAAGACCACCTTGCTCGACGCCATCTGCCTGGCGCTGTACCACCGCACACCGCGCATGAGCGTGCTGTCGCAGAGCGGCAACGAACTGATGACCCGGCACACCGCCGACTGCCTCGCCGAGGTGGAGTTCGAGGTGAAGGGCCAGCCGTACCGTGCCTTCTGGAGCCAGCGCCGCGCCCGCGACAAGGCCGAAGGCGCGTTGCAGGCGCCGAAGGTGGAGCTGGTGCGAATCGACCGCGACAGCGGCGAGGGGCAGATCCTCACCGACAAGATCAACGACAAGCTCAAGCAGACCGAGACGCTCACCGGCCTGGACTTCGAGCGCTTCACCAAGTCCATGCTGCTGGCCCAGGGCGGCTTTGCCGCGTTCCTCGAAGCCAACGCCAACCAGCGCGCAGAGCTGCTGGAAGAGCTCACCGGCACGGAAATCTACGGGTTGATTTCCCAGCGCGTGTTCGAGCGCACCCGTGAAGTACGGGGCGCGCTGGACCAACTGCGCGCCCGCGCCGAAGGCTTCGAGCTGCTCAGCGCCGAGCAGCGCGGCGATCTGGAACAGCAGGGCCGCGATGCCGCCGCGCAGGAAACCGCCGTGCAGGCACAGCACGCGGCCATCCAGGCCCAGCGCCGCTGGCGCGAGGACCTGGGCCGCGCGCAGCAGCAACTCGAACAGGCTGGCGTGAAGGAGACCGCCGCGCGCGAGGCTCTCCAGCAGGCTCAGGCCGACTTGCAACGCCTCGCCGACAGCGAGCCCGCTACCCGCCTCCAGCCGCTGCACCAGGCCTGGCGCAGCACTGACGAGAGCGTCGAGCAGGGCCGCAGTGCGCTGCAGGACAATCGCACGCAGCAGCTGTCCTGCCGCGAAGCGATCGCCCAGGCGCTCTGGGAGGCCAGCCACTACGCGCAGCAGATACACGCCGCGCGTGAGGGCGATTACCAGGCGCTCAGCCAGCAACGCCAGGCGCTACAGGCGCGGCTGGCCGAGCATCCGCAGCACGCGAAGCTGGGCGAACTGCTCGGCGGCTGGCGCGCGCAGTTCGCCCAGCGTGCACGGCTGGCCCAGGCCATCGCCGATCTGCTGCGGCAGGCCCAGGCAGCCGACCAGGCCTTGCAGGCCGCGACGGGCCAGCGGCAGAGCCTGCAGGGCAATGTCGTCTTCTTGCAGCAGCAGCTCGATACGGCCGCCGCGCAGGAGCGCCAGCATCAGCAGTTGCTCGATGGCTTGCTGGGCGGCGCCACCGAGGGGGAATTGCGCGAGCGTCTGCAGCAGGCCCAACAGCAGAGCCGCGGGCTGGATCGCCTGGAACAACTGGCCCAGGCCCGCGCCCAGGCCGCCGCGCAACTGGCGCGCTGGCAGCCGGAACTGGACGCGCTGCGCCAGCGCAAGGCCGCGCGCGACACGGCCATCGTCGCGCTGCGCGAGCGCTACCAGGCGACCAAGCAACAGGTCGCCGACAAGGAAAAACTCCTCCAGCAGGAACAGCGCATTCACCAGCTCGAACACCTGCGCGCGCAGTTGCAGCCGGGTGAGGCCTGCCCGCTGTGCGGCTCGCCGGAGCACCCGGCTATCGCGGCTTACCAGGCGCTGGATATGTCCGCCACCCAGCAGGCGCTGGAGCAGGCGCGCCAGCAACTGGCCGAGCTGGAAAGCCAGGGCATCGCCCTGCGCGGCGAGCTGGCGGAACTGGACGCGCAACTGCAGCAGGGGCAGCGTCAGCTGGACGACGCCCAGGCCGCATTGGCGCAGCATCAGCAGGCGTGGCAGCAGCAGTGCGATGCCCAGGGCGTCGCCCTCGACGACGACCTGCAACTCGGCGCCGAACGCGCGCGCCACGAGGCCGCGCTGGCCGCCTTGCAACAGCAACTGAGTGCGCTCGACGAACACCGCGCCCAGCTCCAGCAGGCGCAGCAGCAGCGCCAGCGCGCCGAGCGCGATCACGCCGAGGCGGCGCAGCGGCTGGCGCTGTTCGACCAGCAGCAGACCCACGAACGCCAGCGCCAGGAAGAACGCGCCCAGCAGCTCGCGACCCAGCGCGCCGAGCTGCAACAACAGGAACAGGCCCTGGCCGCCGCGCTGGGCGAGCTGGGCTATGCCGTGCCCGACGACGGCGAGCAATGGCTGGCCGAGCGAACGGCGCAGTGGCAGCAGTGGCAGCAGGACCAGCAGCGCGGTCAGGAACTCGCCGCCGCCGAGCGCGATGCCGAACAGGCTGCCCGTGCGGCGCAACAGGTGGCCGAGCAGTGGCAGCAGCGTTGGCGAGCCGCCGGCTTCGAGCCGCGCCAGCCGCTGGCGAATCATCCGGCTGCGCCACAGGCGCTGCTCCAGGCGGAGGAACACCTGGCGGCGGCCCAGCGACAGGCCGATGCCTTGCAGGGGCGCGAGCAGTCGCTGGTGGAGCGCGTGGAGCAGGAACAGGCGCGCCTCGCGGAGCGCCTGGCGAGCTGGCAGCACGCGCTGGCGGCCAGCCCTTTCGCCGACGAATCCGCCTACCTTGCCGCGCTGCTGGACGATGTCCAGCGCAGCGAACTGACCCAGCTGCGCCAGCGCCTGGAAACCGCGATCACCGAGGCGGTGACCCTGCGCGACGCCGCGATCCGGGACGTCGAGCGTGTGCAGGGCGAACCCCACGGCGAATTGCCGTTGGAGGAACTCGACCGGCAGTTGCAGGCACTCGCCACGCAACTGCGGGAACTCGGCCAGCGCCAGGGCGAGATTCGCGCCCAGTTGCAGGGCGACGACAACCGCCGCGCCAGCCAGCAGAGCCTGTTCGCCGACATCGCCCGGCAGGAGCAGGAGCACGACCTGTGGCAGCGCCTGAACAGCCTGATCGGCGCCTCCGACGGCGCGCGCTACCGGCGCTTTGCCCAGGGCCTGACCCTCGATCATCTCGTGCATCTGGCCAACCGCCAGTTGCAGCGCCTGCATGGGCGCTACCAGTTGGCGCGGCGAAGCGACGGCGAGCTGGAACTGGAGGTGCTGGATACCTGGCAGGGCGACACGACGCGCGACTGCAAGACGCTGTCCGGCGGCGAAAGCTTCCTGGTCAGCCTGGCGCTGGCGCTGGCGTTGTCCGACCTGGTCAGCCACAAGACCAGCATCGATTCGCTGTTCCTCGACGAAGGCTTCGGCACCCTCGACGGAGAGACGCTGGAGGTCGCGCTCGATGCGCTCGACAGCCTCAACGCCACCGGCAAGACCATCGGCGTCATCAGCCACGTCGAGGCACTGAAGGAGCGCATCCCGGTGCAGCTCAAGGTGCACAAGGGCGTCGGCATGGGCTACAGCCAGCTCGATGTGCAGTTCCGTTTCGAGCCGGAGAAAGCGTGATGAACCGGCCGGCGCGTCACTGCGATGAGCACGATCTGGCCGACTGGGTCGAACTGCGTCTGCAACTCTGGCCGGGCGATCACGCGGATGCCTTCCACGAAGAGGCGCGTGACATTCTCGCGCAGCCGCATCGCTATGGCGCGTGGTTGCTGCGCGATGAACAGGGCAGGGCGCTCGGGCTGGCGGAGGCCTCGGTGCGCAGCGATTACGTGAACGGTACCGATGGCTCGCCGGTGCTGTTTCTCGAAGGCATCTTCGTCCGCGAGGAGGCCCGCCGGCAGGGCGTGGCGCGGGCCCTGGTGCGCGCGGTGCAGGCCTGGGGCATTGCCCGTGGCTGCGTGGATTTCGCCTCCGATGCGGCGCTCGACAACTCCGCCAGCCATGCCTTGCACCGGGCGTTGGGCTTCGTCGAGACCGAGCGCGTCGTGTACTTCAGGAAGCCGCTCCACGATTGATCCACATCAGGCGGAACGCGAGTGCGGCAGTGCTGTCAACTTGCAATCGACGCCAGGCGAGATAGGCTCAAGACCGCGTCACTCAGCCAATCGCGCCCGAGTCGGCACCCACAGGTATCGTGATCTTTCGTAGAGGTGATTTGAGATGAAGCAATCCGCATCGGCTCCGAAGAAACCCGCAGCGGCCAAGCCCGCCGCGAAGCCGGCTGCGAAAGCGGCCAGCAAACCTGCCGCAAAACCTGCCGCCGCCAAAGCCGCGGCCGCCAAACCCGCCGCCAAGACGGCTGCTGCCAAGCCAGCCGCAGCCAAGGCGGCCGCCGCAAAAGCCGCTCCGCGTCGCGCCCCCGCGCTGGCCACCCCGTCGGACCTGAGCAAGAACGCCACCCGCGACCTGTCGGCTGCGCTCAACCGCCTGCTGGCGGATGTCTTCGCGCTGTACCTGAAGACCAAGAATTTCCATTGGCACGTCAGCGGCCCGCACTTCCGCGATTACCACCTGCTGCTGGACGACCACGCCACCGAAATCTTCGCGATGACCGACGCCATCGCCGAACGCACCCGCAAGATCGGCGGCAACAGCATTCGCTCCATCGGTCACATCGCCAAGCTCAAGCGCATCCTCGACAACGACGCCGAGTTCGTCCAGCCGCTGGACATGCTCGCCGAGCTGCAGGAGGACAACAAAGCGCTGACCTCCTACATGCGCGAAGTGCATGACCTGTGCGACGAGTACCACGACATCGCCACCGCCAGCCTGATCGAGAACTGGATCGACGAGACCGAGCAGCGCACCTGGTTCCTCTTCGAAACCAGTCGCCGCGGGGACAGTACCGGGCACTGATTCCGGTACCGGCCACGAAAAAGGCCCCGCGAGGGGCCTTTTTCGTGGCTGCTTTTCGTAGGAGCGAGCTTGCTCGCGAACGGAGTCCCGCAGAGGCCCCAATCAGGCGGCTCGCGAGCAAGCTCGCAGCTATGGCTGTGGCTGGCTCTGCCAGAACGTGGAGAACTCCTCGAACGGATAGCGCGTGCCGTCGTAGCGGACGGTGGTGCTCACGGTCTTCGGCGCGCCGACGGCGTCGCCTTCGTGCTCGCTTTGCACCTTCGCGCTGACGATCAGGTCGGCATAGCCGTGGTGGCTTTCCTTGCCCATGGCGAGGGTGAGCTGCGAGCGTTCGATGACCAGCTTGTCGCTGCCGCCGCAGACCGAGCCTTCCAGCGTCGACCACTGCCGCAGGTAGGTGCGGAACACTTCCTTGAGCGCGTCGCCTTCTGGTGCGTAGAGGCTGAAGTCGTCATAGGACCAGGCGTCCGGGCAGCTCGCGCCGCGCGCCACGCTGCCGATGACCAGGCCGAAGCCACGCACGTTGGGCGCCAGGCGATAGCGCGCGGTGTCCAGCCAGAGGCTGGAGCTGTCGATTTCCACCATGGCGTCTTCGCCGATGCTGTCGTCGACGCGCGTCACCAGCTTGCCGCTGCGGGTGTCGAGCTGGCCGACCAGCAGGTTCAGGTTGCGCTCGCCCGGCTCGGCCTGATCGCCTGCGGCGCGGTAGGCGACGGCTACCACCTGCAACAGCGGATCGTCCGGCCAGGGCTTGCAGGCGGCGGCGACCACGGGCCCTTCCGCTGCGGCCTCCGGCGCCTGCCAGCCCTGCTGGCCGAGCAGCCCGGCCAGGGTCTGCAAGGTGGCGTCAGCGCACGGCTGCGCGGTGCGCTCCGCCGCGCCGGCGCTGCCGGCAACGGCCAGCAGCACGGCGCAGGTCCATTTCCCTATGGGGTACATCGGGTGCTCCTTGGGTCTTCGGGAAGGCTCAGCGGCTGTCGCTGTCCTTCCTGTTGTTGATGTCGGGCGCCAGGCGTTCGTCGCTGGCGGGGCGGCCAGCGGCGGCGCGCAGCCACGTAGCGGTGTTAGGGGCACCGTGCTGTGGCGAGTGCCTGGTCGATGGTCGCGTCGCTCTGGCGCCGCATAGGGTGCGTGCTGGCGCGCCGCCTGCCAAGTGGCCGATGGTGTGGTGGCGGTTGACAGTATGGCGCCACGGGACGACAACACGGTTTCCAAACCAAGGAGGAAATCCCGATGCTGCTGCGCGCCCAGGCCTCGACCCTGCTGATCATCGACATCCAGGAGCGCCTGTTCCCGGCCATCCATGACAACGAGGCGGTGCTCGAGCACAGCGCCTGGCTGCTGGCCATTGCGCGTCGGCTGGGTGTGCCGGTGCTGGCCACGGAGCAGTATCCGAAAGGCCTCGGTCCGACCGTGCCGGCGCTGCGCGACGCGCTGGCGGAGGCCGAGGTGCGGGAGAAGATCGCCTTTTCCGCCGTTGCCGATCCGGGGTTGTTGCACCTGCCCGGCGGCGAGCGCCGGCAGTTCGTGGTGTGCGGCACCGAGGCGCACGTCTGCGTGCTGCAGACGGTAATGGGCCTGTTGGCCGAGGACCGCGAGGTGTTCGTGGTGGACGAGGCCGTCGGCTCGCGCCGCCCGCAGGACAAGGCGCTGGCGTTGGCCAGGTTGCGCCAGGCCGGCGCGGTGATCGTCTCGCGGGAGATGGTCGCCTTCGAGTGGATGGAACGCGCGGGGACGGAGGTCTTCCGCGAGATCAGCAAGCAGTTCATCCGCTGACCCGCTCGTCCCTCAACGGGTGACGAACAGCCGGTCGCTGAGGAAGTCGAGGAACACCCGCAGCTTGAGCGACATGCGCCGGCCCGCCGGCCACAACGCGTGGAAGCTGCCCAGGTGCGCGGTGTGTTCGCTGAGCACCTGGACCAGCCGGCCCTCATTGAGCGCGCTGCGCACCGCGAAGTCGGGCAGGCAGGCAATGCCCATGCCCTGGCTGGCAACGCTGATCAGCATGTCGGCGGTGTTGCAGATCAGCCCGCCGTCCAGGCGGGGTTCCGCATCTCCCGCCTCCAGTTTCAACGGCCAGCGCTGCACCAGGCCGCTGCTCGGGTAGCGGTAATGCAGGCACAGGTGCTGGCTGAGATCCGCTGGGCGCCGCGGTGTGCCGTACTGCCGAAGGTAGGCCGGCGCGGCCACCAGCAGCAGGCTGAAGTCGCCCAGCTTGCGCGCCTTGAGCCGCGAATCGCGCAACTCGCCGCCGCGCACGACGAGGTCGAACCCCTCTTCGATGACGTCCACCAGGCGGTCGGTGAAGTCGATGTCCAACTGGATGCGCGGGTAGCAGCGGAGGAATTCGGGGAGCACCTGCGGCAGCAGCCCCGCCACCAGCGGCATGCTGATCTTCAGGCGCCCGCGAGCCTGCTGGGTGGACAGCGCCAGTTCCTGCTCCGCCGCTTCGAGTTCGTCGAGAATGCGCCGGCAGCGCTCGAGGAACAGCTGGCCTTCGTTGGAGAGGCTCAAGCTGCGGGTGCTGCGGTGGAACAGACGCACGCCGAGGCGCTCCTCCAGCCGGGCGATGCTCTTGCCCACCGCCGAGGCGGAGAGCCCGAGCAGACGCGCAGCCTGGGCAAAGCTCAGGGTGTCGGCGACCTGGAGGAAGACGCGCAGACCGTTGAGGCTGTCCATGGGCGGGTATCCGTGCGGGTGGGCAGCTATTGTGCCGCGCGAGGGGGAGACGATTACGGACATTGGCGTCCGTTATGTTCGGAATCCTAGCCTGTTTTTCCGCAATGGCGGGTTGTTTAGCGTGGGCTGGGTCTTCTTCGACACATGACGGACCCACCATGAACCCTTCCCACGACTTCCCCGAGAGCAGCCCCGAGACCTCGCGCTGGCTGCTGTTGCTGGCCGCCAGCCTGACGGCGGTGCTGATCCCGCTGTGCTTCACCGGCCCCGCCGTGGTGCTGCCGGCCATTGCCCATGAACTGGGCGGCTCGGCAGTGGCGCTGAACTGGATCGTCAACGGCTACGTGCTGGCCTACGGCGCAGCGATGATGGCGGCCGGCAGCCTGGCGGACGTGTACGGGCGCAAGCGCATCTGGCTGGTCGGCCTGGCGCTGTTCTGCCTGACCACGCTGGCGATCCCTCTGGCCGATTCGGTGGCGCTCATCGACCTGCTGCGGGTGCTGCAGGGGGCTGGCGGCTCGGCGGCCTTTGCCGCGGCGATGGCGGCGCTGGCGCAGGAATTCGACGGGCCTATCCGCACTCGGGTGTTCAGCTTGCTGGGCACCACGTTCGGCGTTGGCCTGGCGTTCGGCCCGCTGCTGGCCGGCTGGCTTACCGACGGTCCCGGCTGGCGCTGGGTGTTCCTGGTGCCGGCGGCCTGTGCGCTGGCCTCGGTGCCGCTGGTCGTGCGCTTCTGCCGCGAGACGCGGGACCCGCATGCGCGCGGCCTGGATTGGCGTGGCGCGCTGAGCTTCACCGCCGCCCTCAGTCTGTTCACCTACGGCCTGCTGCTGGCGCCGGAGCAGGGCTGGGCAAGCCTGGCCGTGGCCGGCACGCTGGCGCTCAGCGCGGTGTTGCTGGCCGTGTTCGTGGCGGTCGAGCGCCGCATCGAGCGTCCCTTGCTGGAACTATCACTGTTCAGCCAATGGCGCTTCGTGGGCGTGCAACTGCTCGGCGCGTCGCCGGCGTTCGCCTACGTGGTGCTGATCGTGCTGCTGCCGGGGCGCTTCATCGGTATCGAGGGCCAGGGCGCGCTGCAGGCCGGCTGGACCATGCTGGCGCTGTCGGCGCCGCTGCTGGTGGTGCCCTTCCTCGCGGCGATGCTGGCCAAGCACGTGGGTGCCGGCAGCCTCTCGGCGCTCGGCCTGGTCATCGTCGCGGGCGGCCTGTTCTGGCTGGCCCGCAACCTGACGCAGGGCATCGCGCCCGATGCGCCGCTGCTGGTGATCGGCATCGGTATCGGCCTGCCGTGGGGGCTGATGGATGGCCTGGCGGTGAGCGTGGTCGAGCGTGAGCGTGCCGGCATGGCGACGGGCATCTTCAACACGGTGCGGGTATCGGCCGATGCGGTGGCCATCGCGGTGGTCGGCGCCCTGCTGGCAACCCTGATCGCGGCGCAGCTGGAGCCCCTGGGCCTGGCCAATGCAGAGCGCCTGATGAGCGCCAACCAACTGGCCATCGGCAACCTGGCGGCGGTGGTCGAGCAGTTCCCGCAACTGCCGCCCGAGCAACTGCGCAGCGACTACGTGGCCGTGTTCAGCCGGGTTCTCGAGTGGCTGGGGGGCGTGACGCTCGTCGTCGCCGGGTTGGTGTTCGTGCTGCTGGGGCGGGAAAGGGCGCCGGGACTTGTCGCCGAGGCGTGAACGCGGGCTGACGGCGGATAACGCGTGCCGCGCTAGGCGCCCTGCGGGCGGACGCGACGGTGCTCCGGCTCGAGGAAGGTCCAGGCGACGAAGCGGCTCTGCTTCTGCCCCTGGGCCATGTCCACGGTGCGGATGCTGACGGCGCCGGCCTTCTTCAGGGCGCGGCGGAAGTCGTCGAGGTTGCCGGCCTTGGACACCAGCGAGCTGAACCAGCGCACCTGCCGGCCGACTTCTGCGCTTTCCGCCGCGAGCTTGCGCAGGAAGGCGATCTCGCCGCCCTCGCACCACAGCTCGTTGTTCTGCCCGCCAAAGTTCAGCTTGGGCAATTGGCGCGACGGGTCGAGCTTGCCGAGGTTCTTCCATTTTCGCCGGCTGCCGCTGCTGGCTTCCTCTGGCGATGCGTGGAAGGGCGGGTTGCACAGGGTGGCGTCGAAGCGCTCGTCCGCGCCCAGCAGGCCGCGGAAGATGTGCGTCGGCTCGTGCTGCTGGCGCAACTCGATGGCCGCGGCCAGGCCCGGGTTGCCGTTGACGATGGCGTGGGCGGAGGCCAGTGCGGCCGGTTCAATGTCCGAGCCGAGGAAGCGCCAGCCGTAGTCGCGGTGGCCGATCAGCGGGTAGATGCAGTTGGCGCCGACGCCGATGTCCAGCACGCGCACGTCCGGCCCGCGCGGCACGCTGCCGCCGTTGTCCTCGGCGAGCAGGTCGGCGAGGTAGTGCACGTAGTCCGCGCGGCCGGGGATCGGCGGGCACAGGAAGCCGGCGGGGATGTCCCACTGGGCGATGCCGTACTGCGTCTTGAGCAGCGCCCGGTTGAACACGCGCACCGCCTCGGGGCTGGCGAAGTCGATGCTGGGCTTGCCGTAGGGGTTGGTGATGACGAAGCGGCCCAGCTCCGGGCAGCCTTCGATCAGCGCCGGAAAGTCATAGTAACCCTGGTGCCGGTTGCGCGGGTGCAGCAGGTTCGGCCGCTTGGCGGCGGGGTCGCGCAGGGCCTGGGCGGGTTTCGCGGGGGAGGCGGGGCGTTTCGGCGGTTTCGACATGGGAGCGCCCGGGGGCTGGGAAGCGGAGGGGGATTTTCCCACAGATGGGCGCGTCAGCCGAGCAGCACGTTGCTCAGGCGGTCGAACAGCAGGCAGCAGAGCAGCAGCGGAATCGGCAGGCCGAGCAGGGTGCCGAGCATGTAGGGCCAGAAGCCGATGCCCGACAGCGCCAGGCTGTAATTCAGCGTCGGCGAGGTGATGAAGGCGTGGCGCAGGAGGAACACGCTGCTGGCCGGGCGCTGGTCGAGGTGGCTGAACACCGCGCGCGTCAGCCTGTTGTTCAGCAGGCGCAGGCCGTTGCCGCCGACGGCGCGGATGACGACGAAGGTGAAGCCGCAGGAAAACACCGCCGCGCAATAGGTGATGAGCCCGCCCCACAGCTTGCCCATGGCCAGCACGGCGGCGGCGAGGAACAGCAGGCCGGGGAAATGCAGCAGGTTGCCCAGGGCGAACAGACCGATGAACAGCAGCAGGCCGCGCAGGCGATGGTCGCTCAGCTCGGTGCGCAGGTAGTCGAGGCTGAAGTCCTCGTGCAGGCCGCTGGCGCGGTAGAGCAGGACCAGCAGCGCGGCGAAGGCGAGCAGCAGGATCAGTCGGCGAAAGCGCCAGAGGACGGGCGGCACGGCAAGCATGGGGATGGGCTCAGGGGTACTGCAGGATGTCCTTGATCGTTGGCAGGTGCGCGGCGATCCAGCGCGGATCGATGGCGCCCCAGTCGCGGATGCGGTAGTGGCCGGCATTGTTGCGCTTGCCGTCGTGCTGCTCGAAGGTGCAGTCGATGTCCAGGTCGGCCAGTGCGGCCAGGGTGTCCTGGGCGGTGCGCCGGGGCATGCCGGTGGCCTCCATCAGTGCCGGGACGCTGGTGGCGGTGCCGCTGTCGATCAGCCAGGCGACGTAGAGACGGCGGTAGAAACTGCTTTTGGTCTTGCTCACTTCCATCGAGGCGCTTCCTTTTCGGCGGCTACAGCGGCAGCAGCCAGGGTACCAGCACAACGCTGACGATCATCACCAGAATCGTGAAGGGTACGCCAACCTTGACGAAATCGCCGAAGCGATAACGCCCCGGTCCCAGCACCAGGGTGTTCACCGGTGAGGAAATGGGCGTCATGAAGGCGGCCGAGGCGGCCAGCGCGACGATCATCGCGAAGGCGTCGGGCGAGGCGCCCAGGGCCTTGGCCGTGGCCACGGCCACCGGCGCCATGAGCACTGCGGTGGCGGTGTTGGAGATGAACAGGCCGATCAGCGCCGTCAGCGCGAACAGGCTGGCGAGAATGGCGTAGGGCCCGGCGCCGCCGAGGACGCCGACCAGGCCGTTGACCGCCAGGGTGATGCCGCCGGTCTTCTGCAGGGCCAGGGCGAAGGGCAGCATGCCGACGATCAGCAGCAGGCTCTGCCAGTGGATGGCGCGGTAGGCGCTGTCCATGTCGATGCAGCGGAATGCGCCCATCAGCAGGCAGGCGATCAGCGCGGCCATGACGTTGGGCACCAGGCCGCTGACCATCAGGATCACCATCACCGCCAGGCTGAACAGCGCGTGGGGCGCCTGGCTGGCGGCGGGGGCGGCCTCGTCCACTTCCATCGGCAGGCCGAGCACGAGGAAGTCGCGGCCGCGGCTCTGCAACTGGCGGATGTCCTTCCAGGGCCCGACCACCAGCAGGGTGTCGCCAACCTTGAGCTTGGCTTCCAGGAGCCCGTCCACCACGGCTTCGCGGTTGCGTCGCAGGCCCACCACGTTGAGGCCGAACTGGCTGCGGAACTCCAGGTCCAGCACGCTCTTGCCCAGCAGGGCGGACTCCGGCGGCAGCGTGACCTCGGCCATGCCGACCTCATGGGAGCGCTCGGTGAAGTAGTCGCCCTGCAGGCTCAGCGGCTCCAGGCCGTACTCGTGGTAGAGACCCAGCAGATCGGTGCGCTCGCCGAAGATATCCACCAGCAGCACGTCCCCGGCCTGCAGCTGGATGTTGGCGTTGGGGCTGAGGATCTTCATGCGGAAGTGCGCGGTGCGTTCGATGGCCACCACGTTGGTGCCGGCGCGGGCGCGCAGCTCCACCTCGCTCAGGCTCATGCCCACCAGCCGCGAATCGTGGCGGATGCGCAGGCGGCGCTCGCGGCCGGCGAGCTGGTAGTCGCGGATCAGGTCGCCCAGGGTGCGCCGCTTGACGCTCTGCCCGGCGTCGCCGTCGTCCTCGCCCAGCCAGCGCCGCGCCACCAGCATGTAGCCGACGCCGAGCACCAGCACCACCAGGCCGAACGGGGTAAAGCTGAAGAAGCCGAAGCCCTGGCCGCCCTCGCGCACCAGTTCGCTGTGCACCACCACGTTGGGCGCGGTGGCGACCAGGGTGAGCATGCCGCTGATCAGCCCGGCGAAGCTCAGCGGCATCATCAGCCGGCGCGGCGAGACGTGCAGGCGCGCGGCGATGCTCAGCACCACCGGAATGAAGATGGCGACCACGCCGGTGGAACTCATCACCGAGCCAAGCCCGGCCACCGCGAGCATCAGCAGCACCAGCAGGCGCGTCTCGCTGGCGCCGGCACGGCGGGTCAGCCATTCGCCGATGCGGTAGGCCACGCCGGTACGCACCAGGCCCTCGCCGATGACGAACAGCGCGGCGATCAGGATGACGTTGGGATCGGCAAAGCCGGCCAGCGCCTCCTCCGCGCTGAGGATGCCCGACAGGGGCAGGGCGACCATCACCAGCAGGGCGACCACGTCCATGCGCGGACGGTTGATGACGAACAGCCCCACCGCGGTGGCGAGCAGGGCGAGTACCCAGATCAGTTGCAGACTCATGCGCTTCCCTAGCGAATTACCGGCGCCATTGTGCCCGCTGCGGCGAGCGCAATGCCTTGACCCGGTGCAGCTTAGCGAAGCCTGAGCCGCTGCGTATTGCGCAAGGCCGCGTCAGGGCAGCCGCGCGGCCGGGGTGATCTGCTGCGGATCGGTGCGCAGTTCGATCAGCGCCGGCCGGCCGCTGGCCTGGGCGCGTTCGAAGGCGGCGGCGAAATCCTCGCTGCGCTCGACCCGCTCGCCATGGGCACCAAAGGCCTGGGCGAGGGCGACGAAGTCGGGGTTGCGCAGCTCGGTCGCGCTGATGCGGCCGGGGTATTCGCGCTCCTGGTGCATGCGGATGGTGCCGAGCATGCCGTTGTTGACCACGATGACGGTCAGCGCCGCGCCATACTGCACGGCGGTGGCCAGCTCCTGGGGATACATCATGAAGCAGCCGTCGCCGGCGAAGCACACCACGCTGCGCTGCGGGTCGCGCAGCTTGGCGGCGATGGCGGCAGGGAAGCCGTAGCCCATGGCGCCATTGGTGGGGGCCAGCTGGCTGCGTGGCGCGCGGTAGCGGTAGAAGCGGTGCACCCAGACGGCGTAGTTGCCGGCGCCGTTGCTGACGACGGCGTCGTCCGGCAGGGTTTCGTTCAGGTACTGGACCACCTGCGCGAGGTCCACTCCCCGCGGTGGCTCGGCATAGTGCGGCGGGGTGATGTAGTTCAGGTGGTCCGCGCGGGCGGCGGGGGTCCATTCGGCCCAGGGCGTTTCGCTGAGCGGGTCGAGGCCGGCGAGGGCGGCGGCGATCTCCGGCATGCCGGCCTGGATGCTCTGGTCAGCCTGGTAGACACGGCCCAGCTCGCTGGCATCGGCGTAGACGTGGATCATGTCCTGCAGCGGGCGCGGGCTCTGGATCAGGGTGTAGCCGGCGGTGGGCGTTTCGCTCAGGCGCGAGCCGAGCACGATCAGCAGGTCGGCCTCCTGCACCCGCGCGGTGAGCGCGGGCGAGGCGCCGAAACCGAGCTGGCCGACATACTGCTCGTCGCGGTTGTCGATCAGGTCCTGGCGACGGAACGAGGCCACCAGTGGTAGCCGGTTGGCGCGGGCGAAGGCGCGCACCTGCTGGCAGGCCTCCGGCGTCCAGCCGGTACCGCCGACGATCAGCAGCGGGCGCCGCGCCTGGCTCAGGCGCTCGCGCAGCTCGGCCATGGCGGCGGCAGCGGGCGCGGGGCGAGTGATCGGCGTCGGCGCCACGTCGGCGACCTGCGCGCAGCCGAACAGCACTTCCTCCGGCAGCCCGATCACCACCGGCCCAGGGCGCCCGGACTGGGCGACGCGGAAGGCGCGGGCGACGATCTCCGGAATGCGGCGGATGTCGTCGATCTCGGTGGCCCACTTGGCCAGGCCACCGAACATCTGCCGGTAGTCCACTTCCTGGAAGGCTTCGCGGCCCTTGAAGGCGCTTTCCACCTGGCCGATGAAAAGGATCATCGGTGTCGAGTCCTGCATCGCCGTGTGCACGCCGTTGGCCGCATGGGTCGCGCCCGGCCCGCGGGTGACGAAGCAGATGCCGGGGCGGCCGGTGAGCTTGCCGTAGGCATCGGCCATGTTCGAGGCGGCGCCTTCGTGGCGGGTGACGATGGTCTGGATATCGGCGGCATCGTGCAGGGCATCGAGCACCGGCAGGTAGCTTTCGCCGGGGATGCAGTAGACGGTGTCCACCGCGTGCTGCTGCAGGGCATCGACGAGGATCTGGCCGCCGTTGCGGGCCGGGAGGTCGGACATGGACATGCAGTTCCTGGAAGGTGAGCTGGGCTGCGCCGATCTTCGAACAACCGCCAGGGCGAACCAAGCGATCATTCTTCGCAAGGTCATTCCGCCGTGGAATGCATCCGGCGCCTTCTGCGAACGGGCGCGACGACGAACCGCGCTGGCGTTTTTCGCAGGTTGTCTATGGTTCATGCACGGGCGCAGACGCGTCCGCAGGACGATTTTGCTGCAAAAGGAGAATCTTTCATGGACCACCTCTCGTCCCGAGTGCTACTCGCCGGCCTCTTTGCCACCTCCAGCCTGCCCCTGTATGCCGCCCTGCCTTCGGCGCCGGGGTACATCGATGACAGCGGCTACAGCGCCGCCGCCAGGACGCGCATCCTCCCGGCGATGTTCGAGCAGAAGCTCACCAGTACGAAGTACATCGCCAAGGCCGACAACCCGCTGATCACCCTGGCCGAATCCACCGGCTTCCAGCAGACCTCCGACTACCACCAGACCCGCGCCTGGCTGCAGAAGCTGGCCGATGCCTCCAGTGGCACCATCGCCCTGAGCGACCTGCCGGAGAACAGCGCCACCGGCGAGCCGATGCTGCTGGTGACCGCCAGCCGCGAGGCGGACAAGTCACCGGCCGGGCTGAACAAGTCCGGCAAGCCGACGATCTTCGTCGAAGCTGAAATCCACCCGGGCGAGGCCAACGGCAAGGACGCCATGTTCATGCTGCTGCGCGACATGACCACCGGCGACAAGCCGCTGGCCGGCGTGCTGGACAAGGTCAACATCCTCTTCATCCCCACCGTGAACATCGACGGCGACCTGCGCCGCAGCCCCTACGGGCGGATCAACCAGAACGGCCCGGAGGTCACCGGCTGGCGGGTCAACGGCCTGAACTACAACCTCAACCGCGACTTCACCAAGCTCGACAGCGCGGAGATCCGCAACGTCGCCTGGGTGTTCAACCAGTACGACCTGAGTTTCTTCGCCGACACCCATTCCACCGATGGCGCCATGTATCCCTACGACAGCTCGTACTGCCACAACGGCAACGGCTGGTCGCCGGCCTCCAGCCAGTGGATGGACAAGGTCATGCGCGGCCCGGTGTACAAGGCGCTGGAGGGCGACGGGCATGTGGTGCACGAGTGCATCAGCTTCAACGACAACCAGGACCCGACCCAGGGCTACTACCCGTACCGCACGGACCTGGCGCGTTTCTCCAACCAGTACGGCGATATCCGCAACGTGCCCTCGATCCTTATCGAGCAGCACGCGCTGCACCCCTACGAAACCCAGGTGCTGGGCAACTACGTGATGCTCAAGGCGATGTTCCAGGTGATCGGCGATAACGCCGACTCGCTGAAGCAGGCGATCACCAAGGATCGCGAACGGCTGGCGGCGCAGCAGCAGGTGACGCTCACCTGGAAGCCGGGCGAGGCGCAGCGCACGCCGTTCACCGTGGGCGACTACCGCTACGAGGAATCGCCCATCACCGGCAAGAAGACCATTGTCTGGAGCAACAAGCCCAAGCAGCTGAACGTGCCGATCACCGACAACTCGGTGCCGGACCTGGTGGTGAAGCGGCCGAAGCAATACGTGGTGCCGGTGCAGTGGAGCGAGGTGATCGCGCGCCTGAAGTCCCACGGCATCCAGATGGAGACCCTGGACAAGGCCACACCCATCGAGGTGACGCTGTACCGCATGGACGACATCAAGCTGGCCGGCGGATTCGAGCCGGATCGCGCTGCCACCAACGAGATTCCCGGCTACGAGGGGCATCTGCTGGTCAGTGGCGTCGGCAAGCCGTTCCAGCGCCTGCAGACCTACCCGGCGGGCTCGGTGGTGATCGACACCGACCAGCCGCTGGGCGTGCTGGCGGTCAACCTGCTGACGGCGGAAAGCCCTGACTCGTTCTGGTCCTGGGGCTTCTTCAATTCGACCCTTGTGTCCGCCGAGGAGCCGGAGGAATACGTGATGGAGCCGATGGCGCGCAAGATGCTCGCCGAGGACCCGAAGCTGAAAGCCGAGTTCGAGCAGAAGCTCAAGGACGACAAGGCCTTCGCCAAGGACGCCCAGGCACGCCTGCAGTGGTTCTACCAGCGCACGCCGTTCTATGACGTGAATGCCTACGTGTACCCGGTGGGGGCGGTGTACTGACGAGCGCCGGGGGATGACGCGCTCTAAGGAGGAGGCTGCCTCTCTGGGGCGTCTGTGTCCGCGCGTCCCCCTCACCCCAGCCCTCTCCCTCAGGGAGAGGGACAGTCCGTGCCGGCTGATACTGTGGTTTCAACCTTCACCGAACGGTCCCCTCTCCCGCTTGCGGGAGAGGGTTAGGGAGAGGGGATCTTGATCTGCAAAAAGCACAAGGCCCGCATTGGCGGGCCTTGTGGTGGGGCTTACAGGCTGGCGATCTTCTCGCGCTGCTGGATCAGGTTGGTCACGGCCTGCTCGGCTTCGGCGAGCTTGGCGCGTTCCTTCTCGATCACTTCCGGCGGGGCCTTGGCGACGAAGCCTTCGTTGGACAGCTTGCCGCCCACGCGTTTGACTTCGCCTTCCAGGCGCTGGATTTCCTTGTCCAGGCGCGCCATCTCGGCAGCCTTGTCGATCAGGCCGGCCATCGGCACCAGCACCTGCAGGTCGCCCACCAGTGCGGTGGCGGACATCGGCGGCTCTTCGCCTTCGTCCAGCACGCGGATGGTTTCCAGCTTCGCCAGCTTCATCAGCAGCGGCTCGTTGTCGGCCAGGCGGCGGTGGTCCTCGGGCGATGCATTGTTGAGCACCAGGTCGATGCGCTTGGCCATGGAGATGTTCATCTCGCCACGGATCTGGCGAATGCCCAGCATCAGCGCCTTGACCCACTCGATATCGCCTTCGGCGGCGGCGTCGATCTTCGCCTCGTCGGCGATCGGCCAGGGTTGCAGCATCAGGGTGTCACCGCTCTTGCCGGCGGACGCCTTGATGCGCTGCCAGATTTCCTCGGTGATGAACGGCATGAACGGGTGCGCCAGGCGCAGTGCGGTTTCCAGCACGCGCGCCAGGGTGCGGCGGGTGCCGCGCTGGCGTTCGATGGGCGCGTTCTCGTCCCACAGCACCGGCTTGACCAGTTCCAGGTACCAGGCGCAGTACTCGTCCCAGATGAACTCGTAGAGGGCCTGCGTGGCCAGGTCGAAGCGGAAGGCGTCCAGCTGGCGGGCGACTTCGATCTCGGTGCGCTGCAGGGCAGAGATGATCCAGCGGTCCACCGAGGACAGTTCGACCGGCTCGCCATTGACGCCGGTGTCCTTGCCATCGGTGTTCTCGATGACGAAGTTGGCAGCGTTCCACAACTTGTTGCAGAAGTTGCGGTAGCCCTCGACGCGGCCCATGTCGAACTTGATGTCGCGGCCGGTGGAGGCCAGCGAACAGAAGGTGAAGCGCAGGGCGTCGGTGCCGTAGCTGGCGATGCCTTCGGGGAACTCGGCCTTGGTCTGCTTGGCGATTTTCTCGGCGAGCTTGGGCTGCATCATGCCGCTGGTGCGTTTTTCCAGCAGTTCGTCGAGGGTGATGCCGTCGACGATGTCCAGCGGGTCGAGCACGTTGCCCTTGGACTTGGACATCTTCTGGCCCTGGCCGTCGCGCACCAGACCATGCACGTAGACGGTCTTGAACGGGATCTGCGCGGTGCCATCGCCATTCTTGATCAGGTGCATGGTCAGCATGATCATGCGCGCCACCCAGAAGAAGATGATGTCGAAGCCGGTCACCAGCACGTCGGTGGGGTGGAAGGTCTTCAGGTACTCGGTCTGTTCCGGCCAGCCGAGGGTGGAGAAGGTCCACAGGCCCGAGCTGAACCAGGTGTCGAGGACGTCTTCGTCCTGGCGCAGGTTGGCGTCGCCCAGGTTGTGCTTGGCGCGCACTTCGGCCTCGTTGCGGCCGACGTAGACGTTGCCGGCGTCGTCGTACCAGGCCGGGATGCGGTGGCCCCACCACAGCTGACGGCTGATGCACCAGTCCTGGATGTCGCGCATCCAGCTGAAGTACATGTTCTCGTACTGCTTGGGCACGAACTGGATGCGGCCGTCTTCCACGGCGGCGATGGCGGGCTCGGCCAGCGGCTTGGTGGAGACGTACCACTGGTCGGTCAGCCAGGGCTCGATGACGGTGCCGGAGCGGTCGCCCTTGGGCACTTTCAGCGCGTGGTCGTCGATCTTCTCCAGCAGGCCGGCGGCCTCGAAGTCGGCGACGATCTGCTTGCGCGCGACGAAGCGGTCAAGGCCGGCGTAGGCGGCCGGCAGGCTGGCGTCCAGCTCGGTGTTGACGCTGCCGTCGAGCTTGAACACCTGGGCGGTGGCGAGGATCGCGGCGTCCTTGTCGAAGATGTTGATCAGCGGCAGGTCGTGGCGCTTGCCGACTTCGTAGTCGTTGAAGTCGTGGGCGGGGGTGATCTTCACGCAGCCGGTGCCGAACTCGCGGTCGACATAGTCGTCGGCGATGATCGGGATGCGCCGGCCCACCAGCGGCAGGTCGATGAAGGTGCCGATCAGCGCGGCGTAGCGCTCGTCTTCCGGGTGCACGGCGACGGCGCTGTCACCCAGCATGGTTTCTGGACGGGTGGTGGCGACGATCAGGTGGTCCTTGCCGTCGGCGGTCTTGTTGCCGTCGGCCAGCGGGTAGCGCAGGTGCCAGAGGTGGCCCTTCTCGTCGTGGTTCTCCACTTCCAGGTCGGAAATGGCGGTGTGGAACTTGGTGTCCCAGTTGACCAGGCGCTTGCCACGGTAGATCAGGCCGTCCTCGTGCAGGCGCACGAAGGCTTCCTTCACGGCGTTGGACAGGCCTTCGTCCATGGTGAAGCGCTCGCGCGACCAGTCCACGGAGGAGCCCAGGCGGCGAATCTGGCGGGTGATGGTGCCGCCGGACTGGTCCTTCCACTCCCAGACCTTCTCCAGGAACTTCTCGCGGCCCAGGTCATGACGGGCGATGCCCTGTGCGGCCAGCTGGCGCTCCACCACCATCTGGGTGGCGATGCCGGCGTGGTCGGTGCCCGGCTGCCACAGGGTGTTGCGGCCCTGCATGCGGCGGTAGCGGATCAGCGCGTCCATGATGGCGTTGTTGAAGCCGTGACCCATGTGCAGGCTGCCGGTGACGTTCGGCGGCGGGATCATGATGGTGTACGGCTCGCCGGAACCTTGCGGGGCGAAGTAGTTCTCTTTCTCCCACAGGGGGTACCAGTGGGATTCGATGGCGTGGGGCTGGTAGGTCTTGTCCATGAGCGCGGCGGGACCCTGATAAGGCTAGACGGAAAACCGCTGAGTATAACGGGAGGCGGGGCTCACAGGCCACCAGTGTGGGGTGAGCGGGCCTGCTTTTACAGGCGTTGCTGTGGGCGTAGGAGCGGACTCCGTCCGCGTTTGGCCTCCGGCCGCTCAGCTGGGGCCTTGTAGGAGCGGGCCATGCCCGCGATCCGCCGGCAGGGCCGGCGCGTGCCCCTGTGATATTGCAGGGGCAGCACCTGTCAGGATGCGGCGGGCGTCGGCTTGGGCATTCCTGCGCCGCTTCGGTGTGCGCGCGGACTTCCCGTTTCGCCACCTCGGGCGACCTTCTTTGGCAAACGCCCCAAAGAAGGCAAAGGTCTTGCCCCGGACATCCGGTTTTTCGCTTAGGCGAAAAATACCCTCGCTCCAGCGAAGTTTCAGGGGCACGCCGCGAAGGGCCATCCCTGGCCCATCGCAGCTCTCGCGGCATCCATGCCGCTCAACCCCTGAAACTCCGCTTCCACTCGGCCTCCTGGACGGGGCCGTTCGGAGCGCGCGGGTGTTTCTCTGGAAGCCTTTAAAAGCCAGAGCCAGGGCCAGATACGGAGGTCGGATGGGGATATGGCTCTTCGTAGGAGCGAGCTTGCTCGCGAACACCCCCCGCTGCGAAGCCCGGTTCGCGAGCAAGCTCGCTCCTACAGGTAAAGGGGGGCGCAGGAGCGACCGTGTCCGCGATTGGCGCGAGGCCGCGCGGCGTTGCGGTAGGGAACCGTCAGGGCTTGCGCTGCGCCAACAGCCGTTGCATCCGTGCCTCCAGGCGACGCTGCAGCTCGGCTTCGATCTGCGGGGCGAAGTCGTCGAGGACGTCCTGCAGGATGAGCTGGGCCGCGGCGCGCAGTTCCAGGTCGAGGCGGTTCAGCTCGCTGGCCGTGGACGATGCGGTTGGCGCTGCCGGCGACACGGCTGCCGGGGTGGGCGGCTGGGGGGCGGGCGCGACCACGTCGGAGAGCAGCGGGATGTTGTCCGGCTCGAAGGATTCGGTGAGCAGGGGCGGCTCGGCGCCCGATTCGTCCAGCAAGTCCTGGATCTTCTTCAGGTCTTCCAGCAGGTGGTCGGGGTCGTGCGGGGGCTTGCGGTTGTCCATGGTCGTGGCGAAAACGCTCTCAAGGGCGCGGCAGGCGATGGTCCTGCAAAGGATAGCCCTGCTCGCGGTAGCGACGGAAATTCTCCCGCGCGGCCTGACGAATCGCCGGTTCCTCGATCACCAGTTCGGCGACCCGGTTGAACCGGTCGACGAAGGTGGGAATGGCCAGGGTCAGGTTGATCAGCAGGTCCCGGTGGCTCTCCGGCGGCTCGCCGAGGGCGAGCACGATCGGCGAGTCGGCATCTTCTTCCACCGCATTGTGTGGGATGAAGGTTTCGCCCCGGAAGTTCCACAGCCGGGCGTCCAGCGCCTCGCGCTGGGCCTCGTCGCTGCACAGCACGAAGATGCGCATGCCTTGCCGCCAGGCCTTTTCGGCCAGGCGGCAGGCGATGGTCAGGCGTGCGTCGGGATCGGCGCTGGGAATAACGTAGAAATCCACGCGCGTCATTTTTTGGCCCCAAAGCTGCTGCGTTTGCTCATGCTGCGTTGAAAACCTGCGCAAATTGCTCATTTACAAAACGGAAGCTGCGCATTTGCACAGGCTTTCGCCTTGCCCGAGCGGCACTCGCGACGCGTTGGGTTCCAAAAAACATGGCTGTCTTACTCCGTTACTTCACACGGTCCAGCAGGTACTGGGTCAGCAGCGGAACCGGGCGGCCGGTGGCGCCCTTGTCCTTGCCGCCGCTGATCCACGCGGTGCCGGCGATGTCCAGGTGCGCCCAGTGGAACTTCTTGGCGAAGCGCGACAGGAAGCAACCGGCGGTGATGGTGCCGGCCTTCGGCCCGCCGATGTTGGCGATGTCGGCGAAGGGGCTGTCGAGCTGCTCCTGGTACTCGTCGAACAGCGGCAGCTGCCAGGCGCGGTCGTCGGCGACTTCACCGGCCTTGAGCAGTTGCTTGATCAGCGCGTCGTTGTTGCCCATCAGGCCCGAGGTGTTGGAGCCCAGGGCGACGATGCAGGCGCCGGTGAGGGTGGCGATGTCCACCACGGACTGCGGCTTGAAGCGCTCGACGTAGGTCAGCGCGTCGCACAGCACCAGGCGGCCTTCGGCGTCGGTGTTGAGGATTTCGACGGTCTGGCCGCTCATGGTGGTGACGATGTCGCCCGGGCGGGTGGCGCCGCCGCTGGGCATGTTCTCGGCACAGGCCATCACGCCCACCAGGTTGATCGGCAGCTGCAACTCCAGTACGGCGCGGAAGGTGCCGAACACGGAGGCCGCGCCGCACATGTCGAATTTCATCTCGTCCATGCCCAGGCCGGGCTTGAGGCTGATGCCGCCGGTGTCGAAGGTGATGCCCTTGCCGACCAGAACGTGCGGGGCCTCGTCCTTCTTCTTCGCGCCGTTGTACTGCAGCACGATCAGGCGCGGCGGCTGGTCGCTGCCCTGGGCGACGGCGAGGAAGGAACCCATGCCCAGCTCGCGCAGTTTCTTCTCGTCGAGGACTTCGACCTTCAGGCCCTTGTATTCCTTGCCCAGCGCCTTGGCCTGCTCGCCGAGGAAGGTCGGGTGGCAGAGGTTCGGCGGCAGGTTGCCCAGGTCGCGGGTCAGGGCCATGCCGTTGGCGATGGCCTGGGCTTGCTTGGCGCCTTGTTCGACGGCCGCGGCGTCGGCCTTGTCGACCAGCAGGGTGACCTTCTTCAGCTTCGGCGCTTCGGCCTTCTGGCTCTTGAAGCGGTCGAAGACGTAGGTGCCGTCGGCCAGGGTTTCCACCTGCAGGCGGGCCTTGCCATGGGCGTTGCGGCCTTTCACCGCCAGGTCGCCCAGGGCCAGGACGGCGTCGGCGCCACCCAGGTTCTTCAGATTGTTCAGGACGGCGGAAACCAGTTTGCGGTAGGCGCGGTCGGAGAGTTCGCGCTCTTTGCCGGCGCCAACCAGCAGCACGCGCTCGGCCTTAATGTTGGGTAAATCCTGCAGCAGTAGAGTCTGGCCGACCTTGCCCGCCAGATCGCCACGCTTGAGCAGGGTGGCGATGGCACCGCCGGTGGCTTCGTCGACGGCCTTGGCGGTGGCGCCCAGCTTGCGGCCTTCGCCCACGGCGATGACCAGGGTGGCGGTCTTGAGAGTTTCCGGACGTACGCTTTTTACAAGGAATTCCATGGCTGAGTGTCCCCGGGACAAAGAGCTTGAATGGTCTGCGAAGGAAGATGGCCTGCGCAGTGACAGGCCCGGCGAATCGCAGGATAATGCCGGCTATTTGCGCTGGGTCGCGTCCGCGCGCACCCGGCAATGCTTCACGGCGGCTAGTTTGAGCGTAGCCGCCTGAGCGTGACAACCCTGGAGTGTCCGGTTTGATTGTCTTCCGTTACCTGTCCCGTGAAGTGCTGATCACCATGAGCGCGGTGAGCGCCGTGCTGCTGGTCATCATCATGAGCGGCCGTTTCATCAAGTACCTGGCGCAGGCCGCCCAAGGCCTGCTCGATCCGGGTTCGCTGTTCATGATCATGGGCGTGCGTCTGCCGGGCTTCCTGCAGCTGATCCTGCCGCTGGGCCTGTTCCTCGGCATCCTGCTGGCCTATGGCCGCCTGTACCTGGACAGCGAGATGACCGTGCTGACCGCCACCGGCATGAGCCAGCAGCGCCTGCTGGCCATCACCCTGGCGCCGGCGCTGTTCATCGCCCTGCTGGTGGCCTGGCTGAGCCTGTGGCTGGCGCCGCAGGGCATCACCCAGATGCAGCTGCTGCTGAACAAGCAGGACGCGATGACCGAATTCGACACCCTGGCGCCGGGGCGCTTCCAGTCGATGCGCGACGGCACGCGGGTGACCTACACCGAAACCCTGGCCAACGAGCGCACGGAGCTGGGCGGGGTGTTCATTTCCGACAAGAACCGCCCGCGCAACGGCAAGGACGGCGGCACCTCGGTGCTGGTCGGCACCACCGGTGTGCAGGAAATCCACGCGGACGGCAGCCGCTACCTGATCCTCAAGGATGGCTACCGCTACGATGGCACGCCGGGCCAGGCCGACTACCGCGAAATTAAGTACGACACCTACGCGGCGCTCCTGCCCAAGCCGGAAGTGAGCAGCGAAATCGACGACCGCGACGCCATTCCCACCGCCGACCTGCTCGGTAGCGACGACCCGCGGATGAAGTCCGAGCTGCAATGGCGCCTGTCCATCCCGCTGCTGGTGTTTGTGGTCACCGTGCTGGCGGTGCCGCTGTCGCGAGTTAACCCGCGCCAGGGCCGCTTCCTCAAGCTGCTGCCGGCGGTGCTGCTGTACATGGCCTACCTGGCGCTGCTGATCGCCGGGCGCGGCATGCTCGACAAGGGCAAGATCCCCATGGCCCTGGGCCTGTGGTGGATCCATGGGATATTCCTGGGCATCGGCCTGTTGTTGTTGTACTGGGAACCGCTGCGCCTGAAGCTGGCCGCCCAGCGAGCGAAGTCGGGCGGGGGTCTGAAGCATGCGTAAGCTGGATCGTTACATCGGCACGACGGTCTTCGTCTCCATTCTCGCGGTGCTGGGGGTGATCCTCGGCCTGGCCGAGTTGTTCGCCTTCGTCGACCAGCTGGGGCAGCTCGATGACAGCTACACGCTGACCGAGGCCCTGAAGTTCGTCCTGCTCACCGCGCCGAGCCGTGGCTACGACATGCTGCCGATGGCGGCGCTGATCGGCTGCCTGGTGGGCCTGGGCACCCTGGCCAGCAACAGCGAGCTGACCATCATGCGCGCCGCCGGCGTGTCGCTGCAGCGCATCGTCTGGGCGGTGATGAAGCCGATGCTGGTGCTGATGTTCGTCGGCATTCTGGTTGGCGAGTACGTGATTCCCTACACCGAAACCGCTGCCCAGAGCGGCCGCGCGCTGGCGCAGAGCGGCAATGGTTCGCAAAGCTCCAAGTCGGGCCTGTGGCACCGGCAGGGCCACGAGTTCATCCACATCAACGTGGTGCGCCCGGACGGCGTGCTGCTGGGTGTGACCCGCTACAACTTCGACGACAACCGCCGCCTGCAAACGGCGAGCTTCGCCCGCCAGGCTGTGTTCGAGAACAACCAGTGGCAGTTGCAGGACGTGACCACCACGGTGCTGCACGCCGCGGAAAAGCGCAGCGAAGTGGTGGCCGCGCCGAGCGAGACCTGGAACATCCAGCTCAGCCCGCAGCTGCTCAATACCGTGGTGATGGAGCCCGAGGCCCTGTCGATCACCGGCCTGTGGGGCTACATCCACTACCTGCAGGACCAGGGCCTGAGCTCCAACCGCTACTGGCTGGCGTTCTGGACCAAGATCCTGCAGCCGCTGGTGACGGCGGCCCTGGTGCTGATGGCGATTTCGTTCATCTTCGGCCCGCTGCGCAGCGTGACCCTCGGCCAGCGCGTGTTCACCGGTGTGCTGGTGGGCTTCACCTTCCGCATCGCCCAGGACCTGCTCGGGCCGTCCAGCCAGGTGTTCAACTTCCCGCCGCTGCTGGCGGTGCTGGTGCCGGCGGCGATCTGCGCCTTCCTCGGTGCGCTGTTGCTGAAGCGGGCAGGTTAAAAGAGGCTTGTAGGAGCGCGCTTGCTCGCGATCAATCCCTGTTCCGGGGCGAGAGGTTCGCGAGCAAGCTCGCTCCTACACAGAGCAAAAACAAAAGCCGGCAATCGCCGGCTTTTTTCTGCACAGGGGTCAGCCCCGGCCCTGGGTGGCCTTGCGTACCGCCTTGGGAATCTGGATCACCACGCTTTCCGAGTAGCGGTCGTGCCAGGTGCGCTTGTCCTTGTCCCAGAGCATCCAGAGGAAGCCCAGGCCGGCGCAGCCCCAGGAGGCAATGGCAATGACGAAGCGCAGCAGCGCCTGCATCAGGCTGATGCGCGTGCCATCGGCGTTCTGGACGCGCACACCCCACACCTGCATGCCGAGCGTCTGGCCGCTGTGGGTCCAGAACTTCGCGAAGAAGGCGAACACGCTGACGAACAGCAGGCTGGAAAGCAGCGGGTCGCCGGTCAGCGCGCCCTGGTCGGCCAACTGCCGGAGCTTCTCGCCGCCGTAGATCAGGCGCAGGAAGCCTTGCTGGTAGATCAGCGTCACCACCATCAGCAAGGCCACGCAGAGCAGGAAGTCGTAGAACATCGCGGCGAAGCGACGGAGGAGCGTGGCGGGCGGGAAGTTCCCCGCGGGCTGGAGCTGCTGCGGCTTGGGCATGGGCGTCTTCTGTGGCGATCAGGATGGGCGGGGATTATACGGATTCCGTTGCCAGGCGCCCGGCGCCGGAGGCTGTTCTAAGCTCAAGGCACGTCGCTGCCTTCGGGGGAGTGGCAATGCGTCGCAGGTCGCGGCGCCGTCGAGCAAGGAACAAGGATGCCGCTACGCAGTTATACCCGGCGCCGGCTGGTGCCCCGCCTGGTCTTCTCCCTTTCCATGGCGCTGCTGCCGCTGTTGCTGGGCAGCGTGATCATCTACTGGCAGGCGCTGAGCAGCCTGGGCGCCGAAGCGCGGACCGCCGCCAACGAAGCCGTGCGCCTCTTCGATGTCATGCTGGGCAATGCCAGGGGCGCGGCCCAGGTCGCCTTGCGCCACGTGGACGAAGGCTGCGCGGACGCCACCCTGGTACTTCGCGAGCAGGTGGCGGTGGTGCCGTTCGTCCGGTCGGTCAACCTCACCCGTGACGACACTATTTATTGCACCTCGCTGTTCGGCGATTACGAGGCGCCGCTGGACGCCGGACTGTATGTCGCCGGCGAGCTGCGGATGATGGCGGGCAACGAGGTCACGCCGCATTACGCCCTGCTGATCCTGCGTCGCGTCGAGGGGCGTTTCGCCGCGCTCTCCACCATTGACGGCCGCTACCTCAGCAACACCCTGCAATTGGTCGACCAGCGCAGCGACCTGCAGCTGCGGGTCGGCCAGCAGTGGATGGACGAAGAGGGCAGGGTGTTCGACGGTAACCCTGCGGCGTTGCCCCTTGGCCATGTCGAGCGAACGTCCCGACGGTTTCCCTACATGGTCATCGGTGGCTTCCCGGAGGGCGCGCAATGGCAGCACATCCGCAGGGACTCGTTGCCCCTGGTGGCATTGATGCTGATGCTCGGCGGTGTGTCCGGTATCGCCTGCTACTGGCTCTGGGGACGCTCGGCCACACCGAGCCTGGAGCTGGAGCGCGCCCTGCTGGCCGGCGAGTTCGTGCCCTACCTGCAGCCGCTGGTGAATGCCCGGGACGGCCGCTGGGTGGGGGCGGAGGTGCTGATGCGCTGGATTCACCCGCGCGAAGGCATGGTCGGCCCTGACCTGTTCATTCCGATGGCCGAACGCTCCGGGCTGATCGTTCCGATGACCCGCGAGCTGATGCACCAGGTTGCCGACGCGCTGGCGCCGCATGGGCACCTGCTGGGCCAAGGCTTCCACCTGGGATTCAACATCAGCGCCCGGCATTGCACGGAGCCGGGGCTGTTCGGCGATTGCCGGGACTTCCAGGCGCGCTTCCTGCCTCATCGCCTGGAACTCACGCTGGAGCTGACCGAACGGGAGCTGATCGTCTCCAGCGAGGTGACGGACGAACTCTTCGACAATCTCCACTCCCTGGGCGTCAAGCTGGCCATCGATGACTTCGGCACCGGTAACTCCAGCCTGGCCTATCTGCATCGCTTCAAGGTGGATGCGCTGAAGATCGACAAGAGCTTCGTGGCGATGATCGGTGTCGACGCGCTGTCCTCCCACATCCTGGACAGCATCGTCGAGCTGTGCGGCAAGCTGGACCTGATGATCATCGCCGAAGGGGTGGAAACCGAGCAGCAGCGGGCCTATCTCGCCTCGCGCGGCGTGGAGGTGTTGCAGGGGTATCTCTTCGATCGGCCCATGCCGCTGGCGGCATTCATCGAGGCGTTGCAACGACGTCAAGGTGGGCGCTGACACAGGCTGGCCGGTTCTTGCTCGGCGAGACGCAGGTCGGCGAAAAGAATCCTTCGACCGCTCCCCGGGCCTTGTTTGCCTTTCTGACTCGATAGTTAGCTCATTGATAGCGATGCATATAGAAGTTTGAAAGGTGGTGAGAAGTTGTTAGTTGTCGGCGGTTGGACGATTTTGAATTCGTTATCAGTGCGTATTTCAATCGACGAGATAGAAGTAATGGGGGTAGTGTTTAACTTTATTTTCACACTTTTTTTATGTGAATTTTATAAGTAGTACGAGTGTGCAGGAATTAACTCTGAAAGTTTTCTAAGTGTCTCTTTTTTGATACGGGGACGGCGGTGTATCGGCTCTTGATGCGGCTCGGGTGTTCAGCTCTAATGCCCGCAATCATTGGGTTGTGGCGTTTTTATGGAAAATGCCAGGCCATCTTTCTCGTTAACTACTTGTATATAGATCGGTGCGCCGGCGACGACTGGTACTAAATTGCCGAGTCGGCGGGGTGGCGATTCGCCATTTAACTAATAGAGTCTTTGAAAAAGGGCCCCGTAAAGAGAGTCTGATAATGCCTGTTAGTTCCCGTGGTTTTACCCTGATCGAATTGATGGTGGTGGCGGCGATAGTGGCGATCCTGGCTGCCATCGCTTATCCCAGCTACCAGCAGTACATCATTCGCGGAAAGCGGTCGGCGGCCCAGGCGCAAATGATGGACATCGCCAATCGCCAGCAGCAGTACCTGCTGGCCAACCGCTCCTATGCCAGCAAGACGCAGCTGGAGAGCGGCGGCTACGCCCTTCCCAGTGAGGTGTCGAGCAATTACGGCTACTCCATCACCGTCGGCAGCGGTACGCCGCCGACCTTCACCATCACCTTCACCCCGAGCGGCGCGCAGGCCAGCGACGGCAACCTGACCCTCAGCAGCGACGGCAGCAAGACGCCAGCGGCGAAGTGGTGACCGACATGCTGACCTCCCGGCAACGCGGTTTCACCCTGATCGAGCTGCTCGTCAGCATCCTCATCATCTCCCTGGGCCTTCTGGGCCTGGCCAAGCTGCAGATGCGCATGCAGCTGTCGGACATGGAGTCCTACCAGCGCGCCCAGGCGCTGCTGTTGCTCAACGACATGTCCAGCCGGATGAACGCCAACGCGAAGAACTCCTCCAGTTATGTCACCGGCACATCCACGCCGCTCGGCGTCGGCATGACCTGCCCGACCAGCAGCGGCACCCGCCAGCAGGCCGACCTCGCCGACTGGTGCAGCAACCTGCAGGGTGCGGCGGAGGTGGGCGGCGGCAACGTCAAGGCTGGCGCCATGCTGGGCGGTCGCGGCTGCATCGAGTCGCTGGGCAGCAATCAGTACCTGATCACCGTGGCCTGGCAGGGCATGACGCCGATCTCCGCGCCGCCGTCGAGCGTGGCCTGTGGCAGCGGCAGCTACAACGGTAGCTCGGGCTGCAGCAGTGATCTCTGCCGGCGGGTGGTGACCACCATCGTGCGGGTCGCTTCGCTATGAGCGGCGTATCCCGACAGCGGGGCTTCACCCTGGTGGAGATGATGATCGCCGTGACCATCAGCCTGCTGATCATGGTCGCGGTGCTGACGCTCTACTTGAACCTGCGCCGCACCAGCGACGACATGGCCCAGACCAACGCGCTGATCGAGAACGGGCGCTTTGCCGTGGGGTTGTTGCAGGAGGACTTGGCCCATGCGGGGTTCTGGAATGGTTTTGTCCCGCAGTTCGACGACCTGACCGCTACCACTGCGCCGACAGATTACCCGCTGGCGCTGCCGCCTGTGTGCTCCGCCTTCTCGACATGGACGCAGCAGGACAGGATCAATTCCGTGGGCATCGTGGTGCAGGCATATTCCGCCGTACCCCCCGGCTGTTCGGCGATCGTCACCAACCTGGCGAGCAACTCCGACGTGCTGGTGGTGCGACATGCCGATACCTGCTCGCCAGGGGTTGGCAATTGCGACGCGCTGACGACCGGCAAGGTGTACTTCCAGTCGTCCTTCTGCAAGGACGATGCATTGGGCGCCTTTGTACTGGATACCACGGGGTTCACGCTGAAGAACCTCAATTGCCTGACCGTTGCCGAGCGACGCAAGTTCGTCATCGATCTCTATTACGTGCGTGACTACGCCGTGACGGCAGGCGACGGTATCCCGACCTTGATGCGCTCCACCTTCGATCTTTCCGGCGGTGCCACCCCGGCCAACGCGTTGCAGTCGGCGGTGCCGCTGATCGAGGGGATCGAAGCGTTCCGCGTCGAGCTAGGCGTCGACAATGTCAGCAAGTCCGGAGCTTCAACCAATTACCACGCTGCACCGCAATGGGATGACCCCAACACCCGAGTCACCCTGAACAACCGTGGCGATGGTTCGCCCGATGGCGCATTCGTCCATTGCGGTGCCGGTTCCTGCTCGGTGGATCAACTGGTGGATGTGGTGGAGGCCCGGCTCTATGTGCTGGCTCGCGCCCGTACCCAGACGCCAGGCTACAGCTCAGACAAGACCTACGCCTTGGGCGGTTCCACCCTCGGCCCGTTCACCGATGGCTACAAGCGGCACTTGTTCACGTCCAGCGCCACGCTGGTGAACGTGTCCCGGCGGAGGCAGACGCCATGATTATCCTGTGTGATTCGAGAGCTCAGCGGGGGGCAACCCTGGTGGTCGCCCTGGTGATGTTGCTGATGCTGATGCTGATGGTCGGCAGCGCCTATACCCTCAGCGGCACCAACCTCAAGGCGGTCGGCAACATGCAGTTCCGCAACGAGGCCATCGCCGCGGCCGATGTCGGCATTCAGCGGGTCATCGGTTCGGCGTTCACCGCTGCGCCGACGGCCGAACAGCTCAATGTCGACATCAATAACGACGGCACCACCGATTATCAGGTGGCAATGGCATCGCCGGTGTGCATGAGCGCACGGCCCAGCCCTTCCAATCTCGCCTGTGGTGGCAGCATTGCGCCCATGTGTTCCTCGGGATGGGATACCGTCTGGGCGCTCAGCGCCAATGTTACCGATGCAGTGACCGGAACCTCGGTAAAAGTGCGGTCCGGGGTGCGCGTTCACCTGACCGATACGCAGAAGATCGCCGCGTGCGGAGCATAACCATGAACAAGAGCTGCAAGACCGGAATGCTCCAGCGAATAGTCGTCCTCTGCCTGCTGTGTATTGTCCAGTCCGCCGTCCGAGCCGAGGATATCGATCTGTTCGTGGGCACGCCCACTGGCGCCACGGATGCCCCTAACGTCCTGATCATCCTGGACAATACCGCCAACTGGAACACGCCGTTCAGCAACGAGATGACCGCGTTATCCTCGGTGGTCAATGGGTTGCAGGTGAACAAGTTCCGCGTCGGCCTGATGCTCTTCAGCGAGTCGGGCGGGGGCAACAAAGGCGACGACGGCGCCTATGTGCGGGCCGCCATGCGCCTGCTCGACAGCTCGACCAAGCCCAAGTACCAGACGTTGGTGACCAGCCTGGACGTGGGCGCCGACAAGTCCAACGGCGGCAAGATCAGCAAGGCGATGGAAGAAGCCTGGCTGTACTACTCGGCGGCTACTCCCAACTCAGGCAACCAGAAGGCCAAGACCGACTTCACCGGCAATGCCAGTGGTACTGCGGCGTCCAACGCTATCTACGCCCTGAGCGGTAACGCCCTGGCATCGAAGGACGCCACCACCTACAACAGCCCTATCGTTGCTGGCTGCGCGAAGAACTTCATCATCTATATCAGCAACGGCCCGGCGCAGGACAACACTGCCGATATCAAGCAGGCGACCGATGCGCTGACCGCCGCCGGCGGCAGCACCACGGCGATTCCCATTTCCCCCAGCGGTTCGCAGGACAACATGGCAGATGAATGGGCGCGCTTCATGAAGAAGAGCTCCAAGTCGATCACCACCTATACCGTGGATATCAACAAGGACACCCAGGGACAGGGGCCGGGTTGGACGGCGTTGCTCAAGAGCATGGCCAACGTCAGCAGCGGCAAATATTTCGATGTGACGGCCAGTGGCACGCAGATCTCCGATGCGCTGAATGCGATCTTCTCCGAAATCCAGGCGACCAACAGCGTGTTCGCCTCCGTCACCCTGCCCATCAGTGTCAGCTCCCAGAGCACCTACCTGAACCAGGTGTTCGTCGGCATGTTCCGCCCGGACCCCGACTCCTTCCCGCGCTGGCCCGGTAACCTCAAGCAATACAAGGTTGGCATGGTCAGCAGTCAGCTCACCACGGTGGATGCCGACGGCAATAGCGCGATCAATAGCGGCACCGGTTTCATCACCGAATGCGCCCGCAGCTTCTGGACGCCGACATCGTTGGACAATTACTGGGCGTTCAAGCCGCAGGGTAACTGCCTGACCGTGACGGGTTCCGACGTGTCCAACTACCCGGACGGCAATATCGTCGAGAAGGGCGCTCAGGCCTATGTGTTGCGCCAGGCCAGCTCGCGGACCGTGAAAACGTGCAGCCCGACGAGCTGCACCGCGTTGACCAACTTCAACACGGCCAATACCGCGATCACCCAGGCGCTGCTGGGGGCGGCGGATGCCACCGAACGGACCAACCTGATCGGCTGGGCCAGCGGCGCCGACAACCTGGACGAGAACCTCAACGCCAACTTCACCGAGATGCGCCCCTCGGTGCACGGAGATGTCGTGCATTCGCGCCCGGCGGCGGTCAACTACGGTACTTCGTCGTCGCCCCTGGTAGTGGTCTACTACGGCGCCAACGATGGGCTGTTGCACGCGATCAACGGCAACCGTACGGGCACCGTTGCCGGTGTTTCGGCGGGCAGTGAGATCTGGTCCTTCATGCCGCCGGAGTTCTATCCGCGGATCAAGCGCCTGCGCGACAACACCACCACTATCAGCTTCCCCGGTCATACCACCGGCACCCCGACTCCGCAGCCCAAGGACTACGGCATGGACGGCTCGGTCGCCGTGGTCCAGCAGGGCACCAGCACCTGGATTTATTCGGCGATGCGCCGCGGCGGACGCTCGATCTACGCCTTTGATGTCACCACCCCGGCCAGTCCCAGCCTGAAATGGAAGATCGGTTGCCCCAATCTGGGCAGCGACACTGGCTGCAGCACCGGTTTCACCGGATTGGGGCAGACCTGGGCCACGCCTGTACCCCTGCTGGCGCAAGGCTACGGGAGCGGTGCATCGACCATCCTGGCCATGGGCGGCGGTTACGACAACTGCGAGGACGCCGACCCCAATACCTGCAGCTCGACTTCAAAGGGCAATCACATCTACCTGATGGATGCCGACACGGGGGCCTTGCTCAAGACGTTCGATACCGATCGCGGGGTCGTCGGTAACGTGTCCCTCGTCACCAACAGCGCCGGGTTGATCACTTATGGCTATGCCTCGGACCTGGGGGGTAACGTCTACCGGATATCCGGCGTCGATGCCTATAGCGCCATCGGCAGCACCGCGCCAGCCAACTGGACCATCACCAAGATTGCCTCCCTGGGATGCGCCACGGCGACTACCTGCACGGCCAACCGCAAATTCCTTTATGGCCCGGAGGTCGCTTCGGTCAATGGCGAGTACGTGATCATTCTGGGCTCGGGTGACCGCGAGAAGCCGCTGCTCACCTACAGTTCCGCCGCCAGCGTGGCGAATCGCTTCTATGTCCTGCACGACAAGCCCAGCGACACCAACTGGCTGACCCTGGAAAACGGGACCTGCGCTGCCAATCTGATCTGCAACAGCTCTCTGCTGCCCATTACCAGCACGGCGACGCCGACCAATACCCAGCTCGCGGCATATCCCAAGGGCTGGTACCTGGGGCTGCAATCCACCGAGCAGGTGGTGACCTCCGCCCTGCTGCTGTACAACAACATCACCTTCAGCACGCACCAGCCTGCCGTGGCCAGTTCCACCAGTTGCTCCAGCCTGGGGACCGCGCGGGTCTACAACATCAGCTACCTGAATGCCGCAGGTAACGGCGATCAGCGCTTCGCCGTGATTGCCGGCGGTGGGCTGCCCCCGTCACCCGTAGCGGGGCGCGTGCAACTCGATGACGGCAGTCTCAAAGACTTCATCATCGGTGGAAATGGTGATTCGCCACTGAAAGTCTCGGAGCCCACCGCGCCCGGCACCAGTCCCCAGCCCAAGTCCTGGGTATTCTGGGACATCGAGCGATAGGGGCCGGCCATGAACGCGAAATCAAGGCGTACTGCGCGCGGCTTTACCCTGCTGGAGCTGATGGTGACCGTTGCCGTGCTGGCGATCCTGATCGGCATCGCCGTCCCCTCGCTCAGCGATGCCACACTTACTGGCAAGCTCGCCGCCAGCGCCAATGACCTCGTTGCCGGCGTGGCGATGGGCCGTAGTGAAGCGATCAAACGCAATGCGGTGACCAGCCTGTGCGTCTCCAGCGATGGCACCAGTTGTGGCTCGGGCGGCTGGGAACAGGGCTGGATCATCATTTCCGGCTCCACTGTGATCCAGAAGCACTCCGCCGCGCCGACGGGCTTCAAGGTGACTTCCAGTGTCGCCAAGGTCGACTTCCAGCCAACCGGCGTGGGCAACACCCAGGCGACCATCACCGTGTGCCGTTCGGCCCCCACCGCCGGTTACCAGGAGCGGGTGGTGAACATCAGTGCTACCGGGCGGGCCTATGTCAGCAAGACCACCACCGGGACCTGCTCCTGATCGGGTCGGCCGGGTAAATCGCAGACAACAAAAAACCGGCCAGAAGGCCGGTTTTTTGTGAGTTGTGGCGGTTCATCAGAACGGCCGCAACCATGTGGTGGTGCCCCGGGAGAGACTCTAACTTAAACCTGTATGTGCCGAGCCTAAAGGCTTCATGGTCGATGTTGTGGGTTTGATGCCCCCAAAGATGCCCCCAATTCAAAATGTACTTACTCTGTCGTTAGTTTCCGATCCGAAGCGTACGTTTAGCTAGACCAGACTACCGATGAGTCCGATGGAATTTGAGCAGTGAAATATGAGCAGTAGCTCTTGACTAACTGTCCAACAGTTCCGGTGTAGACCACATCTTCACGCCAGCCCAACACTTGCTCTAGCCATCTGCGCATGGAGCTCAAGCGCTTTCCCTGAAGGCTGGTCATAAGTTCTCAACGGCAAACGCAATCGCCTACCGCTGAGCTCTCCGTATTCGGTGCCGAGCAGGTGAGCGGCCAACTTGACGACGCCTAGTTCGATCCACAAAAAACCCAGGTCAAACAATGAATGAATGTCTGCCCGCAGCAACAAGCCATTGTCCACCCTGTTGGTATGCTCGCCTTTGTACGGAACGATATGTGCTGCCTCGAGTACGTCAACAGCAGTGCAGCCGGTTATCGCGCAAGTACCTCTGTAGGCCTCGATCAGAGCCTGCCTGAAGGCAGTTTGGCCGCGCCGTAGCACGATGGCGCGACTGATCCTGTCGCGTGCGTCCGGCTCATTGATAAAGTCAAAGTCGCCAGCCTGATCAGCGAGCTTTTCGACTCTGTCCAGTTCCCGCTGCAAAACACCGGTAGCGTACGCACGTGTGCGCATTTTGCTCTTTGTCAGAACGGTGTCGTCCCGGTACAGCTCCCAAACGCCATGCACGGCGGGATCGTAACGCTCAAACAGAATTGCCCCCCTCACCGGACAGTGTCGCTTGAACAATAGATCGTAGCGATGCTTCTGATCTGTTCTACGCGGCGGTTCATGCCCTTGGTGGTGTCCCCGTGCGAAGTCGTTGACGGTGATTAATCGTAGGTCCGCGTCCAGATTCGATTCCTTGAATTGCGGGTTGGACATAACGAGGGCTGCCAGAATCTCACGCCTTGATGAGGGGACACCCAACTGGCAATGGGTGTTAAAGACTTTCTGCCAGTTGGGACTCTTCGCAGGCGAAACCTTCGGCTCTTCTGCGGTGCTGATCTGATCATGCTCCACTGTTGTATGAGGTGAAGTGGTGTAATCAATCTGAACCGCCTCAAGTGAACGTAATGCGCGTTGCCCACCTTGAGCCACAAGGTTAATCAGGTAATCCCCTGTATGCAGGAGCTTTACTGCTTCTTCCAGACTCGTGACGTAAACCTTGTTGACTGCCAGGTTGGTGGACGTGTGGGACGTGGCGGCGCCTTTCTTGCGGTTGAGCACATAGCGGCCGGATCGATCAGGTCTGGCGACAAACAGCTTCCCTAGCGAATCTTTCCGCGATCCCACTGCACTGATCCTGGTAACGTTACGGCTCACAGCTTCATCCTTCTGTTTATTTCGGAGCCGGCGGCCACCGGTCAACGGCAAAGGTATCTAACCACACAAAAATGCCCGCTCAAGCGAGCTTTCCGGTCAGTTGTGCGACCTGTGATGCCTTACGAGCCGATGGGTGCCGACCCGTAGGCATCCGCTGGATTTCAGCCCGTCACTCGCGGCGACCGGCCCCTGGTATTACAGCAGCTCCTCACCTGGGATGGAGGTTTGGACAGTCTCTTCCCTTGGTGCAGCAGTTGGCTCGATGCTTCAGATTCTGGAGGGATCACTTTGACGGTCAGAATCTGTCGTCTTCTCTTGGCTGAGATGTACTGCGTGAGACTCGGAATCGCTTGCACTTAACCTCCACCCGTTCTACGTAATGGATTTCCAACGACTCAGGAATGACTTCAAGGGTGGGCTCTATCGCGGCTGGATCGGAGTGATCTTTGTCCATATCAAGGAACCACCGCATGCCGGTCTCTGATGTGGCCTCGTCGTTGAGGTCGTGATCGGGCGAAATGAGGGTATGTATGTGGAACTCCGTGTAAGGGCCCTCATCGTCAAAGCTTTCAGTAGTTGCAGAGAGCTTGGCGCCGTCTGGCAGGTCCATTTTTCGCACAAGAGACGCCTTGTGAAACAAGACGACGTTGCGTCCACCATCAGCTTGAGTGGATTCAAAAACGATCCCATCCAAAGCGGGACTGTTTTCCGTAGCCAGGAAGTCGGCGATCGCCTGCGTTGCTAAGTAGTCAAACTCCTGATCAGCGGGCATCACGGGACGGGTCATCTTTTTGCCCAGAGTCCGAAGGAACGCAACGTGGTTCATTCGCTGACTGAGTGTCGGATCGAAGACGCTACCTGTTATGTGGGTTTTCTCAAGTGCCGACAGGTCCAGCAACCGCAAGGGCCTGATAATTTTGAACGCCGCAACGGCCACGTCGCTCCCAACTGGAGGGCGAACCTCTGCGAGGGCTACGTCTTGCGATGTTGCGCCATAGAACACAGAAATCCCTCTAGCGTTCATGCGACCCGAGGCTGCAAAGCGGCCTGGCGGCGAGCCAAGCTCTATATCAGGGCGGCAAAGCGCAGGCTTGAGCGCTTCTCGGGACTGAAAAACTCTCGCTCGAAACAGTACTTCAATCTCGGCACCCGGACCCGCATCTACCACGAGCGGAGATCGTTCCCAGGTGCTGAGCTTATCGATCCCATCAAAGACTGAACGCAGGTGGGCTGCAGCATGCCTGCCGAAATAGCGAGACTCGGATTGCAGGCTTTTCTCAAACCTCTCCCATTTCGACTCCCATCCCCAGGTGCTAGAACCTGCGAGTTCGTAATGGGCGTCGCTGTCGAACTCAGTTTCCTCGCCGAGTTGAGCCATCTCGTGGTCGTAGTATCTGTTGCCCAGAATCTCGAGCACGTCAGACGCTGCTTGTTCGCAAATTCCTGCAGCCTCTTCAATGACATGCTGCACCGGATCGCCGTCACGCACCCACTCGTAGTCAGATTCTCTGTCGCGAAGCATAGCCTCCTGCCATTCATCAGGATTCGGGTTTGTCCGCGTGTAGTGCTCCTCGAAAGCGGTTTCGACGCGATCAGCGAGCGTTTGTAACGGCCAGCTTGGCCGGTGGTTTTCGCAGTAAGTGCACTCTGCACTGTTGGATTGCTCTATCTCGCCTGCCAGGAAGGGATCGCCGATGCACTCATGGCAGATATACGACTCGCCTAAGCCTGATTTCATGCTCTTCTCCTTTGCACGATGAAGCTCATCCTGCCTGTAGCTCCATGGCCCAAAGTGGACAATGGAGCAGATAATTTTGCTGTGTGACAGACATAGGGCAGCTGAGCCGGTGACTCGCTCGCTTTCAATTCAAGCCTGCATGCCAACAGCTCGTGTGAACGGTCCGGGGTGAAGCTTTGTTACTTCCCATGGCAGCGCTCGTACTTCTGCCCAGAACCGCACTAGTCGATTGCAGGGATAAGGTCTCCGAAAGCAGCGAAAATAGTGCCGAATGCCGCCGCGGCGAAGCAGACTCCATTGATGTGCTCACGTAAATTGGTTCCGTCGGCTAGCACACGAGAGAGCCGGTCTTCGTCCGCAGCCATGTAGCCTTGTAGTAGGACTGCTAGACCCACATAGATCGCCCCCAGACGCTGAGGCCAGCAAATGTTTCCCAAGAGAAGGGTCATGCCTACGCAGATAGCTGGCGTGCCTAGCGCGAAGAAGGCTGTGGTAAGCAATGTGTAGTGCCGGAGAATTTTGACATTGAGGATTTTTCGTCCTTGAAGAATCGCTGGTGAACGTGAGAACCATCAACCACGATCACTTCTATTGGCCGGGCTCCATAGGGTGATCCAGTTTCCGATCGCTAGAAAAAATTCATGAGCGGCTCACATCCAAGACCACGACTGCCACGCGGCCTTCTCGCGAAGCTTGGCTGCATTCCACAAGCATGCGCTGTAGTTCCTGAGGTGAGGACGGGCGAGGGCTGCCGGCTGGACACACAAGACGTTTGTTGGTCGGGACGGTCTCTCCGAACCATAAAACCAGGTAAATGCCATAGCCGCCGGCACGCCAATCAGGCGTGTACAACTGATCCAACTGGCTGTCCGCACCTTCCCACAGTTGCCGATGCCATTGCCCCTTGATCTCGATAGGCAAGCGCAAGGTGCCTACACAACAGGCAATGTCGACCTCTTTGTCGCTGGCGATATGGGTCTCAGGCTCATAGAACACTTCCGCCGAACCCTGTCGCAGCAAGCCAAGCAGGTGGTCACGACAGTGTTCTTCGGGATGAGGAAGCATTGCATCGCCATAGAATCCTCGCCAAGACTCTGCGTCATCGCTCCGAATTTTGGCCTGGACCACATTTAGTTCTTCCAGCATCCAGGTCTGCAGGTCCTGAGCGGTCGACGGGAGGTGGTTCGAAATAACGGCTGCAATGGACGCCATTGAGGGAGGCGCATAAGTGGCCTCCACACGATTGCGCGCTTGCTCGGCGCAGGCAATAAGTAGAGCGTTCGTATAGCCATCGAGCGATGCGTCACACAGCCGGGCCATAGCCTTGGATGCAAAAGGGCTGGGATCGTTGCCCAGGCGGTTAATGAGCTGCCGCAGGTAGTCGCTTGCATCCCAAACATTAGTATCACCCACCCAACCGCTTAGAGGCGGTGGGGTGTAGACCCAGATCCCGCGGAATGTGGTGATGATCCACTCCAGTTGCGCAGGAGAAAGAGTTGTGTTCTCGGCGCTAGTCGTGTGGCGACGCGAGTCGCTGCGATCGCGAATGGCCCACAGCAACTCAGGATCAATTGTTGACTCGGATAGCCTTGCTGCTGTTTCTTCGAAATCAACGATCAGGCCCACAGCGTCCCAATTTCGTTGCTGACTTTCACGAACGCATTTCCGAGCGGTACAGAGGAGGAGAAGCTCGTGATGCTTATGAGCATTTAACAATCGGTCGATTAGGAGATTTTCAACCTGGTCAGGCAGAGTGGTGTATCTCTGCAGCCAATCTAAAGCTAACTCGTTTGCTAGCGGCGCTTGTGAGCTGTCATGCATCAGGTCATGAAGCCCGGTCACATGTTCACGGGCTGCTCTAATCTGCGGTTCCATCAATGTGCGCATTGCAGAAGGCCAGCACCCTCGATTTTGCAGTTCGCTGGTCAGTAGCGGCTCGAGTCTTGCGGTGTCTGCATGTTGATCCACTCTGGTGGATTTCACTACAAACAGTGCTGCCATTAAGCGCTCTTCGTTTAGATCGTCGATACCTTTTTCGTTGCGAAGACGTTCGGCTAATGCTGCGATGATGATGTAGCCGGCTTTGTACTCTTTGTCCTTAGCATAGCTTTGGGCGATATCATCAGCAGTCGGAACTGGAGGCGATTGTTTCAAAAAGGCCTCGAACCCCAAGTGTGCAGCCTGTGCTAGCTCCTCACCCAGCCATTGGGCGATGCGTTCATGAGCTGGTACATCATTCCCTATGTCCGAATAAAGCTTTAGGTAGGCCATAGCGGGGCCAACAATGACACCATACCGGCCTTCGCTCATGAGTTTCTTCCGGGCGGAAAAGTGCTTCCGATGCTCTAAATGCCTCTCCTCTAGTTCTTGTCGCCTAGCAGTGCGCCATTCCTCCTGCTCGATCTGCCACTGATGTACAGAAGGGGTTGCCAACTTGTCGATCCATTCGAGAAGGTCGCTCTGCTTTCTCGCGAAGGGTTTTGCAGCGTGGCGGACTTCAGCGCCATGCGCTTGGTCGTGCGCTACTAGTTGAACGATGTCCCTCCAAGAGTCGTCATGGTGGTCCATGGGGTCTAGCACCGCTAGCAAGGCAAGTGCATCACTCTCGGTACAGAAGAAGCCGCTCGATTTTCTTTGAAGCTCCATATACCTGTGCCAGGCAGATTTCCCGTCGGCACGATCCAAAATCACCATGCGCTGTACGGCTTGGCGAAGGTCGGTGTTTGTCGTTAGGTAGTCCTGCAACTGTTGTCGTGGCTCTTTATCGAAGCCGTTGCTTGAGTCAAAAGGGCTTAGCCAGCGCCATAGCGACTGAGGATCAAGAGGGCCGCAATGAAGGCGGCGTGCGATCAGTCGGTAGGCAAAGTCCGAAAGCTCTGCCTTGTTCTCGTAGTCGGATGCCTCGAGTGACGCAGAGACACGGGTAGATGTGACCGCGAAATGGTCTAGGAAAGATTCCAGCCGGTTGTCAGGTAGGTTCATCTCGAGTAGATAGAACGGGCGTGCTGTCCTCCCGTCCTTGATGGCGTACTTCTGCACCAGTTCAGTTATCAGCTGATCATCAAACGGGGCATATCCCACCTGGTCCATTAGCTCCAGCGCCAGACGGAGCGACAGCTCATCGTCCCAATCACGCAGTACTTTGAAGATCTTCGCCCAGTCCTCGTCAGAAATATGGCCGATCAGAGCTTCAGCCGCTGCGCGCCGTAGGGCGAAGATGCCTTCTGGAGACTGGATCAACGCCAGTAGTTCGGACAGCAGCAATGGGACGATGGGTGTATGAGGTATTGACTCGAGGATCAGCAAACGCAGTCCGAAAGGCTCAGCGTCCGTTGTGACCAGATGTCGAATCTCATCAATCAAGTGCAGTGAAGCAAGGCCTCGGACGACCTGGGATCTCCAGGGTCGGAAGTCTGGATTGGTATCTGCTAGCCGTTTCAGTGCCTGCAGTAACGTACGCGCTTGGCTTGGCAGCAAATTGTCGGCATCGCCGTATTCGATCAGACCCATGGGGTCTGCGGAAATCACGGCTGGAGCGAGTGCGGGGTCCAGTGCGAGCCATGCATGCAAGCCACGCAAGCTAGCTGGAACCAAACCGTGACTTTGGAAGAGTGCCAACATGCGACGACGTTTGCGCGGAGTATTAGCCTGGCGAGCCAGATAGCGGGCCCCTAGGTATTCGGCTATACGGCGATGCCAGTAGCTGAAGCGATCAGTTCCAGCTGTGCAGAAAAGCCTTGATCCAAGCAATGCCGCAGCATTTTCACCACTTGGCATGCCACAAAGCTCCGGTAGCGAGAGTTCACCACCATCGAGGTTCTGCGATTGGCCCCTAGTGATTACCTCACTACCGCTCAGAAGCAATGCAGCAAATGCTGCGCCGGCTCCGTTTAGGGCTGCCTCTTGTGATAGTTGTGTGCCAGCCTTGCTGACATTGTGCTCCAGCAGCATTTGCGTAATGGCCAGTTCGAACAGCTCGCTGCGAGTCTGTGGCAACGCACCACCCGCGATGCTCGGAATGATTAACGCGAGCGTTTGAGGATTACCCAGCAACCCACCGAGCCCCAAATTCTCGAAGTGCGCCACGATAGCTGAAGACTTTTCTGAACCGAGTTCTTGCTCCAAAAATTTTGAGACTTCGGCCTCGCTAAAGGGATTCAGATTCAGTTCCAGTGGGCTTTGGTCGTACTGTTCGCGGATTGCTTCAACACCTGTCGCGCTGCGCCAATCGACCGCCCGGCAAGCCAGCACGAAACGGGGATAGTCCAGTTCACCGAGACGCCTGAGTACCAAGTTGACTGCATCGCCTTCCTTCGCAGCACTGACTTCGTCAAGTGCGTCTATAACGAGCACCTGAGACTCGCCCAGTAACGACTGTGGATTAGCGCGGTTGATGAGTTGTCGGGCTGTGCAGAGAGAACAGCCGGGCGTAGTTCCAATCCATTGGAGAAGGCGAGATTTGCCCATGCCTGCCTCGCCCAAGATTACTAGCGGTTGAGTGAGTAAAAGTAAAAACTCCTGCTTTATTTCGACAGCCTTGTCTAGATCTTTATACCAGAGTGTGCGAGGAATGTAGGTGTTTGCTAGAGCGTTTTCGGAGGATTCGCGCACACTGGTTGTCCTTGTGATTGATAATGCTCAACGCCTCGAGAATCAGTATTTATAATTCGCTAATTTCCATTTTTTAGATATCCAAATCTCTTCTGTTGGGCTTTGATTGGGCTCCAGTGTTTATGGGGCTTGTTCTTCAATGTTGACTTATTGATAAGTCGTGTATTTATGTTTTTAAAATTCAATTTTCATCCTGCGGGCGTAGCTACATCTATTTTTCATCTCTTTCCTTCGCATCTCTTCGCTCGATTCCTTCAAGCTTCCCGCTTGGGAGATTTCTGTAGATGCGCTGAACCTGCTTGGGGTGGGTGATCATCTGATCACAAATAAGATTTACAAGCTCGAATAATTTTAATGAGATCTCTCTGTTGTCATTCAAATTCAGCTCGCCTGGATGCACTGATTCATTTCCAATTACGCGTACAATATCAAGCGCCTGTTGTACGAGGGGGTTCAAGCCCTTTCGTACAAGATTTGCGATGTCGGAATCGATGTTTTTCCCACTTTCCCCAAGCTCCTTGCAAAGGTGTTGTATGCATAGGCGCAATAGTGCGGCAGCTCCTTTTGGAGATGACGCGACTATCTCTCGAGCTTCATCGAATAAACTGCGGATATGGGGAGGCATGTCACCGTTTGGGAGTATTTCTATTTTTGATGCTGGGTGAATTAATCGATTGTGAGCCCATATTGCCAGTTCGCCACAGTTGTAGCACTCGGAAATATAGCAGTTACTTATGGTGGTTCGGCAGTACGTGGCTTCGCTTGAGTTTTCTAAGAATAGCTTTCCGGAGTTGATTTTTTTTGCCCAAGTGACTAGTGAATCTATTGTTCCTTGGTCTAGTTTGGTGTCTTGCTTTAGGCTTTCAATTACCTCGGTGCTTGGGAATATAGGTGTCCTTTGGTCCTCCGGGTACTTATCCGACATGGCTTTATACCAAGTCTGTGTGGTATAGGCCCCGCAGTGCGGACAACTGAAAGCTGTTTTAGAGACGGAAGGGGTGGTGTCGAATTCAGCCATTTTAGCTCTCTCCGATAAAGGATCAGTCTATTGGGTCTGGCTGTATTGCTTGCAATAAGACCAAGCCCATCTGAATAGCTTCCTCTGCATGATTGTTCAGCACCTGCTGGCCGTGTATCGCTGCATTACAAACTTTCATTATGTAGTCGAAAGAATTTTTCATTCTTTCGAGTTCTGGGCGCTTCTTGGTTAATTCTGAAAACATTTGTCTGGCTGATGCATATCCGCTACGCATAGATGCTGGGTTGTTATTTGTTGTTTTTCGGCCCAGTGAAGTGCGCAAGGATTTTTCAATTTCCATTCTTAGCTTGGCTAGGGCGTAGTTGGTGTCATAGTCAGCGTTTTGAATAAAGCTCATTGTTTTGTTAGAGGCTTGTTCGCCGCTTGATGCGCTATCTATTTCCTCCTTAGCCTTAGTTCTTTCGCGTGGTTCTGGGTGGAAATGTACATTTATGTTTTGATTTATTGTGTTCGAGATGGCGGAGATCATATTGCTATAGGTTGATAGGCTTTGTTGGAGGTCTAGCTTTGCTTGTCGAACCTCTTCCTTTACTTGAGCAACCTCTCTTTCAAAGCTGATAACTTTTCCTAGCGTGATTTTTTTTGCAATCGGCAGGAGAAGAAAGAATGCGCTGATTATTAATAGTGATAATGGGGTTGTTGAAAGTTTTGCACTAGGCGGAAATCCCAGTCCTGAGATGGCCAAAAAAATCAACGTGCAGCCTACAAGCCTGCAGGTGAAGGGGAAAATATCTAGGAAAAGTATCTTTTTTAAATATCCCACAGTCTTCCATCCCAGTAGCTGTGTATTGTCTTTCGCATTTTGATGCCAGCGGTCACTGCTCGGCAGTCGTATCTTGATACTGAAGTGACACCATTTCAACGATAAGCTGAAAATCTGCTGCCAAGCCGACCTCCAGAATGTAGGCATGGTGAGCGCCTCCTGTTTTCACCATTGTCTTAAGCCATGTACAGCTCAGATGGAGTCAAGAAGACGCTGAATGCCCCGAGGCACTAGGTCTTCGGGGTTTTTAGACGGTACTGCGGCTTGTACATCGATTTTCGGAAAATGCTCACCCTGCGCACCCTCTGCAGAACGCTGCAGCCCACGAATGGCGGGGATTTCAGCGATTAGCGTAAAGGGCTGTGGTGGAGCATCCGAAAAATCGAAAATTTCTGTCTTACCGCGAGGCTCGACGCCTCCCCCGCGGTAGGGGGAGGTAGGCTAGGGTCCCCGCTATACTTGCCTCCCTCGTTGCCTGATAGGTGTCCCCCATGGCTGAAGCAAACATCGATCGCTTTGATCGCCTTACAGGTGCGATCTTCGGAAAGCTCTATGAGTCATTCCCAATCGGTGTCGATCTCGACGTCATGATGTTCTCCCAGGTTCTCTCTCCGGGAGAGGACTTCGAAGAAGTCCTAGCCCAAGCAATCGACGAAGGAGAATTCTTTCACTCGACAGTGACCTGGCTGCAGGACGCTGGCTTCATCACGATGGCCGGCACAACGCTTGATAACAGCATGGCGTACCAGTGCCGGCTCACAGCGCAGGCCTTGCAGGTATTGAAGGCGACTCCAGAGAGCCTTGGCGGAGATACGTTGGGAGGGACGCTGGGAGATGCGGTAAAGAAAGGGACGATGGGCGCATTAAAGACTGTCGCGAACGAGGCTTTGAATCGCGGCGTGGGCATCATGTTCACGGCTGCGGCTTCCGCTTTCGCCGGGTAGCTAATGCAGTGCGCTGCAATTGAGAGAGGCGCCATTGCGGCGCCTCTTTCCGTTAAGGGCTGAGTAAACTTAGGCCGTCCCTTTCACCAGATCATCCAGGGAAACGTCGTCGGAGGCATCCATCACTTCCGTGCGGGTGACGGTCTCGCGGTCCTGCGTGCCGAACAGAGGGATGTGCAGTTTCGTCAGGTGCGCGCCCCAGCCGCCGTTGATTCGATCCGCAGCGACCAGCTGAGCACCGATGCCGGCCAAGATCTTGGCTGCAGCGTTCCACTCCTCGGCGTATTTGGTCCACAGCGCTTCCGACAGTGCAGCCTTGGCCACCTGTTCGCGCTGTCTGGAGTCAGCAGCCTGCTGCTTCATGTTGGCCACCTCGGCTTCCATGGTCTCGATGGTGCGGCGCTTCACTCGGATCGTAGCCTCGGTCGCCAGCGCCAGCTCCACAGCTTTCTCCAATTGCGTGCGTGCGGCTTTCTCGGCCTTGGCATCCTCTGCCTGCGCGAGCGCCTGGCCGGCGGCCTGCTCAGCCGATTCCGCCGCGGACTTTGCTTTAGCAATTTCCTCTTCGATGCCCTGGCTTCGCGTTGCGGCCTGTTCGATTCGAGCTTGCAGCGAGGCCTGCAGGCGCTGCTCGGTGTTGATCTGTTCCATGGCCTGCGCAATGGCGGCCGCTGCCGATTCGGCTTTCTCGACCAACTCCAGGCTGCGCTCGGTCTCCCGCACGAGCCCGCGCAGGGTGTTGATGCGCGCCCTGGTGTTCGATAGCTCTTCCATCACCTCGTGGCTGCCGTTGTCGATGTGATGCATGGTCGTGCGCACGACCTTCTTTCGCAGTTCCGCCAGCTTGGTTTCCAGGCCGGGGACTCGTGCCTCCAGTTGCTCGATCTCTTCCAGGTAATCATCACGCTGTTGAAGCAGTTGTTCAGTGCGGTTGGGCAGCGGATGTTTACGGTTTGCACCTTTCATGTGACCTCCATAGGTCGAAGTAAGCGCCAGCCCTGCGGCCAGCGCAGGGTTGGTATTACTCAGTGATCTCGGCACCAGGCCAGCGCCAGTGCGCTTCGATCAGGGCCTCTTCGAATGTCAGGGGCGGCGTGATCATCGTGCAGAGCGGCTTGCCGCCCAGCGTGATCGCCCAGTGCATGCGGCGCGTTTTGCCGTCCATCGAGCCCAGTTCGGCGAGCAGCTCAAGGCGGTGCCGGCGGACGTACTGGCGGACCTCTTCTGTGAGCCGGCTACCAGGTGAAATGCTGACCTTGTTGCCGCTGATCCGGGCGGCGAAACCGCGTTCGGTGAGGAAGTCGAGAGCAGACATCAGAACTCCTCCCGGTCGGTTTCATCGTGGGATGTCGCCTTTGCCTTGCCTGCCCCTTTCCTAGCAGGGGGTGTTTTATCCGTGACAACGTGACAACCCGCGTGGTTACTGGGCTGTAGCGGTTTTTCATCCGTGACAACGACACCCTCCGTCGCGGAAGGAAAATCGCTGGAAGCCTTGTGGGAGTAGGCGTGTCGCGTTGTCGCGGATTGAGAGGGGGTGTCAGCCGAAAGGTAGCGGTCAAAGGCGTCGCGGAAGTCGCTCTTGTCGTACCCCTTTTTGTTGATCGAGCCGAGCCGAATGTCCTTCGACTTGATGCCAAAGTCGGCCAGCCTCGCGGACAGCTGACGGGCTGACATTGCCTTTCCACGGTTCCACGTCGCCCACGGTGCTTCGTCATCCGCGACCAGTTGTTCCAGCAGATCAGCACTGAACATCTTGGAGGCGTTGCGAGATTCGAACGCGGCCTTCACATCAGCCAGCAGCTCGACGCCGACACTGGGCGCATCACCTTCCAGACCGTGCAATGCGATTGCGGCAGTGCGTGCCGACTTCGGCCAGTGAGCGCCGACTTGATCCGCGATCGCCAGCAGTGGTTCCCAGGAGTCGTTGGCGCGATCGTTCAGGCCTTCAATGGGCTTTGGACGTGCCTTGCCGATTGCCTCAGAGTTGTCCTGTGCAAAGCGCGCCAGCCGCGAGCGCAGTTGCTCCCATAGGGCTGGGTCAGAGTGGCGCAGGTTCTCCACGCTCTCGCCGGGTGTGCGACGGCGCAGGCGCAGGGGCACGCTCCGATCGGCCAGCGTGTCAGCGATTCGGCCGATGCCACACAGAGCCTTCGCACCCCAAACGTTGAACGGGGTGGGAATGTGATCGTCGCCCACACAGCGGATGACCACTGCGCTATCCCGAGTGAATCCGGCATTGAGGATGCCGCGGGCGTCTTCGTGGGCCGCGAGGAAGGCGTCCACCTCATCGATCAGCAGAGTCGGCGACCACAGTTCGATGGAGCGGAACAGCGCTGCCGGCCCGATGTTCGACACCTGAAGCGGGCGGTTGACCAGCTTCCCCAGGGCGGTCAGTAGGACCGATTTACCGCAGCGCTTCTCCGGGGCGGTGATGTTGGCGATCGGCGCTATCTGCACCACGTCGACCAACCAGGTGAAGGTGGCCCACAGCGCGGCTGCTCGGAGCGTCTCCTTCTCCGCTATCACGTGCCGAGCGAGAGCGTGGGTTACATCGTCCAGCAACTCGGCACCATCCACCGGCTTCGACCATGGCTCCACATCGGCAAAGATGCTTTGCCCGGCAGCAGCTCCTGCTTCCGACTCGGCCGAGACGGTCAGGCGATCGAACTCCGCCATGCTCAGCATCTTGGTTTCCTTCACCTGGATGCGCAGGCGGGCGAAGGCTGCAGGGTCCTTGCTGCGCATCGAACGCAGCTCCTCGAGCACGGCCGGTGCGTACAAGGCGCCAGCGTCTTCGGACAGGTTGTGGATGGCTTCCTGTATCGGGCTCTTGGCCTTCAGGGTGATGGGGCTACTCATGCGCCAGCCCTCCACACGTGCAGATCGTTGAAGTCGGTGAGGGATGGCGGCGCATCGTCGGGCCACTCAGGGAAGGTCACCAGCGCGCCGGCGGCGAGTGCTGCAGCGGTGGCCGCAGTTCGTCCCGGGTTGCCGGGTGTATTGCGGTCGTCGTCCCCGGCAATCACCAACTGCACCTGGTCGCCATAGCGGGCCTTCAACGCCAGCGCCACGGGCATCAGGTTGCCGGCGTTCATCGCGCAGGCGACGGCCATGCCGGAGCTCGCGTGGATGGTCGCGCCAGTGGCCCAGCCTTCGCAGATGTACAGCGGCTTGCCGGGGCTGATATTGCCGAGGGGCGAATAGCAGCCGGTGACGCGCCCACCGTAGAGGAAGCGCTTACGGCCGGTGGTGCTGATGCGCTGCAGGTTGACCAGCTCGCCGGAGTGGTAGAGCGGCACGAGCAGTTCGCCGGCTCGTTGCCGCAGCGCGTAGGAGCGGATGTGCTTGCTGGCCAAGTAGGCGTGAGCCGGATCTGCGCGGCGGGCATTACTCCACCAGCGCTGGGCAAGTTCTGCTGCATCCTGCTGGCGTTGCTGCTGTTCGGCTTGCCGTTGCGCGCGGGCCTGCTCGATCCGCTGCCGGCTTTCCTCAAGCTCAGTGGCGGACAGTTCGCCGGCGCTGCTCCAGTGATGAACCTGGGCGCTCTTCCACGTCCCGAAGGCGCCAGCGGCTACCCCATCCACGAACAGCACGTACCAGCCATTGCGGCTACCGACACGATCACCTGGAACGTGGAAGCGGTGAATGCTCCCGTCCCCCTCAGGCAGCCAGTCCAACTGCCCGAAGACGCCCTGCAGGGCCTCGCGGAAAGCGTGTTCCACTTTCTGCAGGCAAGCCGATCCCGTCAGCGCTACGCGGCGCTGTTGAAAAGTCGTCATGGGTTTACTCCTTGGTCAGGCCGTTGAATGCCTGGGCAGTGGGAGTGGGCGCCTGCAGCATGGCGCTCAGTTCATCGCGCGCTCGCAGTCGGGCCTGGGTCATTGCCTCGCAGGTCTGCGCGACGCCGTACACCGTTCCGCCGTACACGTTCAGCACGCTCTCAGGGCGAACGCCCCGCAACTTGCTGGCGGCCTTCTTGGCTTCTCGGCGCTTGGCGAAGGGACCGCATACACCGAATGGCAGGACGGGGCGGCGCTCATCGAGAACGAAGAAGTAGCCAACGGCCTGGCTGCGCTTAGGAGTAAATGCCTTCATGCCACACCTCCCTGCGCCAGCGCCTTGGATGGACCAGTGCTGAGTACGTCGCGCGCATCGTGAGCAGCGCCCACATGGCGATGGCGCCAGCAGAAGTTGGAGGACAGCACCTGGACGTTTTCCAGGTGGGCGCCGAGCTCTTGGCTGAGCGGCGATTGCCAGCCACCCACAGCAGGGACGACGACAAGCCGGATCAGGTTGGCCAGATGTTCGAACTCCGTGCGAGCAGCGTTCATGTAGGCCATGTCCATGTCGCTGAGGCGAGCGTCGCCCAGCAGTTCGACGAAGCCGAGGTGGTTAACTTGCTGCATGGTCCACCCCCTGCGCTTCGAGCGCGCGGACTTTGGCCATGGCGGCGTTGTAGCGAGCGAGACGAACAGAGAGGGAGGAATCGGCACGGAGTGCAGCCAGGGCTATTGCCCGGAGAGCTGCGGCACGTGCAAACGGATTGCGGGTGCGCATGGGTGAAGCTCCTTGATAGTGGAGCTGCCACCGTTCGCGGCCAAGCGAAGGGAGGTGACAGCTGTACGCGGGTTGGCCGACCGGTATCAAGGAAACCGGCACACCCGAAGGTGTCCCACGCACAGCCGTCACCATAGAGCGACATTGCGAGCACAAAAAAAAGCGCCAGCAATGAGGTCTTGGGCGCTTGTGCGCCTTGATTGTTCGACCGGCCAAGGTCGGCCACGGGATTTACCGTGACGGGCAAACCATACCCCTGGCGGGAGGTGAGTGCAAGGGCGTCCATTACGCCGCTCCCCCGAGGCGAGCGCCCCGAATCGATGCGACGTACGCCAGCAGCCCGTCCTTGCGCTCCTGATAGGTCTTGCCTTGGCCCAGTAGCAGGACGTTGCGCACCTCCATCAGAGTGATCAGCGCCAGCTCACCTTCGCTCAGTTGGTCTCGATCACGCCCCGAGAACACGCCGGCCGCAACTTCGTTGATCAGTCGGGCCTCGTTCATGAAGTGGTGCGCCTTCGGTTGTCGGCCTGCTGCCTCCAGGGTTACCGCGAGAGCGGCGCACATGCCACGGTAGCTCGTGGCGGACTGCTGCCGTACCTGCTCCCATTTCGAGTTGTCGCTTCGCAGGAGAGCGTCCATCTGCATGTCGCACCAGACGGCGAAGTCAGGCGAGAGCCAGCGTGCGAAGGCGACGGCCAGTTTCGGATGGAGCCACGTTCCGCCGCCATTGTTGCTCGCCCCGCGCTTGGTAATTACCAACCCTGCGCAGTTGCTCAATTCGGGGCGGAAACCCGAATTGCCGCCGGAGACTTTCGAGCTGGATCGTCTCTTGATTAGCCGGGGCTCAAAAGGAATGTTCAGGCGTTTGGCGAGTGCCCGTGCATACGCTTCTGTCTCATGAAGGCGGAGCCAGTCTCTGGGTTCTTGGCCAAACAGCGAGGCCGCGGCAGTGGCGTTGATCCAGCCATCCGAGGTGAAGCTGACGGCCTGGCCTTCAAATTCCGCAGGGATGATTCGAGCGATCATGCGACGGCCCTCCCTGCGTTCTGAGGCAGCGCGCCGATGTAGTACAGCGCCACCCGCTGATGCTTACGACCGTGTTCATCGGTCTTGGTGATCAGATGGGTTTTGATCGGATAGCCGCGATCACGGAGTTCCTGAATGCGTGCGGCGGGGTGGAGGATGTTGAGCTCGGTTCGCGCGCTCAAGGTGTCGATGGGGTTTTCTTGGACCCGGGCCAAGAGGCGAGCGCGTTGCGCTTCGGTCGTGCTGTCGGAGGTCTGCATTAGACAGCCTCCCCGCGGCTTTCCGCGATTCGTGCCTCGCACCACTGGATGACTTCGCCCTCAATCCATACCGCGGACTTGGGGCCGAGCATGATCTGTTGGGGGAATTTTCCAGCACCGATTCGGCGGTAGATTTCGGAGGTGGAGAGAGTGGTCAGGGATTTGACGGACGCCAGCTTGATGAACCGACGCTGAGTCGCGGACTGCACTTGGGAAGTAGCGGGGAGCTTGCTTGCAGTAGCCATCGTTCGTGCCTCCTTGGGCGTGATTGGTAACGATGGCTACGGATTAAATACATCATGGCTGAGAGGTTCGATCCAAGTTTCGCCTATCAAAAAGTTCCGGAAGTTTGGGTGCTCCTTCATTTTCCGGAAATTTTCGGTGGCCTTATTTTTCCACTTCGTCGAATGCAGGGCTGCAGGATTCCGCCTCCAATGCGGCGAGGGACTGTAGCTCTGAAAGATCATCCATCAGCCCCAGTGCGGTTGGAGCTACAGTTTTGCGGAGATTGCCCTCACCGAAATCGAGACGGGGCATGATCGCCGCAGCCATAACTCGATCTGGGATGTGTGCTCCGACTTCCTGAGCCCAGGCCTTCAGGTCTAGGTATGGCAGAACGCCAGAGCGCGCCCATCGTTGGAAGTTCGGGCGGTAGTACCTTCGCTCAGTTGACTGTCCTCGAGTCTTTCGCGTCTCCAGAAGCCATCTAGAGAAGCTTTCAATGAGCACGCTGTCTGGGAGGTTGAGGTTGACACCTGCGACCCCCAAGTGAGGGGTGGGGTTGAGGAATGTGCCGAGGGTTAACGGAGTATTCAGATCCAGGTTTTTTTCACTGTCTTGGCTGTTTGCCAACTCATTGAGCCCGTCAAACCATTTGCCTGGATTATCAAAACAGTCCTCCTGATTGCGCGCGTGCTCTCTGAGGTGTCGGAAGGTGAGTGCGTGAACTCCTTGTCGGCTCTCCCTCAGGAATTCTGCGATGCTGCGATCCCCGAAAAAACCGTCAATCCTTGCGACTGCGACGTCAACGCCCCGGATCATTTTGACGTCGCGCTCAAATGTGGCTGCAGCGTCCTTGGCCCAGCGTTTGTCGGCCTCATCCCTCAAGCGCAGCAGAGTGAACAAGTACTGCCGGATAGCTAGCTGCTCATACCACTTCAACGGGCCGAACGATTCTGCAGCTTGGTAATTCTCCATGCTGAACCATTCCGGCAGATCCTCCACCCGATCTATCTTTTCCATGTTCTCTCCTTGGCGTTAGGCCTTTTGCTCCAGGCTGTCCGCCCAGTCCTGCATCATCTCGCGGCGCTGCTCGAGGTAGGTTGCGTGGTTGTAAGTGTCACGCATCTCGTCCTTATCACCGTGCGCCAGCTGCTTTTCGATCCAGTCCCGGTTGTAGCCACGGCTGTTCAGTTCGGTGCTGAGCAGGTGCCGGAAGCCGTGACCGGTTTGCCGATCCTTGTACCCGGCTTCGCTCAGCGCCTTGTTGATGGTGTTCTCGCTCATCGGGCGCTTAGTGTTGTTCCTGCCGGCGAAGACCAACTCATATTCGCCGGTGACTTCGTGGAGCTCCTTGAGGATGGCGACGGCCTGGCGGGGGAGGGGGACGATGTGGGGGCGGCGAGCCTTCATCCGTTCCTTAGGAATCGTCCAGGTCGCCTTCTTCAGATCGAACTCGCTCCAGGGCGCCATGCGGAGTTCACCAGGTCGAACTGCTGTGAGCACCAGTAAGTTGATTGCGTGCTTGGTCAGCACGTTGATTCGTGCCTCCTCAATTCGCTGCAGTAGCTGGGGAAGCTCCTGGAATGAAACGTGGGGGTGATGCCGGAGCGCGGGGGCATGAGCAGCGACCACGTCCAGGTCTGTGGCTGGGTTCAGCTCGATCACTCCTTTGGCCAGTCCGTAGCGGAAGATCTGGCTAAGCCACTGACGCGACTTCTTGGCGACGTTGAATGCGCCGCGCGCCTCGATGCTTCGAACCAGCGCCACCAGCTCCGGCCGGGTGATTGCCTTGAATGGTTTTTTGCCCAGCGCTGGAATCAGGTCAGACTCGAGATAAGCCATGGTTTTGTCGGCGGTGGATTTAGCCCACCGCGGGCGACGGTACTCATGCCACTCGCGAGCAATTACCTCAAAGGTGAGGCTGTCGATAATCGCCGCCTCTCTCTGCGCCTTACGCTCCAGGGAAGGGTCTTTGCCTTCGGCCAGTTGCTGACGTGCGTCGTCGCGCTTCTTGCGAGCCTGCAGCAGGGTGACCGTCGGATAGGTGCCGAGCGCCAGCCCTTTCTCTGTTCCTCGTACCCGGTACTTGAACCGCCACAGCTTCGAACCGTTGGGATTGATCAGCAGGTAGAGGCCCTGGGCGTCGCTGAGCTTGTACGGCTTTTCCTTCGGCTTGGCTGCCTTGATGGCGCTATCAGTCAGAGGCATCGGAGCCTCCCATTGGGACGGCATGAAGGAAGGCGCGGATGGCTGCCGTCTGGGCTGGATTGAGATTGAGGATTTGCGCCGGGGTTTCGATGGTGAGAGCGCCATCGAGTGACATGACCAAGCGGAAGGCCTTCGCCCTTGCCCGCTGATTCTGTTGCTCAGCTTTCGCCTCTTTCCGCACTGCGCTCGGATCGATGCCGGCTTTCAGCATCGCGTGAGCTTCATCTCGAGCTTGGCGTGCCTGCTCCAGAGAGACAGCAGAGAAGGCGCCCAGGGAGAGCTTGTTTTCCTTGCCGCCGAACCGGTACTTGAGGCGCCACAGTTTCGAGCCGTGGGGGTTCACCTCCAGGAAGAGGCCGGCGCCGGCACTTACCTTGTAGGGGCGGTCTTTGGGCTGCAGGGCTGAGAGGCCCGAGTCGTCTAGGGTTGCGCTCATTCTGGGGGAATCGTCCGTGACCGAACTCAGATTCCCCCATATATGCCCCCAAATCGATGGGCTTACAAGGGTTTGGTTGGGAATCGCAGGCAACAAAAAACCGGCCAGAGGGCCGGTTCTTCGTGGGTTTCGGGACTTCTTGGGAAGTCCTGAAACAATGAGGTGGTGCCCCGGGAGAGACTCGAACTCTCACTCTGTCGCCAGAAACGGATTTTGAATCCGCCGCGTCTACCATTCCGCCACCGAGGCAATGGCGCGGCAGTATAGGGAGGCGCTCTGCGCCGGTCAATCGGCTCGCATGGTCAGAAATGGGCAATTCCAGTAAGATGTGCGCCCCTTCGAGATAGCTCTCCCCATGCGCGTCGCTGACTTTCATTTCGACCTGCCCGAGGCGCTGATCGCCCGCCACCCGCTCCCTGAGCGCCGTTCCAGCCGCCTTCTGGTGCTGGACGGCCCGAGCGGCGAGCTCAGCCATCGGCAATTCGCTGACATCCTCGGCTTCCTCAAGCCGGGTGACCTGATGGTGTTCAACAACACCCGGGTGATTCCTGCCCGCCTGTTCGGCCAGAAGGCCTCCGGCGGCAAGCTGGAAATCCTCGTGGAGCGCGTGCTGGACAGCCACCGCGTGCTGGCCCACGTGCGCTCCAGCAAATCGCCCAAGCCGGGATCGAAGATCCTCATCGACGGCGGCGGCGAGGCCGAGATGCTGCAGCGCCACGACGCGCTGTTCGAGCTGGGCTTCAGCGAAGAGGTGCTGCCGTTGCTGGAACGCGTCGGCCACATGCCGCTGCCGCCCTATATCGACCGCCCGGACGACGCCGCCGACCGCGAGCGCTACCAGACCGTCTACGCCGAGCGCGCCGGTGCCGTGGCCGCCCCGACCGCCGGCCTGCATTTCGACGAGGCGCTGCTGGAGTCGATCCGCGCCAAGGGCGTGGAGACCGCCTTCGTCACCCTGCACGTCGGCGCCGGCACCTTCCAGCCGGTGCGCGTGGAGCGCATCGAAGACCACCACATGCACAACGAATGGCTGGAAGTCAGCCAGGATGTGGTCGACGCCGTGGCCGCCTGCAAGGCGCGCGGCGGCCGGGTGGTGGCCGTCGGCACCACCAGCGTGCGCTCGCTGGAAAGCGCCGCCCGCGATGGCGTGCTCAAGCCGTTCAGCGGCGACACCGACATCTTCATCTACCCCGGGCGGCCGTTCCATGTGGTCGACGCCCTGGTGACCAATTTCCACCTGCCGGAATCCACCCTGCTGATGCTGGTCTCGGCCTTCGCCGGCTACCCCGAGACTATGGCCGCCTACGCGTCGGCAGTGGAGCAGGGCTACCGCTTCTTCAGCTACGGCGATGCCATGTTCATCACCCGCAACCCGGCACCGCGCGGCCCCGAGGACTGATCCATGAGCTTCATGACATTCGAACTGCTGGCCACCGAGGGCAAGGCCCGCCGCGGCCGCCTGACCTTCCCCCGCGGCGTGGTGGAAACCCCGGCGTTCATGCCGGTGGGCACCTACGGCACCGTGAAGGGCATGCTCCCGCACGACATCGAGGGCATCGGCGCGCAGATCATCCTCGGCAATACCTTCCACCTGTGGCTGCGTCCGGGCACCGAGGTGATCCAGAAGCACGGCGACCTGCATGACTTCATGCAGTGGAAGGGGCCGATCCTCACCGACTCGGGCGGCTTCCAGGTGTTCAGCCTGGGCGCGCTGCGCAAGATCAAGGAAGAGGGCGTGTACTTCGCCTCGCCTGTGGACGGCGCCAAGGTCTTCATGGGGCCGGAAGAGTCCATGGCCGTGCAGCGCGCGCTGGGCTCGGACATCGTGATGATCTTCGATGAATGCACCCCGTACCCGGCCGAGTTCGACGTGGCCAAGCGCTCCATGGAGCTCTCGCTGCGCTGGGCCAAACGCTCGAAAGTCGCCCACGGCGACAGCCCCTCGGCGCTCTTCGGCATCGTCCAGGGCGGCATGCACGAGGAACTGCGCATGCGCTCGCTCGACGGCCTGCAGGAGATCGGCTTCGACGGCCTGGCCATCGGCGGGCTTTCGGTGGGCGAGCCCAAGGAGGAAATGATCCGCGTGCTGGACTTCCTGCCCCAGCACATGCCGGCGGACAAACCTCGTTACCTGATGGGTGTGGGCAAACCCGAAGACCTCGTGGAAGGTGTGCGCCGGGGCGTCGACATGTTCGACTGCGTCATGCCCACCCGCAACGCGCGCAATGGCCACCTTTTCGTTGACACCGGGGTGATCAAGATTCGCAACGCGGTGCACAAACACGACGAGTCTCCGCTGGACCCGACCTGCGATTGCTACACCTGCAAGCACTTCTCCCGCGCCTACCTCTACCACCTGGACAAGTGCGGCGAAATGCTCGGCAGCATGCTCAATACCATCCACAACTTGCGGCATTATCAGCGGCTTATGGCTGGTTTGCGCGAGGCAATCCAACAGGGTACATTGGCGAACTTTGTCGACGCCTTCTATGCCAAGCGCGGCCTACCCGTGCCGCCGCTGGCGGACTGACCTTTCCAGCTTTTGAGACAGGAGTTTCCAATGAGTTTTCTGATCCCCGCTGCCTACGCTGACGCCGCAGCCCCCGCCGCTGCTGCCGGCCCGGCCGGCACCGGCTTCGAGTGGGTCTTCCTGGTCGGTTTCCTGGTCATCTTCTACCTGATGATCTGGCGTCCCCAGGCCAAGCGCTCCAAGGAGCACAAGAACCTGCTGTCCGGCCTGCAGAAGGGCGATGAAGTCGTCACCTCCGCCGGTATCGCCGGCAAGGTCACCAAGGTCGCCGAGGACTTCGTCGTCGTCGAGGTTTCCGACAACGTCGAGCTGAAGTTCCAGAAGGCCGCGATCGCCGCGACCCTGCCGAAAGGCACCCTGAAGGCGATCTGATCCACCCCATAGAAACCCAACCGACGGGGCGCAAGATGCGCCCCGCGTCATAACGGGCGGTGTCATGCTCAACAAGTATCCCCTGTGGAAGTATCTGCTGATCCTGGCGGTCCTGGCCGTCGGTTTCATCTATTCCGCACCCAACCTCTATCCGGACGATCCGGCCGTGCAGATCAGCGGCGCGAGCACCGCGCTGCAGGTTACCCAGGCCGACGTCGACAAGGCCAGCAAGGCGCTCGCCGATGCCGGGATCGCCGTCAAGGCGGGCTCGCTGGGCAAGAACAGCGGCCTGATCCGCCTGGTCAAGCAGGAAGACCAGCTGCCGGCCAAGGACATCGTCCGCCGCGCGCTGGGTGACGACTACGTCGTGGCCCTGAACCTCGCCCAGACCACCCCGAACTGGCTGCGCAACATCGCCGCCCACCCGATGAAGCTGGGCCTGGACCTGTCTGGTGGTGTGCACTTCCTGCTGGAAGTGGACATGGACAAGGCCGTGGACGCACGCCTGAAGGTCTACGAGAACGAGGTCAAGAGTGCCCTGCGCAAAGAGCGCGTGCGCTACCGCAGCCTGCCCGTGCAGGATGGCGGCATCCAGCTGGGCTTCAGCGAAGACGCCGACCTGGACAAGGCCAAGGCGATCGTCGCCAAGGACTTCCGCGATTTCGAAGCCACCCAGAGCGAGCGCAATGGCCTGCAGGTCCTGCGCCTGACCATGACCGCCACCAAGCTGGCTGAAATCCGCGAATACTCCATCAAGCAGAACCTCACCACCGTCCGCAACCGCGTGAACGAGCTGGGCGTGTCCGAACCGCTGGTACAGCGTCAGGGCGCCAACCGCATCGTCGTCGAGCTGCCGGGCGTGCAGGACACCGCCGAAGCCAAGCGCATCCTCGGCAAGACCGCCAACCTGGAGTTCCGCCTGGCCGCCGAGCCGGATGCGATCAAGTCCTCCACCGAGACCTTCGAGTTCCGCGAGCCGCGTCGACCGCCGGCGACCCTGGAGCGTGGCGTAATCATCACCGGTGACCAGGTCACCGACGCCAGCGCCAGCTTCGACGAGAACGGCCGCCCGCAGGTGAACATCCGCCTGGATGGCCACGGCGGCGAGCTGATGAACCGCGCGACCCGCAACAACGTCGGCCGCAGCATGGCGGTGGTGTTCATCGAGCAGAAGCCGGTTACCCGCTACACCAAGCAGGTCGTCGATGGCGTCGAGCAGGACGTCGCGGTGCCGGCGTTCAAGGAAGAGAAGCAGATCATCAGCCTGGCGACCATCCAGTCGCCGCTGGGCAACCAGTTCCGCATCACCGGCCTGGACGCTCCGGGCGAGTCCTCGGAACTGGCCCTGCTGCTGCGTGCCGGTGGCCTGGCCGCGCCGATGTACTTCGCCGAAGAACGCACCATCGGCCCGAGCCTGGGTGCGGACAACATCGCCAAGGGCATCGACGCCTCCCTGTGGGGCATGGTCTTCGTGTCCCTGTTCATCATCGTCATCTACCGCTTCTTCGGTGTGATCGCCACGGTGGCCCTGGGCTTCAACATGGTCATGCTGGTGGCGCTGATGTCGATTCTCGGCGCGACCCTGACCCTGCCGGGCATCGCGGGTATCGTGCTGACCATGGGCATGGCGGTGGACGCCAACGTGCTGATCTTCTCGCGGATACGCGAGGAACTGGCGGCAGGCATGTCGACACAGCGGGCAATCCACGAGGGCTTCAACCGTGCCTTCACCGCGATCATCGACGCCAACCTGACCTCGCTGCTGGTCGGCGGCATCCTCTACGCCATGGGCACCGGCCCGGTGAAGGGCTTCGCCGTGACCATGTCCCTGGGTATCCTTACCTCGATGTTCACTGCCATTCTGGTCACCCGCGCAATGGTGAACCTGATCTACGGCGGCCGCGACGTGAAGAAGCTGTGGATCTAAGGGGCCAGAGATGAATATCAAGATCGGTACTATCAACTTCATGGGCGTGCGCAACATTGCGTTCGCCGCCACCCTGATCCTCACCCTGATCGCTCTTGGCAGCTGGGTCTTCAAAGGCATCAACTTCGGCCTGGACTTCACTGGCGGTACGTCGATCAAGCTGACCTACGAGCAGCCGGCGGACCTGTCCAAGGTGCGCGAAGAACTCGTCGCCGCCGGCTACAGCGAAGCCGTGGTGCAGAGCTTCGGTGATACCCGCGACGTGCTGGTGCGCATGCCCAGCGAAGACCCGGAGCTGGGCAAGAAGGTCGCTGCCGCGCTGCAGAAGGCCGACGCGTCCAACCCGGCCAAGGTCAACGGCGTCGAGTACGTCGGCCCGCAGGTGGGTGAAGAGCTGCGCGACCAGGGCGGCCTCGGCATGCTCCTGGCGCTGGGCGGCATCCTGCTGTACGTGGGCTTCCGCTTCCAGTGGAAGTTCGCCCTGGGCGCGATCCTCTCGCTGATCCACGACGCCATCATCGTGATGGGCGTGCTGTCGTTCTTCCAGATCACCTTCGACCTGACCGTGCTCGCGGCGGTGCTGGCGGTGGTGGGCTACTCGCTCAACGACACCATCGTGATCTTCGACCGGGTGCGGGAGAACTTCCGCGTGTTGCGCAAGGCCAACCTGATCGAGAACATCAACATCTCGACCAGCCAGACCTTGCTGCGGACCATCGCCACCTCGGTGTCGACCCTGCTGGCGATTGCTGCCCTGCTGTTCTTCGGCGGCGATAACCTGTTCGGCTTCTCCATCGCCCTGTTCGTCGGTGTGATGGCGGGTACCTACTCGTCGATCTACATCGCCAACGTGGTGCTGATCTGGCTGAACCTGTCCAGCGAGGACCTGATTCCTCCGCCGAGCAAGGAAGTCGACGAGCGCCCGTGATAGAGCGCTTGCTGGCTGCAGAGAAAACTCCCGCTTCGGCGGGAGTTTTCATTTGTAGGGGTTATGTCACGAAACAGCCGGAACTTTCTGACAAAAAAGTTGCTCCAAGGCAAGGTAAAGGGCTAGGCCCGAATGAGAAGAAAGACCAGGAGAACCCTATGAACAAGTCGTTGCTAATCGGTACCGTGCTGGGCGCTGTAGGCGTGACTGCCGGTGGCGCCGTGGCTACCTACAGTCTGGTGGACCGCGCGCCGCAATACGCCGAGGTGCTCGCCGTTCAACCGGTCAAGGAAACCATCAAGAATCCGCGCCAGGTCTGCAAGGACGTGGCAGTGACGCACCAGCGCCCGGTCAAGGACACCCACCAGATCGCCGGTACGGCGATTGGCGCCATCGCCGGCGGCCTGCTGGGCAACCAGATCGGCGGCGGCAACGGCAAGAAGATCGCCACCGTGGCGGGCGCCATTGGCGGCGGCTACGCGGGCAACAAGGTGCAGGAAGGCATGCAGGAGCGTGACACCTACACCACCACCGAAACCCGCTGCAGCACCGTCAACGACACCAGCGAGAAGGTTGTCGGCTATGATGTGAAGTACCTGCTCGATGGCAAGGCCGGCCAGGTTCGCATGGACCGTGACCCGGGCTCGCAGATTCCGGTCGACAAGAGCGGCCGATTGATCCTGGGTCAGCAATAAGCAGTCGCCAGGTGTGGAACGAAAAGGGCGCCCGATGGGCGCCTTTTTCTTTTCGGCGCGGGGGCGAGTGTAGGAGCGGGCCATGCCCGCGATCCGGCAGGCAGGCCGGTATTCAGGCCGTCGCGCAGGGCGGCGCGCTGCGTTGCTTCTGCCTAAGCATCGCACCGGCGGCTGCCCTCTCCCCCCGCCCTCTCCCTGAAGGGAGAGGGAGCTGCACGTGCCGGCTGGCGTCACGGATTCCTCCTGCACCGATCAGTCCCCTCTCCCTTCAGGGAGAGGGTTAGGGAGAGGGAAATACACGCACGGATTTTCAGATGAAGACAGTTGCTCCTGCAGGGGCATATCACAGGCACAAAAAAGCCCGGCATTGCCGGGCTTTTTCATCCGCTCGGGCTCAGCGCTTGAGCGACGCCGGCAGGTGCGGCTGGATGCTGGTCAGCAGTGCCTTGAAGCACTTGGTGTTGCCGGCCACGATCTGGCCTTTTTCGAGGAATTCGTGACCGCCGGTGAAGTCGCTCACCAGGCCGCCTGCTTCCTGGATCAGCAGGGCGCCGGCAGCCATGTCCCACTCGGACAGGCCGAACTCCCAGAAGGCGTCGTAACGGCCGGCGGCGACGTAGGCCAGGTCCAGGCTGGCGGCGCCGGCGCGGCGGATGCCGGCGGTCTGGCCGACCAGGCTGCGGAACATGCCCAGGTAGGCGTCCAGGTTGTCCATCTGGCTGTCGCGGAACGGGAAGCCGGTGCCCAGCAGGGCGCCTTCCAGGCTCTTGCGGTTGCTCACGCGCAGGCGGCGGCCGTTCAGGGCGGCGCCACGGCCACGGCTGGCGGTGAATTCTTCCTGGCGGACCGGGTCGAGGACTACGGCATGCTCCAGGCGGCCGCGGTATTTGCAGGCGATGCTGACGGCGTAGTGCGGAACGCCGTGGATGAAGTTGGTGGTGCCGTCCAGCGGATCGATGATCCACAGGTAGTCGGCGCCTTCGCCGCTGCCCTCGAGCATGCCGCCTTCTTCGCCCATGATCCCGTGGTTCGGGTAGGCCTTGCGCAGGGCGGTGACGATGGAGAGTTCGGCCGCGCGATCGACTTCGGTGACGTAGTCCTTGGCTTCTTTCTCGTTGACCGACAGGGTGTCCAGGCGTTCGATGGAGCGGAAGATCAGTTCACCGGCGCTGCGAGCGGCGCGCAGGGCGATATTCAGCATAGGCTGCATGGAGAGGTCACCTGGGTCGTTAAAGAAAGCCGGACATTCTAGCAGAAAGCGCCGGCGTTCATAGAGCGACCTGTCGCCTGCGTGGCGCAAGACCCACTGCTGCGGTAGGATTCCCTCCCTTTTTCGCTTTTGTGTGGAGTCGCGCGTTGCTCGACAAAATTCGCGTGGTGCTGGTCAACACCAGCCATCCCGGCAATATCGGCGGTACGGCCCGTGCGATGAAGAACATGGGCCTGTCGCGCCTGGTGCTGGTCGATCCGATGGATTTCCCCAGTGGCGAGGCTCGCGCCCGCGCCTCCGGCGCCGATGACATTCTCGATGCGGCCGTGGTCGTGCCCACCCTGGAAGATGCCCTGGCCGGTTGCAGCCTGGTGCTCGGCACCAGCGCGCGCGATCGCCGCATCCCCTGGCCGCTGCTCGACCCCCGCGAGTGCGCAACCACCAGCCTGGAGCATGTCCAGCAGGGTGGGGAGGTTGCGCTGGTGTTTGGTCGCGAATACGCCGGCCTGACCAACGAAGAGCTGCAGCGATGTCAGTTCCACGTGCACATCCCGGCCAATCCCGAGTTCAGCTCGCTGAACCTGGCGACCGCGGTGCAGGTGCTGGTCTACGAGGTGCGCATGGCCTGGCTGGCCGTTCAGGGGCAGCCGACCAAGCAGGAGAAGGTCGAGTCCACCGCGATGCTCAATAGTATCCCGGTAACGTCGGATGAGCTGGAGCGCTTCTATGCGCACCTGGAGTCGACCCTGGTGGATATCCAGTTCCTCGACCCGCAGAAGCCGCGCCACCTGATGTCGCGCCTGCGCCGTCTGTACGGTCGCGCCGGTGTCAGCAAGCTGGAGATGAATATCCTGCGGGGTATTCTCACCGAGACCCAGAAAGCTGCCCGCGGGGAGCTTTCCAAGCGGAGTGATGAAGATGTTTGAGCGTGTACGCGAAGATATCCAGAGCGTATTCCATCGAGACCCGGCGGCGCGCAACGCCTTCGAGGTGCTCACCTGCTACCCGGGCCTGCATGCCGTCTGGCTGCACCGCCTGGCTCATGGTCTGTGGCGTTCCGGCTGGAAGTGGCTGGCGCGCATGGTGTCGAACTTCGGTCGCTGGATGACCGGCATCGAGATTCATCCGGGCGCCAAGATCGGTCGCCGCTTCTTCATCGACCACGGCCTGGGCATCGTCATCGGCGAAACCGCCGAGATCGGCGACGACGTGACCCTTTATCAGGGCGTGACCCTGGGCGGCACCAGCTGGAACAAGGGCAAGCGCCACCCGACCCTGGCCGACGGCGTGGTGGTGGGGGCGGGCGCCAAGGTGCTCGGCCCGTTCACCGTCGGTGCTGGCGCCAAGGTCGGGTCCAATGCCGTGGTCACCAAGGAGGTGCCGCCGGGGGCCACCGTGGTGGGGATTCCGGGCCGCATCATCGTCAAGGATGACGCGGATCAGGCCGCCAAGCGCCAGGCCATGGCAGAAAAACTCGGGTTCGATGCCTATGGTGTCAGCCAGGACATGCCCGACCCGGTGGCTCGCGCCATCGGCCAGTTGCTCGATCACCTGCAGGCCGTCGATGGCCGCCTCGAGGGCATGTGCAAAGCGCTGACAGCCCTGGGTAGCGACTACTGTGCGAAAGATCTTCCGGCTTTGCGGGAAGAGGACTTCGCCGGTGTGAAGGGCGAAGAGACCAGTCAGTCGGCGCAGTGATGCGCCGACAACGGTGGCCTGCTACAATATGCCGCCGTTCGCTGGCTAATTCCGACTAAAGTAATAGGTCTTATAGTTGACTTAAATAGTCGGAAAAGAGCATACTCCCGCCATACCAGCGATTCTTCCGGATTTTCCCATGCGATTGACCACCAAAGGCCGCTATGCCGTCACCGCCATGCTCGACCTGGCGTTGCACGCCCAGCGTGGCCCGGTTTCTCTCGCCGATATCTCCGAGCGCCAGGGTATTTCCCTGTCCTACCTGGAACAGCTGTTCGCCAAGTTGCGCCGTGGCAACCTGGTGGTCAGCGTGCGCGGTCCGGGCGGCGGTTACCAGCTGTCCCGCGATATGACCGGCATCCACGTCGCTCAGGTGATCGATGCCGTCAACGAGTCGGTCGACGCCACCCGCTGTCAGGGTCAGGGCGACTGCCACTCCGGCGATACCTGCCTGACCCACCATCTGTGGTGCGACCTCAGCCAGCAGATTCATGAGTTCCTCAGCGGCATCAGCCTGGCCGACCTGGTCGAGCGCCGCGAAGTTCAAGAGGTCGCCCAGCGCCAGGACGAGCGTCGCTGCTCGGGCAGCAAGCCGCCGCGCCTCGACAAGATTGAAGCGTCCGCCATCGATTGAGCGAACGCCCGCCTGTAGGAGTTACCTGATGAAATTGCCGATTTACCTCGACTACTCCGCCACCACCCCGGTGGATCCGCGTGTCGCTCAGAAAATGGCCGACTGCCTGCTGGTTGACGGCAATTTCGGCAACCCGGCCTCGCGCTCCCACGTCTTCGGCTGGAAGGCCGAGGAAGCGGCTGAGAACGCCCGTCGCCAGGTCGCCGAACTGGTCAATGCCGACCCCCGCGAGATCGTCTGGACGTCCGGTGCCACCGAGTCCGACAACCTCGCCATCAAGGGTGTCGCGCACTTCTACGCGACCAAGGGCAAGCACATCGTCACCTCGAAGATCGAGCACAAGGCGGTCCTGGATACCTGCCGCCAGCTGGAGCGCGAAGGTTTCGAAGTGACCTACCTGGAACCGACCCCCGAGGGCATCATCACCCCGGCGATGGTCGAGGCCGTGCTGCGTGACGACACCATCCTGGTCTCGGTCATGCACGTGAACAACGAAGTCGGCAGCATCAACGATATCGCCGCCATCGGCGAGCTGACCCGCTCCCGCGGCATCCTGCTGCACGTCGACGCCGCCCAGTCCGCTGGCAAGGTGGACATCGACCTGGAGAAACTCAAGGTCGACCTGATGTCCTTCTCCGCGCACAAGGTCTACGGCCCCAAAGGCATGGGCGCGCTGTACGTGCGCCGCAAGCCGCGTGTGCGCCTGGAAGCCCAGATGCACGGTGGCGGCCACGAGCGCGGCATGCGGTCGGGCACCCTGGCGACCCACCAGATCGTCGGCATGGGCGAAGCTTTCCGCATCGCCAAGGAAGAAATGCACCAGGAAATGGCCCGCATCGAAGGCCTGCGCAAGCGCTTCTTCGATCAGGTGCAGGACCTGGAAGAGCTGTACCTCAACGGCAGCCCGACTTCCTACGCGCCGAACATCCTCAACGTCAGCTTCAACTACGTCGAGGGCGAGTCGCTGATGATGTCGCTCAAGGACCTGGCCGTTTCGTCCGGTTCCGCCTGCACCTCGGCCTCGCTGGAGCCGTCCTACGTGCTCCGCGCCCTGGGTCGCAACGACGAACTGGCGCACAGCTCCATCCGTTTCAGCTTCGGCCGCTTCACCACGGAAGAAGAGGTCGATTACGCCGCCAAGAAGGTGGTGGAAGCCGTTTCCAAGCTGCGTGAACTCTCGCCGCTGTGGGATATGTTCAAAGAGGGTGTCGACCTGTCCAAGGTCGAATGGCAGGCCCACTGACCCGCCCCATAGAAGTGAGGATTAGCCATGGCTTACAGTGACAAGGTCATCGACCACTACGAAAACCCGCGCAACGTCGGCAAGCTCAACGCCGAAGATCCGGACGTCGGCACCGGCATGGTCGGTGCGCCGGCCTGCGGCGACGTGATGCGCCTGCAGATCAAGGTCAACGAGCAGGGCGTCATCGAAGACGCCAAGTTCAAGACCTACGGCTGCGGTTCGGCCATCGCCTCCAGCTCCCTCGCCACCGAGTGGATGAAGGGCAAGACCCTGGACGAAGCCGAATCCATCAAGAACACCACCATCGCCGAAGAGCTGGCCCTGCCGCCGGTGAAGATCCACTGCTCGGTGCTCGCCGAGGACGCCATCAAGGCGGCCGTGCGCGACTACAAGCAGAAGAAAGGTCTGCTCTGAAGCGATTCGCAAGTTAAGGAGTTCCCATGGCCATCAGCATGACCGAAGCCGCCGCCAATCACGTTCGCCGCTCCCTTGAAGGGCGCGGCAAGGGCGAGGGCATTCGTCTTGGCGTGCGTACCACCGGGTGTTCCGGGCTGGCCTACGTGCTGGAGTTCGTCGACGAACTGGCAGCCGAGGACCAGGTCTTCGAGAGCCACGGCGTGAAGGTCATCATCGACCCGAAAAGCCTGGTCTACCTCGACGGCACCGAGTTGGACTTCACCAAGGAAGGCCTCAACGAGGGCTTCAAGTTCAACAACCCGAACGTACGCGGTGAGTGTGGCTGCGGCGAAAGCTTCAACGTCTGAGGCCGGGTGTGGGTAGTCCCTGTCACTTCGCGCTGTTCGACCTGCAGCCGGGCTTCCGGATCGACCTGGAAGCCCTGGGCAACCGCTACCGTGAGCTGGTGCGCAGCGTCCATCCGGACCGTTTCGCCGATGCTTCCGAGCGCGAGCAGCGACTGGCGCAGTCCAAGGCCGCCGAGCTCAACGATGCCTACCAGACGCTGAAGAGTGCTCCGCGTCGTGCCCTGTACCTGTTGGCCCTGCGCGGCGATGCGTTGCCGCTGGAAGCCACGGTGCAGGACCCGGAGTTCCTTCTGCAGCAGATGCAGCTGCGCGAGGATCTGGAAGACCTTCAGGACAGCGCCGATCTCGATGGCGTGGCGCAGTTCAAGCGTCAGCTGAAGTCCGCCCAGCAACAGCTGGAAGCGGACTTCGCCGATTGCTGGGATGACGCCGCCCGCCGCGACCTGGCTGAACGCCTGGTGCGGCGCATGCAGTTCCTCGACAAGCTGGCGCAGGAAGTGCGTCAACTCGAAGAGCGACTCGACGATTAATCCGCGCGGCTCGCGCCGCGCCCGATAGCCTGATTAGAAACCGCATGGCCCTACTGCAGATCGCCGAGCCCGGACAAAGCCCCCAGCCACACCAGCGTCGCCTGGCCGTGGGGATTGACCTGGGCACCACGAATTCCCTGGTCGCTGCCGTGCGCAGCGGCGTTGCAGCCCCGTTGCCGGATGATCGCGGCGCCGTGATCCTGCCCTCGGCGGTGCGCTATCTCGCCGACCGCATCGAAGTGGGCGAAAGCGTGCGCGCCAATGCGTCGCAAGACCCGCTGAACTCCATCATCTCGGTCAAGCGCTTCATGGGGCGCGGCCTGGAAGATGTGAAGCAGCTGGGCGGCCAATTGCCGTATCGCTTCACCCAGGGCGAATCGCACATGCCCTTCATCGAGACCGTCCAGGGCGCCAAGAGCCCGGTGGAAGTCTCGGCTGAAATCCTCCGTGTCCTCCGTCAGCGCGCCGAATCCACCCTGGGTGGCGAGCTGGTGGGCGCGGTCATTACCGTTCCTGCCTATTTCGACGACGCCCAGCGCCAGGCCACCAAGGACGCCGCGCGTCTGGCCGGCCTGCACGTGCTGCGCCTGCTCAACGAGCCGACTGCCGCGGCCGTCGCCTATGGCCTGGACAAGAATGCCGAAGGCCTGGTCGCCATCTATGACCTGGGCGGCGGTACCTTCGATATTTCGATCCTGCGCCTGACCCGTGGCGTCTTCGAAGTCCTCGCCACCGGTGGCGATACCGCCCTGGGCGGCGATGATTTCGACCATGCCATCGCTGGCTGGATCATCGAGCAGGCCGGCATTTCGCCCGACCTCGATCCGGGCGCCCAGCGTCGCCTGCTGCAGACCGCCTGCGCGGCCAAGGAAGCCCTGACCGACAGCGCCAGCGCAACCGTTGCCTACGAAGGCTGGTCCGGCGAGCTGACCCGCGCGCAACTGGAGTCGCTGATCGACCCGCTGATCCAGCGCAGCCTCAAGGCCTGTCGCCGGGCCGTGCGTGATTCGGGCGTCGAGCTGGAAGAAGTCAGCGCCGTGGTCATGGTCGGTGGTTCCACCCGCGTGCCGCGCGTGCGCGAGCTGGTGGGCGAGCTGTTCGGCCGCGAGCCGCTGACCGATATCGACCCGGACCAGGTCGTCGCCATTGGCGCCGCCATCCAGGCCGATGCCCTGGCTGGCAACAAGCGCGGCGAAGAGCTGCTGCTGCTGGACGTGATTCCCCTGTCGCTCGGCCTGGAAACCATGGGCGGGCTGATGGAGAAGGTGATTCCGCGCAACACCACCATCCCGGTGGCGCGTGCCCAGGAGTTCACCACCTACAAGGATGGCCAGACGGCCATGATGATCCACGTGCTGCAAGGCGAGCGTGAGCTGGTCAAGGACTGCCGGTCCCTGGCGCGCTTCGAGCTGCGCGGCATTCCGCCGATGGTTGCCGGTGCGGCGAAGATCCGCGTCAGCTTCCAGGTCGATGCCGACGGCCTGCTGGGCGTGTCCGCCCGCGAGTTGTCCTCCGGCGTCGAGGCGAGCATCCAGGTCAAGCCGTCTTACGGCCTGACCGATGGCGAAATCGCCCGCATGCTGCAGGATTCCTTCCAGTATGCCGGCGACGACATGGCCGCCCGCGCCCTGCGCGAGCAGCAGGTCGAGGCTCAGCGCCTGCTGGAGGCCGTGCAGTCCGCGCTGGACGCCGACGGCGAGCGCCTGCTCGACGCCGATGAGCGCCTGGTCATCGATGCCGGGATGGACTCGCTGCGCGAGCTGGCCACCGGCAGCGACGCCGCTGCCATCGAACACCAGATCAAGCGTCTGTCCCAGCTGACCGACGCCTTTGCCGCGCGCCGTATGGACGCTACCGTCAAAGCCGCATTGGCCGGTCGCCGGCTCAACGAAATCGAGGAATAAGCGAAGATGCCGCAGATTGTCTTTCTGCCCCACGCCGAACACTGCCCCGAAGGTGCGGTGATCGAAGCCCAGCCGGGCGAAACCATCATGAAGGCAGCGCTGCGCAATGGCATCGAGATCGAGCACGCCTGCGAGATGTCCTGTGCCTGCACCACCTGCCACGTGATCGTGCGCGAGGGCTTCAATTCGATGGAGGCCTCCGACGAGCTGGAAGATGACATGCTCGACAAGGCCTGGGGTCTGGAGCCGGATTCGCGCCTGTCCTGCCAGGCTGTGGTCGGCGAGACCGATCTGGTGGTGGAAATCCCGAAATACACCATCAACCAGGTGTCCGAAGGTCACTAAAGGCGGAGCGTCCACATGAGTCTGAAATGGGTTGATGTGCTCGAAATCGCCATCCAGCTGGCCGAGTCCAAGCCGGACGTCGATCCGCGCTACGTGAATTTCGTCGATCTGCACCGCTGGGTGCTGGCATTGCCGGAGTTCAGCGACGATCCTTCCCGCGGTGGGGAAAAGGTCCTGGAAGCCATCCAGGCCGCCTGGATCGAAGAAGCCGACTGAGGGTGCGGCTCGCCAGAGCCGCGTACCCATTTGTCATGAACCCGCGTATAATTCGCGGGTTTTATCTTTAGGTGAGCTGTCGAAAATTTCCCAGAGGGAATTTTCCAGCCGCCGGCCCTGTCGCAGTCGGGCCGGTTTCGCGGCTGCCGCCCCACGGGCGTGGCGCGCGACGAACCCTAGAATCGCAGGAGCTCCTGGCCACGCCAGGGGCTTCTTGGCATTACCAACCTTGCTTTTCGGAGTTATTTCCATGGCCCTGCAACGTACCTTCTCCATCATCAAGCCCGACGCCGTTTCCAAGAACGTCATCGGCGAAATCCTGACCCGCTTCGAGAAAGCCGGCCTGCGCGTTGTCGCTTCCAAGATGGTTCAGCTGTCCGAGCGCGAAGCTGGCGGCTTCTACGCCGAGCACAAAGAGCGTCCCTTCTTCAAGGACCTGGTTGCCTTCATGACCTCCGGCCCGGTCGTCGTTCAGGTTCTGGAAGGCGAAGACGCCATCCTGCGCAACCGTGAGCTGATGGGCGCCACCGATCCGAAGAAAGCCGACGCCGGCACCATCCGCGCCGACTTCGCCGTTTCCATCGACGAGAACGCCGTACACGGTTCCGACTCGGAAGCTTCCGCTGCTCGCGAAATCGCTTACTTCTTCTCCAGCACCGAGGTGTGCGAGCGCATTCGCTGATCCAGGCGAATGAGCGAGGGTGAATCCATGACTGATACCGCTGTAAAGGCCAACCTGCTGGGCATGACCAAGCCCCAGCTCGAGGAATTCTTCGAGTCCATCGGTGAAAAGCGCTTCCGCGCCGGCCAGGTGATGCAATGGATTCACCACTTTGGCGCCCTGGAATTCAGCGCCATGACGAACGTCGGCAAGGCCTTGCGCGAAAAGCTCGAGGCCGTTGCCGAAATTCGTCCCCCGGAGATCGTCAGCCAGGACATTTCCGCTGACGGTACCCGCAAGTGGGTGGTGCGCGTGGCCTCGGGCAGTTGCGTCGAGACCGTGTACATCCCGCAAGGCGGCCGCGGCACCCTGTGCGTGTCGTCCCAGGCCGGTTGCGCGCTGGACTGCAGCTTCTGCTCCACCGGCAAGCAAGGCTTCAACAGCGACCTGACTTCCGCCGAGATCATCGGCCAGGTCTGGATCGCCAACCAATCGTTCGGGACCATCCCGGGCAAGATCGACCGTGCCATCACCAACGTGGTGATGATGGGCATGGGCGAGCCGCTGCTGAACTTCGACAACGTCGTGAGCGCCATGAGCATCATGATGGAAGACCTCGGCTACGGTATTTCCAAGCGCAAGGTGACCCTGTCCACCTCCGGCGTGGTGCCGATGATCGACAAGCTCGCCGAGGTGACCGACGTGTCCCTGGCCCTGTCGCTGCACGCCCCCAACGACGAACTGCGCAACAAGCTGGTACCGATCAACAAGAAGTACCCGCTCGAAATGCTCCTCGACTCCTGCTACCGCTACATCACGCGCCTGGGCAAGGAGCGCGTGCTGACCGTGGAGTACACCCTGCTGGCCGGCGTCAACGACCAGCCCGAGCATGCTGAGCAGCTGATCGCACTGCTCAAGGATTTCCCTTGCAAGATCAACCTGATTCCGTTTAATCCGTTCCCGCATTCGGGCTACGAGCGGCCGAGCAACAACGCCATCCGCCGTTTCCAGGACATGCTGCACAAGAGCGGCTTCAACGTGACCGTTCGCACCACCCGCGGCGACGACATCGACGCCGCCTGTGGCCAGTTGGTGGGCCAGGTGATGGACCGCACCCGCCGCAGCGAACGCTATATCGCCGTACGACAGCTGGCCGCGGATGCCGAACAGGCTCCGACCAACGCCAATCGAAACTGAACGAGGGAGGATTCCGATGACCCTGCGCGCCGCGCTGTGCTTACTGTTGGCAACCGTGCTGACGGGTTGCGTGACGACTGGTAAACAGGATCCTCTGAAAACCGAGAAGGGCCGCGACGAGGCCCGGGACGCGTACATCCAGCTCGGTATCGGCTACCTGCAGATGGGCAATACCGAACAGGCCAAGGTGCCGCTGCGCCAGGCGCTGGACATCGATTCCTCCAGCGCCGACGCCCACGCCGCGCTGGCCGTGGTCTACCAGGTGGAGAAAGAGCCCAAGCTGGCCGAGAGCGAGTTCCGCAAGGCGCTGTCCTCGCGCTCGGGCGATGCGCGCATCCTCAACAACTACGCAGGTTTCCTGTTCGAGCAGAAGCGCTACCAGGAAGCCTACGACACCTACATGAAGGCCACCGAGGACGGGCTCTATTCCGAGCGCTCGCGCATCTTCGAGAACCTCGGCCTGGTCAGCCTGAAACTCAACAATCGCGCACAAGCCAAGGAATTCTTCGAAAAGGCCATCCGCCTGAATCGCAATTCCACGGGCGCTCTGCTCGAATTGGCCGACCTGAACTACCAGGACCGCGAGTACGTACCCGCTCGCGCGTTCTACGAGGAATACCTCAAGCGGGGCCCGCAGACCGCGCGCAGCCTGCTGCTGGGGATTCGACTGGCAAAGATCTACGACGACCGGGATACCGCTGCCAGCTACGGGCTGCAACTCAAGCGCCTGTATCCCGCTTCTCCTGAATACCAGGCATACCAGGCGGATAAATGATGAATACGTCGCAGGCCGATGTCATCGGCACGACCCGCGCCAACCCTGGCGAAGCACTGCGCCAGGCGCGCGAGAACAAGGGCTGGAGCACCGCGCAGGTCGCGGGCCAGCTGAACCTGACCGAGAGCGCCCTGCGCCAGCTCGAACAGGGCTCTTTCGACCAGTTGCCGGGTCACACCTTCGCGCGCGGCTACGTGCGCGCCTACGCCAAGCTGCTGGGCATGGACCAGGCCCAGATGGTCCAGGCCTTCGACCAGTACACCGGCACCGATGCCACCGGCAGCAGCGTGCACAGCCTCGGCCGCGTCGTCGAGCCGGTGCGCCTGTCGCGCAACCTGCTGCGCCTGTTCAGCCTGGCCCTGCTGGCCGTGCTGATCGCCTTCGGCTACTTCTGGTGGCAGGAACGCTCCGCGCGCCCGGCCGAAACCGGCGCCCTGAACATGGAGCACGTCGAGGTCGAGAGCGCCGACGGCACCACCGAGATCCATACCCTCGACGAGCCGGAAGACCAGGCTGTCGCCGAGGATCAGGCCAATACGCCAGCGGTTCCGAGCGAACCGGCCGGCGATAACGGCAGCAACGAGGCGCCGGCCGAGGCCGCGCCGTCGACTCCCGCTGCCCCGGGCGCTCCGGCTGTCGCCGATAGCGCTCCGGCCCAGGCCCCGGCCGTGCCGGCGCAGCAACCGGCTGTTCAGCCCGCCGCTCCGACCGCACCGGTGGCCCCGGCCGCCTCGACCGAGGCACCTGCTGCGCCCGTGGTCGCCGCTGCCGGCCAAGGCGTGGTGAAGGTTCAATTCAGCGCCGACTGCTGGACCCAGGTGACCGATGCCGATGGCAAGGTCGTCCTCGAGGGCCTCAAGCGCAAGGGTGATTCGCTGGAAGTCGCCGCCAAGGCGCCGGTTCAGCTGCGTCTGGGCTTCGCCCAGGGCGCCCAGGTCAGCTACAACGGCCAGCCGGTCGAAGTCACGCCGGCGCGCGGCGGCACCGCTCGCCTGAAGTTGGGTGGACAGTAAGATGCATTGCGAGTCTCCGATCAAACGTCGCCCGTCCCGCAAGATCTGGGTCGGTAACGTGCCGGTGGGTGGGGATGCCCCCATCGCCGTGCAGAGCATGACCAACACCGACACCCTGGATGTGGCGGCCACCGTGGCCCAGATCCGCCGTCTGGAAGACGCCGGCGCCGACATCGTCCGCGTCTCCGTGCCGGACATGGACGCTGCCGAGGCCTTCGGCAAGATCAAGCAGCAGGTCAAGGTACCGCTGGTTGCCGACATCCACTTCGACTACAAGATCGCCCTGCGCGTGGCCGAACTGGGCGTCGACTGCCTGCGCATCAACCCCGGCAACATCGGCCGCGAAGACCGCGTCAAAGCCGTGGTGGATGCCGCCCGCGAGCGCAACATCCCGATCCGCATCGGCGTCAACGCCGGTTCCCTGGAGAAGGACCTGCAGAAGAAGTACGGCGAGCCGACCCCCGAGGCGCTGCTGGAATCGGCCATGCGCCACGTCGATCACCTCGACCGCCTGGATTTCCAGAACTTCAAGGTCAGCGTGAAGGCCTCCGACGTGTTCATGGCGGTGGCCGCCTACCGCCTGCTGGCCAAGCAGATCGAACAACCCCTGCACCTGGGCATCACCGAGGCCGGTGGCCTGCGTTCGGGCACCGTGAAGTCCGCCGTCGGCCTGGGCATGCTGCTCGCCGAAGGCATCGGCGACACCATCCGCATCTCGCTGGCCGCCGACCCGGTGGAAGAGATCAAGGTCGGCTTCGACATCCTCAAGTCGCTGCGCCTGCGCTCCCGTGGCATCAACTTCATCGCCTGCCCGAGCTGCTCGCGGCAGAACTTCGATGTGGTCAAGACCATGAACGAGCTGGAAGGCCGCCTGGAAGACCTGCTGGTGCCGCTGGACGTCGCCGTGATCGGCTGCGTGGTCAATGGCCCGGGTGAAGCCAAGGAGGCGCACATCGGCCTCACCGGCGGCACCCCGAGCAACCTGATCTACATCGACGGCAAGCCGGCGCAGAAGCTGCAGAACGATAACCTGGTGGATGAGCTGGAACGGCTGATCCGCGAAAAAGCGGCCGAGAAGGCCGAGGCCGACGCCGCACTCATCGTGCGCGGCTGACCGCAACAAGGACCCTACGTGAGCAAGTCCCTGCAAGCCATCCGTGGCATGAACGACATCCTGCCGGACCAGACCCCGGCCTGGCGTTATCTGGAACGCACCTTCGCCGGCCTGCTGGACAGCTACGGCTACAGCGAGATCCGCCTGCCGATCCTCGAGTTCACCGAACTCTTCGCCCGCGGCATCGGCGAAGGCACCGACGTGGTCGACAAGGAGATGTACACCTTCCTCGACCGCAACGGCGAATCCCTGACCATGCGTCCGGAAGGCACCGCGGGTTGCGTGCGCGCTGTGCTCGAGCACGGCCTGTCCGGCGGTGGCCAGGTACAGAAGTTGTGGTACACCGGCCCGATGTTCCGCTACGAAAAGCCGCAGAAAGGCCGCTACCGCCAGTTCCACCAGATCGGCGTGGAAGTCTTCAACCTGCCCGGCCCGGACATCGACGCCGAGCTGATCATCCTCACCTGGCGCCTGTGGCAGAAGCTGGGCATGGCCGACGCCGTGACCCTGCAGCTGAACACCCTGGGTTCCAGCGAGGCTCGCGCACGTTACCGCGACGACCTGGTGGCCTACCTGCAGGAGCGCTTCGAGCAGCTGGACGAAGACAGTCAGCGCCGCATGACCACCAACCCGCTGCGCATCCTCGACAGCAAGGTGGAAAGCACCCAGGCCCTGCTGGTCGGTGCGCCGAGCCTGCACGACTACCTGGACGACGAGTCGATCGCCCACTTCGAGGGCCTGAAGGCCCGTCTGGATGCGGTCGGCCTGCGCTACGAGATCAACCAGAAGCTGGTGCGCGGCCTGGATTACTACTGCCGCACCGCCTTCGAATGGGTCACCGACAAGCTCGGCGCCCAGGGCACCGTCTGCGGCGGTGGCCGCTACGATGGCCTGGTCAGCCAGTTCGGCGGCAAGCCGACGCCGGGCGTGGGCTTTGCCATGGGCGTGGAGCGCCTGGTGCTGCTGCTGGAAACCCTGGGCGTGGTGCCTGCCGAGCTGAACCGCCCGGCGGATCTCTACGTCTGCGCCTTCGGCGAGCCGGCGGAGCTGGCAGCGCTGACCCTGGCCGAGAAGCTGCGTGATGCCATTCCCGGCTTGCGCCTGCTGGTCAACGCCGGCGCCGGCAGCTTCAAGAGCCAGTTCAAGAAGGCCGACAAGAGTGGCGCACAGTTCGCCATGATTCTGGGTGACGACGAACTGGCCAACCGCGTGGTAGGTTTCAAGCCCCTGCGTGGCGAGGGCGAACAACAGAATATCGCCTGGGATGCTCTGCCCGAGCACCTGGCTGCCTGCCTCCAGCAGGCCTGAATCGAGCGGATAGGAGTATTGGGGTGAGTAACCGTACCGAAGAAGAACAACTGGCTGACATCAAGGACTGGTGGCAGCGCAACGGCATGCCCCTGCTGACCGGCGCCGCGCTGGCGCTGATCGTGGTGTTCGGCTGGCAGGCCTGGAAAAAGTACCAGACCAGCCAGTCCCAGGGCGCTTCCATCATTTACCAGGCCCTGCTGGAAACCGCGCTGAACCCGAGCGGCAAGCCCGACACCGCCAAGGTCGCCGAACTGGCCGGCAAGCTGACCACCGACTTCCCCGGCACCCCGTACGCCCAGTACGGCCGCCTGTTCGTCGCCAAGGTCGCGGTGGACAACGGCAAGCTGGACGACGCCGCCCTTGAGCTCAAGGCCGTGGTCGACAAGCCGGTGGACGCCACCCTCGGCGAGCTGGCCCGCCAGCGCCTGGCCCGTGTCCTGGCTGCCCAGGGCAAGGCCGAGGAAGGGCTGAAGCTGCTCGACGGCACTGTCGACAAAGCCTACGTCGCCACCCGCGAAGAACTGCGCGGCGACCTGCTGCTGCAGCTCAAGCGCAATGACGACGCCCGCGTCGCCTACGAGAAGGCCAAGGCCGCGCTGCCTGAAGACGCCGCCGTTGGCGCCCTGCAGATGAAACTCGACGACCTGGCCAAGGGAGACGCCTGAGATGTTGCGTTGGAAACACGTTGCACTGCTGGCACTGACCCTGATGGCTGTGGGTTGCAGCAGCAATAGCAAGAAAGAACTGCCGCCGGCCGAACTGACCGATTTCAAGGAAGAGGTTCGCCTGGAGAAACAGTGGAGCCGCTCCGTCGGTGACGGCCAGGGCGACCTCTACAACCTGCTCGAACCCGCCGTGGATGGCCAGACCATCTACGCCGCGTCTGCCGAAGGCCGCGTCATGGCCATGCAGCGCGAGAGCGGCGAAGTGCTGTGGAAGAAAGATCTCGATCTGCCGATCTCCGGCGCCGTCGGCGTGGGCAACGGCATGGTCCTGCTGGGCACCCTGCGTGGTGACGTGATTGCTCTGGATTCCGGTTCGGGCGAGCAGAAGTGGCGCGCCAAGGTCACCAGCGAAGTGCTGGCAGCCCCGGCCACCAACGGTGACGTGGTGGTGGTGCAGACCCAGGACGACAAGCTGATCGGCTTCGACGCGTCCACCGGCAACCAGCGCTGGATCTACGAAGGCACCGTGCCGGTGCTGACCCTGCGCGGCACTGGCGCTCCGCTGATCGCCGGCCGTCTGGCCCTGGCGGGCCTGGCCAGCGGCAAGGTCGTCGCCGTGGATGTGGAGCGCGGCCTGCCGGTCTGGGAGCAGCGCATCGCCATCCCGCAAGGCCGTTCCGAACTGGACCGCGTCGTCGATATCGACGGTGGCCTGCTGCTGGTGGACAACGTTCTCTACGTCGCCAGCTACCAGGGCCGCGCCGCGGCGCTGGACGTCGGCACCGGCCGCGTTCTCTGGCAGCGTGAAGCGTCCAGCTACGTCGGCGTCGCCGAAGGTACCGGCAGCGTGTTCATCAGCCAGGCCAGCGGCACCGTGGAAAGCCTCGACTCCCGTGGCTCGTCCTCGCTGTGGAGCAACGACGCGCTGGCTCGCCGCCAGCTGTCCGCTCCGGCCGTGCTGTCGAGCAACGTGGTCGTCGGCGACCTGGAAGGTTACGTGCACCTGCTCAGCCAGGTGGACGGTCGTTTCGTCGGCCGCGAGAAGGTCGATGGTGACGGCGTGCGGGTTCGCCCGCTGGTAGTCGGCAGCTGGATGTACGTGTTCGGCAACAGCGGCAAGCTGGTCGCCTACACGATTCGCTAAGCTGAGTGTTACTGCCGGCCGCTGCCGTGAAAAACGGCAGCGGCCGTCGTGTTTTCTGAAAATCTGAAATTTCCTGGAGAGCCGCATGGTTCCCGTAATAGCCCTGGTGGGCCGCCCGAACGTCGGCAAGTCCACCCTGTTCAACCGCCTGACCCGCACCCGTGACGCCATCGTCGCCGAGTACGCAGGGCTGACCCGCGACCGCCAGTACGGCGAGGCCAAGTGGCAGGGCAAGAAATTCATCGTCATCGATACCGGTGGTATTTCCGGTGACGAAGAGGGTATCGATGCCAAGATGGCCGAGCAGTCGCTGCAGGCCATCGAAGAGGCCGACGCCGTCCTGTTCATGGTGGATTCCCGCGCCGGCCTCACCGCCGCCGACGAGATGATCGCCGACCACCTGCGCAAGAAGAACAAGCGCACCTACCTGGTGGCGAACAAGGTCGACACCGTCGACCCGGACATCGCCCGCGCCGAGTTCAGCCCCCTGGCCCTGGGCCACGCGATCCCGATCGCTGCCGCCCACGGCCGTGGCATCACCCAGATGCTCCAGGAAGCGCTGGGCGAAATGTTCGCTCCCGAGCCCGAGGCGCCGGAAGACAACGACCTGCCAGGCGAACTGGAAGAGGTTGCCGAGGGCGAGGAAGCCAAGCGCATCCCCGGCCCGAGCGAGAAGGATGGCATCAAGATCGCCATCATCGGTCGTCCCAACGTCGGCAAGTCCACGCTCGTGAACCGCATGCTCGGTGAAGAGCGGGTGATCGTCTACGACCAGGCGGGCACCACGCGCGACAGCATCTACATCCCCTTCGAGCGCAACGAAGAGAAGTACACCCTGATCGACACCGCCGGCGTGCGCCGTCGCGGCAAGATCTTCGAGGCGGTGGAAAAGTTCTCGGTGGTGAAGACGCTGCAGGCGATCCAGGACGCCAACGTGGTCATCTTCGTCATGGACGCCCGCGAAGGCGTGGTCGAACACGACCTCAACCTGCTCGGCTTCGTGCTGGAGACCGGCCGCGCGCTGGTCATCGCGCTGAACAAGTGGGACGGCATGGAGTCGGCCGAGCGCGAGTACGTGAAGACCGAGCTGGAGCGCCGGCTGATGTTCGCTGACTTCGCCGACATCCACTTCATCTCCGCCTTGCACGGCACCGGCGTTGGCCACCTGTACAAGTCGGTGCAGGACTCGTTCCGTTCCGCCGTGACCCGCTGGCCCACCAGCAAGCTCACGCAGATCCTCGAGGACGCCATCCAGGTCCACCAGCCGCCAATGGTCAACGGCCGACGCATCAAGCTGCGCTACGCTCACCTGGGCGGCGCCAACCCGCCGCTGATCGTGATCCACGGCAACCAGGTCGATGCGGTGCCCAAGGCGTACACGCGCTACCTGGAGAAGACCTTCCGCCGCGTGCTGAAGCTGGTCGGTACGCCGATCCGCATCGAGTACAAGGGCGGTGACAACCCGTTCGAGGGCAAGAAGACCCAGCTCACCGATCGCCAGGTCAACAAGAAGCGCCGCCTGATGTCGCACCACAAGAAGGCGGAGAAGAAGAAGAAAGACAAGCGTAAATAACGTCTGTCGGTCTTCAGGCGGCACGCCGCAGGCGATAGAGTAGGGGCCTCCCTCTCAATTGCCTGCGGCCTGTAGTCACGCCATGCTCACCAGCAAACTGCCGAATGTCGGCACCACCATCTTCACCCGCATGTCCCAGCTCGCCGCGCAAAGCGGAGCGCTGAACCTCTCCCAGGGTTTCCCGGACTTTCCCGCACCCGCACCGCTGCTCGAAGCGGTAGCCAGCCATGTGCTGGCCGGGCACAACCAGTACAGCCCGATGACCGGCCTGCCAGCGCTGCGCGAACAGGTGGCGGCCAAGGTGGCCGCGTTCTATGGCCGCCAGGTCAGTGCCGACGCCGAGGTCACCATCGTCCCCGGCGCCACCGAAGGCATCTTCTGTGCGGTACAGGCGCTGATCCGCGCCGGTGACGAAGCCATCGTCCTCGACCCTTGCTACGACAGCTACGAGCCTTCGGTAGAGCTGGCCGGCGGCCGCTGCGTGCACGTTGCGCTGAGCCAGCCGGATTTCCGCATCGACTGGCAGCGCCTGGCCGATGCCATCACCCCGCGCACGCGCCTGATCTTCCTCAACAGCCCGCACAACCCCAGCGGCGCGCTGATCGACCGCGCGGACCTGGATCGCCTCGCCGGGCTGATCCGCGACCGCGAGATCTACGTGATCAGCGATGAGGTCTACGAGCACCTGATCTACGACGGCGTGCAGCACGCCAGCGTGCTGGCCCATGACGAGCTGTACCCGCGCGCCTTTGTCGTCAGCTCCTTCGGCAAGACCTATCACGTCACCGGCTGGAAGACCGGCTACGTGGTGGCGCCGCCGGCGCTATCGGCGGAGATGCGCAAGATCCACCAGTACGTGAACTTCTGCGGCGTGACGCCGCTGCAGCACGCCCTGGCCGATTTCATGGCCGCGCACCCCGAGCACCTGCGCGAGCTGCCGGGCTTCTACCAGGCCAAGCGCGACCTGTTCTGCGACCTGCTGGAAGGCTCGCGCTTCCGCTTCCAGCGTGCTGCCGGCACCTACTTCCAGGTGGTGGATTACTCGGCGATCCGCCCGGACCTCGATGACGTCGCCATGTCCGAATGGCTGACCACCGAGCACGGCGTGGCCGCGATCCCGGTTTCCGTGTTCTACCAGCAGGCGCCGGCGAACATGCGCCTGGTGCGCTTCTGCTTCGCCAAGAAAGAGGAGACGCTGCGCCAGGCAGCGGAACGACTATGCGCGATCTAACTCAACTGCCCGACCTGAAACTGGCGCTGGTGCAGACGACCCTGGTCTGGCACGACGCCAAGGCCAATCGCGAACGCTTCGAGGCGCTGCTGGAGAGCGCCCGCGGCGCGGACGTGGTGATCCTGCCGGAGATGTTCACCACCGGTTTCTCCATGGACTCCGAGGCGCTGGCCGAAGCGGAGGAGGGCGCGACCTACGCCTGGCTGCGCGCGCAGGCGTCGAGGCTCGACGCCGTGGTCTGCGGTAGCGTGATCATCCGCGCTGCCGACGGCAGCCATCGCAACCGCCTGCTCTGGGCGCGCCCGGACGGCGAGGTGCAGCACTACGACAAGCGCCACCTGTTCCGCATGGCCGGCGAGCACCAGCACTACACGGCGGGCGAACAGCAGGTGCTGCTGGAATGGAAGGGGTGGCGAATTCGCCCGCTGGTCTGCTACGACCTGCGCTTCCCGGTGTGGAGCCGCGATGCGCAGGGCACCGACCTGTTGCTCTACACCGCCAACTGGCCGGCCGCGCGCCGCCAGCACTGGAACCGGCTGCTGCCGGCGCGGGCGATTGAAAACCTCTGCTATGTGGCGGCGGTCAATCGCGTCGGGGAGGACGGCAAGGGCCACGCCTATTCCGGCGACAGCCAGGTGCTCGACTTCCAGGGCGACAGCCTGCTGGCGGCCGGCAATGCCGACGGGGTGTTCCAGATCGCCCTGAGCGCGGCGGAGCTGGCGGCCTACCGCGAGCGCTTCCCCGCCTATCTCGATGCGGACGAGTTCGATATCCGACGTTGACCGGGTGGCAATCGCGGACGAAGTCCGCTCCTACAGGTCGCCCCGTCCTTCAATACGCGCTGGCGGTATTCAACCGCTGGATCGCCTCGTCACCGAGCTTCAGGTCGACCGCTGCGATCAGGTCCGGCAGTTGCTCCAAGCGGGACGCGCTGGCAATCGGCGCGGTGATGCTGGGACGGGCCATCAGCCAGGCCAGGGCGACCTGGGTCGGCGTGGCGTTCAGTTCACCGGCGACGTCCTCCAGCGCATCGATGATGGCGAAGCCGCGCTCGTTCATGAAATTCTTCACCTTGTAGCCGCGCACGCTGCTCTTGTTCAGGTCCGCCTCGCTGCGGTACTTGCCCGTGAGGAAGCCCGCCGCCAGCGAATAGAAGCTGATCACCCCCAGCCCCAGCTGCTGTACCGTGGGTTCGAGGTGGGTTTCGTAGTTGGCGCGGTCGTAGAGGTTGTAGTTGGGCTGCAGGCTCTGGTAATTCGGCAGCTTCAGACGCTCGCACACCTCGCGGGCCTCGCGCAGGCGCCTGGCCTCCAGGTTCGATGCGCCGATCACCCGCACCTTGCCGCTCTCCACCGCTTCGGCAAAGGCGCCCATGGTTTCCTCCATGGAGGTGTGCGGGTCGTCGCAGTGGGACTGGTAGAGATCGATGTGGTCGGTCTGCAGGCGCTTGAGCGAACGCCCCAGCGCCTGCTCGATGTACACCGCCGACAGACCCTTGTGGCCGTTGCCCATGTCCATGCCGACCTTGGTGGCGATCTGCACCTGGTTGCGCTTGCCGGTCTTCTTCAGCCATTTGCCGATCAGCGCCTCCGATTCGCCGCCTTCATGGCCAGGGACCCAGCGCGAGTAGACGTCGGCGGTGTCGATGCAGGTGAGCCCGGCGTCGACCAGCGCATCCAGCAAGCGAAACGAGGTCGCCTCGTCGGCGGACCAGCCGAACACGTTGCCGCCGAACACCAGCGCGGGAATCTTCAGGCCCGATTGGCCGAGTTCGCGTGTACGCATCTGCTTGGGCTCCTGAGGCTGTGCGGGAACCCTCAGTGTAGACGCGCCCGCGCGCCGCGGGGCGGATTGGCCGGCAGCGCCACGCCAGCTGGTCTATCATGGCGGCCTGCCCTATTGCCGAGTGCCCGCCATGACCACGACTCCCTACCTGCTGGACCAGCTGGAAACCGCCGACATGCTGTTGATCGACGGTCTGCATGCCTGGCAGTTCGAGCTCAACGAGGCATTGCTGGACCAGGCCGACGCCGCTGCCCATGCCGACCAGCCCTTCGCCAGCGAAGACGTGGTGCTGCAGATCGAGTCCATCGACGGCCGCGACCGCCGCGAATGGCGCTTCAGCTACAACCAGGTGATGGAGGCCAGTTACCAGGCCGAAGACGAATCCTGGCTGCTGCGCTCCGGTGACCAGCAGCACCGACTCTGCTGCCTCGGCGCAGTCGCCGCCAGCGGCGACGACGAGTAACTGCAAAAGGCCCCGCGAGGGGCCTTTTTCATGGGTCAGAACGCCAGCGGATAGCTGGTGATGAAGCGCACCTCGTCATAGTCGCTGGCGTAGCTGCTGCGCACCGTTGAGGTCCGCAGGAGGAACGACAGCGTCTTCAGCGGCCCGCTCTGGAGGGTGTAGCCGACATCGGTATCGCGCTCGTACTCGTGGCCGTCGCTCTTGCCTGGCCGCGCGATGTCCGTGCCCTTGGTGTAGCGCGTCATCAGCGTCAGGCCCGGCACGCCGAGGCTGGCGAAGTCGTAGTCGTAGCGCAGCTGGTAGGAGCGCTCCTGCACCCAGAAGAAGCCGCCATTGGTGACCCAGTTGACCAGGTACGGCTGCGGCGTGTTGCCCAGCAGCATGGGGAACATGTCCTCGCCGAGCATGCGCTGGTAGGTCGCCGAAAGCGTTTGGCCGCCGTGCTTCACGCCCAGCCTTGCACCATAGGCGCGGTTGTCGATGCGCCCGGACAGCGCCTGCCCGGATTCCTCGTTGTGGAAGTAGCTCAGGGTGCCGAGCAGCGCGGTGTTATCCCCCAGTGGTTGCTTGAAGTTGGCGCCGACATAGTGCTGGTCGTAGATGTCTTCGAGCTGGGCGAAGTAGTAGCTGGTGGACAAGCCGGGCGCCCACTGCGCATCGACGCCGCCCAGGTTCAGCTTGTTGCTGTCCTGGCTGGCAGGGCGGGTGGCGAGGTAGAACGACTCGCGGTCGGAGGAAGCGCGGGTGCTGGTGTTCCACAGCTGCGCGGCAGTGAATCTGAAACGATCCGACTCCTTCGATTCCAGCATCACGCCCTGGAACGTCTGCGGCAGCACGCGCACGTCGTCCTGGAAGATCACCGGCAGGCGCGGTTCCAGCAGGCCGACCTTCAGCGTGGTCTTCGAATAGCGCAGCTTGAGCGTGGCGCCGCCGCGGCTGAAGTCATCCACCGGCTCGCCGGTGCTGCGGTCGTAGGGCAGATTGCTGTCGTTGCTGGTACCGGCGCCGCCGTCGAGCTTGAGGGCATAGAAGCCGGTGAAGTCCACGCCGACGCCGATGGTGCCTTCGGTGAAGCCCGAGCTGAACCGGGCCAGCACGGCCTGGGACCAGCTGCCGGCCTGGGATTGCGGCGCATTGTCCTGGCGATAGTCGCGCAGCATGTAGAAGTTGCGCAGGGTGGTATCCAGGCGGCTGTCGTCGATCAGGTCGGCCTGGGCACAGAGGGGCATCAGCGCGCCGCACAGCAGCGCACCGGCAAAGCGATTACGGGACATCGTCATCTCCTGGAGCCGCTCGCCGGGGCGCAGGGCGCCACGCCGGCGAACGGGCGTACGTCGTGTCGAGGCGGGCGCGATCAGTTCGCGGTGGCGGTGCTGGCCAGCGGCATGGCGCCGGGCGGGGGCGTCTGTTCCTGGCCCAGGCTGCGGCGGAAGTGCTTGCGGCCGCTGCCCAGCAGCCACAGGCAGAGCAGCCCGGCGAGGGTGACGATGATGCCGATGGACGAGCCGACGGCCTTCGGGTCCTTGAAGTACTGGTCGGTGAGCAGCGCCACCAGGGTGGTGCCCACGCCCAGGCCGATCAGGTTGGACACCAGCAGGAACAGCGCCGACACCTGCGCCCGCAGGCGGTTGGGTGTGAGCACCTGCATGGCGGCCGCGGAGGTGGAGATGCAGAAGGCGCAGAAGAACATCGCCGGGCCCATCAGCAGCACGGAGAGCTGCAGGCTGCTGGCGGTCACCGAGCCGATGACGAAGGGGATGGTGCAGGCCGCGCCGAGCATGCCGCTGATCATCGCGGCGTCGCTGCGCCCGCGTTTCTGCAGCACGTCCACCAGCCAGCCGGCGCAGAACACCCCGGCGGTGTTGAGCACCAGCAGGATGCCGCCCAGGACGTAGCCCACCTCCAGTGGCGTCAGGCCGTACTGGCGGATGTACATGGCGGGCGCCCAGCCCATCAGCGCGTACTGGCACATGGCGAAGAAGGAGAAGCCCAGGTAGTGGCAGGTGAAGGTGGCGCGGTGGCGGCGCAGGAATCGCAGGCCGTCGCCGATGGTCGCCTTGTGCTCCGGGTTCGCCACCTTGCGCGCCGGATCGCGGATGGTCAGCGCGATCAGCAGCGCCACCAGCACGCCGGGCAGGCCGACGATGAAGAAGGCGATCTGCCAGGAGCGCACCTGGCCCAGCCAGCCCAGTTCGATGGCCGGCACATCACGCAGCGCCTCGATGACGTAGCCGCCCACGAGGAAGGCCAGCCCGCCGCCGAGGAAGGCGCCCATGGAGTACAGGCCCAGCGCGCGGCCGAGCTTCTCCTTGGGGAACAGGTCGCTGAGCATCGAGTAGGTCGCCGGCGTCAGGGCGGCCTCGCCGACGCCCACGCTCATGCGCGCGAGGAACATCTGCAGGAAGTTCTTCGACAGCCCGCACGCGGCGGTGGCGATGCTCCAGAAGGCCACGCCGATGGCGATGATCTTCACCCGCGAGGAGCGGTCGGCGAGGAACGCGATGGGCAGGCCCATGAAGGCGTAGAACAGCGAGAACGCCAGCCCGCTGAGCAGGCTGAACTGGGTATCGCTGATCTGCAGGTCGGCTTTGATCGGCTCGATCATCAGCGAGAGGATCTGCCGGTCAACGAAGGAAAAGATGTACGCCACCATGCACAGCACGACGACATACCAGGAATAGCGCGAAGTACGGACGGATTGCGGGTGTGGGGATTGCGGGTTCACGGTTACTGGCTCCTGAAGCGGGTGAAGGCAGATGGCCAAGCACGTCGAGCTCGTTGTTGTTGTAGGTAACCGGGCGCCACTGTACGCAAGGCAGGGGCGGCCGAAGGTGTCTGATTGCGTGACACGGTTTTTTGTTTGCCTGCCGCTTTCACGGCAGTGCACGCAAGACTAGGGAAGGGCCGGGGCGGCGGTAATCGGGGCGAGTACCAGCATTGCGGAGACTTCCCCCTAGGGGAATAGGGGGAATCTTTAGGCGGGAGGGACGCTAATAAACGTCTAGGTCAGAATCGGACCAGGGATAGCACGAATCCGATAACCAGCATTGCGCCGACAATAGTGACACGGAAAACCAGACCTGCACCCGCAGCAAGCCATGTGGCTTCGAATTGGCCGCCATCGATCAGGTGGCGTTCCAGTTCCTTTCCGATGGTGAGCCTGGCATAGGCATACATGCCAACGACTTGCGCAACAACCAGGAGAATGAAGAGCAGTTCGCTGGTAATGAAAAAATTGGCAGCGGTGACGGCGACAAACAGGCCAATGCCTAAAGCCCACGCCTTACTGGAATTCGCTTCCAAACGAAGACGTTCAAGGTTCCGTGAAATTACCCAAGCGCCTGCGATGGGGGTGCCGATCAAGGTGGCGATGCCGACGGCGATCAGTCGATAGAGTGGTTCAGTCGTCGAGCCGACAGCCGAATCCTCAAGGATGGCGGCGGGCGTTTGGAAGGGATTGTCTTGCGGGATGTCACTCATGTCTTCGCTCCTTCGAAAACAGCCCCGGACGCACAAGGCGTCCGGGGCAAAGGGACTTCCAGCTTACCGGGCGAACCGCAATTACGCGGCTTTCGCGTGGCCCAGCGTCACCGCGCGGTTCAAAGCGCTGAACAGCGCACGGAAGCTGGCGGTGGTGATGTTTTCATCGATGCCGATGCCGTGCAGCGAACGACCGCCCTCGACGCGCAGTTCGATGTAGGCGGCCGCGCGGGCGTTGGTGCCGGCGCCGATGGCGTGCTCGTTGTAGTCCATGATCTCGACGTCCACCGGCAGCGCGGCGACCAGGGCTTCCAGGGTGCCCTTGCCCTTGCCGTGCCAGCGGTGCTGCTCGCCCTTGTGGGTCACGTCGATGTCGATGGCGCAGATGCCGTTCTCTTCCTGCAGGCGGTAGTTCTTCAGGCCGAACGGGGACACGGCCTGCAGGTACTCGGTCTGCAGCAGGGTATAGATCTGCTCGGCGGTCATCTCCAGGCCGAGACGGTCGGTCTCGTTCTGTACCACCTGGCTGAACTCGATCTGCATGCGGCGCGGCAGGCTGATGCCGTATTCCTGTTCGAGCAGGAAGGTGATGCCGCCCTTGCCGGACTGGCTGTTCACACGGATCACCGCTTCGTAGCTGCGGCCGATGTCCGCCGGGTCGATCGGCAGGTACGGCACTTCCCACACGGTGTCGTCCTTCTGCTGGGCGAAGCCCTTGCGGATTGCGTCCTGGTGGGAGCCGGAGAAGGCAGTGTGGACCAGGTCGCCAACGTACGGGTGACGCGGGTGCACCGGAATCTGGTTGCACTCTTCCACCACCTTGCGCACGGCGTCGATGTCGGAGAAGTCCAGCTCAGGGTCGACGCCCTGGGTGTACATGTTCAGCGCCATGGTCACCAGGCAGAGGTTGCCGGTGCGCTCGCCGTTGCCGAACAGGCAGCCTTCGACGCGGTCGGCGCCGGCCATCAGGGCCAGTTCCGAGGCGGCTACGCCGGTGCCGCGGTCGTTGTGGGTGTGCAGGCTGATCAGCACGCTGTCGCGCTTGTTGATCTGGCGACCGAACCACTCGATCTGGTCGGCGTAGTTGTTCGGGGTGGCGCACTCGATGGTGGCAGGCAGGTTGAGGATCAGGCGGTTCGCCGGGGTGGGCTGGAACACGTCGATCACCGCGTTGCACACCTCGACGGCGAAGTCGGTCTCGGTGGAGCTGAACACTTCCGGCGAGTACTCGAAGCCCCACTGGGTTTCCGGTGCGGCGGCAGCCAGGCGCTTGATGGTCTGGCCGGCGGCCACGGCGATGGCTTTCACGCCGGCCTTGTCCTGGTTGAAGACGATCTTGCGGAAGCTCGGGGCGCAGGCGTTGTAGTAGTGGACGATGGCCTTCTTCGCGCCCTTGAGGGATTCGAAGGTGCGCTCGATGAGGTCGTCGCGGGCCTGGGTCAGCACCTGGATGGTGACGTCATCGGGAATGTGGCCGCCCTCGATCAGCTCGCGAACGAAGTCGAAGTCGGTCTGCGAGGCGGACGGGAAGCCCACTTCGATTTCCTTCAGGCCAACCTGAACCAGGCACTTGAAGAAGCGCATCTTCTTCTCGGCGTCCATCGGCTCGATCAGGGACTGGTTGCCGTCGCGCAGGTCGGTGGACAGCCAGATCGGCGCCTTGTCGATGATCTTGTCCGGCCAGGTGCGGTCGGGCAGGGTGATCGGGGTGAAGGCGCGGTATTTCTTCGACGGGTCTTTCAACATGCTCATGAGCGGAATCCTTGTTCTCTGCGGCCTGTCGGGCCTGCGCAAAAAATCTGAATGAGGCGAATCGGGAAGGGGGGCTCAGCCACGCAGTCGCGGGCTGACCAGGCGCAGGCAGGCGTGTTGGCGAAGCAGAATGAGGGTGTGTGCGGTTTTCATGAGGTCCACGCTAATGGCCTGGGAGACAGATGGCAAGCATTTGGAAAAATTTGGTAGGAAAAGTCGATCTTTCCAGTTGGGCGATAGAAAATTGTTGAAATACTGCATTTTCAGCAATTAATCCTGAAGCTTATCGCTGTGCTTAACTGATTCTGCGTCCACGTGCCGCAGCGGAGCGTGGTTACTCCGTGCGATCATGGCGCACCCGCCTCAGGCGGGGACCTTCCATCCCCAAGGACATTTCGTGATCCGTCGTACACGACAAGGTGTAGGCACCTGGCTGGCGTTGTTCGCCATGCTGATGATCTATGTCGGCCCGCTGGTCTCCCAGTCGCTGCCGATGGATCACGCCATGCCCATGGATCACCCCATGCCGATGGAGCATGGCGCCGCCATGCAGCACGGCAAGGCCATGTCCCACGACATGGCCGGCATGGACGAGATGGCCTGCTCCGACGGCCAGCGCGCCGGTGGGCACCACGCCGACCCGGTTTCCCACGGTGAGCAGCCGCTTACTGCCGATGCCTTCATGGAGAAGTGCGGCTACTGCAGCCTGCTGATCCACAGCCCGCCGCTGACACCGCCGCCGGTGGTGCTCGCCCACGGTCTGCCCGGCATTGGCGCGCCGCTCGCCCAGCTCGTCTCGTCGCGTATTCCCGCTTCGCCGGTCTTCCCCGGCGCCCGTTCCCGCGCACCCCCGTTCCTGATCGGCTGACCTGCAATCCCGACTCCCCGCCCCCGGCGCGCCTGCCTGCAATGGCTCGTGCGCCGTGCGAGTACGTGTGGAGCGGGCGTCATCATCGATCATGGAATTCATGGAATGTCCCGCATGCCCATGCGCCGTCGGCAACCTGCCGTCGGCCTGCGCGCCCTGTGCGCGCTGACCGCCCTTGGCGGTTTTACTGCCGTTCCCGTGCTGGCCGACGACGATCACTCGGCGCACCTCAGCGATGCCGCGGTAACCGAGCTGTCGCCCAGCATCATCACCGCCGTGGCGCAGAGTTCGCCGCTGACCGTGGTCACCGACCCGAAGCAGCCGCGCCAGCCGATCCCCGCCAGCGATGGCGCCGACTACCTCAAGACCATCCCGGGCTTTTCCGCCATTCGCAACGGCGGCACCAACGGTGACCCGGTGTTGCGCGGCATGTTCGGCTCGCGCCTGAACATCCTCACCAACGGCAGCACCATGCTTGGCGCCTGCCCGGCGCGGATGGACGCGCCCACCTCCTATATCTCCCCGGAAACCTACGACAAGCTCACCGTGGTCAAAGGCCCGGAGACGGTGATCTGGGGCCCCGGCGCCTCGGCCGGGACCATCCGCTTCGACCGCGAACCGGAGCGCTTCGGCGAACTGGGCATGCGCGTCAACGGCAGCCTCACCGCCGGCTCCAACGGCCGCTTCGACCGCGTGCTGGACGCCGCCGCCGGTGGCCCCGAGGGCTACCTGCGCTTCACCGGCAACCGGTCGCAGTCCGATGACTATGAGGACGGCGGCGGCAATACCGTGCCCTCGCGCTGGAACAAGTGGAACGGCGACGTGGCCGTGGGCTGGACGCCGGACGCCGACACCCTGGTCGAGCTCACCGCCGGCAAGGGCGATGGCGAGGCGCGCTACGCCGGGCGCGGCATGGACGGCTCGCAGTTCAAGCGCGAAAGCCTCGGCCTGCGCTTCGAGAAGTCCCACATCGGCGAGGTGCTCGACAAGCTGGAGGCGCAGGTCTACTACAACTACGCCGACCACGTGATGGACAACTACAGCCTGCGCACGCCCTTGGGCACCGGCATGATGGCCGGCCCCATGGCCTCCAACGTCGACCGTCGCACCCTCGGCGGACGCCTGGCCGCCACCTGGCGCTGGGACGACTTCAAGCTGATCACCGGGGTCGACGCGCAGACCAACGAACACCGCCAACGCAGCGGCATGGGCATCGGCACCTATGACGAAGTGCCCTGGGACAAGGATGCCGTGTTCCACAACTACGGCGCGTTCGGCGAGCTGACCTGGTACGCCGCCGACCGCGACCGGGTGATCAGCGGCGCCCGCCTGGACCGCGCCTCGGTCAAGGACTACCGGCAGAGCAGTGGCTCGGGAATGATGGCGATGCCCAACCCCACCGCCGACGATACCCGCGCCGACACCCTGCCCAGCGGCTTCGCCCGCTACGAGCACGACCTCGCCGACACGCCGACCACCCTCTATGTCGGCCTCGGCCACGTGCAGCGCTTCCCCGACTACTGGGAGCTGTTCTCCCCGGACAAGGGGCCGAGCGGCTCGGTCAACGCCTTCGACAGCATCAAGCCGGAGAAGACCACCCAGCTGGACTTCGGCGCGCAGTACGAAGACGAGAAGCTCAAGGCCTGGGCCTCGGGTTACGTCGGTGTGATCCGCGACTACATCCTGTTCGACTACCTGCCCGGCGGCATGATGGGCCGTACCTCCCAGGCGCGAAACGTCGACGCCCGCATCCTGGGTGGCGAACTGGGCGCGGCCTACGCGCTGACCAGCAACTGGACCGCCGACGGCACCCTGGCCTACGCCTGGGGCAAGAACACCACCGACGGCACTGCGCTGCCGCAGATGCCGCCGCTGGAAGCGCGTTTCGGCCTGACCTACGTGGAAGGCGACTGGAGCGCCGGCGGACTCTGGCGCGTGGTCGCGCACCAGGGGCGGATCGCCGAGAACCAGGGCAACGTGGTCGGTTACGACTTCGACGAAAGCCCCGGCTTCGCGGTGTTCTCGCTCAACGGCGCGTACAAGCTGAGCAAGCACCTCAAGGTCAGCTCCGGCGTCGACAACCTGTTCGACAAGGACTACGCCGAGCACCTGAACCTGGCGGGCAACGCCGGCTTCGGCTACCCGGCCAACGACCCCGAATCGATCCATGAGCCGGGACGTACGTTCTGGACCAAAGTGGACTTCGCGTTCTAAGCGCAGGGTCTGATGGTGCTTCGCCGTGGCCGCGACGGAGCCGAGTTTTGCGCAGGGCAAGGCGCGAGGAGAGTGGTTTGGTCATTCCAAATGAACGACGAGTAACGCAGCGCTGCGCAAAACTCGGCTCGTCCCTTCGGGTTGCGCGTCAAATCACGCCATGCGTCGTTACGGGACTTGAAAAGGGAATGACCATTTCCTGCGCCCCGTGCCTAGCCTGGCGTGATTTGACGCGGCAACGCGGCTCACGTCGAAGCACCATCAGACCCTGATACCGGCCCCCGCCGGACGGGGGCCTCCTTGCGTGAGGAGATCAACGAATGCAGAAGAAGACATTCGATTTCTACAACCTGGCCTGGCGCTGGCACTTCTATGCCGGGCTGTTCGTCGCGCCGTTCATGATCCTGCTGTCGATCACCGGGATCATCTACCTGTTCAAGCCGCAGCTCGACCCGCTGATGTACCGCGACCTGCTGCAGGTGACACCGGGCGAGGTGCGGCTGTCCGCCGACGAGCAACTGATGCACCTGCATCACCAGAAACCGCAATTGCAGGTCAGCCAGTACCTGCCGGCGCCGGCCGCCGACCGCAGTGCGCAATTCGTGGCGCAGCTGGAAGGGCGCGAGGTGAACGCCTTCGTCGATCCGTATAGCGGCAAGCTGCTCGGCGTGCAGGACGGCAAGTCCAACCTGCAGGCAATGGCCCGCGCGCTGCACGGCGAGCTGATGATCGGCACCGTCGGTGACCGGCTGATCGAGCTGGCCGCCGGCTGGGGTATCGTCCTGGTGGTGTCCGGCCTGTACCTGTGGTGGCCGCGCCAGCGTTCGCTGCGCGTGCTGCTGTGGCCGGACCTGTCGCGCCGGGGCCGCGCGCTGTGGCGCGAGGTGCACCTGGTGGTCGGCTTCTGGGGCTCGTTGCTGATGCTCTTCATGCTGCTCACCGGCATGACCTGGACCGGCTTCTGGGGCAAGACCTTCGCCGACGTGTGGAACCGCTTCCCGGCGCCCATGTGGAACGAGGTGCCCAAGTCCGACCTGGAAGCACGCACGCTCAACCAGGCGCACCGCCAGACCATCCCCTGGGCCATGGAAAACACACCGATGCCGATGTCCGGCGGCGACCACGCCGAGCACATGGCCCATGGTTCGGGCGGCATGGCGATGCCGCAGATCAGCCTGCAGCAGGTGGTCGATACCGCCGACCGGGCCGGCGTGACGCCGGGCTATGCCATTGCCCTGCCCAAGGGCGAGCAGGGTGTGTTCACCGTTTCGGTGTTCGCCGACGACTCGCGCAACGACGCCACCCTGCACATCGACCAGTACACCGGCAAGGTGCTCGCCGACGTGCGCTGGAAGGACTACGGGCTGGTGGCCAAGGGCGTTGAGTCCGGCGTGATGCTGCACGAAGGCAAAATGTTCGGCCTGTTCAACCAACTGCTGATGCTCGCCGTCTGCCTGATGATCCTGCTCAGCGCGGTCAGTGGCCTGTGGATCTGGTGGAAGCGCCGCCCGCAGGGGCGGCTGGGCGTGCCGCCGATGCCCCACGCGCTGCCGGTGTGGAAGGGTGGGGTGGCGATCATGGTCATCCTCGGCGTCGCCTTCCCGCTGGTGGGCGCGTCGCTGCTGCTGGTATGGGCGCTGGACTGGGCGGTGCTGTCGCGGATCAAGCCGCGCCGCCCGGCCCTGGGCTGATGCCTGTGGTGTTTCAACCTGACGCCTGCCGCGAGGCAGGCTATGCTGCGGCGCGATCGTTGCGCCCGCGGCCCGATGGATTCCCGCCATCCCGGCGGACCCGATCACAAGCCAACTGGAGTCTCGAACATGCGTAAATCCCTGCTCGCTTTCGCTGTGCTGCTGGGCTTCTCCGGCGCCGCCATGGCCCACGAATACGAGGCCGGCAACCTGCACATCGACCACCCGTGGTCGCTGCTGCTGCCGGCCAACTCGGTGAACGGCGCCGCCTACTTCATCGTGCAAAACCACGGCAAGGAGGCGGACCGCCTGCTCGGCGCCGACACCGAGCGCGCCGCCAGCGCCGAGGTGCACCAGCACGTGGAGAAGGACGGCATGATGAAGATGCAGAAGGTCGAGGGCGTGGATATTCCCGCTGGCGGCAAGATCGTCTTCGCGCCCGGCCAGTACCACCTGATGCTGTTCGGGCTGAAGAAGCCGCTGGCCGATGGCGAGCGCTTCCCGCTGACCCTGCACTTCCAGAAGGCCGGCGATGTGAAGGTCGAGGTCGCGGTGCAGAAAGACGCACCGCTCTCTAAAGGAACAGACGGGGGCACGGACATGGGCCACGACATGCACGGCATGAACCACAACTGATGAGCGACCGGCTCCTGCGCCCGCTGGTGTGGGCGCAAGACAGCGAGTGGCTGCTGGGGTTCGACGGCAGCTACTCCAGCGACTCGATGCTGCGCATCGAGAGCGCCGCCGATGGCTTCATCCTGCGCGAGGAACGCCTGGCAGAGACGCAGACCAAGCGCTATCCCTTCGCCGACCTCGAGGACGATGTGACGGCGGCGGACTGGACCGCCGTGGTCGTCGACGAGGAGGGCGAGCGCCTGGGGTTCGCCATCGCCCACTATGAAATCTGGAATCGCCGCGCGGTGCTGGACGACCTCTTCGTCCTCGCCGCCGCGCGCGGCCAGGGCGTCGGCGTGCAACTGCTGGAAGGCTGCCTGGCATGGGCGCGCGGCACCGAGGCGCGCCACCTGTGGCTGGAAACCCAGAACCTCAACGTGCCGGCGGTGGGCTTCTACCGCTCCCGTGGTTTTGCCTTGAGCGGGCTGTCCACCGACCTCTACGACCCGGCGCAGGTGCTGCCCGGGGAGATGGCGCTGTATTTCAGCTACCCGCTGGCCTGAGGGCCGTTTACACGCTGCTGCGCGTCGGCCGTAGGGCGTTGGATAGCGCCCTCGGATGCTCGATTACAGCGCGTAGATACCGCTCTTCGGGCACTCTCCGCCTACTACGGCTCTAGCTCACGAGCGTGTAAGCGGGCCCTGAGGGCCAGGCGCGCCGCGAGGATGAGCGCGAAGCCGATGCCGTAGGCCAGCACGTCCAGCCAGTCGGGCGTGGCGCCGAGCACGATGCGCAGCGCGCGGTTGCCGATCTGCCAGTGAAAGATCGCGGCGAGGTACTGGCCGAATTCGATGATCAATCCACAGCCCAGCGCCGCAGCGGCCAGCCAGTGGGCAGGAGCATCGATAGCTGCGCGCAGCAGGCAGTACAGCCAGATCACCGCCAGCACGTCGCCGCCGAAGCCGCGCAGCCAGCCAAGGTTCGCCCCGGCCGTGGCCAGAGTGATGAGCACGGCGAACCAGAGCAGCGCGAAGAGCGCACTGCGCCCATCGAAACGGATCCGCATCAGGGCTTGAACGCGCCGATGAAGATTGCCGGATCGACGCGGGTGTCGTTGAGGCTGACGTTCCAGTGCATGTGCGGCCCGGTCGCGCGGCCGGTGGCGCCGACCCGGCCGACCACGTCGCCACGGGCGAGCTGATCGCCGAGTTTCACGTCGATCTTCGACATGTGGCAGAACATGCTGATGAAGCCCTGGCCGTGATCGACGAACACGGTGTTGCCATTGAAGAAGTAGTTGCCGATCAGGATCACCTTGCCGGCGGCCGGCGTCTTGATCGGGGTGCCGGCGGGCACGGCGAAGTCCAGCCCGGAGTGCGGGTTGCGCTCCTCGCCGTTGAAGAAGCGGCGCAGGCCGAAGGGGCTGGAGAGCGGGCCGTTGACCGGCTTGTCCAGCACCAGGTTGCTCGGCGTGCCAGGGCTGAAGCTGCGGTAGGCCTCGGTCTGCTCGGCCAGTTCGCGGTTGATGCGCTTGAGGTCTTCGGGCAGCGGGTTTACCTGGCGGGTGTTCGAAAGTCGGATGCGCTGCTCTTTATAATGCTTGCTGCCCACGCTGAAGCCGAGGTTGCGGCTGGCGCCGGCCTGCTTCACGACGATCTGCTGGCTGCCGGCCTTGGCGGTCAGCGGGATGCCGACGATGGCGATCCAGTCGCGGCCCTCCTCGCGCACCACCAGCACCGGTTTGCCCTGGAAGGTGGCGGTGGGGACGGCGGCATCCTGGCCCAGCTGCACCACGGCGACGCCGCCGGGCACCGGCTTGTTCAGCGTGCGGCTGATGAAGCCCTCGGCGTGGGCGGAGAGGGTGACAAGGGAGGCGAGGAGCAGGCAGCAGAATCGGAACATGGCGCTATCCGTGGACATGGCGGCGGACGAAGCGGGCAGTCTACACGGGCCTTTCGGCTGGGCGGGGCGATTTCGTCGAAAGCGGAACGGCTTGGCGAGCTGCTATTGCTCTTCTTAGGAGCGAGCTCCCGGCGCGCTTTCGTCGGAGCAGTTGTCTTCTTCTGTGGAGTCCGTGCCGATGCATCCCTCTCACCCCAGCCCTCTCCCTCAGGGAGAGGGAGCAGTCCGAGCCGATTGACGCCAAGGTTTCATCCTGCGCCGAACGGTCCCCTCTCCCCTTGGGAGAGGGCTAGGGTGAGGGCCAAGCCGAGCGCAGATATATCCCGCAGGAGCGGACCTTGTCCGCGAAATCCATCCGGCGCGCCCGGAACGACCCGGCGTGGATGCAACCTTTTCGCGGACAAGGTCCGCTCCTACAGGCAGTCCTGCCCGCGGGCATTCCGCCAGCGTAGGAGCGGACTCCGTCCGCGATGGGCCCGCATCACGCAAGGAAGGTCCCGGACGGCGCCCGTTGCAAGCTACCGACGCAGCCCTTCGAGCTGCTGGCGCCATAGCTGTTCCAGCCCCAGCACCTGCGCCGGCCCATAGATGGCGTGCGGCTTGCCCAGGTGCGCGGCCCACAGCTGGTCGCCGTAGTCGTAGTGCCACCACTCGCTGGAAAGGTTGCTGAAACCCGCCGCCAGCATGGCGTTGAACAGCATCCGGCGGTTGTCCCGCACGCGCCGCTGGGCGCCGTCGGGCTGGGCGATCTCTTCGTAATGGCGGGTGTAGGAGCGCGGCGTCGCCTCGTCGAACAGGCTGCCCATGTCCAGCCAGCGGCCCTCGCTGTCGCACAGGGTCAGGTCGATGGCGCCGCCGGTCAGGTGCGGGCTGGGGGATTCGGCGCGGGTGCTGGGCGGCGCGACGAACTCGCGGGTGCGCCGGGTCAGCTCGCGCGGATCGGCGTCCGGCTCGTGCTGGCGGAGGATGTCGTAGAGCGTGTCATACAGGTGCTGCTGTACCGCGAACGGTCGCCAGGCATCGAGGATCACCAGGCGGATGCCGTCGGGCAGCAGGCTGGCGGCGTGCAGCAGGCGCTCGAAGACGTCCGTGCGGGCGTAGCATTCCGGCTGCGCGTTCGGCACGCCCAGGCGGTGATAGGCCGGCCACACCGCGAAGGCGGTGGCGATGCCCAGGGCCTGCAACGGCTGGTCGCACTCGACGATGGGCACGCGGAAGGCCTCGGCCCAGTCGGGATCGGGTTGCGGCAGGATCGGCGCGAGCAGGTCGGTCATCGGCGGTCAGTCCAGCAGGGAAAGGGTGACGGGCGCCTGGTGGTTGTCCTCCACGCGCACCTCCAGCTCGCCATCGCCCAGCCGGGCCTTGAGGCGCTGGCCGTTGCGGGTCTGCGCGGCGCTGCGGATGGCCTGGCCCTTGTCGTCGAGCAGGATGCTGTAGCCACGGCCGAGGGTCGCCAGCGGGCTGACGATGTGCAGGGTCTGCATCAGGCCGTCCAGGCGCTGGCGCTGCTCGCGCAGGATCGCGTGGGTGGCGCGGGGCAGGCGGGTGCTGAGGTTCTCCAGGCGCTGGCGCAGCAGGGCCAGGTTGCGGCCGGGGTGTTGCGCGGCGAGGCGGGTATCGAGCCGCGCGACGCGTTCCTGGCGGATGTGCAGCTGGCGCTCGAAGGCCCGGCGCAGGCGCATGTCCAGGTCGTCCAGGCGCTGGGACTGCTGGCGCAGGCGTTCGCCGGGGTGGCGCAGGCGCCGGGCGCAGCCTTCCAGGCGCAGCCGCTCGCGGGTCAGGCGGTCCTGGATGCGCAGGATCAGCCGGCGACGCAGGCCGTCCAGGCGTTGCTGCAGGTCGCCACTGTGGGGCGCCAGCAGCTCGGCGGCGGCCGAGGGCGTGGGCGCGCGCACGTCGGCGACGAAGTCGCTGATGGAAACGTCCGTCTCATGGCCCACGGCGCTGACGATGGGCGTCACGCAGGAGGCGATGGCGCGTGCCACCGGTTCCTCGTTGAAGCACCAGAGGTCTTCCAGCGAGCCGCCACCGCGAGCCAGGATCAGCGCGTCGAAGCCCTGGGCGTCGGCCAGCTTGAGCGCGCGGACGATCTGCCCGATGGCCTCGCGGCCTTGCACGGCGGTGGGGATGAGGGTCAGCTCGACCTGCGGCGCGCGGCGGCGGAACACGCTGATGATGTCGCGGATCACCGCGCCGGTGGGGGAGCTGACGATGCCGATGCGCCGGGGGTGGGCGGGCAGCTCGCGCTTGCGCTCGGCGGCGAACAGGCCTTCGGCGGCGAGCTTTTCCTTCAGGGCCTCGAACGCCAGGCGCAGCGCGCCGTCACCGGCCGGTTCGACGGCATCGGCGATCAACTGGTAGTCGCCGCGCCCCTCGAACAGCGAAACCTTGCCGCGCACCCGCACCGCGAGGCCGTCGCGCAGGGCCTGGCGCACGCGCAGGGCGTTCTGCCGGAACAGCGCGCAGCGCACCTGGGCGTTGCTGTCCTTCAAGGTGAAATACAGATGCCCGGATGCCGGGCGGGCGAGGTTGGAGATCTCGCCCTCGACCCAGACCTGCGGGAATACGTCCTCCAGCAGGTGGCGGGCGCGCTGGTTGAGCTGGCTGACGGTCAGAACCTCGCGATCGAGGCCCAGCCGTTGGAAGGGATCTTTCTGCATGGCGAAGGATGATAAGCGGGCCTGCGGACCGGGGCCAGCACACAAGGTTAACGAAGGTGTCGTTCAGATCGTCCGGTTACGTTGAGCCGCGCCCCCGAGCTGAGATATAATGCCGCGCTTCCATTTTTCCCGATCGGGAGCCCCCGCCATGCTGCGCATCAGCCAAGAAGCCCTCACTTTCGACGACGTCCTCCTGATTCCGGGTTATTCGGAAGTTCTACCCAAGGACGTGAGCCTGAAGACCCGCCTGACCCGAGGCATCGAGCTGAACATTCCGCTGGTGTCCGCCGCGATGGACACCGTCACCGAATCCCGCCTGGCGATCGCCATGGCGCAGGAAGGCGGCATCGGCATCATCCACAAGAACATGAGCATCGAGCAGCAGGCTGCCGAGGTTCGCAAGGTCAAGAAGCACGAGACCGCCATCGTTCGCGACCCGGTCACCGTGACCCCGTCGACCAAGATCATCGAGCTGCTGCAGATCGCCCGCGAGTACGGCTTCTCCGGCTTCCCGGTGGTGGAAGAGGGCGAGCTGGTCGGCATCGTCACCGGCCGCGACCTGCGCGTGAAGCCGAACGTCGGCGACAGCGTTTCCGCGATCATGACCCCCAAGGACAAGCTGGTCACCGCCCGCGAAGGCACCGCCCTGGAAGAGATCAAGGCCGCTCTGTACGAGAACCGCATCGAGAAGATGCTGATCGTCGACGAGAAGTTCCGCCTGACCGGCCTGGTGACCTTCCGTGACATCGAGAAGGCCAAGACCTACCCGCTGGCCTCCAAGGACGACGAAGGCCGCCTGCGCGTCGGCGCAGCCGTCGGCACCGGCGCCGATACCGGCGAGCGTGTGGCAGCCCTGGTCGCCGCAGGCGTCGACGTCGTGGTCGTCGATACCGCCCACGGTCACTCCAAGGGCGTGATCGACCGCGTGCGCTGGGTGAAGGAAACCTTCCCGCAGGTACAGGTCATCGGCGGCAACATCGCCACCGGCGAGGCCGCCAAGGCACTGGCTGACGCCGGCGCCGACGCCGTGAAGGTCGGCATCGGCCCGGGCTCCATCTGCACCACCCGTATCGTCGCGGGTGTCGGCGTGCCGCAGATCTCCGCCATCGCCAACGTCGCCGCTGCCCTGGAGGGCACCGGCGTTCCGCTGATCGCCGACGGCGGCATCCGTTTCTCCGGTGACCTGGCCAAGGCCATGGTGGCTGGCGCCTACTGCGTGATGATGGGTTCGATGTTCGCCGGTACCGAAGAAGCGCCGGGCGAGATCGAGCTGTTCCAGGGCCGTTCCTACAAGTCCTACCGTGGCATGGGCTCCCTGGGCGCCATGGCCGGTTCCACCGGTTCCTCCGACCGCTACTTCCAGGACGCCTCCGCCGGCGCCGAGAAGCTGGTACCCGAAGGCATCGAAGGCCGCGTGCCCTATAAAGGCCAACTGACCGCCATCGTCCACCAACTGATGGGTGGCCTGCGTGCCGCCATGGGCTACACCGGCAGCGCCGACATTCAGGACATGCGCACCAAGCCGCAGTTCGTTCGCATCACTGGCGCCGGCATGGCCGAATCCCACGTCCACGATGTGCAGATCACCAAGGAAGCGCCGAACTACCGCGTAGGTTGAGGGCTTCAAGGTAAATGAGTCGGACACGGGGCTGGTTGATACAGCCCCGTGTCGTTTGAGAATTTCGCTACGAGAGATGGCCATGGCCCAAGACATTCACGCTCACCGGATCCTGATCCTCGACTTCGGCTCCCAGTACACCCAGCTGATCGCCCGCCGCGTGCGCGAGATCGGCGTGTACTGCGAGATCCATCCGTTCGACATGAGCGACGACGAGGTTCGCGCCTTCGCCCCGCGCGGCATCATCCTGGCCGGCGGCCCGGAGTCGGTGCACGAAGCCAACAGCCCGCGTGCGCCGCAGGCGGTGTTCGACCTGAAGGTGCCGCTGTTCGGCATCTGCTACGGCATGCAGACCATGGCCGAGCAGATGGGCGGCAAGGTGCTGGGTTCGGACCTGCGCGAATTCGGCTACGCCCGTGTCGACGTGGTCGGCAAGGCGCGCCTGCTGGACGGCATCGAAGACCATGTGGACGGCGACGGCGTGTTCGGCCTCGACGTCTGGATGAGCCACGGCGACAAGGTCACCGAGATCCCGGCGGGCTTCCACATCCTCGCCAGCACCCCGAGCTGCCCGATCGCCGCCATGGCTGACGATGCCCGCGGTTACTACGGCGTGCAGTTCCACCCGGAAGTGACTCACACCAAGCAGGGCGGTCGCATCCTCTCCCGCTTCGTGCTGGACATCTGCGGCTGCGAAGCCCTGTGGACCCCGTCCAACATCGTCAACGACGCCATCGCCACCGTGCGCGCCCAGGTGGGCAACTCCAAGGTGCTGCTGGGCCTGTCCGGCGGCGTGGATTCCTCCGTGGTCGCGGCCCTGCTGCACAAGGCCATCGGCGACCAGCTGACCTGCGTCTTCGTCGACAACGGCCTGCTGCGCCTGCACGAGGGCGACCAGGTGATGGCCATGTTCGCCGAGAACATGGGCGTCAAGGTGATTCGCGCCAACGCCGAAGAGCTGTTCCTCGGCCGCCTGGCCGGCGTCAGCGACCCGGAGCAGAAGCGCAAGATCATCGGCAAGACCTTCATCGAGGTCTTCGACGACGAAGCCACCAAGCTGCAGGACGTGAAGTTCCTGGCCCAGGGCACCATCTACCCCGACGTGATCGAGTCGGCTGGCGCCAAGACCGGCAAGGCCCACGTGATCAAGTCGCACCACAACGTCGGCGGCCTGCCCGAAGACATGCAGTTCGAACTGGTCGAGCCGCTGCGCGAGCTGTTCAAGGACGAAGTCCGTAAGATCGGCCTGGAACTGGGCCTGCCCTACGACATGGTCTACCGCCACCCGTTCCCGGGCCCGGGCCTGGGCGTGCGCATCCTCGGCGAGGTGAAGAAGGAGTACGCCGACCTGCTGCGTCGCGCGGACCACATCTTCATCGAAGAGCTGCGCAACTTCGACTGGTACCACAAGACCAGCCAGGCCTTCGTGGTGTTCCAGCCGGTGAAATCCGTCGGTGTGGTCGGCGATGGCCGTCGCTACGCCTGGGTCGTGGCCCTGCGCGCCGTGGAAACCATCGACTTCATGACCGCTCGCTGGGCGCACCTGCCGTACGAGCTGCTGGAGAAGGTCTCGAACCGCATCATCAACGAGATCGAAGGCATCTCCCGCGTCACCTACGACGTGTCGAGCAAGCCGCCGGCCACCATCGAGTGGGAATGATCGAGGGGATTTAACATCCTCTTAACGAAGAAGGCGGCATGCTCGCCGCCTTCTTTGCAGGTAAGGGCGGGCGATGCCCGTCCTTGACCTGAGGCATGAGCGGCGCCGCCGTCCTCGTGCAGAGTCACCTCCGTGCAGCCGGCCGCCAGAGCCTGGCGCCGGGCGCGAAACGCGCCAACCTCCGTGAAAGCCGATGGGGTCGCAAGTCCCTTGAGTCCCTTGTTCGAGGATCTGGACCCATGTCGTTTACCCGTAGACAAGTACTCGGCGGCATCGCCGGCCTGGCCGTGCTCGGCCTGGGCACCGGTGGCGCGCGCCTCTGGCTGGCGCGCCCGGAAGTGGCCGCCGAACATGATTACGAGCTGATCGCCGCTCCCCTGGACCTGGAGCTGGTGCCTGGCCACAAGACTCCTGGCCTGGGCTATGGCGGCCAGGCTCCCGGCGTGGAAATCCGCGCGCGCCAGGGCGACTGGCTGCGGGTGCGCTTCACCAACAGGCTGGACGAGCCCACCACCATTCACTGGCACGGCATCCGCCTGCCCATCGAGATGGACGGCGTGCCCTACATCTCGCAACCGCCGGTGCAGCCGGGCGAGAGCTTCGTCTACCAATTCAAGACGCCGGATGCCGGCAGCTACTGGTACCACCCGCACCTGATGAGCAGCGAGCAGCTGGGCCGTGGCCTGGTCGGGCCGCTGATCATCGACGAGCGCGAGCCGAGCGAGTTCAGCAGCGAGAAGATCCTCTGCCTGAAGACCTGGCGCGTGGACGAGGAGGGCAATTTCACCGCCTTCAGCGTGCCCCGCGAGGCCGCGCGCGAAGGCACCCGCGGGCGGCTGTCGACCATCAACGGCGAACGCGCGCCGGTGATCGAGCTGCCCGCCGGCGAGATCGTCCGGGTGCGCCTGCTCAACGTCGACAACACCGTGACCTACCGCCTCAACCTGCCGGACGCCGAGGCGAAGATCTACGCCATCGATGGCCACCCGGTGGCGCCGCGCGACTTCGGCAAGGGCCCCAACGACCAGTACTGGATGGGCCCGGGGATGCGCCTGGAGCTGGGTATCCGTGGCCCGGCGGAAGGCACCGAGCTGTCGCTGCGCAATGGCCCGGTGCGCCTGGCGACCATTCGTGGCGTGGCCAACTCCAAGGCTCCGACCGCCCGGTGGCCGGCTGCGCTGCCGCATAACCCGGTGGCCGAGCCGGACCTGAAGAACGCCGAGACCATCAACTTCAAGTTCGAATGGGTCGGCGCCATGTCCGACTATTCCAAGGGCCAGTCGGCCCCCTCGCTGTGGCAGATCAATGGCGTGGCCTGGCAGGGTGGCGAGGAGCACAAGCACAACGCGCCGCCGCTGGCCAAACTCAAGGAAGGCAACAGCTACATCTTCGTGCTGCGCAACATGACGCAGTACCAGCACCCGATCCACCTGCACGGCATGACGTTCAAGGTGCTGGACTCAGATCGTCGGGAGATCATTCCGTATTTCACCGATACCTACCTGCTGGGCAAGAATGAGACGGCACGCGTGGCGCTGGTGGCGGATAACCCCGGCCTGTGGATGTTCCACTGCCACGTGATCGATCACATGGAGACCGGCTTGATGGGAACCATCGCAGTGGGTGAGGCATGGTGCGGCTGACCAACAGCAAAGGGCACCCGACGGTGAAGGGGCTGGTGCCGGTCATCGACCGCAGCCAGGACATCCCCTTCATGCGCGAGGCCCTGTCGCTGGCCGAGCAGGGCGCGGCGCTGGGCGAAGTGCCGGTGGGCGCCGTGCTGGTGCTGGACGGGCAGGTCATCGGCCGCGGTTTCAACCGGCCGATCACCTCCCACGATCCCAGTGCCCACGCGGAGATGGTCGCCATCCGCGAAGCCGCCGCCGCGGCGCAGAACTACCGCCTGCCTGGCAGCACCCTCTACGTCACCCTCGAACCCTGCAGCATGTGCGCCGGCCTGCTGGTGCACTCGCGCATCCAGCGCGTGGTGTTCGGCGCCACGGAGCCGAAATCCGGCGTGGTGGTCAGCCGGGGCAACTTCTTCGAGCAGGACTTCCTCAACCACCGGGTGCTGGTGGAGGGCGGGGTGTTGGGGGAGGAGTGCAGCGCGATGCTTTCTGCCTTCTTCAAGGCGCGGCGCAAGGGCTGAGCATTTTCCCGTTGTGATACTGGGCGTCTTGATGGGGGTACTGCGTCGCTTCGGTGTGCGCGCGGGCCTCTGGTTTCGCCCCCTCGGGCGAGTTACTTTTCCAAACGCCGAAAAGTAACCAAAAGGCTTGCCCCGGACATCCGGTTTTTCGCTTAGGCGAAAAATTCCCTCGTGGAAGCGAAGTTTCAGGGGCCCGCGCTGACGGGCCATCCCTGGCCCGACAGCGCTCTCGCGACATCCATGTCGCTCAACCCCTGAAACTCCGCTTCCACTCGGCCTCCTGAACGGGGCATTCGGAGCGCCTGGATATTTCTCTGGAAGTCTTTAAAAACCAAGGCTGGAAACGGTCGGGATTGGGGCCTTTCGTAGGAGCGAGCTTGCTCGCGAACGGCGCAGCGCCAGGCCTATCGCGGACGAAGTCCGCTCCTACAAGGGGATCACCGATTTCGATTTGCGCTGGGCCTCAGAGCTTCTGGTCGCGCTCGTCGTCCTCATCGGGCTTGGTCTTGTTCACGCCTGGCAGGTGCAGGCCGCTTTCGGCGAGCTGGCCGCCTTCCATCTGCGGCTGGGTCACCCAGGTGAGGATGTCGTAGTAGCGGCGCACGTTCTGCACGAAGTGCACGGTCTCGCCGCCGCGCGCGTAGCCGTAGCGCGTCTTGCGGTAGTACTGCTTCTGCGCCAGGCGCGGCAGCATCTTCTTTACGTCGAGCCACTTGTTCGGGTTCAGGCCTTCCTGCTCGGCCATCTTGCGCGCGTCGTCCAGGTGCGCGCCGCCGATGTTGTAGGCGGCCAGGGCGAACCACATGCGGTCGGGGTCCTTGATGCTGTCGGGCAACTCGTCCTTGATCTGCACGTAATACTTGCTGCCGCCCTGGATGCTCTGCTTCGGGTCCAGGCGGTTGGCCACGCCCATAGCCTGGGCGGTGCGGTTGGTCAGCATCATCAGGCCACGCACGCCGGTCTTGGAGGTCGCGTCGGGCTGCCACATGGATTCCTGGTAGCCGATGGCGGCCAGCAGGCGCCAGTCTGCCTCGAGCTTGGTGCCGCTCTGACGGAAATGCTGCTCGTACTTGGGCAGACGCTGCTGCAGGTGCTGGGCGAAGGTGTAGGCACCGACGTAGCCCAGTACATCCACGTGGCCGTAGTAACGATCCTTCAGGCGTTGCAGCAGGCCGTCCTGCTTGGCCTTGTCGAGGAAGGCGTTGACCTTCTCCAGCAGGCTGTTGTCATCCCCCGCCGGCAGCGCCCAGGCCAGGCCCTTGGCATCGCCCAGATCGAAGGCGACGCGCACGTTGGGGAAGTACACCTGGTTCATCGCCAGTTCGTTGGAATCGACCAGGGTCAGGTCGATTTCGCCCACGTCCACCATGCGCAGCAGGTCGACCATTTCGTCGGCGTCGGACTCGCGGTATTCCAGCGCGGGGAATTGCTTCTTCAGCTCAGCCAGTTGCGAGGCATGGCTGCTGCCTTTCAGCACGACGATGCGCTTGCCAACCAGGTCTTCGGGGCGGGTAGGGCGCTGGGCGCCGTTGCGGTAGACGACCTGCGGGGTGACGTCGAGGTAGGAGTGCGAGTAGCGCACCTGGGCATCGCGATCGCCGCCCGGCGTCAGGCCGGCAGCGGCCAGGTTCGGGCCGCCATCGCGGCCGATGCGATCGTAGAGGTCGTCGATGTTGTCGGCGGTTTCGATCTGCAGCTGTACGCCCAGGCTGTCAGCAAAGCGCTTGGCCAGCTCGTACTCGAAGCCGGTATCGCCGTTGCGGTCCTGGAAGTAGGTGGCCGGACTGTTGCGGGTGATCACGCGCAGCACGCCGTCCTTCTGCACGCGCTCGAGGGCCGTGGGGGCTTTCGCCTCGCTACAGCCACAAAGCAGCAGAAAGATACAGGTCGCCAAGATCCAGGCGGTGCAGCGCACACGGGACACAGTCAGGGCAAGCATCAGGGCAGTATACGCAAAGGCCGCTTGGCGCCATATCTCGACAGGTCGAAGCTTCTCTGCTAGTTGCCGTGCCGTTCGTCGGCATTTTTCGCGCTGAAGGCCGGCGGGCCGGGCTTTTTCCTAGGCCGCTCGAAGGCCTTCGAAGATGAATGGCGATTTCCGCCGCAGCAGCGGCAAGGAAGGCACTTGAAAGGTGCCGCCAGCCAGCGCTTTACGGTAGAATGCACGGCCTCTGTGGGCCGGCCCGTCCGGCCCCACACACTTCCCCGTCTCCAGAGGCTGTTCCGACAATGCTGATCCTGCGCGGTGCTCCCGCCCTTTCCGCTTTCCGCCACGGCAAACTGCTCGACCTGCTGACCCAGCATGTGCCCGCCGTCACCGGGCTGTATGCCGAGTTTGCGCACTTCGCCGAGGTCACCGGAGCCCTCAACGCCGAGGAAGAACAAGTCCTGGCGCGCCTGCTGAAATACGGCCCCAGCGTCCCGGTGCAGGAACCCGCCGGCCGCCTGTTCCTGGTGGTCCCGCGCTTCGGCACCATCTCGCCCTGGTCGAGCAAGGCCTCGGACATCGCCCGCAACTGCGGCCTGGCGAAGATCGAGCGCCTCGAGCGCGGCATCGCCTACTACGTCACCGGTGAACTGAGCGAGGCCGACGCGCAAGCCGTCGCCGCCCGCCTGCATGACCGCATGACCCAGCTGGTGCTGAACCAGCTCGAAGACGCTTCCGCGCTGTTCAGCCACGCCCAGCCCAAGCCGCTGACCGTGGTGGACATCCTCGCCGGCGGCCGCGCCGCACTGGAGAAGGCCAACCTCGAGCTGGGCCTGGCCCTGGCCGAAGACGAGATCGACTACCTGGTGAAGAGCTTCGTCGAGCTGGGCCGCAACCCGCACGACGTCGAGCTGATGATGTTCGCCCAGGCCAACTCCGAACACTGCCGCCACAAGATCTTCAACGCCAGTTGGGACATCGACGGCCAGGCTCAGGACAAGAGCCTGTTCGGCATGATCAAGAACACTTATGAAATGCACCGCGAGGGCGTGCTGTCCGCCTACAAGGACAACGCCGCGGTCATGAAAGGCTACGTCGCCGGCCGCTTCTACCCGAACGCCGAGACCCGCCAGTACGGCGCCAGCGAAGAGCCGGTGCACATCCTGATGAAGGTGGAGACGCACAACCACCCGACCGCCATCGCCCCGTTCCCCGGCGCCTCCACCGGCTCCGGCGGCGAGATCCGCGACGAAGGCGCGACCGGCCGTGGCGCCAAGCCCAAGGCCGGCCTGGTCGGCTTCACCGTGTCCAACCTGAACATCCCCGGTTTCGAGCAGCCCTGGGAAGTGCCCTACGGCAAGCCCGAACGCATCGTCACCCCGCTGGACATCATGATCGAAGGCCCGCTGGGCGGCGCCGCGTTCAACAATGAATTCGGCCGCCCGAACCTGGCCGGCTACTTCCGTACCTTCGAGCAGGCCATCGCCACCCCGCGTGGTGAGGAAGTCCGCGGTTACCACAAGCCGATCATGATCGCCGGCGGCATGGGCAACATCCGCGAAGACCACGTGCAGAAGGGCGAGATCTCGGTCGGCGCCAAGCTGATCGTGCTCGGCGGCCCGGCCATGCTGATCGGCCTGGGCGGCGGCGCCGCGTCCTCCATGGCCACCGGCGCGTCCGCCGCGGACCTGGACTTCGCCTCGGTGCAGCGCGAGAACCCGGAAATGGAGCGCCGTTGCCAGGAGGTCATCGACCGCTGCTGGCAGATGGGCGACAAGAACCCCATCAAGTTCATCCACGACGTGGGCGCGGGCGGGATTTCCAACGCCCTGCCGGAACTGATCAACGACGGTGGCCGTGGCGGCCGCTTCGAACTGCGCAACGTGCCCAACGACGAGCCGGGCATGAGCCCGCTGGAAATCTGGTGCAACGAGTCGCAGGAACGCTACGTGATGTCGGTCGACGCTGCCGACTTCGAAACCTTCAAGGCCATCTGCGAGCGCGAGCGCTGCCCGTTCGCCGTGGTCGGCGAAGCCACCGAAGAGAAGCAGCTCACCGTCGCCGACAGCCACTTCGGCAACAAGCCGGTGGACATGCCGCTCGAAGTGCTGCTGGGCAAGCCGCCGCGCATGCACCGCTCGGTCACCCGCGAAGCCGAACTGGGCGATGACTTCGCCGCGGCCGGCCTGGACCTGACCGAGTCCACCGAGCGCGTGCTGCGCCACCCGGCCGTCGCCAGCAAGAACTTCCTGATCACCATCGGCGACCGCACCATCACCGGCCTGGTGGCCCGCGACCAGCTGGTCGGCCCGTGGCAGGTACCGGTGGCCGACTGCGCCGTCACCGCCACCAGCTTCGACGTCTACACCGGTGAAGCCATGGCCATGGGCGAGCGCACCCCGCTGGCCCTGATTGACGCCCCGGCCTCCGGCCGCATGGCGATCGGCGAGACCATCACCAACCTGGCCGCCGCCAGCATCGACAAGATCTCCGAGATCAAGCTCTCCGCCAACTGGATGGCCGCCGCCGGCCACCCGGGCGAGGACGCGCGCCTGTACGACACCGTCAAGGCCGTCGGCATGGAGCTGTGCCCGGCGCTGGGCATCACCATCCCGGTGGGCAAGGACTCCATGTCCATGAAGACCCGCTGGCAGGATGGCGACGCCGAGAAGAGCGTCACCTCGCCGATGTCGCTGATCATCTCCGGCTTCGCCCCGGTCAACGACATCCGCAAGACCCTGACCCCGCAGCTGCGCCTGGACAAGGGCGAAACCGACCTGATCGTCATCGACCTGGGCCGTGGCAAGAACCGCATGGGCGGCTCCATTCTCGCCCAGGTCAACGGCCAGATCGGCCGCGCCGCGCCGGACGTCGACGATGCCGAGGACCTGAAAGCCTTCTTCGCCGTGATCCAGGGCCTGAACACCGACGGCCACCTGCTGGCCTACCACGACCGTTCCGACGGCGGCCTGATGGCCACCGTGGTGGAAATGGCCTTCGCCGGTCATTGCGGCCTGGACCTGAACCTCGACGCCCTGGCCGACAGCCGTGACGACCTGACCGCCGCCCTGTTCAACGAAGAACTCGGCGCGGTGATCCAGGTGCGCAGCGGCGCGACGCCGGAAGTGCTCGCCCAGTTCAGCGCTGCCGGCCTGGAAGACTGCGTCGCCGTCATCGGCCAGCCGGCCAATGGCGCCGATATCGAGCTGTCGTTCGGCGGCGAGCGCGTCTTCAGCGCCCAGCGCCGGAACCTGCAGCGCATCTGGAGCGAGACCAGCTACCGCATCCAGCGCATGCGCGACAACGCCGACTGTGCCGACCAGGAATTCGACGGCCTGCTGGCAGAAGACAACCCCGGCCTGTCGGTGAAACTGAGCTTCGACGTCAACGACAACATCGCTGCGCCCTACATCAAGAAAGGCGTGCGCCCGCAGATCGCCATCCTGCGCGAGCAAGGCGTCAACGGTCAGGTGGAAATGGCCGCGGCCTTCGACCGCGCCGGCTTCGCCGCCGTCGACGTGCACATGAGCGACATCCTCTCCGGTCGCATCAGCCTGGAGCAGTTCAAGGGCCTGGTGGCCTGCGGCGGCTTCTCCTACGGCGACGTACTGGGCGCCGGCGAGGGCTGGGCCAAGTCGATCCTGTTCAACGCCCGTGCCCGCGATGGCTTCCAGGCCTTCTTCGAGCGCAAGGACAGCTTCGCCCTGGGCGTGTGCAACGGTTGCCAGATGATGTCCAACCTGCACGAGCTGATCCCCGGCACTGAATTCTGGCCGCACTTCGTGCGCAACCGCTCCGAGCAGTTCGAAGCGCGCGTGGCGATGGTCCAGGTGCAGGAGTCGCAGTCGATCTTCCTGCAGGGCATGGCCGGTTCGCGCCTGCCGATCGCCATCGCCCACGGCGAAGGCCATGCGGAGTTCGAAAGCGAGGAAGCGCTGCTGGAAGCCGACCTGTCCGGCACCGTGGCCCTGCGCTTCGTCGACAACCTGGGCAAGGTCACCGAGAGCTACCCGGCCAACCCGAACGGCTCGCCGCGCGGCATCACCGGCCTTACCAGCCGCGACGGCCGCGTGACCATCATGATGCCGCACCCGGAACGCGTGTTCCGCGCCGTGCAGAACTCCTGGCGTCCGGACGAGTGGGAAGAGGACGGCGGCTGGATGCGCATGTTCCGCAACGCCCGCGTCTGGGTCGGCTGAGTCTGGCCTGAGGCGACACGAAAAGGGGAAAGCTTGGCTTTCCCCTTTTTCTTTACCTGGCTTAATGAACGGGAGGCACTTTGGCAGGTGAGAAGGTGATGCCGGAAGTTCGGGCGGTCCAGCCGGGTCAGGTGCTGCGCCTGTGCCGCTGCGGGCAGTGCGTGACGTTGCCGGATGCCGGCGTGGAGTGTGTCGATGCGCTGGAGCTGACGGTCAGTCGCGAGCGGCATCTGCTGTTATGCCGCTGCGGGCGTTCGGCAACGCTGCCGTATTGCGACGGTTCCCACGCACCTGCTGCGCCTGGTCTGAAGGAACGCTGGCGCCGCTTCACAGGACGGTGAGGTCGAAGTCCGTCACAGATTTCAGACAAAGTCGTTCACCGGCGAACAAGCCCGGCACCCGACGGTCGAACTTGCACGATGACCAGCAAGTCATAAGAGGCAAAGTGCCACTATTTGTGGCAGCATTTGTCACCCGTGGCGCTCTTTGTCACGGCTGTGTCCCTGTTTCGATCGGAGTCTCCGATGTACAAACTGTGTTTCTACGTTCCGGAAAGCCATCTGGAACCGGTCAAGAGGGCGGTGTTCGCCGCCGGTGCAGGACGCATCGGTGCCTACGACAGCTGTTGCTGGCAGGCGCTCGGACAGGGACAGTTTCGCCCGTTGCAGGGCAGCAATCCGTTCATCGGCCAGGCCGGCAGCGTCGAGCAGGTCGCCGAGTGGAAGGTGGAGATGGTGGTGGCCGACGAGTTGATCCATGACTCGGTGAAGGCCCTCAAGCAGGCGCATCCCTACGAAACGCCGGCCTTCGAGGTCTGGCGGCTCTCGGACATGGTGTTCTGATCGCTACGAAAAAGGCGCCCGCAGGCGCCTTTTTTCTTGCCCCGTCAATCAGCCGGGCAGCGCGCCGAGGGATTGCCCCAACGCGCCGGCGCGGGGCCCCACCAGCAGGTGATAGACGCCCTCGGCCACCTGGCTGACACCCTGGCAGCCCAGTTCGGTGAGTCGCTTCTGCTGCAACTGCTGGCCGTTCCTCAGCGCCACCCGCAGGCGCGTCATCGCCACGCTTTCCAGGCTGACCAGGTTGTCCCGGCCGCCCAGGGCCTGCAGCCACTGACCGGCTTCCTGTGAGGAGATGCGCTCGACCGGTTGCTCAGCCGGGGCCTCGCTGGCGGATTGGGCGGCATGCTCCTGGAGGATGCCGGCGGGCAGCGCGCGGCGGATTTCGTCAGCGATGCTGTCGGCTTCCGGACCGACCACGACCTGCAGGCTGCCCGCTTTGCCAGGGCGCACCACGGCCATTGCGCCCAGCGCCTTGAGCTGCGCGTCGGAGGCTTTGTTACGGTCCAGCAGTTTCAGGCGCAGGCGGGTGGTGCAGGCATCCACGACTTCCAGGTTGGCGGCGCCGCCGAGGGCCTTGATGAAGGCGGGCGCGCGCTGCTCGGAGGAAGGGGGAGCTGCTTCGGCGTCGGTGTTTTCGCTGCTTTCCTCCCGGCCAGGCGTTTTCAGGCGGAAACGGCGGATGCAGAAGTCGAACACGAAGTAGTAGGTGAGGGCGTAGCACAGCCCCAGTGGCCAGATCATCCAGCCGTTGGTGGACTTGCCCCAGCCCAGGGCCAGGTCGATGGCGCCGCCGGAGAAGGTAAAGCCCAGGCGGATGTTCAGCAGGTCGGTGATGGCCATCGACAGCCCCGTCAGCAGTGCGTGCAGCGCATAGAGCAGCGGGGCGAGGAACATGAAGGCGAACTCCACCGGTTCGGTGACGCCGGTGAGGAAGGCGGTGAGCGCCATCGACAGCAGCAGCCCGCCAACCAGCTTGCGGCGTTCCGGCAGAGCGTTGCGGTACATGGCCAGGCAGGCCGCGGGCAGGCCGAACATCATCACCGGGAACATGCCGGCCATGAACTGGCCGCCTTTCGGGTCGCCGGCAAAGTAGCGGGCGAGGTCGCCGGTGACCTGGCGGCCGGTTTCCGGATCGGGGAAGGCGCCGAAGACGAACCACATCAGGTTGTTAAGGATGTGATGCAGGCCGGTGACGATCAGCAGGCGGTTGAGCACGCCGAAGGCGAAGGCGCCGAAGCTGCCGCTGCCCACCAGCAGGTTGCCGAGGTCGTCGATGACCCCCTGCACCGGCGGCCACACCAGCCCGAACAGCACGCCCAGGCCCAGGGTGGCGAGGCCGGTGATGATGGGCACGAAGCGGCGGCCGCCGAAGAAGGCGAGGTACTGCGGCAGCGCGATGTCCTTGAAGCGGTTGTACAGCGTGCCGGCCACCAGGCCGCTGACGATGCCCGACAGCACGCCCATGTTGATGTGCGGGTCGATGGCGTTGAGCGTCGACATCATCACCAGGTAGCCCACGGCCCCGGCCAGGCCGGCGGTGCCATTGTTGTCGCGGGCGAAACCGACGGAAATGCCGATGGCGAAGATCAACGCCAGGTTGGCGAAGATGGCGTTGCCGGCATCGTGGATCAGCAGGATGTTCAGCAGGTCCTTGTCGCCCAGGCGAAGCAGCAGCCCGGCAATTGGCAGGATGGCGATCGGCAGCATCAGGGCGCGGCCCAGGCGCTGCAGCGTCTCGATGAAACCGCCGTAGAGATGCGCGAGCAACTGGCGCGGGCCTTGCGCGGTCTGGAGCAGGTCTGTGGTCATGGTGTCACTCCGATTCTTGTTGTCGGGCTTCAGGCGTGCGGCCAGAAGCGGGCGCAGGCGTCGCGCACGGCGCGGGCGCTGCCCAGGGCCAGCAATTCCTGGCTGCGTTGGCGGCAGTCTTCCGCGTTGAGTTCGCGGACTCTCGCCTTGATTTCGCCGACCAGGCCGGGGCTGACCGAGAGCTCCTGCACGCCCAGCCCGATCAGCACGGGCGTGGCCAGCGCTTCGGAGGCCAGCGCGCCACACACGCCCACCCAACGGCCATGGCGCGCGGCACCGGCGCAGGTCTGGGCGATCAGCCGCAGCAGCGCCGGGTGCAGTGCATCGATGCGCGCGGCGAGCCCGGCGTGGCAGCGGTCCATGGCCAGGGTGTACTGCGACAGGTCGTTGGTGCCGATGGACAGGAAGTCCGCATGCTCGGCCAACTGGTCGGCCAGCAGGGCGGCGGAGGGCACCTCGATCATCACGCCCAGTTCGGGGCGTTCCTCGATGCCCAGCTCGTGTGCCAACTGGTCCAGGCGCTGGCGGATGGCGATCAGTTCGTCCACCTCGCTGACCATGGGCAGCAGCACGCGGCAGCGGCGGATCGGCGCTACCCGCAGCAGGGCGCGCAACTGCTGGTCGAGCAGCTGCGGCAGCGCCTGGCCGAGGCGGATGCCGCGCAGGCCCAGGGCCGGGTTTTCTTCGGCAGGCAGTGGCAGGTAGGCGAGGTGCTTGTCGCCACCCACGTCGATGGTGCGGATGATCACCCGGCTCTCGCCCATGGCGTCCAGTACGCCCTGGTAGGCGTGCTGCTGCTCCTCTTCGTTCGGCGCCTGCTGGCGGTCGAGGAAGAGGAATTCGGTACGCAGCAGGCCCACGCCGTCGGCGCCGGCGGCGAAGGCTTCGGCGGCTTCCTCAGGGTTGGCGACGTTGGCGCCCACTTCGATGTGCCGCCCGTCGCGGGTCACGGCGGCTTGCCGGGCCCGGGCGCGCTGCTGCTGGCGCGCCTGCTCGCGTTGTTCGCGTTGCATGGCGACCTGGGCGATCCGTTCGGCGCTGGGGGCGTACTCCAGGCGGCCGTTGCTGGCGTCGAGCACCAGCACGCGGCCTTCGTCGAGTTCGAGCACTTGCGGGCCGAGGGCGACCAGGCACGGCAGGCCCTTGGCGCGGGCGAGGATGGCGACGTGGGAGGTGGCGCCGCCCTCGGCCATGCACAGGCCGGCAACGCCGGCGCGGACCAGCGGGCCAAGGTCGGACGGGGTGATTTCCTGGGCGGCGACCAGGCTGCCGGCGGCGATGGCCTGTTCGCCGTCATTGCCGAGCAGAACGCGCAGCACGCGCTTTTCCAGGTCGCGCAGATCATTGGCGCGCTCGGCCAGCAGCGGGTTGCCCAGCGACTGGAGAATGCCGCAGTGGGTCTGCACGGCGCGGTGCCAGGCATGGGCGGCGCTGACGCGCTGGTCGATCAGCAGGTCGGCGGCATCGAGCAGGCCCGGGTCCTCCAGCAGGGCGAGGTGCGCGGTGAAGATCGCTTCCTCGTCGGCATGGCCTTGCCTGGCGGCCTGTTGCAGGGTGGCGCGCACGTCGCCGCGAACCCGCTCCAGCGCTTGGTCCAGGGCGCGGTGCTGTTCGTCTGGCTGGGAATCGCCACGATCATCCGGCAGGTGGAGGGCGCCCAGGCGCACCAGCGGGCCGCTGGCCAGGCCGGGGGAAGCGCAGACGCCGGCCAGCACGCCGGGCTCTTCCGCGCCGCGCGGCGCCGCGACGGGGAGCGGCGTGACCGGCTGCGGCGTGGGTTCGGCGCCTGCGGTAGCCAGTGTCTCGAGCAGGGCGTGGAGCGCCGCTTCGCTGTCCGCGCCGCGGCAGATCACTTCCACCTCGTCCTGTTCGCCGACGCCCAGGCCCATGATGCCGACCAGGCTGTCGACGCTGGCGGAGCGGCCAGCGAAGCGCAATTCGGCGCGGCTGGAGAATGCCTGGGCGCTCTTGCGCAACAGTGCGGCCGGCCGGGCATGCAGGCCGCCGTGCAAGGCGACGCGGACGTGGCCACGGGATTCGCCGCCGCTGCCGGCTGGTTCGGCGGTTGCCGGCGCGCTGCCGGTTCGGCTGAGTTGCAGCAGCGGCGCGCCGACGTCCACGCAGGTGGTGGTCAGCGGGCGCAGTTGGAAGCCTTCGCCATTGGTGAGGATCAGCACCGTGATCAGGCTCTTGCTGCCGCGTGCCACCTTGTCCAGATCGAAGCGCAGCAGCGGCTGGCCCTCCGTGATCCGCGTCCCTTCCTGGACCAGGGCATCGAAGCCCTCGCCCTGCAGCTCGACGGTGTCCAGGCCCAGGTGCAACAGCAGCTCGGCGCCGTTGTCGGCCTTCAGGGTCACGGCATGGCGCGTCCGCGCGACGTGCATGACCACACCGGCGCAGGGCGCGTAGAGGCAGTCGTTCAGCGGGTCGATGGCGATGCCGTCGCCCATGGCGCCGCTGGAGAACACCGGGTCGGGGACGCGGCTGAGGGGCATCACGGGCCCGCTCAAGAAGGCTTTGAGGGCCAGGTTGTTGTTGTTCATGGTGGCTGCGCTCAGTGGGTGCGGGTGACCTTGCTCAGGTGCCGCGGCTGGTCCGGGTTCATGCCGCGCGCCTGGGAAAGGCCGGCGGCCATGACGTAGAAACTCTGAATGGCCAGGATCGGGTCGAGCGCCGGGTGGGCGGCGGTGGCCAGCGGCAGGTCGCGGCCGGCGACGTCGTCCGGGGCGGCGAGCAGCACGCGCGCGCCGCGCTGGCGCATGTCCTCGGCCAGGGCCAGCAGGCCGGCCTGCTCGGGGCCGCGGGGGGCCAGGACGAGCAGGGGGTAATGCTTGTCCACCAGGGCCATCGGGCCGTGGCGCACTTCGGCGCTGCTGAAGGCTTCGGCCTGGATCGCCGAGGTCTCCTTGAACTTCAGCGCGGCCTCCTGGGCCACGGCGAAGCCGGTGCCACGGCCGATCACCATCAGTCGCTCGCAGTCGCGCAGGGCATGAATGGCCGGTGTCCAGTCGAGGTCCGCGGCGCGCCTGAGGTCCGCGGCCAGTTCGCTGCCGGCGTCGAGCAAGGCCTGGTCGCCTTGCCAGTGCGCCAGCAGGCGGGTCGAGGCGCTGAGGGTGGCGATGAAGCTCTTGGTGGCGGCGACGCTGCGTTCGGGGCCCGCGCACAGCGGTACGGTGAACTCGGCGGCGGCTTCCAGCGGCGAGCCCTCGGCGTTGACCAGGGCAACGCTCACGGCGCCGCGCTCGCGCAGGCGGCTGAGGCTGTCGACCAGGTCGGGGCTCTGGCCGGATTGCGAGAAGGCGAAGGCGACCTGGCCCTCGACCTGCAGCGGCGCCTGGCGCAGGGTCACCACCGACATCGGCAGCGAGGCCACCGGCAGGCCGGCGTGCTGCATGGTCAGGTAGGCGAAGTAGCTGGCGGCGTGGTCCGAGCTGCCGCGGGCGACGGTCATTGCCAGCCTGGGCGCGGCGGCGCGCAGGCGCTCGCCCAGGTCGGGCAGGCGCGCGTCCAGGACGGGCAGCTGGCGCGCCACCACATCGGCGGCGGACAGTGCTTCTTCAAGCATCAGCGAGGTCAAGCGGATCTCCTTCGACCCAGACGGTCTCGAGGGTCAGGGAACGGTCCAGGCGCACGATGTCGGCCCAGGCTCCGGGGGTGAGGCGGCCGCGCTCGGCCAGCCCCAGGTAGTCGGCGGGGAATTGCGAGAGGCGCTGGGAGGCTTCGGCGATGGGCAGGCCGATCTTCACCAGGTTGCGCAGGGCCTGGTCCATGGTCAGCGTGCTGCCGGCCAGGGTGCCGTCGGGCAGGCGCACGCCGCCCAGGCACTTGGTGACGGTATGGCTGCCCAGCTTGTATTCGCCGTCAGGCATGCCGGCGGCGGCGGTGGAGTCGGTCACGCAGTACAGGCACGGGATCGAGCGCAGGGCGACCTTGATGGCGCCGGGATGCACGTGCAGCAGGTCGGGGATCAACTCGGCGAACTGTGCGTGGGCCAGGGCGGCGCCGACCATGCCGGGTTCGCGGTGGTGCAGGCCGGTCATGGCGTTGTACAGGTGGGTGAAGCTGGTGGCGCCGGCCTCCATGGCCGCGACGCCATCCTCGTAGCTGCCCAGCGTGTGGCCGATCTGCAGGCGCACGCCGCGATCGGCAAGGGCGCGGATCAACGGCAGGTGGCCAGCGATTTCCGGGGCGATGGTGATCACCCGGATCGGCGCCAGGCGCAGGAATGCATCCACTTCCTCCAGCACCGCGGCGTGGGCGAAGTTGGGTTGCGCACCGAGCTTGCCGGAGTTGATGAACGGGCCTTCCAGGTGCACGCCGAGTACGCGTGCGGCCTGGCCGCGCGGTGCCTGGCAATACTCGCCGAGCGCGCCGAGCACGCCGCTGATTTCCTCCCGTGGCGCCGTCATGGTGGTGGCGAGCAGCGAGGTGGTGCCGAAGCGCAGGTGGGTTCGGGCAATGGCGGCGAACGCGGCAGCGCCTTCCATGATGTCGTGGCCGCCGCCGCCATGGACGTGGAGGTCGATGAAGCCGGGCAGCAGGTAGGGCAGGTCGTTGTGCGAAGGATCGCCGAGCGAGCCTTCGATGCGCTGGATACGGCCGTCCTGCAGGTGCAGGCTGCCGACGATCCAGCCCATGGGGGTAAGGATGTTGCCTTCGAGCATGGAAATGGTCCCGCGTCAGCGCCGCAGTTCGGCGACGAAGTCGTAGTAGTCGTTGCGGCAGTAGGTGTCGGTCAGCTCGATTGCGGTGTTGTCTTCGAGGTAGCCGATACGGGTCATCAGCAGCATCGCGGTGCCGGGCTTGATGCCCACCAGCGCGGCCTCCTCGGCGGAGGCGTTGATCGCCTGCACGTGCTGCAGGGCGCGAACCACCGGGCGGCCAATGGCGTCCAGGTGGGCGTAGAGGGAATGGCCCACTGCCGTCGGGTCACCCAGCAGGCGCGCCGGCAGCGTGCTGTGCTCGATGGCCATGACCACGCCGTCCGCCTTGCGCAGGCGCTTCATGCGCACCACCTTCTCGGTGGGCGACAGGCCCAGGCGGATCACTTCTTCATGGGTGGGCAGGCTGATCTCCCGTTCCAGCCAGGTGGAGCTGGGGGTGAAACCCTTCAGGCGGAGCATTTCGCTGAAGCTGGACAGCCGTGACAGCGGTTGCTCCAGGCGCGGCGTGATGAAGGTGCCGGAGCCCTGGATGCGATGCACCAGACCTTGCTCGAGCAGGACTTCCAGGGCCTTGCGGGCGGTGACCCGCGACAGACCCAGGTGTTCGCTCAGGTGGCGTTCGGAGGGCAGCGCTTCCTCGGCGCGCCAGTGGCCGGCATGGATGGCGGCTTCCAGGCTGCGGGCCAACTGCAGGTAGAGCGGGGTGGACAGGGATTCGTCCGGGCGCAGGGCCTGCAGGCGTTGCTCGGCACTGATCAGGGTGGGCTGGCTGGTCATGGCGGGGCTCGGTGGCGAGGTCAGTGGAATTTACGCTAATACCACTTAGATACCACGTCAACGCCGCTCAGCCGGCCCGGGGCGACAGCCGACGAACTGCATTCTGCGTCACGGAACGTCGATAATCGGCGAGACACCGCGAGCAAAGCCTTGCCAGCGATCAGCGAATGCGAGAAGGGGACAACGAAAAACGCCGCCAGGGCTGGGCCGCGGCGGCGTTCGGGATGGAACTGGTATCAGTGTGGTCGCGTCAGGGACGGATCTCGATCAGCGTCCCGTCCTTGACCAGGCTCCAGACCTCGCGCATGTCGGCGTTGGTCATGGCGATGCAGCCATTGGTCCAGTCCAGGGTGGAGAAGTACCACTCGGGGTATTCGTCATCCACTGGCGTGCCGTGGATCATGATCATGCCGCCGGGCGACAGGCTTTTTTCCCGCGCCTTGGCCACGTCGCGCGCGTTGGGGTAGGAGATGTGCATGGACAGGTTGTACTTGTCGCTGGTCTTGCGCCAGTCGACCCAGTAGAAGCCTTCCGGCGTACGGTTGTCGCCCTCGGCCAGCTTCGGCCCTTGCGGGCGCTTGCCCAGGGACACGCGGTAACTCTTGAGAACCTTGCCGTTGCTCATGAGGTGCAGTTTGCGCTCGGACTTGAGCACGAGAATCTTGTCGATATGACCGTCGAGCGTGGGCGTCGCATTGGCATGCGAGAACGCTGCGAAGGTCAGACAAAGTACGGCAATCAACCAGCGCATCTGGTGGTGTTCCCCGGGTAGTTCCTAAAGGCTTAGAGTCGGTAAACGAGCTTATTGGTTCTTTTTCTGTGCAGGCATCGGGAGAATCCCTTCATTGCGTACCGGGAAGTTCTGAACCAGCCGATCCGCGAGGAAATATTCTAAGGTACGGCCCACAGTGGGGAAAGCCAGCTCGTCCCACGGAATGTCGGATTCTTCGAAGAGTTGCACGTCCAGGCTTTCCTCGCCGGCGCTGAAGTGCAGGTCGGCCAGTTCCGCGCGGAAGAACACATAAACCTGGCTGATATGCGGCAGATCAAAGACCGTATACAGCTGCAGGCCATTGACCCGTGCGTTGGCTTCTTCGAGGGTTTCGCGGGCCGCGGCCTGTTCCAGGGTCTCGCCGTTCTCCATGAAGCCTGCCGGCAGTGTCCAGAACCCCTGGCGCGGCGCAATGGCGCGACGGCAGAGGAGGATGCGCCCCTCCCAGACCGGCAGGCAGCCGGCGACGATACGCGGGTTCTGGTAATGCACGGTCTGGCACTGGTCGCAGACGAAGCGCGGGCGGTTGTCGCCGCTGGGAGTGCGCAGGCTCACGCCGGCGCCGCACAGGCTGCAGAATTTCATGCCGCTTCCTTGTTATTGGATGGGGCAATCTTGCGCGCTGCGCGGCGCGCCCAGCAAGGGGCGGGGGTTGGGCAGGGGCGTCTTTCGTGCCATGATCCTTCCATTAGAAGAATCGGCCCCCGCAGGATGTTCGGCATGCTGGACCAGCTGCGCCAACGCATACAGACGCATACGCCAAGCGACCTTGAAACGGACCACAGCTTCCCGGAAGCGGCGGTCCTGCTCCCCATCACTCCCCGGGAAGAGCTCGTGCTCACCCTGCGCGCGACCGGGCTTTCGACCCACAGCGGCGAAGTTGCCTTCCCCGGCGGGCGTCGCGACCCCGAGGATGTGGACCTGATCCACACCGCCCTGCGCGAGGCAGAGGAAGAGATCGCCCTGCCGCCGGGCCTGGTCGAGGTCGTCGGACCGTTGAGCACACTGGTGTCGCGGCACGGTATCCTGGTCAAGCCATTCGTCGGCTTCGTCCCCGATTTCGTGGAGTACCGCCCCAACGACGGCGAGATCGATGCCGTGTTCAAGGTGCCGCTGGAGTTCTTCCGTGGCGACCCGCGGGAAACCACCCACCGCATCGACTATTTCGGCCGCAGCTGGTACGTCCCGAGCTACCTGTTCGAGGGCTACAAGATCTGGGGCCTGTCCGCGATCATGCTGGTCGAGCTGCTCAACCTGCTGTACGACGCCCGCATCGACCTGCACCAGCCGCCGTCGCAGTTCATCAAGCTGAGCTGAGACGTCAGAATAAAGAGCGGCCCCCGCCTGAGGAGAAACCCATGAAGTACCGCCTGGGCTCGTCCCGAGTCGAAACCCATCCGGAAAGCTGGATCGCCCCCAACGCCACGGTGGTCGGCAAGGTGCGCCTCGACGCCGGTGCCAGCGTGTGGTTCAACGCCGTGCTGCGCGGCGACAACGAGCTGATCCACATCGGCGAGCACAGCAACGTACAGGACGGCACCGTCATGCACACCGACATGGGCTTCCCGCTGACCCTGGGCAAGGGCGTCACCATCGGCCACAACGCCATGCTGCACGGCTGCCAGGTGGGCGACTACAGCCTCATCGGCATCAATGCGGTGATCCTCAACGGCGCGAAGATCGGCAAGTACTGCATCATCGGCGCCAACGCGCTGATCCCCGAGGGCAAGGAGATTCCCGATGGCTCGCTGGTCATGGGCTCCCCCGGCAAGGTGGTGCGCGAACTGACCGAGCCGCAGAAGAAGATGCTCGAAGCCAGCGCCGCCCATTACGTCCACAACGCCCAGCGCTACGCCCGCGATCTGGCCGAGCAGGAAGAATGAACGAAGAACGTCCCGTCGCCTCGCCCTGCGTGCATGTCTGCGCGCTGGACGATGCCGACATCTGTCTGGGCTGCCAGCGCAGCGCCGCCGAAATCACCCGCTGGGGCCTGATGGACAATGCCGAGCGCCGCGAGGTGCTCAAGCGTTGCCAGCAGCGCGCCCGCGAGCAGGGCGTGCTGGTCTAGCGCCGCCACGCCCCAGAGCCTTCCCGTTTCGAACTATCCCTTCCCGAGGTTTCCCGCAATGCCCCGTATTGGAACTCCCCTGTCGCCGAGCGCGACCCGCGTACTGCTCTGTGGCTCCGGCGAGCTGGGCAAGGAAGTGGCGATCGAACTGCAGCGCCTGGGCTGCGAAGTCATCGCCGTCGATCGCTACGCCAACGCGCCGGCCATGCAGGTCGCGCACCGCAGCCATGTGATCAGCATGCTCGACGGCGTCGCCCTGCGCGCGGTGATCGAGCAGGAGAAGCCGCACTACATCGTGCCGGAGATCGAGGCGATCGCCACCGCCACCCTGGTCGAGCTGGAAAGCGAAGGCTACACCGTCATTCCCACCGCCCGTGCCGCGCAGCTGACCATGAACCGCGAGGGCATCCGTCGCCTGGCCGCCGAAGAGCTGGGCCTGCCGACCTCGCCGTATCACTTCGCCGACACCTATGAAGACTACGCCGCCGGCGTGGCCGCGGTGGGCTACCCGTGCGTGGTGAAGCCGATCATGAGCTCCTCGGGCAAGGGCCAGAGCGTGCTCAAGTCCGACGCTGACCTGAAGACCGCCTGGGACTATGCCCAGGAAGGCGGCCGCGCCGGCAAGGGCCGGGTGATCGTCGAGGGCTTCATCGATTTCGATTACGAAATCACCCTGCTGACCGTGCGCCACATCGGCGGCACCACCTTCTGCGCGCCCATCGGCCATCGCCAGGTGAAGGGCGACTACCACGAGTCCTGGCAGCCGCAGGCCATGAGCCCGAAGGCCCTCGCGGAGTCCGAGCGCGTGGCCAAGGCCGTCACCGAAGCGCTGGGCGGCCGTGGCCTGTTCGGCGTGGAGCTGTTCGTGAAGGGCGATCAAGTGTGGTTCAGCGAAGTCTCGCCGCGCCCGCACGACACCGGCCTGGTCACGCTGATTTCCCAGGACCTCTCCGAGTTCGCCCTGCACGCCCGCGCCATCCTCGGTCTGCCGATCCCGGTGATCCGTCAGCTGGGTGATTCCGCCTCGGCGGTGATCCTGGTGGAAGGCACGTCGCAGCAGGTGTCCTTCGGCAACCTGGGCGCCGCCCTGAGCGAGCCGGACACCGCCCTGCGCCTGTTCGGCAAGCCGGAAGTGGACGGCCAGCGCCGCATGGGCGTGGCCCTGGCACGCGACGAATCGATCGACGCCGCCCGCGCCAAGGCCACCCGCTCGGCCCAGACGGTCAACGTCGAGCTGTGAGCCGCTGGGCGGGGTTGGTGTGGTGGGTGGCGGCGCTGCCGCTGCTGCCACTGGCCCTGCCCATGGCCGTGCGCACCCGGCGCACGGCCTTGCGCCTGGCTCCCGCCGCCGGCGTCTGTGAAGGTGTTGCCGGGGCGGAGTGCGCTGGCGAGCCTTTTCGCCTGTTGCTGCTGGGCGAGTCCACCGTCGCCGGTGTCGGTGCGTCCTGCCTGGATTTTGCGCTGGCCGGCCGGCTGGCCCTGGCGCTATCGGGCCGACTGGAGCGCCCCGTCGCCTGGCGCGCGGTCGGGGAGAATGGCATCACCGCCGGCGAAGCCTGCGCCCGGCTTCTACCGCGGGTGGCCGAGCAGGACTATGACCTGGTGGCGCTGGTGTTCGGCGTCAACGACACCACGCAGTTCAGCTCCAGCCGGCGTTGGCTGGGTGCGCTGGAACAATTGATCGAACACTTTCGCCAGCGCGGCGCGCAGGTCGTGTGCACGTCGGTGCCGCCCTTGCAGCACTTCACGGCATTGCCCTGGCTACTGCGGCACATGCTCGGCCGGCGCGCGGCGCTGCTGGATCGTCAGCTCAGCGCGTTGGCATTGGCACAGGACGCAGGTTACTGCGCAGTGAGCCTGGAGATGCAGCCGCAATTCCTCGCCATCGACGGCTACCACCCCTCGGCGCTGGGCTACCAGGTCTGGGGTGAACAACTGGCGCAGTGGCTGGTGTCGCGGCCCTTGGCGGAAGTCGGGTTAGACTTTACGGTTCTTTGAACGGCAGCGGGGCATCCGTACCGCGGCGCACCTCGAAGGCGTTCAGGGTCATGGCGACCAGCGCGTAGTAGCCGAAGATCCCGATCAACTCCACCAGCCCGGCCTCGCCGAAGCAGGCCGTGGCTTCGTCATACAGCGCCTGCTCGATGCGGCGGGTTTCGTACAGCGAGCGCCCCAGGCGATGGATTAGGCGTTCGTCTTCGCGCTGGAAGTCCGGCGTTTGGCCCAGTCGCAGTGCGTCGATCACCGGGTCGCTGAGGCCGGCCTGGCGCGCGATGGGTTCGTGGATCTGCCATTCCGCCTGGGATTGCCACCAGGCGGCGGTGACCAGGATCGCCAGTTCGCTCAGGCGCAGCTCCAGGCGGGTGCCGTAGCGGCAGAAGGCCCCGAGTTTCTGGGCGTTGTCCGCCAGGCCAGGGCTGTGGACCCAGGCCAGGAACGGGCCGTCGAGGTTGCCGCGCGGGCCGCTGAGGATGTCCTGCAGTACGCGGCGCTGCTCTTCGTCCATGGTCGAGTCGGTCAGTGCGGGCAGGCGTGAATCGATGTTCATGCAAGGTCCCTCACAAGCTGCCAATGGCTTTGACGATGGCGCGCTGCAGCTTCTCGGTCAGCTCGTCCAGCTGCGCCTCTTCGAGGATGAAGGGCGGGGCGAGGAGAATGTGGTCGCCGCTGCGTCCATCCAGCGTGCCGCCCATGGGGTAGCACATCAGGCCTTCCTGCATGGCGGCCTTCTTGATGCGCGCGTGCAGTTTCGCTTCGGCGGGGAAGGGCGCCTTGCTGGCGCGGTCGGCGACCAGTTCGACTCCCTGGAACAGCCCGCGGCCACGAAGGTCGCCGATGTTCGGGTGTTCGCCCAGTGTGCTGCGCAACCGTTGCTGGAGCTTCTCGCCGAGGTCCCGCACGCGTGGCAGCAGGTTGCGTTGTTCGATGGTCTTCTGTACCGCCAGCGCGGCGGCGCAGGCGGTGGCGTGGCCGATGTAGGTGTGGCCGTGCTGGAAGAACCCCGAGCCCGTGGCGATGGCATCGTGGATGCGCTGGCTGACCAGGGTCGCGCCGATGGGTTGGTAGCCGGCGCCCAGGCCCTTGGCGACGGTGATGAGGTCCGCGCTGATGCCTTCCTGTTCGGCGGCGAACAGCGTGCCGGTGCGGCCCATGCCGCACATCACTTCATCGAGGATCAGCAGCACGCCATAGCGGTCGCAGATGTCCCGCACGCGCTTGAAGTAGCCCGGCACGGCGGTCACCGCGCCAAGGGTGGCACCCACCACCGGTTCGGCGACGAAGGCCATGACCTTGTCCGGGCCCAGGTTGAGGATTTCCGCTTCCAGCTCCCGCGCCAGGCGTTCGCCGTAGGCTTCCGGCGTTTCGCCTTCGGCCTGGCCGCGATAGGCATAGCAGGGGCTGACGTGGCTGACGTCGATGAGCAGCGGCTGGAACTGCTGGCGCCGCCAGGCGTTGCCGCCGGTGGCGAGGGCGCCGAGGGTGTTGCCGTGGTAGCTCTGGCGCCGCGCGATCAGGTGCGTGCGCTGTGGCTGGCCGATCTCCACGAAGTACTGGCGGGCCAGCTTGAGCGCCGCTTCCACCGCCTCCGAACCACCCGAGACGAAGTACACCGAGCGCATTCCGGCGGGGGCGCGGGCGATGAGGAAGTCCGCCAGCTCTTCCATCGGCTCGCTGGTGAAGAAGGAGGTATGGGCATAGGCCAGGTTGCCGATCTGCCGGCGGACCGCCTCGATCACCTCGGCATCGCTGTGCCCCAGGCAGGACACCGCCGCGCCACCGCTGGCGTCCAGGTAGCGGCGGCCGTCGCTGTCGATCAGGTAGGCGCCCTCGCCGCGAACGGCCGTGGGGTAGGACTGGGTGAGGCTGCGGTGCAGGACGTGGCTCATGGTGACCTCCAGGGTTTGCGCAAATATTAAATGCATTTTTGCGATTGGCAAATTTTTATTGCGCAGTGGAAGGGTCGCCGAAGCTCGCTGGAGGCCTCTACTTCCGTGCAAATCCTCGCGAGGCGGGCGCTGGCGGTCATTTCCGTGGTGTTGCTGGAAGGCGAAAAAAGCTTGCAATGATTTTATTTGCATGTTTATTTTGCATGAAAGCACGCAAGTGCATGCAGCCCCGAATGTGGGTTAGCCGCTCAAAACAATAAAGTCCGGGCCCAGGCCCGTTGCATCGAACTGCCGCTAATGCGCGCCGCCCTCGTGGGGCGGCGCATCCCGCCGTCCCGCAAGAGGAAGTCCTGCATGAAAAAGTTGCTGCAAGCCTCGTTCGCCGCGCTCTCCCTGTTCGCCGCCAGCCAGTCGATGGCCGCCGACAAGGACCTGTTGATCGCCACCGACACCGCCTTCGTCCCCTTCGAGTTCAAGCAGGGCGACAAGTACGTCGGCTTCGATATCGATCTCTGGGAAGCCATCGCCAAGGAAATGGGCGTGAGCTACCAGCTCAAGCCGATGGATTTCAACGGCATCATCCCCGCGCTGCAGACCCGCAACGTCGACGCCGCCCTGGCCGGCATCACCATCAAGGAAGACCGCAAGCAGGTCATCGACTTCTCCGACGGCTACTACGACAGCGGCTTCCTGCTGATGGTCAAGGCCGACAACGACAGCATCAAGAGCCCCGCCGACATCGCCGGCAAGAGCCTGGCCGTGAAGAGCGGCACCTCGGCGGCGGACTACGCCAAGGCCAATCTGAAGGCCGGCGACCTGCGCCAGTTCCCCAATGTCGACAACGCCTACCTGGAGCTTCGCACCGGCCGCGTCGATGCGGCGATGCACGACACGCCGAACGTCCTTTACTACATCAAGACCGCCGGCGACGGGCAGGTGAAGGCCGTGGGCGAGCAGATGATGGCGCAGCAGTACGGCATCGGCTTCCCCAAGGGCAGCGAGCTGCGCGAGCCGGTGAACGCGGCGCTGAAGAAGCTGCGTGAGAACGGCACCTACGCGCATATCTACCGCAAGTGGTTCGGCACCGACCCGAAATAAGGCAGAGGTAGTCATCCATGCATTTCCAATGGTCCGCCATCTGGGACGCGTTGCCGGTGCTGCTCGAGGGCGCCCGGCTGACCCTGTGGATATCCATTCTCGGCCTGGTCGGCGGCGCGGTGATCGGTCTGGTGGCCGGCGTCGGCCGCGCCTACGGCGGCTTCATCGGCAGCCGCCTGGCGCTGGTGTTCGTCGAGCTGATCCGCGGCACGCCGATCATGGTCCAGGTGATGTTCATCTACTTCGCCCTGCCGTTGATGATCCCGGTGCGCATCGACCCGTTCAGCGCGGCGGTGGTCACCATCATGATCAACTCCGGGGCCTACATCGCCGAGATCACCCGCGGCGCGCTGCTCTCGGTGAACAAGGGCTTCCGCGAGGCGGGGCTGGCGCTGGGGCTGTCCGGGCGCGACACCTTGCGCTACGTGATCGCGCCGCTGGCCTTCCGTCGGATGATCCCGGCGCTGGGCAACCAGTGGATCGTGAGCATCAAGGACACCTCGCTGTTCATCGTCATCGGCGTCGCCGAGCTGACCCGCCAGGGCCAGGAAGTGATCGCCGGCAACTTCCGCGCGATGGAAATCTGGTCGGCGGTGGCGGTGATCTACCTGATCATCACGCTGGTACTGAGTTACGTGCTGCGGCGCATGGAATCGAGGCTGAAGATCCTATGATCGAGTTCAAGCAGGTCTCCAAGCACTTTGGCGAAACCCAGGTGCTCCACGACATCAACCTGAAGATCGGCAACGGCGAGGTGGTGGTGATCATCGGCCCGTCCGGCTCCGGCAAGTCCACCTTGCTGCGCTGCATCAACAAGCTGGAGGTGATCACCGACGGCGAGCTGTTCGTCGACGGCATGGAGGTCAACGACCCGAAGGTGGACGAGCGCCTGATCCGCCAGGAGGCGGGGATGGTGTTCCAGCAGTTCCACCTGTTCCCGCAGATGACCGCGCTGGAGAACGTCGCCTTCGGCCCGATCCGCGTGCGCGGGGCGAAGAAGGCGGATGCCGAGGCCCTGGCGCGGCAGTTGCTGGCGAAGGTGGGGCTCTCCGAGCGCGCCGGCCACTACCCATCGGAGCTGTCCGGCGGCCAGCAGCAGCGCGTGGCCATCGCCCGCGCGCTGGCGGTGAAGCCCAAGCTGATGCTGTTCGACGAGCCCACCTCGGCGCTCGACCCCGAGCTGCGCCACGAGGTGCTGCAGGTGATGAAGGACCTGGCGGAGGAGGGCATGACCATGGTCATCGTCACCCACGAGATCGATTTTGCCCGCAAGGTCGCCTCGCGCCTGATCTTCATCGACAAGGGCCGCATCACCGAGGACGGCGATCCCGCCAGCCTGATCGGCAACCCCACCAGCCCGCGCCTGCGCGAGTTCCTGCAACATGTCGCCTGAGGTCCGTCGATGATCCTGCAACCCCTGAAACTGGGCGGCAGCCCTTACGACATCGGCCTGGGGCTGGGCCGCTTCGGCCACGATGCGGTGCACCGCCGCCTGCGCCCGCTGCCACTGTGGCAAAGCCTCGCGGCCCTGGCCGGCTCCGAGGCGGCGAAGGCCATGCAGGCGCAGGTCGAGGCGGACTTTCCGCGCATCTGGGAGGAACTCCGCGGCCTGGCCGATGGCCTGGCATTGCCGGTGGAGGAAGTCTTCCTGTGGAACTGCCGTGGCGATTTCGTCCGCCCGCAGAGCGTGGACGGCTGCACCACGGTATTCGGCCCCTGCGCCGACGGCTGGCTGATCGCCCACAACGAGGACGGCCTGCCGTCCCTCGATGGCGCCTGTGGCTTGCTCGAGGCAACGCCGGCGCAGGGCATGGCCTTCACCAGCTTCGTCTATCCCGGCTCGATTCCCGGTCATACCTTCGCGGTGAACGCCGCCGGGCTGGTCAGCACGGTGAACAATATCCGTCCGACCCGCATTCCGGCCGGCCTGCCGCGCCAGGTGCTGGCCCGCGCGGTGCTGGAGTGCGCCAGCCTGGAGGCGGCCGTCGACATGCTCTCGCGCACGGGCCGCGCCGGGGCCTTCCACCATACCCTCGGGCAGGTCGGCTCGGCCCATCTGCTGAGCGTCGAGGCCTGCTCGTCCGGTGTCGCGGTGCGCAAGGTGCGGCGTCTTTGCGGGCACTCCAACCACCTGCTGGATGCCGGGCTGGACGCCGCGGGGCAGCGCATCACCGGCAGCTCCGGCAGCCGCCAGCGCCGCGTCGATGTGCTCCTGGGGGATGGCGCGGGGTTGCTCGATGAGGCCCGCGCCCTGGCGATCCTGCGGGATGTCGCCGGCCCCGGGCTGCCGATCTACCGGCGCGCGGAGGACGACCCGGACGATGAGAACACCCTGGCCACCGCTGTGTTTCGCATTGGGGCGAACTCGGTAGAATGGCGCGTCTACTGCCAGCCGGACGTCCAGCACGTGGAAGCGGCTGGCAGTATCCGCCCTCATTCCGCCAACGGACCTGCCCGATGACCCAAGCGCCCGCCGCATTGCCCGATAACCTGGGAGCCCTCAAGCAGCTGCTGGAGGCTATCGAGCGTGGCGAGTCGGGTATTTCCCTGGGCGGCAGTTCGCGGCGGGTGCTGGCCGCGCTGATCGAGGCGCCGCAGCGCACCGCGGTGTCTTCGATCAGCGAGCTGTCCGAGCAGCTCGGGGTGAATGCCTCGACGTTGTCGCGCCTGGCCCAGCGTCTGGGGTATGGCGGCTTCAGCAAGTTCCAGGATGTATTCCGCCGCGAGCTGACCGAAGGCAAGAGTTTCTACAGCGACCAGGCCTCGCGCCTGTTGCTCACACCGTCCGACACCACCCTGTCTCGCCTGACCCGTCTGGGGCGGCAGGAAAGCACCAACATCGCCAGCCTGATCGAGCAGGTCGAGCCGGAGGTGTTCGCCCGCGTGGTGGAACTGCTGGCCACGGCGCGCCGTGTGCGCATCCACGGCATGCGCCAGTTCACCTCGCTGGCGCTGTTCATGTCCTACGGCCTGGGCATGCTGCGCCAGGACGTGGCGGCGCTGGACGCCAGTCGCCAGGGCGTGGCCGACGCGCTGGCGCAGCTGGATGCCGGCGATGTGCTGGTGGTCGCCAGTTGCTTCCCCTATACGCCCAGCGTGCTGGCCACCGCGGAAGTGGCCGCGCGGCATGGCATCGAGGTGGTGGCCCTCACCGACTCCTCCAGCTCACCGCTGTCGAAGGTGGCGCGGTACAGCTTCCATGTGCCCAACCACAGCCTGTTCTACAGCAACAGCATGTGCGCCTTCATGCTGCTGGCGCAGGGGCTGCTGAGCGAGGTGGCGGGGCAGTTGGGCGAAAGCGCGCTGGAATCACTGCGCCAGCGCGAAGAGCTGATCAGCGAGCTGAACGCGTCGCTCTGACGAGCCGCCTCAGGCAACCTGCGTCGTCGGCTCCAGCGGGCTTTCGCTGCGCAGGAACTGCTCCAGGCGCTCGCGCTGCCGGGCGTTGAGGAACAGGCCGAGCTTGGTGCGGCGCCAGAGGATGTCGTCGGCGTCGTGCGCCCATTCCTCGCGCACCAGGTATTCCACTTCCCGCGCATAGAGCCCGGCGCCCAGGTGTTCGCCCAGTTCGCTGAGGTTGTGCGCACCGTCCAGCAGTGTCCAGATGCGGCTGCCGTAGGTGCCGGCCCAGCGGCGGGCGAGGGCGGGGTCGAGCTGGCGCAGGCGCTCCATGAGCTGCACGGCCAGCTCTTCCACCGTGGTCATGGCTTCGCCGCCGGGCAGCGGGGCGCTGGCGGTCCAGCGGGGTTTCATGACGCCGGCAAAGTGCGGCGCCAGCTGTTCCAGCGCGGCCTCGGCGAGCTTGCGGTAGGTGGTCAGCTTGCCGCCGAACACCGACAGCAGCGGCGCTTCGCCGGGCGTATTGTCCAGGGCCAGGGTGTAGTCGCGGGTCACGGCCGACGGGTCGTCGGATTCGTCGTCGCACAGCGGGCGCACGCCGGAGAAGCTGTGCAGGATGTCCTGGCGACCCAGCTGGCGCTTGAAGTGCGCGTTGACCACGTCGAGCAGGTAGTCGGTCTCTGCTTCGCTGATGCGGATCGCCGCCGGGTCGCCCTGGTATTCGCGGTCAGTGGTGCCGATCAGGGTGAACTGGCGCAGGTAGGGGATGGCGAAGACGATACGGCGGTCCTCGTTCTGCAAGATGTAGGCCTGCTCGCCTTCGTACAGGCGCGGCACGATCAGGTGGCTGCCCTGGATCAGACGGATGCCGTAGGGCGGCTTCTGCCGCAGCTCATCGCGCAGGAAGCGGTCGACCCAGGGGCCGGCGGCGTTGACCAGCGCGCGGGCGCGCACCGAGTACAGGCTGCCGTCGCGGCGCTCCAGGTGCAGGTGCCACAGGCCCTTGCTGCGCCGGGCGCTGACGCAGCGGGTGCGCGGATGGATATGCCCGCCATGCTCGCGGGCAGCCATGGCGTTGAGTACTACCAGGCGGGCGTCGTCCACCCAGCAATCGGAGTATTCGAAGCCGCGGGTGATCTCCGCCTTCAGCGGGCTGTCGATACCGAAGCGCAGACCGCGGGACGGCGGCAGCTTCTCGCGCTTGCCCAGGTGGTCGTAGAGGAACAGGCCGGCGCGGATCATCCAGGCCGGGCGCAGGTGCGGGCGGTGGGGCAGCACGAAGCGCAGCGGATGCACGATGTGCGGCGCCTTGGCCAGCAGCACTTCGCGCTCGGCGAGGGCTTCGCGCACCAGGCGGAACTCGTAGTGTTCCAGGTAGCGCAGGCCGCCGTGGATCAGCTTGCTGCTGGCGGAGGAGGTGTGGCTGGCGAGGTCATGCTGTTCGCAAAGGAACACCGACAGCCCGCGCCCGGCGGCGTCCGCCGCGATCCCCGCACCGTTGATGCCGCCGCCGACGACGGCCAGATCATAGACTTCGGCAAGGGGCGCATGGCGCGAGCGGGTGGAGGTCATGGGAGCCGCCTTCGGGATTGAAAGTGAATATTTTGATGTTCGTTTTCGAAAATATCCTAGTTCAGTGAACGAAATATGACCAGCCCTGAGCGCGAATTCGCGCAGGTGTTCGTCTGAATGTTCGAAATTGAAACAGTGAAGGGTCAGACCAGCTCGAGCTGGACCTTGTGCTGCTGCAGCAGGCGCGCTACCGCGGCGGGCGGCGGACTGTCGGTGAAGACGCGGCTGACCAGGGCGATCGGCCCCAGGCGCACCACGGCGTTGCGCCCGAACTTGCTGGAGTCGGCGGCGAGGAACACCTGCCGGGCGTTGTCGATGATGGCGCGGGAGACGCGCACTTCCTGGTAGTCGAAGTCCAGCAGGCTGCCGTCCTCGTCGATGCCGCTGATGCCGACCACGGCGAAGTCGACGCGGAACTGTTCGATGAAGTCCACCGCCGCCTGCCCGACCACGCCGCCGTCGCCGCGCACGGTACCGCCGGCGACCAGCACTTCGAAGTCGTCCTTGCCGGCGAGGATGCTGGCGACGTGCAGGTTGTTGGTAATGACCTTGAGGTTCTTGTGGCCGAGCAGGGCGCGGGCGATGGCCTCGGTGGTGGTGCCGATGTTGATGAACAGCGAGGCGTTGTCCGGAATGTGCGCGGCGATGGCCTCGGCGATGCGCTGCTTCTCGTCGCGCATCTGGTCGGCGCGGGTGTTGTAGGCAGTGTTCTCGATGCTCGAGTCCCACGCGGCGCCGCCGTGGTAGCGGCGCAGCAGGCTCTGTTCGGCGAGCTGGTTGATGTCGCGGCGGATGGTCTGCGGGGTCACGGCGAACTGCTGGGCGAGCTCCTCGATGCTCAGGTAGCCGCGTTCGCGGACCAGATCGAGGATGCTTTGCTGTCGGGGTGGCAGGTTCATGCGCTGCGCTCGTGTAGAAGGGCCGAAGGGGAAGGATGCCGCAGCGGGACGGAGTCTGTCATGGATTTGTAGGAGCGAGCTTGCTCGCGAACCCCGCCTGACACCACTGCATCAAGCGGTTCGCGAGCAAGCTCGCTCCTACAGGAGAGCACTCAGTCTTCGGCGGCCCAGCCGCGCGTGCGCTCCACGGCTTTCTTCCATCCCGCATACAGCCGCGCACGCTCCGCCTCGTCGCAAGCCGGCTGGAACACCCGCTCGATCACCGCCTTGTTCGCAAGCTCGTCCAGGCTGCTCCAGAAACCGCAGGCCAGGCCGGCCAGCACGGCGGCGCCGAGGGCCGTGGTCTCGCGCATCTGCGGGCGCTCCACCGGGGTGCCGAGGATGTCGGCCTGGAACTGCATGAGGAAGTTGTTGGCCACCGCGCCGCCGTCCACGCGTAGGGCGCGCAGTGGCTCGCCGGCGTCCTGCTGCATGGCGTCGAGCACGTCGCGGGTCTGGTAAGCGATGGACTCCAGCGTGGCGCGGATCAGGTGGTCGGCCTTCACCCCGCGGGTCAGGCCGAACAGCGCGCCGCGGGCGTACGGGTCCCAGTAGGGCGCGCCGAGGCCGGTGAACGCGGGCACGAGGTAGACGCCATTGCTGTCCTTCACCTTGGTGGCGAAGTACTCCGAGTCGTGGGCGTCGTTGATCACCTTCAGCTCGTCGCGCAGCCACTGGACGGTGGAGCCGCCGTTGAACACGGCGCCCTCCAGCGCGTAGACCACTTCGCCGCGCGGGCCGCAGGCGATGGTGGTGAGCAGGCCGTGGGTGGACTTCACCGCCTTGGCACCGGTGTTCATCAGCAGGAAGCAGCCGGTGCCGTAGGTGTTCTTTGCCTGGCCCGGCTCCACGCACATCTGGCCGAACAGCGCGGCCTGCTGGTCGCCGGCGATCCCGGCAATCGGCGTGCGGTGCACGCCGAGGCCGCCGACCTTGGCGTGGCCATAGATCTCGGAGGAGGCGCGCACCTGCGGCAGCATCGCGCGCGGCACGTCCAGCGCGGCGAGCAGGCGCTCGTCCCAGTCTCGGGTGTGGATATTGAACATCAGGGTGCGCGAGGCGTTGGTGTAGTCGGTGACGTGCACCTCGCCTTCGGTGAGCTTCCAGATCAGCCAGCTGTCCACCGTGCCGAACAGCAGCTCGCCACGCTGGGCGCGCTCGCGGGCGCCGTCGACGTTGTCCAGAATCCACTTGAGCTTGGTGCCGGAGAAGTACGGGTCGATGACCAACCCGGTGGTGTCGCGGATGTGTTGCTCCAGGCCGTCGCGCTTGAGCTGCTCGCAGATCGCTGCGCTGCGCCGGCACTGCCAGACGATGGCGTTGTGGATCGGCCGGCCGGTCGCCTTGTCCCACACCAGGGTGGTTTCGCGCTGGTTGGTGATGCCGATGGCGGCCACCTCGGCGACGCTGATGTTGGCCTGGGCCAGGGCTTCCACCAGGGTCGAACTCTGGGTCGCCCAGATTTCCATCGGGTCGTGCTCGACCCAGCCCGGCTGCGGGTAGATCTGCGCGAACTCGCGCTGGGCCACGCTGACCACGTTGGCGTCGTGGTCGAAGATGATGGCGCGCGAGCTGGTGGTGCCCTGGTCGAGGGCGACGACGTATTTCTTGTTCGTCAGGTCGGTCATGGTGGCGGCCTTGTGCGGATTCCGTTCGGCGGTCCCGGTGGCAGGTCCGGGAGGGATTGGCGGTGAACATACGGGATTCATCCGCGTCGGTGAAGCGAACACCGTGCAGCGCGCCACACCTTGGCTTACTGTTATGCGCTGGAAAGCCGCCAGCGAGAAGCCTGCCGATCATGACCCCCGCCATCGACCTGCTGAAGAAGAACCGCGCCGAACACCACGTCCTCAGCTACGAGCACGACCCCAAGGCACCGTCCTACGGCCTGGAGGCCGCGGAGAAACTCAACCTCGACCCGGCGCGGGTGTTCAAGACGCTGCTGGCGGCGAGCGAGAAGGGTGAGTTGCTGGTGGCGGTGGTACCGGTGGCAGGCACCCTGGACCTCAAGGCGCTGGCCCATGCGGCGGGCGTGAAGAAGGCCGACATGGCCGACCCCAACGCGGCGCAGCGCGCCACCGGCTACCTGGTCGGCGGGATCAGCCCGCTGGGGCAGAAGAAGCGCCTGCGCACCTTTATCGACGAGTCCGCCCAGGGGTACCCGACCATCCATGTCAGTGCCGGGCGGCGCGGGCTGGAGGTGGAACTGAGCGCCGAGACCCTGGCCGGGCTGACTGCGGCGACGTTCGCGCCTATCGGGCGGCCCTGAGGGTTTGGGTAGGAGCGCTCTTCTGATTGGTCCGTGCCAGGCTGTGCCCTCACCCCAACCCTCTCCCGGAGGGAGAGGGGGTAGATCGTGCCGGCTGAAGCTACGGTTTCAGCCTATAGCGAACCAGTCCCCTCTCCCTTCAGGGAGAGGGTTAGGGAGAGGGAAACCCAAGCACTGACTTTCAGATGAGGGCAGGTGCACCTGGAGGCTGACTCAGAGGGACTGTGTGGTCCCTACTGTACGGTTCGCCGCCCGTCGGCTTCTGTCATGCTCGGCCATCACTCACAAGGAGATTGTCATGCTGCTCGACTTCCACCAGGTGGACGCCTTCACCGACCGTCCCTTCGCCGGCAACCCGGCCATGGTCTACCGTCTCGACGCCTGGCTGAGCGACGAGCTGATGCAGAAGATTGCCGCCGAGCACAACCTGTCGGAGACCGCCTTCCTGGTGAAGGAACCCGAGGGCTGGCGCATCCGCTGGTTCACCCCGACCGCCGAGGTGCCGCTGTGTGGCCACGCCACCCTGGCCAGCGCCCATGTGCTGTTCAACTTGTTCGAGGAGCCGGGCGAGGTGCTGGAACTGAACTCTCTGTCCGGCCCGCTGCGGGTGACGCGCGAGGAGGGCCGGCTGGCGCTGGACTTCCCGGCCCAGCCGCCGAGCGAAACCGGCGCCACCGTGGAGCTGGCGACCGCGCTGGGGGTGGATGTGGTCGATGCGCTGAGCAACGCCTCGCACCTGCTGGCGCTGCTGGAATCCGAACAGGCCGTGCGCGACTGCAAGCCGGACTTCGCCGCCCTGGCGCGTTTGCCCTACCTGGGCGTGATCGTCACCGCACGCAGCGATCACTACGACTTCGTCTCGCGCTTTTTCGCCCCGGCCATCGGCCTCAACGAAGACCCAGTGACCGGTGCCGCCCACTGCAGCCTGATCCCCTACTGGTCGGGCCGCCTGAACAAACTGCAGATGCGCGCCTTCCAGTGCTCCGAGCGCGGCGGCGAGCTGTGGTGCCGCCTGGAGGACGACCGCGTGAGCATCGCCGGTTACGCCCGTCTGGTGGCCAGCGGCCATCTGCTGGTTGGTTGACATGTGACGGGGGCGCTGCCAGCTCCCCAGCCTAGGCTAGTCTCCTTTGGCCGCCGTGCTGCCCTGGCGCGGCGCGCAGATACGGAGGCAGGCCCATGGCAATCCTGGTCATCGCTGACTACCACACCCACACCGGCGCCGCCGTCCTCGCGCCGGCAACTTTGAATGCCCTGGCCGCCGCCGGGCAGATCGGTGGCGAGGTGCATCTGCTGCTGGCCGGCAGCGGCCTTGCGCACCTGGCGGAGCAGGCGCGGCAGATCGTCGGCGTCGCTCGCGTGCTGCAGGTGGACGATCCCGCCTACGACCATCTGCTGGCGGAAAACCTCTCCGCCCTGGTGGTGCGGCTTGCCCCTGGCTACAGCCACCTGCTGGCGCCCGCGACCGCCATGGGGCGCGACTGCCTGCCGCGCATCGCCGCGTTGCTGGACGTGGATGCGGTCTCCGACGTCACCGCCGTGATCGACCGCGAGACCTTCCAGCGCCCGATCTACGCCGGCAACGCCATTGCCACCGTACGCTGCGAGGGGCCGATCACGGTGCTGGGCATTCGCCCCACGGCCTTCGACCCGGTTGCCACGCAAGGGGGCAGCGCCGACCTGGTACGACTCGATGGGGCCGGGGAGCTGGCGCTGTCGGCCTGGCAGGGGGAGGAGCATCCGGCGTTCGAGCGGCCCGCGCTGGAGTCGGCCAAGGTCATCGTCGCCGGTGGCCGCGGCCTGCAGACGGCCGAGGGATTCGCCGCGCTCTACCCCTTGGCGGATCGCCTGCACGGTGCCGTGGGCGCGTCACTGGCGGCGGTGGATGCGGGCTTCGCGCCGGCGGAGCTGCAGATCGGCCAGTCCGGGCGCATCGTCGCGCCCCAGTTGTACCTGGCCGTGGGGATTTCCGGCGCGGTGCAACATGTGGCGGGAATGAAGGACGCGAAGGTCATCGCCGCGATCAACCTCGACCCGGACGCGCCGATCTTCGAGATCGCCGACTATGGCCTGCAAGCCGACTTGTTCGAGGTGCTGCCGGCCCTGCTGCGCGAGCTGGACCGCGTGCTCGACTAGAGCGCCACGCTGCCCTGGGCCGGGAACAGGACCAGGTGCTCGGCGGCCACGCCGATGCTGACTTCGTCGCCGGGCTGGTGGTCGGCATGGCTGGGGAACAGTGATTCCAGCTGGGTGCCGGTGGGCAGCTGCAGGCGATACAGCGTCGCGGCGCCGAGGAAGGACTTGCCGACGATCCTTGCCTTCAGCGCGCCATCGGCGCTGGGCACCAGGTCGTCCGGGCGCAGCAGCACATCCACCGCGCTGCCGTCGGGCAGGCTGTAGGCGCGATTGCCACGCAGCAGGCCCAGTTCGGTCTGCACCGCATCGCTCCCGCGCATCTGTCCGCGAATGAAATAGCCCTGGCCGACGAAGCTGGCGACAAAGGGCGTCTGCGGCTCGTGGTAGAGGTTGAACGGAGTGTCCCACTGCTCCAGCACGCCCTGGCGGAACACGCCGACGTGATCGCTGACGGCGAAGGCTTCTTCCTGGTCATGGGTGACCAGGATGGCGCTGGTGCCGCGCGCCTTGAGGATGTCGCGCACCTCGTGGCTGAGCTGGCGGCGCAGCTCCACGTCGAGGTTGGAAAAGGGTTCGTCCAGCAGCAGCAGTTGCGGCTGCGGCGCCAGCGCGCGAGCCAGGGCCACGCGCTGCTGCTGGCCGCCGGAAAGCTCATGGGGGAAGCGCCGGCCGAGGCCGTCGAGCTTCACCAGCTCCAGCAGTTCGCTGACGATGCGCTCGCGCTCGGGGTGCTTGCGGATGCCGAAGGCGATGTTGTCCGCCACGCACAGGTGTGGGAACAGCGCATAGTCCTGGAACACCATGCCGATCCGGCGTTTCTCCGGCGACAGGGTGAAGCCGGGGCGGGAAATCACCTCGCCGGCCAACTCGATGCGGCCGCCCTGCACCGGCTCGAAACCGGCGATGGCGCGCAGGGTGGTGGTCTTGCCGCAGCCGGAGGGGCCGAGCAGGCAGCCGATGTCGCCGGCGTTCAGGTGCAGGCTGACGCCTTGCACCACTCGCTGCTGTTCATAGCCACAGGAAAGATCGTCGAGGTTGAGCAGCAGCGGTTGGGTCATTGAACGTAGAACCTGTTCAGAATCTCGCCGAGCGCAGTCCGGGCTAGGCGGAATCAGGTAAAAAAGCGCAGTTTACGCCTGCTGAATGAGCATTTTTTACCTGATTCCAACGCCGCCCGGGCCAGCGCAGGCAGATGATGGGCAGGCTCTCAGGCGTAGTGGGCGTGCTCGACCAGCAGTTCGAGCAGCGCCTTCTGGGCGTGGAGACGGTTTTCCGCCTGGTCCCAGGCCACCGAGCGCGCGTCGTCCAGCAGGTCTTCGCTGATCTCTTCGCCGCGGTGGGCCGGCAGGCAGTGCATGAATAGTACATCTGCCGCCGCGCCATCGAGCAGCGCACGTGTTACCTGATATGGCTGGAACAGGCGCAGGCGTGCGGCCGCTTCGTCTTCCTGGCCCATGGAGGCCCAGACGTCGGTGCTCACCAGGTGGGCGCCGGCCACCGCTTCGCGCGGGTCGCGGAAGATCTTCACGCGCTCGCCGGCCTGCGCCATCAGCGCGGCGTTCGGCTCGTAGCCTTCCGGGCAGGCCACGTTCAGCTGGAAGTCGAAGCGGATTGCCGCTTCGATGTAGCTGTTGCACATGTTGTTGCCATCGCCGATCCAGGCCACGGTCTTGCCGGCGATGCTGCCGCGGTGCTCATGGAAGGTCTGCATGTCGGCCAGCAACTGGCAGGGGTGCAGGTCGTCCGACAGGCCGTTGATCACCGGCACGCGCGAGTTCTCGGAGAATTCGATCAGGTTGCTGTGGGCGAAGGTGCGGATCATCACCGCATCGACCATCCGCGACATCACCCGTGCGGCGTCGGCGATCGGCTCGCCGCGGCCCAGCTGGGTGTCGCGCGGGGAGAGGAAGATGGCCTGGCCGCCGAGCTGGATCATGCCGGCTTCGAAGGAAATCCGCGTCCGGGTCGAGGCCTTCTCGAAGATCATGCCCAGCACGCGATTCTTCAGCGGTTCGTAGAGCACGCCTCGGTCTCGCAGGCCCTTCAGCTCGGTGGCGCGGCGGATCAGACCGAGCAGTTCGTCGGTCGTGTAATCCAGCATCGAGAGGAAGTGACGTGCGCTCATGGTTCGTACCTACTACTTATTCTCAGAATCAGGCCGAGGTACCGACCGGCTTTCGTGAGAAAAAACGGGCTGAACCTGCGGCGGGACCGCATGGAGCGGAAAATGGGGGAAGGCGCGATCCTATAAGGAAATGACGGATATACGCAAGTTTAGCCCCAAGGCCCCGTCGGCCGGGCATTCTCCATGGTCGTTCCTGATGCCCGGGGATTCACCCGACAGAAGCTGGTGGTGCGAATCCGGGCCACGTTCCATAGTGCTCTGCGACCCCACGACCAGCGCCACGAGCGGCTGGCGACAACAACAACGAGGCGAGCCATGAGCAAGACTCTCCACCACCGTGCGTGCCATCTCTGCGAGGCCATCTGCGGCCTGACCATCGAGACCGAGGATGACCGTATCCTCTCGATCAAGGGCGATGCTCAGGACAGCTTCAGCCGCGGCCACGTCTGCCCCAAGGCAGTGGCGCTGCAGGATATCCAGAACGATCCGGACCGCCTGCGCCAGCCGGTGCGCCGGGTCGGTAACGAATGGCTGCCGATTGGCTGGGACGAGGCCTTCGAGCTGGTCGCCACGCGCCTGGCGGACATCCGCGAGCGCCATGGCAGCAATGCCGTGGCGGTGTACCAGGGCAACCCCAGCGTGCACAACTACGGGCTGATGACCCACAGCAATTACTTCCTCGGCCAGCTGAAAACTCGCAATCGTTATTCGGCCACGTCCGTCGATCAGCTTCCGCACCACCTGGTCAGCCAGCAGATGTTCGGCCACGGGCTGCTGATACCGATCCCTGACATCGATCACACCGACTTCATGCTGATCCTGGGCGGCAACCCACTGGCCTCCAATGGCAGCATCATGACCGTGCCGGATGTGGAGAAACGCCTGAAGGCGGTGAAGGCGCGCGGCGGCAGGCTGGTGGTGGTCGACCCGCGCCGCACCGAAACGGCGGCCATCGCCGACCAGCACCTGTTCGTCCGCCCCGGCGAGGACGCGGCGCTGCTGCTGGGCATCCTCGACACGCTGCTCAGCGAGGGGTTGACCCGCGACACCGGGCTGCCGGTGAACGGCCTGGAGGACGTGCGCAAGGCGCTGGCGCCGTTCACGGTCGATGCCATGGCCGCGCGCTGCGGTGTGCCGGCCGACCAGATTCGCCAACTGGCGCGGGACTTCGCCGCCGCCGACAAAGCCGTCTGCTACGGACGCATGGGCGTTTCCACGCAGGTGTTCGGCAGCCTCTGCCAGTGGCTGGTGCAGCTGATCAACCTGCTCACCGGCAACCTCGACCGCGTCGGTGGCACCCTGTGCACCACGCCGGCGGTGGACCTGGTGGCGACTACCGCGGGCGGCGCCTTCAACCGCTGGCAGAGCCGCGTGTCCGGTCTGCCGGAGTACGGCGGCGAGCTGCCGGTGGCGGCGCTGGCCGAGGAGATGCTCACCGAAGGCGAGGGGCAGGTGCGCGCCCTGGTGACGGTCGCCGGCAATCCGGTGCTGTCCACGCCCAATGGCCGGCGCCTGGAGCAGGCGCTGGACGGCCTGGAGTTCATGCTCAGCGTCGACCTGTACATCAACGAAACCACGCGTTACGCCGACCTGATCCTGCCGCCCACCGCGCCGCTGGAGCACGATCACTACGACACCACTTTCAACGTCTTCGCGGTGCGCAATGTCACCCGCTTCAACGAGGCGGTCCTGCCCAAGCCTGACGGCGCATTGCACGACTGGGAAATCTTCGTCGGCCTGGCCAAGGCCTACGCCGCGCGCCTGGGCGCAGAGCTCAAGCCGACCATGGCGCCCGAGCAGATGATCGAGATGGGCTTGCGCTTCGGCCCCTACGGCGATGCCAGCGAGCACAAGCTCAACCTGGCGCGGCTGCGCGAGCACCCTCACGGGCTGGACCTCGGCCCGCTGCAACCGAACCTGGCGCCGCGCCTGAAGACCGCCAGCCGTCGCATCGAGGCGGCGCCGGAGATCTTCCTCAATGACCTGCGCCGCTTCGCCGATACCCCCTCGCCGGCGCACGACCAACTGCTGCTGATCGGTCGCCGCCATGTGCGCAGCAACAACTCGTGGATGCACAACTATCACCGCCTGGTGAAGGGCAAACCGCGCCACCAATTGCTGATGCACCCGCAGGACCTGGCTGCGCGCGGATTGGTGGATGGGCAAAAGGTTCGCGTGCGCTCGCGGGTCGGCAGCATCGAGATCGAGGTGGCCGCCAGCGACGACGTGATGGCCGGGGTGGTCAGCCTGCCCCATGGCTGGGGCCACGGGCGGCCGGGCGTGCAGCTGTCCATTGCCCGCGAGCAGGGCGGTGCCAGCGCCAACGACCTGACCGACGAGCGCCACCTGGATGCGCTCTCCGGCAACACCGCTCTCAACGGTGTGCCGGTGGAAGTCGAAGCGGCCTGACGAGCTGACGCGCGTCACCTGCAAAGCCGAGCGTAGTGCTCGGCTTTGCAGTACAATGCGCGGTACCGTGCCGGCCAATGCCCACCGTGGCGCCTGCCGGATCAGTATCTGATCGTTCAGCCGAGGAAGTTCATGGATATCATCGATACCATCAAAGAGCAGATCGCCAACAACCCTGTCCTGCTGTACATGAAGGGTTCGCCGAACGCTCCCCAGTGCGGTTTCTCGTCCCGCGCCGCGCAGGTTCTGATGGCTTGCGGCGAGAAGTTCGCCTACGTCGACATCCTGCAGAACCCGGAAATCCGCGCCAACCTGCCCAAGTACGCCAACTGGCCGACCTTCCCGCAACTGTGGGTTGGCGGTGAGCTGGTCGGCGGCAGCGACATCCTGGCCGAGATGTTCGAAAAGGGTGAGCTGCAACCGCTGATCAAGGAAGCCGTAGGCAAGGCCAACGCCTGAGTCTTTCGTGCTGTTGCACAAAGCCCCGCCTTGGCGGGGCTTTGTTTTTGGGAAGAAACAAAGATGACTGAACAGACGCGGGCCAACGCCGCGCGCTGGGCGTGCGGATACTGCTTCGCCATGGGCGGGATGGTCCATGGCAGCGTGATGGGGCGCGTGCCGGCGCTCAAGAGCATGACCGGGGTGGACGAGCAGCAACTGGGCCAGGCCCTGCTGGGCGCGGGCTTCGGTGCGCTGCTGGCATTCGCCTTTGCCGGTGCGCTGGTGCGCCGCTACGGCAGTCGGGCGATCACCCTCATTTCGGGGCTGGCGCTGATGGCGACCTTCCCGCTGCTGGGGCTGGCGCAGGACGTGTGGGTGTTGGCGGCGGGCTTCCTCGCCGTCGGCCTGACCTTCGCGACCATGGACGTGGCCATGAATACCCAGGCGGTGGAAGTCGAGCGGCGCCTCGGTCGCCCGTGCATCTCCAGCCTGCATGGCATGTACAGCCTGGGCGGCCTGGTGGGAGCCGTGGGCGCGGCGGCCTTTGCCGACCTGGCACCGATCTGGCACTTCAGCCTGCTGGCGCTGATCGCGGTGGCGATCCTGCCGTTCTTCGCCCGTCATCTGTTCGAGGGCCGTCCGGAGCCCAAGGAGGAGGAGGCGCCAGCCCGACGTGGCTGGCGCCTGCCGCCGCCGGCGCTGATGGGCCTGGGGCTGCTGACGCTGTGTGCGTTCGTCTCGGAAGGGGCGGTCGCCGACTGGGGCGCCTTGCTGCTGCACCAGGTGCTGGGTGCGTCCGAACGCCTCGCGGCGCTGGGCTTCGCCGCTTTCTCCGCGACCATGGTGCTGGGCAGGCTGTTTGGCGACCGTCTGCGGGTGCGCTTCGCCGACGAGGCGCTGGTGCGCAACCTGGCACTGCTGGCCATCGTGGGCATGCTGCTGGCGCTGTTCAGCCCTTGGGTCGTGGGCGCGATTGCCGGGTTTGCCCTGGTGGGGGCGGGACTGTCGGTGGTGGTGCCGATCCTGATCGGCGCGGCGGGCAACCGTCCGGGCGTCGAACCCTCGCGCGGCGTGGCGGCGGTGGCGTCGTTCGGCTATGGCGGCTTGCTGATGGGCCCGCCGCTGATCGGCTTCCTAGCCGAGCACGTGGGCTTGCGCCTGGCGTTGCTGGTGGTGGTGGGGCTGTGCGCCGGGCTGGTGCTGAAGGCGTCACTGGTGCGTCGTCCGCCGAAGGCGAACGCCTAGAAGGGAAGGGCACCGGCGTCCACAACAGCGCCGGTGCCCCGTTCCTGATCAGTCGTCTTCGTGCATGTGCGACTGCAGGTAGTTTTCCAGACCGACTTTCTGGATCAGGCCCAGCTGGGTTTCCAGGTAGTCGATGTGCTCTTCCTCGGACTCGAGGATGTCCTTGAGCAGGTCGCGGCTGACGTAGTCATGCACGCTTTCGCAATGCACGATCGCTTCCCGCAGGTCCTTGCAGGCCTTGAGTTCCAGGTTCAGGTCGCATTGCAGCATTTCCTGAGTATTCTCGCCGATCAGCAGCTTGCCCAGGTCCTGCAGGTTGGGCAGGCCTTCCAGGAACAGGATGCGCTCGATGAGCTTGTCGGCGTGCTTCATCTCATCGATGGACTCGTGGTACTCGTGCGCGCCGAGGCGCTTGAGGCCCCAGTCGTTCCACATGCGCGAGTGCAGGAAGTACTGGTTGATGGCGATCAGCTCGTTGCCGAGGATCTTGTTCAGATGCTGGATGACTTTCTTGTCGCCTTTCATGCCGGGGTCCTGCCGTGTGGAGTGGGAGAGAGTGAAATTCTCGCCACCTTATAACCATGTGTCAAATATAAGTCATTGAATTTGTTATAAAAAGGAATATGAATGCGAATGTTTTCATTCCGCAACTTGGCGCTAACCACCTGAATTACAGACATAAAAAAACCGGGCAGGGGCCCGGTTTCTTCGCAAAGGCGGCTGAATCGATCAGCGGTCTTCTTTCTCAACCCGCCGCGTAGGCCAGGTTGTAGTTCATCGCCTGGGCGCTCTGCAGCTCGCCGAGGGTCTCGCGAACCACCTGTTTGGCCAGGCAGGCGCACTTGCCGCACTGGGTGCCGACGCCGGTGCATTCGCGCACTTCGCGATAGTTGCAGGCGCCGTCGTAGATCGCATCGCGGATCTGGGTATCGGTAACACCGTTGCAGAGGCAGACGTACATGGTTGCACTACAGTCGCTGTGGGGTTGTTGGAAGCGATACTAATAATAATGAGAATGATTGTCAAAATTTGTGCGGGTCACTTTTGGCGGTCTCCGATAAATGGTTGATCGCTCAGTGGCTTAGCGCTGAAACCCGCATGGATGAAGGCGTGGCGTGTTGCGGTGTATGATGACTGCCCCACTGAGCGGCAGCCCTTCAAGCCCGGCAGTTTCGACCGGGCAGCAGGCTTTTCGCTCCCTAGCGCCTCACCATCAAGGAGAAGGAAATGAGCGTACTCGTAGGTAAGAAAGCTCCCGATTTCAATGTGGCCGCCGTGCTGGGCACCGGCGAGATCGTCGACAGCTTCGTGCTGTCCGAAGCCATCAAGGGCAAGTACGGCCTGGTGTTCTTCTACCCGCTGGACTTCACCTTCGTCTGCCCGTCCGAGCTGATCGCCCTGGACCACCGCATCCCTGAATTCCAGGCGCGCAACGTCGAAGTGATCGGCGTCTCCATCGACTCCCACTTCACCCACAACGCCTGGCGCAACACCCCGGTGGACAAGGGCGGCATCGGCCCGGTCAAGTACACCCTGGCCGCCGACATCACCCACGAAATCGCCAAGGCCTACGACGTTGAATCCGAAGGTGGCGTGGCCTTCCGTGGCGCCTTCCTGATCGACCAGAACGGCGTAGTGCGTTCGCAGATCGTCAACGACCTGCCGCTGGGCCGTAACATGGACGAGCTGCTGCGCCTGGTCGACGCCCTGCAGTTCACCGAGGAGCACGGCGAAGTCTGCCCGGCCAACTGGAAGAAGGGCGACAAGGGCATGACCGCTTCGCCCGAAGGCGTCGCCGCCTACCTGGCCGAGAACGCCGGCAAGCTGTAAGGCTGCCAGTGCATGAAGGAGCCCCGCCCAGGCGGGGCTTTTTTATGGCTCTTCGTAGGAGCGAGCTTGCTCGCGAACCCTGCCCCGGCGAACCGCGAGCGGGCCGGTAAGCCTTGTTCGCGAGCAAGCTCGCTCCTACAGGCCGCTGGTCGGTTTGGCGTGAGAAATAAAAAAGCCCCGCGCTTGCGGGGCTTTCATGTCGGACGGCGCGATCAGTGATCGTCTTCCATCCAGCCGCCGAATTCCTTCCAGCGGTTGACGATGCCGCAGAACAGCTCGGCGGTCTTCTCGGTGTCGTAGCGCGCCGAGTGGGCCTCGCGGTTGTCGAACTCGATGCCGGCGGTCTGGCAGGCCTTGGCCAGGACGGTCTGGCCGTAGGCGAGGCCGGCGAGGGTGGCGGTGTCGAAGCTGGAGAAGGGGTGGAACGGGTTGCGCTTCACGCCGCTGCGGTTGACCGCGGCGTTGAGGAAGCCCAGGTCGAAACTGCTGTTGTGACCGACCAGGATCGCCCGCTTGCAGCCGTTGGACTTCAGCGACTTGCGCACGCCGCGGAAGATCTCGGTCAGCGCCTGCTCTTCCGGCACGGCCATGCGCAGCGGATGGTCCAGCTTGATGCCGGTGAACTCCAGGGCGGCCTGCTCGATGTTGGCGCCTTCGAAGGGCTCCACGCGGAAGAAGTAGGTGTGCTCGGGGAACAGGTAGCCGCTTTCGTCCATGCCGATGGTGACGGCGGCGATTTCCAGCAGGGCGTCAGTGCCGGCGTTGAAGCCACCGGTCTCCACGTCCACCACCACCGGCAAGTAGCCGCGGAAGCGGCGTGCCATCGGATGGCGCGGGCCGGGCGGGAAGGAGCCGTCGAGTTCTTCTTCGAAGATTTCGTTCTCGTCACTCATGCCTCGGTCTCCAGCACACGCCAGCGCAGTTTCTCACCGGCGCGCAGCGGGACCACGTCATAGTCGCCGAACGGCAACGAGGCGGGGGCTTCCCACTCCTCACGGACGAGGGTGATGCGGTCGCTGTTGCGTGGCAGGCCGTAGAAGTCAGGGCCATGGAAGCTGGCGAAGCCTTCCAGCTTGTCCAGCGCCTTGCGCTGTTCGAAGGCTTCGGCGTACAGCTCGATGGCGGCGTAGGCGGTGTAGCAGCCGGCGCAACCGCAGGCGGCTTCCTTGGCGTGGCGCGCGTGGGGGGCCGAGTCGGTGCCGAGGAAGAACTTCGGGCTGCCGCTCGTGGCTGCATCCAGCAGGGCTTCCTGGTGGGTGTTGCGCTTGAGGATCGGCAGGCAATAGAAGTGCGGGCGGATGCCGCCGACCAGCATGTGGTTGCGGTTGTACAGCAGGTGGTGCGCGGTGATGGTGGCGCCGACGTTGGCCGGGGCGGTCTTGACGAAGGCGGCGGCATCGCCGGTGGTGATGTGCTCGAAGACCACCTTGAGCGTCGGGAAACGCTCGACCACGCGGGTCAGGTGCTCGTCGATGAAGCGCTTCTCGCGGTCGAACACGTCGACCTCGGCGCGGGTGACCTCGCCGTGCACCAGCAGCGGCAGGCCGACCTCGGCCATGGCTTCGAGCACGTGGAAGATGTTGTCGATGCTGGTGACGCCGGAATCGGAGTTGGTGGTGGCGCCGGCCGGGTACAGCTTGGCGGCGTGCACGAAACCGGACGCCTTGGCGGCGCGGACTTCCTCGGCGCTGGTGCGGTCGGTGAGGTAGAGCACCATCAGCGGCTCGAAGCGGCTGCCGGCCGGACGGGCGGCGAGGATGCGCTGGCGGTAGGCGTCGGCTTCGGCGGCGTTGCGCACCGGCGGCACCAGGTTCGGCATGATGATGGCGCGGCCGAAGGTACGGGCGGCGTCGCCGACGGTTTGCGCGAGTGCGGCGCCGTCGCGCAGGTGGATGTGCCAGTCGTCGGGGCGCAGGAGTGTCAGGCGGTCGGACATGCGGATTCCAGGGAGGCGGTTGCAGCGGGAAGAGGGTGAAATGCTACCGGAAAAGGCCGCCGCCGGCACTCGCTATCAAGTTTTGCCGAGGCCGACCGATAGAAACTGGGACGCCTATTTATCTGTGTGGATGCCGCCGTGCGCCAGCCTTCCGTTCTCCTGCTCACCCTGTGCGCCAGCCTGCCGGCCTGGGGGCTGACCTTCCAGCCGCGCCTGGAAAATGCGCAATGGACGGTGGCGGGCGACCAGTTCGAGTGCCGGTTGTCGCAGAATGTCGGCGGGTTCGGCGTCGGCGAGTTCGTCTGGCGCGCCGGCGAGCAGCCGACCTTCCGCCTGAAATCCCAGCAGGGCTGGCTGGGCAGCGGTTCTGCGACCTTGCTGGCCGCGGCGCCACCGTGGCGCCCGGGGCAGGGCGATCTGAACCTGGGCTCCGTGCGGGTGGGCTCGGGGGACGTGCCGTTCAACAGTACCCAACAGCAGGCCGGGCGCCTGCTGGGTGGCTTGCTGGAGGGTCGCACGCCGGAAGTTCGCCACCGCACGCGCACGGGCGAGAATCTGCTGGTGCGTTTGTTGCCCACCCGTTTCGCCGACGGTTACGCGCAGTTCCAGGACTGTTCGACGAAAATGCTACCGGTCAACTTCGACCAGGTGCGCCAGAGCCAGGTCGGTTTCCCCGATGGCGGCACCGAGGTCGATGCCCTGGGCCGTGCCAAGCTGGACATCATCCTGCAGTACATGAAGGCCGACCCGACGGTGAACCGCATCGAACTGGACGGCCATTCCGACAACAGCGGCAACCGCCTGGCCAATCGCGAAGCTTCGCGCCGTCGGGCCATCGCGGTCATGGACTACCTCAAGGCCAATGGCGTGGCCGAATCGCAGATCACCGTGCGCTTCTATGGCGAGCGCTACCCGCTGGTGAAGAACAACTCCGCCGCCAATCGCGCGCTGAACCGCCGGGTGACGGTGAACCTGTCCCGCGAGGCGGTGGTCGACGAGCCGCCCGCCGAAGCCCCGTCGGCGCCCGCCGCGGCGCCCAGCGCGCCTGCCCCCGCCGCACCGAGCGCACCGGCCGCCAGTGCGGCCAAGACCCCTGTCGCGCCTCCCGCAGCGCCCAAGGGCTGAGTCGCGGCATCGGGTCGCACCGATGATAGATTTTGTCGCTTTGTCGTCAAAAGCTGTCGCCCCTCTGTAAATTACTCCGAGCGGACAGTAGAATCGGTCCCTTTCGTGACAACCCCCGTGGAGTTGAGTGGCATGGCGGACGTGAAGAAGGTAGTCCTGGCGTATTCCGGTGGCCTGGATACCTCCGTGATTCTGAAGTGGCTGCAGGATACCTATAACTGTGAAGTGGTGACCTTCACCGCCGACCTGGGTCAGGGCGAGGAGGTCGAGCCGGCCCGCGCCAAGGCCAAGCAGATGGGCGTGAAAGAAGTCTTCATCGAGGACCTGCGAGAAGAGTTCGTCCGCGACTTCGTCTACCCGATGTTCCGTGCCAACACTGTCTACGAAGGCGAGTACCTGCTGGGTACGTCCATCGCCCGTCCGCTGATCGCCAAGCGCCTGATCGAGATCGCCAACGCCACCGGCGCTGACGCCATCTCCCACGGCGCCACCGGCAAGGGCAACGACCAGGTGCGTTTCGAGCTGGGCGCCTACGCGCTCAAGCCGGGCGTGAAGGTCATCGCGCCCTGGCGCGAGTGGGACCTGCTGTCCCGCGAGAAGCTGATGGACTACGCCGAAGCCCACAACATCCCGATCGAGCGCCACGGCAAGAAGAAATCGCCGTACTCCATGGATGCCAACCTGCTGCACATCTCCTATGAAGGCGGCGTGCTGGAAGATACCTGGACCGAGCACGAAGAGGACATGTGGAAGTGGACCGTCTCCCCGGAGAAGGCCCCTGACGCGCCGACCTACATCGAGCTGACCTACCGCAAGGGCGACATCGTCGCCATCGACGGCAAGGACCTGACCCCGGCCCAGGTGCTGACCGAGCTGAACCGCATCGGCGGCGCCAACGGTATCGGTCGCCTGGACATCGTCGAGAACCGCTACGTCGGCATGAAGTCCCGTGGCTGCTACGAGACCCCCGGCGGCACCATCATGCTCAAGGCGCACCGTGCCATCGAGTCGATCACCCTGGACCGCGAAGTCGCTCACCTGAAGGACGAGCTGATGCCGCGCTACGCCAAGCTGATCTACACCGGCTACTGGTGGAGCCCGGAGCGCGAGATGCTCCAGCAGATGATCGACGCCTCCCAGGAACACGTGAACGGCGTCGTGCGCCTGAAGCTGTACAAGGGCAACGTCATCGTCACCGGCCGCAAGTCCGACGACTCGCTGTTCGATGCCAACATCGCGACCTTCGAGGAAGACGGCGGCGCCTACAACCAGGCCGATGCCGCGGGCTTCATCAAGCTCAACGCACTGCGCATGCGCATCGCCGCGAACAAGGGCCGCAAGCTGTTCTAAGCGATCCCTGCAGGGGCGAGTTGCTCGCGAAGCTTTTGCTTTTTGCGCGGTTCGCGAGCAAGCTCGCTCCTACAGTAGAACAACAATCCCCGGCCACGAGCCGGGGTTTGTGTTTATAAGCCCGCACTCCGGGCACCTGATGAGGAAAGAACCGATGAGACTGCTGCATACCATGCTGCGCGTCGGCGACATGGAAAAATCCATCGCCTTCTACACCGAAGTCCTGGGCATGACCCTGCTGCGCCGCAAGGATTATCCGGACGGCCAGTTCACCCTGGCGTTCGTGGGGTACGGCAACGAAGACGACAACAGCGTCATCGAGCTGACCTACAACTGGGGTGTGGAGAAGTACGAGCTGGGCACCGGCTACGGCCACATCGCCCTCGAAGTGGCCGACGTCTACAAGGCCTGCGAGGACATCCGCTCCCGCGGCGGCAAGATCACCCGCGAGCCGGGGCCGATGAAGCACGGCACCAGCATCCTGGCCTTCGTCGAGGACCCGGACGGCTACAAGATCGAGCTGCTGAGCCCGCAGCGCAAGGACTGATCCTTCGCCTGCCGCCTGCGCGTTCCCGGAAAACCCCGCCCACCTGGCGGGGTTTTTCTTTTGCAGGGCGTCATCAGAACGTCATCGCAGCGTTCATACTCAGGAGGCATCGACGCCGGACGCGTCGATTGCGGAAGCAGTTTCCGCCATTCGCTTGTCAGAGTCAGAAGGAGCGCGCTGCGGGCAGGAGAATCCCCGCCGCGACGCCCCCGGCAATGACGGCCGAACGGACGGCCGCATCGATTTATCGGAAGGCCCGCGCTTCGGCGCCCGGCTTCCATCGTCAAGGAATACAGCATGTCCCCAAGACCGGTAAACAATGCCTCGGTCAGCCCCAAGGGCAGCCTTGAAACCCTCTCCCAGCGTGAAGTCCACCAGCTCAGCGAAGCGGGCTCTGGCAGCACGTACAAACTTTTCCGCCAGTGTGCCCTGGCCATCCTCAACACCGGCACCCAGATCGACAACGCCAAGCACATTCTCGACGCCTACCGCGACTTCGAGCTGGAAATCCACCAGCAGGACCGCGGCGTGCGCCTGGAACTGTTCAACGCGCCGGCTGACGCCTTCGTCGACGGCGAGATGATCGCCAGCACCCGCGAGATGCTCTTCAGCGCCCTGCGCGACATCGTCTACACCCAGAATGCCCTGAACAGCCGGCGCTTCGGCCTGGACAGCTCGGCCGGCATCACCGACTACGTCTTCCACCTGCTGCGCAACGCCCGCGCCCTGCGCGCCGGGGTGGAGCCGAAGATCGTCGTGTGCTGGGGCGGCCACTCCATCAGCACCAACGAGTACAAGTACACCAAGAAGGTCGGCCACGAACTGGGCCTGCGCAGCCTCGACGTCTGCACGGGCTGCGGCCCGGGCGTGATGAAGGGGCCGATGAAGGGCGCCACCATCGGCCACGCCAAACAGCGCATCTCCGATGGACGCTACCTTGGGCTGACCGAACCCGGGATCATCGCCGCCGAGGCGCCGAACCCGATCGTCAACGAACTGGTGATCCTGCCGGACATCGAGAAGCGCCTGGAGGCCTTCGTCCGCGTAGGCCACGGCATCATCGTGTTTCCCGGCGGCGTCGGCACGGCAGAGGAGTTCCTCTACCTGCTGGGCATCCTGATGCACCCGGACAACCAGGACATGCCATTCCCCCTGGTGCTCACCGGCCCGCGCAGCGCGGCGGCGTACATCGAGCAACTGCACGCCTTCGTCGGCGCCACCCTGGGCGAAGCCGCGCAGCGGCGCTACCGCATCATCATCGACGACCCGGCGGAAGTGGCGCGGGAAATGAGCGCCGGCCTCAAGCGGGTCAAGCAGTTCCGCCGCGAGCGCAACGATGCCTACCACTTCAACTGGCTGCTGAAGATCGACGAGAGCTTCCAGCGCCCGTTCGAGCCGACCCACGAGAACATGGCCGGTCTCGACCTGGGCCGCGACGTGCCGCCCCACGAGCTGGCGGCGAACCTGCGCCGGGCGTTCTCCGGGATCGTGGCCGGCAACGTCAAGGACCGTGGCATTCGCATGATCGAGGAGTTCGGCCCGTACGAGATCCACGGCGACGCGGCGATCATGGAGCCGCTGGATGCGCTGCTGCAGGCCTTCGTCGAGCAGCACCGCATGAAGCTGCCGGGCGGCGCGGCGTATGAACCGTGCTACCGGGTGGTGCAACGCGTGGGCGTCGCGGTGTGATCCTGTCGGGGCAGCTATCTGCTCCTGGATATACCGGGGCTGGGGTTCACCCTCACCCCAGCCCTCTCCCAGAGGGAGAGGGGGCAGATCGTGCCGGCTGATGCTGTGGGTTCAACCTGCGCCGAACAGTCCCCTCTCCCGCTTGCGGGAGAGGGTTAGGCTGAGGGGCTCTTGACCTTGTAAGCGGCTATTTCCGGGATCGCGCATGGCGCGTTCCTGCAGCGTAATTTGCGCAGCGAGCGCCAACAAAAAGCCCCGCCAGATTGCGGGGCTTTTTCATGCAGGTACTTCGCTTGGGAGAAGGCTTACAGATCGAAATCGTAGTCGGACAATTGGCGCTGCAGGCGACGTTCTTCCAGGTAATTGTCGATGATGCGGCGCTTGGTCAGGTTGGTCTTGGCGACCTCTACCGAGGCTTCGGCAGCGTCATCGCTGTCGTCTGTGCTGACATCGTCCTCGAGTTCGAGGTCTTCTTTGTCGTTTGCCATTGGGTGCACTCCACAACACGGGGTGTGTTGGCGCCCCTTATATCGACAAAGGCGTGGGCGGTAAAAAAGATTTTTTCAATCACCCTGACGGAATTTTCCCATAACGCTCAATCGTCGGAAGTCTTGTGCTTGTACTCGCACAGGTCCTCGATTCGGCAGCTGCCGCACTGCGGCTTGCGCGCCTTGCAGACGTAGCGGCCATGCAGGATCAGCCAGTGGTGCGCGTCCAGCAGGTATTCCTTGGGCACGAACTTGAGCAGCTTGCGCTCCACCTCCAGCACGTTGCGCCCCGGCGCGATGTTGGTGCGGTTGGCGACGCGGAAGATGTGGGTGTCCACGGCCATCGCCGGCTGTCGGAACGCCGTGTTGAGGACTACGTTGGCGGTCTTGCGGCCCACGCCCGGCAAGGCTTCGAGGTCTTCGCGGTTCTCCGGCACCTGGCCGCCGTGCTTCTCGATGAGGATGCGGCAGGTCTCGATGGTGTTCTTCGCCTTGCTGTTGTACAGGCCGATGGTCTTGATGTACTCCGACAGCCCCTCCACGCCGAGGGCGTAGATCGCCTCCGGGGTATTGGCCACCGGGTAGAGCTTGGCGGTGGCCTTGTTCACCCCGACGTCGGTGGCCTGGGCGGAGAGCAGCACCGCGATGAGCAGTTCGAACGGCGTGCTGTAGGCCAGCTCGGTTTCGGGGTTGGGATTGTCTTCCTTGAGTCGGCGGAAAATCTCCGCGCGCTTGGCGGCATTCATTCGATCACTCCGGTCACGCGGACGCGTTGGCGCTCGGTCGCAGGGCTGTCGCCCGCTGGCGCCCTGGCGCGCTCCGCCAGGCTTTCGTCAATACGGTTTTTCAGTGCAATCAGCAGGCCCAGCGTGAGGAAGGCGCCGGGCGGCAACACGGCCAGCAACAGGCCCTGGTAGCCGGGAATCTGCAGCGTCCAGCCGGCTGCGCCGGGGCCGAACAGCAGGTCCATGCCGGCCAGCAGGGTGCCATGGCCGAGCAGTTCGCGCAGGGTGCCGATGGCCAGCAGGACGAGGGCGAAGCCCAGGCCCATCATCAGCCCATCGAAGGCCGAGCGCGCCACGCTGTTGTTCACGGCAAAGGACTCGGCGCGGCCGAGGATCACGCAGTTGGTGACGATCAGCGGGACGAAGACGCCCAGCACCTGGTACAGCTCGTAGCGCCAGGCCTGCATCAACAGTTCGACGCAGGTGGTGAGGCTGGCGATGATCAGCAGGAAGGCCGGCAGGCGCACGGCTTCGCTCAGCGTGCCACGGAGCAGCGCCACGCTGATGCTGGAGCAGACCAGCACGAGGATCGTCGCCAGGCCCAGGCCGAGGGCGTTGACCATGGAGCTGCTGGTGCCCAGCAGCGGGCACAGGCCGAGCAGCTGCACCAGGCCGGGGTTGTTCTTCCACAGGCCCTGGAGGGCGATGTCGCGGTAGCCGGGGTTATTCATGCTGTTCTCCCGAGGTCGCGGGAACCATTAGCTCCGCCTTGTGCGCGTCGAAGTACTGCAACGCCAGGTGCGTTGCCTTGACCACCGCGCGCGGCGTGACGGTGGCACCGGCGAACTGGTCGAACTGGCCGCCATCCTTCTTCACCTTCCAGCCCGCGTCGGTCGGGTCACCCAGCGAGCGGCCGTTGAAGCCGTGCAGCCAGTCGCTCTTGCCCAGTTCGATTCGATCACCCTGGCCGGGCGTCTCATGGTGCGCCACGACGCGCACGCCGAGCAGCCGGCCTTGGGCGGTCACGCCCACCAGCAGCTGGATCGAGCCGCCATAGCCATCCCGGGCGATGGGCTGGAGCACGACGGCCGTGGCCTGGCCAGCCTGGCGGGCGATATACGCCGGCGCGGGTTCGTCGCGGCCCAGCAGCTTGGGATCGAAGGTGCTGACGGCGTTTTCCAGCGGATGGTTGTCGTAGCTGCCCCTGGGCAGCAGTTCCAGCACCTGGCGACCGCGGAACTCGCGCTGGGCGGTGTCGATGCGCTGGGCGGTGAGCTGGTGGACGCCGGTGACGATGCCCGCGGCGGTCAGCGCCAGCAGGCCCAGCACCACGGCACTCCTGGGCGTCATTGGTCGCCTGCCTGGAAGCCGCGCTCGGGCTTCTTGTGCCCGTAGGTGCGCGGGCGGGTGAAGTAGTCCAGGGTCGGTGCGGCGAGGTTCATCAGCAGCACGGCGAAGGCCAGGCCATCGGGGTAGCCGCCCCAGGCGCGGATCACGTAGGTGAGCACGCCGACGCCGACGCCGAACAGCAGCCGGCCGCGGTTGCTGGTGGCGCCGGACACCGGGTCGGTGACGAGGAAGAAGGCGCCGAGCATGGTCGCGCCGCTGAACAGGTGCAGCAGCGGCGAGCCGTGGGAATCGGAGCCGGTGCCGTTCCAGAACAGCAGGCTCATGATGAACAGGCCGCCGAGCATGCCCACCGGCGCGTGCCAGGTGAACAGCTTGCGCCAGAGCAGAAACAGCCCGCCAGCGAGGAAGGCCAGGTTGACCAGCTCCGCGCCGCGGCCGCCGACGCTGCCGAAGGCGGGGGACTGTGCCAGCAGCTCCTCCATGGTCAGGCTGTGGTTGTTGCGCACCACGTCCAGCGCGGTGGCGCCGACCCAGGCATCCGGCCCCTGGCTGGCGAAGCCGAGGATCTGCCGCAGGCCCTCGACGACACCCAGGGCGTTGTCCGCCGCCGGCCACTGGCTCATCTGCTGCGGGAAGGACACCAGCACCACGGCATAACCCACCATGGCCGGGTTGAACGGGTTCTGCCCGAGGCCGCCGTACAGGTGCTTGCCGAAGATCAGCGCGAACACCGTGGCGACCGCGCTCAGCCACCAGGGCGAATAGGGCGGCAGGGCGAGGGCGAGCAGCACGGCGGTGACCAGCGCGCTGCCGTCCTTGAGGAAGAAGGTCACCGGGCGGCCGCGCAGGCTGAGCATCAGGGCTTCGGTGGAGAGTGCGAGCAGGCTGCACCAGAGCAGGTTGAACAGGGTGCCGACGCCGTACAGGCCGATCAGCACCAGGGCGCCCGGTGCGCAGGCGACCAGCAGGGTCAGCATGACCTTCTGCGTGCGATTCGCGCCGGTGACGTGGGGCGAACTGATGCGTGGCAGCTTCATGGGCGCACCTCGCCCTGGGCGTCGGCGACGGCACGCTCGGCCGCCTGCAGGCGTTCGCGGGCGACGGCCAGGGCCGCTTCGTCCGCGCCTTCGCGTTCGAGCTTCTTCAGGTCGGCGCGGGCGTAGGCCAGTTCGGTCTTGGCGGCTCGCAGGGCGGCGCTCACCGGGCGCTTGTCGGTGCGCACCAGGTCCGGCGGCGCCTTGCCGCTGGCGTCCTCGGCGGCGTGCAGGGCGGCTTCGGCGGCGGCGAGTGTCTCGCGGATCGCGTCCAGCTCCCCGGTACTGGCGCCTTCGCGCTCGGCCGTGCGCAGGGCGTCGCGTTGGGCGACATAGGCCTGCTTGGCCTGGCGCAGCGCGAGGATGCCGTCGGCAGGCTGGGCGGTGTGCGGTTCGCTCGGCATGGCGGTTCCCTGCAATGGCTGGAGTCGGCCCTCGATGCGTTCCACTTCCGCGCGCAGCGAGGCGAGAGTGGCGCGCTGTTCATCGCTGGGCGTTTCGCCGAACGCTTTCTCGGACTTTTTCAACTGGGCGCGGGCCATGGCGGCGTCGAGCTTCGCTTTCTTCAGCGCGGCCTCGTTGTCCATCGGCGCCGCAGTGGGGGCCGGCTCCGCACTGGCGTTCTGCGCGTGCGCAGCGGCCAGCGCGGCTTTGGCCTCTTGGGCCGCGATGCGCAGCTCTGCCACCTGGGAGCGCAGTTGCTCGGTGTCGTGGCTGGCCAGTTGCTTCTCGGCTTTGTTCAGCGCGACCTGGGCCATACTCGCCTCGATCTTCAGTCGCTTGAGCTGGTCGGTCGCGGTGCCCACGGCCTTTTCGGCCTTCACCCGTTCGATCACCGCTTGCGCGGCGGGAGTGGCGGGCGTTGCGACGGCGGGCGGCTCGTCCTGCACGGACGCGGCGCGCTCCTGCCGGGCGAGGCGGTTGGCGGCGCGCTGCGCGTCCTCGCGACGCAGGCGATCCTGGCGTTGTTCGAAGCGCAGGCGCCAATGCTCGGCCTTCAGCTGGCGCTGCTCCAGCGCGCGGATCTCGGCCTTGGCGGCGCGGTAGTGCTGCACCAGTGGAATGCTCGATGGACAGACGTAGGCACAGGCGCCGCATTCGATGCAGTCGAACAGGTTGTGCGCCCTGAGCTGCGGATGATTCTCGGCGAAGAAATACAGCTGCTGCGGCAGCAGGCTGGCTGGGCAGACCTGCGCGCAGTCGCCGCAGCGGATGCACGGCATCGCTGGGGCGGGCGGCGGCAGTTCCTCGCGGGTGGCGGCCAGCAGGCAGTTGGCGGTCTTGATCAGCGGCGCGTCCAGCGAGGGCAGGCTGTCGCCCATCAGCGGGCCGCCGAGCAGCAGGCGGTCCAGCCTGGCGTGGTCGAGGCCGGCGAAGTCCAGCAGTTCGCCCACCGGCGTGCCGATCAGCGCTTCGACGTTGCAGGGGCGCGCCAGCGCGGCGCCGGTCAGGGTGGTGATGCGCGAGATCAGCGGGCGCCCGCGCAGCACGGCATCAGCCACGGCGACGGCGGTGCCGACGTTCACGCAGAGCATGCCGATGTCCGCCGGGAGGCCACCGGAGGGCACCTCGCGGCCGGTGAGCAACTGGATCAGCTGGCGCTCGCCGCCGGACGGGTAGCGCGTCGGCACCGCCTGCAGGCGAATGGGGCGTTCGCCGATGGCGGCCTGCACGGCGGCGATGGCGTCGGGCTTGTCGTCTTCGATGCCGAGCAGCACCTGCTGCGGCTGGAGGATGTGCATGAGCACCTCGATGCCTTGCACCAGCTCGGCGGCGCGTTCGCGCATCAGCAGGTCGTCGGCGCTGAGATAGGGCTCGCACTCGGCGCCATTGACGATCAGGGTGTGCAGATCCTCCTGGGCGCGGGAGGCCAGCTTGGCCGCGGTGGGGAACCCGGCGCCGCCGAGGCCGGCGACGCCCGCCTGGCGAATGCGCTCCAGCAGTTCGACCCCGGAGATAGATCGGTACTCCGGCTCGGGGTCGAGAGCGATCCACTCTTCCGCGCCATCGCTGTCGATCACGATGGCTGGTGCCGACAGGCCGGATGCGTGCGGGTAGGGCTGCTCGCCGATCTCGACCACGGTGCCGGAGGTGGGCGCATGCAGCGCGGCGCTGATGGCGCTGCCGGCGTTGGCGATCAGCTGGCCCTTGAGCACGCGCTGACCGACGTCGACGCACGGCACGGCGGGCGCACCGATGTGCTGCTGCAGCGGCAGCACCAGGCGGCGCGGCAGCGGCGGCTGCTGGATCGGCGCGGCGGTGGATTGCTGCTTGTTGGCCGGCAGTTGCAGGCCGCCAGGGAAGCGCCAGACCTGCGCGTTCATGCCGCCTGCTCCTTGTCGCTGTGGATCAGCCGGCCCTGCGGCAGCGGCCATGTCCAGTCGGTGACGCGCACCGGCAGTTCGCGCATCTCGATGCAGTCCACCGGGCAGGGCTCCAGGCACAGGTCGCAGCCGGTACATTCGTCGACGATCACCGTGTGCATCAGTTTGGCCGCGCCGACGATGGCGTCCACCGGGCAGGCGCGGATGCACTTGGTGCAGCCGATGCACTCGGCCTCGTGGATGTAGGCCACGCGCGGCGGCGTCTCCTCGGCGGCGTCCAGCGGCAGGGGGGCCACGTCCAGCAGCTCGGCAAGGGCGGCGATGGTCGCGGCGCCGCCGGGCGGGCACTTGTTGATCGCGTCACCCTCGGCGATGGCCTGGGCGTAAGGCTTGCAGCCGGCGTAGCCACACTGGCCGCACTGGGTCTGCGGCAGCAGGTCATTGATCTGCCCGGCGATGGACTCCCCGGCGACATGCCCGCGCGCCGCCGCCAGACGCAGGGCCACCACGCCGGCAACGCACAGCAGGATGATCAACAGTGCGGCGATCATGGCTTGAGCAACCCGCTGAAGCCCATGAACGCCAGGGACATCAGCCCGGCGGTGATCATGCCGATGGCCGCGCCCTGGAAGGGCTTGGGCACGTCGGCGAGGGCGATGCGCTCGCGCAGCGCGGCGAACAGCACCAGCACGAGGGTGAAGCCCAGGCCGGCGCCGAAGCCCTGGAAAGTCGCTTGCAAGAAGCCGAACTCGGCCTTGCGCGCATTGAGCAGCGCCACGCCCAGCACGATGCAGTTGGTGGTGATCAGCGGCAGGAAGATGCCCAGCGTGCGGGCCAGCAGCGGGCTGGTCCTGTTCACCAGCAGTTCGGTGAACTGCACGACGATGGCGATCACCAGGATGAAGCCGATGGTGCGCAGGAACTCCACGTCCAGCGGCTGCAGCACGTAGCGCTGCAGGATGTAGCTCAGCGCCGAGGCAAGGGTGAGGACGAAGGTAGTCGCCAGGGCCAGGGCGAGTGCCGTTTCGATCCGGCGCGACACGTCCATTAACGGGCAGATGCCGAGGAACTGCACCAGCACGAAGTTGTTCACCAGGATGGCGCTGACCAGGATCAGGGCGAGTTCGGTCATGGCCGGCGACCGTCAGCAGGGCAAGGGCGGAGGGTGTGCATGCTCAGATTCCGCTGATCAGCAGGTCGATGGCGGCGATGATCTCCCGGCGCAGGTGCGCCAGGTTGCCCACCGGCTCGCCCAGCTCGCGCCGGGCGATACCGGCCATCTGCGGGGTCAGCAGCAGGAGCGTCTCATCGCCCACGCGCACCTCCGGCATCAACCGGTGGATACCCGCCAGGCCCTTGGCGCGGCTGAGCGGGATGACCATGCGGGTATTGAGCGAGGCCAGCAGGTCACTCTGTACGTCCAGCAGCAGCGGGATCGCCTCGCGCGTGCGGGGATTGGCGTTCTGGTAGAGGTCGAACTGCTGCATCAGAAGCTCCGCAGTCCGTCGCTGAAGACGCCGGTTTCCTCGACGTGCTGGTTGTAGGTTTCGATGGCGTCGCGGTTCTGCTCCAGCCAGCGCTGGCCGAGGCGCTCCTTGACCACGTCGGCCAGCGCCTCTTCCAGCACCGCCGAGAGGTTCACGTCCAGCTCGCGGGCCTGTTTCAGCAGGTCGCTGTTGAGGCTCAGGTTGGTGGCTTTCTTCGGTGCCTGGGGGTCGTAGGTCGTGTGCATGGGCACCTCCACGGTGGATGCGCATAGGTTATGCGCATGGCTGGTCGCAGGCAATCTTCCTACGAGGTAAACAGCTTGCGGTTGCAGGGGCGACGGAGGGACTATTCCCGGCTGCCGACGCCCGTCGTTCCCTTCATGGAAGCTGCCATGCCCCTCCGCCTGACCCGCTGTTTCATTGCCTTTAGCCTGGTGCTTTCCAGCGGCCTGGCGTGCGCTGCGCCTGTCACGACTGCCGACCTGCTCAGTTGGCCGCGCATGGGCGTCGCCGATTTCGCCTGCCAGCTGGAGCAGCGCACCGGCAAGGCTGACGCGCAATTCAGCTGCGCCGCCAGCAAAAAGCTGAGCGACTGGGGCGATGCCTGTCACAACACCGACCTCAGCTATGCCGGCCCGCAATTACCCGACGCGCTGGTGCGCCAGCTCGACCCCCGGATTGCCGAGGTTGAGCTGGATTGGGAATACGGTCGCCTGCAATCGATCAACGTCACCTTCGACCGGATCATGACCGCCGAGGAAGTGGCCGACATCTTCCCCGACGTGAACCTGGACGACCCCGCGTCACGGGGCACCCTGAGCAATGCGTCGCTGCAGGACTGCGCGGCGGATGCCTCCTGCCTCTACCTGGAAGGCTTCGAGCACCTGGGCGCGGCGGATGTGGAGTGTGACGACGCTCAGTAGGTCATGCAGGCGGCGTTGAGCAGGCCCACGCACAGCGAGGCGCCGCCGAGGAAGACGCCGTGGGCCAGGGTGTCGTTCTGTATGCCGCCCTTGAGCTCCGGCACCAGGCGCGACAGGCCGAGGAACACCAGCACCTGCACCAGCATGGCGATCGCGCCCCAGATCAGCATGTCCACCAGGCTGACGCTGTGGGCGATGGTGCTGGCCAGCGGCAGGGCGAAACCCAGCAGGGTGCCCACCAGCGCCACGGCGGCGCTGAGGTTGCCCTGGCGGATCAGCTGGATTTCCGCATAGGGCGTCAGGCGGATGTAGAGGCTGGTGAACAGCCCGAACAGGCCGAGGGCCGAGGCGAAATAGGCGAGGAAGTTGGGCAGGGTCTGCAGCAGGTTCATGGCGGTCCTTCAGACGAAATAGTGGGGAACGAAGCGGCTGCTGTCGCGGGTGATGGCGCTGGCGTCCTCGCGGATGCCCAGGCCGGCGGCCTGGCCGTCGATCACCCAGCAGCCGAGCACGGCGTAGTTGTCGCCGTGGTTGGCCAGCGGCGCATAGCCCTGGTAGATGCAGGGCGCGTCGGCATGGGGGCCGTCGCTTTCCAGCTGCAGGTCGCCGGCGACGATGCGGATGTTCTCGCCCTCGCGGGAATACAGCGGCTTGCGCACGTAGTGGCCGGGAATGTCCTGGCGGTAGCTGGCCGGCAGCAGGTTGGGATGCGTCGGGTTGAGCTTCCAGAGGATCGGCAGCATGGCCTTGCTGGACATCAGGAGCTTCCACGCCGGCTCGACAAAACGGATGTCACTGCGTTCCAGGTGCTCGGCGAAGCTGTCCTGCAGCAGCCATTCCCAGGGGTAGAGCTTGAAGCAGTGGCGGATGTCCTGTTCGTACTGGTCGATGAAGGTCCCGCGCCCGGCGTGGTGGCCGATGAACTCCACCGGCAGGTAGCGCGTCGGCAGCCCGGCCTGGTGCGCGGTGTCCAGCAGGTAGAGGGCGTTGCCGGTGTCTTCCTCGTGGCCGTCGATGGCGGTGAAGTGCAGCAGGCCGTCCGGCGCGATGGCCTTCCAGCGCGCGATCAGCTTCTCGTGCAGCGAGTTGAACTGGTCGGCGGCGGGGTTCACGTCGTTCAGCCATTGCCACTGCACCACGCTGGCTTCCAGCAGGCCGGTGGGGGTATCGGCGTTGTACTCGAGCATTTTCGGCTGGCCTTCGCCATTCCAGGCGAAGTCGAAGCGGCCGTAGAGGCTCGGGTCCTGGCGCTGCCAGGAGCGGATGATCGCCTCGCGGGCGCCCGGCGGCAGGTGGAAGGGCTCGAAGTGACCGGTGCGGATCACCCATTCCACGCATTCCAGGTAGCGCTGGTGCAGGTCTTCGCTGGCGGCTTCCAGCGTCTCGATCTGCTCGAGGCTGAATTCGTAGGCCACCGACTCGTCCCAGTACAGACCGTCGATGCTGTGGAAGGTGAAGCCCACCGCCTCGCAGCGCTCGCGCCAGTCGGGGCGCGGCGTCATGGCCAGGCGCCGCATCAGCCACCCCCGGAGAAGCGCGCGCCCGAGTGGCCGAAACCGCCCCGGGTGACCAACTGGCGTGACTGCACCTGGTAGTTCTGCGCGGTCTGCGGCCGCGAGCCGTCCTCGTAGCTCGGCCCGCGATAGCGCCCGGAGCTGCTGCTGGTGTAACTGCTGCCGCCACCGCTGCTGCTGGACGATTCCGGCTCGCAGGCGTTGGGCGTGTTGCCCCAGTCCTTCAGGCAGTCCTCGCGGTTGGCATAGAGGTCGCGGTACACCGGATTGTGGTGCAACACGTTGTAGAGCAACCCGCCAGTGAGCAGGGTGGTGAAGACGATGTTGGATTTCTTCATGGTCAGTTCGCGGCGCGTCGGGTGCCGAGTTTGCGCCAGAGCCAGCGCAGGATCAGGGCGGCGATCAGCACCACCACCAGCAGCGGCAGGCCGAAGGCGGCCACCTGGATGGCGTTGACGGTGCCGTCGGTGAGTTCGTCCAGTGAATGGCCGAAGGCTTCGCCAATGCGCGACCAGCGTCCGGTGGGCTGGTAGTCGCTGGAGAAGTCCAGGGTCAGCAGGTTGGTGGCGATGCGTCGTTGCTGCTGGGCCGCGTCCTGGCGGGCGGCGTGCAGTTGCTGCTCGACCTCGGCGGTGGCCTTGGCCAGGGCCAGCAGGTCGCTGACGCTCATGTCCTTGCGGCCCTGGAAACCCTGCAGGGTCTGGTACTCGCGCTCCAGCCGGTCGCGCAGCTGCTGGGTGTCGCTGACGGCCTGGGCGAGGTCCTCGGCGCGGGTGCTGCGGCGCTGCAGCTGTCCACCAGTTGCGGCGAGGGCAACGAGTTTTTCCACGCCGTCCGGAACGATGCGCACCACCAGCTGTGCGTTGCGCCCCTGGCTGTCGCCGCTCTGCTCGATGGCGATCAGCTCGCACGGGCCGAAGCGGTCCTGGGTGCAGGCGTCGCGGGAGGCGGCCAGTTGCGCGTCGATGCGCTCGCTGGCCAGGCGGATGCCGACCTGGTGTTCATAGGCGAGGAAGGATCCGGCTTTCGCCGCTTCCCCCTGGAAAGCGGCGCCGGAACCGGCACCGTGCTCCGAGGGAGCGCCGCAGCCGGCGAGGGCGGCGCTCAGGGCGAGCGCTGCCCAGTGGTGCAGTTTCATCGTTGGCCTCCTTGCCGTTCGATGCTTACTTGACGCGCTGGCCCGGCTTGGCGCCGCTGTCCGGGCTGAGCAGGTAGATCTCTTCGCCGCCGGGGCCGGCAGCCAGGACCATGCCTTCGGAGACGCCGAACTTCATCTTGCGCGGGGCCAGGTTGGCCACGTACAGGGTCAGGCGGCCTTCGAGCTTGCTCGGGTCCGGGTAGGCGCTCTTGATGCCCGAGAACACGTTGCGTTTCTCGTCGCCGATGTCCAGGGACAGGCGCAGCAGCTTGTCGGCGCCCTCGACGAACTCGCACTTCTCGATCAGCGCGATGCGCAGGTCGACGGCGGCGAAGGCGTCGAAGTTGATTTCCGCGGCCAGCGGGTCCTTGGTCAGTTCGCCATTGCCCTTGGGCTGGTTGGCGGCGGCGAGGTCTTCCTTGGAGGCTTCGATCATGGCTTCGATTTTCGCGGGCTCGATACGGGTCATCAGCGGGTTGAACGGGTTCAGTTGGTGGTTCAGCAAGATGGTCTTGTGGTCATCCCAAGCTAGCGGGGCGATATTCAGGAACTCCTCGGATGCTTTGGCTAAATTCGGGAGTACCGGCTTGAGGAACACAATCAATTGCCTAAACAGATTGATGGCGGTCGTGCAGACTCCAACCGCCAGCGCGTCTGATCCAGCCTTGGCCAATGCCCAAGGTGCTTTCTCAGCTACATACGCGTTTGCCACATCTGCCAATGCCATGATTTCTCTCATCGCTCGCCCAAAGTCACGCTTCTCATAGGCATCTGCGATGCTGGGAGCTGCTTCTACAAACTGCTTATCGAGTTGAGTATCGGGGAAGCCAACTGCCAGCTTTCCGCCGTTCAGTTTATGGATGAAACCAGCGCAACGGCTGGCGATGTTGACCACCTTGCCGACCAGGTCGGAGTTGACCTTCTGCACGAAGTCCTCGAGGTTCAGGTCGAGGTCGTCCACGCCGCGGCCCAGCTTGGAGGCGTAGTAGTAGCGCAGGTATTCCGGGTCCAGGTGGTCCAGGTAGGTGCGCGCCTTGACGAAGGTGCCGCGGGACTTGGACATCTTCTGGCCGTTGACGGTCAGGTAGCCGTGCACGTTCAGCGCGGTCGGCTTGCGGTAGCCGGCGCCTTCGAGCATGGCCGGCCAGAACAGCGCGTGGAAGTTCACGATGTCCTTGCCGATGAAGTGGTACAGCTCGGCGTCGGAGCCCTGCTGCCAGTAGGCGTCGAAGTCCAGCTCCGGACGGCGGGCGCAGAGGTTCTTGAAGCTGGCCATGTAGCCGATCGGCGCGTCCAGCCAGACGTAGAAATACTTGCCCGGCGCGTCCGGGATCTCGAAGCCGAAGTAGGGCGCGTCGCGGGAGATGTCCCACTCCTGCAGGCCGGCATCCAGCCACTCGGCGAGCTTGTTGGCCACCGAGTCCTGCAGGGTGCCGCTGCGGGTCCACTGCTGCAGCATTTCCTGGAAGTCAGGCAGCTTGAAGAAGTAGTGCAGCGACTCCTTGAGCACCGGGGTGGCGCCGGAAATCGCCGATTTCGGGTCCTTCAGCTCGGTGGGCGAGTAGGTCGCGCCGCAGGCTTCGCAGTTGTCGCCGTACTGGTCGGCGGTGCCGCACTTCGGGCAGGTGCCCTTGATGAAGCGGTCGGCCAGGAACATCTGCTTTTCCGGGTCGAAGTACTGGGTCACCGGACGGGTGGCGATGTGGCCGGCCTCGCGCAGCTTCAGGTAGATGGCCGAGGACAGCTCGCGGTTCTCGTCCGAGTGGGTCGAGTGGTAGTTGTCGAAGTCGACCATGAAGTCGGCGAAGTCGGCCATGTGCTCGGCGCGCACGCCGTCGATCAGCTGCTCGGAGGTGATGCCTTCGCGCTCGGCGCGCAGCATGATGGCCGAGCCGTGGGCATCGTCCGCGCACACGTACACCGCCTGGTTGCCACGCATCTTCTGGAAGCGCACCCAGATGTCGGTCTGGATGTACTCCAGCATGTGACCCAGGTGGATCGAACCATTGGCGTAGGGCAGGGCGCTGGTGACGAGGATCTTGCGGGCTTCGGACATGATGATCGGCCGTTCCGGTTAAAACGAGGGAATCGGCAACTATATAGGGGCGAGGGGAAATTTTCATCCGTGGGCCGCTTGGCTGTAGGGGCAAATTCACCTTTGAGCATCAGGCGCTCGGGCTGTTCGCGAGCAAGCTCGCTCCTACAGGTTCATGCAGAGTTGGCGCTCTTCGTAGGAGCGAGCTTGCTCGCGAACCCGGCTTCCACCCGATGACCCGAGCAAGGCCGCGGCGACAGGCGTAAGATACCCGCCCATTCTGCTCAGTCTTTCATCGGGAGTACCCATGGGCGCCGCCAACCGAGCCACGGTGGAAAACCTTCTCCGCCAGATCAATGACCCCCACACCGGCCAGAACCTGCTGGACGCCGGCTACCTGCGCGAGCTGGACATCCAGGGCGGGCGCGTCGCGCTGACCCTGGAGCTGGGCTACGCCGCCGGCCTGTTCAAGAACGGCCTGGCGCAGACCGTGCAGATGGCGCTGGAAGCGCTGGACGGCGTCGACTCCGCCCAGGTCAAGGTGGAGATCCACATAGCGGCGCACAAGGCCCAGGCCCAGGTGCCGGGCATGAGCAACGTCAAGAACATCATCGCCGTGGCCTCCGGCAAGGGCGGCGTGGGCAAGTCCACCACCGCCGCCAACCTCGCGCTGGCGCTGGCCCGTGAAGGCGCCAAGGTGGGCATCCTCGACGCCGACATCTATGGGCCGAGCCAGGGCATCATGTTCGGCATCCCCGAGGGCACCCGCCCGCAGATCCGCGAGCAGAAGTGGTTCGTCCCGCTGCAGGCTCACGGCGTGGAAGTCATGTCCATGGCCTTCCTCACCGACGACAACACCCCGGTGGTTTGGCGCGGCCCGATGGTATCCGGCGCGCTGCTGCAACTGATCACCCAGACCGCCTGGAACGACCTGGACTACCTGGTCATCGACATGCCGCCGGGCACCGGCGACATCCAGCTGACCCTGGCGCAGAAAGTCCCTGTGGCCGGCTCGGTGATCGTCACCACCCCGCAGGACCTGGCCCTGCTGGACGCCAAGAAGGGCGTGGAGATGTTCCGCAAGGTCAACATCCCCGTGCTGGGCGTGGTGGAGAACATGGCCGTGCACATCTGCTCCAACTGTGGCCATGCCGAGCACCTGTTCGGCGAAGGCGGCGGCGAGAAGCTGGCCGCGCAGTACGGCGTCGAGCTGCTGGCGTCGCTGCCGCTGTCCATGGCCATCCGCATGCAGGCCGACGGCGGCAAGCCCACCGTGATCGCCGACCCGGAAAGCCAGCTGGCGATGATCTACCAGGAAATGGCGCGCTGCGTCGGCGCCCGCATCGCCCTGAGCGAGAAGGCTGCGCCGGACCTGCCGAACATCTCCATCAGCGACGACTGAACCGCAGGGAGCACCATGCGCAAGGATGCGAAACGCGCCGCCGGCTGGCTGCTGGCGGCTTGCCTGGGCCTTGCTGGCTCCGCTGCCCGGGGCGAAGACGAGGGCGCCAACTGGCAGGCCCAGTGCGTGATCGGCGGCCAGCCGGTGACCCTGGACTTCCGCTCCGCCTCGGGCGATGCCTTCGAGGACGACATGGCCGTGCAGGCGCGCCGCGCCGATGGCTCTAGCGTGGCGCTGCCGCTACCGCCCGCCCTCTACCACGCCACCGGCCTGCTCGGCAGCCCGCCGAGCGCCTGCGACCCGGTGCCGCTGCTGGACATGGGCAACGGGCTCGGCCTGCTGCTCCTGGTGCGTGACAACCGTCCCGGCCTGCTGGTGGTGGATGCGCTGCTGCTCGACCTCGCCACCCTGCAGGTGCTGGACAAGCGCCTGGGCGACCCGGGCGCCGTGGAAGGCCTGCTGAAGACCGCCAGCCTGGTGCTGCGCCAGTCGCCCGCGGGCGTCGACCTGCGCCTTGTGCGCGAGGCCGTGCCCGGTGCGGAGTGCGACTGCGCCGACGGCTATGCCGAGGACTGGCTGCGTTTCTCGGTGGACCAGCGCAGGCTGCGCACGACCTGGCATCCCTGAGCGGGCGCCAGCGTGTGACCGCCGGCCCTTTGCCCGAAAGGGCCGGCCCCGGTAAGATTCGCCTTCTTTTTTCAACCGCCGCACAGGACACCCGCCATGAGCATCAAATCGGACAAGTGGATTCGCCGCATGGCTCAGGAACACGGCATGATCGAGCCGTTCGTCGAGCGCCAGATTCGTGGTGCCGATGACAGCCGGGTGATTTCCTACGGCGTTTCCAGCTACGGCTACGACGTGCGCTGCGCCGCCGAATTCAAGGTGTTCACCAATATCCACTCCGCCGTGGTGGACCCGAAGAACTTCGACGAGAAGAGCTTCGTGGACATCAACAGCGACGTCTGCATCATCCCGCCGAACTCCTTCGCCCTGGCCCGCACCGTCGAATACTTCCGCATCCCGCGCGACGTACTGACCATCTGCCTGGGCAAGAGCACCTACGCGCGCTGCGGCATCATCGTCAACGTGACCCCGCTGGAACCGGAATGGGAAGGCCACGTGACGCTGGAATTCTCCAACACCACCAACCTGCCGGCGAAAATCTACGCCAACGAAGGCGTGGCGCAGATGCTGTTCCTGCAGTCGGACGAAGCCTGCGAAGTGTCGTACCGCGATCGCGGCGGCAAGTACCAGGGCCAGACCGGCGTCACCCTGCCCAAGGCCTGATCGCGCTGCTGCTGTGGAAAACCGGGCCAAGGCCCGGTTTTTTATTGTCCGTCGTCCGCGGCAACCGTCGGTTTCTGTGGGAGCGAGCTTGCTCGCGAACGCAACGGCACAGTGCTCACCGGCAAGCGCCGTTCGCGAGCAAGCTCGCTCCTACACGGGGATCCGCGCCAGGATGAACGTCGCCCGCTCCTCCAGGCTGCCCAGAGGTAGCTCCAGCACGCGGTAGCCCAGCTCTTCGTACACCTCGGCCATCACCGCCGCGGTGCGCTGCGCCTCGGCGAAGTCCTGCCGGCGTTCGGCGTCGTTGCGGTAGATGGCTTCCCAGGCGGGGGCGAGAAAGACGGTAGCCCTATAGCGCTGCTCCCGCGCCGCGCATTCCAGGCGTTCCGGGGGCGCCAGTCCGCAGAGCCGCGCGTAGCCCAGCACATCCGGCAAGCCCCGATCGAACAGCCACACGCCACCGGCGTCGAGCGCCGTCTCGCGCGTCGCCAGCGCGTGCTCGAACATCGCCTGGCAGAAAGCCTCCCGGTTGGCCCACGGCAGGGCGTCGCCGCCACGAGCGACTTGCTCGCGGATGATGGCGCGGCCGCCTTCCGGGACGACGTTGAGGCCGTGATGCTGGCGCAGGTGGTCGAGCAAGGTGCTCTTGCCGGCGCCTGGGCCGCCAGTGAGGACGATAAGGGATTCGGACATGGCGAAGACTCCTGGGTAGAAGGATGCGGGAGTACCGTCCGGAGGAGAGTTCGTGCGAGGGGTGGTGCAGCGGGTGCGGAGCGGGAAAAAAGAAAGGCACCCAGAGGGTGCCTGAATATGATCATGGAGTAAGTCGACAAATCTGATTCCGGGGCGGGAAGCAAGTTCCCAACCCCGGAGAAATATTTTTCAGATCATCACTTTTCCGGCACCAGCGTCAGGCGTTTCACGCCGTAGACCTTCTCCAGGTTCTGCGACTGGAAGGGGAAACTCATGTAGTTGCCCTTCAGCCAGGCGTCGATGCCGTCGGCGTAGTGCGGGCTGGCCGGGTTGCCGGACTGGCCGCTGCTGTTGAGGCCGATCATCGGTTCGCTCTGCCCGAAGTCGACGACGATCCGCATGGCCGGGATCAGCCAGGTATTGAAGTCCTGGCCCCAGTGGTAGGCCGAGACGTTCAACGTGCTGTGGTCGCCGCCGGCCGGGTAGGGGCCGCGGTCCAGGTAGCCCTTGATCGCGCCCAGGCTGGCGCGGTCGCCGGCGCTGAGGTTCGGCGCCATCTTGGTGCTGTCGCTGAGCCACTCGTAGGTGTGCAGCTTGCCCCACTGCCAGGCGCGGCGGTCGCTGCCCAGCTTCTGCTCGCAGAAGGCGGTGGCGGCGGCCAGGCTGCGGGCGAGGATCGCCGGCTTGTCTTCCTTCTGCGGGGTGCGGGTGTCATCCCAGAACGGGCTGTCGTCGCGGCCCAGCAGGTGGTCGGCCTGGGCCGAGTAGGACAGGTTGGCGGTCTCGACGAAGGCTTTCCAGGACGGGCTGTCTTCCGGGCCCAGTTCGTCCAGGAAGATCTGCTTGGTGCTTTCCTGCAGGAAGGCTTCGTAAAGCGCGGCGTCGCCGGAGGTGGCCGAGAGCTTGCCGTCGAACGCCATGATCCGGTCCAGCGCCTCACGGGCGCGTGCGCGCTGGTCGGCGGGCAGGGCGTCGATGGCCTTCTTCAGCGGCTGCGCCATGCCCGGTGCGTCCAGCATCGCCTGCAGCTTGCCGGCGAACGGCGTGGTCTGGTCGTACTGCATGGCGATCATGCTGCGGTAGTCGTGGCTCTTGCTGGCGCCGGCGAGCTGGGCGATGCGCTCGTAGCGCTCGGGGTAGTACCAGGAACTGGACAGCTGCGCGCCGTAGCCCGGCTGCACGCTGCGGTGGTTGGCAGTGCCCAGCCAGCCCTGCGCCGGGTCTTGGTCGGAGGGGTGGAGGATCGGGTCGGCGTAGCCGTCCCAGTCGTAGCGTCCGTCCCAGCCGGGGGAGGGCAGTAGGCCGCGGCCTTCCTTGCGGTTGGGGAAGCGTCCGGTGACCTGCCAGCCGATGTGCTTCTCGTCGGCGAACACGATGTTCAGCGCCATCGCGCGCACGTCGCGAGTGGCGTCGAAGGCCTGCTCGACGTTCTTCGCCCGGGACAGGTCGAAGAAGGCGTCGAGGGTGCGGTCGGTCTCGCCCTGGATGCTCTGGTAGGCGATGCCGTAGCCGCTGGACAGCGGCAGCGGCTGCAGGTCGTGCTTGCGCTCGCCCAGCGCGCTGTTGAGCAGCGGGCCGTGGCGGGTTTCGTAGATCACCTCGCGGACCGGGCTCCGGCCCTTGATGAAGAAGGTCTCGTTGCGCTCGATGGCCGGTTTCCACTGGCCGTCGGCGAGGTAGTAGAGCTTGTTGCCCTGGCGCTTCACCTGTTCGAGGAAGAGGTCCTGGTTGTCGCCCATGACCATGGTCATGCCCCAGGCCAGCTTGCCGTTGAAGCCGGCGACCACGCCCGGCACCCCGGCGATGGAGACGCCCGCGGCGTTGTATTTGGGCGAGCGGATCTGCACGTAGTTCCACACCGAGGGCATGGACAGCGGCAGGTGGGTGTCATTGGCCAGGATGCTCTTGCCGCTGCGCGTGCGCTGCGGGGCGATGGCCCAGTTGTTGGATGCGGCGACGCCCATCATTTGCAGCGAGGCGACCTGGCCGGCGGCGCGGTCCAGGGCGTCGAGGCCGGCGATCCTGCCGTCCAGGCGCAGGCCCTTGAGCTTCTCGGCTTCCTCGAAGGGCAGCGCTTCGTCCGGGTAGATCGGCGTCAGCCAGGGCAGCTTGTCGGCGCCCACTTTTTGCGCGAGCACCAGGGAGGCGATCTCTTCCTGCAGGTTCACCGCCAGGCCGAAGTTCAGCAGGCTGAAGACCAGCGCGGAGTCTTCCGGTTTCCAGTACTCGGGACGGTAGCCGGACTCGGCCAGGTCCATCGGCAGCTTGTCGCGGTAGCGGTACAGGTAGGCGTTGACGCCGCGCGCGTAGGTCTCGAAGAAGCGCTTCAGACGCGGCGAGGCGCCGGCATAGAGTGAATCGGCGGCCTTCTTCAGGTTCACCGTGCGCATGAACCGGTCGGTTTCCAGCGCGCCGGGGCCGACCATCTCGGACAGGCGCCCTTGGGCCATGAGGCGCAGGCCGACCATCTGGCTGATGCGGTCGGTGGCGTGCACATAGCCCAGGGTGAAGAGCGCATCGTGGAAGGTGCTGGTCTCGATCAGCGGCATCCCCAGGCTGTTGCGGCGGATCGACACGTTGTCCGCCAGGCCCTTGATCGGCTGCACGCCGTAGGTTGGCGGCAGGCTGCCTGCGTAGCGGTCATTGAGCCAGCCCTGGCAACCGGTGAGGCTGACAGCGGCGCTGAGGGTGGCGGCAAGGCCGAAGCTGGGAAGCCGGCGGAAGGCTCGCGGGGCCATGGGGATGTGCTCCTGCACAAGATGTCGCTGGAAAAGGTGGTCGCTTGAAGGGCGCTACGTTAGTGAGCCGAGGATTGCTGTGCAAGCCACGCGCGGCGGGATTTTCAGCAGCCGACGAACAACTGGGCCGGACAGCAGAAGGCCCGCGCTCGGCGGGCCTTCTTCGCGGTGCCGCAAGCCTGGGTCAGGCGCCGTGGCACTTCTTGTACTTGCTGCCGCTGCCGCAGGGGCAAGGATCGTTGCGGCCCACGTCCTTGAGCGGGTTGCGCACCGGCTCGTGGCTGTGGTTGCAGTGCGGGCCGTGCACGTGACCGTGGTCATGGTGGTGGTCATGATCGTGGTCGTGGTTGCAGTTCGGACCGTGTACGTGGGGTTCCTGGCTCATGGTGACGCTCACTCGGGGATGAAATCGCCGGGAATTATCTCGCCATTGCGGGCGATGTGCACGCTCTGTCCGAACAGCAGGCCGGTCTTCACTTCGCCGTCGAGGCGATAGCGGATCGGCTTGTCGGGATTTTCCAGCAGCTTGACGATGTACTTCATGTGCCGCCACAGGTTGGTGGTCACCGGGACTTCGAAGGTCTCGTAACCATTGGCCGGCACCGTGAACCAGTTATTCGACTCGCCCTCGGCCAGGTCGATATCGTTCAGCTTGACCTTGTAGGCCAGGCCGCGAACCGGAAGGCTGAAGTCGTTCGGGTTGTCGATGCGGAAATGCAGGACGAATTCCTGCTCCAGCAAGCGAGCTTTCACGACGTCGACTTTCTGCAGCTTCACGTCGGGTTGCTCGAAATTGCCTGACATCCAGCCGCAGCCGGAGACGAGGCTGAACAGCCAGAACAGGCTGAAAATTCTTATCATTTGCGCCTGATAATTCATGTCTACCCCTCAAGACGCCCCAGTGTACCAAGCACCTGCTCGGCCGCAAGTTGTTGTTACGTTAAAAGAAGCTGCACCATACTGGCCGAATGTAACCGGCGGGTTAACCCAGGAGAGTGAAGATGAGTCGCTATGAGATTGCCTTCTCGGGACGAACCGTTCCCGGTGCTCAGCTCGACACGGTGAAAGCCAACCTGGCCAGGCTGTTCCAGGCCGACGCCCAGCGCATCGAGCTGCTGTTCTCCGGCCGCCGCATGGTGATCAAGAACAACCTCGACGCGGAGGCGGCGGAAAAGTACCGCAGTGTGATCGAGCGTGCCGGCGCCGTCGTCGACGTGGTCGACATGGACGCGCCGATCGAGGAAATCGAGCTGGCCCCGCCGCCGCCGGCCGAACCCGCGCCGCCGGCTGCGCCGGGACGCCTGAACGTGGCGCCGCGTGACGGCTACATGGCGGCGTTCGCCGAGGTGGATGCGCCGGACTTCGGCCTCGCGCCGGTGGGCGCCGACCTGCAGGACGAAAAACCCAAGGCCCAGGCGCCGCGGGTGGACCTCAGCCAGTTCAGCGTCGCCCCGGTGGGCAGCGACATGGGCCAGGCCAAGCCCGAGCCCGCGAAGCCCGCGCCGGACACCAGCCACCTGAAACTCGCGGAGTGATCAGTCGCCCTGGTGCGGGTCGTCCTGGTAGACGAACTTGGGCATTTCCCAGCGGAAGCGGATCGCCAGCATGCGGAACAGGAAGCCGGCGAACAGGGTGATCAGCATCGCCTGCTCCTTGGGCAGGTCGATCTGCAGGCAGATCAGGTAGCACCAGGCGCTGGCGAAGGACACGCTGGCGTACAGCTCGCGGCGGAAGATCAGCGGCACGTCGTTGCAGAAGATGTCCCGCAGGATGCCGCCGAAGACCCCGGTGATCACGCCGCTGACCGCGGCGATCAGCAGGCTGTGGCCCATCTCCAGGCTGACCTGGCAGCCGATCAGGGTGAAAGCCACCAGGCCCACGGCGTCCAGCGCGAGGAACATCGAGCGCAGGTGACGCATCAGCGGGGCGATGAATACCGTGACCAGCGCGGCGCCGGCGGTGAGCGCCAGGTACTCCGGGTGGCGCACCCAGGTCAGCGGGTAGTGGCCCAGGAGCATGTCGCGCACCGAACCGCCGCCCAGGGCGGTGACGCAGGCCACCAGCACCACGCCGAACAGGTCCATGCTGCGCCGGCCGGCGGACAGCGCGCCGGTCATGGCTTCGGCGGTGATGGCGATGATGTAGAGAACGGTCAGCAGCATGGCGAGGTCCGGCAGGAGTAGCCGGTGCGGCGAAGTACCGCCGCCCCGGAAAAAAGCGCGGATTCTAGCCCAGACACCGAACGCCCCCAAGTGCTGCGAGTCGGCGCCTCACTCGAGGCTGTGCTACTCAATCCAGGGACCGCAGCACTTCTTCAGCTTGCCACCGGCGCCGCAGGGGCACGGGTCGTTGCGCCCCAGCTTCATCGGCACGGTGGGGTCGAGGAAATACCAGCGGCCGTCGCGCTGGACGAAGCCGGAGCATTCGCGATGGCTGTGCTCGCCGCCGGCGTCATGCCAGCGCGCGACGAAGGTCACCCGCGCATGTTCGGGCTGGCCGCCGAGCACTTCGTGGCTTTCCACCTCCAGGCCCAGCCAGGTGCTACCCAGGCTCCAGGTGCGGATCGCGTCCAGGTCCAGGCCCTGCTGCTGGGCGGGCAGGGTAGTGTCCTTCAGGTAATCCACCAGGCCCAGCGCGTAGGCGCTGTAGCGCGAGCGCATCAGTGCCTCGGCGGTGGGTGCGGCGATGCCGGCGTGGAAGCGCCCGCAGCAGTCGGGCAACGGCCGGCCGCTGCCGCACGGGCAGGTCGGTTCGATCATGGTCACCACCAGTACTTGCCGAAGTTTTGCGGGTTGGCCCAGAACTTCGCATTGAGCCAGTCCGGGACCTGTTTGTATTCGTGCAGATCGTAGGTGAACAGCGTGATCACCTGCGTGTCGCGCTGGAAGCGCTCGCTGGCCTGCATGGCCAGGGCGTAGAAGTCCGCATCCTGCGCCTGGGCGGCGTCGAGGTCGACCAGCACCGCCACGCGGCTGCTGTTGAGGTTGCGGATGCCGCCCACCAGTTGCTGCGCCTCGCGGCGCGGCAGGTGCTCCAGGCAGTCGGCCAGCAGCGCGAGGTCGTAGCGCTGGCCGGCCAGTTCCGCCGGCAGGGCGCCGGCGTCGGCGTGAAACAGCTCACAATCCGGATGCGCCGCGAGGAAGGCGTCCACCGCCGGGAGCTGGCTGGCGCCCACCAGCAGCAGGCGCTGCGGTGCGTAGCGAGCGAGCAGGGCGGCCAGGGCTTGTTGTGGCGTGCGTGTCGAAATCATGGGGCTCGTCGAAGGCAAAAAATAATGAACGAAGACTAGCGTGTGACACCCATATGGCCTAGTGCTGGCGCATTCTGTCAGTCACGTCTTTACTCGGTAATTGTCGGTCAAGACCCGATCATTAGAGGAGACATAACTTTATGAGCATCACAAGGACCGCTTTACCCCTGCTGCTGGTAAGCACGTTGCTCACCGGTTGCGCAGGGTTGCAGAAGTCCGACTGGCCGACCTGTGCCGTGGTGGGCGGTGTCGGTGGCGCAGGTTTGGGTTCCATCGAAAGCAGCGCCTGGGCGGGTTGGGGAGCCCTGATTGGCGGTGTACTGGGGGCGTCCTACTGCTGGGTGCATGGTGCCGCCGAACAAGTGGCCGAGGTTCCGCCGCCTGCGCCGGCTCCTGAGCCTGCTCCGGCCCCGCTGCCCAAGGAAGAGACCATCGTGGTGCGTGACCTGCACTTCGCCTTCGACTCGTCGAAGATCGATGCGCAGGACAAGGACAAGCTCGACACCATCGCTACCCGCCTCAAAGGCGAAGCCGCGACTACCGAGCTGAACATTGGCGGCCATACCGACAGCATCGGTACCGACGCCTACAACCAGAAACTGTCCGAGCGCCGTGCGAACGCCGTGTCCAACTACCTGGTCGATGCCGGCGTGCCTGCCAGCAGCATCAAGTCGGTCGTCGGTTATGGCGAAAGCCAGCCGGTGGCGGACAACAAGACCAAGGAAGGCCGCGCCGAGAACCGTCGCGTGGAAATCAAGATCACCCGCCAGTAAGTCCGGGGTGACCTGTGCAGAGGGGGCCTTCGTGGCCCCCTTTGTCATTCCCGGTTGCCACTGGCATAGCCGGGGGCAGAGGCGTATGTTCCCCGGCAAAGAAAAACACGGGGGCACTACATGAAAGCGTTGTTGGGGCTGGGCAAGGTGATTGCCCTGTTGTTCTGGCTGGCGGTGCTGGCCAATCTGATCCAACCCTTCGCACATCCCTTCGCCCTGCTGCTCAACGCGGCGGGTGCGCTGATCCTGCTGATTCACATCGTCGAGGTCGTGGCGCTGCGCAAGCGTCTGCAGGGTCGCCCGCATCCGGGCATGGACCGCCTGCAGATCCTGCTGTTCGGCGTCTTCCACTTCGCTACCCTGCCGCCCTCGGCCCCTGCCCCCGTAGAAGGAGATACCCATGCGTAAGTCGCTGCTGGGCCTGGCGCTGTGCGCCCCGCTGGCCTGCTTTGCCGCCGGCAGCGTGTCGGTGGAAGCCAACACCGTGTTGCGTCTGCCGGTGAAGGGCGACAGCCTGAGCCTGGACCGCATCAGCGTCGGCCCGGAAGGCGCGCTGCTGATTCCGTCGCGGGTCAAGGAACTGAAGATCGGCGAGCTGGACCTGGCGAAGAACGCGCGCATCGGCGTGTTCCCCGGCAACGAGGCGCTGCAGATCGACGTGCAGCACGGCCATCTGGCCGACGGCAGCGTGATCGCCGCGCAAGGCAGCTCCGGCAGCTTCGAAAAGCCCGCCAGCGGTGGCCGCAACCTGGTGCTGCGGCTGCAGGACGTGCAGGTGGAAAACCTGCTGATCGACGTGCGCGGCGGTGTCGGCGCTCCGGGTTATGACGGCCTGGACGGCGGCAGTGCGCAGACCTCCGGTTGCCTGTGGGGCAGCGGAAAATCCGCCGGTGACGGCCAGAACGGCGGCAACGGCCAGACCGGCGCAGCCGGCGGCGTGGTGCGCCTGGAAGTGCCCGAGCGGTTCGATGTGGCCACGGTCAAGGTGCGCCTGGAAGGCGGAGCCGGCGGTGCCGGCGGCAAGTCCGGCAAGGCCGGACCGCGCAGCAGCGAGAAGGGCTGCTGGTTCTATTCGGTGGCGGGCGAGAAGCCCGGCGCGGAAGGTCAGGGCGGTGCGGAAGGTGCCAAGGGCAGCGATGGCCGCCTGGAAGTGAAGCGCTTCTGAGTCGCGGTGCGTGAAAAAAAGCCCGCCCGGCAACCGGGCGGGCTTTTTTTTGCGGTGCGGGTCTTACCAGTGCGGGCGCGCGGCGACGAACGCCACCAGCGCCATGCCGATCAGCAGGTTCAGACCCACGGTCTTGCGGATCTTGCCCAGCGCGGCGCCGCCGGCCGGCCAGTCCTCGGCGCCCACTGCGCGGCGCAGCTCCGGCAGTTGCAGCGCCTGGATACGCAGGAACAGCGCGAGCATCGCCACGTACAGCCCCATCATCACCTGCACGTAGCGCGGTGCGCCGGCCATGCCGTTGAAGCTCAGGTGCAGCATGCCCACGCCGGTGACCGGCAGCAGGATCACCGCCGCCCACACCCAGCGGAAGAAGCGCGGGAACACTTCCAGCCACAGCTTCAGCCGCGGCGGAGCTTCCAGCGCGGCGACGGCGGCCGGGCGCAGCACCATCCAGGCGAAGAACATGCCGCCGACCCAGACCAGGGCGGCCAGGACGTGCAGGGCATAGACGAAGGCAAAGGGTGTCATTCGGACGATCTCCGCTGGCGATTGAAGTCAAGCGCGCTATCATAGCGGCCGATTCGAACCACTGAAAATTTATCCAGCATCCGGATGTGTCCTCGCGGCACGCTCCGGGGCCCGGGAAGTCCATGCTCAGCACCGAACTCAAGGCCACGATCCAGGGCGCCTACTCGCGCTTCCTCGAGGCCAAGGAACTCAAGCCGCGCTACGGCCAGCGCCTGATGATCGCCGAAGTCGCCAAGGTCCTGGGGACCATCGCCAGCGACGAGGAAGGCCATCGCCTGGGCGATGCCGCCGTGGTCGCCGTGGAAGCCGGCACCGGCACCGGCAAGACCGTCGCCTACAGCCTTGCCGCCATCGCCTGCGCCAAGGCCGCCGGCAAGCGCCTGGTGGTCGCCACCGCCACCGTTGCCCTGCAGGAGCAGATCGTCCACAAGGACCTGCCCGACCTGCTGCGCAATTCCGGCCTGTCGTTCAGTTTCGCCCTGGCCAAGGGGCGCGGGCGCTACATGTGCCTGTCCAAGCTCGACCACCTGCTGCAGGAAGGCCAGGCGCAGAGCGCCACTGCCCAGCTGTTCGAGGAGGAAGGTTTCCGCATCGACGTGGACGAAACCTCCACCAAGCTGTTCAACCAGATGATCGAGCGCCTGGCGGGCAACCGCTGGGACGGCGACCGCGACTCCTGGCCGGAGGCCATCGAGGATGCACAGTGGGCCCAGGTCACCACCGATCACAGCCAGTGCACCAACCGCCATTGCCCGAACTTCCAGCAGTGCGCCTTCTACAAGGCGCGCGAGGGCATGACCAAGGTCGACGTGATCGTCACCAACCATGACCTGGTGCTGGCCGACCTGGCCCTGGGCGGCGGCGCGATCCTGCCGGACCCGCGCGACACCATCTATGTGTTCGATGAAGGCCATCACCTGCCGGACAAGGCCATCGGCCACTTCGCCCATTTCACCCGCCTGCGCGCCACCGCCGACTGGCTGGGCCAGGTGGAAAAGAACCTGACCAAGCTGCTGGCGCAGAACCCGCTGCCGGGCGACCTTGGCCGCCTGATCGAACAGGTGCCGGAACTCGCCCGCGAGCTGCGCACGCATCAGCAGTTCATGTTCACCGCCTGCGAGGAGGTCGGGGACTTCCGTGCCGGCGAGGACATGGAGGGCCGCGAGCGGCCGCGCCATCGCTTCGAGGGCGGGGTGGTTCCCGAGCACATCCGCGAGATGGGCATCGAACTGAAGAAAGGGTTCGCCAAGCTCACCGACCTCTTCACCCGCCTGACTGAGTTGCTCAAGGAAGCCATGGACGGGGAGGGCAGCGTCGGCATCGCCAGCCACCAGGCCGAAGAGTGGTACCCGCTGTTCGGCAGCCTGCTGTCCCGTGCCCAGGGCAACTGGGAGCTGTGGACCGCCTTCACCAGCGAGGACCCGGAAGACAGCCCGCCCATGGCGCGCTGGCTGACCCTCGCCGAGAGCGGCACCTTCTACGACATCGAGGCCAACGCCAGCCCGATCCTCGCCGCCGAGACCCTGCGCCGCAACCTGTGGAACGTGGCCTACGGCGTGCTGGTGACCTCCGCGACGCTCACCGCGCTGGGCACCTTCGACCGCTACCGCATGCGCGCCGGCCTGCCGCGCGCCGCCGTCACCGCCGTGGTGCCGAGCCCGTTCCACCATGCCGATGCCGGCGTGCTGCGCGTGCCGGACCTCAAGGCCGACCCGCGCGACGCCGCCGCCCATACCGCGGCGATCATCCGCGAATTGCCGGCGATGGTCGAAGGTTCGCGCGGCTCGCTGATCCTCTTCGCCTCGCGCAAGCAGATGCAGGAAGTCTTCGACGGCCTGGAACGCGACTGGCGCAAGCGCGTGCTGATCCAGGGCAACCTGTCCAAGCAGGAAACCCTGAACAAGCACCGCGCGCGGGTGGACGATGGCGAACCGAGCGTGCTGTTCGGCCTGGCCAGCTTCGCCGAAGGCGTGGACCTGCCCGGTGCGTATTGCGAGCACGTGGTGATCGCCAAGATTCCCTTCGCCGTGCCGGATGACCCGGTGGAGGCGGCGCTGTCGGAATGGATCGAGGCGCGCGGCGGCAATCCCTTCATGGAGATCGCCGTGCCCGACGCTTCGCTGCGCCTGGTGCAGGCCTGCGGCCGCCTGCTGCGCACCGAGCAGGACCGCGGCACCATTACGCTGCTCGATCGCCGTGTGGTGACGCAGCGCTACGGCAAGGCCATTCTTAACGCGCTCCCCCCTTTCCGCCGTGAAATAGCTTGATCGGAGTTCGATCAGCTGCGCGTCGGCATAACTGCGTTGGAAGCTGGCCCGGAGTGCTCATTTACTGCGTGTAAACTCCGCTTCCGGGCCAGCTTCCGCCTTGTTCTGCTCTAGCTCGCAAGATCCTCGAGTTCGGAGCGGAAAATGCTTCCTGGTTGAATTCAGCGCCCGCCTGCTGGCGGTGCGTAGTGAGGACAAGGATAAATGATCGCTCCGCGTTGGCATCTGCCTCTGCTGCTCAGCCTCGCCATCGCCAGTGCCCCGGCCTGGTCGGCTGGCGGCAATGAAACCCTGTTCAATTTCGTCAAGCCGATGGCCGTGGTCACGGTGACCACGCAGAACGCCGACCTGCCCAGCGCCACCGCCGAGGCCACGCCCGAGGGCGAGATCCTGCGCCGGGTGAACTTCAACCCGGCGCCGCAACCGACCCTGCGCCTGGCGCCGTCCAACGGCAGCTGGGACTGGTCCCAGGCCGACAGCGTCAGCCTGCGCATCCAGAACGCCATGGACTGGGCCATCACCCTGGAAGTGGAGATCGAAGGCGTCGCCGGCGCCCCCGGCCTGCGCGCCAGCATCGCCCTGCCGCCAGGCCCGGCGCAGACCCTGGTGATCCCGCTGCACGCCATCGCGCCGGAAGACTTCGGCATGCGCGCCGGCGTACCGATGCCCGTGACCCAGGACGGCCAGCGCCTGCTGCTGGCCAGTAAGGTCACCGGCGAGCTGAACCGCAGCCAGGTCGGCGCGGTGAAACTGTTCCTGACCTCGCCCAAGGCGGCGCAGGACATCCTCGTCGGCCGCTTCGGCACCCGCGCCGGCAACGACGAATACCGCAAGGCCTACACCGGCATCGTCGACGGCTTCGGCCAATCCACCCGTAGCGACTGGCCGGAGAAGGTGAAGAGCGCCGAGCAACTGGCCAGCGCCTGGAAAGCCGAAGGCGAGCAACTCAGGAAGTGGCAGCCCGCCCCCGGCCGGGACGCCTTCGGCGGCCTGCTGGACGGCCCGGCCTTCGAGGGCACCGGTTTCTTCCGCACGGAAAAACGCAACGGCCGCTGGTGGCTGGTGACACCCGAGGGCCATTCGTTCTGGTCCCTGGGCGTCAACGCGGTGAACGCCGACAGCAGCCAGACCTACGTGGAAGGCCGCGAATACATGTTCGCCAGCCTGCCCAAAGAAGGCGAGCCGCTGGCCGCCTTCTACGGCCAGCGCGACGACCGCAGCGGCGTGGGCGCCCAGCAGGGCCGCGCCTTCGGCAATGGCCGCTGGTTCGACTTCTACGCCGCCAACCGCTTCCGCGCCGACGGCGGCCTCAGCGGCGACGCCGCCGCTGCCGCGTGGCGCGAGCGCACCGTGCAGCGCCTCGGCTCCTGGGGCTTCAATACCCTGGGCGACTGGAGCGATCCGGCCTTCGCCGACGATCCGCGCCTGCCCTACAGCGTGCCGCTGTCCATCAGCGGCGATTACGCCACGGTGAGCACCGGCTACGACTGGTGGGGCGCCATGCCCGACCCGTTCGACCCGCGCTTCGCCATGGCTGCCGAGCGCGCCATCGCCATCGCTGCCCGCGACCACCGCGAGGATGCCTGGCTGCTGGGCTACTACGCCGACAACGAGCTGGCCTGGGCCGGTCGTGGCGATGATGCCCAGGCGCACTTCGCCCTGGCCTTCGGCACGCTCAAGCTGTCCACCGACAGCCCGGCCAAGCGCGCCTTCATCAAGCAGCTCAAGGACAAGTACCAGGAGCACGAGCACCTCGCTGACGCCTGGGGCGTGCAATTGGGTTCCTGGGAAGACCTCGACGCGCCGGGTTACCAGGCGCCCCTGCCGAGCGAGGCGCACCCGGCCATCGCCCAGGACTACAGCGCCTTCCTGCGCCTGTATGCCGACCAGTACTTCAAGACGCTGAAGGACTCGCTGCAGTGGCACGCGCCCAACCACCTGCTGCTCGGCCCGCGCTTCGCCGTCAGCACGCCGGAGGCCCTGGCCTCCTGTGCGCAGTACTGCGACATCCTCAGCTTCAACCTCTACGTGCCGCTGCCGCAGCAGGGCTTCGATGCCGACTACGTGCGCAGCCTGGACAAGCCCGTGCTGATCACCGAGTTCCACTTCGGCTCCCGCGACCGCGGGCCGTTCTGGGGCGGCGTGGCCGAGGTATACAACGAGCAGCAGCGCGGCGAGGCCTACCAGCGCTTCCTCGCCGAGGCGGCGAAGGCGCCGAATATCGTCGGTGCCCACTGGTTCCAGTACCTCGACCAGCCGGCGACCGGCCGCCTGCTCGATGGCGAGAACGGCCATATCGGCCTGGTCGGCATCACCGACCTGCCGTTCGGCGGCTTCGTCGATGCCGTGCGCAAGGCTAACCAGCAGACGCTCAAGGGCATCGACGAGCAGGCCCGCGCCGCGGCCAAGGTGGCGCCGGAGCCCGCGCCGAAACCGGCGCCCGCCAACGATGACGGCGGTGAGGAAGAGCAGGCGTCGCAGTAACGGCGCCGCGATGATCCGACATTCGTGAGACCACACCCTGCCTTCGGCAGGGTTCCCAGGGGCGGGGTGCGCTGGAAGAATGGCGCCACCCGCCCTTGTGCTTTTTCGGAGCTTGAGATGACCCTGAACGGCCACTGCGATCCGCGCTTCACCCCCGTTGCCGATGCGTTCAGCGCGCTGTTCGAGGACCCGCAGGAGCGCGGTGCGGCACTGTGCATCCAGGTCGGCGGCGAGACCGTGGTCGATCTCTGGGCCGGCAGGGCAGGCAAGGAACCAGGGCAGGACTGGCAGGCCGACACGCTGCTCAACCTGTTCTCCTGCACCAAGACCTTCGCCGCCGTCGCCGCGCTGCAACTGGTGGGTGAAGGCCGGCTGGAGCTCGACGCCCCGGTCGCGCGCTACTGGCCGGAGTTCGAGCAGGCCGGCAAGCAAGGCATCACCGTGCGCCAACTGCTCAGCCATCGCGCCGGCCTGCCGGCAATTCGCGAGCCGCTGGCGCCCGAGGCGCTGTACGACTGGACGACCATGACCTCCGCGCTGGCCGCCGAAACGCCCTGGTGGACGCCAGGCGCCGAGCACGGCTACGCGCCCATCACCTACGGCTGGCTGATCGGCGAGGTGATCCGCCGCGTCGACGGCCGCGAGCCGGGCGCTGCCATCGTGGCGCGCACCGCCCGGCCGCTGGGCCTGGACTTCCACATCGGCCTGGACGACGCCGAGTTCCCTCGCGTGGCCCATATCGCCCGCGGCAAGGGCAACCTGGGCGACGCCGCCGCGCAACGCCTGCTGCGCACCATGATGACCGACGCCGCGGCGCTATCCACCCGCGCCTTCACCAACCCGCCGTCGGTGCTCACCAGCACCAACAAGCCGGAATGGCGGCGCATGTCGCAGCCGGCGGCCAACGGCCATGGCAATGCGCGTTCGCTGGCCGGTTTCTACAGCGGCCTGCTGCAGGGCCGGTTGCTGGACGACGCGCTGCTGGCCGAACTGACCCGCGAACATGCCATTGGCGAGGATCGAACATTGTTGACCTGTACGCGCTTCGGTCTGGGTTGCATGCTTGACCAGCCGACTGTGGCCAACGCCACCTACGGCCTCGGCCCGCAGGCCTTCGGGCATCCCGGGGCGGGTGGCTCCATCGGTTTCGCCGACCCCGAACGCGAGCTGGCCTTCGGTTTCGTCGTCAACACCCTTGGCCCGTATGTGCTGATGGACCCGCGCGCCCAGCGCCTGGCACGCCTGGCCGGCGACTGCCTGTAGCGACGAGCGGGAGGAACCTTCCTCCCGCCGCACCTTCTTAAGGTCGTCCGCTTTTGCCGTCGCGCTTGCGAGCTGTGACGGCGTTCTCCTGCGCGCAGGCATGCGCCGCTCGTCAGTTCGGGATTAAAATCTCGTTCCAACTGAGTAAGTTATGTACAACTCTTAAGCCGATTGCTGAAGTCAGGGTGCCGCCGCTCGCCGGCCGCGCCTGGCCTTCCTTCATGTTCCAACTTTATGGAATCGACCCCATGAACCTGCTGTTCTCCCGTACGCTGAAAGTCTCCACCCTTGCGCTGTGCGTCGGCCTTTCCGCCTGCAGCCAGTTCCAATCCCAGGATCAGGCAAAGGCGCCGGACAGCGCCGCGGCGGCTGGCGGTTCCGGTCACGGGTGGTGGCCCTTCGGTGGCGACCAGGCAGCCACTGCCGCAGCCCCCGCACCGGCGAAGCAAGCCGTTGACGCGCCCAAGGTCGCCGATGCCGGCAGCCAGCAGCCCGGTGGCCACTGGTGGTGGCCGTTCGGCGTGAGCGAGAGCAAGTCCGGCGCCGACACCGCCACCAAGCCGCAGAGCGCCAAGGTCACCAAGGAGTGGCTGGACCAGCACGAGAAGTCCCTGCGCGATGCGGTGGCCGGCAGCAAGTTCACCGTCGAGCGCCGCGAAAACGCCCTGGTGCTGATCGCGCCGGTGGAAGGCTCGTTCAACCCCAAGCGTCCTGAACTGCTGCTGCCGGTAACCCTGGCGCCGCTGGGCAACGTGGCGAAGATGCTGCAGAACGACCCGGAAAGCGGCGTGCTGGTGCTCGGCCACAGCGACAGCTCGGGCGACAAGGCGACCAACGACAAGGTCAGCCTGCAGCGTGCCCAGGCGGTGTCCTCGATCTTCCGCCTCAGCGGCCTGGGCGCCGATCGCCTGCGCCTGAAAGGCGTCGGTTCCAGCCTGCCGCGCGCCGACAACGCCAGCGCCGAAGGCCGCGCACTGAACCGCCGTGTCGAAGTGCTGGTGACCCAGCGCACCAGCCTGCTGGCGCTCGCCCAGGCTAACTGATCCGGCGCACGCCGAGCGTCGTTCCGCGCGGAATGACGCTTGTCGTGGATCAAGCGCAAAGGCGCAAGTCTGGATAAGCTTAAGGACTTCTTCTGCAGGAGATTTCCGATGGCTCAGACCCTGGCCGATATGCGCCGCGAATACACCCGTGACGGACTGACCGAAGCCCAGGCGCCCGCCGAACCGTTCAGCCTCTTCAACCAGTGGTTCGAGGATGCGCTGAAGACCGAGCAACTGCCGGTCGAACCCAACGCCATGACGCTCGCCACCGTGGACGCGGACGGCCAGCCACACTGCCGCGTGCTCCTGCTCAAGGGCCTCGACGAGCGCGGGTTCACCTTCTTCAGCAACTACCAGAGTGCCAAGGGCCAGCAGCTCGGGGAAAACCCGCGCGCGGCCATGACCTTCTTCTGGCCGGCCCTGGAACGCCAGGTGCGCATCGAAGGGCGCGTCGAGAAAGTCTCGGTCGAAGAGTCCGCCGCCTACTACCGCGTGCGTCCGCTGGGCAGCCGCCTGGGCGCCTGGGCTTCGCCGCAGAGCCGGGTGATCGACGGCCGTGGCGAGCTGGAGCAATTGCTCGCCGAAACCGAGAAGCGCTTCGCCGACAGCGCGCCGAGCTGCCCGGAGTTCTGGGGCGGATATCGCCTGCTGCCCCATCGCGTCGAGTTCTGGCAGGGCCGCCCGAGCCGCCTGCACGATCGCCTGAACTTCCGCGTCGAGAACGGCGCCTGGGTGCTGGAGCGCCTGGCGCCCTGATCCTATTCCGCAGGTTAGCGTGGTGTAGGACCAACAGGGTAAGTCCGTGCCTGTGTTTCCCCTCACCCCAGCCCTCTCCCGCAGGGAGAGGGAGCAGATCGTCCCGGCTGACGCCGCGGTTTCATCCTGCACCGAACGGTCCCCTCTCCCGCGGGAGAGGGTTAGGGTGAGGGCTGGTCCGAGCTCTGAATTATCCTGGGGGAGACGTCTCTGTCCGCGATGGTTTCCGGCGCGAGTCACACCCATCGCGGACAAAGTCCGCTCCTACGCACGTCGGGAAAACCGTGCTGCGGTGTAGGATGCCTCCATCCTCCCGCACAACGGACCTGTCCCCATGAAAGTCGTCATCGCCCCCGACTCCTTCAAGGAAAGCCTCTCCGCCCCCGCGGTCGCCGAGGCCATTTCCCGTGGCTGGCTGCGCGCGCGGCCCGGCGACGAAACCCTGCTGCGACCCATGGCCGACGGCGGCGAAGGCACCGTGGACGCGGTGCTGGCGGCGCGGCCGGGCGAGCGCCGCGAGCGGGAGGTCTGTGGTCCGCTGGAACAGCCGGTGAAGGCCCACTGGGGCTGGCTGGACGACGCCACGGCGGTGATCGAGATGGCCGCCGCCAGCGGCCTGCACTGGGTGCCCGAGGCCCAGCGCGACGCCACCCGCACCACCAGCCGCGGCACCGGCGAGCTGATTCGTGAAGCGCTGGATGCCGGCGCGCGGAAGATCATCATCGGCCTGGGTGGCAGCGCCACCAATGACGGCGGCCTGGGCTTGTTGCAGGCGCTGGGCGTGAGTTTCCTGGATGGCCAGGGCAACGAGCTGGGCGCAGGCGGTGCTCGGCTGGCCGAACTGGCGCGTATCGACCTGTCGAACCTCGACCCGCGACTGGCAACGGTCGAGATCGAAGTCGCGGCCGACGTCAACAATCCCCTCTGCGGTGCCCACGGCGCTTCGGCGGTCTTCGGCCCACAGAAGGGGGCGAGCCCGGCACAGGTCCGGCAACTGGACGCGGCGCTCAAGCGCCTTGCCGAAATCGCCGCACTCGCGCTGGGGCAGGATCACAGCCTGTTCCCCGGTGTCGGCGCCGCCGGTGGCCTGGGCTTCGCTTGTCGGGCTTTTCTCAAGGCGCGCTTCCGTCCCGGCATCGAGCTGATTGCCGAGCTGTCGGCGCTGGAGCCGGCGTTGGCTGGTGCGTCGCTGGTCATCACCGGGGAGGGGCGGCTGGACGGCCAGAGCCTGCACGGCAAGACGCCGGTGGGCGTGGCCCATGTCGCCCGCCACGCGGGCGTGCCGGTGATCGCACTGGCGGGCAGCGTCGGCGAAGGCCTGGCGCAATTGCGCGAGGCGGGCATCGAGGCGGCGTTCAGCCTGGCGCCCGGGCCGATCACCCTGGCCGAGGCCTGCGCCCGGGCGGCGCAGGAGCTGGAACACCGCGCCGAGGCGCTGGCGCGGTTCTGGTCGCTGGCTCAGGCGGCGCGGTAGTCGTCGGCAGCGCGTTGCAGCCAGTCGGGCAGGTCGCGGCGCTTCACCTTCTGGCGCTTGGCGTCGGCGAGGCGTTCGAGCAGGTAGCTGCGCTTGTGCGGATCGTCGCCGGCCAGCGACAGGGCCAGGTCGCGGTCCATCCAGCGGCGGATGCGCCAGTAGATCCACCAGTGGAAGTACAGACCGGCGGCGGTGGTGACGACGATGATGAAATAATCCATGGAGTGCTCCTGCCAGGCGCGCCAGCGTAATCGATACTAATGCCGGAAAAGCTGAGCCAGAGCAGGCGTTTTCGGCGCCTTTGGCACAAACTGTACGAAAGCTGAATCGAGATCAGCTGTTTCAAGACCTGGCGTGACAGGTGGGTTGCCGTCGGAGTCTAATAGTCGTAGCCCTACTTGGAGGTTCCCTAATGCGTAAAACTGCCCTCATCGCCGTGACTTTCGCCGCCCTGGCCATGACCCTCGGCGGTTGCCAGTCCAGCCTGACCGGTGACACCTACACCCGTGAAGAAGCACGCACCGTGCAGAACGTTCGCATGGGCACCATCCAGGCCCTGCGCCCGGTGAAAATCGAAGGCACCAAGACTCCGATCGGCTCGGTGGCCGGCGCCGCGGTCGGTGGTATCGGCGGCAGCGCCATCGGTGGCGGCAAGGGCAGCTATGTCACTGCGATCATCGGCGCCGTGGCCGGCGGCCTGCTCGGTGCGGCCACCGAAGAAGGCCTGACCCGTACCCAGGGCGTGGAAATCACCGTTCGCGAAGACGACGGCAGCACCCGCGCCTACGTTCAGCAGGTCGACGAAGGCGCCGTGTTCCGTGTCGGCGAGCGCGTGCGCATCCTGACCGTCAACGGCACCAGCCGCGTCAGCCACTGACCGGTACCGGCTGCCGTTCGCGGCAGCCAGCGAAATCCAGCGCGCGACAGTCACATCGACTGTCGCGCGCTATCGTTTGGGGGATCGTAAATTTCGCCGCAGCGCACGGCCGGCGCGGCCCAAACGTTCATTTTCGTAATAATTCAATCCATGACGTGAAATCGATAGATATGGATAATCGTCGTTTTCCTACACCGGCCGCTCGGGCGCGGGGTGGTGTGCTGGCTTGCCGTTCGGCGGTGAAAAGGAGTGGGTCATGACGTTGGCGCTGATCATCGCGCTGCCTTTCTTCGGGGTTTTGCTGCCGCTGCTGGCCGAGCGTTTCGGGCGTACCGCCTGCGCCGCCGCCACGGGCCTGGTGCCGCTCGCCGGGTTGATCCTGCTGCTGGGCCAGCGCTCGGTGCTGGGCGCCGCGCCCCAGGTACAGCGCCTGGAGTGGCTGCCGGAGCTGGGCCTGAATCTCAGCCTGCGCCTGGATGGCCTGGGCTTTCTGTTCGCCCTGCTGATCCTCGGTATCGGCTTGCTGGTCATCCTCTACGCCCGCTATTACCTGTCGGAGAAGGAGCCCGCGGGGCGCTTCTTCGCCTTCCTGCTGCTGTTCATGGGCGCCATGCTCGGCGTGGTGCTCAGCGAAAACCTGCTGCTGATGCTGGTGTTCTGGGAGCTGACCAGCCTGTCGTCGTTCCTGCTGATCGGCTTCTGGGGCCATCGCTCGGATGCCCGCAAGGGCGCGCGCATGTCGCTGGCGGTCACCGGTGGTGGCGGCCTGGCGCTGCTGGCCGGCATCCTGCTGATCGGCCACGTGGTCGGCAGCTTCGAGCTTTCCACGGTGCTCGGCGCCCGCGAGGTGCTGCAGGCCAGCCCGCTGTTCCCGCTGGCGCTGTGCCTGGTGCTGCTGGGCGTGTTCACCAAGTCGGCGCAATTCCCGTTCCACTTCTGGCTGCCCCATGCGATGGCGGCGCCGACGCCGGTGTCGGCCTACCTGCACTCGGCGACCATGGTGAAGGCCGGCGTGTTCCTGCTGGCGCGGCTCTACCCGCTGCTCTCGGGTAATGACCTGTGGTTCTACCTGGTCAGCCTCACCGGCCTGGCGACCCTGCTGATGGGCGCCTTCATGGCGCTGTTCCAGAACGACCTCAAGGGCCTGCTGGCCTATTCGACCATCAGCCACCTGGGGCTGATCACCCTGCTGTTCGGCCTGGATTCGCCCATGGCCAACGTCGCGGCGATCTTCCACATCATCAACCACGCGACCTTCAAGGCCTCGCTGTTCATGGCCGCCGGGATCATCGACCACGAGACTGGCAGCCGCGACATGCGGCGCATCAACGGCATGTGGAAGTACATGCCGCACACCGCCGTGCTGGCGATGGTGGCGTCGGCGTCCATGGCCGGCGTGCCGCTGCTCAATGGCTTCCTCAGCAAGGAGATGTTCTTCGGCGAGACCCTGGCGCAGAACATGATGGGCAGCTTCAACTGGGTGATCCCGGCGCTGGCCACCGTCGGCGCGCTGTTCTCGGTGAGCTACTCGGTGCGCTTCATCCACGACGTGTTCTTCAACGGCGAACCGATCAACCTGCCGAACCCGCATCCGCACGAGCCGCCGCGCTACATGAAGGTGCCGGTGGAAATCCTCGTGCTGATCTGCCTGCTGGTGGGCGTGCTGCCGTCGCTCACGGTCGGCCCGCTGTTGGCCGGGGCCGCCGCATCGAGCCTGAATGGCGCCTTGCCCGAGTACAGCCTGGCGATCTGGCACGGCGTCAATGCGCCGCTGATCATGAGCTTCGTCGCCACCGCCGGCGGCGTGCTGCTGTATGTACTGCGCAAGCCGCTGTTCGACTGGTACGCCGGGCTGCCGGCGATGGACGCCAAGCAGGTGTTCGAACAGCAGGTGCAGCGCGTGGTGCGCTGCGCCGCGCGGGTGACCGGCTACCTGGAGAACGGCTCGCTGCAGCGCTACGCCATGCTGCTGGTGCTGGCGGCGGTGATCGTCGTATTCGCCGGCCTGGCGCCGCTGCCCACGGTCGAAGGTGACCGGGCGCAGACGCCGCTGGACGGTATCACCGCCCTGGGCCTGGTGCTGCTGGCCATCGCCGGGCCGCTCACTGTCTGGTTCCATCGCCAGCGCCTGACCGCGCTGGTGATCCTGAGCATCGCCGGCCTGCTGGTGGCGCTGGCCTTCGCCCGCTTCGCCGCGCCGGACCTGGCGCTGACGCAGCTGTCGGTGGAAGTGGTGACCATGGTCCTGCTGATGCTGGCCCTGTACTACCTGCCGGCGCGCACGCCTAAGACCTCCAGCAGCCTGCGCCGCCTGCGCGATTTCGCGGTCGCCATCGGCGCCGGGGTGATGGTCACGCTGCTGACCTACGCCGTGCTCACGCGCCCCTACGACAGCATTGCCGGCTATTACCTGGAGAACAGCGTCTCCGGTGGCGGCGGGCATAACGTGGTGAACGTGATCCTGGTGGACTTCCGGGGCTTCGATACCCTCGGCGAGATCACCGTGCTGGCGATTGCCGCGGTCGGCATCTTCGCGCTGCTCGACGGCCTGCGCCTGTTGCGCCGCGAGCGCGACGACGAAGACCGTGCCTGGGCGACCGACCGCTTCCCGCCGATCCTCGCCACGCTGTCGCGCCTGTTGCTCCCGCTGGCGCTGCTGGTGTCGGTGTTCATCTTCCTGCGCGGCCACAACCTGCCGGGCGGCGGCTTCATCGCCGGGCTGATCACCTCGGTGGCGCTGATCCTCCAGTACATCGCCTGCGGCAGCCGCTGGGTGAGCACGCGCCTGCCGCTGGACTACAGCCGCCTCGCCGGCCTCGGCGTGCTGATCGCCGGACTGACCGGGCTGGGCGCCTGGTGCTTCGGCTTCCCGTTCCTCACCTCGGCGTTCGGTCACTTCCATATCCCGCTGGTGGGCGACATCGAGCTGGCCACGGCGATGCTCTTCGACCTGGGCGTGTACTTCACCGTGGTCGGCGCGACGCTGCTGATTCTGTCCGGCCTCGGTTCGCTCACGGCGCCGCCGGAGCCGATGTTGTCCAAGGAGGCGCATTGATGGAAGCGCTGTTCGCCATCGCCCTCGGCCTGCTGACCGCCAGCGGCGTCTACCTGCTGCTGCGGGCGCGCACCTTCCCGGTGGTGCTGGGGCTGACCCTGCTGTCCTACGCGGTCAATCTGTTCCTCTTCGCCATGGGCCGGCTGGCCGGCGACCCGGCGGTGATCGGCCAGGTCGCCAATGCCGGCGACCCGATTCCCCAGGCGCTGGTGCTGACCGCCATCGTCATCGGCTTCGCCATGACCGCCTTCGTCATCGTACTGGCGCTGCGCGGGCTGGCGGAAACCGGCAGTGATCATGTCGATGGCACTCTCGATGACAAGAATGGGGAGGAGGGCCGATGAACCACTGGCTGATCCTGCCCGTCCTGCTGCCGCTGTTCGCCGGCTGCGCATTGCTGCTTGTGGGCGAGCGCCTGCAGCGTGGCCTGTCGCTGCTCGCGACCCTGGCGCTGCTGCCGCTGTCGGCCGTGCTCCTGCAACAGGCCGACAGCGGCGTGGTGCAGTTCTACGCGCTGGGCAACTGGCAGCCGCCGTTCGGCATCATCCTGGTGCTGGACCGTCTCAGCGCCTTGCTGATCGCGGCGACCGCGCTGCTCGCCAGCCTGTCGCTGATCTACGCCGTGCGCGGCGACGACCGGCGCGGCAAGCGCTTCCACGCGTTGTTCCAGTTCCAGCTGCTGGGCCTGAACGGGGCGTTCCTCACCGGCGACCTGTTCAACCTGTTCGTGTTCTTCGAGATCCTGCTGATCGCCTCCTACGCGCTGCTGCTGCATGGCGGCGGGGCAGGGCGGGTGCGCGCGGGCGTGCACTACGTGGTGCTCAACCTGGTCGGTTCGGCGTTCTTCCTCATCGCGGTGGGCACGCTCTACGGCATCACCGGCACCCTGAACATGGCGCACATGGCCGAGCGCGTCGCGCAACTGAGCGCCGAACAGGCACCGCTGGTGCGCGCCGCGGCGCTGTTGCTGCTGGTGGTGTTCGGCCTGAAGGCGGCGCTGCTGCCGCTGTATTTCTGGCTGCCCAAGGCCTACGCCGAGGCCAGTGCGCCGGTGGCGGCGCTGTTCTCGATCATGACCAAGGTCGGCATCTATTCGATCCTGCGCGTCTATACGCTGATCTTCGGCGAGCAGGCCGGCGAGCTGGCGAACCTCGCGCAAGCCTGGCTGTGGCCGCTGGCGCTGGCCGGGATCGTCGCCGGTGCGCTGGGCGCCCTGGCCGCGACCACGCTGCAAGGGCTGTTGTCCTACCTGGTCGTCGTGTCCGCCGGTACGCTGCTGGCGGCCGTTGCCCTGGGCACGCCGGAGGCGCTGGCCGCTGCGCTCTACTACCTTCTGCACAGCATCTGGGTGGCCGGCGGCCTGTTCCTGCTGGCCGACCTGATCGCCCGCCAGCGCGGCGACAAGGGCGGCCGACTGGTACAGGGGCCGGCGTTGCTGCAACCGCATCTGCTGGGCGGCGCGTTCTTCTTCGGCGCCATCGCGGTTGCCGGGCTGCCACCGTTGTCTGGCTTCCTCGGCAAGCTGATGCTGCTGCGTTCGGTGAGTGGCGGCAGCGAAGCCATCGCGCTGTGGAGCGTGGTGCTGATCAGCGGGCTGGTGACCATCGTCGCCCTGAGCCGCGCCGGCAGCACGCTGTTCTGGCGCACCGGCAATACCGTGCTGGGCAGCGCCGAGCGCGAGCCGGTGAAGCTGCTGGCGACCGTCGGCCTGCTGGCCAGCGCGCCGCTGATGGTGGTCGCCGCGCGGCCGCTGCTCACGTATGCCCAGGCCACGGCGGCGCAATTGCTGGACGCCGGGCTGTATCGCCAGGCGATCCTGCTGGGAGGTGGCGCATGATCCGGCGCATCCTTCCGCATCCGTTGCTCAGCGGCGTGCTGCTGGTGAGCTGGCTGCTGCTGGTCAACGATTTCTCCCTCGGCCACTGGCTGCTCGGCGCCTTCCTCGGCCTGGCGATTCCGCTGCTGTGCCGCAACCTGCTGCTGGCCGCGCCGCGTATCCAGCGGCCTGGGCTGCTGCTGCGCTTCATCGGCCTGGTGCTCTACGACATCGTGGTGGCCAACCTGCAGGTGGCCAAGCTGGTGCTGGGGCCGAAGGCAAACCTGCAGCCGGGGTTCGTCGAGATTCCCCTGGAGCTGACCGACGACCTGGCCATCAGCATCCTCGCCAGCGTCATTACCCTGACCCCGGGCACCTGTTCCGCCGACCTCTCCGCCGACCGCCGCACGCTGCTGGTCCATGGCATCGACGTGCCGGACCCGCAGGCGCTGGTGGCGGACATCAAGGCGCGCTACGAGGCGCCGCTCAAGGAGGTGTTCCCGTGCTCGGCCTCGTGATCCCGATCTGCCTGGCGCTGCTGGGCATCGCCGTGCTGCTTACCGTGGCGCGGCTGATTCGCGGGCCGTCGGTGGCGGACCGCATCCTCGCGCTGGACACCCTGTCGGTGGAGGCCATCGCGCTGATCGTGCTGTTCGGCATCTGGAAGGGCAGCGGCCTGTACTTCGAGGCGGCGCTGCTGATCGCGGTGATGGGCTTCGTCAGCACCGTGGCCCTGTGCAAGTTCCTCCTGCGCGGAGACATCATCGAATGAATGTTCTGATCGAAGCGCTGGTCTGCCTGCTGTTGCTGGCCGGCAGCCTGTTCGCGCTGCTCGGCGCCATCGGCCTGTACCGCCTGCCGGACTTCTACACGCGCCTGCACGCCCCGACCAAGGCCTCCACCCTGGGCGTGGGCGGGGTGGTGCTGGCGTCGCTGCTGTACTTCAGCGCGCGCGGCGAGGGCGTCAGCCTGCATGAGATCCTGATCACCGTGTTCCTCTTCATCACCGCGCCGGTGAGCGCGCACCTGCTGGCGAAGGCGGCGATGCAGCAGCGGGTGCCGGTGGAGCGGGGGACCAAGGGTAAGCCTTGGGAATGATTTTGGACCTTGTCCGCGGGCGGATCTGGTCCCACCAGGGAACACCAGGCTGCACGCCATTGTAGGAGCGGGCCATGCCCGCCTTCTTGTTTCGCCCCCTCGGGCGACCTACTTTGCCAAACGGCGGATGGCCGCCCCACCCAAAGTAGGCAAAGGTCTTGCCCCGGACATCCGGTTTATCGCTTAGGCGAAAATTCCCGCGTTGAATCGAAGTTTCCGGGGCACGCCACGAGGGGCCGTCCCTGGCCCATCGTGGCTCTCGCGACATCCATGTCGCTCAACCCCTGAAACTCCAATTCAACAAGGCCTCCTGAACGGGGCATTCGGCGCGTGCGGGTGTTTCTCTGGAAACCTTTAAAAGCCAGGGGCAAGGCATTGGCTCTTCGTAGGAGCGAGCTTGCTCGCGAACCGCCCCAGCGCAGGAGCCGCCGGTGGGTTTGTTCGCGAGCAAGCTCGCTCCTACAGTTCGAATCCAGCCCATACAGTTTCCCTGTGATTCTGTACCTGTCGGCCGCCAGGGCGCGCCTCCTATACTCCGGGGACCTTTTCACTGGAGCGTCCCGTGCAGCAATCCCGGCCGTTCGCCCTTGCGTGCCTGGTGCTGGCCATGGCGCTGTGGGGCAGTTCGTTCATCGCGCTGAAGTTCGCCTTCCAGGAACTGCCGGCCATGTGGGTGATCTTCGCCCGCATGGCGCTGGGCAGCCTGATCTTCCTCGCCGCCTGGCGCTGGCGCGGGCGCATCGACTACCGTCCGGGCGACTGGCGGTGGCTGCTGGCGCTGGCCGCCTGCGAGCCGTGCCTGTATTTCATCTTCGAGTCCCTCGCGCTGCAGCACACCAGCGCCGCCCAGGCGGGGATGATCACCGCGTTGCTGCCCCTGCTGGTGGCGGTTGGCGCATTCTTCCTGCTGCAGGAGACGATCGCCCGCAACACCTGGCTGGGCTTTGCCCTGGCGGTGCTCGGCTCGCTCTGGCTGACCCTGGCCAGCGAGCCGGACCGCCACGCGCCCAACCCGCTGCTGGGCAATTTCTACGAACTGTTGGCAATGCTCTGCGCCACCGGCTACACCCTGTTGCTCAAGCACCTGTCGGCGCGCTATTCGCCCTTCATGCTCACCGCCATGCAGGCGTTCATCGGCTCGGTGTTCTTCCTGCCGCTGGCATTGGCCACCTCCGGCGTGCCGGCGGCGCCCGGCCCGACCGGTTGGTTCGCCCTGGCCTACCTGGGCAGCGTGGTGACGGTCGGCGCCTACGGTCTGTACAACTTCGGCGTCAGCCGCCTGCCGGCGAGCCAGGCGACCGGTTTCATCAACCTGATCCCGGTGTTCACCCTGATCTTCGCCGCGCTGCTGCTGGGCGAAGTGCTCAGCGGCCAGCAGGCGCTGGCTGCGGGCCTGGTGTTCGCCGGCGTCGCCTTGAGCCAGTGGCGCAGCGCGCCGCCCACATCGCCCGCCGGTGTGCTGGACTGAACCCATTGAACCGCATGCCCTGCCAGGAGAACGACACGATGGCTGCCCAGGAACGCAACTGGACCCGCGAGGCGATCCGCATCATCGAAGCGGATTTCCAGCGCAGCGCCGATACCCACCTGATCCCCCTGGACATGCCCGGCCTGCCGGGCGTGGACCTGTACTTCAAGGACGAGTCGAGCCACCCCACCGGCAGCCTCAAGCACCGCCTGGCGCGCTCGCTGTTCCTCTATGCGCTGTGCAACGGTTGGCTGAAGCCGGGGGCGCCGGTGATCGAGGCGTCCAGCGGGTCGACGGCGATCTCCGAGGCGTACTTCGCCCGCCTGGTCGGCCTGCCGTTCATTGCCGTGGTGCCTGCCAGCACCTCGAAGGAGAAGATCGCGCAGATCGCCTTCTACGGCGGCCAGGCGCACCTGGTGGAAGACCCGACGCAGATCTACGCCGAGTCCGAGCGGCTGGCGAAGGAAACCGGCGGCCACTTCATGGACCAGTTCACCTACGCCGAGCGCGCCACCGACTGGCGGGCGAACAACAACATCGCCGAGTCGATCTTCCAGCAGATGCGCCACGAGCGCTTCCCCGAGCCGGCCTGGCTGGTCTCCAGCCCCGGCACCGGCGGCACCCTGGCGACCCTGGGGCGCTTCGCCCGCTACCGTCGGCATGACACCCGCGTGCTCTGCGCCGATGCCGAGCGCTCGGTGTTCTTCGAGTCCTACAGGACCGGCGACCGCGACCTGACCCTGAGCTACGGCTCGCGCATCGAGGGCATCGGCCGGCCGCGGGTGGAGGCGTCCTTCCTGCCCAACGTGCTCGATGCCTGCTGCAAGGTGCCGGACGACCTGTCGCTCGCCGCCATGCACTACCTGGCCCAGCGCCTGGGCCGGCGGGTCGGCGGCTCCAGCGGCACCAACCTGATCGGCGCGCTGCTGGTGGCGCAGCGGATGGTCGCGCGGCGCGAAAGCGGCTCGGTGGTGGCGATTCTCTGCGACAGCGGCGAGCGCTACGAAACCACCTACTACAACCCGCTGTGGCTGATATCCCAGGGCTTCGACCTCGATCCGCTGATCGAGGCCGTGCGCCAATGCGCCGAGCACGGCGCGGCGCTGCCCGGCGATCTGCCCTGCATCGAACTGGAGTGAAGCCTGTGGCGGTAACCCTGAAAACCATCGGCCTGATCGGCGGCATGAGCTGGGAATCGACCATTCCCTACTACCGGCAGATCAACGAACGCATCAAGGAACGCCTGGGCGGCCTGCACTCGGCGAAGGTCGCGCTGTACAGCGTGGACTTCCACGAGATCGAGCGTCTGCAGCACGCCGGCGACTGGGACGCTGCCGGCCGCGTGCTGGCGGACGCTGCGCGTTCGCTGAAGGCGGCGGGGGCGGATTTCCTCGTGCTCTGTACCAACACCATGCACAAGGTGGCGCCGGCCATCGAGGCGGCGGTGGATATCCCGCTGCTGCACATCGCCGACCCCACCGCCGAGGCGATCCGCGCGGCGGGCGTCTCCACGGCCGGCCTGCTGGGCACGCGCTTCACCATGGAGCAGGCGTTCTACAAGGACCGCCTGGTGGACCGGTTCGGGCTCAAGGTGCTGACGCCCAGCGAGGCCGATCGCGGGGTCGTGCACCGGATCATCTACGAGGAGCTGTGCCTGGGGCGGATTCGCGACGAATCGCGGGACGAGTACCGGCGCATCATCGGCGCGCTGGTGGAGCAGGGCGCCGAGGCGGTGATTCTCGGTTGCACGGAGATTTCCCTGCTGGTTGGCCCGCCGGACGCCTCGGTGCCGCTGTTCGACACCACGGCGCTCCATGCCCTGCAGGCGGCCGACGCTGCCATTCACGGAGAACCCGCATGAGCTTCATCAGCCTGAAGGTACGCGCCGCGTTCATCATGCACGGCTACGACGAGCAGAACCGCGAGGTCATCGAGCAGGTGTCGGACCCGGACTTCGTCGAGAAGCTGGTGCGTATCGAGCGCATCCAGTCGATCAGCGAAAAGTACGTGCTGGTGACCGCCAGCGACGGTCGGCTGGCCTACTGGGAATATGACGGGGAATTTGCCGTGCTCAAGGCGCGGCTGATGGCGGCGGGGCTGTTGGTCTGAGTTTCCCGCCGCGTGGGAGCAACTGTTTTCTCTAGAAAGTTCGTGGCTGGGTTCTTCCCTCTCCCTAACCCTCTCCCTGAAGGGAGAGGGGACCGTCCGGTGTGGTGTGGGGCCGAAGTGTCAGCCGGTTCGGATAGCTCCGTCTCCCTTCGGAGCGGGGCGCGCAGCCAGGGCAGGGGAGAGGGCGAGCCCCGACGCGATGCGGGCCTATCGCGGACGGAGTCCGCTCCTGCGTTGTCAGCAGACCTGCGTGGTGTCGATCAATCGCCGCTGGAGCCGCCCGGATAGGCGCAGCCGCGCATCACCTTGTCGTCCAGGCGCAGCTCGGCGGAGAGGTTGCTCAGCGCGCCGCTCATGCCGTCCTGGCAGCGTGCCGGGGCGACCCACAGCTCGACCTTCTCGCCGTTGGCTTCGCTGGAGTAGCTGGTGCTGCCGTCGGGCACGCCTTCGGCGATGTAGGGCAGCACCAGCGGTTGCTTGCCCGGCTGTTCGATCAGCATGCCCTGGCCGTTGACCAGCACGCTCCAGCCCGGCTCGTTGCCGTGGGCGCGGACCACCGCGCGCTTGAAGTTCGGGTCGTCGCAGCCGGCGCCTTCGTTCTGCAGGCGATAGACCTTGGCCACCTCCAGCTTGCCGTCGGTGCCCTGGGCGCTGCTGCCGCTGAAACTGCCGCGCAGGTCGGCGTACAGCGACGTGGCGCCGTCGTTGAACATCTCCAGCGCATCGCGGGGCAGGCCGGTGTTGCCGGTGTCCTCGATGCTGAAGCGGCGCTGCTCGGTGCAGCTGCGGAACACCAGCTTGCCGTCCTGGCGGCTCAGCTCGCCCTGCAGGCGGGTGGAGGCGTTAAGATCGGTCTTGTTCGGCGTCCACACCTGGCAGGCGGCGAACAGGGGCAGCAGGCTGAACAGAATGAAACGGCTGGATCGCATGGAACGGGCTCCTCGAAAGTGCGCCCACGTTACCCAGCGAAGCCGGCCACCTCAAGCCGACGAGGAGGATTTCGGATGATTCGTTGCAAGCGCGCCTACGAGCCGCCGGCGCAGGAAGACGGCCAGCGGGTGCTGGTGGACCGCCTGTGGCCACGCGGCATCCGCAAGGAAAACCTGCACCTGGCGAGGTGGGCCAAGGAGGCATCGCCGTCCAGCGAACTGCGCCAGCGCTTCCACCATGACCCGAGTCTGTTCGAGGACTTCCGCCAGGCGTACCACGGCGAACTGAACGCCCACCCGGAGCACTGGATGGGCCTGCTCGACCTCGCGCGGCAGGGCACGCTGACGCTGCTGTATGCGGCCAAGGATGAGGAGCACAACAACGCCCGGGTGCTGGCCGAGTTTCTGGAAGACGAGCTGGAGAAGCAGGGCGAGGGGAGTTCGCCGGTGTGCTACGCCGGCAAGAGCGAATAGCTGACTCGCTGTGTCCTCTCCCTGAGTGCCGTGCCCAGGCTCCTCCCTCTCCCCGCCCTGGCTACGCGCCCCGCTCCGAAGGGAGAGGGAGCTGTCCGTGCCGGCTGATGCTGAGGTTTCATCCTGCACCATAGGGTCCCCTCTCCCATCAGGGAGAGGGTTAGGGAGAGGGAGTCCGAGCGTCGGAGTTTCCCTGGAGCGGCCCTCACCAGATCTTGTACACCTGCCCGCTCTGCTTGCCCTCCACGCTGCGGGCGAAGCCCAGGGCGGCGTCGGCGGCCGGCACCGGCTTGAAGCCGCGGAAGAACGGCGCATAGCCCTCCATCGACTCCACCAGCACGTTCGGGCTGACCGCGTTGATCCGCTGGCCGCGCGGCAGTTCCAGGGCGGCGCTGCGCACGAAGCCTTCCAGCGCGCCGTTGACCAGGCTGGCCGAGCTGCCGAGCACGATGGGCTGCTCGCTGAGGATGCCGCTGGTGAGGGTGAAGGACGCACCATCGTTGGCGTACTGGCTGCCGATCAGCACCAGGTTCACCTGGCCCATCAGCTTGTCCTTGAGACCAACGGCCATTTCCGCCTCGCCCATTTCCGCCAGTGCGCCGAAGTGCACCTTGCCGGCCGCGCTGATCAGCGCATCGAAACCGCCGACCTGCTCGAACAGCGCGCGGATCGAGGCGCTGTCGGTGATGTCCACGCGATAGTCGCCGCTGCTGCGGCCGACGCGGAGGATCTCGTGGCGCGGGCCCAGTTCGTTGGCGACGGCCTGGCCGAGGGTGCCGCTGGCACCGATCAGGATGATTTTCATGAAGGCTCCGAAGGGATGTGGCTGAAGACGGCTTCAGAGTAGAGTGGTCTCCTGTTCAGATAATCCTGCCAATCGATAACCTTTGGTTTTCATATGGAAACAATCGCCAGCGATCTGCAAGACCTCTCCGCCTTCGCCGTCCTGCTGGAGTGCGGCAGCTTCACCCGCGCGGCGGAGAAGCTCGGGTGCAGCAAGGGCCAGCTGTCCAAGCGGATCTCCGCGCTTGAGCAGGCGCTGGGCGCGACGCTGGTGCACCGCACCACGCGGCGCCTGTCGCTGACGGCCGCGGGCGCCGCGCTGCTGCCTGAGGCCCAGGCGCTCAATGCCCAGGCCGCGCGGGCGCGGCGGGCGGTGCTGGCATTGCAGGAGGAGGCGCAGGGCAAGGTGCGGCTGAGCATGCCGGTGTCCCTGGGCGAGACTTTTTTCGACGCCTGGCTGATGGAGTTTTCCCGCCGGTACCCGGAGATTCGCCTGGAACTGGACCTGTCCAACGAGCGCCGCGACCTGGTGGCCGACGGTTTCGACCTGGCGATCCGCTCCGGCAACCTGGCGGTGGACGAGCGCCTGGTGGCACGACCGCTCTTTGCCCTGCAGGAGCTGACCTGCGCGACGCCCGATTACCTTGCCGAGCACGGCGTGCCGGAGGCGCCGGCGGACCTCGCCGGGCATTCCTGCCTGCAGAACACGCACTACCAGGACAGCGATGTCTGGTTGTACCAGCGCCACCACGAGCTGTTCCGGGTGACGGTGAACGGGCTGCTGGCGAGCAACCACTACACCTTGCTGAAGAAAGCGGCACTGGCAGGTGCAGGAATCAGCCGACTGCCGTCCTACATGATTCAGCAGGAATTGGCTGAAGGCAGTCTGGTCTGGCTGCTGCGCGACTACCAGACCCGGACCCAGCCGGTGTTTCTCATCCATCCGTACCAGAGCCGCCTGCCGCGTCGCACGCAACTGCTGGCGGACTACCTGCTGCGCTGGTTCGAGCGGAGCCGGATGCAATTGGTCGCCCTGGAAAGTTGACGAGGGTCTCGTTCAGCTTCATTCAGCGTTGGTTCAGGGAGAGTTCAGTGGGAGTTCAGGGGGGCCTCTGTAGGCTTTCGCCATCCTTTTCTGAAAGCCTCTCGAGGTAATCACCATGAACCGTTCCACGCTGCTGACTGCTTTGTTCACCAGTGCCGCTCTGCTGAGCGGCTGCGCCTCCGACCTGTCGGGCTCGTCCTACTCCCGTGCCGATGCCCGCGCCGTGCAGAACGTCCGCATGGGCACCATCGAATCCCTGCGCCCGGTGCAGATCGAGGGCACCAAGACGCCCATCGGCACCCTGGCCGGCGCGGCGGTCGGCGGCATCGCCGGCAGCTCCATCGGCGGCGGCCGTGGCCAGGCCATCACCACGATTCTTGGCGGTGTCGCCGGCGGCATGGCCGGTTCGGCGGTGGAAGAAGGCGTGACCCGAACCCAGGGCGTCGAGATCGTCGTCCGCGAGGACGACGGCAGCACCCGGGCCTACGTCCAGGCGGTGGACGCGAACCAGCAGTTCCGCGTGGGTGATCGCGTTCGCATCATGTCCGTCAACGGCAACAGCCGCGTGACGATATGAAGGGGGCACACAGGATGCGCCGCCTGCTGATCGCTGCACTGGCCCTGCTCGGCTGTGGCACCGCCATGGCCGAGGAGGGGGGCTTCTGGTACCTGCAGACCAGCGTGTACACCACCCACTGGAGCAACGACCCGGATCACAACAACCACCAGAACCTGATCGGCCTGGAGCGCAACCGCGCCGATGGCATCGTGTTCGGTGGTGCGACCTTCAGGAACTCCTTCAGCCAGCGTTCCAACTATGTCTACGCCGGCAAGCGCTTCGACTGGGAAGGCACGCCGTTCTACGCCAAGGTCACCGGCGGCGCGCTGCAGGGCTATCACGGTGAGTATCGCGACAAGATCCCGCTGAACCGCTACGGCGTGGCGCCGGCGATCATTCCTTCGGTCGGTGCGCACCTGGGTCCGGTGGGTACCGAGTTGGTGGTGCTGGGTACCTCTGCCGCGATGGTCAACGTCGGGGTGCGTTTCTGACCTGCCGCGCCCCGGCATGACGGCAAAAGGGATACGCGCGGACTGCAGGGCCAGGGCCGCGCCCGTGCGTATCCTGCGCCGTGCTCCGTTTCAGCTCGCGACGTCCGCCAGCGCCTTGTCCAGGCAGTCGATGAACAGCTCGGCATGCTCCTGTTCGAAGGCCAGCAGCGGGCGAATCTTCAGGATGTTCTCCAGCGGCCCCGCCGCGCTGATCAGCACGCCGCGCTCGCGCATGCCGTTGACCACCCGGCGCGTCTGCTCGGCGGCCGGCGTTTTCGTCCCGCGGTCGGTGACCAGCTCGACGCCCAGGAACAGCCCCGCGCCGCGCACGTCGCCGATCAGTTCATGGTGCTCGGCCAAGCGGCGGATGCCGTCGGCGAGGAAGGCGCCGATGCGCCGGGAGCGTTCCTGCAACTGTTCATCGCGGATCACGTCGAGCACCGCCTGGGCCGCCGCGCAGGACACCGGGTTGCCGCCGAAGGTGTTGAAGTAGCGCACCTCGCGGCCGAAGCGTTCGAGGATTTGGGGGCGTACCACCACGCCGGCGATCGGCTGGCCGTTGCCCATGGGCTTGCCCAGGGTGACCAGGTCCGGCTGCACGCCGTGGCGCTGGAAGCCCCACATGGCATCGCCGGTGCGGGCGAAGCCGCTTTGCACTTCGTCGGCGATGTAGAGCAGGCCTTCCTCCTGGGCGACCTTCACCGCTTCGGTGAGGAAGCCGGCGGGGCCGGCCTGCACGCCGTCGCTGGCGAAGATGCCGTCGAGCAGCAGGGCGGCGGGCTTGATGCCGTGGGCGCGCAGGTCGGCGATGGCGGCGCGCACGTCGTCGGCGAACAGCTTGCCGACGTTTTCCGCACCCAGCCGGTAAGCGTCTGGCGCAATCACGGTGCGCGCGTGTGCGGGGAGGGTGATGCCCGCGCCGAGGGACGGCGACAGCTCGGCAATGCTGCCGGTGACGCCGTGGTAGGCGAAGCGGGTGATGATCACCCCGGTGCCGCCGGTGTACTGGCGGGCGATGCGCAGGGCGAGGTCGTTGGCTTCGCTGCCGGTGCAGGTGAACATCACCTGGTCCAGGCCGGCGGGGAAGGTGCCGAGCAGGTCCTCGGCGTAGTCGAGGATGCCTTCCTGCAAATAACGCGTGTGGGTGTTCAACACGGCCGCCTGGCTGGCGATGGCCTGCACCACGCGCGGGTGGCAGTGGCCGATGGAGGCGACGTTGTTGTAGGCGTCCAGGTAGCGGTTGCCCTGGTTGTCGTAGAGCCATACGCCCTCGCCGCGCACGGTGTGCAGCGGGCGCTCGTAGAACAGCCGGTAGGCCGGGCCGAGCAGGCGCGCGCGGCGCTCGATCAGGTGGCGTTCCTGTTCGCTCAGGCGCTCGGCGTCGGCGGCGCTGAAGCCATTGGGCATGGTCATGGGCGGGGCTCCTGGTGATGCGCAGGGTGCGGGGCGCAGGCGGTGGCGATCTGCTCCTGCGCCTGTTCCCGGGTAAGGCCGGCCAGGCCTTGCAGGGCCTGCCAGGCGTGGCGGGTGTTGCGCAGGATGTAGTCGCGGTTCTCGGGGTGCAGGCTGGCGCGCCAGGCGGTGATGCTCAGGGTCATGATCAGCCGCGTGGCAATCAGGTCGGCAAGGATTTCCTGTTCCTCGGCCAGCAAGGGGCAGCGCCGATGGTACGCGGCGATCATCTCGCACGCGGTGGCCAGTGGCGCGTCCCGTTCGCCCACCTGGTAGGCGGCGGCGACTCCCAGGTCGTTGATCAGCGGGGCATGCACCATGTCGCCGAAGTCGAGGATGTTGCGCACCTGGTCCGGGTGCCGCGCATCGACGATGACGTTGTGCGGGTTGAGGTCGTTGTGGATGACCTGGGCGCGCAGCGAGCCCTGGCGGGGCAGGGCGTGGCGCTCGAAGTTGTCGAGGAAGCGCTCGACCAGCGCACGCTGGTCGCGATCTTCAAGGTAGGGCAGCAGGTTGCGCAGCCGCGAGGCGTGCTTGAGGTCCCAGAGCAATTCGTGGCCGGCGGTGGCCGGGTGCTCGAAGCCTTTGAGGGCCAGGCCGAGGCGAGCCAGGCTGTCGCCCAGGTGCTCGCGCAGGGCGCGGCTGCGTCGCGGCACGCGGTGCAACGGGACGCCATCGACGAAGGAGAACAGCCGGGCAATCATCGGCTGGCCGTCGACGACCAGGGGAATCTGGTGTTCGCCGTCCAGCGCAGGGTAGACGCGCTGCACCGCCAGGGTCGGGTCCCGGGCTTCGACGCGCAGCAGAGCGCGGGTCTGAAAGTCCACCACCTGCGGATCTTCCAGCGGGTGGGAGAGCTTCAGCAGGCGGTCCTCGCCATGGCCGTGGGCGATGTGGAAGTTCAGGTCGCGTTCACCGGCCAGGCGGTGCAGCGTGCCGCGCTGGCCGAAGTATTCCTCGGCGATGGCAGCGGCCTGGGCGTCGCTCACCTGGGCGGGGGCCGCTTCCAGCAGGTGGTCGTGGACGGGAGCGGTGTTGAGGGGCACGGGTACTTCTCCAACGGGTTCAGCGGGTCCAACAGTTCCAGCGGTGCAACAGTAGAGCGGTGGTCGGGCGAGGGTTGCTCCCGCCCGGCGCGGGGCCGGGCGGGAGCGCCGGGCTTACTTGCTCGCCCAGGCGTTGAAGCGTTGTTCCAGTTCCTCGCCGTGGTCGATCCAGAACTCGGTGTCCATGGCGCGCGCGTTCGCAAGGTTCTGCGGCGCGGTGGGCAGCTTCGGCGCAATGGCCGGGTCGATCAGCGGAATGGTGTTCCTGTTGGTCGGGCCGTAGGGAATGTTCTCGGCGAAGACCTTCTGGTGCTCGGGCTTGTTGGCCAGGGCGATGAACTGCTCGGAGAGGTCCTTCTTCGGGCTGCCCTTGACGATGGCCCAGTGGTCCAGGTCATAGATGCTGCCATTCCACTGGATGGTGAAGTCGCGGCCTTCCTTCTGCGCGGTGGCGACGCGGCCGTTGTAGGCGCTGGTCATCACCACGTCACCGGCCGCCAGCCACTGCAGCGGTTGCGCGCCGGCTTCCCACCACTGGATGTACGGCTTGATCTCGTCGAGCTTCTTGAACGCGCGGTCCACGCCTTCCTTGGTGCCCAGCACCTTGTACAGGTCGGCCTGCTTCACGCCGTCGGCTTCCAGGGCGAACTCCAGGGTGAACTTCGCGCCACGGCGCAGGCCGCGCTTGCCCGGGTACTTCTTCACGTCCCAGAAGTCGGCCCAGCCGGTGGGGGCGCTGGCGAGCTTCTTGGCGTCGTAGGTCAGCACCGTGGACCAGATGAAAATGCCCACGCCGCAATCGCTCACGGCGGCGTCGAGGAAGTCCTCGCGCTTGCCCAGCTTCGACCAGTCGAGCTGCTCGAACAAACCTTCGCTGCAACCGCGCATCAATTCCGGGGACTCCACCTCGACCACGTCCCAACTGGTCTTGCCGGTGTCGGCCATGACCTTGATCTTGGCCATCTCGCCGTTGTACTCGGCGCCCTGGACGGTGACCTTCGCCTGCTGCTCGAAGGGTTTGTAGAAGGCCTTTTCCTGGGCCACCTTGTTGTCTCCACCGAAGGACACCACGGTGAGTGTTTCGGCATGCAGCTGGGCGGCGCCGCCGGCCAGCATCATCAGTGCTACGGCTTTCTTGAACATGCGATGACTCCTGAGCGGGCCAATCCGGCCCATGAATAAGAGGGCAGCTTCAAGAGTGGGGCGCTGCGCCGGGCCAAGCTGGAAGGCCGGCGGGTACGCCCTCGGACATCAGGGAGAGGAACGGGCGGAACGGGTGAAGTCGATCATCAGGGGTGCTCCGTTTCTTGTTGTTGTTCGGACAGCCGGTCAGGACCAGGCGGATCGATTAAAGCACCTTCCAAAATATGATGCATCATGTTTTTATGGGCGCCATCGCTTCACGGATGTTCACCGATCGCGCGTTCAGACTTGAGAGGGATGCCCCATGAACCAGACCCGAACCCTGCTGCTCACCGGCGCCAGCCGCGGCATCGGCCACGCCACGGTGAAGCATTTCAACGCCGCCGGCTGGCGCGTGTTCACCGCCTCGCGCCAGGACTGGAGCGCCGAATGCCCCTGGGCCGAAGGGCTGATCAACCACATCCACCTGGACCTGGAAGACATCGACAGCGTCCAGGCCAGCCTGCCGATGATCCGCGAGAAGCTCGGCGGCAGCCTGCACGCGCTGGTGAACAACGCCGGCATCTCGCCCAAGGGCCCGGAGGGCGAGCGCCTGGGGGTGCTGAGCAGTGACTACGCCACCTGGCTCAAGGTGTTCAACGTCAACCTGTTCTCCACCGCGCTGCTGGCGCGCGGGCTGTTCGAGGAGCTGAAGGCGGCCCGGGGCTCGGTGATCAACGTCACCTCCATCGCCGGCTCCCGCGTGCACCCGTTCGCCGGCGCCGCCTACGCCTGCTCGAAGGCGGCGCTGGCGGCACTCACCCGCGAGATGGCCCATGATTTCGGGCCACACGGTGTACGCGTCAACGCCATCGCACCGGGGGAGATCGACACGGCGATCCTGTCCTCGGGCACCGAGCAGATCGTCGAGCGCGACATTCCCCTGCACCGCCTGGGCAAGCCGGAGGAGGTCGCCTCGCTGATCCACTTCCTCTGCACCAGCGGCGCGTCCTACGTGAATGGTGCGGAAATCCACGTCAACGGCGGCCAGCATGTGTGACCGCGCTGGCATCTCCCGCGCGCAATCCGCATCATGCGCGCCGGCAATGCCGCAGCACCGGACGACAACGCAATGAACTACCCGATCGATGGCCTGAATCACTCCTACCTTGGCAGCGGCGTCTATGCGTTGCTGCGCGAGGCGTTGATCACCGGTCGCTTCAAGCCGGACGACCGCCTGCGCATCCGTGACCTGGCCCAGCAACTGGGCACCAGCGTCACCCCCGTGCGCGACGCCATCCTGCAGTTGGCCAAGGAACAGGCGCTGGTGCTCAAGACTCCGCGGGACATCCGCGTGCCGCTGCTCACCCGCGAGCAGTACCTGGAGATCCGCAGCATCCGCGTGGCGCTCGAAGGCCTCGCTGCGCAGACCGCCGCCGAGCGCGCCAGCGACGCGCAGCTGGACGAACTGGAAGCCAACATCCGCGACAACCTCGCCGCGATTCATGCCCAGGATCTGGTGCTGGCGCTCAAGCTCAACCAGGCCTTCCACTTCGCCCTGGCCGACATCGCCGGCATGCCGCTGCTGCGCGCCTTCCTCGACAGCCTGTGGATGCGCACCGGCCCGCTGATCGCCCAGGCCTACGCCGACTTTAACGAACGTATGGCCATCGAACACCACTGGGACGTCCTACGCGCCCTGCGCGAACGCAACGGCGACGCGGCCCGCGAAGCGATCCATGCCGACCTGCTGGACGGCAGCGAGAAGATGCTGGAATTCATCGCGCAGAGCGACGTACCGGCGCAGGAAGCCGGCTGAGTGCTCCCTGTAGGAACGGGCCACGCCCGTGATCGCGGGCATGGCCCGCTCCTACAGGTTCGGCGCCGAAGTCAGGGGTGTTTGTAGGAGCGGATTCTATCCGCGATCCGGCCGCAGGCCGGCGGCACCTGCCCCGGCTGCGCCGGGATTTCGCGGAGAAGCTCCGCTCCCACACCGAGCGGCATTGTAGGAGCGAGCTTGCTCGCGAACCGCATCGTACCGAGTTGGCCGACGAGATTGTTCGCGAGCAAGCTCGCTCCTACGAAAAGCAAAATCTCAGACCGCGCCATCCTTGCGCAGCGCCGCGATGGCCGCTGCGTCGTACCCCAACCCGGACAGCACCTCGTCCGTATGTTCGCCCAGCTTGGGCCCGATCCACTCGGCGCTGCCGGGCGTCTCGGAGAGTTTGGGAACGATGCCGGGCATGCGGAACGGCTTGCCGTCGGGCAACTTGGCCGAGAGGAACATCTCCCGCGCGAGGAATTGCGGGTCGGCGAACATGTCCTCGGCGGAGAAGATGCGGCTGGCCGGCACCTCGGCGTCGTTGAGCACCTTCAGCACGGCGTCCAGCGATTCGGAGCGCGCCCAGCGGTCGATGATGCCGTACAGCTCGTCGCGGCGGGCATCGCGGCCGTCGTTGCTGGCCAGGGTCGGGTCTTCGGCGAGGTCGAGGCGGCCGATGGCGGTCATGAAGCGGCGGAAGATGGCATCGCCATTGGCGGCGATCTGCACGTGCTTGCCGTCGGCCGTGGTGTGCACCGAGGAGGGCGTGATGCCGGGCATGATGTTGCCGGAGCGTTCGCGGATGAAGCCGAACACGTCGAACTCCGGCACCATCGACTCCATCATGGCGAACACCGCTTCGTAGAGCGCCACGTCCACCACCTGCCCGGCGCCGCCGTTCATCTCGCGGTGACGCAGTGCCATCAGCGCGCCGATCACCCCCCACAGCGCCGCGATGGAGTCGCCGATGGAAATCCCGGTGCGCACCGGCGGGCGGTCCTCGAAACCGGTGATGTAGCGCAGCCCGCCCATCGACTCGCCCACCGCGCCGAAGCCCGGCTGGTCCTTGTAGGGGCCGCTCTGGCCGAAGCCGGACAGGCGCACCATCACCAGCTTCGGGTTCAGCGCGTGGATCACGTCCCAGCCCAGGCCGAGCTTCTCCAGCACGCCGGGGCGGAAGTTCTCGATCAGGATGTCGGCCTCGGCCAGCAACTTCTTCAGTACCTCGCGGCCGGACTCGTGCTTGAGGTTCAAGGTCAGCGACCGCTTGTTGCGCGCCTGCACGAACCACCACAGCGAGGTGCCCTCGTAGAGCTTGCGCCACTTGCGCAGCGGGTCGCCGCCATCGGGCGATTCGACCTTGATGACCTCGGCGCCGAATTCCGCGCACAGGCGCGAGGCGAAGGGGCCGGCGATGAGGGTGCCCAGTTCGATGACCTTGAGGCCGGCGAGGGGTTTGGCGGTGCTGTTCATCGGTCTGTCCGATCAGAAGGTAATCGCCGGACTCTAACGCGTGTGCGCCGCTTCGAACAGGCCGCCGAGCAGACGTCCGGCAGCGGTGCTTTGCGCCGACCTTTGGCGCGCGTAGAGTAGCGACATTCAAGGACGTTTCTTACTCCAGCTCTCCGGTTTTCGGACAGGTACACCGTGATGCGCTCGCCCATTTGCAGACAGCCCGCAGGCCTGGCGGCATTCCCCGACGAATGCGCGCAGGTGGGTGGCGAGGGGGCTGCATGACGTTGAACCTGCCGACGCTGGTGGTCGTCGACCTTTACGTCCTGACCCTGGTCGGTGTGCTGATGGCCTTTGCCTGGCACAGCGGCCGACGCGAACCGACCCTAGGCTGCATGAGCGCTGCGCTGCTGCTGGGCGCCCTCGGTACGTTCCTGGGGACCTTGCGCGGCATCGGCGTCGACTGGGTGGCCATCCTGGTCGGCAACGTCATCCTGCACCTGTGTGCGGCGATGACCTGGACCTCCATGCGGGTCTTCGCCGGCCGCGCGGCGAACTGGCCGCTGATCGCGGCTGGCGCCGCCCTGTGGGCGGTGCTCTGCCTGGTCCCGGCGTTCTACGAGTCCCTCGCCGCGCGGGTGCTGGTCAGCACCGCTATCACCATCCTCTATTGCCTGGCGTCGCTCTCCGAACTCTGGCGCAGCCGCCGCCAGCTGGAAGTGGAGCTGCGCCCGACCCTGATACTGCTGGCCTTCCACACGCTGGTCTACGGCGTGCGGCTGGTGGTGGACCGCGGCATGCCGTTCTCCAGCGTGGCGAACAATGGCGAGGGCTCGACCTTCTTCACCTTCCTGGTCTTCGAGACGATGCTGTTCGCCATCGGCATCGCCTTCGCCACCCTGGCGATGGTCAAGGAGCGCGCCGAGCTGCAGTTCCGCAGCGCTGCCCTGAGCGACCCGCTGACCGGCGTGGGCAACCGCCGCGCCTTCATGGAAACCGGCGAGCGCCTGCTGCGCCTGTGCGCCGAGCGTGGCGAGCAGGCCTCGCTGCTGCTCTGCGACCTGGACAACTTCAAGCGCCTCAACGACTCCTTCGGCCATCCCGCCGGCGACCGCGTGCTGGTGGAGTTCAGCCGCATCACCGCCTCGCGGATGCGCAAGCACGACCAGTTCGCCCGCATCGGCGGCGAAGAGTTCGCCTGCCTGCTGGTCGCCGCCGACACCGAGGGTGCCTGCCAGGTGGCCGAACGGGTGCGCCGCGAGTTCGCCGAGCTGCCGTTCATGGCCGAGGGCCAGCTCAGCGTCAGCATTGGCATCGCCACCACGCGCGAGGCCGGGCATGACCTGCTGCGTCTGCTATCGCTGGCCGACCAGGCGCTCTATGCCGCCAAGGCCAAGGGCCGCAACCGCATCGAACTGGCCGCGCCGGAGCCTGGAGCCGACCGGCGTCCACGTAGTTGAGCCACGGCGCAGGTGCTTTCGCGGTAGACTTGCCGCCTTCGAAAATTCGCCGGGAATGCCCATGGCCCTGTCCGCCACGCCCTACAAAGCCGATATCAGCCTGACCGACCTCGACCGCGGGGTCTACGAGACCCTGCGCTTCACCGTTGCCCGCCATCCTTCGGAAACCGAGGAACGCCTGGCGGTGCGCCTGCTCGCCTACGTCATCTGGTACAACGAGCAACTGGCCTTCGGCCGTGGCCTGTCGGACGTGGAGGAGCCCTCGCTCTGGGAAAAGAGCCTGGACGACCGGGTGCTGCACTGGATCGAAGTCGGCCAGCCCGACGCCGAGCGCCTGACCTGGTGCTCGCGTCGCTGCGAGAAGCTGACTCTGGTCGCCTACGGCAACCTGCGCGTGTGGACCACCAAGGTGCTCGACAGCGTGCGCCATCTGAAGAATCTCAACGTCGTCGCCTTGCCCCAGGAGCCGCTGGAGGAAATCTCCCGCGACCTGCCGCGCTCGATCAACTGGACCGTGATGATCAGCGAAGGGACCATTTTCGTCACCGACGAGCGCGGCCAGCATGAGCTGCAAGTGGAATGGCTGATGGGCGAGCGTTAACAGCCCGCGATACCTGCTGTAACCAGGGCGCCGGGATCGGCGCCTGAATGAATCGACTGGAACACCCATGCGCATCGAATCCCGCCCCCTCCCGCAAACCCTCCCCGACCTGGGCGACCTGCCGCCGCTGCTGACCCGCCTCTACGCCGCCCGTGGCGTGCAGAGCGCCGCCGAGCTGGACAAGGGCCTGGCGCGGCTGATTCCGTACCAGCAGCTCAAGGGTGTGGACGCGGCGGTGGAATTGCTGGTCGATGCGCTGGAGAAGGGCCAGCGGATTCTCTACGTCGGCGACTTCGATGCCGACGGCGCCACCGCCAGCAGCGTCGGCGTGCTGGCGCTGCGCATGCTCGGTGCAGCCTGGGTCGACTACCTGGTGCCCAACCGTTTCGAATATGGCTACGGCCTGACCCCGGAAATCGTCGCCGTGGCGCTGGAGAAGCGCCCGGACCTGCTGGTCACCGTGGACAACGGCATCTCCAGCATCGACGGCGTCGCCGCGGCCAAGGCCGCCGGCCTGCGCGTGCTGGTCACCGACCACCACCTGCCGGGGCCGGAGCTGCCCGCCGCCGACGCCATCGTCAACCCGAACCAGCCCGGCTGCGACTTCCCGAGCAAGGCCATGGCCGGCGTCGGGGTGATCTTCTACGTCATGCTCGCCCTGCGTGCCCGCCTGCGTGAGCGCGGCTGGTTCGCCGCGCGCGGCATTGCCGAGCCCAACCTCGCCGAACTGCTCGACCTGGTGGCCCTGGGCAGTGTCGCCGACGTGGTGCCGCTGGACGCCAACAACCGCATCCTGGTGCACCAGGGCCTGGCGCGCATCCGCGCCGGCCGCGCCCGTCCGGGCCTGCGCGCTCTGCTGGAAGTGGCCGGGCGCGACTGCCGACGAATCACCTCCACCGACCTGGGGTTCATCCTCGGCCCGCGCCTCAACGCCGCCGGCCGCCTGGACGACATGTCGCTGGGCATCGAGCTGCTGCTCTGCGAGGACGAAAGCCTCGCCCGCGACATGGCGGTGCAGCTCGACCAGCTCAACCAGGACCGCAAGGCCATCGAGCAGGGCATGCAACGTGAGGCACTGGCGCAGCTCAAGGAGCTGCCGGTGGAGGAGATGCCTTTCGGCCTGTGCCTGTTCGACCCCGAATGGCACCAGGGCGTTATCGGTATCCTCGCCTCGCGCCTGAAGGAGCGTTACCACCGCCCGACCATCGCCTTCGCCGACGCCGGCGACGGCACGCTCAAGGGCTCGGCGCGCTCGGTGGCGGGCTTCCATATTCGCGATGCGCTGGACGCCGTGGCCGCGCGCCACCCGGGATTGATCAGCAAGTTCGGCGGCCATGCCATGGCCGCGGGCCTGTCGCTGCCGCAGGAGCACTTCGGCGCCTTCGCCGCCGCGTTCGATGCCGAAGTGCGCCGCCAGCTGGACGAAGACGACCTCACCGGCCGCCTGCTGTCCGACGGCCAGCTGGGCGCCGAGGAATTCCACCTGGAACTGGCCCGCGCCCTGCGCCAGGCCGGTCCCTGGGGGCAGCATTTCCCCGAGCCGCTGTTCCACGGCATCTTCCAGATCGTCCAGCAGCGGGTGGTCGGCGAGCGTCACCTGAAACTGGTGCTCAAGACCGAATGCGGTTCGCTGCAGCTCGACGCCATCGCCTTCAACATCGACCGCGACATCTGGCCGAACCCCACCGTGCGCTGGGCGGAGGTGGCCTACAAGCTGGATGTCAACGAGTTCCGCGGTAACGAAAGCGTGCAGTTGATGGTGGCGCATATCGCGCCGCGCTGAGCCATTGTAGGAGCGAGCTTGCTCGCGAACGAGCTCGCCGGTTTGTTCCGTTGTCTGGGTGGGTTCGCGAGCAAGCTCGCTCCTACATGGGGCTACTGTGCAGGCGGTGGACTCCGTTTGTGATAGCCCGCATCGCGCTGGACACCATCGCGGACAGAGTCCGCTCCTACGCCGGTGCACGCGCCATGAGGGCGCCATGCCCGTGAGCGCGCGCAAGGCCTGCTCCTGCCGGGGCCTGCCTCTCCGCCGCCCTGGCTACGCGCCCCGCTCCGAAGGGAGAGGGGGCGGATCGGTGCAGGAGGAATCCATGGCGTCAGCCGGCACGGACAGCTCCCTCTCCCTTCAGGGAGAGGGCGGGGAAGAGGGCAGGCCCCGGCACGAACTTTCAGAGAACGACAGTTGCTCCTACCGCTGGGCAGCGCCAGCCAGCGGTGGCCACGAAGCAGGCGTTGGTGCGGGATTGCGTGGCCATGGGAATTTGAGCCGCGCAACGGGGACAAAAGAAAAAGCGTCCCGCTAGACCAAGCCGGCGGAGCGCGGACACCCGTTGCACCGGTGTCCGCGGTGCCAGGACGGATGAAATCGGATACCGGCCGTTTCCCGTGGCAGAGCAATGGCTCGGGGCGCGCTGGGTGGCCTTTTCGATTTCTTTACACACTTTCGCTGCGTGTTTTCCACGGCTCATCCGTCTTGTTATGTGAAGGCGCCCGTTTCGCAACGGAGGCGAGCGGCGCCCAGACAGGAGAACCCCGCATGAACCTTTCCCTTCGCCAGCCAGTGCTGCTGGCCCTGGCGCTGAGTGTTTCGCCCGTGGCCGGCGCGGATTACCTGTGGCTGGAGCGCAGTGCCGGCCAGGGCGCGAAAAGCTATTTCAGCGACCTGCAACCCGGCGAGCATCTGCCGGTGGCTCAGCTGCAGAATCCTCGCGTTGTGTTGGGCGACGGCAAGACCGCGCCGATGAAGGCCGGCGTCGACTCCTTCGCTATCGAGGATGCACCGCCGGGCGACCTGCGCGTCGCCGCCCAGCGCGTGCAGGGCAGTACCCTGACCCTCTATCAGGCGCGCGAAGGGCGGAGCGAAACCCGGGCGCAGAATGATCTGGAACTGGTGCCTACCACGCCCGGCGGCAACACCTTCGCCCTGTACTGGAAAGGCACCGTGGTGCCGGCCTCGCAGGTCAACGTGTACACCTCCGAGCAATGGACCCGCAGCCTGAAACCGGCGGCGGACGGCACGGTCACCCTGGTCACGCCGTTCCCGGCGCGCTACGTGCTGGAGGTTTCCGCGCAGGTCAATGGCGGCGCCAGTGTCGAGGGCAAGCGCTACGACAGCGTGATCCACGTTTCAACGCTGTCTTTCGAGGTGCGCAAATGAGGGCTTCACCACGCGTTGCGATGAAAGCCACTGCGCCGGTGCAGCCGCGTCTGCCGCGCCCGGCCCGCCAACTGCTGGAACATGCCGGCCTGCGCAGCAGCCTGCCGCGGCTGACCATCCTCGATGCGCTGGTCATCTGCGGCAAGGCCACCGCGGTCGAGCTGCACGCCTACCTGGAGGAACCGGGGCTGCCCATCTCCCTCAGTTGCGTCAGCCAGACGCTGCGCCGGCTGCACCTGTCCGGCCTGCTCGAGCGCGACCGCAGCAAGCGCTACAGCCTGGCAGCGGGCGCGGCAGCGGTGATGGGCGAGTCGAGCGAGCTGCACTAAGGGGCCAAAATCCCCGTAGGAGCGGATTCATCCGCGATCCGGCCGGCAGGCCGGCTTGGCGCTCGGCCGACTGTCCCGGCTGCGCCGGGATTTCGCGGAGAAGCTCCGCTCCTACAGGAGCAGCTGCGCCGATTCTCCCTGTAGGAACGGGCCATGCCCGTGACCGCGCGCAAGGCGCGCTGCCGTCCCGCTCCGAAGCAAGAATTGATGTAGGAGCGGATTCATCCGCGATCCGGCCGGCAGGCCGGTTTGGGGCTCGACCGACTGTCCCGGCTGCGCCGGGATTTCGCGGAGAAGCTCCGCTCCTACAAAAGCAGCGCCGATTCTCCCTGTAGGAACAGGCCATGCCCGTGGCCGCCTTCAGGCCGCTCCGTCAGTCAGCGGCGGCTGCCATCGATCATCGGAACCTATCCTTAGGCGATCCCGGTCTACAGTTGAAATGACACGTTCTGAAGAACCAAGGGAGTGCCACCATGAGCCAGTTGTTCGAGCCCCTGACCCTGCGCCAACTGACCCTGTCCAACCGCATCGCCGTATCCCCCATGTGCCAGTACTCTGCCCAGGACGGCCTGGCCAACGACTGGCACCTGGTGCACCTGGGTAGCCGCGCCGTCGGCGGTGCCGGCCTGGTGATCGTCGAGGCGACGGCGGTTGCGCCGGAAGGGCGGATCAGCGCCGAGGACCTGGGCATCTGGAATGACGAGCAGGTCGAGCCGCTGCGGCGGATCACCCGCTTCATCGAATCCCAGGGCGCGGTGGCCGGTGTCCAGCTGGCCCACGCCGGACGCAAGGCCAGCACCTGGGCGCCCTGGCTGGGCAAGCACGGCTCGGTGCCGATCAGCGAGGGCGGCTGGACGCCGGTGGCGCCTTCGGCCATCGCCTTCGACCCGCAACACACCGTGCCCATCGCCCTGAGCGAAGAGCAGATGGCGACCATCAAGCAGCAGTTCGTACGAGGCGCCGAGCGCGCGTTGGCCGCCGGCTTCAAGATTGCCGAGGTCCACGCGGCCCACGGCTACCTGTTGCACCAGTTCCTCTCGCCGCTTTCCAACCAGCGCCGCGACCAGTACGGCACCTGCTTCGAGAACCGCATCCGCTTCCTCCTGGAGGTGACCCAGGCCGTCCGGGCGGTGTGGCCGCAGGAGTTGCCGCTGTTCGTGCGCCTGTCGGCCACCGACTGGGTGGAGGACGGCTGGAACCCCGACGAGACCGTGGAACTGGCGCGCCGCCTGAAAGACCTGGGCGTGGACCTGATCGACGTATCCTCCGGCGGTACCGCGGTGAACGCCGAGATTCCCGTCGGGCCGGGCTACCAGACGCAGTTCGCCGAGCGGGTGCGCAAGGAGGCGGGCGTTGCCAGCGGCACCGTGGGGATGATCACCGAGCCGGTGCAGGCCGAGCACATCCTGCGCACCGGGCAGGCGGACCTGATCCTGCTGGCCCGCGAACTGCTGCGCGACCCGTACTGGCCGTTGCACGCCGCCGATGAGCTGGGCGGCCAACCGGTGCCCTGGCCGGCGCAGTACCTGCGCGCCGCGCAACGCGGTACGCCCAAGCGCAAGGCCTTCGGCCAGGCGTGAAACGAAAAAGGGTCACGCGTGCCAGGCCGCGTGACCCTTCGGTTCGGTTCAGTGGGGATCACTCGACCGGGTGGTCTTCCTTGACGCTGACGATGCCCTTGAACAGCGCTGCGGGGGGCAACGCGGTGAAGGGCCGTTTCTTCGCGTCGCGCTGATCGCTCAGCGGCGTGCCGTGGCTGTCGCTGAGCGTCCACACGGTATTGGCGAGCTTCAGCGAGTACGCCAGTGGTGCGCCATCCTTGATCACCCGCTGCGGGCCGCGACGTTTGAGGGCATAGAGGGTCACCTCATAGCCGTCGATCAGGCCCTCGGCGTTGCGGCTCGATGGCACCAGGCGCGCATAGTTGAGCACCGGCGAATCCGGCAGGCGGCCAATCACGTGCTCGCCCAGTTCGCCATCGGCGTATAGCGGGTAATGCACGGGCGCCGCAGGCGCGCTGACGTCGAGCACGTGGAGGAAGCCATAGCGCTGCCAGTCCCCTACGCTGAACAGACCGCTGCCGGGCCCGGCAATCACCCAGTAGTGCTTCTTCGGCAGGCTCACCTCGAGCAGGCGGGCGTGTGGCATGTCCAGGCGCGGAAAGTTGCCCCAGGGTGTCGCGTCGGCGTCGAAGCGCTTCTGCCCCATCGTGATCGACGCCCCTTCGGCACCCACCAGCAGATAACCCGGCGCTTTCGCGATGGCGCTGCGATAGAGCGTGGCGTTGCCGGCTGGCTTGCCGTCGAACGCGCCACCGCGCACGTTGATCGAAATCGCCTTGGCATCCCAGAGGTTGTCGATAGCCGCCACCAGGCTGGCATCCGCTGCGGCATGGCACAGGGGCATGACGCCAAGCAGGGGCAGCGCGAACAGGTAGCGGCGGAGCCGGGAGTGAGACTTCATGGTTGCCTCGCGGTCGGGGAGGATTCAGCGGCGGGCGGCCTGGACAAACGCCGGCCCCCACATTGGGTGCGTCGATTCGGCCGTGGTCAGGTGGAACGTCGGGTCGATCTGCAGGGCGCGCTCGAAGGCGAAGCGGCACTGGATCGGGCGCTCGCTGACGCAGTAGGTGAACGCCAGGTACTTGAGCGCGGTGAGTTGCACGCGGGGCTCGCTGTGCCAGATCGCCGGCGCGAGGAAACGTTGTTCGGCCTGGTCGTAGTCACCGTCTTCGTACAGGCGCAGGCCTTCCGCCAGGGCGAGGTCGCCCGAGCTGGTCGGTGCGGCGATCACCGGTTCAGCCGCGGGCGTTTCAACGGTCGTCTGGCAACCGCTCAAGGCCAGGAGAGCGATCAGAAGCGGCAACGGCAGGTGGCGTGGAAGGTTCATCATGCGGTCCGAAAGCTGGAAAGGGGCGCGCCAGGGCATTACTGGAACCTGTGTTGCAGGGTCACCGACTGCCCGGCGGAGATCGCCAGGGACTGGCTGTAGCTGGGCAGCCCCGGGTTGCGCAGTTCCACCAGGTGGATGCCCTGGGTCAGCTGCAGCTTGAGCAGCGGCGGGCTGATGCCGCGCTTCACGCCATCGACCCAGACTTCGCCCCAGGGCTTGAGGGTGATGGTCAGGGTTCCCGTCGCGGCGGCTGGCGCACTGCGGCTGGCCTGGGCTTGCGGCTTGTTGCCGGCCGTGGCGGCCTTGGCGGCGGCGCGGTGCGGCGGTGTGGGGACGGCCTTGGCGATGACAGGCGGGGTGGCCGGCGGCAGGGTGGCGAGCGGAGCGTCGGCGCTCGCATTCGGTGGTACCGCTTCGGCGCCGGGCACTGTCGCAGCCGGCGCAGGCGTGGGGGCCGCCAGCGCCTGGGGCGGTACGGCGTCGATCGGTGCTGGCGCGGTGGCAGAGGTGTGTGCGACGGCCGCCTCAGCGCTGGGCGCCGGTAGGGCGTGAGTGGGGAGCAAGCGTTTGGGCAACGGTGCGGTTTGCGGGACAGATGGCTGCGGAGCCGTGGCAAGCGCAGCCGTCGAATGTGCGGCGATTTCCGCGCTCGGTGGCGTTGGGGCCGACGTGGCAGCGGGCGCTGCGGCGGACGTCACGTCGACAGCTCCCGATGGCGCGGGATGAGCCGGCAGCACGCGTTTGGGCAGCGGTGCGGGCGGCATGACGATTGGCGGCGAGGCGCTGGCGAGGTCGGGCGCCGTGGACTGGGGAGCGACGTTCCCGGTGTCACGCGGCGTCTCGGCAGTGACGGTGGCGGATGACGGTGTGGCCGCCGCGTCGGGGTGGGCGGCAACCGTGGCGGCAGGCAGGCTTGCGCTATCGCTGGTCCAGGGTTTCCAGAGGGCGAGCAGGAGCGCGGTGAGCAACGTGCCGAGCAGTACGCCGCCGATCAGCGGGCGGTTCAGTTTCGATGCGGCGCCACCCCGGCGGACCACCGATCCATGGGGGAACTTCGGCGCCGGAACGGTCGCCCGCACGACGGCGGTCTCGTCCGAAGGAATGACGCCGGCATAGGGAATCACCGGGTGGTCAGGCTCTGGTTCCGCGGCGGGCTGTGGTTCCGGCTCTGCCACGGGCGGCTCGACGTTGTAGGCGGTGCCGCCCATTTCCCAGGGCGATGGTTCGTGCATCGGCGCGGCGGCGGTGTCATCGGTCTCGTCGTCGCCGAGCAGGCGATAGCGCCGGACGTGAACGTCCGCGCCGGCATCGGTGTGGCGCGGAAAGGAGCTGGGGCCGAAGGGCTCGTTGCCCCGGGGGCCCTGCGGGCGCAGGCCGTGGGCGGTGTAGAGCGTGTTGAAACCGTCCTCGTCGTGGGCTGCCGAGGGCTGGGCGTCGTCGGGGAGGGCCGCTGCCGGAGTCGAACGATTCAGGGAGGTCCGAGCGTCGTCAGGTCGGGGAGTGTTGGCAGTCGGTTCCATGCGCGTTGTGTCTTCAGGAAGTTGAAGCAGTCATTCCCTGTTCTCGTCCTTGAAAAAACGCTCTTCATGACGACAAGAAAGAATTCGGCGTTTCGATGGGGTGGCCGCGGATCATAGGTAGTCGATTTTTTTCGTTCAAACCTGCACGGGGGTTTGCCCTGTCACTGCGGGGAATTGAGCATCAAGTCGCGCTTTGCCGTCCCGTGCCGTGAGGTCGGAGGCCCGCCGCTCATAGGCTGCGATCCGGGCGAGCCGCCGCGTGGCGCTGGCGGAAGATGACCAGGAGGTCAGGAAAAGAAATGAAATGTGATATCTGTCGCAGAGTGGCGTTGTGATGCTACGCTCAGCGTGCTGGCGCAAGGAGTGCGCAGCCCCCCACACAGCCTCACTGGAGCACGCATGGACGCCTCCGCAACGCCTGCTGTCATCCCCCAATCGGAAATCGCCCTGCTGGCGAACATCCTCGCTCTCGCCACCCGCAACATGTCCAACCTCAGCGCGCTGATCACCCAGTTGTCGGTGGAGCTCGGGCACAGCCCCGACCCGCATTTGCAGCGCGTGGGCCAGCGGGTGCTGGCGGACGTGGACGTGCTGGCGAAATCCCTGGATACCCAATGGGAGCTGATTGGCGCCCTGGCGCGCTTCTGTCCGCTGCTGTCGCGCACGCCGCTGGTGAAGCCGTCGCTGGTGACCGAGATTCATATCACCGAGTTGCCCCAGCGCGGGTAGGTCGAGGCCGGGTTCGCGAGCAAGCTCGCTCCTACAGCACCCCGCCTCCGGAGCCTGCCTTTGTAGGAGCGAGCTTGCTCGCGAGCGCCGCGCAGCGTCACAACACGGCGTTCACTCGCCGGCCTGTGCCAGTTCGAAACTCATCATCAGTGCCCAGGGTGCATCGCTGTCGCCCACGCGGATGGGCTGCAGCAGGTGCACGCGGCGGCCCTTCACCTGTTCCCAACTGCGGCCCTGGGCGATGGCGCTGCGCGCTTCCTGGGGCAGTTCGCCGGCCTTGTCGCCCAGGCGCTGGATGTCCGCGTGGGTGACATAGACGCCGGCGTTGGAGAGCAGCGCATACCGGCCGTTGCCCATGGGCGTCAGTTGGCCGAGGCTTTCCTGCAACTGCTGGAGGGTGTAGTCGGCGCCGAGGATGCCGAGGAAGCGGCCGTTCGCGAGCATCGGCGACATGAAGGACGTCATCAGCACCGTGCTGCCGCCGACGCTGTACTCGTAGGGCTCCATGAACACGTCGCGGCCCTTGTCCCGCGGGACCTGGTACCAGTCGCCGCTGCCGTCGGCGCGGTCGTAGCCGACCAGGCACTCGCGCTGGGCCACACCGCTGCCGCGGTGCCAGTAGGCCATGAAGCGACCGCTGGCGTCGTGGCCCGGGGCATCGACGAACTCGCTGTCGCGGCCGTCGAAGGCGTTGGGTTCGCAGCCGCAGGCGAAGGCCAGCAGCTCGGGGTTGCGGGTCAGGTATTCGCGCATGACGGCGTCGATCTGTTCGCGCTGCGGGCCGAGGTTGCGCGCCTTCATGCCGAGGATGAAGTGCTTCAGGCCATAGAGCGCGGTGGCCATCACGGCGAAACGCGCTTCCAGGCGCTGCGCCTCGCTGGCCAGCACCACGCGGGCGGTATCGAGCAGGCTGGAGTGTTCGGCCTGTTCGACGTCGGCCAGGGCGCGGGCGCTTTCGCTCTTGATCGAGGCGACGACGTTGCCGATGTCGGCGGTGGCGTTGGCCGACTGGGTGGCGAGGCGGCGCACCTCGTCGGCGACCACCGCGAAGCCGCGGCCGCTTTCGCCGGCGCGGGCCGCTTCGATGGCGGCATTGAGGGCGACCAGGTTGGTGTTTCGGGCGATCTGCTTGATGACGTCGGAGACCTTGCTGATCTCGGTCCAGCGCACGTTGAGGTCGGCGATCAACTGCTTGACCTGGTCGATGGTGGAGCGGGTGCTGGAGCTGTCTTCGGCCGTGGCGGGCCGTGGTTCGAGTGTGATTGACATGGCGTGGGACTGCTGTGACGGATGAGGGCAGGGGGGCGAGGTCTTCTTTCTGGTTATGTCGGCCGCGCCCGCAGGCGTGGCCGATGGTGCTCCCTGTAGGAGCGGGCCATGCCCGCGATCGCGCCCATGGGGCGCTCCTACAAGGGCAGCGTGGGAGCGAATTCATCCGCGATGGTCGGCAGCCGAGGCCGGCCCATCGCGGACGGAGTCCGCTCCTACGAAAGCTGCACGACCGACCAACGCGCGGACGGTCGCAATCCGCTTACCAGCCGAGCTGCTTGTGCAGGCCCAGGGCGTCGTAGTAGTCGCCCTGGTAGACGATCTTGCCGTCCTTGACCTTCACGTAGCTCACACCGTCGAACGACAGCGGCTTATTGGTCGCCGGGGTCTGGGCATCCCAGGCGCCGGTGTTGGTGCCGCTGAAGGTCCACTGGAAGGCGATGCCATCCTTGTCGACGATGGGCTTGCCGTTCATCTTCCACGTAAGATCCGGAACGGCCCCCACGAACACCTTGATCACATTGTCGCGCGCGGCGTCGCGGCCCTTCTGCGGGGTGCCGACGGTGACGTCGAAGTACTCCGCATCCTTGGCCAGGTAGCCGGCGGCCTTCTCGGCGTCGTGGGCGTTCCACGCGGCCATGTAGGCATCGACGATCTGTTTGGGCGACTCTGCCGCCTGGGCCAGGCCGGCGAGGGTGAACAGCGACAGCAGGTAAAACGCTCTGGCGAGGTGACGCATGCTTGCCTCCGTTGCGGGCGTGCCCGCGGGTTGTCGGCCGGACGGCCGTTCAATGTGGCGCCACGCTCAGGCATGGCGCCGGGTTCCTCAGGACAGTTCACCCACCGCGCGCCAGGCCTCGTCGATGGCCGCGTGGGCGTAGGCGTCCCAGGCGGCGTCGGAGTTGGCGATGGTGACGTTGCCGACTTTGGTGCGCGCCAGGTTCTTCAGTTTTTCGCTCTCCTCTTCCTCATCGAAGAGGCTGTTGGAGAAGTACGAATAGCCGTGCGACCAGCGGTTGATGGTGATCGCCTGGATGTCCTTCTGATGGTCGAAGCCGGCCGGGCCGAGCATCGCCTGCAGTTGGTCGCGGATCTGCGATTCCATCTGCTCGAAGCTCATCGCGTAGAGCTTGCCGCGCCCGACGCGGGCCTGGGTGCGCGCGTCCATGCCGCTGTTCGGGCTGGTGGGCACGTAGACCATGTGCAGGCCGATTGGCTGGTTCGGGTCGCGCGGGTGGCTGTAGCCGCCGATGTCCACCGGGTAGTCCAGCTTCACGCGGCTGTAGGGCTGGCTTGGTGCGTAGATCTCGTGTACGCCCAGCTTCATGAAGCTCTGCCAGTTGCGGATCACCACCTTGGTGTACACCAGCGGGAACTTCACGTTCTGCGCCAGGGCGTGGCTCTGCTCGGCGGAAAGGTCGCGCAGGAGGTAGGGGATGATCATGTTGTAGCAGGCCAGCACGCAGTGTTTTGCGCGCACACGGTGCAGGGCGCCGGCGCGGCTGTAGCCGACGTCCACGCCGCCGTCGCGGTTCTTCACGCTCACGGCAGTGCTGTTCAGGCGCAGGCGCACGGCGTTCTTTTGCTGGTCCAGCTTCGAATAGTCGAAGGTGGCCAGGACGATGTCGTTCATGTCCTTGCCCTTCGCCACGCCCGGAATCAGGCCACGCACCAGCAGGCGCGCCAGCGAGGCGTTGCCGTCGGGGAAGTGGTAGATGTACGGCTCTTCCATCTCGGCCTTGGCTTCCTCGCTGATGGGCGCAAGGTCCATGCCGGCGAAACCGGGGAAGCCGACGGAATAGGCCGAGTCGGCGGAGACGGCGTCGATGCTCAGCGCCGAGAAGTCGTTGGTGCGGCTGAGGAAGTAGCGGGTGGCGGCTTCGCTCAGGCCCACGTCCTTGCGCAGGAAGTCCTGGTAGCTGGTCTTGGTCAGGTGCGCTTGCTTCTCCTCGCGGGTCTTGCCGGCGAGGTAATCCTTCGGCGCCTCGTGCAGGTCGATCAGCGCCTGGCGGTCGGCCTCGGGCAGCGGGAAGTCGGCGATGAAAGCGCGCCAGCTGCGGGCGTTGAGTTTTTCCGGGGCGATGTCGTCGGCCACCATCGGCGTCGGGTCGCCGGACACCAGCTTCGCTTCGCCGAAGCCGGCCTTGTCGAAGAACACGCCGCGGGACAGGCCCAGGTTCGGGTAGAAGTCGCGGTCGAAGGCAGTCTGGAAACGGTCCACGTCGACGTTGAGCTGCTTGAGCAGCGTATTCACCGTGTCGCTGTACAGGTGCTTGGGCGACTGGAAGGCTTCGCTGCCGCCGTAGCCGAGGATCATCCGGCCGCCGGCCTGGAATTCGTTGCGCTTGGCGTGGCCGCCGAAGTCGTCGTGGTTCTCGAGGATCAGCACGCGCGCCTTGGGGTGCTTCTGCCGATAGAACCACGCCGCGGACAGTCCGCTGATGCCGCCGCCGACCACCACCAGGTCGTACTGCTCCTCGATCTTCAGGCCATCGGTGTCGAACACCTTCTTCTCCCAGCCCATCTGGTGCGCGACCTCGAACGCGCCGGGATGGCTGCCGCGCAGGCCGGTGAGGGCGGGCGGATAGTAGCGGCCGGAGGGGGCCGCCTGGAGCAGTTGCAGCGGGGTGAGGCCCGCGCCGATGGTGAGGGCAACGCCGTTGAGGAAGTCGCGGCGGGTGATGGTCATGGGAAGTCCTTGCAAGGTGATGGCCCGGGGCAGGGCTGTCCTGGTTTTACCCTTCCCTCCGGAAGGGGCTGCGGCATGCGTGGCCGCGCGGCGGTCCCGGTCGAGCGGGTGCCGCAGGACCACCGGACCTCGGTCCGGCGGATGCTTTTCACTGAACTACTGGGCCTAGCGAGCTAGAGCGCAGCAAGGCGGAAGGTGGTTCGGGCCCAGGAGTTTACGAGTAGTAAATGACTGGGCACGAACCACCTTCCAACGCAGCTCCGCCGACGCGCAGCAGGCCGTATCACCAATCAGTGTTTGATCATGACGTGGCGGATGGCTGTGTAATCTTCCAGGCCGTACATCGACATGTCCTTGCCGTAGCCCGACAGCTTCATGCCGCCGTGGGGCATCTCGGTGGTCAGCATGAAGTGCGTGTTGACCCAGGTGCAGCCGTACTGCAGGCGGGCGGACAGGCGATGGGCGCGGCCGATGTCGCTGGTCCACACCGAGGAGGCCAGGCCGTAGTCGGAGTCGTTCGCCCAGGCCAGCGCCTGCGCTTCGTCCTCGAACTCGGTGACCGAGACCACCGGGCCGAAGATTTCGCGACGGACCACTTCGTCGTCCTGGCGGGCGCCGGCGAGCACGGTCGGCTCGAAGAAGAAGCCCGGACGGTCGGCACGCTTGCCGCCGGTGACTACTTCGATGTGCGGCACCTGGCGGGCGCGCTCGACGAAGCCGATGACGCGCTCCAGGTGCTGCTCGGTGATGACCGGGCCCAGCTCGGTGTTCGGGTCGTCCTGCTCGCCGTACTGGATGCTGGCGACCGCTTCGCCGAGCTTCTGCACGAACTTGGCGTAGATGCCCTTCTGCGCGTAGATGCGGCAGGCGGCGGTGCAGTCTTGCCCAGCGTTGTAGAAGCCGAAGGTGCGGATGCCTTCCACGGCGGCGTCGATGTCGGCGTCGTCGAAGATCAGCACCGGGGCCTTGCCGCCCAGTTCCATGTGCATGCGCTTCACGGTGTCGGCGGTGCCGGCGATGATGCGGCTACCGGTGGCGACCGAGCCGGTCAGGGAGACCATGCGCACTTTGGGGTGGGTGGTCAGCGGCTCGCCGACGCTCGGGCCACGGCCGAACACCAGGTTGACCACGCCGGCGGGGAAGATGCCGGCCATCAGTTCGGCCAGGCGCAGGGCGGTCAGCGGGGTCTGCTCGGAGGGCTTGAGCACCACGGTGTTGCCGGCGGCCAGGGCCGGGCCGAGTTTCCACGCGACCATCATCAGCGGGTAGTTCCACGGTGCGATGGAGGCGACCACGCCCACCGGGTCGCGGCGGATCATCGAGGTGTGGCCCGGCAGGTATTCGCCGGCGGCGGAGCCTTGCATCACCCGGCAGGCGCCTGCGAAGAAGCGGAACACGTCGGCCACCGCCGGCAGTTCGTCGTTCAGCGCGGCGGAGTAGGGCTTGCCGCAGTTGTTGGATTCCAGGCGGGCCAGCTCCTCGGCGTTGGCGTCGATGGCGTCGGCCAGTGCCAGCAGGAGCAGGGAGCGGTCTTTGGGCGCAGTCTGCGACCAGCTGTCGAAGGCGGCGTCGGCGGCCAGCACGGCAGCGTCGACCTGGGCCGGGGTGGCCTCGGCGATCTCCACCAGGGTGGTGCCCAGGGAGGGGTTCAGGACGGCGAGCTTCTCGCCTTCGCCAGCGACCAGTTGGCCGTTGATCAGCAGGTTGGTTTGCATGGTTGAGTCCTCTTGGTCAGGAACGTGGTGCAAATTCGGTTGGGGTGTTTCTTGTTAAGGGCCTGCCGGTTGTCATGGCCGGCGGGCCTGAGGGGTTCTGTTGATATCGGTGCCGCGGGTTTCCCTCACCCCAGCCCTCTCCCAGAGGGAGAGGGAGCTATTCGTGCCGGCCGAAACCCTGGTTTCCTCCTGCACCGGACAGTCCCCTCTCCCTCGGGAGAGGGCCAGGGTGAGGGGCGCACGGCACCCACGTTACTTGCCGCTCCCCGCCACGCCTTCGCCACCCTTGGTCAGGTAGTAGGCGCCGAGGATCGGCAGCATGGTCACGATCATCACCAGCATCGCCACCACGTTGGTCACCGGCACGTCGCGCGGGCGGCCCAGCTGGTTGAGCAGCCAGATCGGCAGGGTGCGTTCATGGCCGGCGGTGAAAGTGGTGACGATGATCTCGTCGAAGGACAGCGCGAACGCCAGCATGCCGCCGGCCAGCAGCGCCGAGCCGAGGTTCGGCAGGATCACGTAGCGGAAGGTCTGCCAACCGTCGGCGCCCAGGTCCATCGAGGCTTCGATGAGGCTGTGCGAAGTGCGGCGGAAGCGCGCAATCACGTTGTTGTAGACGATCACCACGCAGAAGGTGGCGTGGCCGATGACGATGGTCAGGAAGCCCGGCTCGATGCCGAGGGTCTTGAACGCTGAGAGCAACGCGATGCCGGTGATGATGCCGGGCAGGGCGATCGGCAGGATCAGCATCAGCGAGATGCCTTCCTTGCCGAAGAAGTCGCGGCGGTACAGCGCGGCCGCGGCCAGGGTGCCCAGGAGCATGGCGATCAGCGTGGCGACGCTGGCGATCTTCACCGACAGCTCGATGGCTTCGAGCACGTCCTGGCGCGCGAAGGCGACGCTGAACCAGTGCAGGGTGAAGCCCTTGGGCGGGAAGCTGAAGGCCGCGTCCTCGGTATTGAAGGCGTACAGGAAGATGATCAGGATGGGGAAGTGCAGGAACACCAACCCGCCCCAGGCGGCTGCTTTCAGACCCCAGGAAGCCTGCCCTTGAGATGAAGAGTCAGAGTGCATCGAAGGCTCCTAAGCGTTTGACGATGGAGAGATAGACCGCGATCAGCACGATGGGCACCAGGGTGAAGGCGGCGGCCATCGGCATGTTGCCGATCGCGCCCTGCTGGGCGTAGACCATGCTGCCGATGAAGTAGCCCGGCGGGCCCACCAGCTGCGGCACGATGAAGTCGCCCAGGGTCAGGCTGAAGGTGAAGATCGACCCGGCGGCGATGCCGGGGATCGACAGCGGCAGGATCACCTGCAGGAAGGTCTGCCGCGGGTGCGCGCCGAGGTCGGCCGAGGCTTGCAGCAGCGACGGCGGCAGGCGCTCCAGGGACGCCTGGATCGGCAGGATCATGAACGGCAGCCAGATGTACACGAACACCAGGAAGCGCCCGAAGCTGGAGGTGGACAGGGTGTTGCCACCCACGCCGGGAATACCCAGCAGCAGGTTCAGCACAGGCTCCAGGCCCAGGTGCTGGACGAACCACATGGCCACGCCGCCCTTGGCCAGCAGCAGGGTCCAGGCGTAGGCCTTGACGATGTAGCTGGCCCACATCGGCATCATCACGGCGATGTAGAAGAACGCCTTGGTCTTGCCGGTGGTGTAGCGCGCCATGTAGTAGGCGATGGGGAAGGCCACCGCGCCGCTGGCGATGGACACTGCGACCGCCATCAGCACGGTGCGCTGGATGATGTCGAAGTTGGAGCCACTGAGCAGCGAGCCGAAGTTCGCCCAGGTCAGCTCCGGCGTCACCGTCATGGTGAAGTCGTCGAAGGTGTAGAAACCCTGCCACAGCAGCGTCAGCAGCGAGCCGAGGTAGATCGCGCCGAACCACAGCAGCGGCGGCACCAGCAGCAGCGAGAGGTACAGCGTCGGCTTGCGGTAGAGCAGGTTGCACAGGCGGCGCAGCGGGCCACCGCTGGCCTGCGGCACCGGAGCATTCATCGTCAGTTCCATGTCACGCGCCCTCGTGCAGCACCACCATCGCCTCGCGCGCCCAGCGAGCGGTCACGCGCTGGCCCGGCTGGTGGGCGTGGTCGATGTCGGCCCACTGGCTGTTGGCCTGGCTGAGGCAGAGGTTCTGGCCGTTGTCGAGACGGATCTCGTAGCGGGTCGCCGCGCCCTGGTACTGGATGTCGTGCAGCAGGCCGCTGATCTCGATGTCCGAGGCGTTGCGCTCGCCAGTGGCGAAGCGGATGTGCTCGGGGCGGATGGAGAAGGGCTGGGCGTTGCCGGTGAGGTTCTGGGCGATGTCGCCGCGCAGCACGTTGGAGGTGCCGACGAATTCCGCCACGAACGGCGTGGCCGGCTTCATGTAGAGGTTGCGCGGGGTGTCGACCTGCTCGATGCGGCCCTTGTTGAACACGGCCACGCGGTCGGACATGGACAGCGCTTCGCTCTGGTCGTGGGTGACGAAGATGAAGGTGATGCCCAGCTGGCGCTGCAGCTTCTTCAGCTCGCTTTGCATCTGCTCGCGCAGCTTGAGGTCCAGCGCGCCGAGGGGTTCGTCCAGCAGCAGTACGCGCGGGCGGTTCACCAGGGCGCGGGCCAGTGCCACGCGCTGGCGCTGGCCACCGGACAGTTGCACCGGCTTGCGCACGCCGTAGCCGCCCAGGGCGACCATGGAGAGGGCTTCTTCGGCGCGCTTCAAGCGTTCGGCCTTGCCGACGCCTTTCACCTTCAGGCCATAGGCGACGTTTTCCAGCACGCTCATGTGCGGGAACAGCGCGTAGTCCTGGAACACCGTGTTGACGTCGCGCTGGTAAGGCGGCAGGCCCGCGGCCTCCTCGCCATGGATGCGGATGGAGCCTGCGCTGGGTTGCTCGAAGCCGGCGATCAGGCGCAGGCAGGTGGTCTTGCCCGAACCCGAGGGGCCGAGCATGGAGAAGAACTCGCCGTCCTTGATGTCGATGGACACCCGGTCAACGGCCTTGACGTCGCCGAACTGGCGGGAGACCTGGGTGAATTGAACAGCGGGAGTGGTCATGGTGCACGCTCCAAGGGGCAGGAATCCGGCGTAGGGGCGCCCTGCCCGTGAATCTGAGATACGGGTGAATCGATGCGATCGGATGGATGCCGTGGTTCGCCGGGAGGCGGTCCGCACGGGGCGGGTTCGCGAGCAAGCTCGCTCCTACAGGGAGTGCAGCTTTTCGTAGGAGCGAGCTTGCTCGCGAACCTTCAGCGGCTTAGCGGCCGCCCATGATCCCGATATAGTCCTGGGTCCAGCGGCTGTACGGGACGAACTTGCCGCCCTCGGCCACCGGGGTCTTCCAGAACGCGATCTTGTCGAACTGGTTGTAGCCGTTGGTGGCGCAGCCTTCGTCGCCGAGCAGGGCGCTGGCCTTGCAGCCGGCGGGTGCTGCCGGTACCGAGCCGAACCAGGCGGCCACGTCGCCCTGGACCTTGGGCTCCAGCGACCAGTTCAGCCACTTGTAGGCGCAGCTCGGATGCTGGGCTTCGGCGTGCAGCATGGTGGTGTCGGCCCAGCCGGTGACGCCTTCTTTCGGGAACACCGTGGCGATCGGCTGACCTTCGGCCTTCAGGGCGTTGGCCTGGTACGGCCAGGCGCTGGATGCGGCGACGCCTTCGTTCTTGAAGTCGCTCATCTGCACGGTGGTGTCGTGCCAGTAGCGGTGGATCAGGTCATGCTGCTTGCGCAGCAGTTCGACCACGGCCGCGTACTGCTTCTCGTCGAGCTGGTACGGGTCGGTGATGCCCAGTTCCGGCTGGGTGGCCTTCAGGTACAGCGCGGCGTCGGCGACGTAGATCGGGCCGTCGTAGGCCTGCACGCGGCCCTTGTTCGACTTGCCGTCGGGCAGGTTCTGGGCTTCGAAGACGACCTTCCAGCTGTCCGGCGCGGTGGGGAAGACCTTGGTGTTGTACATCAGCAGGTTCGGGCCCCACTGGTACGGCGCGCCGTAGGTCTTGCCGTTGACCACGTACCAGGCGGCGTCCTTCAGGCGCGGGTCGATGTTCTTCCAGTTGGGGATCAACGACGGGTCGATCGGCTGCACGCGCTTGCCGTAGATCAGGCGCAGGGAGGCGTCGCCCGAAGCGGTGACCAGGTCGTAGCCGCCCTTGGCCATCAGGCTGACCATCTCGTCGGAGGTGGCGGCGGTCTTCACGTTGACCTGGCAGCCGGTGTCCTTCTCGAACTGGGTCACCCAGTCGTAGTTCTTGTCGGACTGGCCGCGCTCGATGTAGCCGGGCCAGGCGATGATGTCCAGGCGGCCTTCGCCCTTGCCGACTTCCTTCAGGGCCTCGGCGGCCTGGACGCCGGCGCTGGCCAGCAGGGCGGTGGTGATGGCACTGAGCAGTGCGGTCTTGCGCATCGGGTGTCTCCCTCTCGTTGTTGTCTCTATTGGTGGGGCAGGGTCAATCGAGCAACAGCCCTTCAGGACGTGAGAAAACTACTGCGGGCTGCGCGCGCCAGGCTGCGTTGAAGCCACTCCGGGAAATGCTCATTTATGGGCATAAACTCCGCTTTCCCGGAGCGACTTCGCCTTGCCTGACCGTCGCTCGCTACGTTTTCACACGCCCTGATGCAGGGCTTCTTCTTATGTGCCGGCGGGTGACCCCGCCGGATGGTTCAATCCAGTTGCTGGCCGTGGCGCGCCATGATGTGGCGCACCACGCTGTAGTCCTGCAGCGAGTCGCTGGACAGGTCCTTGCCGTAGCCCGAGCGCTTGAGCCCGCCATGGGGCATCTCGCTGGCGAGCATGAAATGGGTGTTGATCCAGGTGCAGCCGTACTGCAGGCGGTTGGCGATCTGGAAGGCCTTGTCCAGGTTCTGCGTCCACACCGAGGAGGCCAGGCCGTATTCGGAGTCATTGGCCCAATCCACCGCCTGTTCCAGCTGGTCGAAGCGGGTCACGGTAACCACCGGGCCGAACACCTCGCGCTGGACGATCTCGTCCTGCTGCTTGCAGCCGGCCAGCAGGGTCGGCTGGTAATAGAAGCCGGGGCCCGAATGCACGGCGGCGCCGGTGACGCGCTCGATGTGCGGCTGGCCGAGGGCGCGCTCGACGAAGCTGGCCACGCGGTCACGCTGGCGGGCGCTGATCAGCGGACTGATCTCATTGTCGGCGTCGCGCTTGCGGGCGAAGCGGATGCTGGCCACAGCATCGCCCAGTTCGGCGACGAGGCGGTCATGGATGCCGGCCTGCGCGTAGATGCGGCAGGCGGCGGTGCAGTCCTGGCCGGCGTTGTAGTAACCGTGCGTGCGCACGCCCTGGACCACGGCCTCGAGGTCGGCGTCGTTGCAGACGATCACCGGCGCCTTGCCGCCCAGTTCCAGGTGGGTGCGCTTCAAGGTGCGCGCGGCGGCCTGGAGAATCTTCTGCCCGGTGACGATGTCGCCGGTCAGGGACACCATGCGTACCTTCGGGTGGCTGACCAGATGGCTGCCGACGCCTTCGCCGCCGCCGCAGACGATGTTGATCACGCCGGCGGGCAGGATTTCCGCCAGCGCCGGGGCCAGCGCCAGGATGCTCAGCGGCGTGTGCTCGGACGGCTTGAACACCAGGGTGTTGCCGGCGGCCAGGGCAGGGGCGATCTTCCACGCGGCCATCATCAGCGGGTAGTTCCACGGCGCAATCGAGGCGACCACGCCCACCGGGTCGCGGCGCACCATGCTGGTGTGGCCGGGCACGTATTCGCCGGCGAGCTGGCCCTGCTGGCAGCGCACGGCGCCGGCGAAGAAACGGAACACGTCGGCGGTGGCCGGGATGTCGTCCTGGCGGGCCAGGTGCAACGGCTTGCCGCAGTTCAGCGATTCCAGCTGGGCGAGGTCATTGGCGCGCTTGTCGATGGCGTCGGCGATGGCGAGCAGGGCGGTGGCGCGCTGGGCGGGCGTGGTGCGGGCCCAGGCGGGGAAGGCGCGGTGCGCGGCAGCGATGGCCTGCTCGACCTGATCCAGGGAGCCGTCGGCGATGCTGATGAGGGTTTCGCCCGTGGTCGGGTTGATGATCGGCTCGGCGATGCCTTCGCCGGCGACCAGTTGGCCGTCGATCAGCAAGGCGGTATGCAGGGTTGCGCCGGTCATCTTGGAAGCTCGTCGTTTATCTGTCTTGTTTTCAGTGGCCATGTGCGTGCTCCGGTGGGGCGGTCCCGGAGCTGGCCCTTGCATGAGGGCAGAGACTAGAGTCCGGGCGTGGGGTCGACAAATTCTAATTACTGAAAGTGGCATTCGATTAAATCGAATGGCGGGCTCTGCTGCACCGAACCCGTAAGGCGCATAACGCGGCAGCGTTATCCGCCATCGGCGCCGCTCCGAGTATTGCCGGCGGATAACCGCAAACGGTTATGCGTCCTACGATGACTCGGAGTCGTTGGGATCTCCTCAGATCGACAGCTTCTTCGCGTTGGGCTGCTCGCGGGCCACGGTGAGGAACGGGTCTACCAGCGGCGGCCGCGCGGTGCCGCGGCGCCAGGCCAGCCCCACGTCCAAGGGCTCGGAGAGGTCGACCAGCGGCCGCGCCTCGATGATGTCGCCCTCCAGCGACCAGGGGCGGTAGGTCATGTCCGGCTGGATCGACAAGCCCAGGCCCGCCGCCACCAGGCTTCGCACCGCCTCCACCGACGCCGTGCGCAGCGTCACCTGCGGCACCAGCCCCGCGCGGGACCAGATGCGCTGGGTGTGCAGGCCCATTTCGTCGGCGTTCAGCTGGATCAACGGCTCGCCGGCCACATCCGCCAGGGCGATGCTGTCGCGCTCCAGCAAGGGGTGCTGCGCCGGCAGCCAGAGGCGGTGGGGCGAATGGGTCAGCACTTCGGTCTGCAGGGCGTGGCGGTCTTCCAGGTTGGAGAGGATCAGCACGCCGACGTCGATCTCGCCGCTCACCAGCAGGTGCTCGATGTACGGGCGCTCGTCCTCCACCACGCGGGTCTGCACGTTGGGGTAGGCGCGCTGGAAACGGTTGATCAGGTCCGCCAGGTAGTAGCCCGCCACCAGGCTGGTCACGCCGATGGTCAGGCTGCCGGCCACCTGGTCGGTGCTCTGCTGCAGGCTGCGCTTGGCGTTCTCCACCGTGGCCAGGATCAGGTGCGCCTGGCGCAGGAACTGGTGGCCCTGGTGGGTCAGGGTCATGCCCTTGGCGTGGCGGTCGAACAGGCGCACGCCGATCTCCTCCTCCAGCTGCTGGATGGCGAGGGTCAGGGTGGACTGGGAAATGAACACCGCCTGGGCGGCAGCGGAGATCGAGCCGGTCTCGGCGACGGCGATGAAATGGCGTATCTGGCGGAGCGTCATCATGGGCGGTGGACCGCTTGCGAAGTCGGTGGAGCGCTCGGAGCCGCTGTCTAGAGCGGGCAGGGCGCTTTTCATTATTGATTATCGAAAATCTATAGGAGCATTCTTTTAAATCGAATGAAAGCGGCCTGTTTGCCCTGCGGACACGCCGACACGAGCCCGCAATATCCGGAAGCACACTGTTGCTGCGTCTGGCGGGCGCGTCGGGCTAGAGTCGGAATCCACCTTTTTCGATAGACAGTGGAGATCGCCATGAACACGCGCGGCCTGCTCGACCAACTCCTCAGATCCGGCCAGGACCTCCTGCAGAACAAGGGCGTTGCCCGGCAGGAGAGCGGCCAGCAATCCAGTAAAAGTGCCGGCCTGGACCTGGGCAGCCTGCTCTCCGGCGCCGGTGGCGGCGCCCTCGCGGCGGGCGCGCTGGGCCTGCTGCTGGGCAGCAAGAAGGCGCGCAAGATGGGCGGCAAGGTCGTCACCTACGGCGGTCTCGCGGCGCTTGGCGTGCTCGCCTACAAGGCCTACGGCAACTGGCAGCAGAAGCAGGCCAGCGCCCCGCGCGGCGAGCCGCAGACCGTCGACCGGCTGCCCCCGGCGCAGGCCGAGCAGCACAGCCACGCCATCCTCCGTGCCATCGTCGCAGCCGCCAAGGCCGACGGCCATATCGATGATCGCGAACGCCAGCTGATCGACGGCGAAATCGCCAAGCTCACCGGCGACCTCGAATTGCAGGGCTGGCTCGACCGCGAGCTGGCCAAGCCGCTGGACCCGGCCGACGTCGCCCGCGCCGCCACCAGCGCGGAAATGGCCGCCGAGATGTACCTGGCCAGCCTGTTGATGGTCGACGAGACCAGCTACATGGAGCGCGCCTACCTTGACGAGCTGGCCCGCCAGCTGAGCCTCGACGCTGGTCTCAAGGTCGAACTGGAAGCCCAGGCGCAGAAGGCCCTGGACGCGGTCCCCGCCTGACCTCGCGGCGGTCGTCGCACGCCGTTCGCCCGGCCCGGCGAACGGCGCTGGCGCATCGGTGTGGCGGGGCTATCGTTGCCCAACGCACACCGGTGTTAGCGAGGGACATCTGATGAACACGGCGGACCTACTGGAACAACTGCTGCGCGCCGGGCAGGGCGCCCAGACGCAACAGGGCGGCGGTGCAGGAGGCCTGGGTGGTCTCGGTGGATTGCTGGGCGGCTTGCTCGGCGGAGCCTCCGGCGGCGCCAGCGGTGGCCTGGGCGACGTACTGGGCAGCATGCTCGGCGGCGGCTCCAGCCGGGGCGGCGCGCCCCAGGGACGCAGCGGCGGCGTCAACTACGCGATGCTGGCCTCGCTGGGGATGATGGCCTTCCAGGCCTACCAGAACTGGCAACGCCAGCAGAACGCCAATCCCTCGCAGCAGCCGTCGCTGACCACCGTGGATCAGCTCTCCGGCCCGGACGCCGAAGCCCACAGCCATGGGATCCTGCGTGCCATGATCGCCGCCGCCAAGGCCGACGGTCGTATCGATGAGAAGGAAAAGACCGCCATCCAGGGGGAAATCGCCCGCCACACCGACGAACCGGAGCTGCAGGACTGGCTCGACGCCGAGGTGCGCAAGCCGCTGGACGCCGCGGAGGTCGCCGAGTCCGCCCAGGGCGATCCGGCGGTGGCCGCCGAGATGTACCTGGTCAGTGTGATGCTGGTGGACGACCAGCAGGGGGCGGAGCGCACCTACCTGGACGAACTCGCCTATCATCTCGGCCTTGCCCCGGAACTCCAGGCCCACCTGGAACAGCAGGCCAAGGCCGGCGGCGAAGTAGCTTGATACAACTCAGCGCGGGGCCTTAGGAGCATTCGTACAATCTGACGGTCAGAGCGCTCGGACGAACGCACCCGTGCGGGGCGTTCGTTGTTCATTTCTGCAAGGAGGCTTCATGCCGTTCGTACGTTTCATCGTCCCCACCGCGCTGCTGCTCAGCGCCACCGCCACCCTGGCCAACGCCGCCAAACTGGAAGACGTCGCGCCCTATCCCAAGGCCGAAGACGGCTTCGTGCGCCAGGTCATCCATCTGCCCCAGCAGGCGCAGGAAGAGAACTTCAAGGTCGAGATCCTCGCCGGCAAGACGCTGACCGTCGACTGCAACCGTCAGCGCCTGGGCGGCACCCTGGAAGAGAAGACCCTGGAAGGCTGGGGCTACTCCTACTACCGCCTGGACAAGGTCAGCGGCCCGGCCAGCACCCTGATGGCCTGCCCCGATGGCAAGACCCGCCAGGACTTCGTCCCGGTGGTCGGCGAGGGCTTCGTGCTGCGCTACAACAGCAAGCTGCCGATCGTGATCTATGCGCCGAAGGATGTCGAAGTCCGCTACCGCCTCTGGTCGGCCTCGGACAAGGTCGAACACGCTCGCGCCGAATAACCTGCCCTCCCTGTAGGAGCGGGCCATGCCCGCGATCCGTCGGCAAGGCCGACGCTGGGCGGGTTCGCGAGCAAGCTCGCTCCTACAGGGATGGCGCCGCAACCACTACCGGTGCGCGGTCGTCGGGGTTCGCGCCATGGTGCGCCCAGATCGCCCGATACAGGGCTTCCAGATCGACGGTGAAGCGCGCCGTGTCGAACAGCGGCGATGTCATGCGCCCCGCGCCCAGCCGCCGGCGCAGCGCATGGCGTTTAGCATCGTCCAGCGCCAGCGCCTTCAGCCGCTCGAAATAGTCCTGCGCATCGGTCGCCACCAGTTCGTCGAAGCCGTGTGCCCTGAGCAGGCTGCCCGCCACGCGGCTGGTAAAGGTCTCGCCCAACCGGGTCAGCAGTGGCACGCCCACCCATAGCGCATCGCTGGCGGTGGTGTGCGAGGTGCAGGGGAAACTGTCCAGCGCCAGGTCGGCCAGGGCCAGCCGCGCCAGGTGCTCGTCCTGCTTCAGGCGCGGGGCGAACACCAGCCGCGCGGCATCGACGCCGCGCGCCACGGCCTCTCGCCGCAGGTTGTCGCAGGCTTCCTGCGCCTCGGGCTGCAGCAGCCAGAGCACGCTGCCCGGCACCTCGCGCAGCAGGCGGCACCAGAGGTCGAACTCGCTCGGGTTGAGCTTGAGCAACTGGTTGAAGCTGCAGAACACCACGCCCTTCTCCGGCAGCCCCGCTTCGGCGCGACTGACGCTTGCCTCCAGCGGGCGGTCGCGGTCGTTGGGCTGGTAGCTGTGCGGCATCCACGCCAGCGTCTCGCTGAAGTGCCCGGCATGTTCGGCGGGCGTCACCGTCGGGTCGCCGATCAGGTAATCGGCCAGCCGCGGGTGGCCGAGGCTGCCCGGGTAGCCCAGCCAGTTGACGATCACCGGCGCCGGGCGCAGGGCGGTGATGCCCTGGCGGGCGCCGGTGGTGTAGCCCTTGAGGTCCACCAGGATGTGCACGCGCTGCTCGGCGATCAGCTGCGCCGCCGCCTCGTCGGACAGCTCGCGCAGGTCGTGACGCGGCAGGCCGGTGGCGGCCAGGCGGCGGGTGAAGTAGTCCTCGCGGGACGGGCTGTAGTCGAACAGGTGAACCTCCACCTTGGCCCGGTCGTGGGCCTCCAGCACGCCCATCATCAGGTGCAGCGTGGCGTGGGCGTAGAAGTCGCTGGACAGGTAGCCGATGCGCAAACGCTCGCCCGCTGCCGGCTCGCCGGCCAGGGGCGGCGCGGCCAGGGCGCGGGGCCAGTTGGCCTCGGCGTAGCGCCGGCCTGCGTCGCGGTGTTGTTCGGGCGAGAGGCCGGGCAGGTTGATCAGCCCCCACGGGGTGATGTCGGGTTGCGCGGGCGTCCCCAGTTGGTTCAGCAGTGCTGCGTCGACATCGGCCAGTTGCGACCAGCGACCCAGTGTGCGCAGGATGAATTGCAGGTCGCTCCAGCGGCGCGCCTTGGCGAACCAGTGGGCGGCTTCGGCGTGGCGCTTCTGGGCTTCCAGTACCCTGGCCAGCTCCCGTTGCAGGCCGGTGTGGTCCGGCTGCTGTGCCAGTGCCTGTTCGAGCAACGGCAGCGCGGCCTGACTGTTGCCCACCTCGCGCAGCAGGACGCCGAGGTTCATGTAGGCGAACAGGTAGCCGGGGTTGCTGGCGATGGCCTGGCGGCAGAGCGTTTCCGCTTCCGCGAAACGGCGACCGTCGATGAGAATGGTCGCCAGGTTGTTGGCAGCCTGCGCGTTGCCCGGTTGCAGGCGCAGGCAGTGGCGCAGGGCAGCCTCCTCCGCGGCACGATCGCCCAGCGCCTGCTCGGCCACTGACAGGTTCAGGTAGAAGGTTGCGTCCTTGCGGATGCCCAAGGCTCGCTGAATCAACTCCCGCCCTTGGCCGGCCTTGCCTTGGCGGATGCACGCGACACCGCACAGGTGCAGCACGTCGGCATTGCGGGGCGTTATCCGCAGGGCTTGTCGCGCCAGGGCTTCGCCGCGCGCCGCATCGCCCCCTTGAAGCGCCGCGAGGATGGAGGGCAGAGACTTGGCGGGCGATGGCTGGCGCATGGGGGCTCCGAAGGTGGCGGCAAGGTTTCCGGCGCGGGGCTTGCGGGGCTGTCAGGCGGACGTGACGGGTTGGGACAGATCGATGAGGCCGCGTTGGCCGGCCACGGACTGTGCGTGCATGGCGCGATACAGCTGCTCCAGCTGCGCGGCGAATCGCTGCGGCTGGTAGAGAATCGAGGTGCTCAGCTTTTCACTCAGCCGTTGGCGTATCGCACTGCGCCTTGGTGCGTCGTGGGCCAGTGCGATGGCGAGCTGCACGTAGTCCGCGCGGCTGGCGGCGCAGAGTTCCGGCATCTCCAGCGCATGCAGCAGGCTGCCCGCCATGCGGCTGACGAAGGTCTCGCCCAGGTAGGTGACCAGCGGAACGCCGGCGCGCAGGGTGTCGCTCGCGGTGGCGCCGGAGTTGTAGGGGTGGGTGTCCAGCGCGATGTCGGCCAGGGCCAGGCGTGCGCGATGCTCGGCCAGCGGCTTGCGTTCGGCGAAGACGACCCGCTCCGGCGCAATGCCGCGTTTCTGCGTTTCCTTCAACAGGTTGTTGCGGATCAGTTCCGATGAACCGGGCGCCAGCCAGAGCACACCATTGGGCACCTCGCGGAGGATGTCGCACCAGTCGTCCCACAGCTGCGGCGTCATCTTGAATACCTGGTTGAAACTGCAGAACACGATGGCGCCCTCCGGCAGCCGCTCCTCGGCAGGTGCGGGCGGCGGTGCCAGCGGTGTCAGCGGGCAGTTGGGCTGGAAGCATTGCGGCATCAGCGCCAGCGCCTCGCTGAATTGTCCGGCGTGCGCAACCGGCGTGGCGATGGCGTCGCCGATGAGGTAGTCGGCCAGGCGCGGCTCACCCAGCGTGCCGATGTAGCCGATCCACGAGGCGATCACCGGTGCCGGACGCAGGGCGCAGATGCCGGGACGGGCGTGGGTGGTGTAGCCGGTCAGGTCGACGAGGATGTCGATCTGGTCGTCGCGGATGAGCTGCGCCGCCTCCAGGTCATCCATGCGGCTGATGACGGTGAAGCGGTCGGCGGCCTGCATCAGCTGGCGCCGCTCCTCGTCTTCCACCTCCGGCCCATAGGCATAGAGAAACGCCTCGCAGCGTTGGCGATCATGGGCGGCAATGACCTGCGTGACCAGATGGGCCACGGGGTGGTTGCGGAAGTCGGCGGAGAGATAGCCGATCCGCAGCGGGCCGTCCTGTGCGGTGGCGACGCGGGGTACCAAGGGCTCGGCAGCCAACTGTGCGGCCCAGCGCGTGCGGCCGAATTCGCCCGCCAGCTGGCGTTGCAGGGCGGCGTCGATTTCCGGCCAGGCGAGCAGGCTCAGGGGTTGGAATTCGGAGGAGGTGCGTGACGGCAGGGCCGCGAGGAAGTCCTCGATCGACGGCCCCTGGGTAGCGTCCCAATCGGCCAGCGTTCGGCGCAGGCTGATGGTGCGCCCAAGCAGCTGGATGTTGCCCGGTTGCAGGGCGAGGGCCTGGCGCAGTCGTGCCAGGGCCTCCTCGGGCCGGCCGGTTCGTTCCAGGATGTCCGCGAGGTTGAGGATGGCCTGGAGGAACGAGTGGTCATGCGCGATGGCCGCGCGGAAGTTTTCTTCCGCACCGACCTTGTCGCCCTGGATCGCATCGAGTGCGTGCCCCAGGTTGTTGTAGGCGTTGGCGTAGTTCGGCTTGGCCGCAATGGCGCGCCGGTAGCACTCCAGCGCTTCGAGCCGACGCTCGGGCCTGAAGCTGTTCTTGAGGATATTGCCCAGGTTGTTCCAGGCCTGTGCTGCCCGGGGATTCAGCGCCACCGCTCGGCGGTAGGCGTCCTCGGCCTCCGGCAGACGATGCATGGCTGCCAGCGTCAGCCCCAGGTTGGTATAGGCATCGAAGCTATTGCCGGCCGTAGCCGCTGCCCTCAGGTAGCGCTCCGACTCCGCCAGATCGTTGTTCAGGTAGCAGATCACCCCCGCATAGAGCAGCCCGCCCGGATGCTTCGGCGCCAGCTTCAGCAGCTTCGTACGGCACAGCTCCAGCGCCTGCGCGTACTGGTTGCTCTGATACAGCGCCGTCACCTGGGCAAACGTGGCCTGGACGAGAGTGCCCTGACGCTGATGAATCGGTCGCGCGGGCGGGGTTCGGGAGGATCGCTTCATGTCGAAATATCTAAGTGCTGCCGGGGCAAGAAGAGGCATTTTGTCAGAGGGGGGCAGAGATACTTCTGGTGTGGATGTAGGAGTGTTCTTGTCTTGGTCCGTGGCTCAGGCTTCACTTCTGGGCCAAAGGAAATCGGCCTGGTTTGTCCGTCATTTCCGAAACCGCTCAGGAGCTTTCCCAACTCCTGTCCTGACTCTGGAGAGCCCGCGGGGCGGCGTGGCACGGTGCCGCCTTTCGGGTTGTAGGAGGCGCGGACATGGCGGCCGATTGGTTGGATTTACTGTTTACCGGGCTGGCAGGCTTATCGGCCTTCGTGACGATCGCGGCTGCCCTGATCAAGGCGGTGGTGTACCTGTGGCGGACGCCGGAGGTGCGGCCGGGGGCGTTTTCCCGCGGGCGGCTAAAGGCGCTGGCGCAGATGCGCGACGACGCACGGACCACCGGCGAGCTGGCGACCTACCTGGACAGCGAACTGGCGCTGGAGAAGTTTCGTACCGCCTCGGGCATCAGCGCCAACCCGCAGCAGATGGTGGCGCTGATGCGCCTGTTCCGCCTGGGGCTGTGGGAACGCAAGGAGGTGCGCAGCGTGGCGAGGTACCTGAAGGTGTCGCCGATCTGGCCGTGCCCACGCATAGAGATCGGCAGGCCGGAGGAGATCGAGGCCATCTGTGCCCTGGTCATCAGCGTCGCCTTGCCGTTGAGTGGGGCGTTGGTGTGGGCGGCGCTGATCGTCAAGTTGCCGTTCTACGGCTTCCTGCTCGGGGCGCTGGCGTTCCTGTTCTCCGTCGTGCTGGCGGGCTGGGTCGGCAAGGCCTGGGGCGATCTGCGCAGCGCCAAGCGCATCAAGGCTTACCTGGACGATCACCCGCACATCCTGCAGTCGGCCGGACAGGCGGCCAGCCAGGTGAAAGCGGCGGCGTGAGGCGGCTTGCTTACTGGATGGAGGAAACGCCCCGCTTGATGCGGGGCGTTTTGTTTTGTGCTCGTTTGGGGGAGGTGTGGGACGGAGCAACTGTATTTGTCTGAACGTCCGTGCCTGGGGCTAACCCTCTCCCTGAAGGGAGAGGGGACTGGATCGGGTAGGGGCTGAAATAGCGGCATCAGCCGGCACGCGCGGCTCCCTCTCCCTTCGGAGCGGGGCGCGTAGCCAGGGCGGGGGAGAAGGAAGGCCTCGGTACGATATTTCACGTACAAGTGGACTTCGTCCGTAATCGCGCGCATGGCGCGCTCCTACAGGGGAGCTGGGACGCCCCGGCAAAATGCCCCGCAGCCTGGGCCCAGGGCGCGCGCGTCAGTTCGCCACCGCCTCCTCGCGGCTGTGGCGCTGGCCGTCCGGGCTGACCGAGCGTACCTGCACCGTGCCCGCCACCGTCGGCTTCGCGTTCAGGTCATAGCGCTGCCAGTGCTGGCCGGCATCGGTGGTGTATTCGATGCCCTGGCCCGGCAGGGCGCTGTTGGCCTCCAACGTGCCGGCCTTCACCTTCGCGCCCGGTACCGGCAGGCGGTAGCCGATGCCGGCCTTGTCCAGCTTGGCCAGTTCGCGCTGGCCCAGGAGGTTGGCGAAGCGCAGCCAGTCCGCCTGCAAGGCCTGGGTGTCCACCCAATGGGTCTGGCCACCGCTGTACTCGCGCCCGGCCTGGTAGCTCTGCTCCCAACCGGCGCGGTGCCAGGCGCGCTCGGCGACGCTGAGCAGGCGCGGATAGAGCTTGTACTCCATCATCGCGTCGGTGCGTGTGGTTTCGCTCCACAGCTGGGCGGACAGGCCGTACGCGCCCGGCCAGGGCTTGTCGCCCTTGGCGGTGAACGGGTTGCCGTCGCGGTCCACGGAGGTTTCGGCGTTCTGCGGCAGGTTGTCCGGAGCGAAGCTGAAGACCTTGCGTTCGTCGCTGTAGCGGGTGCCCCAGTAGTAGCCGTTTTCCTGCGGGTTCACTTCGCTGGGGAAGTCCAGGTAGACGTAGTCGGGGTTGGAGATGATCACCTCGTAGCCCTTGTTCGCCCAGTCGCTGGCGGTGTTGAAACCGCCCCAGTAGAGGGTGTCCCAGAAGTTCACGGCGACGCGTCGGGTGGCGAAGGCCTGGGCGTTCTTCGCGTCTTTCAGGCCGTCCTGCCAGGCCTGCATGCCGTCGATGCCGTGGCGCTTGACCAGTTGGCTGACCTCGATGGCGAAGTGGCTGGGCAGGTGCCCGAGGTCCGCGACCTCACCCTTGGCGATCAGCGCCTGGCAGGCCTGGGACCTGGCCCAGGGCTTGTCCTCGCGGCTCTGGTCGATGATGCCCTTGCCCGCCTCGAGCGTGCCGTTCTGGTCCTGATAGCCCGGGCCGAGGCGGATGTTCTTCGCCTCGTCGCCGCCGAAGTGCCAGGTGCGCAGCGGCTGGCCGGCCTCGGCGTGCATGCGGGCGACTTCGCCGATGACCTTGTCGACGAAGCGTCGGGAAGACTCCAGGCAGGGGTTGAGGTAGCTGCGGCGGTCGTAGAACTGCACCGAGGTGGTGTTGGAGGTGTCGGTCGGGTCGAGCAGGCGGAATTCGTTGGCGCCTTGCTCGTCGCCGGCCTTGAGCAACCGCTCGTGGCGCGCCTCCATGGAGATGATCGCAGCGCGGGTGTGGGCCGGCATGTCGATTTCCGGGATCACCTCGATCTGCCGGGCCTTGGCGTACCGGAGGAGGTCGATGTACTCGGCGCGGGTCAGGTAGCCGCTGCCGTTGTTGTCGGCGTTGGGCCCGGAGCCCAGTTGCGGCAGCAGGCAGGTCTTCTCGGTGAGGTCGTGGCAGCGCTTGGCGCCGACGTCGGTCAGTTCCGGCAGGCCGGGAATCTCCAGGCGCCAGCCCTCGTCGTCGGTGAGGTGGAAGTGAAATTTGTTCAGCTTGTAGGCCGCCATCTGGTCGAGCAGTCGCTCGATGGCGGCCTTGCTGTGGAAGTTGCGCCCGACGTCCAGGTGGATGCCGCGATAGGCGAAGCGCGGAGCGTCCTGCGCCTCCAGCGTGGCGATCCTTGCGCTGCCGTCGGCAGGCAGTAGCGAGAGGATCGATTGCAGGCCATAGAACACGCCGGCCTGGTCGTAACCGCGGACCTGCGCGCCCTTGGCGCCGATGAACAGCTGGTAGGCGCCGCTCACCGCCTGCGGGCCCTTGAAGCTGGCGGCGGCGACGGCGGTGCGGATCGGGTAGCCGCTGGCGGACGGCTTCACGCCCAGCAGGGCGAAGCGTTGCTGCACCGCCTCGGCGCTGTCCGCATCGAGTGCGCCGAGCTCAAGGTTCACGCCGGCGCTGAGGTCGACGTCCCGGGCGAGAATCTTCACCTGCCGCGGGGTCGGCACGATCTGCCCGCGCAGTGCGCTTGCCGGCAGCACGGCCAGGTCGGCGTTCTTCTCGAAACGGCTGTTGGGCAGCATCAGCACGTTGTGGTCGTTCGCCGTGCGCTTGAACAGGTCACCGCTGAACGGCGTGACGAAGCGGCGCAGGTCTTCGGTGTCGGTGCTGGCGATGACTCTGGGCTGGGCATCCGCCGCGGTGGCATACCAGCGCGGCATGATGTCGCTTTCGAACAGCTGCCAGTATTCACCGATCAGGGGAATCTCCACGGGCTGGCCGGCCTTGAAACCGGTGAATTTTTCCGTGGGTTCGATCTTGTGCAGGTCGCCGGTGATGAACGTCACCTTGAACTGGTCGTTCAGGGTTTTCAGCACCTGGCGCGGGTTGTGGAAATAGATCGCCCAGTCCTTGTCGGTGATCGCGCTGGCGCTGGTCAGGCTGATGCTCCACCGGTTGCACGAGGCCCAGTCGGCGCCCAGCGCCGCGCAATCGACGCCGTGGTCGGCGGCGTGGTTGTCCTTCACCGTGACCTGGACCTTCAGGCGGCTCAGTTGGTCGACGGTGCTCTGCTGCGCCTGGCTGGCACCGGCGAACGCCAGCATGCCCAGCGTGACGGCGACGGCCAGGGTGGTTCGGTTCAAGCGGATCATCAGCTGTTCATCCTGAATCAGTGGTCGTGGTTGCGGATCTCCTGCCAGATCTTCTGGCAGGCCGGCTGTTCGTTCTCGCCCACACCGGTTTTCGCGGCTTGCAGGCACTTCTGGTAATCCAGCACGCGCACGCTTTCCTGTTCGGCGAAGGCGCGGTGCCGGGCGTTCTGCTTCAGCGTCTGCAGCATCGCTTGGCACACCGCCACCTTGTCCGCCTCGCCCTGGGCGCCGGCGATGCAATTGCGGTAGGCCTGCTTCGGCTCGACGGGGGCGGTGCTGTGCGCGCTGCAAGCGCTGCAAGCGCTGCAGGCAGCCAGGGCGGCCAGCAGGAAGAGTCGTTGCATGCTCGGGACCTCTCTGGGCAACGGGATCAGAAGATGGTGAAGGGGGCGATGACCATGAACTTCAGGTCGTGTTCGTCCTGGAACATGTTGCCGTAGCCATTGCTCCAGCTCGGGTTGTCCGAGTGGTTGTCGTAGCGGGTGTAGTGCAGCTTGAAGAGCGTGCCCTTGGCGAAACCGGCCTGGACGGTGTAGAGCGCGTCCAGGCTGTAGGCGGTTTCGATCACCCGCTGGCTCTGGTCGTACTGCGGGTCGGTGCTGGGTTTGGCATCCCAGGCGTAGACGCAGGAGCCGCCCACCGCGAAGCCGGGCAGGTTCCAGTTGGCCAGGTCGTAGAGCGCGCCGGCATAGACGGCCTTCTCGCCGTTGGCGTTGAAGTCCGAGCGGTTGTCCCACCACACGTCCAGGCGGCCGTTGGAGGAGGCATAGGTCGGCGTCATGCGTTGCAGGAAGTAGCCCTGGTTGCCGTTGGCCTTCACGGAGGTGCCTTCCAGGCGCAGGTCCACCTGGCCGAGGCGATAGCCGAAGGTCACGGCCTGCAGCCAGGCCAGGCCGTCGTAGAGGTCGTTCACCCCGCCGTCGTTCACCGTGTCGCGCGCGCCGTAGAACTGATAGCTGGTGCTCAGCGGGCGGCCGCCCACATCGACGTGGTAGCTGGCCTTGGCGAAGTACTGGTCGACGTAGCCTTGCGCCTGGCCGAACGCGGCTTCGAGGACCAGGTCGTTCTTGAAGTCGTACTTGGCGCCCAGCGAGTGCAGGTAAGCGATGCGGGTCTTGCGGTCGTTGCGGTAGAAGCTGTCGACGTCCGTGTGCCAGGGCGACTTGTACTGGTCTGCCCACATGTAGGAGAAGCTCAGCGCGCCGGCATCGGCGTAATCGAAGTTCGCCCCCGCTTCGACGCCCTGGTAGGTGCCGGGCAGAAAGCTCCAGTGCGAGGCCAGCAGCGTTTGCCCGCTGGGCTGGATGTAGCCCGCCCGCGCCCACGCCGGGCCGAGCTTGAACTTGAGCGCGGCCTTGTAGAGGCTCATGCCGCCCTTGTCGCCGGAATAGTCCTCGTCGTAGGCCTTGTTCTTCGAGGAGAACGCGATCTCGTTCGGGTGCGAGCTGTCGCCGGCTTCGTAGAACTCGACGGCGCTGAACGCCGCGAGGTCGAGGCCGACGAGGTCGGCGGCGTAGCCGGAGGAGAAGTCCAGGTTGGCGTTGCCGGTGGCGTGCTTGAGGTTGGTGTCGTAATCGCCCGTGGCGACGTTCTTGCGCTCACGGTCACGCTGCCAGTAGAACAGCCCGCCGGTGAGGGTCGAGTCATCGACGAAGCCTGCCGCGAGGACCGCTGGCGTGAAGGGAAGGGCGCTGCCCAGCAGGGTGCCGGCCACGGCCAGGCGAAGCGTCTGGCGGCCGTTGCGATGAAGAGCCATCGGTGGTTTCTCGTTGTTTTTTATCGTGCGCGGTCAGCGGCAGCCAGAGCGCCCCGCCGCAATCTGAAAGCAGCCGGACGTTAATTTCTGAAGGACGCGCGGAGTTCAGCGTCGCAGCGGAAAACGCGGCGGATTGCCGGCAATGAGCGGTGCTTGGCGAAGGGCGGGGAAAATCTGCGCGGCATGCGCCGTGGCACAGATCGGGCGGCGCGCGGAGCGGGCGGAAAAGGGGCGGTGAGAGCGGGGATTGTTCGGGCGCGGCGGGATTTGCACCAGTGGTGTTAGCGCACACGTTCAGCATGCGCTCTGCCCGTGGCATCGCGGACCGTCAGGTGGGAAATGGCGTGTCTGAATTCGTGGTTCGACCTGAAGGATCGTTCTTACAGACGCGGTGTGCCGCGTCGAGGGAGGTCGTTTGCTTTATTCGGCCGATTCAGGCTAGCGCCAGGCTCAACAGCAAGAGGGCGTCGCTCTGGGTAGGAGCGAGCCTGCTGGCGAAGGGATTTTTCAAAGGCCACAGGCGATGCCCACCCTGGCGCGCGCTCCGCTCCGAAGGAGGGCTCTGCTCTGTGTAGGAGCGAGCTTGCTCGCGAACCCGCCTGGCGTGGACGCCGCAGGGTACTCTGTTCGCGAGCAAGCTCGCTCCTACTGTCAATGCGGGGCCGCGGTTTGGCCTTCAACGAGAATCCCCTGTTCGCGCCCGCACACCTCCAGCAGAAAGTCCCACACCAGCCTCAGCCTCACCGAGCGGTGCAACTCGCGCCGGGTGCACATCCAGTATTCGCGCTCGATGAATTCCTCCGGCAGCACCGGCACCAGCCGTGGGTCGTGCAGGCCCATGTACTGCGGGAGGATGGCGATGCCGATACCAGCCTGGGCGGCTTGCTGCTGGGCGACCACGCTGGTGCTGCGGAACACCACCTGCGGGTGGCGGCAGAAGCTGTGGTGGAACAGCAGTTCCTGGCTGAACAGCAGGTCGTCGACGTAGCCGATCCAGGGGTGTTTACACAGGTCGTCGCGGTCGCGCAGGGGCGGCGCGTTTTCCAGGTAGGCGGGGCTGGCGAACAGGCTCAGGCGGTAGCGGGTCAGGCGCCGGCTGATCACCAGGTCGGCGCTGGGGCGCTCCAGGGTGATGGCGATGTCGGCCTCGCGGTTGGTGATGCTGACGAAGCGTGGCACCGATACCAGTTCCACCTCCAGGCCGGGGTAGCGCTGCATCAGCTCGCCCATGCGCGGGGCGAGGAACATCGTGCCCAGGCCCTCGGTGACGCCGATGCGGATCTGCCCCAGCGGCGAGATGGCCTGGCTCATTTCCTCCTGGGCGAGCAGGGCGGTGTTCTCCATGGCCTCGGCATGCTTGAGCAGCGCCTGGCCGGCGGGGGTGAGCTGGTAGCCGCCGGTGTGCTGGGCGAACAGCTGGGTGCCGAGGTCGCGCTCGATGTTCTCGATATGCCGCGCCACCGTGGCGTGGGTGGTGCCCAGGCGCTTGGCGGTGGTCAGCAGGCGGCCGCTGCGGTGCAGCTCGAGGAAGTAGCGCAGGTCATTCCAGTCGAACATCTCGGCGGTCCTCGTTGTTAGAAAACGCACAGCGGGTGACTCGAAATGAGTGTTCTTTTATCACGAACGAACGACTAGGCTCAGTCCCCATACAAAAAGAACAAGAACGACGAGGTACCTTTCCATGCCCCAGGCGCTGGATGCCTATGACTACCTGATCGTCGGCGCGGGTCCTGCCGGTTGCCTGCTGGCCAATCGCCTGTCCGCTGACCCGGCCAACCGCGTGCTGCTGCTCGAAGCCGGCGGCCCGGACAACTATCCCTGGATCCACATCCCCGTCGGCTACCTCTACTGCATCGGCAACCCGCGTACCGACTGGTGCTACGACACCGAGCAGGTGCCGGGCCTGAACGGCCGCGCGATCAAGTACCCGCGCGGGCGTACGCTCGGCGGCTGCTCGTCGATCAACGGCATGATCTACATGCGCGGCCAGGCGCTGGACTATGACGGCTGGGCCGCCGAGGGCAACCCCGGCTGGGGCTGGAACGACTTGTTGCCGCTGTTCATGAAGATGGAGGACCACTTCGCCGGCTCCAGCGAGCTGCATGGCGCGGGCGGCGAATGGCGGGTGGAGAAGCAGCGGCTGTCGTGGGCGATCCTTGATGCCTTCCGTGAGGCGGCGGCGCAGGCCGGCGTGCGCCCGGTGGACGACTTCAACGGCGGCGACAACGAGGGCTGCGGCTACTTCCAGGTGAACCAGCGTTCGGGTGTGCGCTGGAACGCCTCCAAGGCCTTCCTGAGGCCCATCGCCAACCGTGCCAACCTGACCGTGCTGACGAACGTGGAGGCTCTGCGCGTCCTGCTGGAGAACGGCCGCGCCGCCGGGCTGGAGGTGAACTGGCAAGGCGCGCGGCGCGAACTGCGGGCGCGGCGTGAAGTCATCCTCTGCGCTGGCGCGATCAACACGCCGGTGCTGCTGCAGCGCTCGGGCATCGGCCCGCGCGACCTGCTGGAGAAGCACGGCATCGGCGTGCGCCATGCGCTGTCCGGCGTGGGCGGCAACCTGCAGGACCACCTGCAACTGCGCCTGATCTACCGCATGAACGGGGCGCCGTCGCTGAACCAGATCGCCTCGACGCTGTGGGGCAAGATGGGAATGGGCCTGGAGTACCTGCTCAAGCGCAGCGGCCCGCTGTCCATGGCGCCCAGCCAGTTGGGCGCGTTCGCCAAGTCCGACCCAAGCCAGCGTTCGGCCAACCTGGAATACCACGTGCAGCCGCTGTCGCTGGAGCGCTTCGGCGAGCCGCTGCACAGCTTCCCGGCATTCACCGCCTCGGTCTGCGACCTGCGCCCGCTGAGCCGGGGCACGGTGACCCTGCGCTCGCCCGACCCGCGCGACAAGCCGGTGATCCAGCCCAACTACCTCAGCCACCCGCAGGACCTGCGCGTGGCCGCCGACGCCATCCGCCTGACCCGGCGCATCGCCGCCTCGCCCGCGCTGGCGCGCTATCAGCCGGTGGAGTTCAAGCCCGGCCCGGATTACCAGACCGAAGAAGACCTGCACCGCGCCGCCGCCGAGATCGGCACCACCATCTTCCACCCCGCCGGCACCTGCCGCATGGGGCAGGGCGAGGGCGCGGTGGTGGACAGCCGCTTGCGCGTGCACGGCATCCCCGGCCTGCGCATCGCCGATGCGTCGATCATGCCCAGCCTGACCTCCGGCAACAGCTGTTCGCCGGTGCTGGTGATCGCGGAAAAGGCCGCGCAGATGATATTGAGCGAACCTGCGCGCGGCGCGGAGGTTATCCCTTCCAGTGGGCGCACGGCGGAGGAAGCTCCCGTGGCGTGACGGCGAGGCTGTCTCCCCACAGTGTTTGGCGTGGAATTTCGCTCCCTGACGCGTGCGTGCCAGGCGGTTCGCGAGCACGCTCGCTCCTACCAGGGGCGGCACAACCGGTATCGCGCGGTGTCACCACCGTGGCAGTCGAGGCTGACAAAAACAAAAGCCCCCAGAAGGGGCAGGAGAGCCCGCAATGACCGATGTAGCACAGACCAGCCCCTATGAGCGGCCCGCGACCTCGCGTCGCGACGAGCGCAAGGTGATCTTCGCCTCGTCGCTCGGCACGGTGTTCGAGTGGTACGACTTCTTCCTCTACGGATCGCTCGCGGCGGTCATCAGCAAGCAGTTCTTCGCCGGGGTCAACGACACCACCGCCTTCATCTTCGCCCTGCTGGCATTCGCCGCCGGCTTCCTTGTCCGCCCGTTCGGCGCGCTAGTATTCGGCCGCCTGGGCGACATGATCGGGCGCAAGTACACCTTTCTCGCGACCATCCTGCTGATGGGCCTGTCCACCTTCGCCGTGGGCCTGCTGCCGTCCTACGCCACCATCGGCGTGGCCGCTCCGATCATCCTTATCGTCCTGCGCCTGCTGCAGGGCCTGGCGCTGGGCGGCGAGTACGGCGGGGCGGCGATCTACGTCGCCGAGCACGCGCCGGACCACAAGCGCGGCGCCTACACCAGCTGGATCCAGTGCACCGCCACCGGCGGCCTGCTGCTCTCGCTGGTGGTGATCTGGGGTTGCCGCCAGGCCACCGGTGCCGAGTTCGAGACCTGGGGCTGGCGCCTGCCGTTCCTCATCTCCATCGTGCTGCTGGGCATCTCCACCTGGATCCGCCTGTCCATGCAGGAGTCGCCGGCATTCCTGAAGATGAAGGCCGAGGGCAAGGTGAGCAAGTCGCCGCTCAAGGAATCCTTCACCCGCTGGAGCAACCTGAAGATCGTCCTGATCGCCCTGTTCAGCATCAACGCCGGCCAGGCGGTGACCTTCTACGCGGCGCAGTTCTACGTGATGTTCTTCCTCACCCAGGTGCTGAAGGTCGACCCGGCGCTGTCCAACGGCTTGCTGATCATCTCCCTGGTGATCGGCGCACCGCTGTTCGTGATCGCCGGCTGGGTGTCGGACAAGGTCGGGCGCAAGCCGGTGCTGGTCACCGGCCTGCTGCTGGCCACGGTGCTGTACTTCCCGCTGTTCAAGGCGCTGACCCACTACGCCAACCCGCAGATCGACGCGGCCTCGCGCCAGGCGCCGGTGACCGTGATGGCGGACCCGGCCACCTGCACCTTCCAGTTCGACCCGGTGGGCAAGGCCAAATTCGACAGCGCCTGCGACAAGGCCAAGACCCTGCTGGTGAAGGGCGGCGTGCCGTACAGCACGGTGGCCGCGCCAGCGGGCAGCGAACTGGTGGTGACGGTGGGCGAGAAGCGCATCGAGGGCTTCGACGCCGCCGCGCTGGGCGCCGCGGTGAAGGACGCGGGTTACCCGGCCGTGGCCGACTCGTCCCTGGTGAACCGGCCGATGGTGGTGGCGATCATCGTCGCGCTGATCTTCATCGCCACCTGCTGCTACGGCCCGCTGGCGGCGCTGATGGTCGAGCTGTTCCCGACGCGCATCCGCTATACCTCGCTGTCGCTGCCGTACCACATTGGCAACGGCTGGTTCGGCGGGCTGCTGCCGACCATCTCGTTCGCCCTGGTGGTGTACACCGGCAACATCTTCTATGGCCTGTGGTACCCGGTGCTGATCACAGCGATGAGCCTGGTGTGCTCGCTGTTGTTCCTGCGCGAAACCAAGGACAACGACATCCACGCGGATTGATCTTCGGCTGAGGGGAAAGGGCCCGGCGGATGCCGGGCTTTTTCATTGGGGACGAGGCTGGGTTTTATGGCCAGCACGCGGCCTGCGTGTAGGAGCGGGCCATGCCCGCGATCGCGCGCATGGCGCGCTCCTACAGGGAGGCTCCGCAGCGAAGCGGGTTCGCGAGCAAGCTCGCTCCTACAGGGTGGGGGCCGTCAGCACAAAAGGCGCCCGAAGGCGCCTTTCGCAGGTAGCCGCGGCGATCAGCGGAACGCCGGCACCACGTGCTGGATGAACAGCTCCAGCGACTTCTTCTTCTGCGCATAGGGCAGGCTGTTGTCGGCCCAGAAGCTGAACTCGTCCACGCCCAGTTCCTGGTAGTGGCGGATGCGCGCAATGATTTCTTCCGGGGTGCCGATCATGGTGTTCTTGCGGATGTTCTCCAGTTCGAACTCCGGGCGCTCCTTGAACTTCTCCGCGGGGCTGGGCGGCAGCAGGCCGTTGACCGGGGTCTGCTTGTTGCCGAACCAGGCGTCGAAGGTGCGGTAGAAGCGCGAGATCGCCTCGGCACCGACCTTCCAGCCGTCCGGATCGTCCGCGGTGTGCACGTGGGTATGGCGCAGCACCATCAGTTGCGGGCGCGGCACGTCCGGGTTGTTGGCCAGGGCGGCTTCGAACTTGTTCTTAAGGTCGACGACTTCTTCGTCGCCTTTCATCAACGGGGTGACCATCACGTTGCAGCCGTTGGCCACCGCGAAGTTGTGCGAATCCGGGTCGCGGGCGGCGATCCACATCGGCGGGGTGGGCTTCTGGAGCGGACGCGGCGACGAGGTGGAGGTGGGGAATTTCCAGATTTCGCCGTCGTGGGCGACGTCGCCCTGCCACAGCGCCTTCACCACCGGGACCATCTCGCGCAGGTACTTGCCACCGTCGCCGGCCGGCATGCCGTTGGCCATGCGGTCGAACTCGTACTGGTAGGCGCCGCGGGCCAGGCCCACTTCCATGCGGCCGTTGCTGATGACGTCGAGCAGGGCGCATTCGCCGGCCACGCGGATGGGGTGCCAGAACGGCGCGATGATGGTGCCGGCGCCCAGGCGGATGGTCTGGGTGCGGGCGGCGAGGTAGGCCAGCAGCGGCATCGGGCTCGGCGAGATGGTGTACTCCATGGCGTGGTGCTCGCCGATCCAGACGGTGGAGAAACCGCCGGCCTCGGCCATCAGCGTCAGCTCGGTGAGCTCTTCGAACAGCTGGCGGTGGCTGGGCTGATCGTCGTAGCGCTCCATGTGCACGAACAGGGAAAACTTCATATCGCTTACCTCGAACCTTTCTTGTATCCGGCACGGCAGCCGGCGGGAGATGCGCAGGCACGCATCGCTGCTTTTCGGCGGTCAGGCGCGACGGCGGAGAACACGGCCGGTTTACGCGCTAGGGAATCCGTTGCATATTGGTATACCATAATACGGGATGTCTGCAAGGCGTTTCTGCCGCGAGCAGACCAAGGGAGTAAGGGATGAACCTCAAACAAAAACTGATCCTCGCGTTTTCCGCCATCGCCAGCTTGCCGGTGATCCTGGTTGCCGTACTGGTGATCCTCAACCTGCGCGGTGAGGCCCGGGACAGCTTCATCGACGGCAGCAGCCGGGAGATCCGCCAGGTCGAGAACGCCATGCAGCTGTTCTTCGACGGCATCACCCAGAACGTCGAATACCTGGCCAGCCATCCGCAACTGGCGGCCATCGACGGCGGCCTCAAGCAGTACATCGCCAGCGATGCCGCGCAGCACCCCACCGGCGAGCTGGACAAGCGCGTCTTCGACCTCTTCACCGGGCTGGCGCAGAGCCACCCGGATTACGCCTACGTGTCCCTCGGCACCCGCGAAGGCGGCTACAGCTTCTGGCCGGGCGACGCCAAGCTGGCCAACTACGATCCGCGCACGCGCCCGTGGTACCAGGCGGCCATGGCCCAGCCGGGCGAGACCCTGCGCACCAAGGCCTACTACTGGGCGGCGGACAAGGTGGTGCTGGTGAGCAGCGTGCGCACCTTCGCCAACCAGCTCGGCCCGCAGGGCGGGGTGGTCAACATCGACGTCTCGCTCAAGCGCCTGACCGATATCGTCAAGGCGATCCGCCTGGGCGAATCCGGTTACCTGATGCTGATGGAAGGCGACGGCACCATCCTGGTCGACCCGCACAATCCCGAGAACAACTTCAAGCAACTGGGCGAGCTGGGCGGCGATTTCCAGCGCCTGGCCAGCGCGCAGAAGGGCCTGGTGGAGGTGGAGATCGGCGGCGAGCGCTACCTCGCCAACGTCTGGCCGTCCGACGCCCTGGGCTGGCGCTTCGTCGGCCTGGTCAAGGAGAGCGAGGTGATGAGCGCGGCGACCCGCCTGACCTGGGGCATCGCCCTGATCGCGGTGGTCATCGCGCTGGCCTTCGCCGGCCTCGGCTCGCTGTTCGCCGGCCTGGTGGTGCGCCCTGTGCGCGCGGTAGCCGCCGGGCTGGAAGGCATCGCCCAGGGCGATGGCGACCTTACCGGACGCCTGGCCGTGCGCGGCCGCGACGAGACGGCGCAACTGGCCGGCTGGTTCAACCAGTTCCTCGACGCGATCCGGCGGCTGGTGCAGAGCATCGGCGCCGCGGCCGGCAGCATCCACCAGAGTTCGGGCAGCAGCCGCGAGACCTCCCAGGCGCTGGCCGATACCGCCGCCCGCCAGCGCGAGGCGGTGGACATGGTCTCCACCGCGTTCAACGAGATGGTGATGACGGCCAACGAGGTCGCGCGCTCCTGCACCCAGGCGGCGGAATCCGCCGACAGCGGCCAGCGCCAGGCCCACGACGGCCAGCAGCAGATCGACGACGCCGTGGACAGCGTCGGCCGCCTGAGCGAGGAGATCGCCCATTCCGCCGATGCCATGCGCCAGCTGGAGCAGGACAGCAACGATATCCAGTCGATCCTCGGCACCATCCGTTCCATCGCCGAGCAGACCAACCTGCTGGCGCTCAACGCGGCCATCGAGGCGGCGCGTGCCGGCGACCAGGGCCGCGGGTTCGCCGTGGTGGCCGACGAGGTGCGCGCGCTGGCGCGGCGCACGGCGGAATCCACCGGGGAGATCGACAACCTGCTCGGCACCCTGGCGCGCCGTACCCACGACACCGGGCGGCAGATGCAGTCGAGCCTGGAGGCATCGCAGCGCACCGTGGGCTCGATCCGCGAGGCGCGGGCGTGCTTCGGGGCGATCCGCGAGTCGGTGGACGTGATCCGCGACATGAACGCGCAGATCGCCACCGCCGCCGAGGAGCAGCACCAGGTGGCGGAGGAGATCAACCGGCACATCAGCCAGATCCACCGCGACGCCCAGGAAGTCGCCGGCCTGGCGGAGGCCACGCGCGGCGATGCGCAGACCCTGGGCGGGTTGTCCGATGAGCTGAACCGGCTGGTGTCGCGGTTCAGGACCTGAGGAAATAAAAGGCTCGCGAAGGCGAGCCTTTTTTCTTAGCCGAGGAGCTTTTCGTAGGAGCGAGCTTGCTCGCGAACCGCATAACGCCGTGCTAACCGGCAACCGAGGTTCGCGAGCAAGCTCGCTCCTACAATGTGCGCCTTCACCACTATGTGCCCTGGTGAGGGCGGCTTCCGCCGCGAGGGATTCCAGGCTCGCACGCGGGCATCGCCAGAGAACGGATTTGTAGGATGGGTGGAGCGCAGCGATACCCCATGTTGTCGGTGCGCCAATTCGATGGGTATCGCTGCGCTCCACGCCATCCTACGGACGTGCCTCATGGCAGGCGTAGGGCGCATGACGCGCCAGCGTTATCCGCCGCCGCAATGGCGGTTCGGCCTTCCCCGGCAGTGGCTTTGCATTCCACAGGCAAAAAGAAAGCCCCTTCTCACTCCCGCAAGAAGGGGCCCGCGCCGGACGGCGAACGATCAGGCGGTCAGGCGAACGCCTGCAGCGCGCCCATCTTTCCGCGGCAGTAAATCATCGGGGTGATCTGCTGCTCCGGCACGATCAGGTTCTTCACCGCGCCGACCAGGATGGCGTGGTCACCGCCTTCGTATTCGCGCCACAGCTCGCACTCGATGATGGCGGTGGCGTTTGCCAGCAGCGGGTTGCCGCGTTCGCTCAGCGTCCATTCGATGCCCTGGGCCTTGTCCTTGCCCTTGCTGGCGAAGGCATAGGCTTCGCCCTTCTGGTCGGCGGACAGCAGGTGGATGGCGAACTGCTTGCGGCGGATCAGCACGGGGTAGGAGTCGGAGCTGTAGTTGGGGCAGAACAGCACCAGCGCCGGGTCCATCGACAGGGAGCTGAAGGCGCTAGCCGTGAGGCCGACCACCTGGCCATCGTCGTCCAGGGTCGTGATGACGGTGACGCCGGACGGGAAGGAGCCCATGACGTGTTTGTAGGCAGCGTGGTCGATCATTGCGAGTACCTGTCGTGTGAGCCGGCCATCGGGAGTGGTCGTTTCGTCTGATGGTATACCGTAATACTTCGAAATCAAGCCCCTTGTTTTCCCGATGGATGGATGGCGCAATCCCGGTCGTCGCCTGGAGGCTGCAGAATACGGGGCTTTGGCCGATAAGATGAGCCTTCGTCGGAGGGGCGGCGGGCGGCCATTCGACCAACGGTTATTCAGAAAATGCTTGCTTGGTATGTGGAATACCATAATATTTCAGTCGTCACCGCCGCGCCGTTTCTGCCCCATCCGAGGCGCCGGATGACCTGACCTTACAAAGACAATAAGCAAGGCAAAACCGATGTCCGATACTCCGTTGATCGAGAACCATACCGTCGATTACGTGCCGCCGGCCGAGCGCCATGGGCGCTCCCGCGACCTGTTCACGCTGTGGTTCAGCACCAACATCGCACCGCTGCCGGTGGTGACCGGCGCGATGGCGGTCCAGGTGTTCCATCTCGACCTGCTCTGGGGGCTGATCGCCATTGTCCTGGGCCACCTGTTCGGCGGCGTGTTCCTCGCCCTGGCATCGGCGCAGGGCCCGCAGATGGGCATTCCGCAGATGGTCCAGAGCCGGGGCCAGTTCGGCCGTTACGGCGCCTTGCTGATCGTGTTCTTCACCGCGCTGATCTACGTCGGCTTCTTCATTTCCAACATCGTCCTGGCGGGCAAGTCGATCCAGGGCCTGGTGCCGGCGACCCCGACGCCTGTGGCGATCATCCTCGGTGCACTGAGCGCCACCGCCATCGGCGTGATCGGCTATCGCTTCATCCACACCCTCAACCGCATCGGCACCTGGGTGATGGGCGGCGCGTTGCTGGTGGGGTTTGCCATCATGCTCGGCGGCGAGCTGCCGGCGGACTTCCTCTCCCGCGGCGCCTTCAACCTCTCCGGCTTCCTGGCCACGTTGTGCCTGGGCATCATCTGGCAGATCAGCTTCGCGCCCTACACCTCGGATTATTCGCGCTACCTGCCGGCCAGCGTCGGCATCGGCAAGCCGTTCCTGGCGACCTTCGCCGGCGCGGTGGCGGGCACCAGCCTGTCGTTCAGCTTCGGCGCGGTGGCGGTACTGGCAACCCCCGAAGGCACCGACGCGATGGTCGCGGTCAAGCAGGCCACCGGCGTGTTCGGGCCGGTGCTGATGCTGCTGTTCCTGCTCAACATCATCAGCCACAACGCGCTGAACCTATATGGCGCCGTGCTCTCCATCGTCACCTCGATCCAGACCTTCGCCGGCAGCTGGACGCCCAGTGTGCGGGTGCGCGTGGTGCTGTCCTCGGTGGTGCTGGCGGGCAGTTGCCTGATGGCGCTGGGCGCCTCGGCCAACTTCATCTCGCAGTTCATCGGCCTGATCCTGGCGATGCTGATCGTGCTGGTGCCCTGGGCCTCGATCAACCTGATCGACTTCTACCTGATCAAGCGCGGCCGCTACGACATCCAGTCGATCTTCCGCCGTGACGGCGGCGTCTACGGGCGCTTCAACCCGCACGCGATCATCGCCTACTTCATCGGCATCATCGTGCAGCTGCCCTTCGCCAATACCTCGTTGTTCGTCGGCCCCTATGCCAACTACATCGATGGGGTGGACCTGTCCTGGCTGGTCGGCCTGCTGGTGACCTGCCCGCTGTACTACTGCCTGGCCACCCGCGGCCAGGCCCGCGAAGCCGGCCAGCCGGTGGCGCTGGGGATCGCGGAATAAGGTTTCGACCTGGGTTGCACACTCTCTGCCCTGCCGGGTTTCGGTGGGGCTTTTTTTTGCCTGTACGGTCTGGAGCTAGAGCTTTGGTTGCAGGGAGGGCAGTGTTTCTGCGCCGCTGATGTGTGCGCTGAGAGATTGGGTTTCGCCCCCTCGGGCGAGTCCCTTTTGGCAAACGCCCCAAAAGGAACCAAAAGGTCTTGCCCCGGACATCCGGTTTTTCGCTTAGGCGAAAAATTCCCTCGTTGAACGGGGCAGTCGGAGTGTGCGGATGTTTCTCTTGAGGGCCTCAAGAGCCAAGGCGGAGCATCGGCTCTTCGTAGGAGCGATCTTGCTCGCGAAGCGCATGGCACAACATTCCCTGTAGGAGCGGGCCATGCCCGCGATCACGGGCATGGCCCGTTCCTACAGTCGGGCGAGGGCGCTCGGCTGTCGTAGGAGCGGAGCTTCTCCGCGATCCGGTAACACCGGCGCTCGGGATGGTTCGCGAGCAAGCTCGCTCCTACAAGGGGCGTTTTACTTTGGTGTGTCTTCTGCCGGATCGGATTCCGCCGCGTGGGATATCGCGGACAGAGTCCGCTCCTACGGGAGCCAGGTGCGGACCTGTAGGAGCGCGCTTGCTCGCGAACAGCCCAACGCCGAACGTCCCCTGTAGGAGCGGGCCATGCCCGCGATCCGTCGGCAGGGCCGACGGCCAGCCCGTTCGCACGGCGCCTCAGCCGTCGAATCCCTCGACAATGACGATCTCCGCCTTCGCCACGCCCTGCCGGTGCGCGCAGGCGTCCTGGTATTCCGCCGAGCGGTAGCAGGCCAGCGCCTGCTCATAGGAATCGAACTCGATCACCACGCTACGCTGAGGTGTAGGGCGCCCCTCCAGCGCTTCGGAGCGGCCGCCGCGGGCGAGGAACCTGCCGCCATACAGGGCGAAGGCCGCGGGCGCGCGGCGGGTGTATTCGCCGTACTGCTGCGGGTCGGTGACGTCGACGTGGGCAATCCAGTAAGCCTTCATGGGCACCTCTGCGTGCTGCTGTTTTGGATAAGAAATGTATTATGGTATACCAGATTTTTTCATCCACGATCCAGCCGAGTACCGCACCATGCCGTTCGACCGCATCGAAGACATCATCGAAGACTACCGCCAGGGCAAGATGGTGCTCCTGGTCGACGACGAAGACCGCGAAAACGAAGGCGACCTGCTGCTCGCCGCCGAGCGCTGCACGCCGGAGGCGATCAACTTCATGGCGCGCGAGGCGCGCGGGCTGATCTGCCTGACGCTGACCGACGAACACTGCGCCCGCCTGGGGCTGGAACAGATGGTGCCGGCCAATGGCAGCGTCTATTCCACCGCCTTCACCGTGTCCATCGAGGCGGCCACCGGCGTCTCCACCGGCATCTCCGCCGCCGACCGCTCGCACACCGTGCTCACCGCGGTGAAGCCGGGCGCTCGCGCCGAGGACCTGGTGCAGCCCGGCCATATCTTCCCCCTGCGCGCCCGCGAGGGCGGCGTGCTCACCCGCGCCGGCCACACCGAGGCGGGTTGCGACCTGGCGCGCCTGGCCGGGCTGACCCCGGCGTCGGTGATCGTCGAGGTGATGAACGACGACGGCAGCATGGCCCGCCGCCCGGACCTGGAAGCCTTCGCCAAGCGCCATGGCATCCGCATCGGCACCATCGCCGACCTGATCCACTACCGCCTGAGCACCGAGCACACCGTCGCGCGCATCGGCGAGAGCGAGCTGCCCACGGTGCACGGCACTTTCCGCCTTGTCACGTACGAGGACCGCATCGAAGGCGGCGTGCACATGGCCATGGTGATGGGCGACATCCGGCGCGATGAGCCGACCCTGGTGCGCGTGCACGTCATCGACCCGCTACGCGACCTGGTCGGCGCCGAGTACACCGGGCCGAAGAACTGGACGCTCTGGGCCGCCCTGCAGAAGGTCGCCGAGGTCGGCCACGGCGTGGTGGTGGTGCTGGCCAACAACGAGTCCTCCCAGGCGCTGCTGGCCCGCGTGCCGCAGCTGACCCAGGCGCCGCGGCAGTTCACCCGCTCGCAGTCGCGCATCTATTCCGAAGTCGGTACCGGCGCGCAGATCCTGCAGGACATCGGCGTCGGCAAGATCCGCCACCTCGGCGCACCGCTGAAGTACGCCGGCCTCACCGGCTACGACCTGGAAGTGGTGGAAACGCTGCCTTTCGAGGGCTGATCCGTTCGTCCGCTCGCCGTGCTGGCGTTTCGCCAGAAACTTCCGCGCGGCGAGTGTGAAAAAAGATTTCCTTTCCAATCAACAACCTGAGCAACACGAGGAACGACGCGGTGTTCACCCAAGCTTCGCTGCCACGATGGCCGGTGTCGCGGAGGACTTGCGGAAAGTTTGGAATACCATAATATGACATCCCGTAGGCCTTACGATTTCTGCCCGTCAGCGTGCCACTCCATCGGACCCTGACGACGCTCCGGCCACCTGCTCCAGACCGGCGTCCCCCGAAGGTCGCCGTGAACAATCACAACAATGAGGGCAAGCAAGATGGTGTTCAAAAAACGTGCGATCGCGGTCCTGGCCGCGGCAGTCCTGGGCGCAACCGGCACCGCTGCCTTCGGCGCCGACAGCCTCAGCTTCGTCAGCTGGGGTGGCACCACCCAGGATGCGCAGAAGCAGGCCTGGGCCGAACCCTTCAGCCAGTCCACCGGCGTCGCCGTGGTCCAGGACGGCCCCACCGACTACGGCAAGCTCAAGGCCATGGTGGAGAGCGGCAACGTCCAGTGGGACGTGGTCGACGTGGAGGCCGACTTCGCCCTGCGCGCCGCCGCCGAGGGCCTGCTGGAGCCCCTGGACTTCAACACCATCAAGCGTGACCGCATCGACCCGCGCTTCGTTTCCGACCATGGTGTCGGCTCGTTCTATTTCTCCTTCGTGCTCGGCTACAACCAGGGCAAGGTCGGCGGCAAGCAACCGCAGGACTGGTCGGCGCTGTTCGATACCGCCAGCTACCCGGGTAAGCGCGCGCTTTACAAATGGCCGAGCCCCGGCGTGCTGGAGCTGGCCCTGCTGGCCGACGGCGTGGCCAAGGACAAGCTCTATCCGCTGGACCTGGACCGCGCCTTCAAGAAGCTCGACACCATCAAGAAGGACATCGTCTGGTGGGGCGGCGGCGCGCAATCGCAGCAACTGCTGGCCTCCGGCGAGGCGACCCTCGGCCAGTTCTGGAACGGCCGCATCTACGCTCTGCAGCAGGACGGCGCGCCAGTGGGCGTGAGCTGGAAACAGAACCTGGTCATGGCCGATTTCCTCGTGGTGCCCAAGGGGGCGAAGAACAAGGACGCGGCGATGAAGTTCCTGGCCAACGCCAGCAGCGCCAAGGGCCAGGCCGACTTCGCCAACCTGACCGCCTATGCCCCGGTGAACCTGGACAGCGTCGGCCAGCTCAAGGGCGACCTCGCGCCGAACCTGCCCACCGCCTATGGGCAGGAGCAGATCACCCTGGATTACGCCTACTGGGCGAAGAACGGCCCGGCGATCGCCGCACGGTGGAACGAATGGCTGGTCAAGTGAAAATGGCTGTGATGCAGCCGGGCCAGGCTGCCGGAGGCGCATCCCGCGCCGCCGGCGGCAAGGCCCCGAAGGCCGAACCCATGCGACAGGATGAAGTGCTCACCCACCGCTGGCGCGGCGTGCGCAACCTGCTGCCGGCGCTGCTGTTCCTCGGCCTGTTCTTCCTCGCCCCGCTGATCGGCCTGCTGCTGCGCGGCGTGCTGGAGCCGACCCCAGGCCTGGACAACTACGCCCAGCTGTTCGCCAACTCGGCCTACTCGCGGGTGCTGTTCAACACCTTCTCGGTTGGCGCGCTGGTCACCGTGATCAGCCTGCTGCTGGGCTTCCCGCTGGCCTGGGCGATTACCCTGGTGCCGCGCGGCTGGGGCCGCATGTTGCTGAACATCGTGCTGCTGTCGATGTGGACCAGCCTGCTGGCGCGCACCTACTCCTGGCTGGTGCTGCTGCAGGCCTCGGGGGTGATCAACAAGACCCTGATGGCGCTGGGCATCATCGACCAGCCGCTGGAGCTGGTGCACAACCTGACCGGCGTGGTGATCGGCATGAGCTACATCATGATCCCGTTCATCGTGCTGCCGCTGCAGGCCACCATGGCCGCCATCGACCCGATGGTGCTGCAGGCCGGCTCGATCTGCGGTGCCAGCCCCTGGACCAACTTCTTCCGGGTGTTCCTGCCGCTGTGCCGGCCGGGGCTGTTCTCCGGCGGCCTGATGGTCTTCGTCATGTCCCTGGGCTACTACGTCACCCCGGCGCTGCTGGGCGGCGCGCAGAACATGATGCTGCCGGAGTTCATCGTCCAGCAGGTGCAATCCTTCCTCAACTGGGGCCTGGCCAGCGCCGCCGCCGCGCTGCTGATCGCCATCACCCTGGTGCTGTTCTACCTCTACCTGAAGCTGCAGCCGGAATCCCCGGTGGCTTCCAGTAGCGCGAGGTAAGCCATGCTGCTCTCACCCAATGCCATGAGCCGGCGCATGCGCGTCGGCCTCTACCTCACGACGGGCACCATCGCGGCCTTCCTGCTGCTGCCCATCGTGTTCATCGTGCTGCTGTCCTTCGGCTCCTCGCAGTGGCTGGTGTTCCCGCCGCCGGGCTGGACGCTGAAGTGGTACGGCCAGTTCTTCTCCAACCCCGAATGGATGAGCGCCGCGCTCGCCAGCCTGAAGGTGGCGATCCTCACCACGATCTGCTCGGTCGCCCTGGGCCTGCCCACCGCGTTCGCCCTGGTGCGCGGCAAGTTCCCCGGCCGGGAGATGCTCTACGGGCTGTTCACCCTGCCGATGATCGTGCCGCTGGTGATCATCGCGGTGGCGGTCTACGCGCTGTTCCTCAAGCTCGGCTACACCGGCACGCTGTTCTCCTTCGTGGTCAGCCACGTGATCGTCGCGTTGCCGTTCACCATCATCTCGATCATCAACTCGCTGAAGCTGTTCGACCAGTCCATCGAGGACGCCGCGGTGATCTGCGGGGCGTCGCGCCTGCAGGCGGTGATCAAGGTGACCTTCCCGGCGATTCGCCCCGGTATGGTCGCCGGTGCGCTGTTCGCCTTCCTGGTGTCCTGGGACGAAGTGGTGCTGAGCGTGATGATGGCCAGCCCGACCCTGCAGACCCTGCCCGTGAAAATGTGGACCACCCTGCGCCAGGACCTGACCCCGGTGATCGCCGTCGCTTCGACGCTGCTGATCGGCCTGTCCGTGCTGGTGATGGTGATCGCCGCCGCCCTGCGCCGGCGCAACGAAATCCGCGCCTGAGCGCCGAGGTAAATGCCATGAGTGCCGTGATCCAAGAATCCCGCGAGCAGAAGACCCTGGTCAGCCTGCGCAACCTGAACAAGCACTACGGCGACTTCACCGCCGTGGACAATATTTCCCTCGACATCCAGGACGGCGAGTTCCTCACCTTCCTGGGCTCCAGCGGCTCGGGCAAGAGCACCACGCTGTCCATGCTGGCCGGCTTCGAGACGCCCAGCAGCGGCGAGATCCTGGTGGACGGCCAGTCGCTGGTGAACGTGCCACCGCACAAGCGCGACATCGGCATGGTGTTCCAGCGTTACTCGCTGTTCCCGCACCTTTCGGTGCGCGACAACATCGGTTTCCCGCTGGACATCCGCAAGCAGAAGGGCGCCGAGCGCGAGCGCCGCGTCGACGCCATGCTCAAGCTGGTGCAACTGGACCAGTTCGCCCACCGCCGCCCGGCGCAGCTCTCCGGTGGCCAGCAGCAGCGCGTCGCCATCGCCCGCGCGCTGGTCTACGAACCGCGCATCCTGCTGATGGACGAACCCCTCGGCGCGCTGGACAAGAAGCTGCGCGAGGACCTGCAGGACGAACTACGCCACCTGCACCGTCGCCTTGGCATCACCATCGTCTACGTCACCCACGACCAGGAGGAAGCGATGCGCCTGTCCCAGCGCATCGCCATCTTCAGCCACGGCAAGATCGTCGGCCTGGGCAGCGGCTACGACCTCTACCAGAACCCGCCGAATGCCTTCGTGGCGTCGTTCCTGGGCAACTCCAACTTCCTTCGCGCCCGTGCCCATGGCAACGCCGCGGCGGAATTCGAAGGCCGCGCACTGGCCATCCGCCCGACCGCGAACCTGCGCGAGGGCCAGGACATCCTGCTGATGGTGCGTCCGGAAAAAGCCCAGGTACTGAGCCCGACCCAGGCCGCCGCCACGCCGCTGGCGGCGGGCTGGAACGAAATCCCGGCGAAAGTGGCCGAGACGGTGTTCCTCGGCGAGAGCCTGACCTGCAGCGTGGTCACCGCCAGCGGCGCGATGCTGACGCTGAAGGAGCTGTCCGGCAACACCCAGCCGCTGGCCCCCGGCAGCGAGGTGCGCGTGCGCTGGGCCGCCGCCGATGCTTGCGTGTACGACCAGTGGAACGAGAGCGACCTGACCAAGGGCGCGCACTGAACGAATCCTGACGATTTATCCCTTGCACCCCCGGCGTGCCGTTGGCGTCGGGGGATTTTTTTGCCTGGCGTTTTTTCGGATGTAGTAGGTGTCTGGCCCAACCGCCGGATCGCGCGCGGCACCCTCGTGTAGAAGCGGGCCATGCCCGCGAACGCGCGAAAACGCGCGGTCCGATCCTGAAGACGTCTCGCCGAATGAGTGTCGATTGGCCTCTCGCCGTTTTCTGCGGGTGGTGGTGGCGTCAGGACCAGCCGCCGGCCCTGCCGACGGATCGCGTGCGCGGAACGCTCCTACAGGTCTACTCCTGTTGTAGGAGCGGGCCATGCTCGCGACTGCGCGGATACGTGCAATCAGATCCAGATGGCGTTCCAGAAGGGATACTCGCCGAATCGCCGAACCAATCCCGCCCGAATCGGATTCGCGACCAGGTACCGCGCGGCTTGGCGCAGGTCATCCTCACGACGTAAAGCCCGGTGTCCATAGCTCGCTGCGCCTGCCCATGGCCCGATTGGCCAGGCGTGCGCTGGCGGATTTCAGGTTCTTCACGGTCGTCTCCAGGCAGGCCTCTTCGCCCAGTTGGAGTAGCCAGTGCACATGATCTGGCATCAGTACCCAGGCAAGCATGGTGCAGCCATTCAACAGTTGCCGATCCTCGAAGCAGCGTGCTGCCGCGCAGCCTGCTGCGAAATTGGTGAAGAAAGATTGGCGCCGAAGCGTCGTGGTGGTGATCAGATAGACCGCATGGGGCAGGGCGACGCGGCCTTTGCGCAATGCGGCCCGGCCGGGAGAGTGCAGGGCCATGGTCGATCCTCTATGTGAGTGGATCGACTATCACGTTCGCTGCTGTTCGCTACGAGAGGAAACAGCCGCAAGCCAGCCAGCTGATTCGGTGTCCCCTGTAGGAGCGGGCCATGCCCGCGAACACGCGGATACGCGCGGTCAGATCCAGATGGCGTTCCAGAAGGGAGATCAGCAACCCGAATCACCGAGCTTCATGGGCGGCGGTGGTGCTAGGACCAACCGCCGGCCCTGCCGACGGATCGCGTGCATGGCACGCTCCTACAGGTCGGCTCGTGTAGGAGCGGGCCATGCCCGCGACCTCGCGAAAACGCGCGGTCAGATCCAGATGGCGTTCCAGAAGGGAGATCAGCAACCCGCATCGCCGGTTTGCACGGGGGCGGTGTGTTAGGACCAACCGTCGGCCCTGCCGACGGATCGCGTGCATGGCACGCTCCTACAGGTCGGCTCGTGTAGTAGCGGGCCATGCCCGCGACGGCACAAATCGCGCGTTCACACGGGGCATTGTTCCCCAGAGCCGGGGCATCAGCGGATGAAATGCACCTTCCCGGTGTCGTCGTTGCCCATGTAGATGCCATACACCCCTGCCTGGCGTTCCTCGATGTAGCGTTCGAGGATCTGTCGGATCGCCGGGTAGTAGATGCACTCCCAGGGGATTTCCTCCGGGGCGAAGAATTTCACCTGCAGGGTCTCGGGGCCGTGCTCGCCGGTTTCTTCGATCACGCTGGCGCGGAAGATGATGTAGACCTCGCTGATCTTCGGCACGCTGAAGATGGAGTAGGGCGAGACGATGTCGGCGCGCACGCCTGTCTCTTCCCAGACTTCGCGCAGGGCGGCCTGCTCGGTGGTTTCGCCGTTTTCCATGAAGCCGGCCGGCAGCGTCCAGGTGCCCGGGCGCGGCGGGATGCCGCGCTGGCAGAGCAGGTATTTGCCGTCGCGCTCGATGATGCAGCCGGCGATGACCTTGGGGTTTTCGTAGTGGATGTAGCCGCAACCCGCGCAGACCAGGCGCTCATGGGTGTCCCCCGGCGGGCACTGGCGGCTGAGGCCGCCACTGCCGCACGCGGGACAGAAGCGCGGGGCGGGCATGGCGTCAGCGGCCTATGCGCGGCTCTTTGAGCGCGATGGGGGTGGCGATGTCGCGCACCTTGCCGGCGCCGTCCTGCTTGGAGCGCAGGTAGTCCAGGGCGACCTTGGCGGCGGCGCGCACGTGGTCGACCGAGGCCTGGTGAGCGGCAACCGGGTCGCCGCTCTTGATCGCCTCGACCATGCGTTCCATTTCCTGGTTACTGGCGGCGCGACGGTTTTCCTGGGACACGGAGGTGGCCCGCAGGTAGCTGATGCGCGCCTGGAGCTGACGCAGCTGGGTGGCGGCGGTGCGGTTGCCCGAGCCTTCCAGGAGTACGTCGTAGAAGCCCTGCACCGACTCGATGACCTGCTGCAGCTCGCCGTCTTCCAGCGCCTGGCGGTTCTCCTCCAGCGCGCGCTCCAGGTTGCGGATGTCGCGGGCCTTGGCGTTGAGGGTGAAGAGCTGGACGATCAGGCCTTCGAGCACGCAGCGCAACTCGTAGATGTCGACCGCGTCTTCCAGGGTGATGATGGCGACGCGTGGACCCTTCGCATCGGCGAACTCCACCAGGCCCTCGGATTCCAGGTGACGCAGCGCCTCGCGCACGGAGGTGCGGCTGACGCCCAGGCGGTCGCACAGATCGCGCTCCACCAGGCGGTCGCCCGGCAGCAGCTGGAAGTTGAGGATGGCGCCGCGCAGCTTGTCGAGGACGATTTCGCGCAGGGTGACGGGGTTGCGATTGACCTTGAAGCTATCGTCGAGTGGCAAGCGTTTCATGGGGTCCGCTCTGTGTTCTGGCTGTCCATAGGAAGATCGATGGAGCACCCTGGGGCGCTCTTTCGTCAAGTCGGGCCAGCAATCAACCACGTTCCTCGGCGTCGGCCTCGGCGAAGGCTTCGCGGGCGAGGCGGAAACTGTCCACCGCCGCGGGAACCCCGCAATAGATGCCGACCTGCAGGAGGATCTCGCGGATCTGCTCGCGGGATAAGCCGTTTCGCAGGGCGCCGCGCACGTGCAGCTTGAGTTCGTGGGGGCGGTTGAGTGCCGAAATCATCGCCAAGTTTATCATGCTGCGTTCCTTGAGCGATAAGCCCTCCCGGCCCCAGACGTGGCCCCAGCAGTACTCGGTGACCATCTCCTGGAGCGGGCGGGTGAAGTCGTCGGCGTTCTGGATCGACTTGCTGACGTAGGCCTCGCCCAGCACCTGGGTGCGGATGGCCAGGCCTTTCTCGTATTTCTCGTTGCTCATCGGGTATTCCTCACGCGTCTCCCTGTAGGAGCGCGCCATGCGCGCGATCGCGGGCATGGCCCGCTCCTACAGGTTGTAACCGGGTCCGCCAGCGCGGGCGGACCATGAAAAAAGGCCGCTGCCGAGGGTGATGGCGAGCGGCCCTGGAAGGCGTCAGCCGGCTATCTCCGGCAGCGCGCCGAGCTTGCCGCGGTGATAGACCATCGGGGTGACCTCCTGCTCCGGGAGGATCAGGTTCTTCACCGCGCCGACGATGATCGCGTGGTCGCCGCCGTCGTACTCGCGCCACAGCTCGCATTCGATGATCGCGGTGGCGCGGGTCAGCAGCGGGTTGCCCAGCTCGCTCAGCCGCCACTCGATGCCCTTGGCCTTGTCCTGGCCCTTCCTGGCGAAGGCGTAGGCCTCCGCCTGCTGGTCGGCGCACAGCAGGTGGATGGCGAACTGCTTGCTGTCGCGCAGGATGGGATAGGTGTCCGACTCGTAGTTGGGGCAGAACAGCACCAGCGCCGGGTCGATCGACAGCGCGCTGAACGCGCTGGCGGTGATGCCGACGATCCTGCCATCGGCGTCCAGGGTGGTGACCACGGTGACGCCGGACGGGAAGGAGCCCATCACTTCTTTGTAGATGCCGGGTTCGATCATTTCGTCGCTCCTCCGAACCTGTTCAATGTCTGCCTGCGCTTGCCCATGCGGCGTTAAAAGCAGGCTCAAAATGCTCATTTACAGCGCGTAAACTGCGCTTTCTCGCCTGCTTTTGCCTTGCATGGGCTGCGCTCGGCGAGACATTCAACGGGTTCTCAGCGCATCACGAACGGGTCGGGCATGGGCGCCTGCGAGAGGTTGATCCACACCGTCTTCAGCTCGGTGTAGGCCAGCACCGAATCGATGCCGCTCTCGCGGCCGTAGCCGCTGTTGTGGAAGCCGCCGATGGGCGCCATGGCGGACACCGCGCGGTAGGTGTTGACCCAGATGATCCCGCTGCGCACGCCACGGGCCATGCGGTGGGCGCGGCCCAGGTCGCGGGTCCAGATGCCGGCGGCGAGACCGAACTGGGAGTCGTTGGCCATGGCCAGGGCCTCGGCCTCGTCCTTGAAGCGGATCACCGAGGCGACCGGGCCGAAGACTTCCTCCTGCATGATCTTCATCGAGTGGCTGTCGCACTCGAACAGGGTCGGCTCGTAGAACCAGCCTTCGGAGTCGATCGACGGACGCTTGCCACCCAGGCGCAGGCGGGCGCCTTCGGCCAGGGCGTCGGCGACCAGGCCTTCGACCACGGCGAGCTGCTGCGCGGTGGCCATAGGGCCCATCTCGCTCTGCTCGTCCTGCGGGTTGCCGATGCGGATGCGCTGGGCACGTTCCACCAGGCGGGCGACGAACTCGTCGTAGATCTCGTCCTGCACCAGCAGGCGCGAGCCGGCGACGCAGCTCTGCCCGGAGGCGGCGTAGATGCCGGCCACGGCGCCGTTGATGGCGCTGTCCAGGTCGGCGTCGGCGAAGATGATGTTGGGCGACTTGCCGCCCAGTTCCAGCGACAGCTTGGCGAAGTTCTCCGCGCTGCTGCGCACCACGTGGCGCGCGGTGGCGGCGCCGCCGGTGAAGGCGATCTTGCGCACCAGCGGGTGGCGGGTGAGCGCCGCACCGGTGCTCGGGCCGAAGCCGGTGACCACGTTGACCACGCCGGCCGGGAAGCCGGCTTCGGTAGCCAGGCGGGCCAGTTCGAGGATGGTCGCCGAGGCGTGTTCGGAGGGCTTGAGGACGATGGTGTTGCCGGCGGCCAGCGCCGGGGCCAGCTTGATCGCGGTCAGGTACAGCGGGCTGTTCCACGGGATGATCCCGGCGACCACGCCCAGCGGCTCGTGCACCGTGTAGGCGAACAGGTCGGGCTTGTCCAGCGGCAGGGTGCCGCCTTCGAGCTTGTCGGCCAGGCCCGCGGTGTAGTGGAAGAACTCCGGCAGGTAGCCGACCTGGCCGCGGGTCTCGCGGATCAGCTTGCCGTTGTCGCGGCTTTCCAGCTGCGCCAGGTGTTCCTTGTTCTCGGCGATCAGATCGCCCAGGCGGCGCAGCAGCTTGCCCCGCGCGGTGGCAGTGAGGCCGCGCCAGGCCGGAGCGTCGAAGGCGCGCTGGGCGGCCTGCACGGCGCGCTCGACGTCGGCTTCGTCGGCATCGGGCAATTCCGCCCAGGGCTTGGCCAGGGCCGGGTTGAGGCTCTGGAAGGTCTTGCCGGAGACGGCGTCGACCCACTGGCCATCGATGAACATCTGGAAGCGTGCGAGGGTCATGCGACATTCCCCTGTACGTGATTCTTGGAAACCTGCGCCTGTTGCAGGAAGTCGAGCAGCATCTGGTTGACCAGCCGCGGCGACTCCACCGGCATCATGTGGCGCTGCTCGTCGAGCACCACCACCTTGGCGCCCGGAATGCGTTCGGCCAGCTCGGTGGCCATCTTCGGCGTCGAGCCCGGGTCCAGCTCGCCGGTGGCGACGAGGGTCGGCACCTTGATGCTGCCCAGGTCGTCCACGCGGTACATGTCCTGCGTGGCGAACAGCGTGTAGGTTGTCAGATAGCCCTGCGGATCGTTGCTGGCAAGGGTCTGGCGGATCGCGGCGATCTGCGCCGGGTTGGCGGCCTGGTATTCGCGGCTGAACCAGCGCGACAGGGCGGCCTCGGCGTTGGCGTCCGGGCCGTGCTCGGCGGCCTGGCGGGTGCGCTCGATCACCCCGGCGCGCTGTTCGGCGCTGCGGTTGAACACGCTGTTGAGCACGACCAGGCCGTCCAGGCGCTCGGGATGGTGCAGGGCGAAGGCCCGTGCCACCAGGCCACCCATGGAGAAACCGATGACCGTGGCAGTGGTCACGCCCAGGTGGTCCAGCAGCTCGCGCAGCTGGTCGGCGTAACCGACCAGCCCACAGTCCGGCTGCGGCAGCTGACTCGCGCCATGGCCAAGCATGTCATAGGCGATGACCTGGAAGTGCGGGGCCAGACCGACGATCTGGCCGCCCCACATTTCCTTGTTCAGGCCGACGCCGTGGATCAGTACCACGGGATGGCCCTGGCCGGTCGCCAGGTAACTGGTGCCGGCCGGTGTGCGTTCAGCGGTGAGCCGAATCATGGAGCGCTCCTGCACGGTGTGGATCACTGGGCCTGTTCGGCGGCCAGTTCTTCCAGGTCGATGTAACGGTTGCCGATGCGCGGGTGCAGGCGGCCACCGTCAGCGGCGCCCAGTACCACGACGATCTCGTCGGCGCGCGGGGCGTCTTCGATCTGCATTTCCAGGGTGATGTAGTGCGAGCGCAGGCCTTCGTCGTCCTTGTGCATCATCGGGATCTGGATCGAGGTGCCCGGGCCGCCGCGCTTGTTGGTGAAGCTCAGGTAGCTCTTGGCATCCACGGCCTTGCGGTAGTGGTTGCCGAAACGCAGGGTGTGGATGACGGCGGAGGCGTGCTCGATCTCGCCATCGGCGCCGACCACGGCGGCCTTGCCGTAGGCCTGGATTTTGTCAGCGCCACCGATGGCGGCGGTCAGGCGCTCGACCATCAGCGCGCCCAGCTCGGAGCAGTTGGCCTTGATCTCGGGCTTGAGGTCTTCGACGAAGCCGCGACCGGCCCAGGGGTTCTTGATCACCACGGCGAGGCCGACCATGGTCACCGGCGTGTCGGTGGCCTTGCCGGCTTCGATGAAGGTCTGCTCGCTGTAGGTGACGATCTTGCGAATCTCGAAACTCATGGGTCGCTCCAGTGATGACTGCGGCTGGGTTGGGGAAGGGATTCGGTATCATGGTATACCATAATACGGTTTACGCAAGGCGTATTTGCCGTGGCAGTCGGAGTGCCCAGGCCAGCAGCGGCGGGCGGTGCATGGAAGTGCAGGGAGGGCAGGCGACGGGCGGTCGCAGGGGAAAACCGCCGTTTCGGCGGCTTCGGCGGCGCGGTATCCTTGGCGCCATCAGCCGGCGCGCATGGCGCCGGAGCCTTCTGGAGAGCCTTCGAGCATGAAACAGGAAATCGCTACCGTGACCGTCAGCGCCGAACACTGGGGGCGCGAGGCCGAAGCGGTGGACAACGCCCGCGTGACGGTGACCCTCAGCGCGCCGGAAGAGGGCGTGATCGAGGTGCGCTTCAAGGGCCAGCTGGATGCGCCGGACGAGCCGACCCACGTCTGTGTGACGCTGGAGAACGGGCTCTCTTATTACGGCGAGATCCAGGGTGGCGAGGCGAACGAGGAGGGCGGGTCGATTCGCTTCGAGGGGGAGTTGATCGATCTGGAGGGGTTCTGACCCTTTCATCCGACGGTGGTCGCGGGTCGCGCTCCTACAGGCCGGCGCCTGATACTCACCTGTAGGAACGGGCCATGCCCGTGATCCGTCGGCAGGGCCGACGCCTGCCCTGACTCCAATATTTCGGATGTGCTGCCTCAGCTTGGGTATTTCAGCGCCGCTCCAGCTTGCACGCGAACTCTGTGTTTCGCCCCCTCGGGCGAGTCCCTTTTGTCAAACGCCACAAAAGGAACCAAAAAGTCTTGCCCCGGACATCCGGTTTTTCGCTTAGGCGAAAAATTCCCTCGTTGAAGCGAAGTTTCAGGGGCACGCTGCGAAGGGCCATCCCTGGCCCATCGCAGCTCTCGCGACATCCATGTCGCTCAACCCCTGAAACTCCGCTTCCACTCGGCCTCCTGAACGGGGCGGTTCGGAGTGCGCGGATGTTTCTCTGGAAGTCGTAGAAAAACAGAGCCAAGGCTGGATCGGAGACGCGGGCTCTTCGTAGGAGCGAGCTTGCTCGCGAACCGCATGGCACCCACGTTCACCTGTAGGAACGGGCCATGCCCGTGATCTGTCGGCAGGGCCGACGCTTCTTTTGCTCGGATGTTGCAGGGCGCTGCCTTGGCCTGGAGGGGGCTGCGCCGCATAGGATTGCGCGGCCAAAAGCCAGGGGCGGTTAGCGAGCAAGAACTAGGTGCCCCTCGCTCCTACGAATAGCCCGCCCGATTCAAGCTAGGGCTTTGGCTCTGATGCTGAAGACTTCCAGAGAAACATCCGCACACGCCGAACCGCCCCGTTCAGGAGGCCGAGTGGAAGCGGAGTTTCAGGGGTTGAGCGGCATGGATGCCGCGAGAGCTGCGATGGGCCAGGGATGGCCCGTCGCGGCGTGCCCCTGAAACTTCGCTGGAGCGAGGGAATTTTTCGCCTGAGCGAAAAACCGGATGTCCGGGGCAAGACCTTTGCCTTCTTTGGGGCGTTTGCCAAAGAAGGTCGCCCGGGGGGGCGAAACAAGAAGTCCGGGCGCCCACCGGAGCGACGCAGGAACTCCCAAGCCGAGGTCGCAAACCTGCACGATCAGCATCAGGACAGGCGCCGGCCCAGCCGGCGGATCGCGGGCATGGCCCGCTCCTACAGGGTGGTTCCTGGATCGCCCAATAAAAAACCGGCCACATGGGCCGGTTCTTCATTGCCTGTGGATAACCCTCACTGCTGCGGGATCATCCCTTCGATGCGCTTGGCGAAGGCGTTCGCCAGCGGGCCGTCGGCGAGCAGCAGCAGGTAGTCGTGCTCGGACTTGGCCGCAGGCGCGATCTGGTACTTCAGAGTGCCCGAGGCGACCTGGCCAACCACCGGCACGGTCAAGGTGCCGACGCATTCCAGCACGCCGCTGTCCGGGTCCTTGTCGATGATCGCCACATCCTTCAGTTCGGCCTTGCTCAGGGCGTCGGACTGGCTGGAGAGGGCGCCCGACAGGAAGATCTTCACCAGCTGGTTCTTCACGTCGTCCGAGCCGCAGACCTTGGCCTGGTTGCCTCCGCAGGCGCTCAGCAGCGCGGCGGAGGCCAGCACGGCCGACAATTTCAACAGTTTCATCTATCCACCCTGTGGCATTCCATGATGGCCATTGGATAGGAAAATGCCGGAAAAATTCCCTATCGCCATGTCCAAATTCGCTACTCAGTTGGCGAAATCGGCCTAGGAATCAGCCTTTCAGACCACGAAGCGCGCCACCATTCCGTTCAGGTCCACGGCCAGGCGCGACAACTCCTGGCTCGCCGCGCTGGTCTGGGTGGCGCCGGCCGAGGTCTGGGTCGCCAGGTCGCGGATGGTCAGCAGGTTGCGGTCCACCTCGCGGGCGACCTGGGCCTGTTCTTCCGTCGCGCTGGCGATCACCAGGTTGCGCTCGTTGATCATCGACATGCGTTCGAGGATCACCTGCAGCGAAGCGCCGGCCTCGCCGGTGCGGCTGACGGTACGCTCGGCATGGGCGGTGCTGCTGAGCAGGGCGGCGACGGTGCGGTCGCTGCCGTTCTGGATCGCCGAAACCAGTTCCTCGATCTCGCGGGTCGAACTCTGGGTGCGTTGGGCCAGCGAACGCACTTCGTCGGCCACCACCGCGAAGCCGCGTCCGGCCTCGCCGGCGCGGGCGGCTTCGATGGCGGCATTGAGCGCCAGCAGGTTGGTCTGTTCGGCGACGCTGCGGATCACCTCCAGCACCTTGCCGATGTCCTGCGCCTGGTTCGCCAGCGCCTCGGCCTGCTGCGAGGCCTGGCCCACTTCGCCGGCCAGGGTGCCGATGGCAGTGGAGGTCTCGTCCACCCGCTCGCTGCCGGTGCGCGCGGCGTCGATCGCCTCGCGGGAGGCCGCGGAAGTGGACGCGGCATTGCTGGCGACTTCCTCCACCGCGCTGGTCATCTGGTTGACGGCCGTGGCGGCCATTTCGATCTGGTCGCTCTGCTGCTGCAGGGCGCGGCTGCTTTCCTCCATCACGCTGTGCATTTCCTCGGCGGCCGAGGCGAGCTGGCTGGCCGAGTTGCCGATGCCGCGGATGGTCTCGCGCAGGCTGTTCTGCATGTCCGCCAGGGCATTGAGCAGTTGTGCCGGCTCATCCCGGCCTTCGACGCTGAAGCGCTGGCTGAGGTCGCCGCCGGCGATGGTCTGCGCCACGCGTACCGCCTGGTTGAGCGGTACGACGATGCTGCGGGTGAGTTGCCAGGCCAGCAGCAGGGTCAGGCCGACGCTCAGCAGCAGCACCACGCCGACCACCAGCCGGCCGCTCTGGTACTGCTCCACGGCGCGCTCGGCGGCCGCGGCGGCGCCGTTGCGGTTGAGGTCGATCAGCGCGGTGAGGCGCTTGTTCAGCTCGGCGCCCTGCTGGGCGATGCTGCCGTTGAGCAGTTGCAGCGCGCCGTCGTCGTCGGACTGGCGGACCTTCTCCAGCAACTGGTCGACGAAGCCGAGGTAGCCGTCCAGCGCCTGGCGCAGCTCATCGGTGTGCTGTTGCTCCTCGGCACTGAGGATCAGCCGGCGGTAGTCGGCGAGCACCTTGTCCTTGTCCTGCCGCGCCTCGGCGATCAGGCCCAGGCTGCGCTCACGGGCGGCGCTGTCGTGGTTGACAAGCAGGCGCATGGACTCCAGGCGGATGCGGGCGATGTCGCCGGACAACTGGTTCATGTGGTTGATGCTCAGCAACCAGTTGCTGTCGATCTCTTCGGAGGCGGCGCGCAAGGTCGAGAGCTTGTACAGCGAGAACAGCCCGAGGAACACCAGGAGCAGGCCCATGACGGCGAAACCCAGGGACGCGCGGCGGCCAATACTCATGCTTCTGAACATCGTGAAATTCCCTTTTTCTAAAATCCGGTCGAGGGGCCTGTGGCCCTGCCATGCACGGTGATGGCGCATTGATATTACTTGGCGCCATTTTTTCGATGCAGTGGCAAAACAGGACTAGCAGAGGAAAAACCTGTCCGCTTTTGACGAGGGGACTATTCAGACGAGCGTGGGTCAGACGAGCGTGAGTCAGGCGAGCGTGAGCCAGGCCAGCACGGCGTAGCGGCCGACCTTGGCGAGAGTGACCAGCAGCAGGAAGCGCCACAGCGGCTCGCGCATGACGCCGGCGATCAGTGTCAGCGGGTCGCCGATCACCGGCGCCCAGCTCAGCAGCAGCGACCAGCTACCGAAGCGCCGGTAGTGGCCCTGGGCCTTTGCCAGCGCCGCGTCGCTCACGGGGAACCAGCGGCTGCCGCGCCAGCGCTCCAGCCCCCGCCCCAGCAGCCAGTTCACCAGCGAACCGAGCACGTTGCCCAGGCTTGCGGCCAGCAGCAGGGACCACAGCGGGTAGTGGCCGCCCAGCAGCAGGGCGACCAGCACGGCTTCGGATTGCAGCGGCAGCAGGGTGGCGGCGCCGAATGCCGAGAGGAACAGGCCGGCGTGGGCGGCCAGGGCGAGGGACAGCATGGGCGGATTTCGTCGGCGTTCCGGGGCGGGAAAATGTGCTGGAAATTTGGAATAAGGAGGCGAGTTTCACCTCTGTCCAGATACTATATGTCGTATCTTGCTGAGGAATTAGTAGGAATTTGCATTTGCGAGCCTAAGCTCTTTCAAGTGCACTTTCGTCAGCATGTCTCGACCATCTCTGGGGAACGCTGTGAAGAACTGGACTCTACGCCAACGCATCCTGGCCAGCTTTGCTGTCGTCATCGCGATCATGCTGTTGATGGTAGTGATTTCCTACATCCGGCTGCTGGACATCGAGAAGAGCACCGACCGGGTGAGCCGGGACGCCATGCCGGGGACCTACGCCCTGACCACCGTGCGCTCGGCCTGGACCGACAGCATCCTGATGGTGCACATGCTGGTCGGGCTGAGCCAGGAGAAGGCGCTCGACGCGACGGACCGCCAGGCCTTCAACGCCAATCATGACGTGCTGTTCGACCGCATCGCCAAGTACGAACTGACCATCCACGAGACGCGCGACCGGCAATTGATGGACCGCTTCAAGCAGCAGGCGCAGGGCTACGAAGAGCTGCTGGCGCAGGTGCTGGACCAGTACACCAAGGACCGCGCCGCGGGCCGCCAGATGGTGGTGGACAAGCTCGACCCCGCCTGGGAAGCCGGGCGCCGGACACTCAATGAACTGATCGACCTGAACAAGCAAATCGCCGATACGGCGGCGGCCGACATCGTCGTCGAAGTGCACCGGGCCAAGATCATCATGCTGGTGTCGATGCTGCTCGCCCTGCTGGTGGCGGCGGTCTGCGGGCTGCTGCTGATGCGCGCCATCACCGAGCCGGTGCGCCAGGTGGTGAAGGGCCTGCAGGTCATGGGCAGCGGCGACTTCACCACGCGCCTGGCGATGGAGCGCAACGACGAGTTCGCCGTGATCGAAACCGGCTTCAACGGCATGGCCGAGGAGCTCAAGACCCTGGTCGCGCAGGCGCAGCGCTCGGCCATCCAGGTCACCACCTCGGTCACCGAGATCGCCGCGACGTCCAAGCAGCAACAGGCCACCGCCACCGAAACCGCCGCCACCACCACCGAGATCGGCGCCACCTCGCGGGAAATCGCCGCCACCTCCCGCGACCTGGTGCGCACCATGACCGAGGTGTCCTCGGCCGCCGAGCAGACCTCCACCCTGGCCGGCTCCGGCCAGCTGGGCCTGGCGCGCATGGAAGAGACCATGCACCACGTGATGGGCGCCGCCGAACTGGTCAACGCGAAGCTGGCAATCCTCAACGAGCGCGCCGGCAACATCAACCAGGTGGTCACCACCATCGTGAAAGTGGCCGACCAGACCAACCTGCTCTCGCTCAATGCCGCCATCGAGGCGGAGAAGGCCGGCGAGTACGGCCGCGGTTTCGCCGTGGTCGCCACCGAGGTGCGTCGCCTGGCCGACCAGACCGCCGTGGCCACCTACGACATCGAACAGATGGTCCGCGAGATCCAGTCCGCCGTGTCTGCCGGCGTGATGGGCATGGACAAGTTCTCCGAGGAGGTGCGCCGCGGCATCTCGGAAGTCGGCCAGGTCGGCGAGCAGCTCTCGCAGATCATCCAGCAGGTGCAGGCCCTGGCGCCGCGCGTGCAGATGGTCAACGAGGGCATGCAGGCCCAGGCCACCGGCGCCGAGCAGATCAACCAGGCGCTGGTGCAGCTCGGCGAGGCCACCGGGCAGACGGTGGAATCCCTGCGCCAGGCCAGCTTCGCCATCGATGAGCTGAACCTCGTGGCCAATGGACTGCGCAATGGCGTCTCCCGCTTCAAGGTCTGACGCCGCGGCGGGCAGGCTGTACCTGCAGTTCCGCCTGGGGACGGACCGCTACGCGCTGGACGTCGATGACGTCCTGCAGGTGCTGCCATTGCCCGTGCTCAAGCACGTGCCGGAAGCGCCCGCCTGGGTTGCCGGATTGTTCCCGCACCGTGGCGAGCTGCTACCCGTGCTCGATCTCAGCCAACTGGCGTTCGGTCACAGCGCGCTGCGGCGTACCAGCACGCGCCTGGTGCTGGTGCGTTACCGCGCCGATGATGAGGGGCAGCAGCGGCGGCTCGGGCTGATCCTCGAACAGGCAACCCACACCCTGCGCCGGGATCCGGCGGCGTTCCGTGCCTACGCGCTGGACAACGGCAGCGCCCGCTACCTCGGCCCCGTGCTGGAAGACGAGCACGGCCTGCTGCAGCGCGTGAGCGTCGATCAACTGCTCAGCGACGAAGCCCGAGCGCGCCTGCTGCAAGACGCGGGGGATGCGCCGGCATGAGCGACCCACGCTTCGCCCAGCTGCTCAAGGAGCGCATCGGCCTGGACGCCGAGTCGGTCGGCGACGCGGTGATCGAGCGCGCCGTGCGCCAGCGCTGCAACCAGGTCAGCGGCGGCAATGTCGAGCACTACTGGCTGCAACTGCAGGGCTCCGCCGAGGAAGTGCAGGCGTTGATCGAGGCGGTGATCGTCCCGGAGACCTGGTTCTTCCGCTATCCCGAATCCTTCGCCGCGCTGGCCCACCTCGCTGCCCGGCGCGCGTTGGAGCTGGCCGGCACCCGCCCGCTGCGGCTGCTCAGCCTGCCGTGTTCCACCGGCGAGGAGCCGTACTCCATCGTCATGGCGCTGCTCGATGCCGGGCTGGCGCCCGCGGCGTTCCAGGTCGACGCGCTGGATGTCAGCCGCGCGGTGCTGGAGCGCGCGGAGGAGGGGCGCTACGGGCGCAATTCCTTCCGCGGCTCCAACCTGGGCTTCCGCGAGCGCTACTTCAGCGCCGACGGCAACGATTACCAGCTCAGTGAAGCGGTGCGCCGCGCGGTCCGCTTCCGCGTTGGCAACCTGCTCGCACCGGGCCTGCTGGCTGGCGAGGCGCCCTACGACTATGTATTCTGCCGCAACCTGCTGATCTACTTCGACCGCCCGACCCAGACGCAGGTGGTGGAGGTGCTGCGCCGCCTGGCGCGGCCGGACGGCGTGCTGTTCATCGGCCCGGCCGAGGCCAGCCTGATGTCGCGCATCGGCCTGCGACCGCTGGGCGTGGCGCAGTCCTTCGCCTTCCCGCTGCAGGTTGCCGACGCCGCCCCGCGCGCCGCGCCGCCGAAGTGGACGGCCCCGGCGCCGGCGCCGATCCCGCGCCCGGCGGCGCCCAAGCCCACGCCGCTGCGTCCCCGTCCGGCCGGCAACACCGTTCAGCCGGCCGCCTCGCCTGCCGATAACGCACTGGTGGACATCGCCCGGCTGGCCAATTCCGGCCAGGCCACGCAAGCGCGCCAGCGCTGCGAAGCGTTGCTGGCCGAAAAGGGCCCGGACGCCGAAGTCTTCTACTGGCTGGGCCTGCTGGCCGATGCCCAGGGGCAGGGCAGCGAAGCCCAGGGGTACTACCGCAAGGCCCTGTACCTGCAACCCGATCACCAGGAAAGCCTGCAACACCTGGCCGCGCTGCTCGCGGCCCAGGGCGACGCGGCCGGCGCCCGCCGCCTGCAGGAACGTGCCGCGCGAGGAGTGAAGCGCAATGGTTGAACGCGGCTCTTCATACCGCGACAGCGCGTCGCTCGAGGGCGACCTGCCGAGCGTCGACGACTGCTGGAACCGCATCGGCGTGCGCGGCGACCGCAGCTGCCCGAGGCTGGCCGAGTACATCCACTGCCGCAACTGCCCGGTGCATGCCGCCGCTGCCATCAGCCTCCTGGACCGCTATTCGCTGGGCAGCGACGGCGCGGAGCTGGCGCCGGTCGATGCCACCGAGGCGGAGGTCGAGGAGGGGCGCCCGCACCTGATTTTCCGTCTCGGGGAGGAATGGCTGGGGCTGCCCACCCGCGCCCTGGCCGAGGTGGCGCCCGCCTGCGTGGTGCATTCGCTGCCGCACCAGCGCTCGCCGGCGCTGCTGGGCGTGGCCAATGTGCGCGGCACCTTGGTGGCGTGCATTTCCCTGGGCGAGCTGCTGGGCCTCGACAGCCGCGCGGTTGCCCGCGACGACGCCCGCGTCGTGCCGCGCATGCTGATCCTCGCGGCGCTCAGCGGGCCGATCATCTCGCCGGTGGACGAGGTGGACGGCATCCACGCGCTGGACGAGAACGCCATCGTCGAGGCCACGTCGCAACGCCACGCCGCCAATGACCGCTTCACCCGTGGCGTGATGCAGTGGCGCCAGCGCAGCATCCGCCTGCTCGACCAGGAAGCGCTGCTCGACGCGGCCACCCGGAGCCTCGCATGACGCCGGACCAGATGAAGGACGCATCGATGCTGGAGCTGTTCCGCCTGGAGGCGGAAGCCCAGACGCAGGTGCTGGTGCAGGGGCTGATGGCGCTGGAGCGCAATCCGGGCCAGGCCGACCAGCTCGAAGCCTGCATGCGCGCCGCGCACTCGCTCAAGGGGGCCGCGCGGATCGTCGGGCTGGATGCCGGCGTGCAGGTCGCCCATGTAATGGAAGACTGCCTGGTCGGCGCCCAGGAGGGGCGGCTGCGGTTGACCTCCGGGCATATCGACGCGCTGCTGGCCGGCACCGATATCCTCCTGCACATCGCCGATGCCCAGCCCGACCGTGCCGAGCAGGCCCGGCAGGGCGTACCGGCCATGGTGGAACAACTGCAGGCGCTGGTTGCCGGCCACGTTCCGCCCGCACCCGCGCCGCCGCTGGCGTTGCCTGCCGAGCCGGCGCCGGTGGTGCTCGAACAGCCCATCCCGGCTGCGCCGCCCGCCGCCGACAGCGCCCCGCGTCGCCGCGCCAACGACAGCGACGAAGCCGGCGAGCGCGTGCTGCGGGTGACCGCCGAGCGCCTGAACCAGTTGCTCGATTACTCCAGCAAATCGCTGGTGGAATCCCAGCGCCTCAAACCGCTGCTCGATTCGCTGCAACGGCTCAAGCGCATCCAGGCCAGTGCCAGCCGCGTGCTCGATGGCGCGCGGGATGCTGCCAGCACCGCCAACCTCGACACCGAGGCGCAGGCCTACCTGGCGGACGCGCGGCGTCTGGTGGGCGAGTGCCAGCAACTGCTCAGCGAGCAGATCGCCGAGCTGGACGAATTCAGTTTCAAGGCTGGCCAGCGTGCCCGGTCGCTCTACGACACTGCGCTGTCGTGCCGTATGCGGCCGTTCTCCGACGTGCTCTCGGGACAGGCGCGGATGGTCCGCGACCTGGGCCGCTCGCTGGGCAAGACCGTGCGCCTGGACGTACAGGGCGCCACCACCCAGGTGGATCGCGACGTGCTGGAGAAGCTCGAAGCGCCGCTCACCCACCTGCTGCGCAATGCCGTCGACCATGGCATCGAACCCGCGGAGGTGCGCGCCCGCCACGGCAAGCCGGAGGAGGGCACGATCCAGCTGCTGGCGCGCCACCACGCCGGCATGCTGGTGCTGGAACTGCGCGACGATGGCGGTGGCGTCGATCTCGACCGCCTGCGCACGGCCATCGTGCGCCGCCAGTTGTCCACCGAGGAGACCGTGGCGCGCCTCACCGAGGAGGAACTGCTGAGCTTCCTGTTCCTGCCCGGCTTCAGCATGCGCGAGCAGGTCACCGAGGTGTCCGGCCGCGGCGTCGGCCTGGACGCCGTGCAGCACATGGTGCGGCAGTTGCGCGGCGGCATCCGCATGGAGCAGGTGGCGGGGCAGGGCGCGCGCTTCCACCTGGAGGTGCCGCTGACGCTGTCGGTGGTGCGCAGCCTGGTGGTCAGCATCGGCGGCGAAGCCTACGCCTTCCCGCTGGCGCACATCGAGCGCATGCGCCGCCTGGCGCCGGACGAGATCGTCCAGCTCGAGGGCCGCCAGCAGTTCTGGCACGAGGGCCGGCACGTCGGCCTGGTGTCGGCCAGCCAGCTGTTGCAACGCCCCGAGGGAGAGGCCACGCCGGACGAGATTCCGGTGGTGGTGATCCGCGAGCGCGACAGCGCCTATGGCGTAGCGGTGGAAAAGTTCATCGGCGAGCGCACCCTGGTGGTGGTGCCGCTGGATGCGCGGCTAGGCAAGGTGCAGGACGTCTCGGCCGGCGCGTTGCTGGACGACGGCACGCCGGTGCTGATCCTCGATGTCGAGGACATGCTGCGCTCGGTGGAAAAACTCCTGGCCACCGGTCGCCTGGAACGCATCGACCCCGCCGGCCGTCTCTCCGGCCCGGTGCGCAAGCGCGTGCTGGTGGTGGACGACTCGCTCACCGTGCGCGAGCTGGAGCGCAAGCTGCTGCTGGGGCGCGGCTATGACGTGGCGGTCGCGGTGGACGGCATGGACGGCTGGAACGCGCTGCGCTCGGAGCGTTTCGACCTGGTCATCACCGACATCGACATGCCGCGCATGGACGGTATCGAGCTGGTCAACCTGATCCGCCGCGACACCCGCCTGCAGTCGCTGCCGGTGATGGTGGTGTCCTACAAGGATCGCGAAGAAGACCGGCGGCGCGGCCTGGACGCCGGTGCCGACTATTATCTGGCCAAGGCCAGCTTCCATGACGAGGCCCTGCTGGATGCGGTGGTCGACCTGATCGGGGGTGCACAGGGATGAGGATAGGGATAGTCAACGACATGCCCCTGGCGGTGGAGGCCATGCGCCGGGCGCTGGCCTATGAGCCGGCGCACCGCGTCGTCTGGGTCGCCGCCAACGGCGCGGAGGCGCTGGAAATGTGCGCCGTGCACAAGCCCGACGTGGTACTCATGGACTTGCTGATGCCGGTGATGGACGGCGTGGAGGCGACCCGCCGGATCATGGCGCAGAGCCCCTGCGCGATCATCGTCGTCACCGTGGACCTGGAGCAGAACATGAGCCGCGTGTTCGACGCCATGGGCAATGGCGCGGTGGACGCGGTGAACACGCCGACCATGGGCGTGGGCGACCCCGCCGAAGCCGCCCGCCCGCTGCTGCGCAAGCTGCAGAACCTGGCCTGGCTGACCGCCCCGCACGACAGCCGCCCGGCGATCAATACGGTGCCGGCGCGCAAGGGCGGCGGTGCACGCAAGCTGGTCGCCATCGGTTCCTCGGCCGGCGGCCCGGCAGCACTGGCGGATCTGTTCGCGCGCCTGCCGGCGGACTTTCCCGCCGCCGTCGTGGTGGTCCAGCATGTCGACGAGGTCTTCGCCGCCGGCATGGCCGAGTGGCTCTCGACCCAGTCGAAGATTCCCGTGCGCCTGGCGCGCAACGGCGAGCCGCCGCAGCCGGGCTGCGTGCTGCTGGCCGGCACCAATCACCACATCCGCCTGCTCAAGGGCGGCGAGCTGGCCTACACCGCCGAACCCAGCGGCCACATCTACCGACCCTCGATCGACGTGTTCTTCGACAGCGTGGTCGAACATTGGGTGGGCGACGCCGTCGGCGTGCTGCTCACCGGCATGGGCCGGGACGGCGCCGAAGGCCTGAAACACATGCGCGAACGCGGTTTCCTGACCCTGGCCCAGGACCAGGAGAGCAGCGCCGTGTACGGTATGCCCAAGGCCGCGGCGGCGATCGGCGCTGCGGTGGAAATCCGCGCGCTGGGCGACATCGCCCGCCGACTGGCTGAGGTCTGCGCCTGAGTGCGGGCTACGGAGCTGATTGCATGAACCCTCTGACGAGTAACTATCCCGTGAACATCCCAGGCGATTCCGCTGTGATGGTGCTGCTGGTGGACGACCAGCCGATGATCGGCGAAGCCGTGCGCCGGGCGCTGGCGGACGATCCCAGCATCGATTTCCACTTCTGCGCCGACCCGCAGCAGGCCATTGCCCTGGCGATCCAGATCAAGCCCACGGTGATCCTCCAGGACCTGGTGATGCCCGGCGCCGATGGCCTCTCGCTGGTGCGCGAGTACCGCGCCAACCCGGCCACCCGCGACCTGCCGATCATCGTCCTGTCGACCAAGGAAGACCCGACGGTGAAGAGCGCGGCATTCGGCGCGGGGGCCAACGACTACCTGGTCAAGCTGCCCGATGCCATCGAACTCATCGCCCGGGTGCGCTACCACTCGCGCTCCTACCTCGCCCTGCAGCAGCGCGACGAGGCCTACCGCGCCCTGCGCGAGAGCCAGCAGCAGTTGCTGGAAACCAACCTGGTGCTGCAGCGGCTGATGAACTCCGACGGCCTGACCGGGCTGTCCAACCGCCGGCACTTCGACGAATACCTGGAAATGGAATGGCGCCGCTCGCTGCGCGAGCAGACCCAGCTTTCGATCCTGCTGATGGACGTGGACCACTTCAAGGCCTACAACGACACCTTCGGCCACGTGCAGGGCGACGAGGCGCTGCGCCAGGTGGCCGGGGCGATCCGCGCCAGCGCCAGTCGCCCCTCCGACCTGCCGGCGCGCTACGGCGGCGAAGAATTCGTCATGGTGTTGCCCAACACCTCCCCCGGTGGCGCGCGCCTGCTGGCGGAAAAGCTGCGGCGCCTGGTGCAGGACCTGAACATCCGCCACGAACTGCCCACCCCGGGCTCGCCGCTGACCATCAGCATCGGCGTGGCGACCCTGGTGCCCCAGGCCGGGCAGGCCTGTCGCCAGCTCATCGAACTGGCCGACCAGGCGCTCTACAACGCCAAGCACGGCGGCCGCAACCAGGTGGCCATCGCCGGCTGAACGGGCCGCCGGGCGCAGGCGGCGGGCGAGGGCGATCTGTCGTAAACCTTTTTAGGCTGACGACAGTTCACGTATACTTGTCGGCTTTTCTACGCCCTATACCCGTGAGAGATGCCCGCCATGGAAATCCAACCGATCCTCAACAGCATCAAGGACCTCTCCGACCGTACCCAGTCCATTCGGGGGTATCTTTGACTACGATCTGAAACATGATCGTCTGATCGAAGTAAACCGCGAGCTGGAAGACCCGGCGGTCTGGAACAAGCCCGAATACGCCCAGAACCTGGGCCGCGAGCGCGCCATGCTGGCGCAGATCGTCGAGACCCTCGACGAGCTCACCGGCGGTCTGGCCGACTCCCGCGACCTGCTCGACATGGCCGTCGAGGAAAATGACGAAGGCGCCGTCGGCGACGTCGAGGCCGAAGTCCAGCGCCTGCGCGAAATCCTCGAGAAGCTCGAGTTCCGCCGCATGTTCAGCGGCGAGATGGACCCCAACAACTGCTACCTGGACATCCAGGCCGGCTCCGGCGGCACCGAGGCCCAGGACTGGGCCAACATGCTGCTGCGCATGTACCTGCGCTGGGCGGACAAGAACGGCTTCAGCGCCGAGATCGTCGAACTCTCCGAAGGCGAAGTCGCCGGCATCAAGGGCGCCACCGTGCACATCAAGGGCGAATACGCCTTCGGCTGGCTGCGCACCGAGATCGGCGTGCACCGCCTGGTGCGCAAGAGCCCGTTCGACTCCGGCAACCGCCGCCACACCTCGTTCACCGCGGTGTTCGTGTCGCCGGAAATCGACGACAACATCGAAATCGAGATCAACCCGGCCGACCTGCGCATCGACACCTACCGCTCCTCCGGCGCGGGCGGTCAGCACGTGAACACCACCGACTCCGCGGTGCGTATCACCCACGTGCCGACCAACACCGTGGTGGCGTGCCAGAACGAACGCTCCCAGCACGCCAACAAGGACACCGCCATGAAGATGCTGCGGGCCCGGTTGTACGAGCAGGAGATGCAGAAGCGCAATGCCGCCTCGCAGGCGCTGGAAGACTCCAAGTCCGACATCGGCTGGGGCCACCAGATCCGTTCCTACGTGCTCGACCAGTCGCGCATCAAGGACCTGCGTACCGGCGTGGAACGCAGCGATTGCGACAAGGTGCTCGACGGCGACCTGAACGAGTACCTGGAAGCCAGCCTGAAACAGGGCCTCTGATCCACGACACCTTTGTAGGAGCGAGGGAGACGCCTCGTTTTTGCTCGCGAACCCGCTCAAGAGCTTCGCGAGCAAGCTCGCTCCTACCAGTAACCCTTTTGATCTACACGCCAGGCAGATAAACGACCATGAGCGACCAACAACTCGACCAGCACGAACTGCAACAGGAAGAAAACAAGCTGATCGCCCAGCGCAAGGAAAAGCTTGCCGCCGTGCGTGAAGCCAAGGCCATCGCCTTCCCCAACGACTTCCGCCGCGCCGACTACTTCGCGGACCTGCAGAAACAGTACGCCGACAAGACCAAGGAAGAGCTCGAAGCAGCCGCCATCCCGGTCAAGGTCGCCGGTCGCATCATGCTCAACCGCGGCTCCTTCATCGTCCTGCAGGACAGCAGCGGCCGTCTGCAGGCCTACGTGAACCGCAAGACCCTGCCCGAAGAGACCCTGGCCGAGATCAAGACCTGGGACCTGGGCGACATCATCGGCGCCGAAGGCACCCTGGCCCGTTCCGGCAAGGGCGACCTGTACGTCGAGATGACCAGCGTGCGCCTGCTGACCAAGTCGCTGCGCCCGCTGCCGGACAAGCACCACGGCCTGACCGACACCGAGCAGCGCTACCGCCAGCGCTACGTCGACCTGATCGTCAACGAGGAAACCCGCCACACCTTCCGCGTGCGTTCGCAGGTCATCGCCCACATCCGTCGCTTCCTCTCCGATCGCGGCTTCCTCGAAGTGGAAACCCCGATGCTGCAGACCATTCCCGGCGGCGCGGCGGCCAAGCCCTTCGAAACCCACCACAACGCGCTGGACATGGCCATGTTCCTGCGTATCGCCCCGGAGCTGTACCTCAAGCGCCTGGTGGTCGGTGGCTTCGAGAAGGTCTTCGAGATCAACCGCAACTTCCGTAACGAAGGCGTTTCGACCCGGCACAACCCCGAGTTCACCATGCTTGAGTTCTACCAGGCCTACGCCGACTACGAAGACAACATGGACCTGACCGAAGAGCTGTTCCGCGAGCTGGCCCAGGCCGTGCTCGGCAGCACCGACGTGCCCTACGGCGACAAGGTCTTCCACTTCGGCGAGCCGTTCGCCCGCCTGTCCGTGTTCGACGCCATCCTCAAGTACAACCCGGACATCACCGCGGCCGACCTGAACGACGTCGAGAAGGCCCGCGCCATCGCCAAGAAGGCCGGCGCCAAGGTTCTGGGCCACGAAGGCCTGGGCAAGCTGCAGGTGATGATTTTCGAAGAGCTGGTGGAGCACAAGCTGGAGCAGCCGCACTTCATCACCCAGTACCCGTTCGAAGTGTCGCCGCTGGCGCGCCGCAACGACAACGACCCGAGCGTCACCGACCGCTTCGAGCTGTTCATCGGTGGCCGCGAGATCGCCAACGCGTACTCCGAGCTCAACGACGCCGAAGACCAGGCCGAACGCTTCATGCTGCAGGTCAAGGAGAAGGACGCCGGTGACGACGAGGCGATGCACTACGACGCCGACTTCGTCAACGCGCTCGAATACGGCATGCCGCCCACCGCTGGCGAAGGCATCGGCATCGACCGCCTGGTGATGCTGCTGACCAACTCGCCGTCGATCCGCGACGTCATCCTCTTCCCGCACATGCGCCCGCAGGCGTAAGCGCAGGAACTGGCAGAGAAAGGCCGCCCTTCGGGGCGGCCTTTTTCGTTTCCGAACTACCGGGCGGCGCCGGCATCAACCTGTAGGAGCGCGCCATGCGCGCGATCGCGGGCATGGCCCGCTCCTACAAGTCGGTGGGAATCTGACGGTATACCATCCGACGAAATGTATCCCCGTCACCGTGGCTCGGCCGCGCTGTGGCACGTCTCACTCCCAGGCCTGATTCCCAGCCGCCTGCTCTGCCTCGCGGCCCGCTCCCTGCGCCGGTGTCGCAGCCATGCAGCGGCAATTGTTTTCCCACAAAAAAGCTCGAACAATGCGCCATCAGGCCGCGCCGCCGGAGGTAATGCCAGTGACCCACGTGTCCCCGCGAGACAGTGCAGCGCAAGTCGCCAGCGCCATCGCAGAAAGTGTCAAATACCAGGGCCGCAAGGCCAGCCGCCAGGGCAGCGAGCAGCGCCGCCAGGCGATCCTCGACGCCGCCCTGCGGATCATCGTGCGCGATGGCGTCCGCGCCGTGCGCCACCGCGCCGTGGCCGCCGAGGCCGGGGTGCCGCTGTCGGCCACCACCTACTACTTCAAGGACATCCAGGACCTCATCACCGACACCTTCGCGCTCTTCGTGGAACGCAGCGCCGAGGCCCTGTCGACCTTCTGGGCCAGCGTCGAAGGCGACCTGCAGGCCATGGCCGCCGGTCTCGCCCAGGACGATCCGCACGCGCGCCGCGAGCTGACCGCCAATATCGTCGAGCTGGCGATCCAGTATGTCGTCGTCCAGCTCAACGAGCGCCGCGAGCATCTGCTCGCCGAGCAGGCCTTCCGCCAGGAAGCGCTGCTCAATCCCAGCCTCAACGACCTGGCGCAGCGCCACCGGCAGATTCTCTCCCTGGGCGTGGTGCATTTCTTCGAAGTGCTCGGTTCAAAGCAGCCCGAGCAGGATGCCCGGGTGTTGACGGCCATCATCCTGCAGATGGAGTATCAGGGCCTGCTGGATGGGACCGACCACCTGCAGATCGAGGAAATGCGTGCCATCCTTAGCCGCTACCTCGACCTGGTGATGGGCCTGTAGCCCCAGCTGCTGCATTCCAACCCCGCCATCCGGCGGGGTTTTCGTGTCGGAACTCCGGAGGGCGTGGCGCATCGCATGCACAGGCATCCGGACCTAAGGAGGGCGTGATGAAAGTCTGGCGTGCACTGCTGCTGTTGAGCATCTGCCTGCTCAGTGGCTGCCTGGTGACGTTCAAGGACCCGATTCCGGCCAACGAGCCCGCGCCGGCTCACCTGCTGGGCCAGTGGTCGCGTGTGGACGAGTACGGCGAGGAGCAGTTCCTCGAGGTCACCCGCTCCGGCTCCAACCTCTACCGCGCCGTCAGCTACGTCGACAGCAAGGACAACACCGACAGCGTCGAGGACTTCGGCTTCACCGTCGCCCACCACGGCCAGCGCTGGTACCTGTCCGCCGGCCTGCCGAAAAGCATGGGCGGCAACTTCGCCCTGGCCGGCTTCGAGATCACCGACAAGGACGAACTGGTGATTTATAACCTGGATGTCGAGCACATCCTGCAGGACATGAAGGATGGCGCGCTCCAGGGCGAGAAAGTCGACACCGAGCAGGGCGCCGGCGCCCTGGTGAGCAGTCCGCTGCCGGAGGTGATCCGCTACCTCAACGATCCTGCCAACTCCGACGTGTTCGTCGAGGCGCTGCGCTTTTCGCGCGTGACCCCGGGAGAAAAGCCATGACCCCACGGCGCAAGAAGTCCACGCCCAACGAATACCAGCAGATCATCCGCGGCCTGTCCGACCGCATCGTCGAGGCGCAGACGCCGATCCGCGTGCTCGACGCCATCAAGTGGGACGACGGCATCCGCGACGACTTCCTCAAGGGCCGTGGCAAGCACGCGCCCAAGGTCGACCGTGCCTACTACGACGGCCGCCCGCTGTCCTTCGACAGCAGCGCGAAGAAGCAGGAATTCCAGAACATCGAGCGCGACATCACCCGCCACCTGGGGCAGTTCAACCCGGTCGGGCAGATCATGCGGCGCATGTGCAAGGAATATCGCATGGTCATCCGCATGCTCGAAGCACGCGGCACCCAGGACTTCGGCCTGATCTCCCAGGAGCTCTACGGTTCGGCCTCCGACGCCTTCCATGCCGGCGACCCGACCTTGGCCGACCTGGGCCTGATGCTCTCGGATTACCTGAACAACATCGCCGACCGCGGCGACCTCAAGGACGAACCCAAGACGCTCACCGCCAGCGATGCGGTGAAGATGCTGCAGGAGCGGCTGAACCAGGTGTTCGACGGCAAGGAAGACACCATCCGCGTCTTCGAGTCCGACGGCATCGTCGCTGACGCCGCCGCTGGCGCCGACTACATCAAGGTGCGCGCCGACGCCATGTTCAACGAGCGCGACGTGCGCGCGCTGGAGGTTCACGAGGGCCTGGTGCACGTCGGCACCACGCTCAACGGCCTCAACCAGCCGATCTGCACCTTCCTGGCCAAGGGCCCGCCGTCCTCCACCGTGACCCAGGAAGGCCTGGCGATCCTGATGGAAGTGATCGCCTTCGCCTCCTACCCCACGCGCCTGCGCAAACTGACCAACCGCACCCGCGCCATCCACATGGCCGAAGAGGGCGCGGATTTTCTCGAGGTGTTCCACTTCTACCGCGAGCAGGGCTACAGCGTGGAAAGCAGCTACCAGAACTCCAGCCGCGTGTTCCGTGGCTCGACGCCGGCCGGCCTGCCGTTCACCAAGGACCTGTCGTACCTGAAGGGCTTCATCCTGATCTACAACTACATCCAGCTCGCCGTGCGCAAGGGCAAGCTGGAGCAGATCCCGCTGCTGTTCTGCGGCAAGGCCACCCTGGAGGACATGCGTACCCTGCGCCAACTGGTGGACGAAGGCCTGGTGGTGCCGCCCAAGTACCTGCCGCCGCAGTTCCGCGACCTCAACGCGCTGTCGGCGTGGATGTGCTTCTCCAACTTCCTCAATCACTTGAGCCTCGACCGCATCGAGGCGGATTACGCCAATATCCTCTGATCATGCCCTGTCCGGCTCTTCGTAGGAGCGAGCTTGCTCGCGAACCCGCCCAACCCCGGCGCTGCCGGCACGTGGTTCGCGAGCAAGCTCGCTCCTACAAGGTGGTTACCTTCAAGGACGACCTCATGCTGAATCGTTGTTTCAAGGCCGCTGCCCTCACGCTGCTCTTCACGCTCGGCGGCTGCAGCTCCCTGCTGTTCTACCCCAGCGACGACGTCGCCATTACCCCGGCCCGGGCCAAGCTGGACTACCGCGACGTCACCCTGACCACCGCCGACGGTGTGAAGCTCGCCGGCTGGTGGCTGCCGGCCAAGGCGGGGGTGCCGGTCAAGGGCACCGTGCTGCACCTGCACGGCAACGGCGGCAACATGGCCTGGCACCTGGGCGGCGCCTACTGGCTGCCGGAGCAGGGCTACCAGGTGCTGATGCTGGATTACCGCGGCTACGGGCATTCCGCAGGCTCGCCGAGCCTGCCGGCGATCTACCAGGACATCGACGCCGCCTTCGCCTGGCTGGACAAGGCGCCCGAGGTGCAGGGCAAGCCGGTGATCCTGCTTGGCCAGAGCCTGGGCGGCGCCCTGGCCGTGCACTACCTGGGCGAGCACCCGCAGCGGCAGCAGCAACTGCACGCGGTGGTACTCGACGGCGTGCCGGCCAGCTACCGCGATGTCGGCCAGTACACCCTGTCCACCAGTTGGCTGACCTGGCCGCTACAGGTGCCGCTGTCCTGGCTGGTGCCCGATGGCGATAGCGCCATTCGCTCGATGCCGCGACTTTCTGGCGCACCCGTGCTGTTCTTCCACAGCATCGACGATACCATTGTGCCCCTGGACAACGGCCTCTCCCTCTACAAGGCCGCGCCGCCGCCCAAGGTTTTCCAGCTGACCCGTGGCAACCACGTGGAAACCTTCGGCGAAGCGGTGTGGCGCGAGGTGATGCTGCGCTTCCTCGACGACCCGCAGCACTTCACCGGCCTGCGCCGCTTGGCCGAAGTCCCGAACTCTGCTGCACCGGCGACCTCCCAGGAACAGCCGGCGGAATCCTCCAACCAAGGCAAGCCATGAACAACCCGATCTCCTACATCCTTACCGTCATCGCCACCATCTTCGTCTCGGTCGGCACGCTCTGGTACTACGGCTACCTGCACTTCGCCAAGCCCGAGGACGCGCTGGAGCTGAGCCAGTTCACCATGCTCAAGAGCATCCCCGGCCAGGACACCAAGCTCGCCCTGGACCCGGCCGACCAGCAGGCGCAGTGCATCGACGGCGTACTGGTGATGTTCGACATGACCCAGAAGGGCCTGACCGGCGTGCTGGTCGACAGCCGCAAGCGCGCCGTGCGCTGCCTGGGCGAGGAAACCCCGCAAGAGGTCAAGTGACGGCGAGCCCGCCGTCGCGGCCAAGGGAGCCAGCGTCATGAGCCACCCCGATATCCGCGTCTGGCAGGGCGACATCACCCGTCTCGACGTCGATGCCATCGTCAACGCCGCCAACAGCTCGCTGCTGGGCGGCGGTGGCGTCGACGGCGCCATCCACCGGGCCGCCGGCCCGGACCTGGTCTACGCCTGCCGTCCGCTGGGCGGCTGCAAGACCGGTGAGGCGAAGATCACTCCCGGCTTCCGCCTGCCGGCGCGCTTCGTCATCCACACCGTCGGGCCGGTCTGGCGTGGTGGTGAACACGGCGAGCCGCAGCTGCTCGCCCAGTGCTACCGCAGCAGCCTGCAGCTGGCCGAGGACCACCACCTCGCCAGCATCGCCTTTCCCGCCATCAGTACCGGCATCTACGGCTACCCCGCCGAACTGGCCGCGCAGGTCGCCGTGGACGCGCTGCGCCGTCCGCGCGGGGAGGGGAGTTCGTTGCGGGAAGTGGTGCTGGTGCCGTTCTCGGCGGAGATGGCGGCGCTCTATCGGCGCCTGCTGGGCTGACCCAGCCCCGACCTGTAGAAGCGAGCTTGCTCGCGAACGCGGCGTCGTGCAGAGACTTCACCCTGGCCTTCTCTCCAGAGGCGACGGGGGCGTTTCGGCGCATAAGGATGAGGCAACGTCAGGCGGGACGACTTGCCCACGCTCAGGGGAGAGGATCGAGGCGGCCCGCATAGGTTCGCGAGCAAGCTCGCTCCTACAAGGGGCGTGATGTCCCCCGATTCTCGATTGGCCGCACCGGGTGCGGGGATCGCGGGCATGGCCCGCTCCTACAGGAGGCGCCACCGTAGGAGCGGACTCCGTCCGCGATGGGCCCAGCCTCACGCCAGACGCATCGCGGATGAATCCGCTCCTACAGTGAGTCAGCCGTCCTGCCGGATCAGTAAGCGCTGCTCACCGATGAGCGCGGCTGTACCGGGTTGGCGTCGTTGGAGATGGTCACCTCGACGCGGCGGTTCATGGCGCGGCCGGCCGGCGTGGCGTTGCTCGATACCGGGTACTCCTTGCCGTAGCCGCGGGTGGTCACGCGGTCCGGGCTCACGCCCTGGCTGAGCAGGGCCATGCGCACGGCGTCGGCGCGGCGTTCGGACAGGCTCTGGTTGTACGACGCCGAGCCGCTGCTGTCGGTGTAACCCTCGACGATGACCTTGCGCTCCGGGTTCTGCTGCAGGAACCCGGCGAGGTTCTGCACATTGCCCATGGCGCCAGGCTTGAGTTCGGCGCGGTCCAGGTCGAACAGCACATCACCGAAGGACACCATGGTCCCGCGGGAGGTCTGCTTGGCGTTCAGCTCGCCCTTGAGCTTGTTCAGCTGCGCGGTACGGGCGTCGAGACGGGCCTGGGCGCGCTGGGCCGAGGTGTTCTTGAGCTGGTCCTCGGCGTCGCGCAGGGCCACGGTCTGGTTGGCCAGTTCGATGCGCTGCTGGGTCAGGTAGGCGAGCTGGTCCACATCCTTCTGGTCGGCGCCGTCGCGGTAGGCCTTGTCGGCCTTGGCCAGCCAGTCGCCGGCGTCCTTGGTTTCCAGCGCGGCCTGCTGGGTGGCCTGGGGCTGGGCCTGCAAGGCCTGGAAGTCGCTGCGGGCTTTTTCCAGGTTGGCATTGGGGGGCGTCGAGCAGGCGGCCAGGGCCAGGGCGAGGGTGGAAACAGCGGGCAGTACGATGAACTTTCTCATGTCGAAATTCCTTATTTGACCGGGCGTTGGGGCGGGATCACTGGGCCTGCTGCAGGCCTTCCTGACGCAACTCCATCACGCCCTGCTGGGCGTCCTTCACCGCGTTCTGGGCCTTCACGGCCTGGGATTTGCGTTCGGCCACACGGGCGTCCCACTCGGCCTGCTGGGCCAGCTTGCGGGCCTGGTCGTATTCCTTGTCGTTCAGGGCGATGCGCGCCTGGGCGAGCTTGTCCTGGGCGTTCTTGGTTTCCACCGGTGCGTATTCGGGGCCGCCATTGCTGACGGCGGCGTTCACCGCCGATTCGGTGACGGCCATCTGCTCGCTGGGTGGGTTACCGGCGCAGCCGGCCAGCAGCGCGGCGCTGCCCAGGGCCAGCAGCCCCAGTCGCCAGTGGCGCAGCGAGGCGCGGGTGGGATGAGCGGGGACGGTTCGAGCGCTCTGAGATTTCAGTTCCATTGGGTGAATCCTCTGACAATTGATTAGGGTTCCCTCGGCGTTTCGAGTGCCGGCGGATGCGGGCCGCTCTCCGGCGCGGTTCTGCGCCATCGATAGCGGGCATCTGTTTAGGGGACTAAGGGTTTTGCCAGGGGGTTCAAAAAAAATGCCCGCCGTGATGGCGGGCATTTTCAGGCAGCGGCGTCGATCATCCGCGATGGCGCAGCAATCGCAAGCCGTTGAACACCACCAGCAGGCTGGCGCCCATGTCGGCGAAAACCGCCATCCACAGGGTGCCTTCGCCGGCCAGGGTGAGGGCGAGGAACACGGCCTTGATGCCCAGCGCCAGGGTGATGTTCTGGATCAGTACGCGGTGGGTCTGGCGCGACAGGCGAATGAACGAGGGCAGCTTGCGCAGGTCGTCGTCCATCAACGCCACGCCGGCGGTTTCGATGGCCGTGTCGGTGCCCGCCGCGCCCATGGCGAAGCCGATGTCGGCGCGGGCCAGGGCAGGGGCGTCGTTGATCCCGTCACCGACCATGCCGACACGTTTGCCGCCGGCCTGGCGCTGCTTCACCTCGCGCAGCTTGTCCTCGGGGAGCAGATTGCCCAGGGCCACATCGATGCCGACCTCGGCGCCGATGGTCGTGGCGGTGTGCGGGTTGTCGCCGGTCAGCATCAGGGTCTTCACGCCCAGCGCGTGCAACTGCGAGACGGCTTCGCGGCTGGTCTGCTTGACCCCGTCGGCCACGGCGAACAGCGCCAGCGGACCGTCGTCATCGAGCAGCACGATGACCGTCCTGCCCTGCTGCTCGAGGGCGTCGAGGCGCGCCTCCAGCTCCTTTGAGCACAACCCCAGTTCCTCGACCAGGCGATGATTGCCCAGGTGGTAGGTGCGGCCGTCGATCTCGCCTTTCACGCCGCGGCCGGGCAGGGCGGTCAGCTCGCCGACGCGGTACAGCGCGATGTTGTCCGCCTCGGCGGCCACGGCCACGGCGTGGGAGACGGGGTGATCCGAGCGTGCGGCCAGGCTGGCGGCCAGGGCGCGCACGTCGCCGGCGGCGGTGTCCCGCAGGGGGGCGAAGTCGGTCTGGCGCGGGCGGCCTTCGGTGAGGGTGCCGGTCTTGTCCAGGGCGATCCATTGCAGGGAGCGGCCCATCTCCAGGAACACCCCGCCCTTGATCAGGATGCCCAGGCGCGCGGCGGCCGACAGGCCGCTGACGATGGTCACCGGCGTGGAGATCACCAGGGCGCAGGGGCAGGCGATCACCAGCAGCACCAGGGCGCGGTAGACCCAGTCCAGCCAGGCGCCGCCGAAGAACAGCGGCGGCAGCAGCGCGGTGGCGACGGCGATGAGGAACACCGCCGGGGTATAGATGCGCGAGAACTGGTCGACGAAGCGCTGGGTGGGCGCGCGCGACCCCTGGGCCTCTTCCACGGCGTGGATGATGCGCGCCAGGGTGCTGTCGTCGGCCACGCGGGTGACGCGGTATTCCAGCGCACTCTCGCCGTTGATGGTGCCGGCGAACAGGCTGTCGCCGACCTGCTTGTCCACCGGCAGGCTTTCGCCGGTGATGGGCGCCTGGTTGACGCTGGAGCGCCCGTCGAGCACCTCGCCATCCAGCGCGATGCGCTCGCCGGGGCGCACCCGCACCCGCGCGCCGAGAGCGACGGCCTTGGCGGAGACCTCCTGCCACTGCCCGTCCACCTGCACCGTGGCCTGTTCCGGCGCGAGTTGCAGCAGGCCGCGAATGGCGTTGCGCGCGCGGTCCAGTGACTTCGCCTCGATCAGCTCGGCGATGGCGAACAGCACCGCGACCATGGCGGCTTCCGGCCACTGGCCGATCAGCAGCGCGCCGGTCACGGCGATGCTCATCAGGGCGTTGATGTTGAGGTTGCGGTTCTTCAGGGCGATCCAGCCCTTGCGGTAGGTCGGCAGGCCGGCGCCGAGGATCGCGGCGATGGCCAGGGCCGCCACCAGCCAGTGCGGGCCGATGGCGAACCACTCGAAGGCTTCCGCAGCGGCTGCGGCGACGCCGGCCAGCGCCAGCGGCCACCAGGGCTTGTGCGGGGCCGGCTGGGCGGAAACGGGGGCGTTTTCGTCCACCGGCTCGGCCTGCATGCCCAGGGAGGCCACCAGCTTCTGCAGCGGCTCGACGCTGTCGAAACGGTGCTGCACGCGCAGCAGGCGCTGCATCAGGTTGAAGTCCAGGTCCTCCACGGCGGACACGCGGCCGAGCGCATCGCGCAGCAGGCGCTCCTCGGTGGGGCAATCCATGGCGTCGATGCGCAGGCTGGTCCAGCGCAGCTCGCCGCTGGCAGCACCGGCGGCGGCTGTCGCCGCCTCTTGCGCCCGAGCGCCATGATCCTCGTGATCGTGATCGTGATCGTGATCGTGATCGTGGCGGTGATCATGGGGATGCGCGGCAGGTTCGGCGCTGGGCGCGCGCAGCAGCGCGCCCTTGTCGCCGCCGCAGCAGCCGGTGGCGGCATCATGTTCACGGTCCTGTACAGGGCCGTGGATGGTCGGCCCCTGGCGGTTGGCAGTCATGTCGTCCGTTCCTGTTTGACGAGTTGCTGCCGATTGCACACCCTGTAGCAACTACAGAGTCAAGCGTCCATTGCGAGGAGTCGCACATGAAGATTGGTGAACTGGCAAAACAGACCGGCTGCCCGGTGGAAACCATCCGCTATTACGAGCGTGAAGGCCTGCTGCCGGCGCCGTCGCGCAGCGAGGGCAACTACCGGCAGTACGACGCCAGCCATGTCGAGCGACTGTCGTTCATCCGCCATTGCCGCTCGCTGGACATGACCCAGGAGGAAATCCGCATCCTCCTCGGCCTGCGCGACCGCCCCGAATCCGACTGCGGCACCGCCAACCGGCTGATCGACGAACACCTGCACCATGTCGAGGTGCGCATCGCCGAGTTGCAGTCCCTCAGCCAGCAACTGCGCGACCTGCGTGCGCGCTGCCAGGGGCAGGGCAGCAGCGAGGATTGCGGCATCCTGCGCGAGCTGGAACAGCCGGCGGAGCCATCGGTGATTCCGGAAGCCTGCGCGGGGGCGGGGCACCTGCACGTGCCGGGGGTGCATGGTCGGCATTGAGCGCGTTCGCGCGTTCAACCCTGCGCAGGGCGAAATCCATGGTGGCTCTTCGTAGGGGCGAGCTTGCTCGCGAACCCGCCCAGCGCCGGAGCTGCCGGCAAGCTGTTCGCGAGCAAGCTCGCTCCTACACTAAAACGAAGCGCCCCGGCATTTCGTTCAGGAATGCTCCGCCTCCGTCAGCTCCTGCAGGTACTTGCGCGACAGCGCCAGGAAGCGCGGCGTCGGGCCGGTGTCCTCGTAGATCGGGTCGCCCTGTTCGTCCTGCGCCACCACCTTGCTGCCCTGCACATATGGGAAGCTCGCCTCCAGCTCCTCCAGTGCCGCGCTGACCAGTTCGCCCAGCAGCTCCTCGACGCTGCGCTTGGGGTACAGGTCGTGCAGCGCGGCCAGGCGCGCGGCGGTCTCGACGTCCAGCGGAATGCTGTACTGATGGTGGGTCATGCGCCCCCTGGCGTTCTTTTCCCAATGGCGTACCAGCTCGCGGATTTTCATGTTCACCTCTAGGGTCGTTACGTGGCGGTCGGCCCTCGTGAGGCCGCCGCAGGTTTTCCCGTCGATGGGGATAACTTTCAGCCTAGACGTTGTCCGAGCAGGACTGCGGGCGTTCGTCGAGCGCTTGCCTGCCGGCGCGGTCGGCGGCACTGTGAAAGCAAGCGACGCCTTTTTCTCAGCCAAGGGCTCTCTCTCCAGGAGACTGCGATGCCGGATATCGATGCGCGCCTGCGCGAGGACGTTCACCTGCTCGGCGAACTGCTCGGGCAGACCATCCGCGCCCAGTACGGGCAAGGCTTCCTCGACAAGATCGAACTGATCCGCACCGGCGCCAAGGCGGCCCGGCGCGGCTCCGCCGAGGGCGCCAAACAGCTCACCGCGACGCTCGACGGCCTGGGCGAGGACGAACTGCTGCCGGTGGCCCGCGCCTTCAACCAGTTCCTCAACCTCGCCAACATCGCCGAGCAGTACCACCGCATCCGCCGGCGCACGCCCAAGGAGCCGGAACCCTTCGAAAACCGCGTGCTTGCCGAGTTGCTCGGCCGCCTGCGCAAATCCGGCCTCGGCGCCGAGGGCCTGGCGCGGCAAGTGGCGGAGCTGGAGATCGAGCTGGTGCTCACCGCGCACCCCACCGAGGTGGCGCGCCGCACGCTGATCCAGAAGTACGACGCCATCGCCGCGCAACTGGCCGCCGGCGACCATGCCGACCTGCTGCCCGAAGAGCGCCAGGCGGTGAAGGAGAAGCTCCAGCGTCTGATCGCCGAGGCCTGGCACACCGACGAGATCCGCCGCACCCGGCCCACCCCGGTGGACGAGGCGAAATGGGGCTTCGCGGTGATCGAGCACTCGCTCTGGCACGCACTGCCAGCCTTCCTTCGCCACGTCGACCGCACCCTGCAGGATACCCTCGGCGAACGCCTGCCGCTGACCGCCGCGCCGGTCCGCTTTGCGTCGTGGATGGGCGGCGACCGCGACGGCAACCCCAACGTCACCGCGGCCATCACCCGCGAGGTGCTGCTGCTGGCGCGCTGGATGGCGGCCGACCTGTACCTGCGCGACGTCGACAGCCTGGCCGCGGAACTCTCCATGCAGCAGGCCAGCGATGAGCTGCGCGCGGAAGTCGGCGACCTCGCCGAACCCTATCGCGCGCTGCTCAAGCAATTGCGCGAACGCCTGCGCGCCACCCGGGCCTGGGCCGAGCGCGCCATCCACAGCGGCGAGGAGCAGGGCGCCGAGGTGCTGCAGGACAACCGCGAGCTGCTGGAGCCGCTGCAGCTCTGCTATCGCTCGCTGCAGGCCTGCGGCATGGGCGTGATCGCCGACGGCGACCTGCTCGACACCCTGCGCCGAGCGGCCACGTTCGGCCTGTTCCTGGCGCGCCTGGATGTGCGCCAGGATTCCACCCGCCACGCCCGGGCGATGAGCGAAATCACCGAGTACCTGGGCCTGGGCAACTACGGGGAGTGGGACGAAAGCGTGCGCCAGGAATTCCTCCTGGAAGAGCTGGCCAGCCGCCGTCCGCTGCTGCCGGCCAACTATCAGGCTTCGCCAGAGACCGCCGAAGTCCTTGCCACCTGCCGCGTGGTGGCCCAGGCGCCGGCGGCCTCGCTGGGCTCCTACGTCATCTCCATGGCCGGGCAGCCGTCCGACGTGCTCGCCGTCCAGTTGCTGCTCAAGGAATGCGGGCTGCAGCGGCCGATGCGCGTGGTGCCGCTGTTCGAGACGCTGGATGATCTCGACAATGCCGGGCCCTGCATCGACCGCCTGCTCAGCCTGGACAGCTACCGCACGCGCCTGGCCGGGCCGCAGGAAGTGATGATCGGCTACTCCGACTCGGCCAAGGACGCCGGCACCCTGGCCGCCGCCTGGGCGCAGTACCGCGCCCAGGAGGCGCTGGTGGACATCTGCCGCCAGCACGGCGTCGAGCTGCTGCTGTTCCATGGCCGCGGCGGTACCGTCGGCCGTGGCGGCGGCCCGGCCCATGCGGCGATCCTCTCGCAGCCGCCGGGCTCGGTGGCTGGGCGCTTCCGCACCACCGAGCAGGGCGAGATGATCCGCTTCAAGTTCGGCCTGCCGGACATCGCCGAGCAGAACCTCAACCTCTACCTGGCCGCTGTGCTGGAGGCCACCCTGCAGCCGCCGCCGGTGCCCGAGCCCGCCTGGCGCGAGGAGATGGACCGCCTGGCCGCGGACGGGGTGCTGGCCTACCGCGCGGTAGTGCGCGACAACCCCCAGTTCGTCGACTACTTCCGCGAGGCCACGCCGGAACAGGAGCTCGGCCGCCTGCCGCTGGGCAGCCGCCCGGCCAAGCGCCGGGAGGGCGGGGTGGAAAGCCTGCGGGCGATCCCGTGGATCTTCGCCTGGACCCAGACCCGCCTGATGCTGCCGGCGTGGCTGGGCTGGGAAGACGCCCTGTTCAGGGCCATCGAGCGTGGCGAAGGGGCGCTGCTGTCGCGCATGCGCAAGGAGTGGCCGTTCTTCACCACGCGCATCGACATGCTGGAGATGGTGCTGGCCAAGGCCGACCGGGAAATCGCCCAACTCTACGACGAGCGTCTGGTGCAATCGGAACTGCGACCATTAGGTGCGCATTTACGCGACCTATTGTCGCAGTCGGTGCGCGTGGTGCTGGGGCTGACCGGGCAATCGCAGTTGCTCGCCCACGCCGCCGAGACGCGTGAATCCATTGGCGTGCGCAATACCTACCTGGACCCGCTGCACCTGCTCCAGGCCGAACTGCTGGCGCGCTCGCGGCGCTGCACGGGCGACGCCTGCGGCGGTCTGGAGCAGGCCATGCTGGTGACGGTGGCGGGCATCGCGGCGGGGCTGCGCAACACCGGCTGAGGTATCGGCACCCCCCACCAAAGGTGGATTGCCCAGCGGCCAGATGAGATTAATTTGAAGGCTGATCCCGGGTGCGGAAGTGGCCCGGGATCGGCGTGCGCAGTCCCCATGGCCGGCTTGTGTGGTGTGGGACCGCTGTGTATCGTGAGCAACCTTTCGGCGCGCATCTGCGCCATTCCAAGCATGATGAGATTGGCCCCACGAGGCGGATCCGTGATTTCGCTTAACAAGTATTAAGGAGCATATCGATGCGTGTGATTCTGCTCGGGGCGCCCGGTGCCGGCAAAGGTACCCAGGCTCGCTTCATCACTGAGAAGTTCGGCATTCCGCAGATTTCCACCGGCGACATGCTGCGTGCGGCGGTCAAGGCTGGCACCGAGCTCGGCCTGCAAGCCAAGAGCGTGATGGACGCCGGCGGCCTGGTATCCGATGACCTGATCATCAACCTGGTCAAGGAACGTATCGCCCAGCCCGACTGCGCCAAGGGCTTCCTGTTCGATGGCTTCCCGCGCACCATTCCCCAGGCCGAGGCCATGAAGGAAGCGGGCGTCGCCATCGACCACGTGGTCGAGATCGCCGTGGACGACGAGGAAATCGTCGGCCGCATCGCCGGTCGCCGCGTGCACCCGGCCTCGGGTCGCGTCTACCACGTCGAGCACAATCCGCCGAAGGTGGAAGGCAAGGACGACGAGACCGGCGAAGAGCTGATTCAGCGCGAAGACGACAAGGAAGCCACCGTGCGTCACCGCCTGTCGGTCTACCATTCGCAGACCAAGCCGCTGGTCGACTTCTACCAGAAGCTGGCCGCTGCCCAGGGCACGCCGAAGTACACCCGCGTCGAGGGTGTCGGTTCGGTCGAGCAGATCACCGCCAAGGTGCTCGGCGCGCTGAGCTGATCCATCGCCGTATCAGCCAAAGGCCCGCACACGCGGGCCTTTGGCGTTTATAATGCCCGCCCGTTTTTCTCGCCCTATGGAATACACCATGCCCACGCTGCTGGCCCTGGATACCTCGACCGAAGCCTGTTCCGTCGCCCTGCTGCATGACGGCCGCCGGTTCGTGCGCCACGAGGTGATCCCGCGCCTGCACGCCCAGCGCTTGCTGCCCATGGTGCAGGAGATCCTCGACGAGGCCGGCATCGCGCTGTCCGCCGTGGACTCCATCGCCTTCGGGCGCGGCCCCGGCGCCTTTACCGGCGTGCGCATCGCCATCGGCGTGGTGCAGGGCCTGGCGTTCGCCCTGCAGAAGCCGGTGCTGCCGATCTCCGACCTGGCCGTACTGGCCCAGCGCGCCTACCGCGAGCACGGCGCGAGCCAGGTAGCGGCGGCCATCGATGCGCGCATGGACGAGGTGTACTGGGGCTGCTACCGCCTGGAACAGGGCGAGATGCGCCTGGCCGGCGCCGAGGCGGTGCTGCCGCCCGAGCACGTCGAGCTGCCGCGCGATGCCCAGGGCGAATGGTTCGGTTCCGGCACCGGCTGGGGCTTCGAGGAGCGCCTGGCGGTGAAGGTCGCCGCCCGCGACGCCAGCCTGCTGCCGCACGCAGAGGACCTGCTGAGCCTGGCCGAGTTCGCCTGGGCGCGCGGCGAGGCGGTTGACGCAGAGCAGGCCCAGCCGGTGTACCTGCGCGACAACGTGGCGACCCCGAAGAAAGCCTGACCTGCGCCAATTGACCGCAGCGGACCCCGCTCGCTAGAGTGGCTGCATCCCCACTGAGTTTTCGCCATGCGTATCGACGGCTTCACCTCCACATCCCAAACACCGGAGCGCGCTTCCCGAACGGGCACCGCGGTGACTCCGTATCGGGACGTGCAGCGTGACCTCGAGACCCGCCGCGAGCAGCCCGCACCGAGTTCGGCCAGCCAGGGGTTCGACGCGCAGTCGCAGACCCGCCGCGTCGAATCCTCCAGCGCCAGCAGCTACAGCGTGCCGGCCACCCTGCGCGACAACCTCGACTACCAGCGCCCGCTGACCTCCCGCGCGGCCCAGGCCCTGGCCAGCTACACCAGCACCGCCAGCATGGTGGCCCAGTACGAGGGCCAGGAAGTCGTCGGTCTCGACCTCTACGCCTGATGCACCTGCCGTACTACCTCGGCTGCCCCTCCTGGAACGAGCCCGCCTGGCGCGGGACCTTCTATCCCGCTGATCTGCGTCCGGCCGACACCCTGGGGTTCTACTCCCAGGTGTTCAACGCCGTGGAAGGCAACACCACGTTCTACGCGCGCCCCAACGCCGACACCCTGGCGCGCTGGGCGCAGACCATGCCGGCCACCTTCCGCTTCTGCGCCAAGCTGCCGCGCGATATCAGCCACGAAGGCGACCTGCGTGGCCAACTGGAAACCACCCAGGACTTCCTCGACCTGCTGGCGCCGCTGGGCCCGCGCGTCGCGCCGCTGTGGTTGCAGGTGTCCGCCGGCTTCGGTCCGGACCGCCTCGGCGAACTGGCCGCCTGGCTGGACGCCTTCGCCGGGCGGCGCATCGCCGTGGAAGTGCGCCACCCGGCGTTCTTCGCCAAGGGCGACGAGGAGCGGGCGCTGAACCGCCTGCTGCTGGAGCGCGGCGTCGAGCGCATCTGCCTCGATTCGCGGGCGCTGTTCGCCGTGCAGTCCGACGATCCGGCGGTGCTCCATGCCCAGTCCAAGAAACCCAGGGTGCCGGTGCGCCCGGCGGCCTTCAGCGACAGTCCGCAGGTACGCTTCATCGGCGGGCCGGACCTGGACGCCAATGAGGTCCACCTCACCCCCTGGGTCGGCAAGGTGGCCGAGTGGATCGAGCAGGGCCTGACGCCCTACGTGTTCCTCCACACCCCGGACAACCATCGCGCCGCCGAACAGGCGCAACGCTTCCATGCGCTGCTGCGCGAGCGCCTGCCCGGGCTGCCGCCGCTGGTCGAACCCAAGCCGGAAGTGGAACAGCTCGGCCTGCTCTGACGCGCCAACTGTGCATGGCGCGCGGCAGGTGAGGGGGCTAACCTGCTCCTTCCCCCGTTCGGCAAGGAGACCGCCATGACTGCCCAACCCCAGCGTACCCAACAGGAGCGCGGCGAAGCCTTCCGTGCGCTGCACCAGCGCGACGGCCTGTTCGTCCTGCCCAACCCCTGGGACGCCGGCTCGGCGAAGATGCTCGCCCATCTGGGGTTCGAAGCCCTGGCCACCACCAGCGCCGGTCTGGCCTTCGCCCTGGGCCGGCGTGACGCGGAGGGCGCGGTGAGCCGCGATGAAGCCCTGGCCAACGCGCGGGAGATCGTCGAGGCAACGCCGCTGCCGGTGGCGGCCGATCTGGAAAACGGCTACGGCGATACGCCGGAAGACTGCGCCGAGACCATCGCCCTGGCCGCTGCCTGCGGGCTGGTGGGTGGCTCCATCGAGGACGCCAGTGGGCGCGCAGAGGCGCCGATCTACCCGCTGGAGCTGGCGGTGGAGCGCGTCACTGCCGCCGTACAGGCGGCCCGCGCGCTGCCGTTCCCCTTCACCCTGGCGGCGCGGGCGGAGAACTTCCTGCATGGCCGCGCCGACCTGGACGACACCATCCGCCGCCTGGTGGCCTTCGCCGACGCCGGCGCCGACGTGCTCTATGCGCCGGGCCTGAAGACCCGCGAGGAAATCGCGGCGGTGGTGCGCGCGGTCGCGCCGCGCCCGGTCAATGTCCTGGTCGGCTCGCCCGCCGTGCAATTGAGCCTCGATGAACTGGCCGAACTGGGCGTGAAGCGCGTCAGCGTCGGTTCGACCCTGGCGCGGGCGGCCTACGGTGCGTTCTTCAGCGCGTCCGAGGCCCTGGCCAAGGGCGACCTGACGCCCATGCACGGCGCCATGCCATTCGACCGCATCAACGGACTGTTCCGAGGCTGACGCTTGCGCCGGTGGTTGTTCGGTTTCTTTGTTGCCGGCGCAGGCCTCGCGCTGGCGCTGCAGCAGCACTGGGTGACGCTGCCGGATCGCTGGAACCCCTGGGCGCCGCTGGATGTGCGCGATGAGCCGAACCTGCTGACCCGCTACAAGCTCTGGCGCCTGCGCGATGACCCGGCGCTGTGCCGGCTGGCGCTGCAAAGCTCCGACCTCAAGGCCCAGCCCATGGCCGACAGCGAACCGATGGCCGGCTGCCCGCTGCAGAATGTCTGGCGGGTGCAGGCCGCAGACGTGCGGTTGAGCAGCAGTTTCCTCGCCAGTTGCCCGCTGGCGGTGAGCTTTGCGTTGTTCGAACGTCACGGCCTGCAACCGGTTGCGCGGGAAATCTACGGCCAACCGGTGGCGGCGGTGGAGCACCTGGGCAGCTTCGCCTGCCGCAACATCTATGGCCGCGCCGACGCCCGTCGTAGCCAGCATGCTACGGCCAATGCGCTGGATATCGCGGCCTTCCGCCTGGCCGATGGCCGGCGCATCGTGGTGGCCAGGGACTGGAGCGGAGACGGTGATGCCGCGCGCTTCCTGCATGCCGTGCGCAATCGCGCCTGCGGCCACTTCGATGGCGTGCTCGGCCCGGACTACAACCGCGCGCATCACGATCACTTCCACCTCGACCTGGGTGGATGGCAGATCTGCCGTTGAGTCCGCGAGCCCGGTGCTGCGGTAGAATCGCGGTTTTTGCCAGGATTGCCCCGCCATGACCGAAGTCCTCACCCCGCCGCGCATCGTCGTCCAGGCGCTTGCGCCTGCCTGGCAGGCCGCCGCCGAGCAGTGGGCGCAGCGGCTCGGGTTGCCGATGGGCGAGGGCGAGGCGGATTTCGCCCTGCAGCTCGGCAATGACGGCCTGCAACTGCTGCAACTGGGCCCGGATTCGCCCGGCCCGGTGCGGGTGGACTTCCTCGAGGGCGCTGCCGCGCATCGCCGGCAATTCGGCGGTGGTGCCGGGCAGATGATCGCCAAGGCCGTTGGCATCCAGCAGGGCGTGCGCCCCCGCGTGCTGGACGCCACCGCCGGGCTGGGCAAGGACGCCTTCGTGCTGGCGACTCTGGGTTGCGAAATGGACCTGACCGAGCGCCAGCCGATCATCGCCGCACTGCTGGAAGACGGCCTGGCCCGTGCGGCGGGGGATGTCGAGGTGGGCGCCATCGTTGCGCGCATGCGCCTGCTGCAGGGCAACGCCATCGAACGCATGGCCGCCTGGGACGGGGACGCGCCGCAGGTGATCTACCTCGACCCGATGTTCCCGCACCGCGACAAGAGCGCGCTGGTGAAGAAGGAAATGCGCCTGTTCCGCCCGCTGGTGGGCGACGACCTCGACGCCCCGGCGCTGCTGGCGGCGGCGCTGAAGCTGGCCAGCCACCGCGTGGTGGTCAAGCGCCCGCGCAAGGCGCCGATCATCGAGGGACAGAAGCCCAGCTACAGCCTGGAAGGCAAATCCAGCCGGTACGACATCTATCCGCTGAAAAGCCTGAAGGGCTGACGTTCATCTCCCGGGTCCGAAGCTCTGCGTAGGAGCGGACTCCGTCCGCGATAGCCACCGGCGCGAGGCGGATCTATCGCGGACAAAGTCCGCTCCTACAGAGAGAGTGCGATACCTGTAGGAGCGAGCTTGCTCGCGAACGAACTATCCAACGGCTCCCATGCTGAGCGGGTTCGCGAGCAAGCTCGCTCCTACAAAAAGCAGGGAATCAGGGCGCAAACGCCCTAAGGAACAAGGCCACCACTTCCTGCACATGCGCCTCGGCTTCCTCCGGCGTTGGCGGATTCTCGCAGCCGATCAGCAGGCGGAAGTGCACGCAGCCCTGCACCAGCATGAGGAAATGCTCGGCCGCCCGCCGCGGGCAGTCCATCTTCAGCTTGCCCTGCTGGCGGGCTTGCTCCAGCAGGCGCTCCATCTGGTCCAACACGCGCTGCGGGCCGGCCTCGAAGAACAGCTGCGACAGGTGCGGGTTGCCCGCGCCCTGGGCGACCATCAGCCGGCTCATGGCAATTGCCTCCGGGCTGTTGATCAACTGGTTGAAACCCCGCCCCAGGTTCAGCAGCAGGCTTTCCAGCGGCGCGTCGGCCGGCGGTTCGGCGAACAGCTCGGGCATGCGCTCGGCGCACTTGGACTGCACCGCTTCGACGAACAGCGTCTCCTTGTCCGTGAAGTGGCTGTACACGGTGAGCTTGGACACCCCGGCCTCGGCGGCGATGGCCTCCATGCTGCTGCCGTCGTAGCCGTGGCAGACGAACAGCTCCTTGGCAGCTTCGAGAATGGCCTTGCGCTTGGCGGGGTCCTTGGGGCGACCCGGTCCGTTCGATGAGTTCGTTGGTGACATGTCTTTACATTTCTAATACTGGACTGATGGGTTCTGTATTTTTACTATACCGGGGAGTATAAGAATTCCAACCGCGTTTTGCGAAAGGTCACACATCATGTTCCGCCATGCTCTGTCTGTCGCGCTGCCTGCTGCCCTCATCCTTTCCCTTTCCGCCTGCGGTAACGGCGAGCCCGCGAAGCCTGTGGTGCGCCCGGCCATCGTCATCCAGCCGTTGCCGGCGCGGGATATCACCGAGGCCTATCCCGGTGAGGTGCATGCGCGCCACGAGCCGGAACTGGCTTTCCGCATCGGTGGCAAGGTCAGCAAGCGCCTGGTGGAAACCGGCGAGCGGGTGAAGAAGGACCAGCCGCTGGCGGAACTCGATCCTGAAGACGTTCGCCTGCAGCTCGAGGCCACGCGCGCCCAGGTGGCCGCCGCCGAAGCCAACCTGCAGACCGTGCGCTCCGAGTACGCCCGCTACAAGACCCTGCTGGAACGCCAACTGGTCAGCCAGTCGCAATTCGACAACATCGAGAACACCTACCGCGCCGGCGAGGCGCGGGTGAAACAGATCCGCGCCGAATACGACGTTGCCCGCAACCAGGCCGACTACGCCGTGCTGCGCTCGCCCCAGGACGGCGTGATCGCCACCCGTCGGGTAGAAGTCGGGCAGGTGGTGGCCGCCGGACAGACGGTCTTCACACTGGCCGCCGACGGCGACCGCGAGGTGCTGATCAGCTTCCCGGAACACGCCTTCGAACGCTTCCGCGTCGGCGAGGCCGTGAGCGTCGAGCTCTGGTCGCAGCGCGACAAGCGTTTCAGCGGCAAGATTCGCGAGTTGTCCCCGGCGGCCGATCCCCAGTCGCGCACCTTCGCCGCGCGGGTGGCGTTCGACGACGCCAAGGTGCCGGCCGAGCTGGGCCAGAGCGCCCGCGTCTATGTCCATGCCGAAGGCGCCGTGCCGCTGGCCGTGCCGCTCGCCGCGCTGACCTCGGAGGCCGGCCAGCCGTTCGTCTGGGTGGTCGATCCGCAGACCTCTACCCTGCATCGCCGGCCGGTGCGCATCGGCCCCTACGCTGAGGACCGCGTGCCGGTGCTCGAAGGCCTGAAGGATGGCGACTGGGTGGTGGCAGCGGGTGTCCAGATGCTGCGCGAGGGGCAGGAGGTACGGCCTGTCGACCGGGAGAATCGGTCGATCAAGCTGGTGGCGAAGGAGTAACGCCCGATGCAATTCAACCTGTCCGCCTGGGCGCTGCAGAATCGCTCCATCGTCCTGTACCTGATGCTCCTGCTGGGCATCGTCGGTGCGCTGTCCTACACCAAGCTGGGGCAGAGCGAGGACCCGCCGTTCACCTTCAAGGCCATGGTGGTGAAGACCAACTGGCCGGGCGCGACGGCGGAGGAAGTCTCGCGCCAGGTGACCGAGCGCATCGAGAAGAAGCTGATGGAGACCGGTGATTTCGACCGCATCGTCTCCTTCTCCCGCCCCGGCGAATCCCAGGTGACCTTCGTCGCCCGTGAGGACTTCCATTCCCGCGACATTCCCGAGCTCTGGTACCAGATCCGCAAGAAGGTCAACGACATCCGCTACACCCTGCCACAGGGCATCCAGGGGCCGTTCTTCAACGACGAGTTCGGCACCACCTTCGGCAACATCTACGCGCTGTCGGGCAAGGGCTTCGACTACGCGGTGCTCAAGGACTACGCCGACCGCCTGCAACTGCAATTGCAGCGGATCAAGGACGTCGGCAAGGTCGAGCTGGTCGGCCTGCAGGATGAGAAGATCTGGATCGACCTGTCCAACACCAAGCTCGCCACCCTCGGCCTGCCGCTGGCGGCGGTGCAGAAGGCGCTGGAGGAGCAGAACGCGGTGACCGCCACCGGCTTCTTCGAGACGGCGACCGACCGCGTGCAACTGCGCGTCTCCGGTCGTTTCGATTCGGTGGACGACATCCGCGCCTTCCCGATCCGGGTCGGCGACCGCACCTTCCGCATCGGCGACGTGGCCGACGTGCACCGCGGCTTCAACGACCCGCCCGCGCCGCGCATGCGCTTCATGGGCGAGGACGCCATCGGCATCGCCGTGGCCATGAAGGACGGCGGCGACATCCTGGTGCTGGGCCAGAAGCTCGACGCCGAGTTCGAACGCCTGCAGCAGACGCTGCCGGCGGGCATGGAGCTGCGCAAGGTGTCCGACCAGCCGGCGGCCGTGCGCGAGGGCGTGGGCGAGTTCGTCCGCGTGCTGGCCGAGGCGCTGATCATCGTGCTGCTGGTGAGCTTCTTCTCCCTCGGCCTGCGCACCGGCCTGGTGGTGGCACTGTCGATTCCGCTGGTGCTGGCGATGACCTTCGCCTGCATGTACTACTTCGGCATCGGCCTGCACAAGATTTCCCTCGGCGCACTGGTGCTGGCGCTGGGGCTGCTGGTGGACGACGCGATCATCGCCGTGGAAATGATGGCGGTGAAGATGGAGCAGGGCTACGACCGGCTCAAGGCGGCGAGCTACGCCTGGACCAGCACGGCGTTCCCGATGCTGACCGGCACGCTGGTCACCGCTGCCGGCTTCCTGCCGATCGCCACTGCGCAATCGGGCACCGGCGAATACACCCGCTCGCTGTTCCAGGTGGTGACCATCGCGCTGCTGGTGTCGTGGATCGCCGCCGTGGTCTTCGTGCCGTACCTGGGCGAAAAACTGTTGCCCGACCTGGCCAAGCGTCACGCGGAGAAACACGGCGGCAGCGACAAGGGCCATGATCCGTACTCGACGCCGTTCTACCAGCGTTTCCGCCGCGTGGTGGAGTGGTGCGTGCGCTACCGCAAGACGGTGATCCTGCTCACCGTGGCGGCGTTCATCGGCTCGATCATGCTGTTCCGCCTGGTGCCGCAGCAGTTCTTCCCGCCGTCGGCGCGCCTGGAACTGCTGGTGGACCTGAAGCTCGCCGAAGGCGATTCGCTGACCGCCACCGCCGAGCAGGTCAATCGCCTGGAGAAGATGCTCGCCGAGCATCCGGGGATTGATAACTACGTGGCCTACGTGGGCACCGGTTCGCCGCGCTTCTACCTGCCGCTGGACCAGCAACTGCCCGCGGCGAGCTTCGCGCAGTTCGTGGTGCTGGCGAAGAACCTGGAGGCCCGCGAGGAAGTCCGCCAGTGGCTGATCAAGCACATGAACGAAGACTTCCCCACCCTGCGCACGCGTATCAGCCGCCTGGAGAACGGGCCGCCGGTGGGGTACCCGGTGCAGTTCCGCGTCTCCGGCGAACACATTCCCGAAGTCCGCGAACTGGCGCGCAAGGTCGCCGACAAGATGCGCGAAAACCCCCACGTGGTGAACGTGCACCTGGACTGGGAAGAGCCGAGCAAGGCGATCTTCCTCGATATCGACCAGGAGCGCGCCCGCGCCCTGGGCGTGAGCACCTCGGACATCTCGCAGTTCCTGCAGAGCTCGCTGACCGGCTCCACCGTCAGCTTCTACCGCGAGGACAACGAGCTGATCGAAATCCTCCTGCGTGGCGACGAGCGCGGCCGGCATGACCTGTCGCAGCTGCCCAGCCTGTCGATGCAGACCAGCAGCGGTCGCAGCGTAGCGCTGTCGCAGGTGGCGACGCTGGAGTACGGCTTCGAGGAAGGCATCATCTGGCGGCGCAACCGCCTGCCCACCGTGACCGTGCGCGCCGACATCTACGACGACTCGCTGCCGGCCACCCTGGTGAAGCAGATCTCGCCGACGCTGGACCCGATCCGCGCGCAACTGCCCGACGGCTACCTGCTGGAGGTCGGCGGCACCGTGGAGGACTCGGCCAAGGGGCAGAACTCGGTGAACGCCGGCGTGCCGCTGTTCATCGTGGTGGTGCTGAGCCTGCTGATGATCCAGCTGCGCAGCTTCTCGCGGATGATCATGGTGTTCCTCACCGCACCCCTGGGCCTGATCGGGGTGACCCTGTTCCTGCTGGCGTTCCAGAAGCCCTTCGGCTTCGTCGCCATGCTCGGCACCATCGCCCTGGCGGGTATGATCATGCGCAACTCGGTGATCCTCGTGGACCAGATCGAACAGGACCGCGCCCACGGCCTGGACACCTGGCACGCCATCATCGAGGCCACGGTGCGACGCTTCCGCCCCATCGTGCTGACCGCGTTGGCGGCCGTGCTGGCGATGATCCCGCTGTCGCGCAGCGTGTTCTTCGGCCCGATGGCGGTGGCGATCATGGGCGGTCTGATCGTCGCCACGGCGCTGACCCTGCTGTTCCTGCCGGCGCTGTACGCGGCGTGGTTCAGGGTGAAGAAAGAGGCCTAGCTCGGTATTCCCTGTAGGAGCGCGCCCTGCCCGCGATCGCGCGCAGGGCGCGCTCCTACAGATTGAAGCGATTTCCAGCTCTGGCGTGGGGCGAGGTGTTTTCGCAGGATGGCATAAAGCGAAGCGATACCCGTTGCCTGCGTTCTCTGGCGTGCTGTCGCGGGCATGGCCCGCTCCTACAGGCGATAACTGAACAGGCATGAAAAAGCCCGGCAATTGCCGGGCTTTTTCTGTCTACAGGCGGAATTCAGAGCACCCCGAAGACCTTCTTCGCCAGGCCGGTGGCCGCGGCGGTCGGGTTCTGGCGGATGGTCTTTTCCTGCTCGGCAATGAGCTTGAACAGGCCGTCCAGCGCCTCCTCGGTCACGTAGTTCTCGATGTTCGCATTCTTGGCATCGACCACGCCGAAGGCGGCGGCCTGGCTGGCGAACGCGTTGTACTGCTTGGCCACGCCGACCTGGTCGGTGGCCTGCTTGATGATCGGCAGGAACTTGGCGCGCAGCTGATCGCGGCTGCTGCGGTTCAGGTAATCGGTGGCGGAGTGGTCGCCGCCCTGCAGGATGCCCTTGGCGTCGGTCACGGTCATCTTCTTCACCGCGTCCACCAGCAGCGCCTGGGCCTGCGGCATGGCGGCCTCGGCCGCCTTGTTCATGCTCGCTTCGAGCTGGTCGACCTGGGCGCCCATGCCGAACTGTTTCATGGTCTTGGCGGCCTTGCCCAGCTTGCCGGGCAGTTCGATGCGCACGGCCGGGTCATTGCTGAAGCCGCCCGGCTGGCTGAGCTGCTTCACGGCCACCTGGGCGCCCTGGGTCAGCGCGTCCTTCAGGCCGCCGGTGGCGTCGCTCTGGCTGAGATCGGAAAGGGACAGGGCGAAGGCATTGACGGACAGCAGGGCGCCGGCCAGCAGAACGGGGAATCGCAGCATCGGTACTTCCTTGGTGAAACCCGACGGCTGGAGTAGCCGCCGGGGTGAAAATGAAGGAGCGAGATTAACGGAGGATGGCCACTGGGGAAAACCCGCCGGCGCGGTGAATCAGCGCACAGGATCGACACGCACACGCAGCGGTTGCGGGTCGCTGCCGTCGAGGCGGACGCTGTGGCGCTCGGTGGTGATGAACAGCACCCGGCCATGGTCTTCGATGCGGGCGCTGACCGCGTAGCTATGACCCGGCTTGACCTCGCTGCGGTCGTACTCGAGGTGGAAGGCCTGCGGGACCTGACGGCCTGGCGCCAACTGCTGCTGAGCGAGGTCAATCGCCGGCGCGTCCGCCAGCGACACGTCCTGCAGGCGCACGGTCACCTGCGCCGTCGGCGGCAGGGCGATGCGTTGCAGGTAGAAGACTTCACCGTCGAGTGACGCCTTGTCGGCGGATGGCGTGGAACTGCACGCGGCGAGCACGCCGGTCATCAGCAGCAGGGGAAGGGTTTTCATGGCGGAGCTCTCCTTGGTTCCAGGGCGCGTCAGACCATTGTGGCGGACATTGGTTTCGGCGCCATTTGACGGGCGAGCGTCGAGTTATTTCACGATGCGTCCGAACAGGTTCTGGAACATCACCTGATCACGACCATCGGTGAGGTCATACAGCGAGTAGTAATGGTTGAGCATCGCGCCGCCGTCGCGGGTCAGCGGGTTCCAGGAGAGGTTGGCGCGGCGCATGGTGGAGCTGCTCATCAGCTCGTCGAAGGGGATCGACACATAGATGCCCTTGTCGAAGCTGCCTTCGCCGAACTCTTCCTTGCTGGCGGTGGTGAGGGTGACCCAGGTGCCGAAGCGCACGCCGTTCCTGAACTGGCGGGACAGGTCGAAGGTGCTACCCCAGTCGCGCGCCAGGTAGCGGCCGGCGCTGACGGTGGCGAGGATGTCCTGGAAGCCGGTCTGCCAGTAGAGGGTGACGAAGCCGGTGGCCGTCTGGTAATCGCGCAGGCCGAAGTGCTGGTCGAAATCGCGCTGGCGAACCAGGTCGAGGTTGGCGCCCAGGGCCCAGTCCGAGCCCATGGGGCGGTACAGCAGCTCGCCGCCGACGCCGGCGTACATACTTTCCAGGTAGCCGCCGTACACCATGCCGTAGAGGTCCTGGTCCAGGCGCGCGGTCTTGTTCAGCTGGAAGGTGGGCAGGGTGAGGTCGGACGTGGTCATGTATTTCCGGACGTCCGTGCGCACGCGCGGCAAGCCGCTGGGGGCGTCGTACTTGAAGTTGTCGTAGTTGTTGATCAGGTTGGCGCTGAGCAGACCGTTCCACCACAGGCTGGGGGTGAAGCGGTATTCGCTGTCGAGGTCGGCGGTGAATTGGTAGAGCAGGAAGTTGTCCGGCCCGCCGATGCTCTGGTTGTAGCCCAGGCCGAGGTTATAGCTGAAGGGATCGGGCCGCTGGGCGTAGAGCAGTTCTTCCTCCTGCGGCAGCGGCACGTTCTGTTCGGTGGTGCGGCGCAGGTCGGCCAGCGGGCGTTCCTGGTTCGCCACGTCACGGAATACGTTGCGCGGTACGCTGGTTTCCACCACGGGTTGCCCGTAACGGCTATCGACGACAGTGAACCACTGGACGTCGTCATCGGTGCTGTTATCGAGAATGCGCGCGGCGCGGCCGACGGCTTCGGCCGGATAGAGGTAGCGGGACTGCTCACCGTAGACGACGACTTCGCTGTCCTTGCGGGTGATGCGATCGACCTTGTAGCCGGCGTTGTCCGCGAGGCGGCGTGACACGTCGGCCCAATCTGTCGGGGTTTGCTGATGGCCTTGGGCGTTATCCGCCAGTGGCTCCGGCGCCGGGTCGGCTACCTTGGCGGGCGCCTGGCGGGTGGCGAAGTTGGTATGCAGGGTGATACCGAACATGGCTGTATTGCCGCGCTCGAAGGCGGCGTGCAGGTCCACCGAGTCGGCGGTCTTGAACACCATGCCGATGTTGAACGGCGATTTCTGCTTCTGGTTGTTGTTCAGGGGTTCGCGCTGGTAGTCGTTGCCGTCGTATTCGAGCTTGACCGAGAGGCGATCCCAGGGCGTTTGCCAGTTGATGCCGCCGAAGGGGGAGGGGCGGCCGCGGAAGTAGGCACTCGCATCGAGCGAGCCAGCATTATTCACATCACTGGTGGGCATCGGGCGACTGTTGAATCGGTCATCGACCCAGCCAAGGGGATTACCCAGCTCGCCTCGGTTGCCAATATAACCCCAGGCGAGCCCTAGGCTGAAATCAAGGTCGCCGACACGCTTGTTGCCGACAAAGTATTCGCTGGAGAAAAGACCGGTACCACCGATGTCGCGCCCACCCAAGGCTATTTCAGGTGCCCAGCGACTCTCCTGCAGCAGACGGAGTTTGACGTCGAAGGCCTTGTCTTTGTAGCTCTGGTCGCCGCTGAAGTCCTCCGCACCGTATCTACGGTTACTGATAGAGGTGTAGCGGAAGGTCCCCTCCATCCAGTCGAACGGCTGCAGCGAGAAGCTATAGCGCGAGTAGGGATCGGTGCGGTTGGCGTTGATGCTGATCTCCCCCGCCGGCGCCATGCGCGCAGTAGGGGTTTGCAGCAGGCCGACGCCGCCAAAATCGTTCTGGGTAAAGCGAGGTTCGGCGCTCACCAGCGTGGTGGTCGCCAGCAGGGCGTAAAGGCCATGGTGACGTTTCATGGAGCCTCCGCCGGTAGAGATTGAGTGGCAAGGAACTCGGCCAGCTCCTGATTCAACTCAGGGGCAATGGTTTTGATTTCATTGGCGTCCAGCGGCACCAATAGCACCGCGCCGGGCGCCGGGGGGGCGCCTTCTTCGCGGTTCCACAGGGCGATGCCGAGGCGCGTCACCTGACCATCTGGCTGAATCACGTAGAGGTAATCCGGGTCCGCGTCGGCCAGCGCAGGGCACTGCTGCGCATAGCGATCAGCTTGCTGCAGGGGGACGAAGGGTAGAGTGCAGTCGCTCGCTACCGCGCCGGTGACCCGCACGCTGGCGGGGCGCTGCGGGAATATCAGCCGGTCGCCTTCCTGCAGCGTTGGTGAACGCGCCGCGTTGAGTTCCACGGCGAGCGGGTCGAGGTGATAGACCTGCCGGCCGGTTACTGGCAGCGCGCTCACCTGCTCCTTCAACTGATGCGCGGCGTTGGCGAGGCTGGGCTTGTCCTGCAATTGCGCCAGGCGCTCCAGTTGGATCAGATCGAACAGGATGCCGGCCTTCAGCCGTGTTTGTTCGGCTCTCAGACCCTGGCGTTGCCAGGATGCACCGAGCCAGTAGCCGAGCGGGTCCACCCGCAGTTGCCCGAGAAACTGGCCCAGGCGCAAGTCTTCGGGGACTTCCATCTTTCCTGGGGCAGGTAGGGCGCCCAGTACTTCGATTCGCGTACTGGCGAGCAGAGTGGTGCTGACCGCGAGGCACGCCAGCAGGCAACAAAGCCGGGAGAGCTTCATGGTTTCTCCCGGAGCGGGCGCAGTTGGGTGATGGTGATATTCAAGCCAGGCGCGACTTGCTGGCGGCTTTGCATCACAAAGCCGTCGCTCGGGTCGACCCAATAATGATTGGTGGAGGACAGGCCACTAACGGGGGCGCGCAGCGTCTCGTCTACGCGAAGCAAGGTCAGATCCTGGTCGAGAATCCGGACCCTTTCGGTCCCCTTGCGTTGGAAGCTGCCGCTGAGTGGAACATCCAACTGATAGCCAGCCCCGAGGTCGATCCAGCGTTGGCTTGGCTGGCCGTCCGCGACCTGGTGTAACCCATGCTGGAACGGCGCCTCAGCACTCAGGCGCGTTCCCAGCAGGTCGTTCGGGAAGCCCAAGGTGCGCACCACGAGCCCTTTCTCAAGCAGCAAAAACTGCCCCGAGGACGCACGCCAGAACTGCCGATCGCCCTGGGTGCGTACCAGGGCCATCACCGCCGAGCCGTACTCGGAGCTGACTTGCATCTGGTAGTAGGGCAGCGCCTCGACCTGGGCGCGGGTCAGCTCCAGCGACGCCGGGCGGCTGAGGCTCGCGCCGAGCGTATCCAAGGAGCCTCGCATCAGTGGGTTGCAGGCACTTAGCGAGGCGGTAAGCGCAGCCAGCGCCAGCAAGCGAAGGGCTTTCATGGCGAGAAATCAGTTGTTGGTGAGGTTGTGCTGGACGGTCGAACCGGTACCGATGATGCCGGCCGACGGTACCAATTGGCTGATCAGGCGGTTCCAGCGCGTCACGCCGGCCGGGCCGACATACACCACGTCCTGCGGTTGCAGCTGGAACTGCTGGGCCAGGATGAACGCGGTGGGCGAGTTGGCGTCGAGCTGGAAGACCTTGGCGCGCTCGGTCTCCAGGTTCTCCACGCCACGAATGACGTAGACCGCCTTGCCGTTGGCCGTGGTCTGGTTCAGGCCGCCCACGCTCCCCAGCGCATCGGCCAGGTTCATGTCGCGGGTCTTGAAGGTCAGCGCGCGCGGTGTATTTACCTCGCCCATCAGGTAGACCTTCTTGCGGTCGTTGTAGGGCAGGTAGATGCGGTCGCCATCTTTCAGATAGAGGCTGTAGAGGTCAGAACCCTGGGCCGTATTGAGGGCATCCAGGTTCAGGTGAAACAGCTGCTTGTCGCGCTGCAGCGTCAAGCCGGAGAGATCCGCGTTGGTGGAGTCCAATTCGGCCGCGCCAATGGCTTCCATCAGCGTCAGCGGCGTGGCAGTGATTGCTTGCTGCCCGGCCTTCAGGAAGGCGCCATTGAGCACCACGCGCTGGCTGGCGTAGCGCATCACCGCGATGTCCACCTGCGGTTGCTCGACATAATTGGACAGCGCGCGGGTGATGGTGCCGCGAACGTCCTCGATGGTTCGGCCACTGACCTTGATCTGGCCGATATACGGATAGAACAACGTGCCGTCAGGGCGTACCAGGCGACCGTTCGCATCGATCTGCTGTTGCTGCCCGGCTGGCGAAGTCAGCTCCGGATGGTCCCACACGGTGATGTAGAGCAGGTCGCCCGCACCGATGCGATAGCTTTCGGGGCGATAGTCGATCAGCTCCTGTGGGATGGCTTCCTGCTGTTGCGTTGCCGCCTGCACCGTGAGCAATTTGGGCGTGATCTGCACTAACTGGACGCGGCTCGACTCGGCAGAGTCCTCCTGCATCAGTCGCCCTGTATCGAGATTTTGGCCAGGGGAAAACATGCATCCCTGGAGTGCAAGAGCGGACAGGACGGCGAGCGACAACGGACGGATCATGGGGCGGCTACATAAGAGGAATTGGCGGAAGGCGCGTCGCGCCGGTTTCGATGGCACAGGTGCTGGCCAGGAGGCTGCGCAAGGTAGCAACTGGACCTTGGAGCGGATGTAGGAAAAGGCGAATAGGTAAAGGCAGGAAATTCGTTAACGACGGCGGATTTGGCTAGTACGCGTTCTTATGCACGAAGCCCTTAAACAGGGTGAGGAAGACGATCTTCAGGTCCCACCACAAGGACCAGTTGTTGATGTAAGCGAGGTCAAATTCGACGCGCTTCTGCATCTTCTCAAGGGTGTCGGTCTCGCCGCGCCAGCCATTTACCTGTGCCCATCCCGTGATGCCCGGCTTCACCTTGTGGCGCAGCATGTAGCTGCTGATCTGCCCGCGGTATTGCTCGTTGTGGGCAATGGCATGTGGGCGCGGGCCGACTATGGACATATCGCCCATTAGCACGTTGATGAACTGCGGTAATTCATCCAAGGACGTACGCCGCAGGAACGCGCCAACCGGGGTAATGCGTGAGTCGTTGCGCGTTGCCTGGGTAACCGTCGCACCATTTTCCATCACTCTCATACTGCGGAACTTCCAGACCTCGATGGAGCGGCCATCGATGCCATAGCGCTTTTGCCGGAAGAACACCGGGCCGGGGGAGGTGAACTTCACCGCAGCGGAAATCAGCAGCATGGGGATGGCGATTAGGCAGAGGATCAGTGTGGACAGCACGACATCTTCCAAGCGCTTGACCACTGCACTGGCTCCCACCATGGGGCTATCGAAGATGCTGATAGTGGGGATTCCGTCGATGTTCTGGGTGCGCGCATGGAGTAGATCGAACACGAAGACGTCGGGCACGATATAGACCGAGGTGGTGGTATCGCTCAGTTGCTCCACCAGCCATTTGATGCGGGCTTCGCTGCGCATGGGCAGGGCAATATAGACGCGGTCTAGCTTGCCCATGCGGGCCTGTTCAACCAAATCTTCCAGCTTACCAGAAATAGGCAGATTTACTTTGCCGTAGCCCAAGCTAATCGAGTCGTGAAGCTTGTCGTCAAAAAAGCCGGTTAGCTCTAACCCCATCCACGGTGCACTGGCCATGTTGGTCGCCAACCGCTGCCCAAGCGCGCCTGCTCCAGCAATGGCCACGGAGCGGGCATTAAAGCCGCGACGCCGTAGAGCATGCAGGGCAGAGCGCAATAACACACGGTAGCCACACAGGCTAACTAGTACCAAAGAGAACCACTGGATTTGCCCGGTACTATTAAGCACGGTGATTTCCGGGCTGAGGTAGTCCATGACAGCAACTCCCGCAAAACTGACTGCCTATATACCACAAACTTTGCGCAACTCGTCGCGAACTCTTTCTCCACGCCATGATACGTAAAGTTGCGCAAAATCACTGAGCAGATAAAAGATAACCAAAGCAAACAGCATTGCAATGACTGTTGAATAGTCCCATGCAGCTTTATCGGCAATGATTGCCATGCCCATGCCGGCGCAAATTACGCAGAGGTCGAGCAATTTTTGCAGGACGGACATGGAGGCTTGGTGGGGGCGGAGGATTCCGCGGTCAATACGATTCATTTGCTATGTCTCAAAGCAAGTGTATTTGAGAGACTTGATGAATTAGGGATGGACCTAAAAGTAGATCATGTGAGTTGCGAGAGGGATGGCACTAGTGAAAATAGGGGGTGACAGAGTTGCCCAAGGGGCCGCCCAAAAGTATTTGGTTCGTACAAAACAGTCGCAAGAACGGTTCTATATTAAGTGACGTATAAAATATAATGCGCCGATAGGGTAATCAAATGCATATCGGTGCCACAGCCGTTTTGGCTCTTTAAAAATTCTGTAGGCCCATCTTAAGTGAAGGCGATCAATAAAATTTGGATAATAGGATTTTCCTGATGAGTTTGTTATCTGGTCGAAAAAACCGCCGCAAGTGAACCCGGTCCCATGCCAACCCATTTCTCGTAAATCCAAGAGGGAAAGTTCTTGCTTGGGAGTTCCCATTGAGCTAATCACGATATCACAATCGAGAAAGGTTCTTAATATAAGCTCTCTTTCACTGTCGGGGAAATAACCTGAATTTATTGTAATGTCTTGGATCTCGTATCTTTCTTGAATTATATCCTTGGCTTTCGCGATTACAGTTGGAGATGATCCTATCATGCCTAGCTTTAATCGGTTAACGGCGGCGTAGTTGAAAACGATAGGCGCTATTGATGTGTCATCAAAGCTTACCCGATCAATTTTTCTTCCGAAAATCTTAAGTAGTACGCAGAGCGAAATACCATCCGGATGGAAAAGGAAATTTGATAGAATTCTGTCCTTTTCAGAGGAGGTCATTATTTTTTTAAAAGAATACGGGTTGATAAAAGTGTAAAGTTTCCCAAGAGTATAATTGAAGTTACTCTGTATATTGGATTTCATAAGATTTCTGGCTTTAGAGTGTCATGTGAGATTTTTGCCTTTCTGCAGAGAGGGCAATAGTAAGTCCAAGTGCAACGTAAGCATTGTTTAATGAGGATACTGATAGAGAAGTAATAAGAACTATGCCGAGAATGCATGCAATTTGGGTTTTGGAGTATTTTGATTTGGATAGCAGCAGTGCTACCGCTGTTATTAAGGCTATCAGTATTAATATTCCGTGATCAAATATCGCTCTCAATATATAGGAATGCAGGGCTACTGAGTAACAAGTCCCATTTCCTCGGTAACTCATCAGCGAGCTGTAGTATGATAATGCCCCACATGTATATGAGCTTAAAGGGGTAAGACGTTCTGAACCAACAAGATATTTTAGTAAGCCCCAGTCCCTAACTTCGTATAAAAATAAATTAAAGAATCGTATCCTATCGATAGAATCAATACTGTTTTCAGCTAAACGATCATAAAAAACATAATATGCGCCTATTGCGCTTGCTAGGAGTAGAACCGCCCCCAGTAGTGTCTTTCTATCGATTCCTCGTATGGTCATAAAGAAAATTGTAAATGCTAAAGCAAAAATAGAAGATCTGGATCCAGAGATAAAGAATATATATATTATTAATCCTATCCATAATGGTTGCAGAGTGTTTGACCTGGTGTAGTACGCGTAATAAGCTATTAGGAGGAATATTAACTCGTAGTTATTTTCCGTGAAAAGAATTGGGCGTGAAATCCCCAAGGCAATGCGGGATATAGAGTATTTAATGGCAAGTATAATTATTAGCGACTTTAAAAATAATTCAAGTTTGGCTAATGGAATTTTTGCTCCTCTTGAACAGAATGACAGTAGTATTAGGTAGTAAAAAGCTTTAAATGCAAGTGCAAAATCTAAAACGTCAACTCTATTTAGGGCTACAGAGTATATTAATGAAGAAAAAATATATATAGTAGCTAATATTGTTATTGCTAGTTGCGGTTGAGCAATCCTAATAGGAGGCGCAAGGCAGAACAATAAAGTAACTAATTCAAATATTATAGTTGCTGGAGATGATTCTGCGGAAAAATTTAGAACAGTGCTGACTATTGCCAGTGCGAGAATTGGAGTTATTACTATGCTATGACGCGAAACTATTATTCCTCTTGTTAGCTTCATTTTGTGCATAGCGCTGCACTCTCAATAATGAAGTCCCATAGGTAAAGGCTAAATCGTTTTGCGCTATGCGATTTTGTAGCAAAGCTATTCAATAAAGTGTACGTCGACCGATTGAAGGTGTAATGCTCCAATGCATATAAGATAGTTTCACCTAAATCTTTTGCATTGCTAGAAGTTCGAAATCCTACAGCGCTAGGAACGATTTTATAAGTTTCACCAACATCAGTAGCTATTATGTAAGCGCCTGAAGATAAAGCTTCCAGTATTGCCTGAGAAGGGTAGTTCTCATCAGCTTGTAGTGACAATAAAAATTTTGTTTTTGAGAAAACTCCAAAAGGATCTTTAGTTTTTTTAAGGGAAATATTGAAGTCTTTAAACGCCTCAACTTCAGATCGAATCTGGTTTTCAAGTGGTCCACTACCAAATATTCCTATGGATTTAATATCTCCAGATCTCCCTAAAGTTTTTATATATTGAAGAGCAGAAAAGAGAAGATCGTGCCCCTTTTTGGAGTGTAAACGGCACATCATTACCAAGTCGTACTCTTTTTCCTCTGAATAATGTGCCTTTGTATAATCAGTGAACGAACAAGGAGATACTTGTATATTTGAGCAAAAGGCCACTTCTTTAGAAAATAACGTGCTTATGTTTTTTTTAATTCCATCCGATAGAAAATCTATTCCTCGAGCACGCTTTATACTGTGCCTCCATATAGTCCTTCGGATATAACTAAAATCTCTCATGGTGTTTCGGCTTGAGTCTACAATAGACAAAGAATAAGTAATTCCAAGCGGGCGAAGCACTAAGCTATGAATAAATGAATAGATAGATGGATCAACAGGGTAGTGAATATGACGTATTCTATTTTTTAAAGAGTAAAAAATTAGAAGAATTGCGTTTACAATATGATATATAGCATAAGTCTTTCCCGGCTTTGCAACTCCTCCGGGCATACAGATAATGCCTTTTTTAGATTTTAATATTCCGGCTGCATTGAGTGATTTTATGGAGGATTTATTTGCTATTAGCAAGATATTTCCGAAATCAATCAAATAATCAGCGAATGCTCTGGCAAATCTGCGTTCCGCGCCGCCGAAATTGTCATGACAGTTTAAAAATATAGCATTACTACGTGGGGATTTTCCCGTGTTGAATTGAAACATTATTTTTTCAGACCAGTTAAAAGTTTTTTTATTTCTTTAGCCGGACAGCCTCCGATTACGATATTGCCTTCCTTAAAGCTCTTAGTAACAACGGATCCTGCGGCGACTATCGTGGCATCTCCAAGCTCCACGCCAGGAAGGATTACGGAGTTCATACCTATCCAACACTTTCTTCCAATTACCACGTCCTCGCTTATGGAGTGTTTATCTAGGTCCATTAGGTCGTGGTTCGAAGTGATTATTCCAACATTTGGGGCGATGTAACTTCCTTTGCCTATATGAATATGGCCTTTGAAATTTTGAAAATAAGTTCCGGGGGATTGGAAGTTATTCAAATCGTCTCTGTCGAAAGTTATATTGTTATAGTTAGAAACTCGGCATGTTAAATTAATTGGCCAAGGTGCTGGTGACTCAATTCGAAGTATATTTCTTTGCCAGACAGTCTTTACTGCCCAAAGATATCCGGATGAGTATTCTTCGAACCATCGTCCACTTAGATATTTTGAACGGAAAAACAAATTTAGAATAGTGTATAAGGTTTTTTTAATTAATGAGTTCAATCTCATATTAAGATATCCATTTTAATATATAGATCCCGAAGCACGCAGATAGTATCCAGAACCCAATGTAGTACGCTGATTCAGTCAATGCGCTAAAAATCTTTATAATCGGTATACCGGCGCATCTGGTGAAAACCAATGTACAGGTGAGATAAAATATAAACCCAGAAACTGCGTAGTATTCCGAAGCAAGGCTCGATTTAAGCCCATAGCTAAAATAAAACACGCCTCCTGCACGTATTGAAAAGCCGAATATCGTGAGCAAAAGCATAAGTTTTTGGCGATTGAGTACATGTCCAATCATTGATATGGGAGAGGATATAAATTGGAGAGCTACCCAAGGTGTAATCCAAGCAGCAAGTACTCCGGCTCTAGACCAGTCCTTTCCGAAGATATATGGAAAAAGAAAAGGAGAAAGAGTACCAGCAAATATAATCGGACCTATACCTACTTTCATTAGGTTAACAAGGGTTTTATAGGTTAGTGATGATAGATTTCCCTCGCGATGTGCTTGGGGTGCATGGGTTAAATACACTTGAGAAATCGCACTACCCAGTAGTGAAAGTGGTGATTGCAGAATACGAGAAGCGAGCATTAAGTAGCCTGCTTCTGGACCTGCAAGTGCTGTGGATATTAGGATAAACGGTAGTTGTATTCCAGCTGTATTCGCTAGGGATTCAATTGTTGAATATTTTGGAAAGTTTTTATACTTTCGTAGTGTGATAAAAAGGCTACGCGGACTAATATATGCTAGATGCTTTATGTCCAACTGAGTGAAAGCTTTCGCTAGCCGGAATATACCAGTACTGCTGTGTAATATTTGGCCTAGAATAAGGATTATAGGTGTTTGTATAAAGTAGCCTGCTCCAATTTGGGTTGACACAGCAGCAAGCGATTGTTCGAATTTTGTTCTTGCGATAACAGAAAAGAGCTTTTTTCGGGTAGCCCAATATTGGAGAGCATTGTACGTGCTTGAGAGAAATACACCCAGCGGCAAAATCCATGCATAGTTATAGATAACAGAAGGAAGCACTCGTGATAATAGATGCTCTGGAATAATTAATATTATAAAAAGTATCAGCGACGATGTAGCTATCGAGAAAATTATGGAGAGAAAAAGTAGATGAATTGATTCAGAGTCGCGCTTTGGTAGTGGTATAGCTAAATCTAGTCGTAAACAGGCTGCGGTTGAAAATATTCCAGATATTGCTATAAAGGCTGATAGATCACTAAACTGTTCTGGGCTGTATAGCCTAGTTACAACTGGGAGGGCCAAAACTAAAATTAACTGAGCGCCTGCGGTGCCACCTGCTAATAGAATAACAGCGCGAAAGAATTTGTTTTCTCGTGCCATTAAGCGTAGATTCTTTAACATCTCATTTTAACTTTAAAGTTGGACAAATAAGTCGGGGCTTATATTTGAGATTTCGCCTATTAGCGAGTTTATAGAGAGATGTAGGGCATGGAATATAAGAAGAGAAAATGGCGCCGTCGACCTAATCGACGGCGCTATGTCTTTTGTATGATCCGTTGTTATTAGAGATGCTAAATAGAATTAAGGAATGCATCCGCTATTCTATGCATTTGCGCATCTGTCAAATAGGGGTGCATTGGGAGACTAAGAACTTCTGTAGCAAGCTTGTCTCCCACAGGCAATTTTGCAGTAGAGTCAAATACTGCAGGCTGTTTATTTAATGGGGTCGGATAGTGAATTGCTGTTGGAATTCCAAATCCACTCAGTTTCTTCTGTACTATCTCGCGATTTTCTAAACGGACTGTATATTGAGCATAGACGCTTTTGTTGTGAGGCTCTATATAAGGCGTGGTGGAAATAGGTAAAAGTTCTTCATATTTTTGCGCTATCTCATTTCGTTGCGCAATTTCCTTCTCAATGAGTTCAAGCTTTACAAGCAAAATAGCAGCTTGTATTGTATCGAGGCGACTATTGACTCCGACCCTTATATGATTGTAGCGACGATCTTGCCCATGACGAGAAATCTGCCGAAGAACTAATGCGAGTTCATCATTATTCGTAAAGATTGCGCCACCATCTCCATAGCATCCCAGGGGTTTGCTAGGGAAAAAGCTGGTGCATGCTATATCTGTCAGGTTGCACGATCTTTTCCCCTTGTAGGTTGCACCAAAGCTTTGTGCTGCATCCTCTATTACAGGGATTTTATACTTTCTTGCAATTTCATTGATAGTATCAAAGTCTGCGCACTGGCCATATAGTGATACTGGAATTATTGCTTTTGTACGAGAGGTAATTGCTGCTTCTAGAAGACGATGGTCGAGATTATAGGTATTTGGATCGACATCTACGTAAACAGGCTTGGCGCCCAACAGAGCGACGGTTTCGGCTGTGGCAATGTAGGTGAAACCTGGTGTAATGACTTCGTCTCCAGGCTTAATCCCTAGTGCCATCAGGGCAATTTGTAAGGCGTCGGTCCCATTAGCGCAAGTTATACAATGTTTTGCACCAGTGAATTGTGTGAGCTTTTCTTCTAGTTCATCCACTTCCGGGCCAAGAATATATTGACCATGAGCTAGAACACGCTGTATTACTATGTTGATTTTGTCTTTAATTTTTGTTTGTTGAGAGTGGAGATCAATGAGTTCGATCATTTCATAGTGCCAATATTAGTTAGAGTCCCATCGGATAGTTCATATCGCGAACCGGTATGAGGGCATGTTGCTGAGCCTATTCCCACCAGAGGCAGAGGTAGCCTCTCACCATACTCACTCATCCACCCGATATGCTGCGCGGGGACTCCAACCATTAAGGCATAATCGGGTACATCTTTGTTTACTACCGCTCCTGCGCCGACAAAAGCATATTTTCCAATTGTGATGCCACATACAATCGTGCAGTTGGCGCCCAAAGTAGCTCCTGTCTTCACCAATGTATCGCGGTATTGGTCCTTTCGATTGATTAGCGAACGAGGATTGTAAACGTTGGTAAAAACCATGCTGGGACCACAGAATACCCCTTCCTCAAGGATTATATTGTCGTATATCGATACATTATTTTGTATTTTGCAGTTATCACCGATAATTACTTTGTTTCCAATAAATACATTTTGACCGAGAGATACAGATTTTCCAATATTTGCGCCTGAGCATATATGGGTGAAGTGCCAGACTCTGGAGTCATTTCCGATTTTCGCACCTTCATCAACAATTGCGCTTTCGTGGCAATAATATTCCATACTGTATCTCTCGGGTTAGCTTCTTTGCAGATTTGGAAGGAAAGGGTGACCCTCCCCATTTTTAGGAGAAACCGCCGAAGCTGAGCGTATAGTTTCAACCGTTTCGATACAATGCCGAGCTGCTTCGAGGCCGTAACCTCTGCCAGCAAGAATTTCTTGATAGCTTACGGTATGTAAATCGGTAAAGCCTTCTGAGAACTCTAGCTCTTTACCATTCACGGTGATAGAGCGGAATGTGGGCTTTATGCCGCGGACATCGAGTGGAAGATCATTTTCATCAATAGAAAGGAACCAACGAACACGCGCTCGTTCATATTCCAAGTATCCAGCTGCTTTCTTCTCACTGGAATAATGGAGTAAATTGTGCTGAAGCTTCCCAAATATAAAGTGGAGCATGTCGTAAAAATGAACTCCTATATTGGTTGCCACTCCATAGGATTTCCGAGGGTCACCCTTCCAACTTTCCATATACCATTTGCCACGAGAGGTAATATAGGTGAGATCTACATCATATTTATTTTGTGATGTATCGCGGGCAATCATTTCTCTTAATTTTAAAATTTCGCTGTGATGCCGAAGTTGCAAAATATTATAAACGTGCTTCCCTGTTTCCCGCTCCACGAGTTCTAATTCATCTAGATCCCATGGAGTGGGTACTAGCGGCTTCTCACATATGGCATCACATCCTAAGCGTAAGGTGGATGTAATATGTGGCAGGTGAAGGTAGTTTGGTGAGCATATGGAGATATAATCTAGCTCCGCCGATGGGCAACGCTTCAATCTATGTGCATGATCTAAAAAACGTTCGAATTCCGTAAAAAATTCACTATGAGGAGAGATGCTATCGATTATTCCAACTGAATCATTTATGTCGTAAGCAGAAATTAATTTGTTATTTGTTTCTTTGATGGCACGCATATGCCGGGGGGCGATGTATCCAGCCGCGCCTATTAGAGAGAAGTTTGTCATTAAGATTTCCTTAACTAGGCTTTGATTACGTTGCTGGATGCGAGACGATATTTTCCACGGCTATCGATGATAAGATTGGAATTATTTTTAATCAGCTCATAATCAAATTTGTCATGATCAGTGGCTAGCACAACAGCATCAAAGCAACGCAGAGTTTCGATGTTTACGTCTTCGCTGATCAGGTCGAAATGGTGCTCGCGCATTTTCGGGAAAACAGGTACATGAGGGTCACTATATGAAATAACACCACCCTTTTGCTCTATAAGCTCCATGATTTCGACGGAGGGTGATTCACGCATATCGTCGACATTCTTTTTATATGCAATTCCAAGTACGAGAATTTTTGCGCCTTTTAACGGTTTTCCGATGCTGTTCAGCCCGTCTATAAGTTTTGCGACGACGTATTCTGGCATGGCACGATTAACTTCACCAGAAAGTTCGATAAAGCGTGTATGTAGGCCGAACTCCCGAGCCTTCCATGTTAAGTAGAATGGGTCAATTGGAATGCAATGTCCACCCAGCCCAGGGCCAGGGTAATAGGGAGTAAATCCAAAGGGTTTAGTTGAGGCGGCGTCAACTACTTCGAATATGTCTATCCCCATCCTATCTGCAACAATTTTCATTTCATTGACTAGGCCGATATTGACAGCTCGGTGAATGTTTTCCAAAAGTTTAGTCATTTCTGCTGCTTTGGTAGAGCTTACCGGTACAATCTTGTCAATGGCGCTGCTATATAATTTAATCCCGATTGATAGGCAGTTTTCGGTGTGGCCGCCAATTACCTTGGGTATCGTACGAGTTTCAAAGTTTGCATTGCCAGGGTCTTCGCGTTCTGGAGAGTAAACTAGGAATATGTCCTCTCCAACGGTGAGCCCGCTTTCCTGTAAACGAGGAAGAAGTTCTTCCTCGGTTGTACCAGGATAGGTCGTACTTTCGAGGGAAACTACATGACCTCGACGGATGTGATGCTTAAGAGAGTCGGTTGTGCCGACTACAAAGCTCATATCTGGTTCACGATATTTGTTCAGCGGGGTGGGAACGCAAAGAATAAGTGCGTCGCAATCTTTTGCTTTACTGAAATCAGTTGTTGCATTGAAGCCAGAGGCTCTGGCGTTTTGGATGCTTTCGCTAGAGATATGCTCTATATAGCTTCGTCCAGCGTTCAGCTCGGATACTTTGTTGTCGTCAATATCGATGCCGATAACCTTAAAGCCGATAGCGTTATAGCGAAGCATCAATGGAAGCCCGACGTAACCCAATCCGACAATTCCAATTATTGCTTCTTTTTGCTCTAGCTTTTGTGAGAGATTAATTAAAATTTTATTCATTAGTATGTTCCGAAGATGTGATTTGAGGCGGCAGAACAGCCACGCTTACGAAGCAATCTTCACTACAATGGACAGGAATGGATTGTTGCGAAGAGTGCGGTTTCAAAATTTAAAGGATAATTTACATGCGCCGCTTATAAGGGGTTCCGGCTCCACCTATATGCTGAATAAGGAGATTCTTTGCAGGTATAGATTTTTTGTCGCTGGCTGCGTTATATGGTTTGTGTTTTTGCACGCTACCGCCCTAGGATTTATCGTTTAATTCCCAAGACGTAATGAGTTAATTTTTAAATACTTTATTACCTACTTACCCAGCTTTTATCAGCCCTTGAACGGGGATGCTGATCTGTAACTCTCGATGGAGAATGTTCAATAAGATCAGTATTCGTTCTGCGCCATCCTTAGCTAGAAATACAGCTTCAATACCGTGAGTCCCAGCCCAGCTAATTTGAATTTTATCCCCGGCACACAAATTGGGTTTGTACGTTTTTCCCGACTGGCGGAAGCGTTCGACGATGTTCTTTGGAACCGCTAAGGGAGCTGCGCCAAAGCGCACGATCTGGCTGACACCGCGCGTGGAGCGAATTGGCATCCAGTTATCTAGGCAACTGTCTAGTTCAATGAATAAGTAGCCGGGAAACAATGGTTCATCTTGGTGAAGTCGCTGACCATGTTTAAGTTTTTCCACCTTATGCATTGGCAATAGACATTCGTAACCTTGCCGTTGCAGATGCTCAAGGGCGCGCAAATCTTGCTTGGGCCTGCACTGCACCAAGTACCAACGTTTTTCCGTTGTCGCCAGCATTAAATTCTCCTTTCAAAAGGACTGCTTTCACTAATCCTGAATTCCGGAGCGCTCGAAAGTCAGCTCTTGAAAAGTTGCAAGAGTGGCAAAGGGCCGCTTTACAAAGTTGTGGTTTTTTCAATTACCTTAGGATTTATCCGAGAGATATACGTATTGATAATTGCTATACGCACCGTTGCCGTAGTAATCCGAGGTGCGGCGTTCGACGCCATTGAAAATGGCGCCTTTGAGTTCGATGCCGTTCTGTTCAAAGCGTCGAATAGTCAGTTCAATTTCGCGTGGAGCGTTCTTGCCGAAGCGGGTGACGATTAGACTGGTGCCGGCCTGCCGGCCGACGATGGCTGCGTCGGTGACCGCGAGTAGGGGAGGAGTGTCCAGGATCACCAGATCGAATTCGGAGCTGGCCCGTTCGAGCAAGTCGGTAAAGTTGGGGTGCATCAGCAGTTCGGATGGGTTCGGCGGGATCTGGCCGCGAGAGATGAAGCTGAGGTTCCCCACTTTTGTAGGCTTCAGTGCCTGGTCGAAGGAACAACGTTGGATGAGCAGGTCGGATAGACCGTTCTTGTCATCGGTGCCGAAGACCTTGTGTAGATAACCCTTACGCATGTCGACGTCGATCAGCAGTACGCGTTGGCCGGCCTGAGCAATCACGGCGGCCAGGTTGGCGCTGACGAAGGATTTTCCGACGGCGGGGCTTGGGCCGGAGATCATCAAGCGATTGTCGCCCGACTCCAGCATGGCAAAGTGCAAGCTAGTGCGCAGGCTGCGCAGAGACTCGACGGCAAGGTCGGTTGGGTGGCTGGTTGCCAGCAAAGGGGCCGGATTGATAGCGACCTTACCCTTGCGGCTGTTCTTATTGCGCTGATCTTCTTCCGATTTTTGCAGTTCGCTGTGCGGAATGGATGCATAGACCGGCAGCCCGAGCTGTTCTATCGCTGCGGGGTTCTCTATGCCGCGATTGAGTGCCTTGCGCAACAGCACCAATGCGATGGCAAAGAACAGGCCGATCAGGGTGGCAATGGCAACGATCAGCGGCTTTTTCGGTTTTACCGGCTTGGTGATGTCGACATCGGCCGGGTCGATGACACGTACGTTACCTACGGCGCCAGCACGCATGACGTCCAGTTCCTGGGCCTTGTTCAGCATCTGGGTATAGATGGCGGTGCTGACCTGCACGTCGCGGGTCAGGCGCAGCAGGTCCTGTTGGGTTTCCGGCAGCGCCTCTACACGCTTGGAGAGTCCAGCCTGCTTGCTGCTCAGCTCGCCGATCTGCCGCATCAGGGCTTGATAGGCGGGGTGCTGGTGGGTGAACTTCTGATCCATCTCCGCTTGTTGCAGCTTCAGTTGGGAAATGTTGGTGTCCAGCGCGACGATCTGGTCCAACAGTGCCTTGGTTTCCAGGCTGATGTCTGCCGACTTGGCACGGGACTGATAACTGCTCAGGGCGTTTTCGGATTGCTCCAGGTCTTTGCGTACTGATGGCAGTTGGCCGCGCAGGAATTCCAGGCTGGAAGCAGCTTCGGCCGAGGCGCGCTCGACGTTCTGCAGCACATACTGCTGGCTGATGGCGTTCAGGGTTGCGAGCGCTTGGTCGGGCTGTGCGTCATCCAGAGACAGGGTGATGATGCCGGATTCCTTGCCGGTTTCGCTGACATTGAGCTTGTCTTGATAGTCGAGGATGGCGCTCAGCCGCCGTTCGCGGATCACGGTGAAGCGCGTGCCGGGGTTGGCGGCGAGGGCTTCAACCTGCACCTTTACGCCGTTGTGATCTGCGGGCTGGCCGGCACTGCCTTCGACCAGCAGATTGTCGTCATCGTCGAATAGCGTGAAGCGGCCATGCTCACCGGCGATCAGGGTCAGTTTCTTTTCCAACAGTGCATTGGGCACGTCGAGCTGGAAGATTTTCAGCGTCTCGCCGCCCCAGGCGAAGCGGCTCATGCCCAGCGCCGGCGGCGCGATGTCGCCAGGCTGGTCTGGGCTGTAGTGGCGACTGAGGAAATTGCCGACCACCGGGAAGCGAGACGGCTGGATATCGATATCCAGCTTGAGCGCATCCACGGCCTTGCCGATAACGCTGCGCGAGGTCAGCAACTGAATTTCGGTGACAGCCTGGGATTGCGCGCCCAGCAGATCGCTCATGTCCGACAAGCCCGGAATGCCCGGCTTCTTCTGCTCCACCTGAATGGTGGCGGTAGCGCGGTAGACCGGTGCGGCGAGGATGGCGTAGGCGGCGCCTGCGACCATGAAGCCTGCGGTGATCCCGGCGATCAGCCATTTGTGATCGAGCAGGGTGCCGAACAGGGCAAGGAGGTCGATTTCGTCGTCGTCGGTGACGGCCGGCGTCATGGCGGGCGCTTGAGCGTATTGCATAAGGGGCTTCTTGAAGAGTTCAGCGTTGAGGTTGAAGGCGTCGGGACCAGGCGTCTGCGCCTTCCTCGATCAGGGCATAGGCATGCTCGAAGGCGGCCTGCCCTTGGCGATACGGGTCGGGGATTTCGCGGTCGTGCTGCCATTTGCCGAGCAGGAAGCTCTTGCCGCGCGATTCGGGGAACTGGCGGAAGAGGTCCTGCAGGTGGCGCTGTTCCATGGTCAGAACGAGATCCGCGGCCTGCAGCAGTTCCGCCGTCAGTTGGCGAGCCTGATGCTCGTGCGGCTGCTGGCCATGACGCTGCAGGGTGGCGAAGGCGTGGGGTTCGATGGGGTGGCCGACCACGGCGGTGAGGCCGGCGGAGCTGACACGGATGTCTGCGCCAGCCAGGTGGCGCCGGAGCAGATGCTCTGCTGTCGGGCTGCGGCAGATGTTGCCTGCGCAGATAACCAGGACGTTTTTGAACACGCTGACCACCGCTGCTTCGATTGATCGCTACCTATGGGCCGCGAAAATTAAGCTGCGTGTGCAGGTGATTCAATGCGCTTTCCGGCCCTTTTCCGGGTTTAAGAATTTTCCCAGGCGGGATAAAGGGAATACCTCCGGCAGGCTGGTATGAGTGGACAATTCTGGTGGCGCAACGCCGCCCTGATCGCCCTTCCTATAGGGTGGGTGCGGTGATCAGGGATCTGCTGTTGAGTAGGACTTGAGCAAGCGAAAAGCCTGCTTGATCAAGAGGCTGGCTTCTCATCGGAGGCGGGGAGACGTGAGGAGCTCAGACCTGTCCTGAAAGACAGGCCTGGGCATCAACCTGCTGCGAGCTGGCGGGCGGAGTGGGGCGGGTTGAAGCGGGCGTAGAGGCTTTCCAGCGATGACTGCAGGTGTTCGCCGCTATGAAGGGCCTGGATGCTGCGGCTGTTGCGAGACAGATCGGCCCGCACGTTCGGATCGCCGCTGGCGAAGGCGAGGACTTGTCGTTTGGCCTCGGCTAGATCCTGCACCGTGGACAAGCCTTCGGCGACGAAAGGCCCGATGCGTCGAAGTGCGATGGGTAGGTCGAGTTTTGCCGCTTCCAGCACCGAGATCGGGAAGCCGTCCCAGGCGGCGGTGTGGAAGTACAGGTCCAGCCCTTTCATATGCGCGATGACTTCACCGCGCGGGCGCCAGCCGGTGACCTCGATGCCGGCGTCGACCATGTCCGCCATGGCCTGAGCATCGCCGCCTCCGATCCACTTGAAGTGCGCAACGTCTGCACAGCTCTGCGCCAGCGCGCGGAAGTAATCATGACCTTTCTGCCGGCTGATGCGCCCGACCATGCCCACCACCGGCTTGTGAGTAAGGCTGCGCACTGGAGGAACTTCCGGCAGTTCATCACAGACGTTGACCAACCCCAGCGTATGCCCGGGTTCGATCAGTTCGCCGGCAATGAGTTGTTCGTCCAGGCCGCAACCGGCGATGACCGCGGTGCGTTTTGCCAGCAGCGATTCGATGGCGCGGTAGGCCTTGAGCATCAGCGGATGGTCGCCACGCAGGAAAGCGAAGCCGTGAGGGGTATAGACGATCTTCTGCGTGGGGATGAAGGGTAGGGCCCGGATCAGCGCGCCGGCGTAGGTGCTGTGCAGGTGGATGACGTCCGGTTGCACGCGGTCAATGTACGGCTTCACTCGCGCCAGGCTGGAGAGCCGACGGGGCACCAGCTCGATGTCCTTGAACAGGCCCTGGGTTTCCTCGCCGGTGGTGTCGCCCTTGCGCACCGAGGCTAGCAGGTAGTGCTCATGCTGCTGCGAGTTGAGGATGTAGGAGTTGATGGCCGAGGTGACGCCGCCGCCGAAGGACTCGGTGATGTGCAGGATCTTCATAAAGCGATGTAGGCCCCTGGAAAATTACGTGTCGTAACTGGGAGACCAAACAGCCAAATATGGTCGTGCTGGGCTAAAGCGTAGCCTTTTTCACCATCGCTTTGTAAGGATTTCTGACGCTTTTTTCTGAGGGAAAGCTTTTCGTCAAATTATCGGCGAATTCGCAGGCGTTCGCCCCACGGCGCGACCGCGGACTCGATGAGTGCGTAGGCGCGCTCGAAGGCTTGCGGCCCTTTGCGATAGGGGTCGGGAATCTCCTGATCGCTCTGCCATTTGCCCAGCAGGAAGGTTTTGCCGCGTGCTTCGGGGGCAAGGCGGATGACGCTCTGGATCTGCGAGTGCTCCATGACCAGGATGAGGTTGGCTTCGTGCACCAGTTCGGCGGTGACCTGCCGGGCGCGATGCGGGTGGGGCTGCTGGCCGTGCTGGCGGAGGATGGCGAGGGCGGTGCTGTCGATGGGGTGGCCGACCAGTGCGCTGAGCCCGGCGGAGCCGACCGCGATATCAGTGCCTTGCAGGGATTCGCGCAGCAGGTGTTCGGCGGTGGGGCTGCGGCAGATGTTGCCGACACAGACGATCAGAATCCTGTTGAACACGGGAAGCGTCCCTGACCGCGACCGAGGTAGATCGTCAGAAATCTATCGGTCGCGGTGCGCAGGCGTCAAGCTGCTGGCAGGGCGGCGAAGTTTAGCCCGGGTTGGCGGGCGGCTGTTCGGCCGGGGCGCTGTCTTCCTGGGCTGGACGCTCCAGCGCGACCTGGCGGATGGACAGGCGAATCTCCGCCGGCAGCACGCGCTTGGCGGCGCCTTCGGCGAGTTCCCCGAGCAGCTCGTGGTAGCTCAGCTTCCCGTGCTCGTCCTTGCGCAGCACGCCTTCGTCCAGCAGGGTCTGGATGAAGTGGCGGAACAGGCTCTTGTCGAAGAACTCGGGGGCGTTCAGGCCGTGCAGGACGGACACGCGCTGGGCCATGACGGTGCAGAGGTTTTCCAGCTCTTCGGCGGTGAGTTGCTTCTGTCCGGCGTTGAGCACCAGCGCGATGGACATGTAGAAGCGCTGCAGCGTCTGGGCGATGGCGCGGGCCAGCAGGGTCAGCAGCACGTACTGGCGCGAGCTGGGCGGCGGGCGGATGAAGGTGTCGTTCTCCTGCTTGAGCAATTCGCTCGCGACCATCGCCTGCAGCCACTGGTCGACCACGGCGTCCAGCTCGTCCAGGCTCCAGCGGATGAACAGCTCCGCCTGCAGGTACGGGTACAGAGCGCGGGTGTAGCGCAGCAGTTGCTCGCGGCTGATCCGCCCGCTGTTCTGGAAGAAGCTGGCGATCAGCGCCGGCAGCGCGAAGATATGCAGCACGTTGTTGCGGTAGTAGGTCATCAGCACCGCGTTCTGCTCGTCGAGGTAGCAGATGCGGCCGAGGGCGTCCTTCTGCTCGCTGAGCAGGTTCATGCTCTTGACGTACTCGATCAGTTGCTGGCCGTCCCCCTCGGGCAACGTGGCGCTCGGCGAGTACGGGACCTTGCGCAGCAGGTCGAGGTAGAGGTCGATCACCCGCGCCAGGGCGGTTTCGTCCAGGGCCAGGCGGGTGGTGGACAGCAGCGCCAGGGCCACCAGGTTCACCGGGTTGATCGCCGCGGCGTCGTTGAGGTGACGGGCGACGTCGCGGGCCAGGTGGTGGGTGGTGTCGGACAGCCAGGCCGGGCGGTATTCCGGGCCCAGTTCCTGCTCGCGCCAGTCGGGTTGCTGCTGGTCGAGGAACTGCTCGAGGTGGATCGGCTCGCCGAAGTTCACCCATACCTGGCCGAAGCGTTGCCTCAGCGCGCCGATGACCTTGAAGATGTCGAAGATCGACTCTTTCTTCTTCGCCGCGCCGCGCAGCTCACCCAGGTAGGTGCGGCCTTCGAGCACGCGCTCGTAGCCGATGTACACGGGAACGAAGACGATGGGCCGGCGCGAGTCGCGCAGGAAGCTGCGCAGGGTGATCGCCAGCATGCCGGTACGCGGGTGCAGCATGCGCCCGGTGCGGGAACGGCCGCCTTCCACGAAGTACTCGGTGGAGAAGCCGCGGCTGAACAAGGTGTGCAGGTATTCGTTGAACACCGCGGTGTACAGCTGGTTGCCCTTGAAGCTGCGGCGCATGAAGAACGCACCGCCACGGCGCAGGATCGACCCCACCACCGGCATGTTGAGGTTGATGCCGGCAGCGATGTGCGGCGGGGTCAGGCCGTTGCGGAACAGCAGGTAGGACAGCAGCAGGTAGTCGATGTGGCTGCGGTGGCAAGGCACGTAGACGATCTCGTGGCCCTGGGCGACGTCCTGCACGCGTTCGATGTGGTTGACCTTCACGCCCTCGTAGAGCTTGTTCCAGAACCAGGTCAGCGTCACCTCGAGGAAGCGGATCACCGGATAGGAGACGTCGGCGGCGATCTCATTGGCATAGCGCAGGGCGAGCGCCTCGGCTTTTTCCTGGGAGATCTTCTGGGTGTCGCACTCTTCCTGGATCGCCTGGCGCACCAGCGGCGCGCGTAGCAGGCCCTTCACCAGCGTGCGGCGGTGGGAAAGGTCCGGGCCGATCACCGCGGTCTTCTGGTTGCGGAAGTGCACCCGCAGGATGCGCTGGACCATGCGCAGGGTGCGCTCGTGGCCCTTGCCCTGTTCCACCAGCTCGCGCAGGTGGATCGGCGCGGAGAACTGCACGCGCGTCTTGCGGCCGAGAATGAGGATGCGCGCCAGTTTGCGCAGGCGCCCGGTCACCGCCCAGTTATCCGCGAACAGCAGCTTCCAGGCGCTCTTCTCGCTGTCCGGGGATTGGCCCCAGAACACGCTCACGGGGACGATCTGCGCATCATCGATGCCGTTCTGGCCGATGGCGCCGAGCATGCGCACCAGCGCCGGCGGCGCGCCGCGTTTGTCCTGGCGGCCGAGCCAGTCGGGCTCCGGCGTCAGGTAGAAGAAGGCGGCAGGCTCGATGGATTCCCCCACAGCCACCGGCATCACCGGGCGCGGCAGGCCGGCCTTGCGGCATTCGGTGTCGACCACGGCGAGGTCGCTCACCGAGGGCTGCTGCAGAACGTAGAGGACCGGTTTGCTGCGGTCGATCTTCAGGCTGAAGGCCGACTGGTTGATGGTTTCCGAGCGCACCCAGAGGTACAGCAGGCGGCGCAGGGCACCAAAACCGAAGCGGCGGAACGGGTAACGAGGCATACAGGCCCTATGGCTGGCAGGTGTAAAACGAGCGATTGCTCAGGCCGGCTAGTTTGCCGGATTAGGCCCTCGCCAGCAAAGCGACGCGCGCTTGGTCGGCAAGGGCGGACGCCCCGTGGGCAGCGGCTATCCTGCCATTTAGGGGATGACATTCAGTGGAGGTTCCGCGATGCGTACATTCACCTGGGGATGTCTGCTCGCCGTGGCGGTTGTGCTGCCGGTCGCTGCGCAGACCGTTACCCCGCTCAAAGGACAGAGCAGCCAGCAGATGCAGCAGGACATGGCCGAGTGCAACAGCGTTGCCGCCAATGCCGCGAGCAGCGCCACCAGCAGTTCCGACCCGCATGTCGGTGGGCGCGTTCGTGGCGCCGCGCGGGGCGCGGCGGCCGGAGCCGTGGCCGCCGAGGTGCGTGGCCAGCGCCATGACGAGGTGTACGACCGCGCCAGCGACGATGCCAAGCAGGCGTACCGGCAGAATCGCGCCGGTGACGTGGCGGCGGCCGGGGCTGTGGTCGGTGCTTCGCGTCAGCGCCAGGATCGTCGGGAAGATCGCCGCACGCAGAATGAAGCGCAGAGTTCCGCCAGTGCCAGCGCCTACAGCGGTTGTCTGCAGGGACGCGGTTATCAGGTCAGCCCCTGAGCGGCGACGTTCGTTGCTGGTGCAACCGCTCCACGCCGATTCGCGGATCTCAGCCCGGCTGCGGCGATTATCCAGCGATGCGAGGGAATATGCTGACGTGCAGATTCAGCAGATAAATGATCGTGCCTATTGTCGCCGCATGAAGCGCAAGGCGCATTCTCACTGCGTCTGAAAGACATTTCCGCAGAATTGCCGAAAACACCCGGGCGGGGACGAAACTACCCGCCATAAATGTCTGAAAGTGGGAAGAAGTCCACGTTCGAAACACTTTCGTTACGCAGGGTAACGAGCACCAAAATGGCTCTGCAGGCCCCGAAAAATGGCACTTTGGCCGGATTGGTCATAGGGGCGCGGAGTGGATGAAAAAGTGCTTTTCAGCTGTAACTTTTGATTTATATACTCGGGAGCGCTGTCGCCCTTGGGCGTTATTCGAATTACCTTCCTACGTGCCATTCGGTCCGGGTTGGATGATAAGGAAAGCGTTCAGCCGGCGACTGCCGAAGTCCTCATTCCCGGGGGCCATCCAAAAATAATAGGCAAGTTGGAGAGTGTGGTAATGGCTGATCGTGAGGTCGGAACCGTCAAGTGGTTCAATGACGCCAAAGGTTATGGATTCATTCAACGCGATAGCGGTCCGGACGTTTTCGTTCACTACCGTGCCATTCGTGGCGATGGTCACCGCTCCCTGGTCGAAGGCCAGAAAGTGGAGTTCTCGGTGATCCAGGGTCAGAAAGGCCTCCAGGCGGAAGACGTCGCCAAGGTCTGAGCCCCCGAAAGCACAAAGGCCCGTCCAATGGACGGGCCTTTGTTTTTGCGGCCTGCGCAGGTGACGGCTTCAGCCCGTGCGCCAGGTGATTTCCTCGACGCCCGCGGCGGTCACCTTCAGCCAGCGGTCCGCGTCCTCTTCGCCCTGATCCTCGCTCCAGCTGCCCGGCGCGCAGCGCACTTCCACGTCCAGCGCGGCGCAGGCGTCACGGGCGCAGGCGACGTCGTCGTCCCATGGGGTCTGGTCGCTGTCCAGGAAGAGGCTGTGCCACTTGCCCACGGCCTTGGGCAGCCAGGTGGCGGGAACGCTGCCGGCGGTGCATTTGAAGGTCTCGCCCTGGGCGCGCCATTCGGAGCAGGGGCCAAGGGCCTTTTCCAGCCAGGCGCCGACGGCGGCCTGGTCGGCATCCTTGATGTAGATCTCGATATCCGGTTGGCGCATGGCGTCCTCGTCAGGGTTCTTGGCGTTCCAGCCAATCGTAGCGTACCGCGACCGTCACCTCGAAGGGCTCGGCGAGGATGCGCTCGCGCCGCTCGGGGTTGACCCGCCAGCCGTGGGGCGTCATCGCCAGCAGGTGCTCGCGCGCTTCGCGGGTGTGCAGCGGGAGCGTGAAGCTCAGTTGTTCGGTATGCGCCAGCTTGAGCTCTTCGGGCAGGTCGGCGAGGTGCTTGTCCTCGACGTACTCGCGAACTTCGTCGTACAGACGCTGGCGCAGCTCCAGCAGGTGATCGCGCGCCGGGCCCAGGCGCAGCACGCCGCCGCCAGGCGTTAGCAGGCGCGCGGCTTCCTTCCAGTCGATCGGGCTGAACACGCTGGCGAGCAATTGGCAGGAGGCGTCGGCCAGCGGCACGCGGGCCATGCTGGCGACCATCCAGGTCAGTTGCGGGGCGCGTTTGCAGGCGCGTTTGACGGCCTCGCGGGAGATATCCAGCGCATAGCCGTCGGCCTGTGGCAGGGCTTCACCCAGCTGCGCGGTGTAGTAGCCCTCGCCGCACCCGATATCCAGCCAGCGGCTGGGAGCGCGCTCGGCGGCGAGTTCGGCCAGGCGCCTGGCCAGCGGCGCATAGTGCCCGGCGCCGAGGAAGTGCCGGCGCGCCTCGACCATGGCGGCGTTGTCGCCCGGGTCGAGACTCTTCTTGTGCTGCACCGGCAGCAGGTTCAGGTAGCCCTGGCGGGCGCGGTCGAAGCGGTGGCCGGCGGGGCAGGCGACGCCATTGTCGACTGCGGTCAGTGCCTCTCGGCACAGCGGGCAGATCAGCATCCCTTCTTCCCTTGCGGCGGCACCAGCGGCTGCGGCAGGTCGTTGCGCAGCACGGTGGGCAACGAGCGGCGGCGCTGGGCGATCTGGTACACGCGCAGCGAATAGCGACGCTCGGCGGCAGGCGCGGGCGGCGGGGTGTCGGGCTGTACGGCGCCCAGGCAGAAGCCTTTGTTCGGTCCAGTCATGCCAGCAGTCGCACCAGGGTCTGGTAGTAGATTTCGGTCAGCACATCGAGGTCGCTGGCCAGCACGCGCTCGTCCACCTGGTGAATGGTGGCGTTCACCGGGCCGAGCTCGACCACCTGGGTGCCCATGGTGGCGATGAAGCGGCCGTCGGACGTACCGCCGGAGGTCGACGGCGTGGTCTCGCGGCCAGTGACGGCGCGGATCGCTGCGGCCACGCCATCGAGCAGCTCGCCCGGCTGGGTGAGGAAGGGCAGGCCGGACAGCGCCCAGACGATGTGCCAATCCAGGCCGTGCTTGTCGAGGATGGCCGCGACGCGCTGCTGCAGACCTTCCACGGTGGATTCGGTGGAGAAGCGGAAGTTGAAGACGACTTTCAGCTCGCCGGGGATGACGTTGGTCGCGCCGGTGCCGCCGTTGATGTTGGAGATCTGGAAACTGGTCGGCGGGAAGTAGTCGTTGCCGTTGTCCCAGTGCTCGGCGGCGAGCTCCGCCAGGGCCGGGGCGGCCAGGTGGATCGGGTTCTTCGCCAGGTGCGGGTAGGCCACATGACCCTGCTTGCCGCGGACGGTGAGGGTGGCGCCGAGGGAGCCACGGCGACCGTTCTTGACGATGTCACCCACCAGGGTGGTGCTCGACGGCTCGCCGACGATGCACCAGTCCAGGCGCTCGTTGCGCGCCTTCAGGCGCTCGACCACGGCCTTGGTGCCGTGATGGGCCGGGCCTTCCTCGTCGCTGGTGATCAGGTAGGCGATGCTGCCGCGGTGGTCCGGGTGGTCGGCGACGAAGCGCTCGGTGGCGATGATCATCGACGCCAGGCTGCCTTTCATGTCCGCCGCGCCGCGCCCGCAGAGCATGCCGTCGGCATCGATCAGGGCGTCGAACGGCTGGTGCTGCCAGGCCTGCTCGGGGCCGGTCGGCACCACGTCGGTGTGGCCGGCGAAGCACAGCACCGGGCCGTTGGCGCCGTCGCGGCCCTGGCGCAGGGCCCAGAAATTATCTACGTCCTCGATGCGCATGGGCTCCAGGGCGAAGCCGCAGGCGCCCAGGCGCTGCATCATCAGCTGTTGGCAGTCGGCATCGACCGGTGTGACGGAGGGACGGCGAATCAGCTCGCAGGCGAGGGACAGTGTCGGCGAGAGGGACATGAGGGGCATCCTGGGGGCGGAACGGAAAAAGGCGCCCATCTTAAAGCAAAAACGCCGGCGAATGGCCGGCGTTCTTGGGAGGGGACAGGCGGAGTGGGTTCACTGGTCGGGATAGTGCCTTCTGCAAGCCTGTGCCAGTGACGCCCTCTCCCTGAAGGGAGAGGGAGCTGACCGTGCCGACTGACGCAGTGGTGTCATCCTGCTCTGAACGGTCCCCTCTCCCTTCGGAGCGGGGCGCGTAGCCAGGGTTAGGGAGAGGGCGCGCCGCTCCGAACTGGTAAGGAACGGCCCACCCTCAGCTGGCCGCTGCGGCGTCTGTTGCCGGCGCTTCCTGCGCCTTGGGCGCGGCGGACAGCATGGCCATCACCAGGGCGGCGAGGTAGGGCAGCGACTGCACCAGCAGCATGGCGACCCAGAACATCATGTCGCGGCTCGGCACGCCCTGCACCAGGACGATGCCCAGCGCCGCACCCCACAGCAGGAGCATGATGAACACCTCTTCGCGCGCTTCCGCCAGTGCCACCAGCAGGCCGTGGTTGGAGGCCATCTTCGGCGTGCGGAAGAACGGGATGGTCTTGGTGAACGCCCCGTACAGCACCGCCTTGGCGATGGTGTGCGACAGCGCAAGGCCCGCCACCGCCGCCTGGAAGGAGCGCACCAGGTTCACGCCCACCGCACGGCGGTAGAGGAACAGGATCTTGCCGAACTTGAAGAAGAACAGCGCCAGCGGCGGGATGGCGAAGATCAGCAGCGGCGGGTCGACCCGCTTGGGCACGATGATCATCGCCGAGGACCACAGCAGCGCGCCGAGGGTGAAGAAGATGTTCATGCCATCGGCGATCCACGGCAGCCACCCGGCGATGAAGTGGTAGCGCTGGCCGAGGGTGAGCTTGCTGTCCTTGCCCTGGAACAGCGCGCGAGCGTGGCCCTTCATGATCTGGATGGCGCCATAGGCCCAGCGGAAGCGCTGCTTCTTGTAGTCGATGAAGGTGTCGGGCATCACGCCCTTGCCGAAGCTCTGGTGCGAATAGGCCGCCGAATAGCCTTTCTCGAACACCCGCAGGCCCAGCTCGGCGTCCTCGCAGATGGTCCAGTCGGCCCACTTGAGCTCGTCCATCACGGTACGGCGGATCATGGTCATGGTGCCGTGCTGGATGATCGCGTCGCGGTCGTTGCGGGTGACCATGCCGATGTGGAAGAAGCCCTTGTACTCGGCGTAGCAGAGCTTCTTGAAGACGTTTTCCTCGCCGTCGTGGTAGTCCTGCGGGGACTGCACCACCGCGATCTTCGGGTCGCTGAAGTGCGGCACCATCTGCTTGAGCCAGTTCGGTTCGACGCAGTAGTCGGCGTCGATCACCGCGACGACTTCGACGTCCGGCGCGGTGTGCGGCAGGATGTAGTTCAGCGCGCCGCCCTTGAAGCCGGCCAGCGGCGCGACGTGGAAGAAGCGGAAGCGCGGGCCGAGCACTTCGCAGTAGTCGCGCACCGGCTCCCACACCGCCGGGTCCTTGGTGTTGTTGTCGATGATCAGCACTTCGAAGTCCGGATAGTCGAGCCGGGACAGGGCGTCCAGGGTCTTCTTCATCATCTCCGGCGGTTCGTTGTAGCAGGGCACGTGCACCGAGACCTTGGGCCGGTAGTCGGTATCGCTGAGCACGGGGTCGAACGGTCGGCGACGCTTGCGCACCCAGACGGTTTCGGCCAGCTCGTGGGCCTCGGTCAGGAGCACGATGAACACGCCCAGCGCGCCGATGCCCAGCAGGCCGCCGACGGTCAGGCTGAACCAGGTGCTGTACTGCTGGCTGTAGTCGTAGGCGATCCACACCAGCACCGAGCCGCCGGCGAAGGCAACCACGGTGAGGAAGGTCCGCCCGCGCTGACGCAGGGCGCTGCCGTCGATCATCAGCAGGGTCAGCGCGAGCAGCGCCATCACCACCGAGGCCACTGCCAGGGCGCGCCACTGCGGGATGTTCACCACCGGCCCGGTGAAGTTGAACTTGGGCTGGCGCTGCGCGTTGTAGACGCCCCAGTAGGCGCCTACGGAGCCTTCGTCACCGACTTTCCACGGCTGATCGAAGGCCTCGACGACGAAGTAGTTGTAGCCCTTCTTGTTCAGCGCATTGGTCAGGGTACGCAGGTAGATGGCCTGGTCCGCCTGGGTGGCGTCTGCGCCGCCGCGCATGCGGCCGTTGCTCGGCCAGCCGACTTCGGCCAGCAGCAGCGGCTTGCGCGGGAACTTGGCGCGCAGCTCCTTGGCGCGCTCGAGGACGAACGGCACGGCGTCGTTCATCGCCGTGTATTCCCAGTAGGGCAGCACGTGGGCGGCGATCAGGTCGACGTGCTTGGCCATCTCCGGGTACTTCTCGTAGATGTGCCACTGCTCGGCGGTGGTCACCGGCACCTTCACCGCCTTGCGCACGCGGTCCAGGTAGGCGGTCAGTTGCTCGACCGTGACTTCGCGGCGGAACAGCGCCTCGTTGCCGACGATCACCCGCACCACGCTGCGCGAGTTGTTTGCGATTTCGATGCCGCGCTCGATCTCCGCCTCGTTCTCGGCTTCGTCCGGGCCGATCCAGATGCCCAGGCTGACGCGCATGCCCAACTCTTCGGCCAGGCGGGGGATGTCCGCCAGCGAACCCTTCACCGAGTAGGTGCGGATGTTGTCGGTATTCCGGGAGACCAGTTCCAGGTCCGAGCGGATTTCGTCGTCGCTGGGGAACTGGTCCCGCTGCGGATTCTGGTTCAGGCGGAAGGGCGAGAACGAGAATCCGGAAATGCTTTCCGGCCAGTCGGGAACACTGACGGGGCGGTTATACAGGGCCCAGAAGCCGGTGAAGAGCGCCGCGAGGGCGACGAACACCACCAGGTTGAGGCCAAACTTGCGTGCAGGCATGGTGCGATCGGGTTCCAAAGGGTGGAACGGGGAGGGGCCGGGACAATCGCTGTACGGGACTGCCCGGTCGGGGCGCATCCTACCCCGCACTCCGGGGGCTGTACAGGTTACCGGCACCGTCCGCCGCGCAGGCGTCCGTGGGTATTTTCCGACAGTTTAGAATGGGTTGTAGGCGCGTGACTGAGACTGCGGCAAACCGGCTTTGTTGCAGGCGTGCCAAGGCGCGTCGATACAGGCGCCGGGTCGTTATAGAATGCCGGCCGTTTCGACAAGAGGTGTGGGCGATGCAACGGGATGAACAGCGTTTCGGCGGAATCGCGCGGCTTTACGGTCGCGAAGGCCTGGAGCGGCTGGCGGCCAGCCATGTGGCGGTGGTCGGGATCGGCGGCGTGGGGTCCTGGGCGGCCGAGGCCCTAGCGCGCAGCGGTGTGGGCGAGATTTCGCTGTTCGACCTCGACGACGTCTGCGTCACCAACACCAACCGTCAGGTCCATGCCATCCAGGGCGCCGTGGGCAAACCCAAGGTCGAGGTCATGGCCGAGCGCCTGAGGGCGATCAACCCGGCTGTCGTCGTCCACGCCGTGGCCGATTTCGTCACCCGCGACACCATGGCGGACTACATCACGCCCGAGCTGGACTGTGTGATCGACTGCATCGACAGCGTTGCCGCCAAGGCCGCGCTGATCGCCTGGTGCAAGCGCCGCAAGCTGCAGATCATCACCACCGGTGGCGCAGGCGGGCAGGTGGACCCGACGCAGATCCAGGTCGCCGACCTGAACAAGACCTTCAACGACCCGCTGGCCGCCAAGGTCCGCTCGACGCTGCGTCGCGACTACAACTTCTCCCGCACGCCGGGCCGGCACTACAGCGTGCCGTGCGTGTTTTCCACCGAGCAGCTGCGCTACCCCAAGCCGGACGGCACCGTGTGCCAGTCCAAGAGCTTCGTCGGCGAGGGGGTGAAACTGGACTGCGCCGGGGGCTTTGGCGCGGTGATGATGGTCACCGCGACCTTCGGCATGGTGGCGGCGGCGCGGGCGGTGGACAAGATCGTTGACGGCGCGCGGCGGCCTTCGGAGCGCTCCATCGGCTGACCGATTTTGTAGGAGCGGATTTATCCGCGATGGCCTCCGGCGCGATGCGGACCTATCGCGGACGGAGTCCGCTCCTACGTACAGACATTCGTATCAGCCGCCGATCAGTTTCTGCATCTGTTTCAGCACAGCGTTCAGGCCATTGCTGCGCGACGGCGATAGCTGCCTGCCCAGGCCCAACTGCTCGAACCAGCCCGGCAGGTCGATGGCGGACAGCTCGTCCGCCGGCAGGCCGTCCACCCGCACCAGCAGCAGGGCCAGCAAACCGCGCAGCAAGCGCGCATCGCTATAGGCGCGGAAGTGCCAGCGTCCATCCCGCCGATCCGCCACCAGCCAGACATTGCTCTCGCAGCCCTGCACGCGCTGGTCGTCGCCGCGTTCGGCTTCGCTCAGTGGTTCCAGGCGTTCGCCCCATTGCATCAGCAGGCGGGCGCGTTGCTCCCAGCCTTGCAAGGCGGTGAACGCCTGCAAGGCTTCCCTGGCAGCGGCGGGCAGGCTCACCGCAGCAGCTCCAGGGCGTTGTCCAGCGCGGCGAAGAAGCGCTCCAGGTCGGCACTGTCGTTGTACAGGCCGAGGGAGACGCGCAGGGCGCCGGCGACGTCCAGGGTCTTCATCAGCGGCATGGCGCAGTGGTGCCCGGCGCGCACGGCGATGCCCTGCTCGGTGAGCAGATGGCCCAGGTCGGCAACGTGCACACCCTCGACCACGAAGCTGGCCAGCGCGACGTCCGGCTCGCCCAGCACGCGCACGCCATCACGGGCGCGCAGGCCGGCCAGCAGGCGGGCATGGAGGAAGTCCTCGTGCCCGCCGACCTCGGCGCTGTCCCGGGCGGCCAGCCATTGCAGCGTGGCGCCCAGGGCGATCACCGGACCGATGGGCGGGGTGCCGGCCTCGAAGCCCATGGGCGCGCTGTGGAACTGGGCGTCGAAGTAGTCCGCCACGCGGACCATTTCGCCGCCGAACTGCCAGTGCGCCAGGCGCTCCAGCGCTTCCGCGCGGCCCCAGAGCAGGCCGAGGCCCTCCGGGCCGTAGAGCTTGTGGCTGGAGCAGACGTAGAAATCACATCCCAGCGCCGACAGGTTGTGTCGGCCATGGACCACGCCCTGCGCACCATCCACCACACTCAGCGCGCCGTGCTGGCGGGCCATCCCCAGCAGCTCCGGCAGCGGCTGCCAGGTGCCGAGCACGTTGGACAGCTGGCTGACCGCGAGCAGGCGGGTGCGCGGGCCAATGAGGGGGGCGGCGCGGTTCAGGTCGATACGCCCGCTGGCGTCCAGTGGCAGCACGACGAGCTTCAGGCCACGGCGCTTGGCCAGTTGCTGCCAGGGCAGCAGGTTGGCGTGGTGCTCCAGGGCGCTGACGACGATCTCGTCGCCCGGCTGGAACCGGCCTTCCAGAGCGTAGGCCAGCAGGTTCAGCGCTTCGGTGGCGCCGCGGGTGAAGACGATCTGCGCCGGGCTGCCGCCGTTGAGCCAATTGGCGGCCAGGCTGCGGGTCGCTTCGAAGGCGCGGGTGGCGCGCTCGCCGGGCAGGTGCTGGGCGCGATGCACGTTGGCGGCGCCGCTGGCGTAGTAGCCGGCGAGGGCGTCGATCATGGCGCGCGGTTTCTGCGCGGTGGCGGCGCTGTCGAGGTAGGTCTGGCCTTCGGCCTCGAAGGCGGCGAGGGCCGGGAAGTCGGAGCGCCAGGGCGAGGGAATGGACATGGGCGTGCGGCCGGTTGTGAAGAATGGAAAACGGGGGCCGCAGCCCCCGCTTCTCAAAGCTTAGTGCGTACCCCGCACGAGCGGGGCGCCTAGCTTAGTTGTGCGCGTGCAGCGCCTCATTGAGCTCGATGGCGGTCTTGTTGGTCTTGCACTCGACCGCGCCGGTCTGCGAGTTGCGGCGGAACAGCAGGTCGGCCTGGCCGGCCAGGTCGCGGCCCTTGACGACTTTCACCAGGTTGTTCTGGTCGTCCAGCACGGCGATCTTGGTGCCGGCGGTGACGTACAGGCCGGCTTCGACGATGTTGCGGTCGCCCAGCGGGATGCCGATGCCGGCGTTGGCGCCGATCAGGCAGCCTTCGCCGACGCTGATGACGATGTTGCCGCCGCCGGACAGGGTGCCCATGGTGGAGCAGCCGCCGCCCAGGTCGGAGCCTTTGCCGACGAACACGCCCGCGGAGACGCGGCCTTCGATCATGCCCGGGCCCTGGGTGCCGGCGTTGAAGTTGACGAAGCCTTCGTGCATCACGGTGGTGCCTTCACCGATGTACGCGCCCAGGCGTACGCGGGCGGTGTCGGCGATGCGCACGCCGGCCGGGACCACGTAGTCGGTCATCTTGGGGAATTTGTCGACCGAGAAGACTTCCAGCAGCTTGCCCTTCAGGCGCGCTTCCAGTTGCAGTTCGGCCAGCTCGGCCAGGTCGACGGCGCCCTGGTTGGTCCAGGCCACGTTCGGCAGCAGCGGGAAGATGCCGGTCAGGTTCAGGCCGTGCGGCTTGACCAGGCGGTGGGACAGCAGGTGCAGCTTCAGGTACGCCTCCGGGGTGGAGCTGGGGGCGGCGTCCTCGGCCAGCAGGGTGGCGACCAGCGGCTTCTGGCTCTCGGCCAGGCGGTTGAGCAGGGCGGCCTGGGCGGCATCGACGGTCTCGACGGCGTCGGCCAGCTGGTAAGCCTGGTGGGCGGTGAAGGCGATCGCCTGGTTGCCGCCTTCATAGGCCAGCAGCGGAGCGATGGCAGCGACCAGTTCGGCGCTGGGGTTCAGCAGCGGCTGCGCGTAGAAGACTTCCAGCCAGTTGCCCTGGCGGTTCTGGGTGCCGACACCGAAAGCGATGCTGAACAGGGATTTCGACATGTGGGGGATTCCTTGAAAGAGATTCTCGAAGAACGGATTCGGTCAGGCCGGACGGCGGCTGAGCAGCAGGCCCAGCCCGGCGCTGCCCAGCAGCGCGGCACAACCACGGTTGAACAGGCGCCGGGCGCGTGCGCCGGCGAGCAGCTTGCCGAGGCGGACCCCGGCGAGCCCGTAAAGGGCGATGGCCAGCCATTCCAGCAGCAGGAAGGCTGCGCCGAGTTGGGCGAACTGGGCGCCCACGGCCTGACGCGGATCGACGAACTGCGGCAGGAACGCGGTGAAGATCAGGATGGCCTTCGGATTGCCGGCGGCCACCCAGAACTCCTGGCGGGCCAGGCGCCACAGGCTGGTGGCGGCAACCGCAGTGCCGTTCACCGACAGGTTCGCCGTCGGTGCGCGCCACAGCTGCACGGCGAGCCACAGCAGGTAGCCGGCGCCCACCAGCTTGATCGCCAGGAACAGCCAGGCCGAGGCCTGCAGCACCAGCGCCAAGCCCGAAGCGGCCAGGGCCAGCATGCCCGCGAAGGCCAGCAGCCGACCGCCACCGGCGAGGCTGGCGCGCAGCAGGCCGAAGCGCGCGGCGTTGTTCAGCGACAGCAGGTTGTTCGGTCCCGGCGCCATGTTCAGGGCGAAGCAGGCGGGGAGGAACAGGGGCCAGGCGATGCTCATGGCGTCCGCTCTCAGGCCAGCGCCGCGGCGTAGGCGTCGGGCTTGAAGCCGACCAGGGTGCGGTCACCCAGGTCGAGTACCGGGCGCTTGATCATCGACGGCTGCGCCACCATCAGTTCGATGGCCTTGTCCTGGTCGAGATCGGCTTTCTGCGCGTCATCCAGCTTGCGGAAGGTGGTGCCGGCGCGGTTCAGGACGGTTTCCCAGCCGTGCTCGGCGCACCATTGGCGCAGGTGTTCGCGGTCGATGCCGCTACTCTTGTAGTCGTGAAAGGCGTACTCGACGCCATGCTCGTCCAGCCACACGCGGGCTTTCTTCATGGTGTCGCAGGCCTTGATGCCATACAGCGTCCGCTCACTCACGGGGCGCTACTCCTTTTCGATGCTTTTTTCAGGCGCGGGATTATGCCATTTCCGCGGCCGTTGCGGGACGCCGCCGGGAGGTTGGTGGTTTGCAACAGTTTTTTGCCCGATGCGAGGCTGATCCGCCGGCCATCGGGTGCTTCAATGGAGAGCTGTGCTGGGAGTTCGTCGATGCAAACCGTCTATACCGTCCTCATCCTGCTGCTGGTCGTGGGGGGAACCCGACTCGCCGCGCAGCTCATTGCGCTGCCGTTGCCGCTGATCCAGATCGCCGCCGGCGCCGCGCTGGCCTGGCCCAGCCTGGGGCTGCACGTGGCGCTGGACCCGGAACTGTTCATGTTCCTGTTCATCCCGCCGCTGCTGTTCGCCGATGGCTGGCGCATGCCCAAGGGTGAGTTCTGGAAGATGCGCTGGCCGATCCTCACCCTGGCCTTTGCCCTGGTGCTGTTCACCGTGGTGGGCGGCGGCGTGTTCATCCACCTGCTGATTCCGGAGATTCCCTGGGCCGCCGCCTTTGCCCTGGCGGCTGTGCTGTCGCCCACCGATGCCCTGGCGGTGTCGGCCATCGCCCAGAACCGTTTGCCCAAGCGCCTGATGCATGTGCTGCAGGGCGAGGCGCTGATGAACGATGCCTCGGGTCTGGTGGCGTTCAAATTCGCCATCGCCGCGGCCATGACCGGCACCTTCTCGTTGATGGATGCCAGCCTGAATTTCCTGCTGGTGGCCGTCGGCGGCCTGGCCAGCGGCGTGTTCCTCAGCTGGCTGCTGGGGCGCATCCGCGCCTGGATGATCCGTCGCGGTTGGGACGACCCGGCCACCCATGTGGTGCTGATGCTGCTGCTGCCCTTCGCCTGCTACATGATCGCGGAGGAGCTGGGCGTGTCGGGCATCCTCGCGGCGGTGGCGGCCGGCATGATGCAGAGCTGGGTCGACCTGCTGCCGCGGCAGACCAACACCCGTCTGCTCAACCGCAGCGTCTGGTCGATGCTGGAGTTCGCCTTCAACGGTGTGGTCTTTCTGCTGCTGGGGCTGCAACTGCCGGACATCCTCAAATCGGTCGCCCATCACGCCGACGATGTGATGTGGCGCTCCTCGCTGCTGCTGTTCTACGTGCTGGCAGTGTTCGCCGTGCTGCTCCTGCTGCGCTTTGGCTGGGTCTGGTGCTACTGGAAGGTGTCCGTGCGCTTCGAGCAGTGGTGGGGCATCGAGCTGGGCGGCCGGGCGGGCGAGCCGGTGCTGCGGTTGTCGGCGATCTCCGCGTTGAGCGGGGTGCGCGGGGCGGTGACCCTGGCCGGCGTGCTCTCGGTGCCCCTGCTGCTACACGATGGCTCGGCCTTTCCGCAGCGCGACCTGATCATCTTCATCGCCGCCGGGGTGATCCTGGTGTCGTTGATTGCCGCGACCATTGGCTTGCCGATTCTCCTGCGTGGGTTGCCGGCGGCCAGCAACGACCAGCGCGAGCTGGAGGCGCTGGCCGTCTGGCGCAAGACCGCAGCGGCGGCCATTCGCATGCTGGAGGGCGAGGAGATGCCTGCCAGCGCAGGCGGCGACGCCGACGAAACGGCGCGATTGGCGGAGATGAAGGCGAAGCTGATGGCCGAGTACCGCCATGAGCTGGACCCGGCACCGGACAGCAAGGAAGCCCGCGAGCGCGCCCGTGCCCTGGAGCTGGCCGACCAGGCGCTGAGGATCAAGGCGCTGCGCGCGCAGCGGCTGGAGCTGTACCGGATGCGCCGCGAACACGAGATCGACGACGAGACGATGCGCGAGGTGCTGGGCGAGCTGGACAACCAGGAGGCCTGGGTGACCAGCAAGGCGGGGCGATGGGTGTAGCGTGTTTTGTAGGAGCGACCTTGCTCGCGAACCGAGTCATCCGGCAACGCCGGATCCAGGGGTGTTCGCGAGCAAGCTCGCTCCTACAGATAGGCAACCTACGGCTGTGACCCTTTACAGGCCCTGCACGTAGCGCTTGATGCGTTCGGCGGCTTCCACGCATTCGGCCAGCGGGGCCACCAGTGCCATGCGTACGCGGTTGGCGCCGGGGTTCTCGCCGTTCACCTCGCGGGACAGGTAGGAGCCCGGCACCACGGTAACGTGCTGCGCGTCGAACAGGCCGCGGCAGAACTTGGTGTCGGCGATCGGGGTTTTCGCCCAGAGATAGAAGCTGCCGTCCGGGCGCTGCACGTCGAGCACGCCGCCGAGGATGTCCAGCACCGCGTCGAACTTCTCGCGGTACAGGTCGCGGTTGGCGCGCACGTGGTCCTCGTCCTTCCAGGCCTCGACGCTGGCCAGTTGGGTCTGAACCGGCATGGCGCAGCCATGGTAGGTGCGGTACAGCAGGAATTTCTTCAGCACCTCGGCGTCGCCGGCGACGAAGCCCGAACGCAGGCCCGGCAGGTTGGAGCGCTTGGAGAGGCTGTGGAACACCACGCAGCGCGCAAAGTCCGCGCGGCCCAGCTCGGCGCAGGCGGTCAGCAGGCCGGCCGGCGGGTTCTGCTCGTCGAAGTACAGCTCGCTGTAGCACTCGTCAGCGGCGATGACGAAGTCGTGTTCGTCGGCCAGGGCGATCAGCTTCTTCAGCTCGGCGAGCGGAACGAGCGCGCCGGTGGGGTTGCCCGGCGAGCACAGGAAGAGGATCTGGCAGCGCGCCCAGACCTCTGCCGGCACGGCGTCGAAGTCCGGGTTGAAGCCGTTGCTTTCCAGGCAGGGCAGGTAGTGCGGCTCGGCGCCGGCCAGCAGGGCTGCGCCTTCGTAGATCTGGTAGAACGGGTTCGGGCTGATCACCAGGCCCTTGGCGTTGCGGTCCACCACGGTCTGGGTGAAGGCGAACAGCGCTTCACGGGTGCCGTTCACCGGCAGCACGTGGCGCGCGGCGTCCAGCCAGCCGGCCGGCACCTTGAAGCGGCGCTCGCACCAGGCCGCGATGGCTTCGCGCAGGGCCGGGATGCCCAGGGTCGTGGGGTAAACGGCCAATTGATCGAGACTGTCGGCCAGGGCCTTGGCGACGAAGTCCGGCGAGCGGTGCTTGGGTTCGCCGATGGACAGCGCGATGGGCTTCAGCTCGGCCGGCGGCTGGGCACCGGCCAGCAGGGCGCGGAGCTTCTCGAAAGGGTAGGGCTGGAGCGAGTCGAGGGCAGGATTCATGGCAGGGCTCTTTCGTTCTCAATGCTTCGTTCTAAATGCTGACTAGATACTGATGCGGACCGGCATGCTCGGCTGGCCACCATCGGAGAGGATGTCCACCAGGGCGGTCTGGATGCGTTTGCACAGTTCCGGGTCCGATAGCGGCTGGTTCTGCGCGTCGGTGACGAAGAACACGTCCTCCACGCGTTCGCCCAGGGTGGCGATCTTGGCGTTCTGCACCGACAGGTCGAAATCGAGGAACAGCCCACCGATGCGCGCCAGCAGGCCGGGGCGGTCCGGGGCGATCACTTCCAGCACGCTGACCTGGCGGGCCGCGTCGGTGGAGACGGTCACCAGCGGGGCGAAGGCGAAGTGCTTGAGCTGGCGCGGCACGCGGCGCTGGATGATGGTCGGATACTCGTCCGGGTCTTTCAGGGCGTTGGCCAGACCTTCGCGAATTTCCGCGACTCGCTCGGGATTGTTGCCGATCGAGCCGCCATCGGCGTCGAGCACGATATAGGTGTCGAGGGTGAAGCGGCTGGTGGAGGTGATGATTCGCGCGTCCTGAATGTTCAGGTTGAGCTGGTCCATCGCCGCCACGGTCACGGCGAAGAAGTCGTGCTGGTCGCCGGCATAGATGAAGATCTGCGTGCCGCCCTCGAACTCGCGCTGGGCGGTTTCCTTGATCAGCACCAGGGGCGTGCCGTCGTCGGGGTGCTGCAGGATGGCTTCGGTGTGCCAGGCGACGTCCGCCGCGCTGTGGCGCAGGAAGTAGTCGTCGCCCAACTGACTCCAGAGCTGCTCGGCGTCGTCCTGGTCGATGCCGCCGCGCACGAGGATGTCGATGGCCGCGCTCTGCGTCTGGCGGATCTGCTCCTCGCGGTCCACCGGGTTTTCCAGGCCACGGCGCAGCGCGCGCTTGGTCTCGGTGTAGAGCTGGCGCAGGAGACTGGCGCGCCAGGAGTTCCACAGCGTCGGGTTGGTGGCGTTGATGTCGGCCACGGTGAGCACGTAGAGGTAGTCCAGGTAGGTCTGGTTGCCCATCAACTGGGCGAAGTCGTAGATCACCTGCGGGTCGGACAGGTCCTTGCGCTGGGCCGTGGTGGACATGATCAGGTGGTTCTGCACCAGCCAGGACACCAGGTTGGTGTCCCACGGCGGCAACTGGTGGCGCTGGCAGAAGTGCTCGGCATCCACCGCGCCCAGTTCCGAGTGATCCCCGCCGCGACCCTTGGCGATGTCGTGGTAGAGGCCGGCGATGTAGATCAGCTCGGGCTTGGGCAGGCGCTCCATAATCTTGCTGGCCAGCGGGTACTTTTCCGCCATGTCCGGGCGGCGCAGCTTGCGCAGGTGCTTGATGAGGTTGAGGGTGTGGGCGTCGACCGTATAGATGTGGAACAGGTCGTGCTGCATCTGCCCGACGATCAGGCCGAATTCCGGCAGGTAGCGGCCGAGGATGCCGTAACGGTTCATCCGCCGCAGGTTGCGGTGGATGCCCTCCTGGCACTTGAACAGCTCGATGAACAGGCTGGTGTTGCGGATGTCGTGGCGGAAGTCGTCGTCGATCAGGTGCCTGCTGTCGCGCAGCAGGCGAATCGTGTCCGCGCGCACGCCCTTGATCTCCGGGTGCTGGGCCAGCAGCACGAAGATTTCCAGCAGGGCGAACGGGGTGCGTTTGAAGACGTTGGCGTGGGTGACTTCCAGGTAGCCGTCGCGCAGCTGGAAGCGGCTGTTGAGCGGCTGGATCTGGCCGTTCTCGCCGGCGCGCAGGATCACTTCCTCGAAGTGCTGCATGATCAGGTCGTTCAACTCGGAAACGGCCATCACCACGCGGTAGTACTTCTGCATGAACCGCTCGACGGCCAGCTTGGCGTCGTTGCCTTCATAGCCGAGCAGGCCGGCGATGCGCCGCTGATGATCGAACAGCAGGCGGTCTTCGGCGCGGCCGGCGAGCATATGCAGGGCGTAGCGGACCTTCCAGAGGAATTCCTGGCTGGAGGCCAGCACCGAGCATTCGCTCTCCACCAGGAAACCTTCGCGCACCAGGGCGTGCAGGTTGAGGCTGCCGAAATGACGGCGGGCGACCCAGAGCAGCGTCTGGATGTCGCGCAGGCCGCCCGGCGAGCCTTTTACGTTGGGCTCGAGGTTGTACTCGGTGTCGTTGTATTTGGTGTGGCGGTGGATCTGTTCCTTGCGCTTGGCCAGGTAGAACTGCCCGCTGGGCCACATCTGCCGCGCGCTGGTGGCGTCGAGCATGCGCTGGCGCAAGCTGTCCGGGCCGGAGATGGTCCGGCACTCCATCAGGTTGGTGACCACGGTGAGGTCGGCGCGCGCTTCGTCGGCGCACTCGGCGACCGAGCGCACGCTCTGGCCGACTTCCAGGCCGATATCCCAGAGCAGGGTGAGGAAGCCCTCGATGGGCTCGCGGAAACTCTCCTGGTCCTCGCTGTCGAGCAGGATCAGCAGGTCGATGTCCGAGTGCGGGTGCAATTCGCCGCGGCCATAGCCGCCCACGGCGACCAGCGCGATGTCAGCGTCGTCGCCCCAGTCGAAGCGGTTCCAGGCCTGCTGCAGGATCTGGTCGACGAACCAGGCGCGGTCCTCGATCAGCCGGCGGATGTCGCGGCCGCCATTGAAGCGGGCGTCGAGCACCTCATTGGCCTGTCGAATGGCCTTCTTGAAGGCGGCGATGGGGCTGGATTTGAGGGCCAGTTCCGCCTGGAACTGCCCACGGTCGAACAACTCGGGATCCACCTGCGGCATGGCGGCCTTCCTGATTCAGGGATAGAGGGAGGGCAGGGGCAAGAGGGCGACCGGGCCGTGCGCTTGGCGCAAGGCCCGGTGGCTGTGCCGGGCCGGGATTTCTATGTTCTACCCAGCCGTCGGCAAGAATGCAAACCGCGCGGCTTACGCCGGGGTGCGCGGGAAGCTTTCGTCGTTGCGCAGGGTCAGGATCTCATAGCCGTCGGCGGTGACCAGCACGGTGTGCTCCCACTGCGCGGACAGCTTGCGGTCCTTGGTGATGGCGGTCCAGCCGTCGCCCAGCAGGCGGGTTTCCGGGCGGCCCTGGTTGATCATCGGCTCGATGGTGAAGATCATGCCTTCCTTGAGTTCCAGGCCGGTGCCGGCGCGACCGTAGTGCAGCACCTGGGGCTCCTCGTGGAACACCTTGCCGATGCCGTGGCCGCAGTACTCGCGCACCACCGAGAAGCCGTTCTTCTCGGCGTACTTCTGGATCACCTCGCCGATGTCGCCCAGGCGCGCGCCCGGCTTGACCACGGCGATGCCCTTGTACATGCATTCCTGGGTGATCTGGCAGAGGCGGTCAGCCCATTCCGGGGTCTTGCCGACCAGGAACATCTTGCTGGTGTCGCCGTGGTAGCCGTCCTTGATCACGGTGATATCGATGTTGACGATATCGCCTTCCTTGAGCGGCTTCTCGTTGGGAATGCCGTGGCACACCACGTGGTTGATCGAGGTGCAGATGGACTTGGGGAAGCCCTTGTAGTTCAGCGGAGCCGGAATGGCTTTCTGCACGTTGACGATATAGTCGTGGCAGATGCGGTCCAGTTCGTCGGTGGTAACGCCGGGCTTGACGTGTTCGCCGATCATTTCCAGCACTTCGGCGGCCAGACGGCCGGCGACGCGCATTTTCTCGATGTCTTCGGGCGTCTTGATGGTGACGGTCATGCGACTTCTCTTCAGGCGCTGCGTACGCGCGGGTAAATGAGAGGAATACGCAAGTCTATCAGACTTGCGGCCCTCCTATTAAGGGTAGGGCAGGGCGGACGAGCGGCACGGGTGAGGCGGCGGATTCGATGCCGGACGTCCTTTCGGGTTTTGTTATGGCCGGGGTTGTGGTATAAAGCGCCCCGCTCTGGAGGCTACGGCCATTTCAGGGCATTAACCCACACATGCATCGACACGATGGCCTGGGTGCCTTTCGACACAGTCGGAGGGTTGGCCGTTGGGATGCATGGAGGCCTAACCCGACTTATCGAGGAACTATCATGTCCCAAGTCAACATGCGCGATATGCTGAAGGCCGGTGTGCACTTCGGCCACCAGACCCGTTACTGGAACCCGAAAATGGGCAAGTTCATTTTCGGCGCGCGCAACAAGATCCACATCATCAACCTCGAAAAAACCCTGCCGATGTTCAACGAGGCCCTGACCTTCGTTGAGCGCCTGGCCCAGGGCAAGAACAAGATCCTGTTCGTCGGCACCAAGCGTTCCGCTGGCAAGATCGTTCGCGAAGAAGCTGCCCGTTGCGGCATGCCGTACGTCGATCACCGTTGGCTGGGCGGCATGCTCACCAACTACAAGACCATCCGTCAGTCGATCAAGCGTCTGCGCGAGCTGGAAACCCAGGCCGAAGACGGCACCTTCGCCAAGCTGACCAAGAAAGAAGCTCTGATGCGCTCCCGTGATCTGGAAAAACTGGATCGCAGCCTGGGCGGCATCAAGGACATGGGCGGCCTGCCGGACGCTCTGTTCGTGATCGACGTCGACCACGAGCGCATCGCTATCACCGAAGCCAACAAGCTGGGCATCCCGGTCATCGGCATCGTCGATACCAACAGCAGCCCGGAAGGCGTTGACTATGTTATCCCGGGTAACGACGACGCCATCCGCGCCGTTCAGCTGTACCTGGGCTCCATGGCTGATGCCGTACTGCGCGGCAAGTCCGCCGGTGGCGTGAGCGCCGACGAGTTCGTCGAAGAAGCGCCGGCCGAATCCGCCGAAGGCTGATTCCAGGACGTCCAGACGTCCTACGGTGCGCGGAAAGGGGGCTAGGCCCCCTTTTTGCCACCCTGTACATTCCGCCCGGGCAGCCGGGCGATCTGGTTTTGAGAGCAACTCAAGAGGATTTCGAAATGGCAGAAATTACTGCAGCACTGGTCAAGGAACTGCGTGAGCGTACCGGCCAGGGCATGATGGAGTGCAAGAAGGCACTGGTAGCCGCCGAAGGCGATATCGAGAAAGCCATCGACGACATGCGCGCTTCCGGCGCCATCAAGGCTGCCAAGAAGGCTGGCAACATCGCCGCCGAAGGTTCCATCGCCGTTAAAGTGGCTGATGACAACAAGGCCGCTACCATCATCGAAGTCAACTCGCAGACCGACTTCCTGGCCCTGCAGGATGACTTCAAGGCCTTCGTGGCTGCCAGCCTGGACAAGGCTGTTGCCCAGAAGCTGACCGACGCCGCTCCGCTGATCGCCGAACAGGAATCGGCCCGTGAAGCCCTGGTCGCCAAGTGCGGCGAAAACGTCAACATCCGTCGTCTGGCTCGCGCCGAAGGTGACGTGGTTGGCGCTTACCTGCACGGCCACCGCATCGGCGTTCTGGTCACCCTGAAGGGCGGCAACGCTGACCTGGCTCGCGACATCGCCATGCACATCGCTGCCAGCAACCCGCAGTTCCTGGATCCGTCGCAGGTTTCCGAAGAAGCCGTTGCCAAAGAGAAGGAAATCTTCCTCGCTCTGAACGCCGACAAGATCGCGGGCAAGCCGGAAAACATCGTCGAGAACATGGTCAAAGGCCGTATCTCGAAGTTCCTGGCCGAAGCCAGCCTGGTCGAGCAAGCGTTCGTCAAGGACCCGGAAGTCAAGGTCGGCGACCTGGCCAAGAAAGCCGGTGCTGAAATCGTTTCCTTCATCCGTTACGAAGTCGGTGAAGGCATCGAGAAAGTCGAAGCTGATTTCGCTGCCGAGGTTGCTGCTCAAGTAGCCGCTTCCAAGCAGTAATAGACGGTCTCACGACTGTCGCCCCGCAAGAGGCTGCCCGCTAACGCGCGCGGCCTCTTTGCCAAACTGGGGAAACCAAAAGGGGCGGTTTCCACGGCGCGGGCCCGCACGGCGGGTTAAAGGCGCCGTAAGGCTGGCTGGTCCAAGCTTTCCGCCAAGCGCCCACAAGGCGCACAGCATTCAATCGCCGCAGGAGAAAAAGGTCATGGCTCAGCAGCTGAGCGCTCGTCAACCTCGCTATAAACGCATTCTTCTAAAACTGAGCGGCGAAGCCCTGATGGGCTCCGAGGAGTTCGGCATCGATCCCAAGGTGCTGGACCGCATGGCGCTGGAGATCGGCCAGCTCGTCGGTATCGGCGTGCAGGTCGGCCTGGTGATCGGTGGCGGCAACCTGTTCCGTGGCGCGGCGCTGTCCGCGGCCGGCATGGATCGCGTCACCGGCGACCACATGGGCATGCTCGCCACCGTGATGAACGGCCTGGCCATGCGTGACGCCCTGGAGCGTTCCAACATCACCGCCATCGTCATGTCCGCCATCTCCATGGTCGGCGTGACCGATCACTACGACCGCCGCAAGGCCATGCGCCACCTGAAGAGTGGCGAAGTGGTGATCTTCTCCGCCGGTACCGGCAACCCGTTCTTCACCACCGATTCCGCCGCCTGCCTGCGCGCCATCGAAATAGATGCTGACGTAGTACTCAAGGCGACCAAGGTGGACGGCGTGTACACTGCCGACCCGTTCAAGGACCCGAATGCCGAGAAATTCGAACGCCTGACGTACGATGAAGTGCTCGATCGCAAGCTGGGCGTGATGGACCTGACCGCCATCTGCCTGTGCCGGGACCAGAAAATGCCGCTGCGCGTGTTCAACATGAACAAGCCCGGCGCGCTGCTGAATATTGTTGTAGGTGGTGCTGAAGGCACCCTGATCGAGGAGGATTGAGATGATCAACGAGATCAAGAAGGAAGCGCAGGATCGTATGGGCAAGACCCTGGAAGCCCTGGGCCATGCCTTCGCCAAGATTCGTACCGGCCGTGCGCACCCCAGCATCCTGGATAGCGTGATGGTGTCCTACTACGGTTCCGACACGCCGCTGCGCCAGGTGGCCAACGTCACCGTGGAAGACTCCCGCACCCTGGCCCTGAGCGTCTTCGACAAGACCATGATCCAGGCGGTCGAGAAGGCCATCATGACCTCCGACCTGGGCCTGAACCCGGCGACCGCCGGCACCACCATCCGCGTTCCGATGCCGGCCCTGACCGAGGAAACCCGCAAGGGCTTCACCAAGCAGGCCCGCGCCGAGGCCGAGCAGGCTCGCGTTTCCGTGCGCAACATCCGCCGCGACGCGCTGGCTCAGCTCAAGGACCTGCAGAAAGAGAAGGAAATCAGCGAGGACGAAGAGCGTCGCGCTGGCGAGGAGATCCAGAAGATCACCGACAAGTTCGTCGCCGAGATCGAAAAGGCCCTCGAGGCCAAGGAAACGGATCTGATGGCCGTCTGACGGCCGGGCTCTCGTCATGGAAAAGACCAAGCAGGTGACGCCCGTGCCCCGGCACGTGGCGATCATCATGGACGGCAACAATCGCTGGGCGAAGAAACGCCTGATGCCCGGCGTGGCCGGGCACAAGGCCGGTGTGGACGCTGTCCGTGCGGTGATCAAGACCTGCGCCGAAGCAGGCGTCGAGGTCCTGACGCTGTTCGCCTTCTCCAGCGAGAACTGGCAGCGCCCGGCCGACGAGGTCGGCGCACTGATGGAGCTGTTCCTCATGGCCCTGCGCCGTGAGGTGCGCAAGCTGAGCGCCAACGGCATCCGCCTGCGCATCATCGGCGACCGCAGCCGCTTCGCCCCGGAATTGCAGGCGGCAATGCGCGAGGCCGAAGCGCTGACCGCCAATGGCGGCAGCATGTTGCTGCAGGTGGCGGCCAACTATGGCGGCCAATGGGACATCACCCAGGCGGCGCAACGTCTCGCCCGTGAGGTGCAGGCCGGCCACCTGGCGGCGGAAGAGATCACCCCGGAGCTGATCCAGGGTTGTCTTTCCACCGGTGACCAGCCGCTGCCCGACCTGTGCATCCGCACGGGGGGCGAGCACCGCATCAGCAACTTCCTTCTCTGGCAGCTGGCGTACGCCGAGCTGTATTTCTCCGATCTCTACTGGCCCGACTTCAAGCACGACGCCATGCAGGCTGCGTTGCAGGACTTCGCTTCTCGTCAGCGCCGCTTCGGCAAGACCAGTGAGCAGGTCGAGGCCGAGGCGCCCCCGTCATGTTGAAACAACGAATCATCACGGCGCTGATCCTGCTGCCGATCGCGCTGGGTGGTTTCTTCCTGCTCGACGGTGCGGCGTTCTCGCTGTTCATCGGCCTGGTGGTCAGCCTGGGCGCCTGGGAATGGGCGCGCCTGGCCGGCTATAACGAACAACCTGCCCGCGTCGGCTATGCCGCCGTGGTCGCCGTGCTGATGCTGGTGCTCGCCTGGCTTCCGCAGCTGGCCGGCGCCGTGCTGGTGCTGGCATTGCTCTGGTGGGCCCTGGCGATCGTGATGGTGCTGACCTACCCGGACAGCGCGTCGAGCTGGGGCGGCCGCTGGCGGCGCCTGCTGATCGGTCTGCTGATTCTGCTGCCGGCCTGGCAGGGCCTGGTACTGCTCAAGCAGTGGCCGCTGTCCAACTGGCTGATCGTCGCGGTGATGGTGCTGGTCTGGGCGGCCGATGTCGGCGCCTACTTCTCCGGCAAGGCCTTCGGCAAGCGCAAGCTGGCCCCGCGGGTCAGCCCTGGCAAGAGCTGGGAAGGCTTCTTCGGCGGCCTGGCGCTGTGCCTGGCCATCACCGTTGCCGTCTCCATCTATCGCGACTGGACCGTCCGCGAGTTGCTGCTGGCGTTGCCGTGTGCGGCCATCGTGGTGGCCCTGTCGGTGATCGGTGACCTCACCGAGAGCATGTTCAAGCGCCAGTCGGGCCTCAAGGACAGCAGCAACCTGCTGCCCGGCCATGGCGGGGTGCTGGATCGCATCGACAGCCTGACCGCCGCCATTCCGGTGTTTACCGCGCTGCTCTGGGCGGTGGGCTGGGGTACGCCGTGAGCCATCCGCAGTGGATTACCGTGCTGGGGGCGACCGGATCGATCGGCCTCAGCACCCTGGATGTCATCGGGCGTCATCCGGATCGTTACCGTGTATTCGCGCTCAGCGGCTTCTCCCGCCTGGCTGAACTGGAGGCGCTGTGCCTGCGCCATCGCCCGCGCTGCGTCGTGGTGCCGCACGCCGACCAGGCGCGGGCCTTGCAGGAGCGCCTGAGCGCTGCCGGTCTCGAGGCGCAGGTGCTGGTCGGTGAAGCCGGCCTTTGCGAGATCGCCGCCCATCCCGAGGTGGATGCGGTGATGGCCGCCATCGTCGGCGCCGCCGGCCTGAAGCCCACCCTGGCGGCTGTCGAGGCTGGCAAGCGGGTGCTGCTGGCCAACAAGGAAGCGCTGGTGATGTCCGGCGCGCTGTTCATGAACGCCGTGCGCGCCAGTGGTGCGGTGCTGCTGCCCATCGACAGCGAGCACAACGCGATCTTCCAGTGCATGCCGGCGGATTACGCCCGCGGGCTGGGGCAGGTCGGCGTCCGCCGTATCCTGCTGACCGCTTCCGGCGGCCCGTTCCGCGAGACGCCGCTGGAGCGGTTGCACGACGTATCACCTGAGCAGGCCTGCGCGCATCCCAACTGGTCGATGGGGCGGAAGATCTCCGTCGATTCGGCGAGCATGATGAACAAGGGCCTGGAACTGATCGAGGCCTGCTGGCTGTTCGACGCGCCGCCGTCGAAGGTCGAGGTGGTGATCCATCCGCAGAGCGTGATCCATTCCCTGGTGGATTACGTGGATGGCTCGGTGCTGGCGCAGTTGGGCAACCCGGACATGCGCACGCCCATCGCCCATGCCCTGGCGTGGCCGCAGCGAATCGATTCCGGCGTTTCGCCGCTGGACCTGTTCTCCATCGCCCGGCTGGATTTTTCCGCGCCCGACGAGCAGCGTTTCCCCTGTCTGCGCCTGGCGCGCCAGGCCGCGGAGGCGGGCGGCAGCGTGCCGGCGATGCTCAATGCGGCGAACGAAGTGGCGGTTGCCGCCTTCCTCGAACGGCGCATCCGCTTCACGGATATCCCGGTTATCATCGACGAGGTGCTGAACCGCGAGGCGCCGACGCCGGTCGAATCGCTCGATGCGGTGCTGGCGGCCGACCAGCGCGCACGCGACGCCGCGCAGGCGTGGTTGCAGGAACGCGGGCGCTGAGCCCGAGGAGGTAGCGATGAGCGCCGTTTATATGGTGGTGGGACTGATTGTCGCCCTGGGCGTACTGGTCACCTTCCACGAATTCGGACACTTCTGGGTTGCCCGCCGCTGCGGCGTCAAGGTTCTGCGCTTCTCCGTGGGGTTCGGCACGCCGCTGGTGCGCTGGCATGATCGCCGCGGCACCGAGTTCGTCGTTGCCGCCATTCCCCTGGGTGGCTACGTCAAGATGCTGGATGAGCGCGAAGGCGAGGTGCCAGCCGAGTTGCTCGATCAGGCGTTCAACCGCAAGAGCGTCTTCCAGCGCATCGCCATCGTGGCCGCCGGCCCGGTCGCCAACTTCCTCCTCGCCATCCTGTTCTTCTGGGTGCTGGCCATGCTCGGCAGCCAGCAGATCAAGCCCATCATCGGCTCGGTGGTGGCGGACAGTCCGGCGGCGCAAGCTGGGCTCGTGGCCGGCCAGGAAGTGGTCGCGGTGGACGGCGAGGCCGTTGACGGCTGGAGTGGCGTCAATCTGCAGCTGGTGCGCCGCCTGGGCGAAACCGGCGAGTTGAGCGTCTCGGTGCTGGAGCAGGGCTCCACCGTGCCGGCCGTGCACCAGGTGCGCATCAGTGCCTGGCTGAAGAACGAAGAAAACCCCGATCCCATCGGCGGCCTGGGCATCCAGCCCTGGCGGCCCGCCGTGCCGGCGGTGATCGCCGAACTGGACGACAAAGGCCCGGCCAAGGCCGCCGGGCTGCAGATCGGTGACCGGATCGTCACTCTGGATGGTCAATCGGTCACGGATTGGCAAGAAGTGGTTTCGCGTGTCCGCGCGCTGCCGGAGGGCAAGGTAACCCTGGGCATCGAACGCGCCGGCCAGCGCGAGGAGCTGGCCCTGACCCTGGCGGCCAAAGGGGAGGGCAAAGCCCGCACCGGCTACCTGGGCGCGGGCGTCGCTGGCGGGCAGTGGCCGCCGGAAATGCTCCGCGAAGTGAGCTACGGGCCGGTGGCGGCGGTGGGCCAGGCGCTCTCCCGAACCTGGTCCATGAGCCTGCTAACTCTGGATTCTCTAAAGAAAATGGTGCTCGGGCAGCTCTCGGTAAAAAACTTGAGCGGGCCGATAACCATTGCTAAAGTGGCGGGCGCTTCAGCCCAGTCCGGCGTAGGGGATTTTCTGCATTTCCTCGCCTATCTGAGCATCAGTTTGGGGGTTCTCAACCTGTTGCCGATTCCTGTCCTCGATGGCGGGCATCTGCTGTTCTACATGGTCGAGTGGGTGCGCGGTCGCCCACTGTCGGAGCGGGTCCAGGCTTGGGGGATGCAAATTGGCATCAGCCTGGTAGTCGGGGTCATGTTGTTGGCCCTGGTCAACGATCTGAGTCGACTGTAACCGCCCGTTGGATTTCGGATCTGCCGCCACTTGCGGCAGATTCTTTATTTGTCAGTTGGAATTAAAAGGACTCCATGAAACGCTTTCTGCTTCCCGCGGCCCTTTCCGCGCTGATGATCGCCCAGGTTCACGCCGAGTCCTTCACTGTTTCCGATATCCGGGTCAACGGCCTGCAGCGCGTGTCTGCCGGCAGCGTGTTCGCGGCGTTGCCGCTGAACGTCGGCGAGCAGATCGACGATCGCCGCCTGGTCGAAGCGACCCGCTCGCTGTTCAAGACCGGCTTCTTCCAGGACATCCAGCTCAGCCGCGACGGCAACGTGCTGATCGTCAACGTGGTCGAGCGTCCCTCCATCTCCAGCATCGAGATCGAGGGCAACAAGGCCATCACCACCGAAGACCTGATGAAGGGCCTGAAGCAGTCCGGCCTGTCCGAAGGCGAGATCTTCCAGCGTGCGACCCTCGAAGGCGTGCGCAACGAACTGCAGCGCCAGTACGTGGCCCAGGGCCGCTACTCCGCCGAGATCGAAACCGAAGTGGTGCCGCAGCCGCGTAACCGCGTCGCGCTGAAGATCAACATCAACGAAGGCACCGTGGCGGCCATCGCCCATGTCAACGTGGTGGGCAACACCGTCTTCTCCGAAGAAGACCTGACCGACCTGTTCGAACTGAAGACCACCAACTGGCTGTCCTTCTTCAAGAACGACGACAAGTACTCCCGCGAGAAGCTCTCCGGCGACCTGGAGCGTCTGCGTTCCTACTACCTGGACCGCGGCTACATCCACATGGATATCGCCTCCACCCAGGTGTCGATCACCCCGGACAAGAAGCACGTCTACATCACCGTCAACGTCAACGAAGGCGAGAAGTACACCGTCAGCGACGTGAAGCTCTCCGGCGACCTGAAGGTGCCGGAAGACGAAGTGAAGAAGCTCCTGCTGGTGAAGAAGGGCCAGGTGTTCTCCCGCAAGGTGATGACCACCACCTCCGACCTGATTACCCGCCGCCTGGGTAACGAGGGCTACACCTTCGCCAACGTGAACGGCGTTCCCGAGCCGAACGACGAGAACAAGACCGTCTCGATCACCTACGTGGTCGATCCGGGCAAGCGCGCCTACGTCAACCGCATCAACTTCCGTGGCAACACCAAGACCGAGGACGAAGTACTCCGTCGCGAAATGCGCCAGATGGAAGGCGGCTGGGCCTCGACCTACCTGATCGACCAGTCCAAGCAGCGCCTGGAGCGTCTGGGCTACTTCAAGGAAGTCAACGTCGAGACCCCGGCGGTTCCGGGTACCGACGACCAGGTCGACGTCAACTACAGCGTGGAAGAGCAGCCCTCCGGCTCGATCACCGCCAGCGTGGGCTTTGCCCAGAGCGCCGGCCTGATCCTCGGTGGCTCGATCAGCCAGAACAACTTCCTGGGTACCGGTAACAAGGTCAGCATCGGCCTGACCAAGTCCGACTACCAGACCCGCTACAACTTCGGCTTCGTCGACCCCTACTGGACCGTCGACGGCGTGAGCCTGGGCTACAACGCCTTCTACCGCAAGACCGACTACGACAAGCTCGACGTCGACGTTTCCAGCTACTCGGTGAACAGCCTGGGTGCTGGCGTCAGCATCGGCTACCCGATCAGCGAAACCTCGCGCCTGACCTACGGCCTGACCGTGCAGCGCGACGAGATCGACACCGGCGCCTACACCGTCGACGAGATCTTCGACTTCATCGAGAAGGAAGGCGACAGCTTCACCAACTTCAAGGCGTCCATCGGCTGGTCCGAATCGACCCTGAACAAGGGCGTGCTGGCCAACCGCGGCCACTCCCAGAGCCTGGTGCTGGAAACCACCATTCCGGGTAGCGACCTGTCGTTCTACAAGCTCGATTACCGCGGCCAGATCTTCGCCCCGCTCACCGAAACCTACACCATGCGCTTCCATACCGAGCTCGGTTACGGCGGCGCCTACGGCGATACCGATCGCCTGCCGTTCTACGAGAACTACTACGCCGGCGGTTTCAACTCGGTGCGTGGCTTCAAGGACAGCTCGCTCGGCCCGCGCAGTACGCCCAGTAAGGCAGATCCGGCCACTACGCCGCCAGGGACGAATGGTCCGGACGCGAATGGCCGTTACACTGATCCGGACACCGATCCGCAAGCCTTCGGCGGTAATATCCTGATCACCGGCGGTGCGGAACTGCTGTTCCCGCTGCCGTTCGTGAAGGACCAGCGCCAACTGCGTACCGTGCTGTTCTATGACATCGGTAACGTGTTCGACACCGACTGCCCGATTTCCACCACCCAGGGCTGCGATGGCGTCAAGTTCCAGGACATGGCGATGTCCGCCGGTGTCGGTCTGACCTGGATCACCGCGCTGGGCCCGCTGAGCTTCAGCCTGGCGACCCCGATCAAGAAGCCGGACAACGCCGAGACCCAGATCTTCCAGTTCTCCCTGGGACAGACCTTCTAATTGGCCGTATCGTTGTAATGACAACCATGCTTTGTGCAGGAGTGCATTGTGCGTAAGTTGACCCAGTTCGTCCTGATCACCGCCGCCCTGGCAGCGAGCCCCGCGTTCGCCGACATGAAGATCGCGGTGCTCAACTATCAGATGGCACTCCTCGAGTCGGATGCGGCCAAGCAGTACGCCGTGGACGCCGAGAAGAAGTTCGGCCCGCAACTGAGCAAGCTCAAGGCGCTGGAAACCGACGCCAAGTCCCTGCAGGACAAGCTGGTCAACGGTGGCAGCAAGATGTCCAATTCGGAGCGTGAAAAGGCCGAGAGCGACTTCAAGCAGAAGGCCCGCGACTTCCAGTTCCAGTCCAAGGAGCTGAACGAAGCCAAGGCCGTCGCCGATCGTGACATGCTCAAGAAGCTCAAACCGAAGCTGGACCAGGCCGTCGAGGAGACCATCAAGAAAGGTGGTTACGACCTGGTGGTCGAGCGTGGTGCCGTGGTCGACGTGAAGCCGCAGTACGACATCACCCGCCAAGTCATCGAGCGCATGAACCAACTGCGCTGATGATGACTGAGCAGTCCTTTACCCTCGCCGAACTGGCTGCGCAACTCGATGCCGAGTTGCGCGGCGATCCCGCTCAGGTGATCAGCGGGCTGGCTACCCTGCAGGACGCAGGCGCCGGCCAACTGAGCTTCCTGGCCAATCCGCAGTACCGCAAGTTCCTCGACGGCAGCCAGGCCAGCGCCGTGTTGCTGACCGCCGCGGACGCCGAAGGCTATGACGGCAATGCGCTGATCGTTGCCAATCCCTATCTGGCCTATGCCGGCCTGTCCCACCAGTTCGACCGCAAGCCGAAGGCCCCGGTCGGCATTCATCCCACCGCGGTGGTCGATGAAGGGGCGCAGGTCGATGCGACGGCCAGTGTCGGTCCCTATGCGGTGATCGAGGCGGGTGCGCAGATCGGCGCGAACGTCACCATCGGTGCCCACTGCTTCGTCGGCGCGCGCAGCGTCATCGGCGAGGATGGCTGGTTGGCACCGCGCGTGACGCTCTATCACGACGTGCGTATCGGCAAGCGCGTGGTGATCCAGTCCGGCGCCGTGCTGGGTGGCGAGGGCTTCGGCTTCGCCAACCACAAGGGCGTCTGGCAGAAAATCGCGCAGATTGGCGGCGTTACCCTGGGGGATGACGTCGAGATCGGCGCCAATACCACCATCGATCGGGGCGCGCTGTCCGATACCCTGGTGGGCAATGGCGTGAAGCTGGATAACCAGATCATGATCGCCCACAACGTGCAGATCGGTGATCACACCGCCATGGCCGGCTGCTGCGGGATTTCCGGCAGCGCCAAGATCGGCAAGCATTGCATGCTCGCTGGCGGCGTGGGGCTGGTCGGTCACATCGAGATCTGCGACAACGTCTTCGTCACCGGGATGACCATGGTGACCCGTTCGATTACCGAACCGGGCTCCTACTCCTCCGGTACCGCCATGCAGCCCGCGGCGGAATGGAAGAAAAGCGCCGCGCGCATTCGTCAGCTGGATGACATGGCCCGTCGTCTGCAGCAGCTGGAAAAGCGCCTGGCCGCCGTGACCCCAAGCGGAGACGCTCCATCAGATGCGTGATCCACGCATTTTTTGGCGTTTCCCTTTTCTGAACAGGCTCCCCTGAACATGATGGACATCAACGAGATTCGCGAATACCTGCCTCATCGCTACCCTTTCCTGCTGGTGGATCGGGTGGTGGAGCTGGACATCGAAGGCAAGCGCATTCGCGCCTACAAGAATGTCAGCATCAACGAGCCGTTCTTCAATGGCCACTTCCCGCAACATCCGATCATGCCGGGCGTGCTAATCATCGAGGCCATGGCCCAGGCGGCCGGCATCCTCGGTTTCAAGATGCTCGACGTGAAGCCGGCCGACGGCACCCTGTATTACTTCGTCGGTTCCGACAAGCTGCGCTTCCGCCAGCCGGTACTGCCGGGTGACCAGTTGCAGCTCAATGCCCAGTTCATCAGCGTCAAGCGCGGCATCTGGAAGTTCGACTGCCATGCCACCGTCGATGACAAGCCGGTATGCTCGGCCGAAATCATCTGTGCGGAACGCAAACTATGAGTTTGATCGATCCTCGCGCCATCATCGACCCGCGCGCAAAGCTGGCTGACGACGTACAGGTGGGCCCCTGGTCCATGGTCGGGCCGGATGTGGAGATCGGCGAAGGTACGGTGATCGGTCCGCACGTGGTGGTCAAAGGCCCCACGAAGATCGGTAAGCACAATCGGGTTTTCCAGTTCTCCAGCGTCGGTGAAGATACCCCCGACCTGAAGTACAAGGGCGAGCCGACTCGCCTGGTGATCGGCGACCACAACGTGATCCGCGAGGGTGTCACCATCCATCGCGGCACCATCCAGGATCGTTCGGAAACCACCATTGGCGACCACAACCTGTTCATGGCCTACGTTCACGTCGGCCACGACAGTGTGATCGGCAACCATTGCATTCTGGTGAACAACACCGCCCTGGCGGGTCATGTTCATGTGGATGACTGGGCGATCCTCTCCGGGTACACCCTGGTCCACCAGTTCTGCCGCATCGGTGCACACGCCTTCTCCGGCATGGGCACCACCATCGGCAAGGACGTCCCGGCCTATGTCACGGTCTTCGGCAACCCCGCCGAGGCCCGCAGCATGAACTTCGAGGGCCTGCGCCGTCGGGGCTTCAGCGCCGAGTCGATCCAGGCGCTGCGTCGGGCCTACAAGGTGGTCTACCGCCAGGGCCTGACGGTGGACGAGGCGTTGGCCGAGCTGGGCGAGGCCTCCGAGCAGTTCCCGGAAGTCGCCGTGTTCCGCGACTCCATCCAGAGTTCCACCCGCGGCATCACCCGCTGACCATGCAACCGACCGCACGCAAGCTGCGCGTCGCCCTGGTCGCGGGCGAGGCGTCCGGCGATATCCTCGGCTCCGGCCTCATGCAGGCGCTCAAACAGCGCCACCCCGACATCGAGTTCATCGGTGTCGGCGGTCCGCGCATGCAGGCCGAAGGGCTGCAGTCGCACTTCCCGATGGAGCGCCTGGCCGTCATGGGCCTGGTGGAGGTGCTTGGCCGTCTGCGCGAACTGCTGCGCCGGCGCAAGGACCTGGTGAAGATGCTGATCGCGGCCAAGCCGGACGTGTTCATCGGCATCGATGCGCCGGACTTCAACCTGAACATCGAATTGAAGCTGCGCCGCGCGGGCATCCGCACGGTGCACTACGTCAGCCCGTCGGTCTGGGCCTGGCGGCAGAAGCGCGTCCTGAAGATCAAGCAAGCCTGCGACCTGATGCTCGCGCTGTTTCCCTTCGAGGCGCGCTTCTACGAAGAACATGCGGTGCCGGTGCGTTTCGTCGGTCATCCGCTGGCCAACACTATTCCGTTGGAAGCCGACCGTGCCGGGGCGCGCCAGCGTCTCTGCCTGCCGCCGGATGCCGGTGTCGTGGCGCTGCTGCCGGGAAGTCGGGGAGGGGAGGTCGGCAAGCTCGGCGCGCTGTTCCTCGATACCGCCCAGCGCCTGCTGGCGGATCGCCCCGATCTGCGCTTCGTGCTGCCCTGCGCCAGTCCCGAGCGCCGCGTGCAGATCGAAGCGATGCTCGCCGGTCGCGACCTGCCGGTGCAGTTGCTCGATGGCGCCTCCCACGAGGCGCTGGCCGCCTGCGACGCGGTGCTGATCGCCTCCGGCACCGCGACGCTGGAAGCCTTGCTGTACAAGCGGCCCATGGTCGTCGCCTACAAGGTGGCGCCCATGACCTACCGCATCCTCAAGCGCCTGGTGAAGAGCCCCTACATTTCGCTGCCCAACCTGCTGGCCGGCCGCCTGCTGGTGCCCGAGCTGATCCAGGATGCGGCAACGCCCGAGGCGCTGGCCACGACGCTGCTGCCGCTGCTCGATGACGGTCGCGTGCAAACCGAATCCTTCGACGCCATCCACCGCGCCCTGCGCCAGGATGCGTCCGCGCAGGCCGCCGATGCGGTGCTCGCCCTGGTGGAGAAACGCTGATGCAGATGGGCCTGGATTTCACCCTGGTGGAAGAACTGGTCGCCGGCGTCGACGAGGTGGGCCGTGGCCCGCTGTGCGGGCCGGTGGTCACGGCGGCGGTGATCCTGGACCCGGCGCGCCCGATCCAGGGGCTCAACGACTCGAAGAAGCTCAGCGAAGCCCGTCGCGAGGCACTGTTCGACGAGATCCGCGAGAAGGCCTTGGCCTGGTTCATCGCCCGTGCCGATGTGCACGAGATCGACCAGTTGAACATCCTGCATGCCACCATGCTGGCCATGCAGCGCGCTGTGGAAGGCTTGAGTGTTACGCCAAAACTGGCGCTGATCGACGGTAACCGCTGCCCGAAGCTCAAGGTGCCTTCCGCGCCGGTGGTGCAGGGCGACGCCAAGGTGCCGGCCATTGCCGCGGCATCGATCCTGGCCAAGGTCAGCCGTGACCGCGAGATGCAGGAAATGGAAGTGCTGTACCCCGGCTATGGGATCGGCGGGCACAAGGGCTATCCCACCCCCGTGCACCTGGAAGCCCTCAAGCGCCTGGGCCCGACGCCCATCCATCGGCGCTCCTTCGGCCCGGTACGCGACCTGCTGGAAAATCCCGCCGGCATCCTGTAACACCCTGTTATTACTCTGGAATTCCTCGCGGCCAGCGCCCCGCCGATGACCCCGGTCAGCCGGCGCGACGGCTGGCCGATTGATCCCTGTAGCTTTGCGGACGGCCCCGGTACAATCCGGGGCTTGCCGTTTTTCGCGTTTGCCAAGGACCACCATGACCGCCACCTTCGTTCACCTGCGTCTGCACACCGAATTCTCCCTGGTCGACGGCCTGGTACGGGTCAAGCCGCTGATCAAGGCGGTTGGCGCAGCGGGCATGCCGGCGGTGGCGGTAACCGACCTGAACAACATGTGTTCGCTGGTGAAGTTCTACAAGACCGCCATGGGCGGTGGCATCAAGCCGATCTGCGGCGCCGATATCTGGCTGGCCAACCGCGACGATGACGGCCCGCTGACCCGCCTGACGTTACTGGTGATGAATCCCAAGGGCTACCGCAACCTGACCGAGCTGATTTCCCGTGGCTGGCAGGATGGTCAGCGCAACGGCGAGATCATCATCGAGCGGCAGTGGGTGAAGGAGGCCGCCGAAGGCCTGATCGCGCTGTCCGGCTCCAAGGAGGGCGAGATCGGCATGGCCCTGCTGGAAGGCGACGATGCGCTGGCCGACTCGCTGCTGGCCGAGTGGCTGGAGGTCTTCCCGGATCGCTTCTACCTCGACATCCAGCGCACCCACCGGGTCAACGACGAAGAGCACGTGCATGCCGCGGTCGCCCTGGCCGAGCGTAGCGGTGCGCCCCTGGTGGCCACCAACGATGTGCGCTTCATCAAGCAGGAAGACTTCGAGGCGCACGAAACCCGCGTGTGCATCGGCGAAGGCCGTGCCCTGGATGATCCGCGCCGCTCGCGCAACTACTCCGACCAGCAGTATCTGAAAAGCCCGGAGGAAATGGCCGAGCTGTTCAGCGACATCCCCGAGGCTCTGGCGAACTCCGTCGAGATCGCCAAGCGCTGCAACATCGACGTGCAGCTGGGCAAGTACTTCCTGCCCAACTTCCCGATTCCCTTCGAAGGCATGGACATCAACGACTACCTGCGCCATGTCTCCTACGAGGGGCTGGAGGAGCGCCTGGCGGTGCTGTGGCCGAAGGAAACCACGCCCAACTACGAAGAGAAGCGGCAGATCTACGTCGACCGCCTGGAGTTCGAGCTGGGCACCATCATCCAGATGGGCTTCCCCGGCTACTTCCTGATCGTGATGGACTTCATCAAGTGGGCCAAGAACAACGGTGTGCCGGTCGGCCCCGGCCGGGGGTCGGGCGCCGGCTCGCTGGTCGCCTACGTGCTGAAGATCACCGACCTCGATCCGTTGGCCTATGACCTGCTGTTCGAGCGATTCCTCAACCCCGAACGTATTTCCATGCCCGACTTCGACGTCGACTTCTGCATGGAAGGCCGTGACCGGGTGATCGACTACGTGGCCGGTGCCTACGGCCGTAACGCGGTCAGCCAGATCATCACCTTCGGCTCCATGGCCGCGAAGGCGGTGGTGCGTGACGTGGCGCGGGTACAGGGCAAGTCCTACGGCCTGGCGGACAAGCTGTCGAAGATGATCCCCTTCGAAGTGGGCATGACCCTGGAGAAGGCCTTCGAGCAGGAAGAAATGCTGCGCGACTTCCTCAAGTCCGACGAGGAGGCCCAGGAAATCTGGGACATGGCCCTCAAGCTCGAAGGCATCACCCGCGGTACCGGCAAGCACGCCGGCGGTGTGGTGATCGCGCCGACCAAGCTCACCGACTTCGCCCCCATCGCCTGCGACGAAGAGGGCGCGGGCCTGGTGACCCAGTTCGACAAGGACGACGTGGAGGCCGCCGGCCTGGTGAAGTTCGACTTCCTCGGCCTGCGTACCCTGACCATCATCAAGTGGGCGATGGAGATCATCCATCGCATCCAGCGCAAGAACGGCGAGACCGAGCTGGTCGACATCGACCGCATCCCGCTGGACGACAAGAAGACCTACGACCTGCTGCAGAAGGCGGAAACCACCGCGGTATTCCAGCTTGAATCGCGCGGCATGAAGGAGCTGATCAAGAAGCTCAAGCCGGACTGCCTGGAAGACCTCATCGCACTGGTGGCACTGTTCCGCCCGGGCCCCCTGCAATCGGGCATGGTGGACGACTTCATCAACCGTAAGCACGGCCGCGAAGAGATTTCCTACCCCCACCCGGACTACCAGTACGCAGGCCTTGAGCCCGTGCTCAAGCCCACCTACGGCATCATCCTGTACCAGGAGCAGGTGATGCAGATCGCCCAGGTGATGGCGGGCTACAGCCTCGGCGGCGCGGACATGTTGCGTCGCGCCATGGGCAAGAAGAAGCCCGAGGAAATGGCCAAGCAGCGCGGCGGCTTCATCGAAGGTTGCGCCGGCAATGGCATCGACGCCAACCTCGCGGGCAACATCTTCGACCTGGTGGAAAAGTTCGCCGGCTACGGCTTCAACAAGTCCCACTCGGCCGCCTACGGGCTGGTGTCGTACCAGACCGCCTGGCTGAAGACCCACTGGAAAGCCCCGTTCATGGCCGCGGTACTCACCGCGGATATGCAGAACACCGACAAGGTGGTGACGCTCATCGAAGAGTGCCGCCACATGAAGTTGCGCATCCTCGCGCCGGACGTGAACAACTCCGAGTTCCGCTTCACCGTGGATGACGAGGGCCAGATCGTCTACGGCCTCGGCGCGATCAAGGGCGTTGGCGAAGGCCCGGTGGAAGCCATCACCGAGTGCCGCAACGAAGGCGGGCCGTTCAAGAACCTGTTCGATTTCTGCGATCGCATCGACCTCAAGCGCGTCAACAAGCGCACCCTGGAGGCGCTGATTCGCGCCGGTGCGCTGGACCGCCTCGGCCCGCACTTCCACGAGGAGCAGAAGGCCTACCACGCCCACGTCGACATCAACCGCGCGGTGCTGCTGGCGTCCATGGAAGAAGCCGTGAAGGCCGCGGAGCAGACCTCGCGCAGCCATGACAGCGGCCACATGGACCTGTTCGGCGGCGTCTTCGCCGAGCCCGAGGCCGACGTCTACGCCAACCATCGCAAGGTCAAGGAGCTCAATCTCAAGGAGCGCCTGAAGGGCGAGAAGGACACCCTCGGCCTTTACCTGACCGGCCACCCCATCGACGAGTACGAAGGCGAGGTGCGACGTTTCGCCCGCCAGCGCATCGTCGAGCTCAAGCCGGCACGCGATACCCAGACCGTCGCCGGCCTGATCGTCAACCTGCGGGTGATGAAGAACAAGCGCGGCGACAAGATGGGCTTCGTGACTCTGGATGACCGCTCCGGCCGTATCGAGGCCTCGCTGTTCGCCGAAGCCTTTGCCGCCAACCAGGCGCTGTTGCAGACCGACGCGCTGGTGGTGATCGAAGGCGAAGTCAGCCAGGACGATTTCTCCGGTGGCCTGCGCCTGCGCGCCAAGCGCGTGATGGGGCTCGAAGAGGCCCGCACCTCCCTGGCGGAAAGCCTGCGGGTGCGGGTGCATGCCGACGCGCTCAAGGGCGACCGCCTGCGCTGGCTGGCCGACCTGTGCACGCGTCACCGCGGCAGCTGCCCGGTCACCGTCGATTACAGCGGCGAGTCGGCCCGTGCGTTGCTGCAGTTCGGCGAGCAGTGGCGGATCGACCCCGCAGACAACCTGATTCAAGCGTTGCGTGACCAGTTCGGCCGCGACAACGTCTTCCTGAACTACCGCTAGCGTGAGCGGTGGCCGAAGGCCGCCCGCCCGCCAGTCTCGACCCTCGGCGCCCGATACCGTAAGGTAGGCGCCTACGGACCAGGCCCAGCCGCCAACAGAACGACGGATAGCCCATGAACCCGAATTTTCTCGATTTCGAACAGCCCATTGCCGACCTGCACGCCAAGATCGAAGAGCTGCGCCTGGTCGGCAACGACAACGCGCTGAACATCACCGACGAAATCTCCCGTCTGCAGGAGAAGAGCAAGGCGCTGACCGAGAACATCTTCGGCAACCTGTCCAGCTGGCAGATCGCCCAGCTCGCGCGCCATCCGCGTCGTCCTTACACCCTGGACTACATCGAGCACATCTTCACCGAGTTCGAAGAGCTGCACGGCGACCGTCATTTCGCCGATGACGCTGCCATCGTTGGCGGCGTTGCCCGCCTGGAAGACCAGCCGGTGATGATCATCGGTCACCAGAAGGGCCGCGAAGTACGCGAGAAGGTGCGCCGCAACTTCGGCATGCCGCGTCCGGAAGGCTACCGCAAGGCCTGCCGCCTGATGGAAATGGCCGAACGCTTCAAGATGCCGATCCTCACCTTCATCGACACCCCCGGCGCCTACCCGGGCATCGATGCCGAGGAGCGTGGCCAGAGCGAAGCCATCGCCTGGAACCTGCGCGTCATGGCGCGCCTGAAAACCCCGATCATCGCCACCGTCATCGGCGAAGGCGGTTCCGGCGGCGCGCTGGCCATCGGCGTCTGCGACCAGTTGAACATGCTGCAGTATTCCACCTACGCGGTGATCTCGCCCGAAGGTTGTGCCTCCATCCTCTGGCGTACTGCCGAGAAGGCGCCGGAAGCGGCCGAGGCCATGGGCATCACCGCCAACCGCCTGAAGGACCTGGGGATCGTCGACAACGTCATCCCCGAGCCGCTGGGCAGCGCCCACCGCGACCCGGCGGCCATGGCGCAGACCATCCGCCAGTCCCTGCTCGGCCAGCTGGACACCCTGAACCAGCTGAGCACCGACGAGCTCCTGGCGCGCCGCTACGAGCGCCTGATGAGCTACGGCGTCGCCTGATCGACGCCTTCGGCGCAGCGTGGGTGACGAGGTATGCTGGCCTCGTCCCCGACCCTGCCGACCTGCGCCATGTCTGCTGAACTCGAATCCCGACTGCTGAGTGTTCTCGCCCCCTGGCGCTGTGCGCCGGCGTGGCGTGTCGCCTTGTCCGGCGGGCTGGATTCCACCGTTCTCCTGCACCTGCTGGTGCGACTCGCTTCCCGCGAGGCCGTGCCGCCGATCACCGCTATTCATGTGCACCATGGCCTGCAGGCCGTGGCCGATGCCTGGCCCGCGCGTTGCCAGCGCTTTTGCGATGAACTGGGCGTGCCCTTGCAGGTTGCCCGCGTGCGCGTCGACGACGGCGCGAGCCTCGAGCGCGCTGCGCGTGACGCTCGCTATGGCGTATTCACCGCGGCGTTGGGAGAAGGCGAATGCCTGCTGACCGGCCAGCACCGCGATGACCAGGCGGAAACCGTGCTGTTCCGGCTGTTCCGGGGTGCGGGGGTGCGCGGCCTGTCTGGCATGGCCGCCAGCCGTCCGCTGGGGGCCGGCATGCTGCTGCGTCCGCTGTTGGGGATAACGCGCGCTGAGCTTGAGCGCTATGCCCGCAACGAGAAACTCAGCTGGGTCGAGGACCCGTCCAACGCCTGCGATGACCATGACCGCAACTACCTGCGCAACCAGATACTGCCGGGCATCGTCCAGCGCTGGCCCGCGGCCGTCGAGACCATCGCCCGCAGCGCCGAGCACCTGGCGGAAGCCGACGGGTTGCTGGGCGAACTGGCACAGAACGACCTGCACCAGGCGGGGGCGCGTAACGAATACATCGGCATGCCATTGCCATCGTTGGCCATCGCGGCCCTGGCCGAATTGAGCGAGCCGCGCCAGCGCAATGCATTGCGTCACTGGCTCGCGCCTCTCGCGCGCCTGCCGGACAGCGCGCACTGGGCCGGTTGGCAGGACCTGCGCGATGCCCGTGAAGACGCCGAGCCGATCTGGCGCCTCGCCGATGGCGAGCTGCGCCGTGCCCACGGCCGGCTCTGGTGGCTGGCCAGGTCCTGGTTCGGCTTCGTGCCGTCTGATCAGGCCTGGCGCGATCCTTCGCAGCCGCTTCTGCTGCCCACCAATGGTTCGCTGCATTTCGAGGGTGCGCCGCCGAGCGGGCCGCTGGTGGTGCGTTACCGACAGGGCGGAGAGACCATGACGCTGGTCGGACGCGGCAGTCGGGACCTCAAGCGGCTGCTCAACGAAGCGGCCATTCCGGCCTTCCTGCGCGGTCGTCTGCCGCTGCTCTGGCGCGCCGACGAACTGCTCGGCGTGGCGCTGCTGCCGGGCCTGCGGGTGGAGGTGGGGCAGGGGTGGACGCTGCGTTGGACACCTCCGACGAATGACTCGGGTTTGAGCTGATAGCCGCTTTCCGGTAGACTACGCTCCCGTCTTGTACTGCTCCCGTCGATTCCCCCGGAATCAGCGGGAGTTCGCTATTTTCACGACGAAGTCGTGAGCCGGGTCTTGTACCCGACACCTTCGCTTCCCCGGCGGCCGAGCCGCCTAAACGCTGACATTCAGGGCTTTTCATGACGCGCTACATCTTCGTCACGGGTGGTGTTGTTTCTTCATTGGGGAAAGGCATCGCCTCGGCTTCCTTGGCTGCCATTCTGGAAGCGCGTGGCCTGAAGATCACGATGCTCAAGCTGGACCCCTACATCAACGTCGATCCGGGCACCATGAGCCCGTTCCAGCACGGTGAGGTGTTCGTCACCCACGACGGCGCGGAAACCGACCTCGATCTGGGCCACTACGAGCGCTTCGTTCGTACCACGATGACCCAGAACAACAACTTCACCACCGGCCGCGTCTACATGGACGTGCTGCGCAAGGAGCGCCGTGGTGACTACCTGGGCGCCACCGTGCAGGTGATTCCGCACATCACCGACGAGATCAAGCGTCGCATCATCAAGGGCGCCGGCGATGCCGACGTGGCCCTGGTTGAAGTTGGCGGCACCGTGGGTGACATCGAGTCGCAACCCTTCCTCGAGGCCATCCGCCAGCTGCGCGTGGAGATCGGCTCGCGCCGCGCCATGCTGATGCACCTGACGCTGGTCCCGTACATCGCCACCGCGGGCGAGACCAAGACCAAGCCGACCCAGCATTCGGTCAAGGAACTGCGCTCCATCGGCCTGCAGCCGGACATCCTGGTCTGCCGTTCCGACCATCCGGTGGACGTCTCCTCCCGTCGCAAGATCGCCCTCTTCACCAACGTGGAAGAACGCGCGGTCATCTCGCTGGAAGACGTCGACACCATCTATCGCATCCCCTCCGTGCTGCACGCCCAGGGCGTCGATGACCTGGTCGTCGAGCGCTTCGGCCTGGAGTGCGGCCCGGCCGACCTGTCCGAGTGGGACCGCGTGGTCGACGCCAAGCTCAACCCCGAGCGCGAAGTCACCATCGCCATGGTCGGCAAGTACATGGAACTGCTCGACGCCTACAAGTCGCTGATCGAAGCCATGACCCACGCGGGCATCCAGAGCCGCACCAAGGTCAACCTGCGCTACATCGACTCCGAGGACATCGAGCAGCAGGGCACCAGCCTGCTCGAAGGCGCCGACGCCATCCTGGTGCCGGGCGGCTTCGGCCTGCGCGGCGTGGAAGGCAAGATCACCGCCGTGCAGTACGCCCGCGAGAACAAGGTTCCGTACCTGGGCATCTGCCTGGGCATGCAGGTGGCCGTCATCGAGTACGCCCGCAACGTGCTGGGCTGGACCGATGCCAACTCCACCGAATTCGACAAGTCCAGCGGCCATCCGGTCGTCGGCCTGATCACCGAATGGCAGGACGCCACCGGCGCCACCGAAGTGCGCACCGAGGCTTCCGACCTGGGCGGCACCATGCGCCTGGGCGCCCAGGAGTGCCTGCTGTCCGCCGGCACCCTGGTGCACGACTGCTACGGCAAGGACGTGATCGTCGAGCGTCACCGTCACCGCTACGAAGTGAACAACAACCTGCGTCCGCAACTGGAAGCCGCCGGCCTGAAGATTTCCGGCCGCTCCGGCGACGGCGCGCTGGTGGAAGTCGTGGAAGCGCCGGACCATCCGTGGTTCGTGGCCTGCCAGTTCCACCCGGAATTCACCTCCACCCCGCGTGATGGCCACCCGCTGTTCAGCGGCTTCGTCAACGCCGCCCTGAAACAAGCCGGGAAAGCCTGAGCATGAGCCAGAAGATCATCCGCGTCGGTGATATCCAGATCGGCAACGACCTGCCGTTCGTGCTGTTCGGCGGCATGAACGTGCTGGAGTCGCGCGACCTGGCCATGCAGGTCTGCGAAGAGTACGTGAAGGTCACCCAGAAGCTGGGTATCCCCTACGTGTTCAAGGCCAGCTTCGACAAGGCCAACCGTTCCTCGATCACCTCGTTCCGTGGTCCAGGCATGGAAGAGGGGCTGAAGATCTTCGAAGAGATCAAGAAGACCTTCAACGTGCCGGTCATCACCGACGTGCACGAGCCCTACCAGGCCGCTCCGGTGGCCGAGGTCTGCGACATCATCCAGCTGCCGGCCTTCCTGTCCCGGCAGACCGACCTGGTCGTGGCCATGGCCAAGACCAATGCGGTGATCAATATCAAGAAGGCCCAGTTCCTCGCGCCGCAGGAGATGAAACACATCCTGCGCAAGTGCGAGGAGGCCGGTAACGACCAGCTGATCCTCTGCGAGCGTGGCTCCTCCTTCGGGTACAACAACCTGGTGGTGGACATGCTCGGCTTCGGCATCATGAAGCAGTTCGAGTACCCGGTGTTCTTCGACGTGACCCATGCCCTGCAGATGCCGGGCGGCCGCGCCGATTCCGCCGGCGGTCGCCGCGCCCAGGTCACCGACCTGGCCAAGGCCGGCATGAGCCAGGGCCTTGCCGGCCTGTTCCTGGAGGCCCATCCGGACCCCGAGAACGCCAAATGCGACGGCCCGTGCGCGCTGCGCTTGAACAAGCTCGAGCCTTTCCTGTCCCAGCTCAAGCAGCTGGATGACCTGGTCAAGAGTTTCCCCACCATCGAGACTGCCTGAGAATCCGCTCGTTGCGCCCCGTAGCGTCAAGCTCGGCGGGGCATCGAGCAGGTTCTGATGTCTCACCAGCCGCCCCGTTTATCTCTATCTTCGGAGTGTTATCAAGAATGGCAAAGATCGTCGACATCAAGGGCCGTGAGGTCCTGGACTCCCGCGGCAACCCGACCGTTGAAGCGGACGTGATCCTGGACAACGGCATCGTCGGCAGCGCTTGCGCCCCGTCCGGTGCATCCACCGGTTCCCGCGAGGCCCTCGAACTGCGCGATGGCGACAAGAGCCGTTACCTGGGCAAGGGCGTGCTGAAAGCCGTGGCCAACATCAACGGCCCGATCCGCGACCTGCTGCTGGGCAAGGACGCGGCTGACCAGAAAGGTCTGGATCACGCGATGATCGACCTCGATGGCACCGAGAACAAAGGCAAGCTGGGCGCCAACGCCATCCTGGCCGTGTCCCTGGCTGCCGCCAAGGCCGCCGCTCAGGCCAAGGGCGTGCCGCTGTACGCGCACATCGCCGACCTCAACGGCACCCCGGGCCAGTACTCCATGCCGGTTCCGATGATGAACATCATCAACGGCGGCGAGCACGCCGATAACAACGTCGACATCCAGGAGTTCATGGTTCAGCCGGTGGGCGCCAAGAACTTCGCCGACGCGCTGCGCATGGGCGCCGAGATCTTCCATCACCTCAAGGCCGTGCTGAAGGCCCGTGGCCTGAACACCGCCGTGGGTGACGAAGGCGGCTTCGCACCGAACCTGGCTTCCAACGAAGACGCCCTGGCCGCTATCGCCGAAGCCGTCGCCAACGCCGGCTACAAGCTGGGCGAAGACGTGACTCTGGCCCTGGACTGCGCCTCCTCCGAATTCTTCAAGGACGGCCAGTACGACCTCGAAGGCGAAGGCAAGGTGTTCAGCGCCGAAGGTTTCGCCGACTACCTGGCCGGCCTGACCCAGCGCTACCCGATCATCTCCATCGAAGACGGCATGGACGAGTCCGACTGGGCTGGCTGGAAAGTCCTGACCGACAAGATCGGCGCGAAGGTGCAACTGGTCGGTGACGACCTGTTCGTGACCAACACCAAGATCCTCAAGCGCGGCATCGACGAGAAGATCGGCAACTCGATCCTGATCAAGTTCAACCAGATCGGCTCGCTGACCGAGACCCTGGAAGCCATCCAGATGGCCAAGGCCGCCGGTTTCACCGCCGTGATCTCGCACCGTTCGGGCGAAACCGAGGACAGCACCATCGCTGACCTGGCCGTCGGCACTGCCGCTGGTCAGATCAAGACCGGTTCCCTCTGCCGCTCCGACCGCGTTTCCAAGTACAACCAGCTGCTGCGTATCGAAGAGCAGCTGGGCGCCAAGGCGCCGTACCGTGGTCGCGCGGAATTCCGCGGCTGATCCGAGTCTGGTACGGTGAAGGGGTGGCAGGAGCCACCCCTTTGCGTACAGGGAGCTGAAGGTTGAGGTTACGTAGCCCTTACTGGCTGTTCGTCGTGCTGATCCTGGCGCTGGCCGGCCTGCAGTATCGCCTGTGGGTTGGCGATGGCAGCCTGGCGCAGGTGCGCGACCTGCAGAAGCAGATTGCCGACCAGCAGGGCGAGAACGAGCGCCTGCTCGAGCGTAACCGCATCCTCGAGGCGGAAGTCGCCGAGCTCAAGAAAGGCACCGAGACGGTCGAGGAACGTGCCCGCCACGAACTCGGCATGGTCAAGGACAAGGAAACCCTCTACCAGCTCGCGCAATGACCACTCCCGCCTTCTGGGCCGTGATTCCGGCCGCCGGCATCGGTTCGCGGATGCGCGCCGACCGCCCCAAGCAATACCTCGACCTCGCCGGTCGCAGCATTCTCGAACGTACCCTCGACTGTTTCCTCGGCCATCCCCGGCTCAAGGGGCTTGTGGTCTGCCTGGCCACCGACGATCCCTGGTGGCCGACCCTGCCGAGCGCATCCAATGAACGCATCCAGTGTGCCGACGGCGGCCGCGAGCGTGCCGATTCCGTGCTCAATGGACTGCTGCGCCTGACCGAACTGGGCGCCGGCAGTGATGATTGGGTGCTGGTGCACGACGCCGCGCGGCCGAACCTGGCGCGGTCCGATCTCGATCGCCTGCTGGATGAGCTGGAATTCGACGCCGTCGGTGGGCTGCTGGGCGTTCCCGCCCGGGATACGTTGAAGCGCGTCGGCGCCGACGGCCGCGTGGTCGAAACCATCGACCGCAGCGTGGTCTGGCAGGCCTACACCCCGCAGATGTTCCGCCTCGGTGCGCTGCACCGCGCGCTCGCCGATGCCCTGGTGGCCGACGCGGCGATCACCGACGAGGCATCTGCCATGGAATGGGCGGGCTACCAGCCGCGCATGGTGGAAGGGCGCATCGACAACATCAAGGTCACCACCCCGGAAGACCTGCAGCGCCTGCAGCGCCATTTCGCCAAGCCCTGATTCCGCTCGCGACCGCCACGCCGCCGGCGTAGCACCGGACTCCTGTAGGAGCGGGCCATGCCCGCGATCGTGCGCATCTCGCGCTCCTGCAGGTTGAGCGAGGCGTAGGAGCAACTGTCTTCCTTCTGGCAAGTTTGTACCGACGTTTCCCCCTCCCCCCAGCCCTCTCCCGGAGGGAGAGGGAGCAGGTTGTGCCGGCTGATGTTGTAATTTCATCCTGCACCGAACGGTCCCCTCTCCGTCGGGGAGAGGGTTAGGGTGAGGGCAGGCCCGAGCGCTGGGATATCACTGTAGGAGCGGACTTCGTCCGCGACAGGTTCGAACCGCGCCGGAAGCCATCGCGGACGGAGCCCGTTCCTGCGAAGGCGTTTCAGCCCAGCAGCGGCACCTCGATCAGGAAGCGGAACAGCGCCCCGTGCTGCTCCACTGCCAGGCAGTGGTAGCCGTGGCGCTGGGTGTCTTCCGGAATGCCATGCACCGACTGCGAACAATCGGTGATCACCTCCAGCAGATCGCCCGGCTTCAGGGTCGCCAGGGTTTCCAGGGTAGCGATGGCGTTGTAGGGGCAGTGTTCGCCGCGCAGATCAAGCGACAGCGTCGGCGTCTTGGTGTCGGGCATCGGACGGTTTCCGTTTACGGGTGAATCGTTTTGCGTTCAGTTGCACCAGCAGCATGCACAGGGCAAGGCCGGCGAAGGTGATCAGCAACCCGCCGCCAGGACCGAACTCCTGCAGCAGGTTGAGCTTGGGATAGGGCAGGGCGAGGCGGGTGCCGAGCTCGTCCCAGTACACCGCGACCAGGGTGCCGCCGATCACGTTGCCGATCCCCACCACCCAGAAGTGCACCTGGCCTTCCATCGAACGGTACATCCAGCCGGTCTCGCAGCCACCGGCCAGGACGATGCCCAGGCCGAACAGCACCCCGCCGATCACCGCATTCGGGCCCATCCAGAAAATCTTCGGCGGCAGGCCGTTGTGAATGGCGGCGAAGGTGCCGACGCAGGCGGCTGCCATGCCCAGCAGAATGCCCATTGCGGCCTGGGTGCGGCCGGTGGTCCAGAGGTCGCGCGCGGCGCTGGTGAAGCAGATCTGCGCACGTTCGATGAGCCCGCCGAACAGCAGGCCGAACAGGCAGGCCATGCCCAGCACCAGCGAGACCTCGAAGCGCCAGGCGGCGAACAGGGCGGCAATCGCCAGCACGCCCATGCCCAGGCGCCACTGCAGCTGGGCGCGGCGAGCCAGGGCCTCGGCGCTCGGCAGTGCCGCCGCCTTGCCGCCGACCTTCAGCGGAACGCGCAGGAAGGGCAGCAGGCTGATCTTCACGCCGAACCAGGCGCCGAGCACGGTGGCGAACATGAAGGCCCAGGCGTGCACCGAGAACATCGGGATACCGGTGAAGAACGCCGCCAGGTTGCAGCCCATCGCCAGGCGCGCGCCGAAGCCGGCGATCACTCCGCCAATCAGACCCTGTACCAGGCGCCGCTTGCTGGTTGGCCAGCGCAGGCTGACGTTGCCCGCCCAGAGCGCACAGATCAGCGCGCCGAAGAACATGCCGATGATCATCACGCCGTCGATGCGGTCCAGCGGGGTGCCTTGCAGGCCGATGATCTTGAAGTAGCTCCATTCCTGCGGCTGCAGGCCGAACCAGGACAGCACATGGCCGCCCCAGCGGGTGAACTCGCCGGTGACCGCCCAGAAGGTGCCGGTCATGGCGAAGTAGTAGGCCGAGATCACACCGAGGGCGACCAGGGTCGGCAACGGCGTCCAGAAGCGCAGGAGGTAGCGCTCGCGAAAGGAGTAGAGGGCTGACATGTCGTCGTCCTTGAACCGTGGAGTAGGAAACCGGGCATTCTAGCGAACGCCAATTCCTGCCGTTTGCTTCACGACAACGGAGAGTGCTCAAGATGCTGTAGGCCTTCCTTGAGATGGTCCACCAATTGGCGAACCTTCGGGGACAAATGCCGCTGCTGCGGATACAGCGCCCAGACCCCCGTGTTCGGCGGCTGGTGCGCCTCCAGCAGGGATACCAGGCGGCCGCTGCGCAGATGTTCCAGCACGTAGTAGTCCGGTAGCTGGCACAGGCCGAAGCCGCGCAGTGCCGCATCCAGCACCGCCTGGCCGCTGTTGCAGCGCCAGTTGCCCTGCACCCGGTGCTGGGTTTCGCGACCGTCCTCGAGGAAGCTCCACTGGTCGCTGCTGCCCACCAGGCAATTGTGCCGCGCCAGCTCCGCCACGCTCTGCGGGGTGCCGTGGCGATCCAGGTATTGCGGCGTCGCGCACAGGTACATCACCCGCGGCGCCAGGCGGGTCGCCACCAATCGCGAATCGCTGAGGCGGCCGAGGCGGATGGCCAGGTCGAAGCCTTCGTGGAGCAGGTCCAGCTGGCGGTTGGACAGCTCGATCTCGACCCGCAGCTGCGGAAACTCGGCCATGAATTCGTTCACCAGCGGCACCACGAAACGCTCGCCATAGGCCACGGCGCAGGTCATGCGCAGCAGGCCCTTGGGTTCGGCGGAGAGATCGCTGACCGCGCGCAACGCTTCCTCGCGGGCGTCCTGCAGGCGCCGGCAATGCTGCAGGAAGGTCTGCCCGGCTTCGCTCAACGTCACCTTGCGCGTGCTGCGGTAGAGCAGGCGTGTCTGCAGGCGCTCCTCCAGGCGTGCGACCTGGCGGCTGACGTGGGACGACGACACGCCCAGGCGCTCGGCGGCGGCCGTGAATTGGCCGGTTTCGGCGACGGCGACGAATTCGTCCAGTCCTTCCCAGCGGTGCATGTGGATTATCCCTGTATTGCAATAATGTTTTGATTATTGCCTGATTATTCCCTGAAACGGGGTTTTCTACACTTCCCAGGCTTTGGGCTGCGCATTTGCCGTGTGGCCCGATCGCTCCCCGACGTGGCTGTGGCCCGTCCCGGTTTCTCGGCCGCCGCGCCGAACCCGTCCGCCCTTGGCGGGCGTTGTCGTTTCCATCGTTCAGGAGTTTCCCGATGATCAAGTCCCGTGCCGCCGTCGCCTTCGCCCCCAACAAACCGTTGGAAATCGTCGAAGTGGATGTGGCGCCGCCGCAGAAGGGCGAGGTGCTGGTGCGCATCGTTGCCACCGGTGTCTGCCACACCGACGCCTACACCCTGTCCGGCCAGGATTCCGAGGGTGTGTTCCCGTGCATCCTGGGCCACGAAGGTGGCGGCATCGTCGAAGCGGTGGGCGAGGGCGTGACCTCGCTGAAAGTGGGCGACCACGTGATCCCGCTGTACACCGCCGAATGCCGCGAGTGCAAATTCTGCAAATCCGGCAAGACCAACCTCTGCCAGGCCGTGCGCGCCACCCAGGGCAAAGGCCTGATGCCCGACGGCACCAGCCGCTTCTCCTACAACGGCGAGCCGATCTACCACTACATGGGCTGCTCGACCTTCTCCGAGTACACCGTGCTGCCGGAAATCTCCCTGGCGAAGATTCCCGAGGAAGCGCCGCTGGAAAAGGTCTGCCTGCTCGGCTGCGGCGTGACCACCGGTATCGGCGCCGTGCTGAACACCGCCAAGGTGGAAGAGGGTGCCACCGTGGCCATCTTCGGCCTGGGCGGGATCGGCCTGGCCGCGATCATCGGCGCGAAGATGGCCAAGGCCTCGCGCATCATCGCGGTGGACATCAACCCCGCCAAGTTCGACATTGCCAAAGAACTGGGCGCCACCGACTTCGTCAATCCCAAGGATCATCAGAAACCGATCCAGGAAGTCATCGTCGAAATGACCGATGGCGGCGTGGACTATTCCTTCGAGTGCGTGGGCAACGTCCAGCTGATGCGTGCCGCGCTGGAGTGCTGCCACAAGGGCTGGGGCGAATCCACCATCATCGGCGTTGCCGGCGCCGGCCAGGAAATCAGCACCCGCCCGTTCCAGCTGGTGACCGGTCGCGTCTGGCGCGGTTCCGCCTTCGGTGGCGTGAAAGGCCGCACCGAGCTGCCCAGCTATGTGGAAAAGGCGCAAAAGGGCGAGATCCCGCTGGATACCTTCATCACCCACACCATGGGCCTGGAGAAGATCAACGAGGCGTTCGACCTGATGCACGAAGGCAAGAGCATCCGCTCCGTCATCCATTACTGATCGAACCGCCGGGCGCCCCGTGCGCCCGGCCTCACAGGAGGCTCCATGACGGATTCCATCGAACTCATCAGCAGCCAGAAGAGCTTCGGCGGCTGGCACCAGCGCTATCGCCACCGCTCCGCCACGCTGGGCTGCGACATGGTCTTCGCGGTCTACCTGCCGCCCCAGGCCGAGCCCGAGGCCGGCCTGCCGGTGCTGTACTGGCTGTCCGGGCTGACCTGCACCGACGAGAACTTCATGCAGAAGGCCGGCGCCCAGCGTGTGGCGGCGGAGCTGGGCATCGTCATCGTCGCGCCGGATACCAGCCCGCGCGGCCCGGACGTGCCGGGCGACCCGGATGGCGCGTGGGACTTTGGCCTGGGCGCCGGCTTCTACGTCAATGCCACCCAGGAACCCTGGGCGCGTCACTACCGCATGCACGACTACGTGGTGCAGGAGCTGCCGGCGCTGATCGAGGCGAACTTCCCGGTGTCGCTGAAGCGCGGCATCAGTGGCCACTCCATGGGCGGCCACGGCGCGCTGATCTGCGCCCTGCGCAATCCCGGACGCTATCGGTCGCTGTCGGCGTTCGCCCCCATCAGCCACCCGAGCGACTGCCCCTGGGGGCAGAAGGCGCTGGGGCGCTTCCTCGGTGAAGACCCGGCCGCCTGGCGCGAGTGGGATGCGGTCGAGTTGCTGGGTAACGCCAGCGAGCGCCTGCCGATCCTGGTGGACCAGGGCGACCGCGATGACTTCCTCGCCGTGCAGCTCAAGCCCCAGGCCCTGCGGGACGCGGCGGCTGCGGCCGGCCACCCGCTGGAGCTGCGCCTGCAGCCGGGGTACGACCACAGCTACTACTTCATTGCGAGCTTCATCGAAGATCACCTGCGTCACCACGCCGCGGCGCTCTGCGACTGACACCCACAGGGCAGTGATCCGGTAGAATCGACGCCCTGACATTTACAGGGCGTTTTTTCATGCGTATCGGACATGGCTACGACGTACACCGCTTCGGCGAGGGCGACTTCATCACCCTGGGCGGCGTGCGTATTCCCCACAGGTTCGGGCTCGTCGCGCACTCCGACGGCGACGTACTGCTGCACGCGCTCTCCGATGCCCTGCTGGGCGCCTGCGCGCTGGGCGACATCGGCAAGCACTTCCCCGATACCGACCCGCAGTTCAAGGGCGCCGACAGCCGCGCACTGCTGCGCCATGTTCTGAGCCTGGTGGAAGCCAAGGGCTGGAAGGTGGAAAACGTCGACACCACCATCATCGCCCAGGCGCCGAAGATGGCGCCGCACATCCAGCGCATGCGCGAAACCATCGCCGCTGACCTGAAGGTCGAGCTGGAACAGGTCAACGTCAAGGCCACCACCACCGAGAAACTCGGCTTCACCGGCCGCGAGGAAGGTATCGCGGTTCACGCCGTCGCCCTGCTGGCCCGCGCATGACCGAGCTGGAACTGCTGGGCCCGCGCGCCCATGGCGAATCCTGCGGCCGTGCGGTGCTCAAGGCCGTGGCCGAAGACTTCCAGGTCGACGAGGTGCTGGACATCCCGCTTTCCGGCGACGGCGAACACCTCTGGCTGTGGGTCGAAAAGCGCGGCCTGAACACCGAGGAGGCCGCCCGCCGCCTGGCCCGTGCGGCCGGTGTGCCGGTGAAGATGATCAGCTATGCCGGCCTCAAGGATCGCCAGGCGCTGACCCGCCAGTGGTTCAGCCTGCACCTGCCGGGCAAGTCCGACCCGGACCTGGCGGGCGCCGAGGATGACAGCCTGCGCATCCTCGAACGCAACCGCCACCGCCGCAAACTGCAGCGCGGCGCGCACTCGGCGAACGGCTTCACCCTGCGCCTGACCGAGCTGCAGGCGGATCGTGAGCGACTCGAAGCGCGGTTGAAGGCCATCGTCGCCCAGGGCGTGCCGAACTACTTCGGCACCCAGCGTTTCGGCCATGACGGTGGAAACGTCTTCGACGCCCGCGGCTTTGCCGAGCGCGGCAAGTTGCCGGAACACCGCAACATGCGCTCGCGACTGCTGTCGGCGGCGCGCAGCTACGTTTTCAATCAGGTGTTGGCGCGCCGGGTGGCCGAAGGCACCTGGAACCGCGCGCAGGTCGGCGACCTGCTGGCGTTCACCGACAGCCGCAGCTTCTTCCCTGCGGGGGAGGCGGAATGCACCGATCCGCGCCTTGCCGCGCTGGACCTGCACCCCACCGGCCCGCTGTGGGGCGAGGGCGATTCACCGGCGGCGAACCGGCCCGGCGAGATGGAGCGCAGCGTGCAACACACTGAGATGGCGCTTTGCCAGTGGCTCGCCAGTGCGGACATGGCGCACGAACGGCGCATTCTGCGCCTCCCCATCCCGGGCCTTACATGGCATTATCCCGCCCCTGACATTCTGCAACTGGAATTCGTCCTGCCGGCTGGCTGCTTCGCCACCGTGGTAGTGCGCGAGCTGATCGACCTCGTGCCGGCAGGGCAGACGGAAAGCCCATGCGCATATTGATTGCCAACGACGACGGGGTCACTGCACCCGGTATCGCCGCGCTTCACGACGCGCTGTCCGCGTATGCGGACTGCATCGTGATCGCCCCGGAAACCGACCGTAGCGGAGCGAGCAGCTCGCTTACGCTGGATCGGCCGCTGCATCCCCATCGCCTGGGCAATGGCTTCATCAGCCTCAACGGCACCCCGACCGACTGTGTGCACCTGGGGCTCAATGGCCTGCTGGACGAACTGCCGGACATGGTCGTCTCGGGCATCAACCTCGGCGCCAACCTGGGTGACGACGTGCTCTATTCGGGCACCGTGGCGGCGGCCTTGGAGGGACGCTTCCTGTCCCGTCCGGCCTTCGCCTTCTCGCTCTGCTCGCGGCTGACTAACAACCTGCCCACCGCGATGCATTTCGCCCGCCTGCTGGTGGAGTCCCACGACAAGCTCGACCTGCCGCCGCGCACCGTGCTCAACGTGAACATCCCCAACCTGCCGCTGGACCGCATCAAGGGCATCCAGCTGACCCGCCTGGGCCATCGGGCCCGCGCTGCGGCGCCGGTGAAAGTGGTCAATCCACGCGGCAAGGAAGGCTACTGGATCGCCGCTGCCGGCGATGCCGAGGATGGCGGGGAGGGCACCGATTTCCACGCGGTCATGCAAGGCTACGTGTCCATCACGCCGCTGCAGATGGACCGGACCTTCCGGGAGGCGTTCAATGTCCTTGGCGACTGGCTCGGAGGGATCGACCATGGCCAATGAATTGTCCCGTCGCGGTGGGATCGGCATGACCTCCCAGCGCACCCGTGAGCGTCTGATCCAGCGCCTGTATGAAGAAGGCCTGTCCAACGCCCACGTGCTGGAGGTGATCCGCCGTACGCCGCGCCATCTCTTCGTTGACGAGGCGCTGTCGCACCGTGCCTACGAAGACACCGCGCTGCCCATCGGGCACAACCAGACCATCTCGCAACCTTTCATGGTGGCGCGGATGACCGAGCTGCTGCTGGCCGCCGGCCCGCTGGACAAGGTGCTGGAGATCGGAACCGGTTCCGGTTACCAGACAGCCGTGCTGTCGCAGCTCGTGGAACGGGTATTCTCCGTCGAGCGCATCCAGGCCCTGCAGGACCGTGCGAAAGAACGTCTTGTGGAGCTAAACCTGAGAAATGTTGTCTTTCGTTGGGGCGATGGCTGGGAAGGCTGGCCTGCCCTGGCGCCTTACAACGGCATCATCGTCACCGCAGCGGCGGCTGAGGTCCCTCAGGCACTGCTGGACCAACTGGCTCCCGGGGGGCGGCTGGTGATTCCGGTCGGCGGTGGCGAAGTGCAGCAGCTGATGCTGATCGTCCGCACCGAGGATGGCTTCCAGCGCCAGGTGCTGGATTCCGTACGCTTCGTCCCGCTGCTCAACGGTCCGCTAGGCTGAGAGCAAGCCGGTCAAGGCTGCGGTAACTGCCGGCCAGTGAGGCTGGACGTCAATTCATGGATAAGGGGGATGGGTGAGCTTGACAGCGACCCTGCGTCAACGGAACTGGATCAAGGGCCTGGGCCACGTCGTGGTGGCCATTGCCGTTTGCTCTCTGCTGGCGGCCTGTTCTTCAACTTCACGCAGCACGACGACCGTCGTAGACCGCAACGCCCAACAGAAGCCGACTGTCACCAGCGGCCAATACGTCGTGCGCCCCGGTGACACGCTGTACTCCATCGCCTTCCGCTACGGCTGGGACTGGAAGGCCCTGGCGGCGCGCAACAATATTTCGGCGCCCTATACCATCCGCCCCGGCCAGGCCATCCGCTTCGATGGCGGTGCGTCGAAAGCGCCGTCTGTCGCGAAAAACAATACGCCTGTCGCTCCGGTAGTTGTCAACAAACCGGCTACCCAGCCTGCCACTGCCAGTAAACCGACCAGTCCCGCCGCCACCACGCCGACGCAGCCGCCCGCCAGCAGCGCAACTCCGGCCGTGGCAGGGGGCGCTCCCGGGGGGTGGATATGGCCAACCAATGGCACTCTTATTGGCCGTTTTGCATCAAACGGCAGTTTGAATAAAGGGATTGATATAGCGGGGCAATTGGGCCAGCCTGTCCTAGCTGCGTCTAATGGCACGGTTGTGTATGCCGGTAGTGGTTTGCGGGGCTACGGCGAACTCGTGATCATCAAGCACAGCGATACCTACGTAAGCGCCTACGGTCACAACCGCAGGTTGCTGGTGCGGGAAGGGCAACAGGTCAAAGTCGGGCAGAACATTGCCGAGATGGGCTCCACAGGGACTGACCGGGTGAAGCTGCACTTCGAGATTCGCCGCCAGGGTAAGCCTGTAGATCCGCTGCAATACTTGCCAAGTCGTTGACGGTAGCTGTTCCCCTGCGTGGGTGAGCGGGCCTAGGTGTCCTAAGGATAAGGAAGCACCTGGGCTTGTTGTCGAACTCAGCAAGGGATAACGACATGGCACTTAAAAAAGAAGGGCCGGAGTTTGACGTCGATGATGAAGTGCTCCTGCTGGAGCCTGGCATCATCCTCGAAGAGTCATTTGCCGAAGAGCAGGTATCGCTTCGAGTCACTCCTAAAGCCACCTCTCTCTCGTCTCTCAAGCAACACAAACACATCGACTACAGCCGCGCACTCGACGCGACCCAGCTGTATCTGAATGAAATCGGTTTCTCGCCACTGCTCACTCCGGAGGAGGAAGTCCACTTTGCGCGCCTCGCGCAGAAGGGCGACCCGGCCGGTCGGCGGCGAATGATCGAAAGCAACCTGCGTCTGGTAGTGAAGATCGCGCGACGTTACGTCAATCGCGGCCTTTCCCTGCTCGACCTGATCGAAGAGGGCAACCTCGGGCTGATCCGCGCGGTGGAGAAATTCGACCCCGAGCGCGGCTTCCGCTTCTCCACCTATGCAACCTGGTGGATTCGTCAGACCATCGAACGGGCCATCATGAACCAGACCCGCACCATCCGGTTGCCGATCCACGTGGTGAAGGAGCTCAACGTCTACCTGCGGGCCGCGCGCGAGCTGACCCACAAGCTGGACCACGAGCCGTCACCCGAGGAAATCGCCAACCTGCTTGAAAAGCCGGTGGACGAGGTCAAGCGGATGCTCGGTCTGAACGAGCGGGTCACCTCAGTGGATGTTTCCCTGGGCCCGGATTCGGATAAGACCCTGCTCGATACCCTGACCGATGACCGTCCCACCGACCCCTGCGAACTGCTGCAGGACGATGACCTCAGCGAGAGCATCGATCTTTGGCTGTCGGAACTGACCGACAAGCAGCGCGAGGTGGTGATTCGCCGCTTCGGCCTGCGCGGCCATGAAAGCAGCACCCTGGAGGAAGTCGGCCAGGAAATCGGCCTGACCCGCGAGCGGGTTCGGCAGATCCAGGTCGAGGCCCTCAAGCGTCTGCGGGAGATCCTCGAGAAGAACGGCCTGTCGAGCGACGCACTGTTCCAGTAGCGTCCAGGTCGACAACGAAGAAGCCCGGATGATCCCGGGCTTTTTTATGCGCCATGCTGTAAGCATTCGCTTACATGACGTGTGAGCGTTCAGCTTGAATCCCCGCCAGCTTCGACGTCGATTATTTCTATCTAATTGTTTTTTAAGGATTTTATTTTTATCGCCCGAAGCGAAAAGAGCCGGGTGTGCGAAAGTGCCCCAGTTGCCGCGATCCGGCAGGCGGGTAATATCACTCCCGCGTACACGGAAAGACGCAGGCCGGTAAGGATGTCGGTCAGGACCCCCGCAGGATGCGGTTCATCAGGATGATGAATAGGGAATAAAGAGTGGGCGGGTTATCCCGCCCCTTTTTTTTGCCCGCAGAAAAGTGACGCCCCGAAAAAGAGAAAGGCCCGCACTTGGCGGGCCTTTCGCGTTTCTGCAGAGCAGCGCAGATCAGCGCTCCAGGAACTGCAGCTTGTTCGGCTTGCCGTCCCACTCTTCGGCGTCCGGCAGGGAATCCTTCTTCTCGGTGATGTTCGGCCATACATCGGCCAAATCCTTGTTCAGCTCGATGAACTCCTGCATGCCATCCGGGACTTCGTCCTCGGAGAAGATCGCCTGTGCCGGGCACTCCGGTTCGCACAGGGCGCAGTCGATGCATTCATCCGGGTGGATGACCAGGAAGTTCGGGCCTTCGTAGAAGCAGTCCACCGGGCATACTTCCACGCAGTCGGTGTATTTGCACTTGATGCAGTTGTCGGTGACGACGAAGGTCATTTCTAATTTTCTCCTCAGGCGGGCGGCTAAGCGCGCGCGATTCTAGCAGCTTGTCCCGCGATCCGTCAGACTCGCGTCTTCCATGCATATAACAATTCGAGAGCTTGGCGCGGCGTCAGGTCATCAGGGCTGACACGCGTCAGCTCTTCGATGATGGGGTGCGGCAGGCTGGCGAACAGGTCGCTCTGCAGTGGCGCCGGGCTTTTCGGGTCATTGGAGCGCGGCGCCTCGTGGGGCAGGCTGGTGGTTTCCAGACGTGCCAGGTGCTCGCGGGCGCGCTGAATGACCGCACCCGGCACGCCGGCCAATTGCGCGACCGCCAGGCCATAGCTCTGGCTGGCCGGGCCGGGCAGCACGTGGTGCAGGAAAACGATGCGCTCGTTGTGTTCAGTGGCGTTCAGGTGCACGTTGGCCACCGCCGGCTCGCTTTCCGGCAGTACGGTCAGCTCGAAATAGTGCGTCGCGAACAGGGTGAAGGCGCGCAGTCGGGCCAGATGCTCGGCGGCGGACCACGCGAGCGACAGGCCATCGAAGGTACTGGTGCCGCGGCCCACTTCGTCCATCAGCACCAGGCTGCGGTCGGTGGCGTTGTGCAGGATATTCGCGGTTTCGCTCATTTCCACCATGAAGGTGGAGCGGCCGCCGGCAAGGTCGTCCGACGACCCGATGCGGGTGAAGATGCGGTCCACCAGGGACAGCTCGCAGCGCGCCGCCGGGACGAAGCTGCCGATGTGCGCCAGCAGCACGATCAGCGCCGTTTGCCGCATATAGGTCGATTTACCGCCCATGTTCGGGCCGGTAATCACCAGCATGCGGGTGTCTTCGTCGAGGTTGAGGTCGTTGGCGACGAACGGCGTATCCAATACCTGCTCGACGACCGGATGGCGGCCTTGCTCGATGAGAATGCCAGACTCTTCGACGAAGCGCGGACGGTTCAGGTCGAGGTTCAGTGCGCGTTCGGCCAGGTTGGCCAGGACGTCCAGCTCCGCCAGGGCGGCGGCGGTGTCCTGCAGCGGCGCCAACTGCGCGATCAACAATTCCAGCAGCTCTTCGTAGAGCTGCTTCTCGCGGGCCAGCGCGCGACTCTGGGCTGACAGAGCCTTGTCTTCGAAGGCTTTCAGTTCCGGAGTAATGAAGCGTTCGGCGCCTTTGAGGGTCTGGCGGCGAATGTAGTCGGCCGGGGCCTGTTCGGCCTGCACGCGGGGCAGTTCGATGTAGTAACCGTGGATGCGGTTGTAGCCGACCTTCAGGTTCGGCAGGCCGGTGCGGGCCTTTTCCCGAATCTCCAGGTCCATCAGGTACTGGCCGGCGTTTTCGCTGAGCATTTGCAGCTCGTCCAGCTCGGCGTCGTAGCCGCGTGCGATGACGCCGCCGTCGCGGATCACTGCCGGCGGGTTCTCGATCACGGCGCGAACCAGCAGGTCAGCCAGTTCCGGATAGGTGCGGATGCTATTGGCCAGCTCACCCAGGTGCGGGGCTTCCAGCTCGGTCATGCCGCTCTGCAGCTCCGGTAGCGCGGCGAGGGCATCGCGCAGGCGGGCGAGGTCGCGCGGGCGGGCGTTGCGCAGGCCGATCCGGGCGAGGATGCGCTCGACGTCACCGATTTCCTTCAGCTGCGGCTGGAGGATTTCGAAGCGATAGCGCTCCAGCAGGCAGGCGATGGATTCCTGGCGGGCTTCCAGCACGGCGCGGTCGCGCAACGGGCGGTTCAGCCAGCGGGTCAGCAGGCGGCTGCCCATGGCGGTCTGGCAGCGGTCGACCACCGATTGCAGGGTGTTGTCGCGTCCGCCGGCGAGGTTGGTATCCAATTCCAGATTGCGACGGCTGGCGCCATCGAGGATCACGGTATCGTCGATGCGCTCGTGGCGCAGGCTGCGCAGGTGCGGCAGGGCGGTGCGCTGGGTTTCCTTGGCGTAGGCCAGCAGGCAGCCGGCGGCACCGATGGCCAGGGTCAGGTCCTGGCAGCCGAAGCCCTTGAGGTCCTGGACGCCGAACTGCTGGCACAGGCTCTTCTTCGCCGAGTCGCGATCGAAGTCCCACGGCGCGCGGCGGTGCGCGCCGCGGCGCTTCTCGGCCGGCAGGCCCTGGGGCCAGTCATCGGGGATCAGCAATTCGGCAGGGTTCATGCGCTCCAGTTCGGCCAGGAGGGTTTCCCAGCCTTTTATTTCCTGGACGTTGAAGCGGCCGCTGGTGATGTCCAGCACGGCCAGGCCGAACAGGCGCTCGTCGCCCAGCACGGCGGCGATCAGGTTGTCGCGGCGCTCGTCGAGCAGCGCTTCGTCGCTGACAGTGCCGGGGGTGAGAATGCGCACGACCTGGCGCTCCACCGGGCCCTTGCTGGTGGCCGGGTCGCCAATCTGCTCGCAGATCACCACCGATTCGCCGAGCTTCACCAGCTTGGCCAGGTAGCCTTCGGCGGAGTGGAACGGGATGCCGGCCATGGGAATGGACGTGCCGGCAGACTGGCCGCGGGCGGTCAAGGTGATGTCCAGCAGCTTGGCGGCCTTCTTGGCGTCCTCGTAGAACAGCTCGTAGAAGTCGCCCATGCGGTAGAACATCAGTTGATCCGGGTGCTGGTTCTTCAGCTTCCAGTACTGCTGCATCATCGGTGTGTGGGCGGAGAGGTCGCTTTGACTCATGGCTTCTGGCTGTCCGGCTTCAACATGCAAAAGCGCCTAGTGTACGGTATCCGCCTGGCCTTCTTTAACCCCGGAGCGCACTGTGCCTGTCACCGATTCCGTCATTACCGATCTCGCTGCCCGATTGGGCGCCCGGCTCGCTGCCAACCATTTGCGCGTCACCACCGCCGAATCCTGCACCGGCGGCGGAATCGCCGAGGCGATCACGCGCATCGCCGGCAGCTCCGCCTGGTTCGAGGCGGGCTACGTGACCTATTCCAATGGTCAGAAGACCCGTCAGCTGGACGTGCCGGCCGCGCTGTTCGCCCAGGTCGGTGCGGTGAGCCGGGAAGTGGTCGAGGCGATGGTCGCCGGTGCCCTGCCGCGCAGTGGGGCGGACATCGCCGTGGCGGTGAGCGGAATTGCCGGGCCGGACGGCGGTTCTGCCGAGAAGCCGGTGGGCACGGTCTGGCTGGCCTGGAGGAAAGGCGAACAGGTGTTCAGCGAACGGCGCCTGTATGCCGGTGATCGGGAAGCGGTGCGCCGGCAAACCGTGGCGACTGCTCTGGAAGGGCTGTTGCGACTGGCGGACGGGGAAAATCCGATTCAGGGGTAGGCGAGCGGCTTGCCCTGTGGAATAATACTGGCTACTTATACAGTTGTTCGTGGCCGCCCGGCCGCCTGACTTCGCGAGGACTTCAATGGACGACAACAAGAAGCGCGCCCTGGCCGCGGCCCTGGGACAGATCGAACGCCAATTCGGCAAAGGCGCGGTCATGCGCATGGGCGACCATGAGCGCCAGGCGATTCCCGCCATCTCCACCGGCTCGCTGGGCCTGGACATCGCGCTGGGCATCGGCGGTCTGCCGAAGGGCCGTATCGTCGAGATCTACGGTCCGGAATCCTCGGGTAAGACCACCCTGACCCTGTCGGTCATCGCCCAGGCCCAGAAGGCCGGCGCCACCTGCGCCTTCGTCGACGCCGAACACGCCCTGGACCCGGACTACGCCGGCAAGCTGGGCGTCAACGTCGATGACCTGCTGGTTTCCCAGCCGGACACCGGCGAACAGGCCCTGGAAATCACCGACATGCTGGTGCGCTCCAACGCCGTTGACGTGATCATCGTCGACTCCGTGGCCGCCCTGGTACCGAAAGCCGAAATCGAAGGCGAGATGGGCGATCAGCACGTTGGCCTGCAGGCCCGTCTGATGTCCCAGGCGCTGCGCAAGATCACCGGCAACATCAAGAACGCCAACTGCCTGGTCATCTTCATCAACCAGATCCGCATGAAGATCGGCGTGATGTTCGGCAACCCGGAAACCACCACCGGCGGTAACGCGCTGAAGTTCTACTCCTCCGTCCGTCTCGACATCCGCCGCACCGGCGCGGTGAAGGAAGGCGACGAAGTGGTCGGCAGCGAAACCCGCGTCAAGGTCGTGAAGAACAAGGTCGCGCCGCCGTTCCGTCAGGCCGAGTTCCAGATCATGTACGGTCGCGGCATCTACCGCACCGGCGAGATCATCGACCTGGGCGTACAACTGGGCCTGATCGAGAAGTCCGGCGCCTGGTACAGCTATCAGGGCAGCAAGATCGGCCAGGGCAAGGCCAACGCCGCCAAGTTCCTGGAAGACAACACCGAGATCTGCAACACCCTCGACAAGGCCATCCGCGAGCAACTGCTGACCAACCAGCCGGCGCCGACCAAGGCCGAACTCGCTGCGGCGGAAGCCGAAGCGGAAGCTGAAGCCGATTACTGATCGCGATGGCCGTCGAGCTCGATAACCCCGTCGCGGTGCGACGGGTCGCCATGGACCTGCTGGCACGACGCGAGCATGGCCGGGCGGAGCTCTCGCGCAAGCTGCGGCAACGCGGTGCGACGCAGGATCTGATCGACCCCGCCCTCGACCGCCTGGCCGAGGAGGGGTTGCTCAATGAAAGCCGTTACCTGGAAAGCTATATCGCCAGTCGCGCACGAGCCGGTTACGGTCCGGTGCGGATTCGCGAGGAGCTGTCGCAGCGTGGTTTGCCCCGTGGCGAGATCGACGGAGCACTGAGCGAGTCGGACGTCGACTGGAATGAAAACCTGCGTGAAGTCTGGCGCCGCAAGTTTGCCCGGCTGCCGCAGGACGCTCGCGAACGAGCCCAGCAGGGCCGGTTCCTGAGCTATCGGGGTTACTCGATGGAGGCGATCAGCCGGTTGCTGAGTGGCCGACGATCGGATGATTGAATGAAGAAGGCACCCTTTGGGTGCCTTTTTGTTTTCGGGACAGGGGCTATCAGCGTTCCCAGTTCTCCGGCTGGTTGATGAAGTTCAACAGCTCACGCAAACGCCCCTGGTCGCGGCCGTTGAAGGCGAAGGCCAGGCGGGTGAGATGGGAGAACTCCGGCTCATCCAGCTCCGATTCGCTATAGGGCTGCTGGTGGAAGCCATCGCTCACGCACAGGCTGCCGAATTCCTGCTCCAGCAATTGCAGCGCCCGCACGCTCAGGGGGTGGTTGAGGCGGATCACGAAGCGATCCTTGAGCCAGCGGCTGGAGTGGAAGTTGCTGTAGAACTGGGCAATTTCCTCTGCAGCTTCATCGGCGGTGTGCACCAGTTTCATCAGGTTCATGTCGCTGGGCAGGATGTAGCCGTTGTCCTGCAACTGCTCCTTGATGAATTCCAGGGCGTGGTCCCAGTAGTGCCCGCCCGGCTGGTCGAGCAGTACCACGGGTACCAGCGGGCTCTTGCCGGTCTGGATCAGGGTGAGCACTTCCAGCGCCTCGTCCAGCGTGCCGAAGCCGCCAGGGCACAGCACCAGAGCGTCGGCTTCCTTGACGAAGAACAGCTTGCGCAGGAAGAAGAAGTGGAACGACAGCAGGTTGCTGGTGCCGTCCACGGTGCGGTTGGCGTGTTGCTCGAAGGGCAGGGTGATGTTGAAGCCGAGGCTGTTTTCCAGCCCGGCGCCTTCATGGGCAGCGGCCATGATGCCGCCGCCGGCGCCGGTGATGACCATCAGGTCGTAACGGGCCAGGGTTTCGCCCAGTTCCCGGGCCAGGGCATACACAGGGTGGTCGGCCGGCGTGCGGGCCGAACCGAATACGGTGACTTTGCGGCGACGTTTGAACTGCTCCAGGGTGCTGAAGGCGTGCTCCATCTCGCGCAGGGTCTGCAGCATGATCTTGGCGTCCCAGCGGTTGCGGTCTGCCTGGGCCATGCGCGCCACGGTGGTGAGCATTTCGCGGTACAGCGGCAGGTTCTGGCTGTTGCCAGGCGCGGCCAGTTCGGCCAGTTCCTCGATCTTCTGCGCCAGGTCGGTGCCGCTGGTCTGGAAGTGTCTGGAGAGGTAGTCGTCGGGCTCATAGGGCATGTTGATACTCCTTGTTCATCAACCCCTGATCGCCTGTCCATGGGCGGCGCCGGCCACGCAGGGTGGCTCTGGCGGGGATGCAGTGGCGCTTCGCCGCACGCACAGGGTTCAGCAGGAGGCCTGCGCAGTCTGGCACGCGGGGTGTGACAGTCGGTGCGGCCTCGATATTCAGATGGCGATCCGGTCTCCGGGCTCCGGAATGTTGGCCGTCCAGTTCAGGCGATCCTGGAGTGCACCCTTGAGTACATCCATCTTTTCCCGCTCGCCATGTATCAGGTATAGCTCGGGTTTGTTCTCGAAGTGCTCAACCCACTGAATTAATTGTGATTGTCCCGCGTGCGCGGAGAATCCGCCGAGGGTGTGGATCTGCGCCTTGACGCTGATGCGCTGACGCAGGATGCGCACCGTCTCGGCGCCGTCGACGATGGCGCGGCCGAGCGTGCCCTGGGCCTGGAAGCCGGGGAAGACGATGTGGCATTCCTCGCGCCAGAGGTTGTGCTTGAGATGGTGCACGATGCGCCCGCCGGTGCACATGCCGCTGCCGGCGATGATGATGGCGCCGCTCTTGATGCGGTTCAGCGCCATGGATTCCTCGGCGCTCTGGGTGGTGCGCAGGACCGGCAGCCATTCGCCGACCTTGGCGGTGCCGGTGCCGCGCATGTATTCGCGGTCGACGTCGGCGATCTCGCCGATGTGTTGCAGGTAGATGTTGTTGGCCTGGGCGGCCATGGGGCTGTCGAGGTAGACCACCTGTTGCGGCAGGCGACCTTCCTGGTAGAAGCGCCCGAGGTAGTAGATCAGGTCCTGCGTGCGGCCCACGGCGAAGGAAGGGATCAGCACGTTGCCGCCTTCGTTCTGGGCGCGCTGGAGGATGCCGGCCAGTTCCAGCAGGGTGTCGTTGGCGTCTCGGTGGTCGCGGTCACCGTAGGTGGATTCGAGCAGCACCACGTCGGCGCGGGTCAGTGGCGTTGGCGTGCGCATCAGCGGCGAGCAGGTGCTGCCCAGGTCGCCGGAGAACACCAGGCGCCGGGTCGAACCGAATTCATGGATTTCCAGCTCGACGATGGCCGAGCCGAGAATATGCCCGGCGTTGTGGAAGGTCACGCGGATGCCGCGCGCCACGTCCACGGTGCTGCCGTAGCTGACACGACGGCGCTGGTTCAGGGCGCGGGAGGCGTCTTCCACGGTGTACAGCGGTTTGACCGGCGGCTTGTTCAGGCGCGTGCGCCACTTGTTCTCCCACTCGGCGTCCTTCTCCTGGATGTGCGCCGAGTCCATCAGCATCAGCTCCAGCAGATCGCAGCAGGATTCGGTGGCGTAGATCGGGCCCTTGTAACCTTCCTTCGCCAGGCGCGGCAGCAGGCCGCTGTGGTCCAGGTGGGCGTGGGACAGGACGACGGCGTCGAGTTCCTTCGGGTCGAAGGGGAAGGGGGTGCGATTGCTCGCCTCGTTCTCCAGGGTGCCCAGGTGATGGCTGCGCCCCTGGCGCATCCCGCATTCGAGCAACACGCGGACGCCGTCGCGGGTCTCCAGAAGGTAGCAGGAACCGGTGACTTCCTGGATCGCGCCGATAAAGGTGAGAAGCGCCATGTCGTCTCCTTGTGGGAATTCTCGTTCAGCCTTGCCCGAATGGTCGGGATGGTCGTTGATACATGTCAGCGCCAGTCCGATCTGTAGCGACCTAGACTTCCTGCATAGCCAAGGGAGAGCCGTCATGTCACAGATCCTGCCAAGCCCCGAGGAGCTTGCCGCCCATGCGGCAGCCGAGCCGGAATATGCCCGCTGGCTGCAAGGCCGTGGTCCGCTTCAGCATAGCGTGCAGACCCAGGCGGCGGTCTTTCGTGTCGCTCATCAATTGGTCCAGTCGGGTCTGCAACCTGACCTGGCTGCCGTCTACAGGCTGTTCGGCGCGCTGGATCGCCTGACCTGCGCCGGCCTCTGGCTGGTGGCGCACATGACCTATGCCAAGCGTGTACGCCTGGATGGCGCACCCTTGCAGGCCGAGGACTTCAAGGCTCAGCCCGAGGGCCATACCGGCGGCGCGTTGAACATGGTGCCGGCCTACGCCGGCTACCTTGCCCTCAATGCGTTGAGTGGCAAGACCCGCGGTTGGCTGATGGGGCAGGGACACTGCGTGGCGGCCATCGATGCGCTCAACGTGCTGACCGGCAACCTGCACCCGGAGCAGGCAGCCGCCTACGGCGACGGCGCGGCCGGGCTGGACCGGCTGGTGCAGGACTTCTACAGCTACGCGCAGACACCGGAGGGCAAGGTCGCCGCGCCGCTGGGCAGCCACGTCAACCCGCACACCGCCGGTGGGATCGCCGAGGGCGGCTACCTCGGGTTCGCCGAGCTGATGTACGCGCACATGCCGCTGCCGGGCGAGACCCTGGTGGCGTTTCTTTCCGACGGCGCCGCCGAGGAGCAGCGCGGCAGCGACTGGATTCCCCGCTGGTGGCGCGCCGAGGACTGCGGCACGGCCCTGCCGGTGATGATCGCCAATGGCCGGCGCATCGAGCAGCGTACCGACCTGGGCACACACGAAGGGCTGGAAGGCTTCAAGCTGCACCTGCGGCGCTGCGGCTTCGACCCGATCAGCTTCGACGGCCGCGACCCGGCGGCCTTCGTCTGCGCCCTGTGGGAAATGGAGCAACGCCTGCAACACCGCGTCGATGAGAAGGAACGCGGCATCCTGCGCTATCCGCTGCCGATTCCCTATGGCATTGCCGAAACGACCAAGGGCTATGGCTTCTATGGCGCCGGCAGCAACGCCGCGCACAACCTGCCGCTGCCCGGCAACCCCAGCGAGGACGCCGCGGCGCGGGAGCTGTTCAACCAGCACGCGGCGCCCCTCTGGGTCGAACCCGACGAGTTGGCCGCGGCCTGCCGGCTGTTCAGCGACTCCCACGGCGGGCGGGTGCTGGAGCGTGACAACCCGCTGGCGGTGCGCCGGCCCATCGAGCCGTCAATCCCGCCGCTGCAGTACCGCAACGATCAGTGCTCGCCCATGGCGGCGCTGGACCGCTTCTTCGTCGACCTGTGCGCTGCCAACCCTGACCTGCGCGCCCGCGTGGGCAACCCGGACGAGTTGGCCAGCAACCGCCTGGGTGGCGTACTCAAGGCGCTGCGGCACCGGGTGAGCGAACCGGAAAGCGAGTTGGAGGCGGTGGACGGCCGGATCATTACGGCGCTCAACGAAGAGGCCGTGGTTTCCGCCTGCCTGGCCAACCAGGGCGGGCTGAACCTGGTGGCCAGCTATGAAGCCTTCTGCGTGAAGATGCTCGGCGCGGTACGCCAGACGCTGATCTTCGCCCGCCAGCAGAAGGAGGCCGGGCGACCGGCGGGCTGGCTCGGCTGGTCGCTGGTGGCGACCTCGCACACCTGGGAGAACGGCAAGAACCAGCAATCCCACCAGGACACGACCTTCTGCGAAGCGCTGCTGGGCGAGATGAGCGACATGGTGCGGGTGGTCTTCCCGGCCGACCACAACAGCCTGCTGGCGCTGCTGCCGGACATCTACCGCAGCCGCGGGCAACTGGCGTGCATCGTGGCGCCCAAGCGCGAGCGGCCATCGGTGTTCACCCAGGCCCAGGCCGAGCAACTGGCGCGCGACGGCGCGATCCTGATGGACGAGCACCCGGGCGCCGAGCCGCTGCTGCTGATCGCCAATGGCAGTTACCAGCTGGCGGAGATGCGCCGCGCCGCCCTGCGGCTGGAAGAGGCCGGCTATCCCTACCGGCTGGTGTATCTGCAGGAGCCGGGGCGCTTCCGTGCCCCGCGCGACAGCTGGGAACTGCAGTCGCTGGCCGACGAGTCCGTGGCCATGCGCCTGTTCCCCGACCATTACCAGCGCCGCGTGCTGCTCACCCACATGCGCCCGGAAGTCGCCCGCGGGCACCTCTGGCCGATCCTGCCGGATGCGCTGAAGACGGCGGTGCTGGGGTATCGCAACCAGGGTGGCACGCTGGACGAGGCGGGCATGCTGTTCGCCAACCGTTGCAGCTGGGGGCATGTGCTGGCGGCGTGCGCACGCTTGCTGGACGTGCCGCGCAGTGCCCTGCTCGCGCCGGACGAGGCGGCCGCGGTGGCCGGCAAGGACAGCCCGGCCGTGCTGCGTTGACCGGCCCTGGCGCCATCACCGCAAGGTGCTGGCGCCGGCGTCAGCGCTTGAGCGGTTTGATCAGGCCGTCGAGGCCGTCGATCTTCAGTTCCAGGGTCAGTTGCATCAGCCGGCCCAGTTCACCGGGCGGGAACTGCCCCTTCTTGTAGAACCACAGCAGATACTCGTCCGGCAGGTCCACCAGCATGCGGCCCTGGTACTTGCCGAAGGGCATCGGCGTGCGCGCGATCTTCAGCAACTGTTCCTTGTCGAGCATCGCGGCGGCTTACTTCTGCAGCTTGATCTTGCAGCTGCCGGCGTCGAAGCGCTCGGTGGCGACCGGTGCGTTGGTCTTGTACTCCGTGAAGCTGTACGTGAGGATCGCACCCTTTGCCAGCAGCTGGCGGTAGGCCGTGTTGCCGCAGACGCTGTCGCCCAGCTGGCTGCGCACGCTGTCGGGGTTTTCGCGCATGCGCTGGGCATGGCTGGCGCGCACGCTCAGGTGGTTGATCAGTTGCGGACCTTCGACCGTGTAGCCCTGGTCGAGGATGTCCTCGTTGATGGCGCGCGGGGTGCCTTCGCTGCTTTCCTTGGCGACCTTTTCCAGGGTCTGGGTCAGTTCGAAGTCCTTCTTCGACGCGGCGTGCGCGACGGGAATGACGAGGCAGAGGGCGAGGGCGGTGAGGCGCAGCATGGGCATCTCCTGACAATGGTGCCGATTCGACCATGGCAAACCTTCCGGGTTCGCCGGTCACAAGCCGCCTATTGTCCCTTAAAACGGCCCGCCTGCCGAGAAACTGTTACCTCAGGCCGCCGCTCCCGTCGCCGGGCGGCCAACCGCGTCAAAGGATAGGGAGACAGTCGCGGCCGGTGAGCCCGCCGCCCACGCCAACGGTGCAACTACCAGGGAGCGTACCGACAGGAGATCCCCGTCCGGCCCTGAACCACAGCCCGAAGGCCCTGGGCGCAAGAAACCGCCGGGCCGCCCGCAGGGAGGCGGGCGGCGGCTCTGGTACAATCGCGGTCCGTAACCGTCGTCCCGTTCGAGCCTTCGATGTATCGTCCGATCCTCCGCACCCTGGTGGCCACCCCATGAGCCACGCCGTCGCCCGCCTGCGCGATGAGCGCCTGGCCCGCTGCCTGAAGCCGTTCCTCGCCCGTGGGTCGCGCTCGCCGCGCTGCCCTGGCTGCCGCCTGCGGCCGAACTACTGCATGTGCAGCCTGCGCCCGCAGGTGGAGTGCCATTCGGCGATGTGCCTGGTGATGTTCGATACCGAGCCGCTCAAGCCGAGCAACACCGGCTGGCTGATCGCCGAGACGGTGCCCGAGACCTGGGCGTTCGGCTGGTCGCGCATCGAGGTGGACCCGGCGCTGCTGGCGCTGCTCGATGATCCGCAGTGGCAGCCGTACGTGGTGTTCCCCGGCGAGTTCGTCCCGCCCGAGCGCGTGGTCACCACGGTGGAGCCGCAGGACGGCAAGCGCCCGCTGTTCATCCTGCTCGACGCCACCTGGAACGAAGCGCGCAAGATGTTCCGCAAGAGCCCGTACCTCGACCGCTTCCCGGTGCTGAGCATCACCCCCGACGCGCTGTCGCGCTACCGCCTGCGCCGCTCCAAATTCGACGAGCACCTGTGCACCGCCGAGGTGGCCGCGTTGTGCCTGGGCCTGGCCGGCGACCGCCGCGCCGGCGATGCACTGGACGCCTACCTGGACGTGTTCAGCGAGCGCTACCTGGGCTCCAAGCGCCAGCAGCCGCTGGATGAGCAGAGCCCGGCGCATCTGGCGTTGAGGCCGTTTACCCAGCGTTGATCGGATTGTTCCTGCGCCTAGTGCAGGAGCGGGCCATGCCCGCGATCGCGCGCATGGCGCGCTCCTACAGTTGGGCGCTGAGCTGAACCGCAGGGTGGGGAGCCCAGGGGATACTCCCGCTGCTATGGGGCGATGGGTATCGCTGCGCTCAACGCCATCCTACCCGGGTGGCCACGGCAGCCGCGAACCGCATCGCTACGGACCCGAAGGCGGTCAGGCCGCTTCAGCCCGCTTCGGCCACAGCTGCGCCACCAGCATGCCGGCGAGCATCAGTGCGCAGCCGGCGTAGCCACGCAGGTGCAGGGTTTCGTCGAGGAACAGCGCGCCCGCGATGGCGGCGAACACGGCCTCCAGCGAGAGGATGATCGCCGCGTGGGAAGCGATGGCGTGCTTCTGCGCGATGACCTGCAGGGTGAAACCGGTGGCGACGCCGAACAGGCCGCCGTAGATCAGGGCTGGGCCGGCCTGGATGATGGCGTCCAGGTGGATTTCCTCGAACACCAGCGCCAGGATCATGCTCACCACCGCGCAGGTGGCGAACTGCAGGAAGGCCAGGCGGATCGGGTCGTAGCGGCTGGCGAACAGGCCCACCAGCAGCACGTGGCCGCCCCAGACGAAGGCGCCAGTCAGTTGCAGCCAGTCGCCGGAGGCGACGTGGAAGTCCGGGCCGATGCTCAGCATCGCCATGCCGATGACGGCCAGCGCGGCGCCCAGCCAGGTGCCCATGCCGGCGCGATGGCCGATCAGCAGGCCGAGCAGCGGCACGATGATCACGTACAGGCCGGTGATGAAGCCGGAGTTGGTCACGCTGGTGAACATCAGGCCGACCTGCTGCAGGTTGATCCCCACGGTCAGCGCGGTACCGATGGCCAGGCCGGCGAACAGCAGGCCGCGGTTGAACGGCTGGGCGCCACGCTTGCTCGACCAGGCCAGCAGTGGCAGCAGCGCCACGGCGCCGAGGGTGAAGCGCAGGCCGGTATAGAGGAAGGGACCGATGGCATCCATCCCGAGGCGCTGCGCGACGAAGGACACCCCCCAGATCATGGCGGTGAACAACATCAGGATATCGGCGCGCAGCGCTTGGCTTTTCATCGTGTTCTCGTAACAGGCAGGAAAAAAAGCGGAACTCTGCCGTAACGCCCGGCCTTTGGAAAGGGGCGCGGGTTCCTGGCGGGCACAGTGGCAGGGGCTTCCAGGCCATACTGCGAGTACTGTGGAGGACGCATTCGCGGCGGACACCGGCGCTGGTCTTTGCGTACAATGCGGCAAGCAGTGCTCTATCCGTGCTCCGACCTTTCCTGCGCAAGCCCGGCTGTTATCCACGGCGGGACATTGGCGCGGCCTTCAAGGAAAATTCATGGCTTCCTACGAGATCCTGATCGCTGACGATCACCCGCTGTTCCGCAGTGCTCTGCACCAGGCCCTGAGCATCGGCCTGGGCCCCGAGGCGCGACTGTCCGAGGCGGCGAGTATCGCGGAGCTGGAGGTGCGGCTGAACGAGAAGGCCGACTGGGACCTGGTGCTGCTGGACCTGAACATGCCCGGCGCCTACGGCTTCTCCGGCCTGGTGCTGCTGCGCGGGCAGTACCCGCAGATTCCGGTGGTGATGGTCTCGGCCCAGGAAGAGGCCGCGGTGGTACAGCGCTCCCGCGAGTTCGGCGCCAGCGGTTTCATTCCCAAGTCCAGCGACCTGGGCACCCTGCAGCAGGCCGTGCGCGCGGTGCTCGACGGGGATGTGTGGTGGCCGCCGCAGGTGGATGCCGTGACCGAGATGAGCGAGGAAGTCCGCGCGGCCAGCGCCGGCCTGGCCAGCCTGACGCCGCAGCAGTTCCGCGTGCTGACCATGGTCTGCGAGGGCCTGTTGAACAAGCAGATCGCCTTCGAGCTGAGCGTCTCCGAAGCCACGGTGAAGGCGCATGTCACGGCGATCTTCCGCAAGCTGAACGTGCGCACCCGCACCCAGGCGGCGCTGTTGCTGGCGCAGATGGAGTCGGTGCCGGGGGCCTGAGGCTTTCACGCTTCGGCGCTGGGGCCGTCACATTCTGTAATGGCCTTGACCCCTTTTTGACGATCGCTGGTATAGAGTGCCGCGACCTTTGCCTGTGAGAACCGCACGTGTCCGCTTCCCCCTTCAAGGGCCAGACCGGCCTGAAACGCATCTTCAATGCCGCCGGCTACTCCCTGGCCGGTTTCGCCGCCGCCTTCAAGGGTGAGGCCGCCTTCCGCCAGCTGGTGCTGATCAACGTCATCCTCATCCCGCTGTCGTTCTTCTGCGACGTGACCCGTGGCGAGCGCGCGCTGATGATCGCCGTGTGCCTGCTGGCGCTGATCGTCGAGCTGCTCAACTCCGCCATCGAGGCGGTGGTGGACCGGGTCTCCCTGGAGCGCCACCCGCTGTCGAAGAACGCCAAGGACATGGGCAGTGCCGCCCAGTTCGTGGCGCTGACCATCATCACCGTGACCTGGGCAGGCATTCTGCTGGGTTAGTCCTCGTAGGAGCGAGCTTGCTCGCGAACCTGCAAGGCTCGGTGCTTTTTTTTCCGTTCGCGAGCAAGCTCGCTCCTACAGGTGGCATGAAACTCCTGTAGAAGCGGACTTCGTCCGCAATGATCCTCGTCGCGGGGCGGATCGCGGACGAAGTCCGCTCCTCCGAAAAGCGCAGAGCGCAGGGCGAGCGCCCATCAGGGAATCATCGGCAGGACGATATCGTCACTGCGCGTCACCCCGGCGGTTTCGCTGCGGCACAGTTCGAGGAACTCGCGCATGGTCGCGGTCTGGTACTTCTGCCGGTGCCAGATGAAATAGAACTGCCGGCGCAGGTCCAGCTCCGGGGTCTCCACCGGCACCAGGCTGCCGCGGCGGAATGCATCGCGTAGCGCCAGGCGCGAGATGCAGCCGATCCCCAGCCCCGACTCCACGGCGCGCTTGATCGCCTCGGTGTGCTCAAGCTCCAGCCGCACATTCAGCGGCTCCACGTGGTGGCGCATGGCCTGGTCGAAGGTCAGCCGCGTGCCCGAGCCCTGTTCCCGCAGGATCCACGCTTCTTCCGTCAGCTGTTCCAGGCTCGCGCGCCCCTCGCTGGCCAGTGGGTGCTGCGGAGCGCAGAACACCACCAGCTCGTCCTCCATCCACGGCTGCACCTCGATGTCCGGGTGCTGGCAATCGCCTTCGATCAGGCCCAGGTCCAGTTCGTAATGCGCCACGCGTTGCACCACATGGGCGGTGTTGTGCACGTGCAGGCGCACCCGGCAGTCGGGCTGGCGCTGCATGAAGGTGCCGATCAGCAGCGTGGCCAGGTAGTTGCCGATGGTCAGGGTGGCGCCCAGGTCCAGCGAGCCGAAGGCGCTCTTGCCGTTGAGCATGTTCTCGATTTCGCTGCCACGGTCGAGCAGGGCCACCGCCTGGGGCAGCAGCTGGCGACCGAGGGCGTTGAGGGTCAGGCGCTTGCCGGAGCGGTCGAACAGTTTGCAATCGAACTGCCGCTCCAGCTCGCCCAGCGCGGTGCTGGTGGCCGACTGCGACATGGACAGCGCCTCGGCGGCACGGGAGACGCTTTCCTGCTGGGCGACGGCAACGAAGACTTCGAGCTGGCGCAGAGTGAACTTCATCGGGGGCTCCGGCAGACGCTGCGCGACATTTCGTCACCCCGATGTAGGAAGCCCCTGACGGTATCCTTTGGCGGCGACGTGACGGCCTTATCTGCGTTTTGGATTAGCAATATCCAGATAATTTATTTTGCGGATATTGTCGCCGCCTATAAAATGTCGCGCAATTGCGCTACGTCCGGGATCTGCTGGGGTGCGCCACGTTTCTCCTAGGAGTCCTTGATGAGCAACCTGTACACCGAGCGCGTTCTCAGCGTGCACCACTGGAACGACACCCTGTTCAGCTTCAAGACCACCCGCAACCCGGGTCTGCGCTTCAAGACCGGTCAGTTCGTGATGATCGGCCTGGAAGTCAACGGTCGTCCGCTGATGCGCGCGTACAGCATCGCCAGCCCGAACTACGAAGAGCACCTGGAGTTCTTCAGCATCAAGGTCCCGGATGGTCCGCTGACCTCGCGTCTGCAGCACCTGAAGGAAGGCGACGAGCTGATGGTCAGCCGCAAGCCCACCGGCACCCTGGTGCTGGATGACCTCAAGCCCGGCAAGCACCTGTACCTGCTGAGCACCGGCACCGGCATGGCGCCGTTCCTGTCGGTCATCCAGGATCCGGAAGTCTACGAGAAGTTCGACAAGGTCATCCTGGTCCACGGCGTGCGCTGGGTCAGCGAGCTGGCCTACGCGGACTTCATCACCAAGGTTCTGCCGGAGCATGAGTACTTCGGTGACATGGTGAAAGAGAAGCTGATCTACTACCCGCTGGTCACCCGTGAAGAGTTCCGCAACATGGGCCGCCAGACCGACCTGATGCGCAGCGGCAAGCTGTTCGCCGACATCGGCCTGCCACCGATGAATCCGCAGGACGACCGCGCGATGATCTGCGGCAGCCCGAGCATGCTCGACGAGACCAGCGAAGTGCTTAACGGCTTCGGCCTGACCATCTCGCCGCGCATGGGCGAGCCGGGCGATTACCTGATCGAGCGCGCCTTCGTAGAAAAGTAAGCCGAGAAGTAAGAAGCGCACGACGCTTCGGTCGAAAGAACGCCGCGGCTCCCTTGGGAGCGCGGCGTTTTTTTATGCGCGGATTTTATGAAGCAAGAGCCCCAAACCCTAACCCTGGCTGCGAGCCCCGCTGCTGAGGGATAGGGGACCGTTCGGTGCGGGTTGAACCCATGAGCGCCAACCGATACGACCTGCTTTTCGTAGGAGCGAGCTTGCTCGCGAACCTGCAAGGCACGGTGCCTTACCGTTCGCGAGCAAGCTCGCTCCTACAAGGGCGTCAAGCAAGGCGCATTATTCCGTGGGGTAGGCCACGGCGTGTTGCCGTTCGCGAGCAAGCTCGCTCCTACAGGGGCGTCAGGCCAGGCGCTGCCCGGAAACCGCCGGGTGATACAGCGGCTGCACCTTGTTCCCCGCCGGGTCGAGCAGGTGGAAGCTGCGCGCGCCGTCGCCATGGTCGAAGGGGCGATCCAGCAGGGTCACGCCGCGCGCCTTGAAGTACTGATACCAGGCTTCCAGTTCCTCCACGCTGTCGACGATGAAGCCGTAGTGGTCCATGGTCTGCAGGCCGTTGGCCGCACCGGCGCCGCGGCCCAGGGAGAGGTTGTCGTTGCCGCAGGTGAGGTAGACCAGGTCCTCGTTGGCGCGGTTGAGCACCTGCATGCCGAGCACGTCGACGTAGAAGCGCTCGCATTCCTCGAGGTTCGGCACCAGCAGGGCGAGGTGGCGCAAGCCGTTGAGGCGGCCGGGGCGGGCAGGGAGATCGGACATGGACGCGGTTCCTTTTTTGTATACAATTTGTTTTCAAATTTAAAACAAAAGGAACGCCCTGTGTACAGTCTGTTCATCAGGACCCGCGTAAAGCCCGGCAGCGCCGACGACTTTCTCCACGCCATCAAGGCCAACGCCGCCGCTTCGGTCTCCAGCGAGCCCGGCTGCCTGGTCTTCGATGTATCCCAGGATCGCCTCGATCCGGACGTGATCTACCTCTACGAGATCTATCGCGATGACGCGGCCTACGAGGCGCATACGCAAACCGCGCATTTCCGCGACAGCCGGCCGCTGGTGGAGCCGCTGATCGTCGAGCAGACGTGCTTCGAGAGCGATGTGGTCGCCCTCAATCCGGTAGATTGACGCGGTGTTCAGTCGGCGGCGCGTTGCAGGTCCAGGACGCGGATCTCGCCGTCGGCGGGGTAGTGCCAGTGCACGTCCAGGTCCCACAGGCGCACGCCGTAGCGGCGTTCGGGCGGCGGCTTCTGGTAGGCCGGGCGCGGGTCCTGGGCGAGGCATTGCTCGATCAGCTCGCGCACCGGCTGGCCGAGGCGCAGGCCATGCTCATGGGCCTGGCGCAGGGCCTCGTCGCTCCAGTGCACGGCGATGGGCGCGGGGGGCGTGTCGGCGATGGCGTTGCGGGCGTCGGCAACGATGTCGGCGTAGGGCACGTAGGGTTTGATGTCGATCACCGGCGTGCCGTCCAGCAGGTCGATGCCGGACAGCCACAGGCGACCGGGCTCGACCTTCTCCAGCTTCACCACTGATTGGCCAAGGCCGTTGGGCCGGTGGGTGGCGCGGGTGGCGAACACGCCCATGGACTGGTTCCCGCCCAGGCGCGGCGGGCGAACCTTCAGCCTCGGCTTGTCTTCCAGCGCCTGGTGGAAGAGGAAGATCAGCCAGACATGGCTGACCTGCTCCAGGCCCGCCACCGCATCGCCGCTGTCGAACGGCGGCAGCAATTCCAGCACGCCGGTCGCGGCCGGGGCCAGTTGCGGCTGGCGCGGGATGGCGAACTTCTCCTTGAAGCAGGAGCGGACGTGGCCGATCGGCGAGATGCTGTAGGACATGGCGGCGGGTGCGGTTGCAGGGGCCGCCATGGTACCCGATTCGAAGCTTTTCAGAAGTTGCTCAAAACCTTGCGAGCTAGAGCAGAGCAAGGCGAAAGCAGGCGATGAAGCGCAGTTTACATGTCGTAAATGAGCATTCAGCGCCTGCTTTCAACGCCGCTATGCCGACGCGCAGCAGGTTTTGCCAAGGTCAGCCGAGGTGGAAGCCGCCGTCGATGGGGATGATATTGCCGGTCATGTAGGCGCCGGCGGCGCTCGCCAGGCTGATCGCCAGGGCGGACATCTCTTCCTCGCGCCCCCAGCGGCGCATGGGGATCACGGCGGTGTCCTCGGCCATGGCCTGCTCGTCGTTGGCGATGTGGCGGGTCATCTTGCTGGGGAAGCGGCCGGGGGCGATGACGTTGACGTTGATATGGTCGCTCACCAGTTCACGGGCGAGCATGCGCGACAGCTGGTGCAGTGCGGCCTTGCTCGGGCCGTAGGCGTAGGCGTTCTCGCCGTGGGAAGTGACGCCGGCCACCGAGCCGATGTTGATCACCCGCGCCGGGTTCTGCGCGCTCCCGGCTTTCTTCAGCAGCGGCAGCAGTTGCTGGATGCAACTGAACACGGCGGTGACATTGAGCTGCATGACCTTCTCCCAGCCCGAGGCCGGATAGCTGTCCAGCGGCGCGCCCCAGGTGGTGCCGGCGTTGTTCACCAGGATGTCCAGATGGTCCAGGCGCTCGTTCAGCTCGTCGGCCAGGGCGCGGGCGCCTTCCTCGGTGGCGAGGTTCGCTGGCAGGCCGATGCAGTGGCCGTATTGCGACAGCTCGGCGGCGGTGTCGGCGCAGGCGGCGCCGTCACGGGCGCAGATGATCACGTCGGCGCCGGCTTCGAGCAGGCCCTGGGCGATCATCCGGCCGATGCCACGGGTGCCGCCGGTGACCAGCGCGGTGCGTCCGGCGAGGGAGAAGTACGGGTGCATGGGGCTCTCCTGAGTGGGGGGTGGCCTCACCCTAGCGGGATCGCCGGGGCGCTCCGAGCACTATCCAAACGGCAAATGCCGGCGCATTACGCCGTGGCTGCATTTTCTTAACCGGCGCATAACCTTCGCTGCCCTAGTGTCCCGCGCACGTTCGAGAGGCCGGGGGCCGGGTGATGCAAGGTTGGAGTAAGGAGCGCAAGTCGCTGGCGCTGTTGCTGGGCGCCACGCTGGTCATGCTGGTCGCCGGTTTGTGGGCGCGTGAGGTGTGGGGGCCGGAGGTGCGCTGGGCGGATATCGCCCTGCAGATGCTGCAGTCGGGCGATTACTTCGACCCGTACCTGCGCGGCGCGCCGTATTACGACAAGCCCTTGCTGTCCTATTGGCTGATCACCGCGCCGGCCAGCCTGTTCGGTCTCAATCACTGGACGCTGCGCGCCAGCAGTGTGCTGGCGGGGCTGGGCAGCGTCTGGCTGACCGGGTGGCTGGGCGAGCGCCTGCTGCGCAAGGGTACCGGGTTGCTGGCCGGCTGGCTGCTGGCGACCACCTTCTACTTCCTGTTCTGGGCGCGGGTGGCGACGGCGGACATGCTCACGGTGTTCGGCGTGCTGGCGGCACTGGCCTGGTACTGGCGTGACCCGGAAGACACGCGCTTCTCCGGCTACCTGGGCTTTTTCCTGATCCTCTCGCTGACCTCGCTGTGCAAGGGGCTGATCGGCTTCATCCTGCCCGGGCTGGTGTTGCTGCCACACCTGTTCAGCGAGGGGCGCTGGCGCCGGCACCTGAACCTGCGCCTGGTGGCAGGGCTTCTGGTGGCTGGCACCGTGTACGCGATTCCCTTCGTGTTGTCGCACCTGTATGGCCAGCCCAGCTATGGCGAGAGTGGGCTGGCGCTGGTGTTCCGCGAGAACGTGGTGCGCTTCTTCCAGCCCTTCGACCACGAGGGGCCGATCTACACCTACCTGCTGTACCTGCCCGCGTACACGCTGCCCTGGGCGCCGTTGTGGATGCTCGGTCTGTGGTTCGCCGCGCGCCGCTGGCAGCACCTGGCGCCCAACGCGCGCTGGCTGGTCTGGGCGCTGCTGTTGCTGTTCGTGTTCTTCACCGCCAGCGGCAGCCGGCGCAGCTACTACGTGTTGCCGCTGGTGCCCTTCGCCCAGTTGCTGGGGGCCTGGTGGGTGGTGGAGTCGCGGCAGGAGCGCGGGCTGGCGGGGTTGAGACGCGTCTGGCCGCGCCTGGTAGGAGCGGGTGCGGTGGCAATGCTGCTGGTGCTGGGCGTGGCGTACCCGTGGAGCAATGGCGGCGGCGGGATTCCAGTCTTTGCCAGGGACGTGCGCGCCGCGGCGGAACAGACCGCGCCCTGGTCGCAATGGCGAGTGCTGGTCCTCGGCGATGACGATGCGCGGTTGCCGATGTACCTGGAGCAGCGTGGCCAGCCCCAGGCGCACCCGTTCTTCTATGTCCACTCCGGTTACCCACAGGGCGACAGCGCCGCGTTGTTCGCCTGGCTACGTCAGCGCACTGGCGAGGAGTGGGACCCGGCGCGCACGCTGATCATTTCCCAGGTGACCCACGAAGGGACGAAGCCGCTGAACTGGCTGCTGGCCGATCACCGGCTGATCGAATCGACGCTCAACAATGGCCAGCGCCTGGGCCATGCGAAGAACAAGGAGGCCAGCCTGGCCTATCTGCCGCTGGCTGTCAGCGCGAGCGCAGCGCCCGGCGCAGCAGGAGCAGGTACGGCGGCACGGTGACTGCCACCACCACCGCGCCAAGGACGACCTGGGTCGCCTTGGTCAGGCCGGCGGGGTAGATTAGCGGGATCAGGTAATGCTCGATGAACCCGCCCGGATAACCCTGGCCGCCGGCCAGGGCGCGGAAGTGGTTTTCCAGTGGGGTGAGCGGGCAGTAGAGGTGGAGGAATTCCACCGCCATGCCCCAGGCCGCCGCTGGCACGTGCAGCCAGGCCAGGCGCGGCCAGCGCAGCGCCAGCAGGCCGCCGAGCAGCACGAAGAGGATGAACCCCAGGTGCAGCAGCACCACGGCGTCGGCGGCGAGGCGGTAGAGCACGGCAGCCTCAGCGCTGCTGGCGCTGGGTCAGGCCCTTGAGGAAATTGCGCAGCAACTGGTCGCCGCAGGGGCGGTAGTTGCTGTGACCGGGCTTGCGGAACAGCGCGCCCAGCTCGCCCTTGGTGACGATGAAGCCAACGCTGTCGAGGATCGCCAGGATGTCGTCGTCGCGCAGTTCGAAGGCCACGCGCAGCTTCTTCAGAGTGATGTTGTTGGTCAGCGGCAGCTCCACCGGCGGCAGCGGGCGCGATTCGTCGCGGCCGCGGCGATGCACGATCAGGCCGTCGAGGAAATGTGCCAGCACGCGGTCGCTGCATGGCTTGAAGTCCGGCTCGTCGTCGCGCGCGAGGAAGGCGCCGATGTCCTCGGTGCTGAGGTTGAAGCCGGCCAGCGCGGCGATCTCGGCCACCTGCGCATCGCGGATGTCCAGCAGGTAGCGCAGGCTGCGCAGTACGTCGTTGTTGGTCATGTGCATCCCGATAGCAGAAATGAAAAGCCCCGCATCGGCGGGGCTTTGCGGATCAGACCAGTTCGGCCCAGAGGTCGTACTCGTCGGCGTCGGTGATGCGCACGCGCACCTTGTCGCCCGGCTTCACATCGAAGGTGTCGATGTACACCGCGCCGTCGATTTCCGGGGCGTCGGCGAAGGAGCGGCCGACCGCGCCTTCATCGTCCACTTCGTCGATCAGCACGTCGATTTCCTTGCCGATCTTCAGTTGCAGGCGCGCGGCGGAGATTGCCTGCTGGTGCGCCATGAAGCGCTCCCAGCGGTCCTGCTTGACGTCGTCGGGTACCACGTCCAGGCCCAGGTCGTTGGCCGGCGCGCCTTCCACCGGGGAGTACTGGAAGCAGCCGACGCGGTCGAGCTGGGCTTCGGTCAGCCAGTCCAGCAGGTACTGGAAGTCTTCCTCGGTCTCGCCGGGGAAGCCGACGATGAAGGTGGAGCGGATGGTCAGCTCGGGGCAGATCTCGCGCCACTTCTTGATGCGCGCCAGGGTCTTGTCCTCGAACGCGGGGCGCTTCATGGACTTGAGCACTTTCGGGCTGGCGTGCTGGAAGGGGATGTCCAGGTAGGGCAGCAGCTTGCCCTCGGCCATCAGCGGGATCACGTCGTCGACGTTGGGGTACGGGTACACGTAGTGCAGGCGCACCCATACACCCATGGAGGAGAGCGCCTGGCACAGCTCCAGCATGCGGGTCTTCACCGGCTGGCCGTCCCAGAAGTCCATCTTGTACTTCAGGTCCACGCCGTAGGCGCTGGTGTCCTGGGAGATGACCAGCAGTTCCTTGACGCCGGCCTTGACCAGGCGCTGGGCTTCGCTGAGCACGTCGCCCACCGGGCGGCTGACCAGCTTGCCGCGCATGGACGGGATGATGCAGAAGCTGCAGCTGTGGTTGCAGCCTTCGGAAATCTTCAGGTAGGCGTAGTGGCGCGGGGTCAGCTTGATGCCCTGCGGCGGCACCAGGTCGATCAGCGGGTTGTGCTCGGCCTTGGGCGGGATCACCTCGTGGACGGCGTTGACCACCTGCTCGTACTGCTGCGGGCCGGTCACGGCCAGCACGCTGGGGTGCACGTCACGGATGCTGTCTTCGGCGACGCCCATGCAGCCGGTGACGATTACCTTGCCGTTCTCGGCGATGGCTTCGCCGATGGCGTCCAGGGACTCGGCCTTGGCGCTGTCGATGAAGCCGCAGGTGTTCACCACCACCACGTCTGCGTCCTGGTAGGTGGGGACGATTTCGTACCCTTCCATGCGCAGCTGGGTGAGGATTCGTTCGGAGTCGACAGTCGCTTTCGGACATCCGAGCGATACAAATCCTACTTTGGGTGTGGCGGTGGACATGTGCGGCTAACCTCGAAGGGCGCGCTGGCGGCGCCTCTGATCAAAAAGTGCGCAATTCTAGCGGCGTCCCGCGCACTTGACCAGCCTCTCTGGGACAAGCTGTCGCACGCCGCCTGACAGCCCGGTTTGCCCGGTAATTGTGGGCAACAGGCTCTATAGTCATTCAGAACCTTCGTACTCGGCTCTTGCATCGACGAAAGGGTCGGAGCAGGATGCGCCGAATTTTTTTGAGGAATCTTGTTACATGTCCGATGCAAGCGCCGGCACCGTTGAGCATGAGCAGCCCCATTCCAGCTCCGCGATCGGCCTGATGGTCGGCGCCGTGGGCGTCTGCTACGGCGATATCGGCACCAGCCCGCTGTATACCCTCAAGGAAGTCTTCATCGGTGGTTATGGCGTCCAGGCCAACCACGATGGCGTGCTGGGGGTGCTGTCGCTGATCTTCTGGTCGCTGATCTGGGTCGTGTCGATCAAGTACGTGATCTTCGTGCTGCGCGCCGACAACCAGGGCGAGGGCGGGGTGATGGCGCTGTCCGCGCTGGCCCGCCGCGCCGCCACCGGCAAGCACCGCTTGCAGGCGATGGTGGTGGTCGCCGGCCTGATCGGCGCGGCGCTGTTCTATGGCGACAGCATGATCACCCCGGCGATCTCGGTGCTCTCGGCCATCGAGGGCCTGGAGATCGCCTTCGACGGCCTGGAGCACTGGGTGGTGCCGCTTTCGCTGATCGTGCTGGTCGGCCTGTTCCTCATCCAGAAGCACGGCACGGCGCGCATCGGCATTCTCTTCGGGCCGGTGATGGTGGCGTGGTTCGTGGCGCTGGCGGCGCTCGGCGCCTACGGCGTGTCGCGCGAGCCGGAAGTGCTGAAGGCGATGAACCCGGCCTGGGCGGTGAATTTCTTCATTTCCCACCCGGGCATCGGCGTGGCCATCCTCGGCGCCACCGTGCTGGCGCTGACCGGCGCCGAAGCGCTGTACGCCGACATGGGCCACTTCGGCCGCAAGCCCATCGCCCGCGCCTGGTTCGCCCTCGTGCTGCCGGCGCTGGTGCTGAACTACTTCGGCCAGGGCGCGACCATCCTGGTCAACCCGGAGGCCGCGCGTAACCCGTTCTACCTGACCGCGCCGGGCTGGGCGCTGGTGCCGATGGTGGCGCTATCCACCGCGGCCACGGTGATCGCGTCCCAGGCGGTGATTTCCGGCGCGTTCTCGCTGACCCGCCAGGCCATCCAGCTCGGCTTCGTGCCGCGCATGGTGATCCAGCACACCTCCAGCCACGAGCAGGGGCAGATCTACATCGGCATGGTGAACTGGGCGCTGATGGTGGGCGTGGTGCTGCTGGTGCTGGGCTTCGAGTCTTCCGCTGCCCTGGCCTCGGCCTACGGCGTGGCGGTGACCGGCACGATGCTGATGACCACCCTGCTGATGGGCGTGGTGATCTGGCTGCTGTGGAAGTGGCCGCTGTGGCTGGCGATTCCGTTCTTCCTGATGATGCTGTTCGTCGACACGCTGTTCTTCGCCGCCAACCTGCCCAAGGTGGTCCAGGGCGGTGCCTTCCCGGTGGTCGCCGGTATCGGCCTGTTCATCCTGATGACGACCTGGAAGCGCGGCCGCCAGCTGCTGGTGGACCGCCTCGACGAGGGCTCGCTGCCGCTGCCGCTGTTCATCTCCAGCATCCGCTCGCAGCCGCCGCATCGCGTGCAGGGCACCGCCGTGTTCCTCACCGCGCGCACCGACGCCGTGCCCCATGCGCTGTTGCACAACCTGCTGCACAACCAGGTGCTGCATGAGCAGGTCGTGCTGCTCACCGTGGTCAACGAAGACAGCCCGCGCGTGCCGCCGGACCGCCGCTTCGAGGTGGATGCCTATGGCGAAGGCTTCTTCCGCGTGGTGCTGCACTTCGGCTTCATGGAGGACCCGGACATCCCGCAGGCGCTCAAGCTGTGCCACCTCAACGAGCTGGACTTCAGCCCGATGCGCACCACCTACTTCCTCAGCCGCGAGACGGTCATCCCGTCCAAGCTGATCGGCATGGCGCGCTGGCGCGAGGCGCTGTTCGCCTTCCTGCTGAAGAACGCCAACGGCAACCTGCGGTACTTCAATCTGCCGCTGAACCGGGTAATCGAGCTGGGGACGCAGGTGGAAATCTGAGTTTTCGCTGCATGAAAAAACGCGCCGATGGGCGCGTTTTTTATTGGGGCGGCTGTGGGCACGTTGTAGGAGCGAGCTTGCTCGCGAACGGATTTCCCGGCAGCAGCAGAGCCAGGCAGGTTCGCGAGCAAGCTCGCTCCTACAGGGGGGAAGATTTTTCAGACGGGGATGTCAGGATCGCCCTCCGACCGCCACCACAGGCTCGCGGGGTTTGGCCAAGACGGCCGGAGGACGATGCGCGGTGAGGCTCAGCCCTGGCTGGTGCTGCCGCCCCATTCGAGGAAGCGGACCTTGTGAGTCTCGCCCTGATGATCCTGGTAGACCATGTATGCCGGCACGATGCCGACCTTGCCGGAGTTGTCGGTGCGGTGCAGAACCTTGTCGACGTCCAGGGACATGCCGTAGTGGTATTCGGTGACCGGCAGATCGGCGCCGGGGTTCTTGATTGCGTCCTGGGCAAAAGCCATCGGGGCGAGGCTGGAGATGACAGCCGACACGACAGAGGCAAGCTTCATTCTGTATTTCCTCGGTGAAGGGCCTGTGGCCCTTGAATGGGTTTGAAAGCCCCACCGGGGAGCACTGGCATCGATGATGTCTGTCCTGGGGTCCAGACAGGACAGGGGACGATGCGTCAGGCGTCCATCAGGTGGCGGGGCACGGGAGTGATATTCCTCCTCGCGGCTCCCGCCGGGAAATTGATGTGCTTGCTAATGAAAATTGATGGAGGTGATGCGGCGCTCTGTCGCAGGTGTCTCCGTCAGGGGCCGCGCTAGGGCTGCCAGTCGCGCCAGTGCCGGCAGTCGCCCCGGCAGCGGCCGGGGCAGGCGCAGCCGGTGCGGCTGCGGCCCGTGGCCTTCTCCATGCGCCGGGCGACCTCCTCGTCGTCGGCGAAGGGCAGCATGCTGGCCTCCTCGATATCGCGCCCACGGTGCGCGCGCAGGCTCCAGCCGACGCCGAGGTACAGCGCCAGCAGGCCGCCCAATTCCAGCCAGGGCGTCATCTCAGGCCATCCGCTCGGCAACGCGCATGGCCTCCGGGCGCGCCTGTCGCACGGTCATCCAGGTGTTCCAGGCCATCAGCAGCATGCCGCCGAGGAACATCAGGCCGCCGCTCATGCGCACCACGAAGCCGGGGTGGCTGGCAGCCAGCGCTTCGACGAAGGAGTAGGTCAGCGTGCCGTCGGCATTGACCGCCCGCCACATCAGGCCCTGGGTGATGCCGTTGACCCACATCGAGGCGATGTACAGCACGGTGCCGATGGTGGCCAGCCAGAAGTGCGCGTTGATCAGCCCGATGCTGTGCATCTGCTCGCGACCGAAGACCTTGGGGATCAGGTGGTAGAGCGAGCCGATGGAGATCATCGCTACCCAGCCCAGGGCGCCGGCATGCACGTGGCCGATGGTCCAGTCGGTGTAGTGGGAGAGGGCGTTGACGGTCTTGATGGCCATCATCGGGCCTTCGAACGTGGACATGCCGTAGAACGCCAGGGACACCACCAGGAAGCGCAGGATCGGATCGGTGCGCAACTTATGCCAGGCGCCGGACAGCGTCATCATGCCGTTGATCATGCCGCCCCAACTCGGCGCCAGGAGGATCAGCGACATCACCATGCCCAGGCTCTGCGCCCAGTCCGGCAGCGCGGTGTAGTGCAGGTGGTGCGGGCCGGCCCAGATGTACAGGGTGATCAGCGCCCAGAAGTGCACGATGGACAGGCGGTAGGAGTACACCGGGCGCCCGGCCTGCTTGGGCACGAAGTAATACATCATCCCCAGGAAGCCGGTGGTCAGGAAGAAGCCCACCGCGTTATGGCCGTACCACCACTGCACCATGGCGTCGGTGGCGCCGGCGTACACCGGGTAGGACTTGAACCAGTCCACCGGAATCGCCAGGTGGTTGACGATGTGCAGCATCGCGGTGACCAGGATGAAGGCGGCGAAGAACCAGTTGCCCACATAGATGTGCGACGTCTTGCGCTTCATCAGCGTGCCGAAGAACACCACGGCGTAGGCGACCCAGACGATGGCCATCCACACCGCGCCGGTGAATTCGATCTCGGCGTATTCCTTGGTGGTGGTGTAGCCCAGCGGCAGGCTGATCAGCATCACCACGATCAGCGCCTGCCAGCCCCAGAAGGTGAAGGCCGCCAGGCTGTCGGAGAACAGCCGCGTCTGGCAGGTGCGCTGCACCGTGTAGTAGCTGGTGGCGAACAGTGCGCAGCCGCCGAAGGCGAAGATCACCAGGCTGGTGTGCAGCGGACGCAGGCGTCCGAAACTGGTCCATGGCAGGTCCAGGTTCAGTTGCGGCCAGACCAGCTGGGAGGCGATCAGCACCCCCATGGCCATGCCGACGACGCCCCAGACCACCGTCATGATGGCGAACTGGCGAACCACCTTGTAGTTGTACGCCTGCTCCGTGCTTTTCGTGTTCATGCTGGATTCCCGCTTGTGACAGAACGTCCGGGCGCGCCAGGGACTTCACGTCCGGCGCGCTCCGGTGAGCGGGCAATCTAGGAAAATGCGCGGGCAGGAAACAGATTCAGATAGGCCGCGCAAATACGGATCAGCGGCCGCTGGCGCGGTATCAGGCGATGTCCAGCCGCCCTGCGAGGAAATGCCGCAGGCGTTCCTGCAGGTAATCCACTGCCTGGTCGTGGGCGAGGTATTCGCTAACCCGCATCAGGCGCCAGTACTGGCCTTCGTCGCCGAAACGGATGGCCTCGAACTCGGCCTGCTCCAGCCGCGCCACCAGGAACCACGCCCAGGGCGCCGGGCCGTGGGTGGCGGGGTAGCGGCGCTGCCATTCGATGCGTGGCTCGTCCAGGCGCAGGGCGAACTCTTCCTCCAGCTCGCGCAGCGCGCATTGCGCCGGGGTTTCGCGGCCCTCGCGGCCGCCGCCGGGGAAATCCCAGCAGCCGGGGTAGGGGATGCCGGGCTTGTCGTCGCGCTTGTAGACCACCAGTTGGCCGGCGTGGAACAGCGCGAGCTTGGCGCCGGTGAAGTCGTCTTCGTGCTGCATGGCTTCATTCCCCGTTCAAGTCGGCTAGTCTTTCCCGACTGCGGACGGTGCTTTGCCGCCCGCAAGCGCGTATGATGCGCGACCTTTTTATTCGTTGCATGCCACACCGGGAGGTGCCCAGATGACCGACACGCACGAAAACCTTGAAGAACTTACCCCAGCCCCGGCCGGCGAGAAACTGCAGAAAGTCCTCGCCCGCATGGGCGTCGGCTCGCGCCGCGACGTCGAGGCCTGGATCGAAGAAGGCCGCGTCAAGGTCAACGGTGCTGTGGCCACCCTCGGCCAGCGCGTGGGCGACCGCGATGCCATCGCCGTCGACGACCGCCTGCTCAAGCGCGAGAAGATCGAAGAGCACGTCCGTCGCGTGCTGATCTACAACAAGCCCGAAGGCGAAGTCTGCACCCGTGACGACCCGGAAGGCCGCCCCACCGTGTTCGACCGTCTGCCGCGCCTGCGCAGCGGCCGCTGGATCAACGTCGGCCGCCTGGACATCAACACCACCGGCCTGCTGATGTTCACCACCGACGGCGAACTGGCCAACCGCCTGATGCACCCGTCCTACGAGATGGACCGCGAGTACGCCGTGCGCGTGCGCGGCGAAGTCGACGAAGAGATGATCGAGCGCCTGAAAGCCGGCGTGATGCTCGAGGACGGCCCGGCCAAGTTCAGCGACATCCAGGAAGCGCCCGGTGGCGAAGGTTTCAACCACTGGTACCACGTGGTGGTGATGGAAGGCCGTAACCGCGAAGTCCGCCGCCTGTGGGAGTCCCAGGGCGTGGTGGTCAGCCGTCTGAAGCGCGTGCGCTTCGGGCCGGTATTCCTGACTTCCGAGCTGACCATGGGCCGCTACCGCGAGATGGGCCAGCGCGAGCTGGACATCCTCAGCGAGGAGGTCGGCCTGGCGCCGGTCGCCCTGCCGGCGGTATCCACCAAGACCAAGGAAAAGGTCGAGCGCCAGGAGCGCAAGCTCGGCAAGAAGCTGGCGCCCAGCGAGCGTCCGGGCCGTGGCTCGCGTACCCGCACCGAGCGCGCCGAAGGCGAGCGTCCGCAACGCGCTCCGCGTCCGGCCGCTGGCGAGCGCCCGGCCCGTGCACCGCGTGATGGCGACGAGCGTCCGGCCCGCGCCCCGCGCGGCGACGACACCCGCGCGCCGCGCAAGCCGCGCGATGTGGGCAGTGATCGTCCCGCCCGTGCTCCGCGTGACGCAGGTGACCGCCCGGCCCGTGGCCCGCGCAGCGACGCTGGCGAAGGTCGCGCTCCGCGCAAACCGCGTGATGCCGGCGGTGATCGTCCTGCCCGCGCGCCGCGCGATGGCGCCGAGCGTCCGGCCCGTGGCCCGCGCAGCGATGCCGGCGAAGGCCGCGCTCCGCGCAAGGCACCGAGCGACCGTCCGGCGCGTGAGCAGGGTGCTCCGCTGGCCGAGCGTCCCGGCAAGCCGGCGCGCAAGCCGATCGCCAAGCGTCGTCCGCAGGCTGCCGGTGACGGCATGCGTCCGGGCTTCAAGCGCTAAGCGATAGCGGTCAAAAGGGCTCCTCGGAGCCCTTTTTTATTGCCTGGGATTTGCTGGCCGGAGGCCTGGTAGGAGCGAGCTTGCTCGCGAACGAGTATCCCGGCGGCTCCGACATCAGGCGGGTTCGCGAGCAAGCTCGCTCCTACAGGTGTTCAAGCGCGTGTAGGAGCGGGCCATGCCCGCGATCGCGCCCATGGCGCGCGCTCCTACCGTCCAGCCCCGGCGACGCCGTGGTCCGTTGGTGAACTCAGGGAACGGAAGGCCTTCGGATCAGCTGGCGCAGGCCAGCCGATTGCGTCCGTCGCGCTTGGCTTCATACAGCGCGGCATCGGCGCGGCGCAGCAGGTCGTCCACCGACTCGCCGCCATGGAGCGTGGCGCAGCCCAGGCTGATCGACAGCGGCAAGCGCTTGCCGTTGACGGCCAGGTTCAGCTCTTCCACGGCAGCGCGCAGCCGTTCGCCCACCTGCACGGCAGCAACGCCGGGAGTGTTGGAGAGCAGCACGAGGAATTCCTCGCCACCGAAGCGGAATACCATGTCGACGTTGCGCAGGCTGTTCTTCAGCGCCGTGGCCACGGCGCGCAGGGCATCGTCGCCGACACTGTGGCCGTACTCGTCGTTGATCTGCTTGAAGTGGTCCAGGTCGAGCATGAGGATCGACAGCGGCAGCAGATGGCGCCGCGCGACCTCGACCTCGCGGGTCAGCGTCTGGTCCATGGCGATGCGGTTGCCGGTGCCGGTCAACGCGTCGCGCAGCGCCGACTGCACGGCGGCGCGGTAGAGCAGGGCGTTGCGCAGCGGATAGAGCAGACAGGCCATCAGCGACTCCAGCTGCGCCAGCTCGGCCTCGGCGAAGCGCCGGGCGCGGCGGAAGCTGATCTCGCCCAGGTATTCGCTGCCATGGGTCAGGCGGTAGTCGGCACTGTGCCGCGCCGCGTCGCCGAACTCCAGGCGCAGGTCGGCGCCGGCATGGGCATAGGCCAGGTACTCCACGGGCAGCAACTGCTGGATCTCGCGGAAGAACACCGCCAGGATGCGCTCCGCCTCCAGGCTCACCTGCAATTGCAGGTTCAACTGCTGGCGCAGCTCCAGCAGTTCCAGCGGACGCCGCGAGGGTTTGCGGAGGTCCTGGCTGGTGGCGCGCTGGAGCTTGGCGGCATCGAAATCGATGGTGTTGGACTGCTTGGGAGGAACCATGGCGGTGACCATTTTTACGGCGTTTGCGAAGGACAGAGCGATTTCCGTGCCAGGGCAGGAAAAGGCCTGAAAAGACGCCGTATTGACCGACCGGTGGCGGTCGGGGTTCCGCAGCGAGGGAGGTTTCGCCAGAAGTCTGGCGAAATGATGGCACTTTGCCGGAGGGCGCCGGTAAGCGGAGCCGGAAAATTGGCGGGAAGCGGCGTCGTTGCTGGGCTACAGGCCGACGCCGCTGGTACGTCCGTACCGTATCTTGCGGAGTGAATCAGTCCTGGGCGTTGAACGCCTGGCCATTCACGCCCTTGCTGTCCGGGCCCATCAGGTACAGGTAGACCGGCATGATCTCTTCGGGCGCCGGGTTGTTGAAGGCGTTCTCGCCCGGGTAGGCGTGGGCGCGCATGGCGGTACGGGTGGCGCCGGGGTTGACGCTGTTGGCGCGCACGCTGGAGATATCCTCGCACTCGTCCGCCAGCACCTGCATCAGCCCTTCGGTGGCGAACTTCGATACCGCGTAGGCGCCCCAGTAGGCACGGCCCTTGCGGCCGACGCTGCTGGAGGTGAAGACCACCGAGGCATCCTCGGAGAGCTTGAGCAGCGGCAGCAGGGTATGGGTGAGGCTGAACATGGCGTTGACGTTCACCTGCATGACGCGGGTGAAGTTCTCGGTGGAAATCTGCTCGATGGGCGAACGCAGGCCGAGGATCGACGCGTTGTGCAGCAGGCCGTCGAGCTTGCCGAACTCCTGCTCGATGGTGGCCGCCAGTTCGTCGTACTGGTGGGGCTGGGTGGTTTCCAGGTTCAGCGGGATCACCACCGGTTCCGGATGCCCGGCGGCGACGATCAGGTCATAGACCTCGTTGAGGTAGTCCTCGGTCTTGCCCAGCAGCAGCACGGTGGCGCCGTGGGCGGCGAAGGCCAGCGAGGCGGCCCGGCCGATGCCGCGACCGGCGCCGGTCACCAGGATGACGCGGCCCTTGAGCAGGTCGGGGCGGGCGGAATAGTCGAACATGGGGGCTCCTTCGGAGAGCGGCAAGCGACAAGCGGCACCGTGCGGCTTTGGGCTTGAGGCTTGAGGCTTGCGGCGTGTGGCTTGGGCTGCTGCTTCAGCAGCTGCAGAGGGCGCGATCGAGGACGGCGAGCAGGTCGCGGGGCGCGTCGACGATGACGTCGGCGCCCCAGTGCGCGGGGTTGTCGTCCGGGTGGATGTAGCCGTAGCGCACGGCGGCGGTCTTGGTCCCGGCGGCGCGGCCCGATTCGATATCGCGCAGGTCGTCGCCGATGAACAGCACCTCGGACGGGTCGACCTTGAGCTGGCTGCAGGCCAGCAGGAGCATTTCCGGGTCCGGCTTGCTGTTCTTCACGTGGTCCGGGCAGACCAGCACGGCTGAGCGCTCGGCCAGGCCCAGTTGCTCCATGATCGGCGCGGCGAAGCGCACCGGCTTGTTGGTCACCACCCCCCAGATCAGGCGCGACTGCTCGATGCTGTCCAGCAGCTCGGCCATGCCTTCATACGGGCGGGTGAGCACGGCGCAATGCGCCTGGTAGCGGTCGAGGAACTCCTGGCGCAGGGGCTCGAAGCCGGGGGCTTCCGGATCCATGTCGAAGGCCGCGGCGACCATGGCGCGGGCGCCACCGGAAACCACGTCCTGGATGCGCTGGTCGGCCACCGGCGCGCGGCCGTGGGCCTTGAGCATCGCCTGGCACACGGCGATGAAGTCCGGCGCGGTGTCCAGCAGCGTGCCGTCCATGTCGAAGAGAACCGCTCTGAGCATGCGACTCACTCCTCGCGCAGGGTCTGGATCATGTAGTTGACGTCGACATCGCCCGCCAGCTTGTAGTGCTTGGTCAGGGGGTTGTAGGTCAGGCCGATGATGTCCTTGACCGCCAGGCCCGCATCCCGCGACCAGGCGCCCAGCTCGGAGGGGCGGATGAATTTCTTGAAGTCGTGGGTGCCGCGGGGCAGCAGGCGCATCACGTATTCCGCGCCGACGATGGCGAACAGGTAGGCCTTCGGGTTGCGGTTGATGGTGGAGAAGAACACCTGGCCGCCGGGCTTGACCATCTTGTGGCAGGCGCGGATGACCGAGGCCGGGTCCGGCACGTGTTCGAGCATCTCCAGGCAGGTCACCACGTCGAACTGCCCGGGCATTTCCTCGGCCAGCTCTTCGGCGGTGATGCGGCGGTATTCCACCGGCACGCCGGATTCCAGCTGGTGCAGCTGGGCGACCGCCAGGGGCGCTTCGCCCATGTCGATGCCGGTGACGGTGGCGCCGCGCTGGGCCATGGCTTCGCTGAGGATGCCGCCGCCGCAGCCGACGTCCAGCACTTTCTTGCCGGCGAGGCTGACGCGCTCGTCGATCCAGTTGACGCGCAGCGGGTTGATGTCGTGCAGGGGCTTGAACTCGCTTTCGCGGTCCCACCAGCGGTGGGCGAGGGCCTCGAATTTGGCGATCTCGGCGTGGTCGACGTTGCTCATGGTGTCCCTATTGATCGAAAAGCTGGAAACGAAGGCTGACTATGATGCCAGCTTCGCGGAATGGATGGGGCGCGGCATGACAGATTGTCGCAGCTTCCGTTTCCTGGCGGTGTCTGCGCCCACGGCTTCCCTCTCCCTAACCCTGGCGGCGCGCCCCGCTCCGAAGGGAGAGGGGACTGGATCGGCGCGAGCTTTGATACTGGCGCATCGCTTGATGCCGTGGTGGCTGGAAACGCAGAAACCTTCGCTCCGCTCGGAACGCCGCCTCTCCCTTCAGGGAGAGGGCTGGGGAGAGGGGGCTTGCAAACGCGGGGTCAGCCCCCGGCGATCTTCCGACCCCACTCGCCCGCCACGGCAATCAGCCGCTCCTCATCCAGTCGGGTGAGCCTGCCGTCGTCCAGCAGCTGCTTGCCGCCAACCCACACGTGGCGCACGCAGTCGCGGCCGCTGGCGTAGATCAGCTGGGAAACCGGCTCGTACACCGGCTGTTGTGCCAGCCCGGAGAGGTCGAACGCGGTCAGGTCGGCCGACTTGCCCAGTTCCAGGCTGCCGGTTTCCTGCTCCATGCCCAGCGCGCGGGCGCCGTTCAGTGTGGCCATGCGCAGGGCGCGGTGGGCATCGAGGGCGGTGGCCTGGCCAGCCACGGCCTTGGCCAGGAGGGCGGCGGTGCGGGTTTCGCCGAGCAGGTCCAGGTCATTGTTGCTGGCCGCCCCATCGGTGCCGATGGCGACGTTGACGCCGGCCTGCCACAACCGCTCCACCGGGCAGAAGCCGCTGGCCAGCTTGAGGTTCGATTCCGGGCAATGCACCACCGAGCTGTTGGTTTCCACCAGCATGGCCAGGTCTTCGTCGTTCACCTGGGTCATGTGCACGGCCTGGAAGCGCGGCCCGAGCAGGCCGAGGCGGTGCAGGCGGGCCAGCGGGCGTTCGCCGTGCTTCTCCAGCGCCTGCTGGACCTCGAAGGCAGTCTCGTGGACGTGCATGTGGATGCCGGCGTCCAGTTCCTCGGCCAGCATCAGGATGTTTTCCAGCTTGTCGTCGCTGACGGTGTACGGCGCGTGCGGGCCGAAGGCTACCTTGATGCGTGGGTGGTGCTTGAGGTCGTCGCGCAGCGCCAGGCCCTGGCGGATCGCCTCGTCGGCGTCGCGCGCGCCGGGCACCGGGAAATCCAGCACGGGCGCGCTGATCTGCGCGCGCACACCGGCCTTGTGCACCACCTCGCAGGCGACCTGCGGGAAGAAGTACATGTCCGAGAAACAGGTGATGCCGCCCTTGAGCTGCTCGGCGATGGCAAGCTCGGTGCCGTCGCGGACGAAGTCTTCGCCGACCCATTTGGCCTCGGCCGGCCAGATGTGCTCCTGCAGCCAGGTCATCAGCGCCAGGTCGTCCGCCAGGCCGCGGAACAGGCTCATCGCCGCGTGGCCGTGGGCGTTGATCAGACCGGGGGAGAGCAGCATGCCCGGCAGCTCGCGGGTTTCCGTGGCCGGGTGGCGCAGGGCCTCGGCGCGCGGGGCGAGCAGGGCGATGCGGCCGTCGCGGATGCCCAGGCCGTGATCGCGCAGGACGACGCCGGCGGGCTCCACGGGGACGATCCAGGTGGGGAAGAGCAGCAGGTCGAGCGGGACTTTTTCGGTCGGCATGAAGCGCATCCTGGGCGCGTGGATAAAGGCGCCGAGTATAGCCGAGCGCCGGGGCCTAAGGCTCGGTATACTCCGCCGTTTCCCGGTGTTTCCGGGGCGATTTCCGTGGCGCCGGAGCGGCCCGCGATTCCATTGAAATGAAGAGGTGTTCCATGCGTGAGCGACTGTTGGCGGCCGAACGGGTCACGGCCATTGATTGGCGCAAGGGCACACTCCGACTGCTGGACCAGCGCCTGCTGCCGCTGGAGGAAACCTGGCTGTCCTACGAGACGGCCGAGGGCGTCGCCGACGCCATCCGTCAGATGGTGGTGCGGGGCGCGCCGGCCATCGGCATCGCTGCCGCCTATGGCCTGGTGCTGGGCCTGCGCGCCCGTGTGGCCGCCGGCGGCGACTGGCGCGCGGCGCTGGAGGAGGACTTCACCGTCCTCGCCGAATCGCGTCCCACGGCGGTCAACCTGTTCTGGGCGCTGAACCGCATGCGCGACCGCCTGGAGCGCCTGAAGCCGGGCGAGGACCCGCTGCCGCTTTTGGAGGCCGAGGCCGTGGCGATCCACGAAAGCGACCGCGAGGCGAACCTGACCATGGCCCAGCTGGGCGTGGACCTGATCCGCAAGCACCACGGCGGCCCGCAGAAGATCCTCACCCACTGCAATACCGGCGCCCTGGCCACCGGCGGCTTCGGCACCGCGCTGGGCGTGCTGCGCGCAGCGCACCTGGAAGGGCTGATCGAGCGCGTCTACGCCGACGAGACCCGCCCCTGGCTGCAGGGCGCTCGCCTGACCGCCTGGGAGCTGGCCAACGAGGGTGTTCCGGTCACCCTGAATGCGGATGCGGCCGCCGCGCACCTGATGAAGACCGAAAGCATCACCTGGGTCATCGTCGGCGCCGACCGCATCACCGCCAATGGCGACGTCGCCAACAAGATCGGCACCTACCAGCTGGCCGTGACCGCCATGCACCATGGCGTGCGCTTCATGGTTGTGGCGCCCAGTTCGACCATCGACATGGGCCTGGAAAGCGGCGAGGACATCCCGATCGAGGAGCGCGACGGTCGCGAACTCCTGGAAATCGGCGGCAAACGTGTCGCGGCCGACGTCGAAGCCTTCAATCCGGTGTTCGACGTGACCCCGGCCGATCTGATCGACGCCATCGTGACCGAGCGCGGCGTGGTCGAGCGCCCGGACGCCGAGCGGATGGCCCAGCTGATGAGCCGCAAGCGCCTGCACTGACGGGGCCTGCGGCAATTCATCGAGGGGCTTGGGCAAGGGTAGGGTTTGACCCTGGCTTGTGGTAAGCTCCGACGGTTCTTGATGGGGCATTTTTTCGCCCCCCACAGCATCGCGGATCAGCGGCCAAGTCGTTGATTTGTAGAGAGTCGGTGGCGCTTTGATGGCGCACCGCGCTCCGCCGGGCTCAGGACGAGCGTGGCGGAGTCCCATTTGAAAAAGGAACCAGGCTTCTCATGGGCGAACTGGCCAAAGAAATCCTCCCGGTCAACATCGAAGACGAACTCCGACAGTCCTACCTCGATTACGCCATGAGCGTGATCGTCGGTCGTGCCCTGCCCGATGCGCGCGACGGCTTGAAGCCCGTGCACCGGCGCGTCCTGTACGCCATGAGCGAACTGGGCAACGACTGGAACAAGCCCTACAAGAAGTCCGCCCGTGTGGTCGGCGACGTGATCGGTAAGTACCACCCGCACGGCGACACCGCGGTATACGACACCATCGTCCGCATGGCCCAGCCCTTCTCGCTGCGCTACATGCTGGTCGACGGCCAGGGCAACTTCGGTTCGGTGGACGGCGACAACGCCGCGGCCATGCGATACACCGAAGTGCGAATGGCCAAGCTCGCCCATGAGCTGCTGGCGGACCTGGACAAGGAAACCGTCGACTGGGTGCCCAACTACGACGGCACCGAGCAGATCCCGGCGGTCATGCCGACCAAGATCCCGAACCTGCTGGTCAACGGTTCCAGCGGTATCGCCGTGGGCATGGCGACCAACATCCCGCCGCACAACCTCACCGAGGTGATCGACGGCTGCCTGGCGCTGATGGACAACCCCGAGCTGTCCATCGACGAGCTGATGAACTACATCCCCGGCCCCGACTTCCCGACGGCGGGCATCATCAACGGCCGTGCGGGCATCATCGAGGCCTATCGCACCGGCCGTGGCCGCATCTATATCCGTGCCCGCGCCACCATCGAGGACATGGAAAAGGGCGGCAACCGCCAGCAGATCATCATCACCGAGCTGCCCTACCAGCTGAACAAGGCCCGTCTGATCGAAAAGATCGCCGAGCTGGTGAAAGAGAAGAAGATCGAAGGCATCACCGAGCTGCGCGACGAGTCCGACAAGGACGGCATGCGCGTGGTCATCGAGCTGCGCCGCGGCGAAGTGGGCGAGGTCGTGCTGAATAACCTCTACGCCCAGACCCAGCTGCAGAGCGTCTTCGGCATCAACGTGGTGGCCCTGGTCGACGGCCAGCCGCGCACGATGAACCTCAAGGAAATGCTCGAGGTGTTCATCCGTCACCGCCGTGAAGTGGTGACCCGCCGGACCGTCTACGAACTGCGCAAGGCCCGCGAGCGCGGCCACATCCTTGAAGGCCAGGCCGTCGCGCTGTCGAACATCGACCCGGTGATCGAGCTGATCAAGACCTCGCCGACCCCGGCCGAAGCCAAGGAACGCCTGATCGCCACCGCCTGGGAATCCAGCGCCGTGGAGGCCATGGTGGAGCGCGCCGGTGCCGATTCCTGCCGTCCGGAAGACCTGGATCCGCAGTACGGCCTGCGCGAGGGCAAGTACTACCTGTCGCCGGAGCAGGCCCAGGCCATCCTGGAACTGCGCCTGCACCGCCTGACCGGCCTGGAGCACGAGAAGCTCCTGTCCGAATACCAGGAAATCCTCACCCTGATCGGCGAGCTGATCCGCATTCTGACCAGCCCCGAGCGCCTGATGGAAGTCATTCGCGAGGAGCTGGAGAAGGTCAAGGCCGAGTTCGGCGATGCCCGCCGCACCGAGATCGTCGCGTCGCAGATGGACCTGACCATCGCCGACCTGATCACCGAAGAAGAGCGCGTGGTGACCATCTCCCATGGCGGCTACGCCAAGTCCCAGCCGCTGGCTGCCTACGAGGCCCAGCGTCGCGGCGGCAAGGGCAAATCCGCCAGTGGCGTGAAGGACGAGGACTACATCGAACACCTGCTGGTCGCCAACAGCCACGCCACGCTGCTGCTGTTCTCCAGCAAGGGCAAGGTCTACTGGCTGCGCACCTTCGAGATCCCGGAAGCCTCCCGCACGGCCCGTGGCCGTCCGCTGGTGAACCTGCTGCCGCTGGACGAAGGCGAGCGCATCACCGCGATGCTGCAGATCGACCTGGAAGCCGTGCGTGCCCAGTTCGCCGGTGAAGAGGGCGATGACGACGACGTGGTCGCCGAGCAGGTCGCCGAGGTGGTGGAAGCCGAAGAAGGCGAAGAGGGCGATGACGCCGACTTCAGCCAGGACGAGCCGACCGGCGCGTACATCTTCATGGCCACCATGAAAGGCACCGTGAAGAAGACCCCGCTGATCCAGTTCACCAAGCCGCGTTCCAACGGCCTGATCGCCCTGAAGCTGGAAGAGGGCGACTCGCTGATCGCCGCCGCCATCACCGACGGTTCGAAGGACGTGATGATGTTCTCCAACGCCGGCAAGGTGATCCGCTTCAAGGAAAGCAAGGTGCGCATCATGGGTCGTAACGCCCGTGGCGTGCGCGGCATGCGCCTGGCCGACGACCAGCGCATCATCTCCATGCTGATCCCCGAGTGCCGCGAGGCGCAGATCCTCACCGCCTCCGAGCGTGGCTACGGCAAGCGCACCCCGCTGGCCGACTACCCGCGTCGCGGTCGTGGCGGCCAGGGCGTGATCGCCATGGTGATCAACGAGCGCAACGGCAATCTGGTGGGTGCCGTGCAGGTGCTGGACGGCGAGGAAATCATGCTGATTTCCGACCAGGGCACCCTGGTGCGTACCCGTGTCGACGAAGTGCGCGGCGCTGGCCGTAACACCCAGGGCGTGATCCTCATCAAGCTGGCCGCCGACGAGACCGTCGTGGGTCTGGAGCGGGTGCAGGAGCCGACCGTGGTGGAAGGCGAAGACGACGTCATCGACGGCGAGATCGTCGACGGCGAGGTCTCGGACGAGAACCCAGAAGCAGGCGAAGCTGCGGCGGAAGAAGCCCCGCAGGCCAGCGAAGACTGATAGCGAGAGTGGATGTGAGCAAGCGAGCCTTTAACTTCTGCGCCGGTCCCGCGGCGCTTCCCACCGAGGTGCTGGAGCGCGCCCGCGCCGAACTGCTGGATTGGCAGGGCAAGGGGCTGTCGGTCATGGAGATGAGCCACCGTAGCGACGACTACGTGGCCATCGCCGAGAAGGCCGAACAGGACCTGCGCGACCTCATGGGCGTGCCGTCGAACTACAAGGTGCTGTTCCTGCAGGGCGGTGCCAGCCAGCAGTTCGCCGAGATCCCGCTGAACTTGCTGCCCGAAGATGGCGTGGCGGACTACGTGGAAACCGGCATCTGGTCGAAGAAGGCCATCGAAGAGGCTCGCCGCTACGGCAACGTCAACGTGGTCGCCAGCGCGTCCAAGTACGACTACTTCGCCATTCCCGGTCAGAACGAGTGGAACCTGTCCAAGGACGCGGCCTATCTGCACTACGCGTCCAACGAGACCATCGGCGGCCTGGAATTCGACTGGATTCCGGAAGTCGGCGACGTCCCGCTGGTGGTGGACATGTCCTCGGACATCCTCTCGCGCCCGACCGACGTGTCGAAGTTCGGCCTGATCTACGCCGGCGCGCAGAAGAACATCGGCCCGAGCGGCCTGGTGGTCGTCATTGTTCGCGAAGACCTGCTGGGCCGCGCCCGCAGCATCTGCCCGACCATGCTCAACTACAAGGTCGCCGCCGATAACGGCTCCATGTACAACACCCCGGCGACCTATTCCTGGTACCTCTCCGGCCTGGTCTTCCAGTGGCTGAAGGAGCAGGGCGGCGTCGAGGCGATGGAGAAGCGCAACCGCGCCAAGAAGGACATGCTGTACGGCTTCATCGACAGCAGCGACTTCTACACCAACCCGATCCAGCCCAGCGCCCGCTCCTGGATGAACGTGCCGTTCCGCCTGGCCGACGAGAAGCTCGACAAGGTCTTCCTCGAAGGCGCCGACGCACGCGGCCTGCTCAACCTGAAGGGCCACCGTTCGGTGGGCGGCATGCGTGCCTCCATCTATAACGCCCTGGGCCTGGACGCCATCGAAGCCCTGGTCGGCTACATGGCCGAGTTCGAGAAGGAGCACGGCTGATGAGCGACGCTGACCAGCTCAAGGCTTTGCGCGTACGCATCGACAGCCTCGACGAGAAGATCCTCGAGCTGATCAGCGAACGCGCCCGCTGCGCCACCGACGTGGCGCGCGTGAAAATGGCCGCGCTGCCCGAAGGCGAGAAGCCGGTGTTCTACCGGCCCGAGCGCGAGGCCTGGGTGCTCAAGCACATCATGGAGCTGAACAAGGGCCCGCTGGACAACGAGGAAGTCGCGCGTCTGTTCCGCGAGATCATGTCCTCCTGCCTCGCCCTGGAGCAGCCGCTGAAAGTGGCCTATCTCGGCCCGGAAGGCACCTTCACCCAGGCCGCGGCGCTCAAGCACTTCGGCCATGCGGTGATCAGCACGCCGATGGCGGCCATCGACGAAGTGTTCCGCGAAGTTGCCGCCGGTGCGGTGAACTTCGGCGTAGTGCCGGTGGAAAACTCCACCGAGGGCGCGGTCAACCACACCCTCGACAGCTTCCTCGAGCACGACCTGGTGATCTGCGGCGAGGTGGAGCTGCGCATCCACCACCACCTGCTGGTGGGCGAGAACACCAAGACCAACAACATCACCCGTATCTACTCCCACGCCCAGTCCCTGGCCCAGTGCCGCAAGTGGCTGGACGCGCACTACCCGAACGTCGAGCGCGTGGCGGTCTCCAGCAACGCCGATGCCGCCAAGCGAGTGAAGAGCGAGTGGAACAGCGCGGCGATCGCCGGCGACATGGCGGCCAGCCTGTACGGCCTGGACAAGCTGCACGAGAAGATCGAGGACCGTCCGGACAACTCCACGCGCTTCCTGATGATTGGCAACCAGGAAGTGCCGCCCACCGGCGACGACAAGACCTCCATCATCGTCTCCATGCGCAACAAGCCGGGCGCGCTGCATGAGTTGCTGGTGCCGTTCCACAACAACGGCATCGACCTGACCCGCATCGAGACCCGCCCGTCGCGCAGCGGCAAGTGGACCTACGTGTTCTTCATCGACTTCGTCGGTCACCACAAGGACCCGCTGATCAAGGATGTGCTGGAGAAGATCAACAGCGAAGCCGTCGCCCTGAAGGTGCTGGGTTCCTATCCCAAGGCCGTGCTCTGATGCCCAGCAGTCGAAATATTCGCTGGCAGCCGTCGGTGGTCGATCGCAAGAGCCGCTCGTGGATCAAGGGGCAGCGCCCGTGTCTGATCTGGCTGACGGGGCTGAGCGGCTCCGGCAAGTCGACAATCGCCGACGCTCTCGAACATCGACTGCATGCGTGTGGTCGGCATACCTACCTGCTCGATGGCGACAACCTCCGCCACGGCCTCAATCGTGACCTGGGCTTCAGTGCCGAGGACCGCTGCGAGAATATCCGCCGGGTAGGCGAGGTGGGCGCGCTGATGGTGGATGCGGGGCTTATCGCCATTGCGGCGTTCATCTCGCCGTTCCGGGCCGATCGCGACCTCGTCCGTGCCTTGCTGCCCGAGTGCTTTGTCGAGGTTCATGTTTCCACCCCGCTGAGCGTCTGCGAGGAGCGCGACCCCAAGGGTCTTTACCGCAAGGCGCGGGCCGGCGAGCTGAAGCAGTTCACCGGTATCGACTCCCCGTTCGAAGTCCCGGAGGCCGCGGAACTGGCCATCGATACCTCCACGTTGACGGTCGAGGAAGCGGTCGACCGCATCTGCAATTACATGGTGGCCGCCGGTTACATCGACTCATTCTGAGCGGCCCCACTCGAGAGAGATGCCCCATGAGCTGTGATTTCCTTGCCCTGGCCCAGCCGGGTGTGCAGAAGCTTTCCCCCTATGTGCCGGGCAAGCCGGTCGATGAACTGGCCCGCGAGCTGAAGCTCGACCCCGCCGGCATCGTCAAGCTGGCCAGCAACGAAAACCCGCTGGGCCCGAGCCCGAAGGTCCTCGAGGCGATCCGTGCCGAACTGGCCGAACTGACCCGCTATCCCGACGGCAACGGCTTCGAGTTGAAGAGCCGCCTGGCTGAGCGTTGCGCCGTCGACACCGCGCAAGTCACCCTGGGCAACGGCTCCAACGACATTCTCGACCTGGTGGCCCGCGCCTATCTGGCCCCCGGCCTGAACGCCGTGTTCAGCCAGTACGCCTTCGCCGTCTACCCGATCTCCACCCAGGCCGTTGGCGCCCAGGGCAAGGTCGTGCCGGCCAAGGACTGGGGCCATGACCTGGAAGCCATGCTGGCGGCCATCGATGCCAACACCCGCGTGGTCTTCATCGCCAACCCGAACAACCCCACCGGCACCTGGTTCGGCCCGGACGCGCTGGAGCGCTTCCTGTCGCAGGTTCCGGAGAGCGTCCTGGTGGTACTCGACGAGGCCTACATCGAGTACGCCGAAGGCGAGGAGCTGCCGGACGGCCTGAAGTACCTGGCCCGCTACCCGAACCTGCTGGTGTCGCGCACCTTCTCCAAGGCTTATGGCCTGGCGTCGCTGCGCGTCGGCTACGCGATCTCCTCGGCGCAGGTCGCCGACGTGCTCAACCGCGTGCGCCAGCCGTTCAACGTCAACAGCCTGGCCCTGGCCGCCGCCTGCGCCGCGCTGGACGATGCCGAGTACCTCGCCGAGGGCAAACGCATCAATGACGAGGGCATGGTGCAGCTGGAAAACGGCCTGCGCGCACTCGATCTGCAATGGATCCCCTCCAAGGGCAACTTCATTGCCGTCGATCTGAAACGCGACGCCGGCCCGGTCTACCAGGCCCTGCTCGCCGAAGGCGTGATCGTCCGTCCGGTGGGGGGCTACGGCATGCCGCAGCACCTGCGCATCTCCATCGGCCTGCCGGCCGAGAACGCCCGCTTCCTCGAAGCGCTGGCCAAGGTGCTTGCCCGTGCCTGATGTCCAGCCGCACAAGCTGCGCCGCCTGGTGGTGGTGGGGCTCGGCCTGATCGGCGGTTCCTTCGCCAAGGGCATCCGCCAGAAGGGGCTGTTCGAGGAAGTGGTCGGCGTCGACCGTGACCCGGAAACCCGCCGCCTGGCGGTGGAGCTTGGCGTGGTCGACCGCTGCGAGGAAAGCCTCGCAGCCGGCTGTCGCGACGCCGACGTGATCCAGCTCGCCGTGCCGATCCTGGCCATGGAGAAGGTCCTCGGCGAACTCGCTACCTTCGACCTGGGCAACGCCATCCTCACCGACGTCGGCAGCGCCAAGGGCAACGTGGTACGGGCCGCGAAGGCGGTGTTCGGCGGCATGCCGGCGCGCTTCATTCCCGGCCACCCGATCGCCGGTTCCGAGCAGAGCGGAGTGGAGGCGGCCAACGCGAAACTGTTCCGCCGTCATAAAGTCATCCTCACGCCGCTGGATAATGCCGACGCGGATGCGGTCCGGTGCGTCGAAAGTCTCTGGCGCGAGCTGGGCGCGGATGTCGAGCAGATGGACGTCGAGCACCACGACGAAGTCCTGGCGGCGACCAGCCACCTGCCGCACCTGCTGGCCTTCACGCTGGTCGACTCGCTGGCCAAACGCAGCGAGAATCTGGAAATCTTCCGCTATGCCGCTGGCGGCTTCCGCGACTTCACGCGGATCGCCGGCAGCGACCCGGTGATGTGGCACGACATCTTCCTCGCCAACCGCGAGGCGGTGCTGCGCATCCTCGACGTATTCCGTGACGACCTCGACGCCCTGCGCGAGGCCGTCGACAAGGGGGACGGGCAGCAACTGATGGGCGTCTTCACCCGCGCCCGCGTTGCCCGCGAGCATTTCAGCAAAATCCTGGCCCAACGGGCCTATGTGGACGCCATGCACAACAATGACCTGATTTACCTGGCCCAGCCGGGTGGCCGCCTGTCCGGACGTGTTCGCGTACCGGGCGACAAGTCCATTTCCCACCGCTCGATCATGCTCGGCTCCCTGGCCGAAGGCACGACCGAAGTGCAAGGCTTCCTCGAAGGCGAAGACGCCCTGGCCACTATTCAGGCGTTCCGCGACATGGGCGTGGTCATCGAAGGCCCGCACCACGGCCGCGTGACCGTCCACGGCGTTGGCCTGCACGGCCTGAAGCCGCCGCCCGGTCCGATCTACCTGGGCAACTCCGGCACCTCCATGCGCCTGCTCAGCGGCCTGCTGGCAGCCCAGCCGTTCGACTCCACCTTGACGGGCGACCCGTCGCTGTCCAAGCGTCCGATGAACCGCGTCGCCAAGCCGCTGCGCGAGATGGGCGCGGTGATCGAGACCGGCCCCGAAGGCCGTCCGCCGCTGACCATCCGTGGCGGCAAGAAGCTCACCGGCATGCATTACGACATGCCGATGGCCAGCGCTCAGGTGAAATCCTGCCTGCTGCTCGCCGGCCTCTATGCAGCCGGCCAGACCTCCACCACCGAGCCGGCTCCGACCCGCGACCACACCGAACGCATGCTGCGCGGCTTCGGCTACCCCGTCGACGTCGAGGGCGCTACCGCCCGCGTCGAGTCCGGCCACAAGCTCACCGCCACCTCCATCGAAGTTCCGGCCGACATTTCCTCGGCCGCCTTCTTCCTGGTCGCGGCGAGCATCGCCGAAGGTTCCGACCTGACCCTGGAGCACGTCGGCATCAACCCGACCCGCACCGGCGTCATCGACATCCTCAAGCTCATGGGCGCCGACATCACCCTGGAAAACCAGCGTGAAGTGGGCGGCGAGCCGGTTGCCGACATTCGCGTGCGTTCGGCCCAGCTGAAGGGCATCGACATCCCCGAAGACCTGGTGCCGCTGGCCATCGACGAATTCCCGGTACTCTTCGTCGCCGCCGCCAACGCCCAGGGCCGCACCGTCCTGCGCGGTGCAGAAGAGCTGCGCGTGAAAGAGTCCGACCGCATCCAGGTCATGGCCGACGGCCTGATCGCCCTGGGCGTGAAGTGCGAGCCGACCCCGGACGGCATCATCATCGATGGTGGCAGCTATGGCGGCGGCGAAGTCTGGAGCCATGGTGACCACCGTATCGCCATGTCTTTCAGCGTGGCCTCCCTGCGTGCCGGCGCGCCGATCCGCATCCACGACTGCGCCAACGTCGCGACCTCCTTCCCGAACTTCCTCGGGTTGGCCTCCGGCGCGGGCATCCGCGTCGCCGAGGAGAAGAACTGATGAACGCTGAATGGCCGGTCGTCGCCATCGACGGCCCCAGCGGCTCCGGCAAGGGCACCGTCGCCGGCCTGCTGGCCAAGCGCCTGGGCTGGAACCTGCTGGACTCCGGCGCGCTGTACCGCCTGCTGGCGTTCGCCGCCGGTAACCACGGTATCGACCTGACCAACGAGGAAGCCCTCAAGGTTCTGGCCGCGCACCTCGACGTGCAGTTCACCCACGCCAAGGGCGGGCAGGGCCAGCACATCATCCTCGAAGGCGAAGACGTCACCGACACCATCCGCACCGAACAGGTCGGCGCCGGCGCCTCGCAGGTCGCCGCGCTGCCGGCGGTGCGTGATGCGCTGCTGCAACGCCAGCGTGCCTTCCTCGAAGCGCCCGGCCTGGTGGCCGACGGCCGTGACATGGGCACCGTGGTCTTCCCCGGCGCCCAGCTGAAGATCTTCCTCACCGCTTCGGCCGAGGAGCGCGCCCGCCGCCGCTACCTGCAGCTGAAGAACAAGGGAATCGACAGCGACCAGGCGCAACTGGCCGAAGAAATCCGCACCCGCGACGAGCGCGACAGCCAGCGCGCCGTGGCGCCGCTGAAGCCGGCCAAAGGTGCAATCCTGGTGGACTCCACCTCGATGGGCATCGACGAGGTGGTCGACAGCATCCTCGCTGAGGTTTCGCGCCTGGGCCTGGCTGACTAGTCGAGCGGCAACAAATGAAAATCCCCGGCAGTGCCGGGGATTTTTCTTTAAGGGTGGGGCGGGGCCGCAGAATGGATCTGACAGGCGGTTCCCCCACCTTCCGAGGTTGGGCGAAAATGAAAGAACGAGGCTGGAGTCGGCAAGGGCATTGGACGCCAGGGCCGTCGATTGACGCAATCGCTATCCATTGCTACCATTCCAGACCTTGTATCGGGAGGGTTTCGCCCATATTGAGCGAAGCGTTCCCTTAAAATCTGAATGTGGAGCATCCGTTTCGGCGGGTGCAACAGGGGGCCGGCGGGATACCAGTCTTGATCCCGCTGGCTTCTTTTTCATCACTTGACCGTGTTCGCTGGTGGCGCGGAATCGGGCTTACAAGCCTTTGACTACAGGTATAGACATGAGCGAAAGCTTCGCAGAACTCTTTGAAGAAAGTCTGAAATCCCTCGACATGCAGCCGGGTGCAATCATCACCGGCATCGTGGTCGACATCGATGGTGACTGGGTCACCGTCCATGCCGGTCTGAAATCCGAGGGCGTCATCCCGGTCGAGCAGTTCTACAACGAACAGGGCGAGCTGACCATCAATGTGGGTGACGAAGTCCACGTTGCGCTGGACGCGGTAGAAGATGGCTTCGGTGAAACCAAGCTGTCCCGCGAGAAAGCCAAGCGTGCCGAGAGCTGGATTGTTCTGGAAGCTGCTTTCTCTGCCGACGAAGTGGTCAAGGGCGTCATCAACGGCAAGGTCAAGGGTGGCTTCACCGTTGACGTCAACGGCATCCGCGCGTTCCTGCCGGGTTCGCTGGTCGACGTGCGTCCGGTGCGTGACACCACTCACCTGGAAGGCAAAGAGCTCGAGTTCAAGGTCATCAAGCTGGACCAGAAGCGCAACAACGTTGTCGTTTCCCGCCGCAGCGTGCTGGAAGCCGAGAACAGCGCCGAGCGCGAAGCCCTGCTGGAATCCCTGCAGGAAGGCCAGCAGGTCAAAGGTATCGTCAAGAACCTCACCGACTACGGTGCGTTCGTTGACCTGGGCGGCGTCGATGGTCTGCTGCACATCACCGACATGGCCTGGAAGCGTATCAAGCATCCGTCGGAAATCGTCAACGTTGGCGACGAGATCGATGTCAAGGTTCTGAAGTTCGACCGCGAGCGCAACCGCGTATCCCTGGGCCTGAAGCAACTGGGCGAAGACCCATGGGTTGCCATCAAAGCCCGTTACCCGGAAGGCACCCGTGTTACCGCGCGCGTCACCAACCTCACCGACTACGGCTGCTTCGCCGAGCTGGAAGAGGGCGTGGAAGGCCTGGTACACGTTTCCGAAATGGACTGGACCAACAAGAACATCCACCCGTCGAAAGTCGTTCAGGTTGGCGACGAAGTGGAAGTTCAGGTTCTGGACATCGACGAAGAGCGTCGTCGTATCTCCCTGGGCATCAAGCAGTGCAAGTCCAACCCGTGGGAAGACTTCTCCGGCCGCTTCAACAAGGGCGACAAGATCTCCGGCACCATCAAGTCGATCACCGATTTCGGTATCTTCATCGGCCTGGAAGGCGGCATCGACGGTCTGGTTCACCTGTCCGACATCTCCTGGAACGAAGTTGGCGAAGAAGCCGTTCGCCGCTTCAAGAAGGGCGACGAGCTGGAAACCGTCATCCTCTCCGTTGATCCGGAGCGTGAGCGCATCTCCCTGGGCATCAAGCAGCTGGAAGACGATCCGTTCTCCAACTACGCCTCGCTCAACGAGAAAGGCACCATCGTTCGCGGTACCGTGAAGGAAGTTGACGCCAAAGGCGCTGTCATCAGCCTGGGCGGCGAAATCGAAGGCATCCTGAAAGCCTCCGAAATCAGCCGTGACCGCGTTGAAGACGCTCGCAACGTCCTGAAAGAAGGCGAAGAAGTCGAAGCCAAGATCATCAGCATCGACCGTAAGAGCCGCGTCATCTCCCTCTCCATCAAGTCCAAGGACGTTGATGACGAGAAAGATGCGATGAAAGAACTGCGTCACAAGCAAGACGCAGAAAGCACTGGTCCGACCACCATCGGTGACCTGATCCGTGCTCAGATGGAGAACCAGGGCTAATCCCTGCTTCCTCATCCAAGGAAAAGGGCGACTTCGGTCGCCCTTTTTCGTTTCTGCCTTTCACTGGGCGCGGGCGCGCAGTGCTTTTCCTACGCTGGAACTGACGCTATGTTGCCTGCCCCGTTCCGGTCGCCTTATCCATGCCTTACCTGCTTTTTGTCACCGTCCTCTGGGCGTTCTCCTTCAGCCTGATTGGCGAGTACCTCGCCGGGCAGGTCGACAGCTATTTCGCCGTGCTCACCCGTGTGGTGCTGGCCGGCCTGGTATTCCTGCCGCTCACCCGCTGGCGTGGCGTCGAGCCGCGATTCATCGCCGGGGTGATGCTGGCGGGCGCGCTGCAGTTCGGCATCACCTACGTCTGCCTGTACCAGAGCTTCCGCGTGCTGACGGTGCCGGAGGTGTTGCTGTTCACCGTATTGACGCCACTGCACGTGGCGCTGATCGATGATGCGCTAAACCGCCGCTTCAACGCCTGGGCGCTGCTGGCCGCCGCCGTGGCGGTACTGGGCGCCGGCATCATTCGCTATGACGGCGTCAGCGGCGACTACATCCAGGGCTTCCTGCTGCTGCAACTGGCCAACGCGACCTTCGCTGCCGGGCAGGTGTTCTACAAACATCTCGTGCAGCGTTATCCCTCGGACATCCCACAGTACCGCCGCTTCGGCTACTTCTTCGTCGGTGCGCTGGTGATCGCGCTGCCGGGCTGGTTGCTGTTCGGCAATCCGCAGAAGCTGCCGACCACCGAACTGCAATGGGGCGTGCTGGTGTGGATGGGCCTGTTGGCCACGGCGCTGGGCCAGTTCTGGTGGAACAAGGGCGGCACGCAGGTGGACGCCGGCACCCTGGCGGTGATGAACAACCTACACGTGCCGGTGGGCCTGCTGATCAACCTGCTGATCTGGAACGAGGCGGCCGACCTGCCGCGCCTGGCGCTGGGTGGTGCGGTGATCGTCGCGTCGCTGGGCGTCAATCGTTTCGGCCTGCGCCGTCGAAAGGAGCGCTTCGCATGACCATTTCCGGACGTGGTGTAGCGCTCTCCCTGGCGTCATCCGTGCTCTTCGTGACGCTGCCCGGTTACATCCATTCGCTGGAGCCGCTGACCAGCGTCCAGGTGATCGCACACCGGGTGGTGTGGTCCATCCCCATGGTCCTGCTGCTGGTGCTGTTCACCCGCCAGGGCGGCGTGCTGCGCGACGCGGGCCGGCGCCTGCTGCGCGAGCCGTGGTTGCTGGCATGCTTCCCGCTGACGGCAGCGATGATGCTGATCCAGTGGGGCGTGTTCATCTGGGCGCCCATGGTCGGGCGGACGCTGGAGTTGTCGCTGGGCTACTTCCTGCTGCCGCTGACCATGGTGCTGTGTGGTCGCTTGTTTTATGGCGAGCGCCTGACCCCGCTGCAGGCCATCGCGGTGGCCTTTGCGCTGGCGGGCGTGCTGCACGAGTTGTGGCTGACCCGCGCATTCTCCTGGTTCACCCTGATTACCGCGCTGGGCTATCCGCCGTACTTCATGCTGCGCCGCAAGATGGCGGTGGATTCGCTGTCCGGCTTCGTCTTCGAGATGCTCGTGCTGTTGCCGTTCGCCCTGGTGACCCTGTGGCTGACCGACAGCGGCAAGGTGCTGGAGGCAGTACCCCGACTGTGGGCGCTGCTGCCGCTGCTGGGGTTGATCAGCGCGCTGGCATTCGGCGCCATGATGGCGGCCAGCCGGCTGCTGCCGATGGGGCTCTTCGGGATTCTGAGCTACGTCGAGCCGGTGCTGTTGTTCGCCATTGCCGTGCTGTTCCTCGGCGAGGCGTTCAATCCGGCGCAGATCTGGACCTACGGGCCGATCTGGATCGCCGTGCTGCTGACCGGTTGGGATAGCGCGCGGTTGTTGCGCCGGCAGGCGCGCCGCGGCCTGTAAGGGAAGGGCGAGAAAGGAAGGCGCTCTCCCGCACGGGGAGAGCGCGCGCTGTCAGTCGAAGCTGCGACCGACGTCGGCCTTGGCCAGGGTTTCCGGCAGGATACGGCGGGCGGCGGTGTAATGCTTCTTCCAGTAGTCACCACCGAGGTCGGAGACGCGGACCTTCTGGCCGCGACGCGGCGCATGGACGAACTGGTTGTCGCCGACGTAGATGCCGACATGGTCGACATTGCGGCGGTTGTGGATGCGGAAGAACACCAGGTCGCCGGGCTGCAGGTCGTCGCGGGCCACTTTCGAGTTGCCGCGCATGCTGTACATCTGCTGCGCGGTGCGCGGCAGGTCGACTTCATCGACGTTCTGGAAGACGTAGTTCACTAGGCCGCTGCAATCGAAGCCGCGCTTGGGCGAGGTGCCGCCCCAGCGGTAAGGCGTGCCGATCATGCTGTAGGCGCGCTGGGTCACCTGGTGCGCCTCGCTCTTGGTCTGCTTGACCGGCTTGGCGTTGTAGGTCAGCAGGGCGCTGCCCTGGACTGGAATACGCAGATCAACCGGTGCGGGTTGATAGGTGCGGGAAATCTTGGAGGAGGCGGTTGCCTCGGTGGCGGCCAAGAGGGTCGCCAAGCCTATGGAAAGGCATGTCAAAAGTGTACTTCGCATTCGGCATGTCTTCTTGCTGGTTGATATCGCCCAGGCTCCGCTGGATCGCCATTGTTGTCGGCGTGGTTTCCTTTGGTCCGCTCAAAAATTCCACGCATTCTGAACGACTTTTCATGACGATTCGTACCGTTTGTCGATTCTGACAAATGCCCTGTGACTTGTAGGACACGACGTGACATGTGCTCTGACGCATCAGTCACACCCCGACCTTATAGCCGCAAGCCTTATAAACCGGGGGTTCTGGCGCAAATGCCCAGCCCGCGCAAATTGCTGGCGAAAAGCCAGGCAAAAAGGATTTCTTAAGGAAAAACCCGACGAAATGCAGGTAATTGAGCTGAACAAATTAGCTCAGATGAGCAAGCAGAGCGGGGAGGACCTGCTCGCGCAGCAGCGGGGCGAGGTGATGAGGGTAGGCGCCGGCCGGGTCGAGCCAGGCGAGCTCCTCCAGCTCGGCGGCGGGCTGGACGGCGTGGGGCAGGGCGGCAATGAAGACGTGGGCCTCCACGCGCATGTCCGGTTCGTTGGCCGCCTTGGCCTGGAAATGGCCCAGCGGCGTCAGCGCGGAGCTTGCCAGGTGCAGGTCGAGTTCTTCGCCCAGTTCGCGCAGCAGGGCCTGGACGGAGGTTTCGCCGGGTTCGTGCTTGCCGCCCGGCAGCATGAAGGCCTGGGTTCCGCGCTTTCGCACCAGCAGCAGGCGTCCGGCTTCATCCAGCAGGCAGGCGGCGGCGATACGAATGGTGGCGGTCATGGCGAGGGCGTTTCCTTCAGAACCTGGTAGCGCATCTGCACGATGCCGCTGGGGAAGCTGCGTTGTTCGAGCAGTTGCAGGCGTTGTTCGAGGCCGATGCTGAACAGGGGGATGCCAGCGCCGAGCAGGTGCGGAATGATGCTGACGATCACCTCGTCAAGCAAGCCTGCGGCGAGGAAATTGCCCGCCAGGCTGCCGCCGCCGACCAGCCAGATGCGTTCGCAGCCGCGCGCCTGCAATGAGGCGAGGGCGTCCAGCGGCGTGAAGTGCTCCAGCGCCACCTGAGGCGCAGCCTTGGGCAGATGGTTGGAACGAGTCATCACCAGCGTGGGTTTGTCCGGATAGGGCCAATGCTGCTGGTTCAGGCAGAACAGGTAGGTGGCCCGGCCCATGAGCAGGCCATCGATGCTGGCGTAGAAGGCGTTGTAGCCATGGTCGTCGGCCTCGCCGCCGTATCCTTCGAGCCAGTCTACGCTGCCGTCGGGGCGAGCGATGTAGCCGTCGAGGCTGGCGGCCACGTAGTAAATGAGAGTCGCTGGCACCTGTATGCTCCTTTTTGTCAGGCCCACCAGAGCATGGCATCGCCCTTGGCCGAGCGCCGCTACGTTTGTCGGGTTATTGACGCGGCGGCCGTCGGATGGGGCGTTGGCAATATTTCCAGCGCGCAGGCTCGGCAAACATTAAGCTATGCAGCTATTTGGTCTTTACGTGATATCGAGGTCTGCCTTGTTCTCCCAATTCGCCCTGCACGAACGCCTGCTCAAGGCGCTCGATTCGTTGTCCTTCACCGAGCCGACCCCGGTCCAGGCTGCGGCCATCCCGAAGGCCCTGGAGGGACGCGACCTGCGGGTGACCGCGCAGACCGGCAGTGGCAAGACCGCCGCCTTCGTGCTGCCGCTGCTGCATCGCCTGCTCGCCGAGGAAAAGCCCAAGAGCGGCGCCCGTGCGCTGATCCTGCTGCCGACCCGCGAGCTGGCCCAGCAGACCCTCAAGGAAGTCGAGCGCTTCGCCCAGTTCACCTTCATCAAGGCCTGCCTGATCACCGGTGGTGAGGACTTCAAGGTGCAGGGCGCGCGGCTGCGCAAGAATCCGGAGATCATCATCGGCACGCCCGGCCGCCTGAACGAGCAGTTCAACGCCGGCAACCTGCCGCTGGGCGACGTGGAAGTGCTGGTCCTCGACGAAGCCGACCGCATGCTCGACATGGGCTTCTCCGAGGACGTGCTCAAGCTCGCCGCGCAGTGCCCGGCGCAGCGCCAGACCCTGCTGTTCTCCGCCACCAGCGGCAGCGGCCTGCACGCCATCGTCGAGCAGGTCCTGCGCGAGCCGGAAAACCTGCAGCTCAACCGCGTCAGCGAGCTGAACGAAGAGGTCAGCCAGCAGGTGATCCTGACCGACGACGTCGGCCACAAGGAGGCCCTGCTGCAGTGGCTGCTGAGCAACGAGACCTATGAGAAGGCGATCGTCTTCACCAACACCCGCGTGGCGGCCGACCGCCTGACCGGCCGCCTGATTGCCGCTGGCCACAAGGTCTTCGTGCTGCACGGCGAGAAGGACCAGAAGGACCGCAAGCTGGCCATCGAGCGCCTGAAGCAGGGCGCGGTGAAGATCCTCGTCGCCACCGACGTGGCCGCCCGGGGCCTGGACGTCGACGGCCTGGACCTGGTGATCAACTTCGACATCCCGCGCCGTGGCGACGAGTACGTGCACCGCATCGGTCGTACCGGCCGCGCGGGTGCGGCCGGCACCGCGATCTCGCTGGTGGGCCACGGCGACTGGAACCTGATGTCGAGCATCGAGCGTTACCTCAAGCTGCGTTTCGAGCTGCGGACCATCAAGGAACTCAAAGGCACCTACAAGGGGCCGAAGAAGGTCAAGGCGTCGGGCAAGGCTGCCGGCACCAAGAAGAAAAAAGACGACGCGAAGAAGACCGGCAGCAAGGCGCCGGCGAAGAAGAAACCCGCGGCCAGGCCCAAGGCGGGCCCGTCGAAGGTGGTGAGCCAGGACGGCCTGGCGCCGCTCAAGCGCAAGAAGCCGGCGGCGGAGTAATCAGCGGAGCTTCGTGCTGGGGCGTGCCCTCTCCCCAACCCTCTCCCTGAAGGGAGAGGGGCTGTCCGCGCTATTCTGGCTGCGGTGCGCCCCGATTGACCTCGCCACGCTTCCGTCTGGGGGCTGCAAGGTGCCCAGGCGTTTGATCCAGTCCCTTTCCCTTCAGCGAGAGGGACTCTTGATGTTGGATTCCTACCCCAGCGTTTCCGGCGGCGCCTCGTAGCTGCCCGACTCATAGCTCACCCCATGGCGGATCACCGGCGGCGCGTCGCCCGCGTGCAGGCTGGTGACGTTGTCGATGATGGTCTTGTCCTCGATGGTCAGGCGATCGAGCATGCGCAGGTGGCCGATCCAGTTGTCCACCAGGAACAGTTCCTGCCAGATTTCCGGGTTGCTCACGTCGCGGTACAGCGCCCAGCGCTCCGCGCCGTTGCGCAGGCGCAGGCGACGCAGCGGCTTGGCCGCGCGGACGAAGTCACGGGTGCGCTCTGCGGGAATCCGGTATTCGATGGACACCAGCACCGAGCCGCGTTCGGGGTTGAACACGAAGGTTGGCTGCCCCGGCACACCGCCCGGCGCGCGGGCGATGCTGGTGGAGTCCAGCTCCGGCAGCCGCGAGTTGTACAGCAGCGCTACCGAGACCAGCAGCAGGCAGCCGGCGGCGATCAGCGCCCCCTGCACACCCATGGTTTCGGCGAAGTGCCCCCAGAGGAACGAGCCGGCCGCCAGCCCGCCGTAGATGGCGGTCTGGTACAACGCCAGGGCCCGGGCCTTGACCCAGTCGGGCACGAGGATCTGCACCGCCGAATTGTAGGTGGCCACGGCGGCGATCCAGCAGGCTCCGCCGAGCACCAGGGCGGGGAAGATCACCCAGAGGTTGTCGACCCAGCCCAGGGTCAGTATCACCAGCGCCAGCGTGGCGGCGGCGAAGCTGATCAGGTGACTGCTGCCCAGCCACTGCCGCGCCTTGCTCACCATGGTGCTGGCGACGATGGCGCCCAGGCCCAGGGCACCGAGCATGTAGCCGTACACCGAGGCGCTGCCGTCCGGGTTGCGGTGCGCCAGCAGCGGCAGCAGCGCCCAGATCGCGCTGGCGGAGAGGCCGAACACCGCCGAGCGCAGCATCACCAGGCGGGTGACGCTGGAATATTGGGTGAAGCGCAAGGCGGCGATCACGCCTTCGAAGATGTGCTCCGGCGGCAGGGTGCGTTTGGGCACGTCGCGGCGCCATTGCCAGATCGCCCAGATCAGCGCGGCGTAGCACAGGCAGTTGAAGAGGAACACCCAGGAGGCCCCGGTGGCCGACAGCAGCAGGCCGCCGATGGCCGGGCCGACGGCGCGGGCGACGTTGTAGTTGACGCTGTTGAGCAGTACGGCGTCGCCGAGCATGCGCGGTGGCACCTGCTCGTTCACCGCCGCCTGCCAGGCAGGAATGGTGATCGAACTGCCCAGCGACAGCCAGAGGATCGACACGATCAGCAGCAGCGGGTCGAGGTAGCCCATGAACGCCAGCGCCGTCACCAGCGCGGCGCCGGAGAGCTCCACCGTCAGGCCCACCAGCATGATCTTGCGGCGGTCGTGGTTGTCGGCCAGCACGCCGGACATGATCGACAGCAGCACCAGCGGCAGCGCCGAGGCGACCTGGATCATCGCCACCATCAGCGGGCTGGCGTGGGCCTCGGTGACCACCCAGGCGGCGGCCACCGATTGCGCCCAGGTGCCCAGGTTGGCGAACAGGTTGCAGATCCAGATGATGCGGAACGCGGCGATGCTGAAGGGAGCGAGGACGCCACTGCGGGGTTCGACTGGATCGGGCTTGAGCGGGAGGTCTTGCTTGGGTGAAACGGACTGCAGCATGGGGACGCCCTTATTTCGAGTGGCCGGCACGCGCGTGGAGCCGGTGCCTTTCCATGCCGGGCAAGTGTAGTGGCTGGGACCGTATGCGCCATTGATGATGGTCAGCCGTGGCGTTATCGGTGACTCGCGCTGGCAGGCTTCGACAGTGCTGGCGGGGCTTCGGATTGTTAGGCTGCGTCGGAATTTTCCGTCTTGCATTGCCAATAAGAGCGAAGAGCCGATGAAGCGACTTTCCACCTGCCTGCTGGCCGGCCTGCTGGCCCTGCCGCAAAGCCTCTGGGCCTGGTCCAATCACACCCTTGGCAGCTACCTCGCCTTGCGACAATTGCCGGCGCTCACCCAGGCGCCCGATGTCGAGGTGGAACCGCTGGAGAGCTTCATCAGCCAGCAGCGGGCCGGCCTGGTGAAGCTCCTGGACGAGCAGGAAGCCTACGCCCGCGAGCACTTCCGACAGTACCCGCCGCGCCCGGACGACCTGCGCCTGGCCGAAGACGGTCGCGACGACCTGCGCAAGGCGTTCCTCATGGCATTGCGGCTGAACCCCGAGATCAAGCTGGCCACCGCCGTGCAGCCACCGCCCGGCGGCGAGTTGCCAGGCGATGAGTTGCACAAGCATGTGGCGCTGCAGCCGGCGGACGTTCTGGTGTTCCGCAACCTGTCCGGCTGGAACCAGTGGCGCTTCGTGCAACTGCAGGCGGGGGAGAAGGTGCCCGCCCTGGACGTCCTGGCCAGCGCCGCCGACGAGCCGGACTTCGGCCACGACATCAACCTGTTCAGCGACAATCCCGGCGACGCCGGCCAGCGCTACGGTTTCGGCACCCAGCCGTTCGGCGATCCGCGCTACGAGTTCAGCTCCCAGGCGCCGTTCCACATGGGCTTCTACCACGAGGACGCGGTCATCTTCACCGGCGCGCCGTACCTGGAACGCAACTGGCCCGAGTGGCGCGCGTACCAGTTCCATGGCCTGGCGCGCTTCGCCTTCGACACGGGGCATCCGTACTGGGGGTACCGCTTCCTCGGGTGGGCGATGCATTACATCCAGGACATGACCCAGCCCTATCACTCGACGCCGCTGCCGGGCGAGACCACCGCCAGCATGCTATGGACGGCGGGCAAGTCCATGGCCGGCTTCGACGCCGACAAGCAGGCGGCGATCCAGCGTGTGGCGGACCGGCATACGGGGGTTGAGCGGTACGAGGTCGACTGGCTGCGCGAGACGCTGCGCCAGGGGGGCGAGTCGCCGTTGCTCGCGGCGTACGCCGATGTGAGCGGCGACGGCAGTTATCCACCTTATTCGACGGCGTATCTGCGCGAGGTGGTGGCAAGCGAGTCCCATGCCCATGCGGCGGCGTTCGATGCCGCGATCGGCCATTGGCTGGACAACGAGAAGGTGCCGGCGGGGGATTTCAGCGCAGGGAACTCACCGGAGCCGTTCCGCCACGACGCGGCGCTGGATGAGCAGATCGTGCAGTTGATCCGCCACTTCGGTGCGCACAGCCGCAATATCGCCAGGGCGGCGCTGCAGCCGTAAGCGGTGGGCGGCATTCCCGCCGAGGCTGCGTGGGCCACGGCGGGAACGCGCGAATCGCTTAGCCGCCGGAGCAGCCGTTGCCCCACACCTGGTATTCGACCGTGTGGCGCTGACCCTGGGAGTCTTCGTAGGTCATGCGTGCCGGCACGATACCGCACTGGTTGGAGACGTCGGTGGTCGAGATGACGTGGGCGACGTCCAGTTTCATGTCGTAGGTGTACTGCTCCACGGCCGCGCTTGGTGCCTGGCCGGCGGCGTTCGCCTGCTCGGCCAGGGCGAGCGAGGAGAAGCCCAGCATGGCCAGGATGACTACAGCTTTCATGAATTTACCTGCCTTGTTCCCGGTGTCCGGACGTGACGGGTCCGTGACGTTCAGCTCATGGCTGCGTCGGGAAACGTTGGGGATGAGGATGGGTCTTGGGTGTGTTGCGGCGCGCGCTGTAACAGCACGGAAATAATAGGATTTGCCTGACCCAAGTCATATATCCAGGCGCCAACAAGACTTCGTACTCAGAGGCAACAATCCAGAATTGACGCGGCTTGCAGGGGTGGTTCTGCGGCGGGCGGTCGCGGAGATTCGGCTTCTGCATAAGTGAAGTATCGGCACTGGGGCATCCCTCACCCCAGCCCTCTCCCTCCGGGAGGGGGGCGACCTGTGCCGGCTAATGTCGCGTTTTCATCCTCCACTGAACTGCCCCCTCTCCCTCCGGGAGCGGGGGCGACCTGTGCCGGCTAATGCCGCGTTTTCATCCTCCACCGAACTGTCCCCTCTCCCTCCGGGAGAGGGTTAGGGTGAGGGCCGACCAGGGCGAAAAGCTGTCTGGCGGGAGCGGCTCTGGCGCGGCTGGACACTCATCGCGGACGGAGTCCGCTCCTACGATCCATGGGAGTTTTGTGCCGTGCGGTTCGCGAGCAAGCTCGCTCCTACTGGGAGGGCATGACGCTCTTCGTAGGAGCGAGCTTGCTCGCGAACCCGCCGGACTCAGTCGCGCAGCGGCGACTGCGGATCGAGCAGCGAGGTGCGGATGAAGTGCAGGTAGCTGCACACCCGGCGCAGGGGGGAGGAGTCGAAGTGCGGCGGGCGGCGATCATCCGTGCTGCGGGTCGCGTGGATGGCATGCTCCACCGCCGCCAGGGCGCGCTGGCGGTTGCTCTCGCTGGGCTGGAGGAACAGGCGGATCAATGCCCGGCCCAGCGCGCGGATCGCCCGGCGCCAGGGCATGCGCTCGGCGTACCAGGGCTCCTTCGGCAGAGCCTCCTGCTCGCGGCGCAACTCGATGATCGACAGACCGATCTCCTGCACCTGGAAGGTCCAGCGCAACAGCCGGCGCTGCACATCGGGACGGCCTGTGGATAACCCGTAGGCCTGGTTCAGCAGGTCGCGGGTGCCGCTTTCGAAGTTCGACGACAGCCCCTTCAGCGGATCGCTGATCACCCGCACCACGCGCAGGCGCAGCTGGGCTTCCAGGCGCTCCCACAGCCACGGCCGGTTCGGCGGCAGGATGACGATGGCCGCGACCACCGCCATGCCCATGGAGAGCAGCATCGCCAGGTATTCGTTGATGAAGGTGTAGGCGTCGTAGCGTGCCACGTTGGCCGGCAGCGAGGCGATGCAGAACCACACCAGCAGGCCGACGCCATAGCCGCTCCATTGGGGCCGGGTGATCAGGAAAGCGCCAAGGGCGAACACCGGGGCGAGCACGAAGCACAGCAGCGGGAAGCCGTCGATATGCGGCAGCACGCGGAAGGTGAGAATGAAGCCCAGGGTGGCGCCCAGCAGGGTGCCCAGGGTCAGTTGCAGGGACTGGCGCTTGGGATTGGGCGAGGCGGAGGAGAGCGCGGCGATCAGCACCGAGGTCAGGGCGAAGGTGGCGCCGCTGAGCCAGGACGTCTCGATCCAGAATACTCCGCCGACGATCACCAGCAGCGCACAGCGAAAGCCTGCGACGGCGGCGGCCAGCGCATTGGCCTTGGGCGTGAAGCGCTCCTTCCACTGCTCGCGCGCGTGCTTGTGCGCGGCCAGCGAGGCGTGGGTCTGGGCGTAGTTGTGCATGTCATCGGCGAAGCGGTAGAGCAGCTCGGCGGCGGTTTCGAAATCCAGCTGGTCGGCTTCGCGCGGGCAGGTGTGGCCCAGGTTGGCACGGGCCTCGCGGATGCGCGGCATCAGGTGGTGCTTGCACAGTTCCAGTTGCACGCTCAGGCGCTCGGCGTCCGCTTCGCCGAGCGGCCGGCCATGCCAGCTGGCGAGCAGTTCGCTGACGTCGATCAGGCAGGGCATCAGCACCTCCAGCACGTTGCTGGCCTGGCGTTCGCGCAGGCGGTCGAGCAGGCGCTGCAAGGCGTGGAAGCGTGTGGTCAATTGCATGAATTCGCTGTTCAGGCGCGCCAGGCGACCGCTGCGCAGGCGCATGTGCGGGTCTTCGAAGGCGGTGACGTTGCGCAGGCTTTCCAGGCCCACCACCTCGGCGGCGAGCCGCGCGCTGGCCTGCTCGAAGCGCTCGCGCTCCAGCGTGCCGTTGAGACCCGCGCTGGCGAGGCCGGCGAAGTCGCCGAAGCGGGTGTTCAGCGCATTGCGCAGGGCGGCGCTGCTGGTCTGCGGCAGGACCACGGCGCTGACCACGCCGGTGCAGAGAATCCCCAGGGTGATCTCGATCACCCGCCACAGCGCCTGCATGAAGGCGCCCTCCGGGTGCAGGGTGGCGGGGATGCCGATCATCACCGCGGTGTAGCCGGCCAGCAGGCAGGCGTAGGCGCGGAAGTCCCGGTAGCGCGCGGCGCCCGCCGTGCACAGGCCGACCCAGATCGCCACGCAGAGCAGGAACAGCACGCGCTCCTGGGCGAACAGGGCGATGAAGGTGACCATCACCGTGAGCCCGGCCAGCGTGCCTAGGATGCGGTAGAAACTTTTCGCCAGCACCTGGCCGCTCTGCGGTTGCAGCACGATGAAGGCGCTCACCAGCACGGTGTTGGGCTGCGGCAGCTCCAGCCGGTAGGCCAGCCACAGCGCGGTGAAGGCGGTGATCAGGGTCTTGAGGATGAACATCCAGGTCACGCCGTCGGTGTGCGCCCAGTCGGACAGGGCGAAGCGCACCGCGGCGGCCTTGGGCAGGCGCACGGACAGACTGCTCATCGGGCTTATCTCGGCAGGCGGTAATCGGGCTGGATCGGCTGGAAGGCGTAGCGAAGGGGTGGAAGCACGTTGCACGAAAGGCGGAGCACGGCTGCTTGTCCTGGGGCGTGGCGGGAGACCGCGTTGGGGAGGGCGATTCTAGAAGTGCGCCGGGGACAGGATAAGCTGACGGATGGGCGAATTATTGTTACCTGAAAGTACAATAATCCCCGGCGGGCACCTGTGCGACAATTCGCCGCCTGTCATGAATCTGTAACAAGGCGTTGCTTGCCATGCACCGTTGCAGAGACCGCCCGCCGTGGCGTGGACAGGCTCTTCTGGAGAAATGATGGACCTGCTGCACAACATGCGTGCCTTCGTCTGTGTCGCCGAGACCGGCAGCTTCACCGCCGCCGCCCAGCGCATGGACCTCACCACCGCCTACGTCTCGCGGACGGTGGCCAAACTCGAAGCGCACCTGCGCACTCGCCTGCTGCATCGCACCACCCGCCGCATCGCCCTTACCGAAGCCGGCCAGCGCTACCTGCAGCGCTGCCAGCAGATCCTCGGCTACATCGAGGAAGCCGAGGCCGAGGCCGGCGATGCCCACGCCCGCCCCCACGGCAAGGTGAAGGTGCATGCCATGACCGGTATCGGCCAGCACTACCTGATCCGTGCGATCGCGCAGTACTGCGAGATCTACCCCGAGGTCACCTTCGACCTGACCCTGGCCAACCGCATCACCGACATCCTCGACGAGGGCTACGACATCTCCGTGGTGATCGCCCAGGAATTGCCGGACTCGGGCTTCGTCTCCAAGCGCATCGGCAAGACCTACAGCGTGCTCTGCGCCTCGCCCGAGTACGTGGCGCGGCACGGCATGCCGACGAAGCTCGGCGAGCTGACCGAGCACCGCTGCCTGCGCCTGGTGAACTCGGTGATGTCGCTGGACAAGTGGCTGTTCGACGGCCCCGACGGCCAGGAAATGGTCGGCATCAACCACAGCCATTTCCAGGTCAATACCGCCGACGCCATGACCGAGGCGGTGCGTGCCGGGATGGGCATCGGCGCGCTGCCGGTGTATTCCGCCGTGCACGGGTTGCAGGATGGCAGCCTGGTCCGCGTGCTGCCGGCCTACAGCCTGTTCCATCTCAACGTCTATGCGCTGTATCCGTCGCGGCAGTACCTCGACGCGAAGATCCGCACCTGGGTGGAGTTCCTGCGCGACTGCGTGCCCGGCATGCTGGAAGAGCACGAGCGGATGATGCTCGAGCACCGCACGCGGCTACCCGCCTGAGGCCCGTTCCCCGGCCCTGAACCCAGGAATACTCCAGTGCCCGGCCCGTGCCGGGCGCTGCTTTTTCTGCCTGGCGTTTTGTCTGTACGAACGCCGCTTTGGGAAAAGACGAATTCTCCGAACGCCAGCATTTGCGTCAGTCTCCTCACGAGCCTGCCGCCAGGCTCACCTCGCAAGCACAAGAACAAATTGAGGGTGACGCGATGTTTGGATCGATAGGGCGGGCCTTGCTCGCCGTCCTGGCGTTGGCCTGCGCCTCAGCCAGCCAGGCTGCCGATGAACCGCAGGCTGCCAACGAGCCGATAGTGATCAAGTTTGCCCACGTGGTCGCGGAGAACACGCCCAAGGGGCAGGGCGCGCTGCTGTTCAAGCGCCTGGCCGAAGAACGCCTGCCCGGCCGGGTGCGCGTGGAGGTCTACCCCAACTCCTCGCTGTTCGGCGATGGCAAGGAGATGGAGGCGCTGTTGCTGGGCGACGTGCAGATGCTCGCGCCGTCCCTGGCCAAGTTCGAGCAGTACACCAAGAAGGTGCAGATCTTCGACCTGCCGTTCCTCTTCGACGACATCGACGCTGTCGACACCTTCCAGCGCAGCCCGCAGGGCCAGAGCCTGCTGACCAGCATGCAGGGCAAGGGCATCCTCGGTCTGGCGTACTGGCACAACGGGATGAAGCAGCTGTCGGCCAACCGCCTGCTGCTCGAGCCCGGCGATGCGCGCGGCCTGAAGTTCCGCGTGCAGGCCTCCGATGTGCTCAACGAGCAGTTCCGCCAGTTGCGCGCCATCTCCCGCAAGATGTCCTTCGCCGAGGTCTACCAGGGCCTGCAGACCGGCGTGGTGAATGGCACCGAGAACACCTGGTCGAACTACGAGAGCCAGAAGGTCAACGAGGTGCAGAAGTACTTCACCGAGTCCAATCACGGCCTGGTGGACTACATGGTCATCACCAACGCGGCGTTCTGGAACGGCCTGCCGCCGGACCTGCGCGGCGAGCTGGAGACGATCATGGCCGAGGTCACCGTGAAGGTGAACGCCGAAGCCGAGCGCCTGAACCGCGACGCCCGCCAGCGCATCCTCGCCAGCGGCACCAGCGAGATCCACCCGCTCACCGCGCAGCAGCGCGCCGACTGGCGCGAGGCGATGCAGCCGGTATGGCAGAAATTCCGCGACAACGTCGGCGCCGATTTCCTCCAGGCCGCCGAAGCCGCCAACCGTCCCCATTGATTCCGCCCGGCCCTGCCGGCTGGCGGGGCGTCCTGGCGTTCCTTCGTTGTGGAGAATTTTCGATGAACCGACTCGTGCGCGTGTGGAACCACGTCGAGGAAGGCGCCATCGCCTTCCTGCTGGCGGCCATGACGCTGGTGACCTTCGTCTACGTGGTGGTGACCAACGTCTTCACCCTGTTCTATGACCTGGGCGATCGCCTGCCCTCGATCCAGGGACCGTTCTACGCCATCGGCGATGCGATCCTGGGCGTTGCCCAGGACATGTCCTGGAGCAACGCGCTGACCAAGGCGCTGTTCGGCTGGCTGATCTTCCTCGGCATCGCCTACGGCGTGCGTACCGCCGGCCACCTGGGCGTGGATGCGCTGGTGCGCCTGGCGCCGCGCCCGGTGCAGCGCGGCATCGGCGTGCTCGCCTGTCTCTGCTGCCTGGGCTACGCCGGCCTGTTCATGGTCGCCAGCTACGACTGGGTGAAGACCCTGTTCATCGCCGGCATCGGCGCGGAAGACCTCGACCACTTCGGCATCCTGCAGGCCTACGTCGCGGTGATCGTGCCCATCGGCTTCGGCCTGGTGGTCCTGCGCTACCTGGAAATCCTCATCAACCTGTTGCGCGGCCGCCAGCTCGGCCTGGGGCTGGCCGACGAGGCCGCGGAGGCCTCGAAGCTGGCCGGCGGAGACGCCGTGGAGAATCGTCCATGACCGTGATGATGCTATTCCTCCTGCTGTTCGTCTTCATGTTCATCGGCGTGCCCATCGCCATCTCCCTGGGGCTCTCCGGCGCGCTGACGATCCTGCTGTTCAGCCCGGATTCGGTGCGCTCGCTGGCGATCAAGCTGTTCGAGACATCCGAGGCCTATACGCTGCTGGCGATCCCGTTCTTCCTGCTCTCCGGCGCCTTCATGACCACTGGCGGCGTGGCCCGGCGGCTGATCGACTTCGCCAACGCCTGCGTCGGCCACATCCGTGGCGGCCTGGCGATTGCCGCGGTGTTGGCGTGCATGCTGTTCGCCGCGCTGTCCGGCTCCTCGCCGGCGACCGTGGCGGCAGTGGGCTCGATTGCCGTGGCGGGCATGGTGCGCTCGGGTTACCCGCGCGAGTTCGGCGCCGGGATCATCTGCAATGCCGGCACCCTGGGCATCCTGATCCCGCCGTCGATCGTCATGGTGGTGTACTCCGCCGCCACCGAGACCTCGGTGGGCAAGCTGTTCGTCGCCGGCGTGGTGCCCGGGCTGCTGCTGGGCGTGATCCTGATGGTGGTGATCTACATCGTCGCGCGGGTGAAGACGCTGCCGGCGCAACCGCGCGCCAGCCTGCGCGAATGGCTGTCCGCCGCGCGCCGGGCGATCTGGGGGCTGCTCCTGCTGGTGATCATCCTCGGCGGCATCTACTCGGGGCTGTTCACGCCCACCGAGGCGGCGGCGGTGGCGGCGGTGTACTCGGCCTTCGTCGCGCTGTTCGTCTACAAGGACATGCGCCTGCGCGACTGTCCCAAGGTGCTGGTGGAGTCGGGGCGGCTGAGCATCATGCTGATGTTCATCATCGCCAACGCCATGCTCTTCGCCCACGTGCTGACCACCGAGCAGATCCCCCAGCAGATCACCGAGTGGGTGATGCAGGAGGGGCTGACGCCGATCGGCTTCCTGCTGATGGTCAACGTGGTGCTGCTGGTGGCCGGCAGTTTCATGGAGCCTTCGGCCATTGTGCTGATCCTCGCGCCGATCTTCTTCCCCATCGCCATGCGCCTGGGCATCGACCCGATCCACCTGGGGATCGTCATGGTGGTGAACATGGAGATCGGCCTGGTGCACCCGCCGGTGGGGCTCAACCTGTTCGTCACCTCGGCGGTCACCGGCCTGCCGCTGGGTTCGACCATCCGCGCGGCGCTGCCCTGGCTGATGATCCTGCTGCTGTTCCTGATCCTGGTGACCTACGTGCCCTATATCTCGCTGGCGCTGCCCCACGCCCTTGGTATGTGACAGGTTGTCGCGGCCCCATGCGCCCGCTGTGAAAACAACGGCTTATGGGGCCCATCACTACGACTAAGGATTGGTAAGACCATGGTCGTATGGTTCGGGGGAGGGTGTCGCCGTTACAACTGATGGCAACAAAAACAACACTCTTCACCGAGGTAAAACGCCATGACAGCGGCATCCGTGTACCCCGTGCGTCCCGAAGTGGCCGCGACCACTCTGACCGACGAGGCCACCTACAAGAAGCTGTACCAGCAGTCGGTGGTCAACCCCGACGGCTTCTGGCGCGAACAGGCCCAGCGCATCGACTGGATCAAGCCGTTCACCAAGGTCAAGCAGACCTCCTTCGACGACCACCACGTGGACATCAAGTGGTTCGCCGATGGCACGCTGAACCTCTCCTACAACTGCCTCGACCGCCACCTGGCCGAGCGCGGCGACCAGATCGCCATCATCTGGGAAGGCGACGATCCTTCCGAGCACCGCGAAATCACCTACCGCGAACTGCACGAACAGGTCTGCAAGTTCGCCAACGCCCTGCGCGGCCAGGACGTGCACCGTGGCGACGTGGTGACCATCTACATGCCGATGATCCCCGAGGCCGTGGTGGCGATGCTGGCCTGCGCCCGCATCGGTGCGATCCACTCCGTGGTGTTCGGCGGCTTCTCTCCCGAAGCCCTGGCCGGCCGCATCATCGACTGCCGCTCCAAGGTGGTGATCACCGCCGACGAAGGCGTGCGCGGCGGCAAGAAAACCCCGCTCAAGGCCAACGTCGACGACGCGCTGACCAACCCGGAAACCAACAGCGTGCAGAAGATCATCGTCTGCAAGCGCACCGGCTCGCCCATCAAGTGGAACCAGCACCGCGACGTGTGGTTCGAGGACCTGATGAAGGTCGCCGGCAACAGCTGCGCGCCGAAGGAAATGGGCGCCGAGGAGCCGCTGTTCATCCTCTACACCTCCGGCTCCACCGGCAAACCCAAGGGTGTGCTGCACACCACCGGCGGTTACCTGGTGTACGCCTCGCTGACCCATGAGCGCGTGTTCGACTACCGTCCGGGCGAAGTCTTCTGGTGCACCGCCGACATCGGCTGGGTGACCGGTCACACCTACGTCGTCTACGGCCCGCTGGCCAACGGTGCCACCACCGTGCTGTTCGAGGGCGTACCGAACTACCCGGACATCTCCCGCGTCGCCAAGATCGTCGACAAGCACAAGGTCAACATCCTCTACACCGCGCCCACCGCCATCCGCGCCATGATGGCCGAGGGCAAGGCCGCGGTCGAAGGCGCCGACGGTTCCAGCCTGCGCCTGCTGGGTTCGGTGGGCGAGCCGATCAACCCCGAAGCCTGGCAGTGGTACTACGAGACCGTCGGCCAGTCGCGCTGCCCGATCGTCGACACCTGGTGGCAGACCGAGACCGGCGCCTGCCTGATGACCCCGCTGCCGGGCGCCCATGGCCTGAAGCCGGGCTCCGCCGCCAAGCCGTTCTTCGGCGTGGTGCCGGCGCTGGTGGACAACCTGGGCAACATCCTGGAAGGGTCCACCGAGGGCAACCTGGTGATCCTCGACTCCTGGCCGGGCCAGGCCCGTACGCTGTACGGCGACCACGACCGCTACGTGGACACCTACTTCAAGACCTTCAAGGGTATGTACTTCACCGGCGACGGCGCCCGTCGCGACGAGGACGGCTACTACTGGATCACCGGGCGTGTGGATGACGTGCTCAACGTTTCCGGCCACCGCATGGGCACCGCCGAGATCGAGAGCGCTCTGGTCGCCCACCCGAAAGTGGCCGAGGCCGCGGTGGTTGGCGTGCCGCACGACATCAAGGGGCAGGGCATCTACGTCTACGTCACCCTGAATGCCGGCGAGGAATCCAGCGAGCAACTGCGCCAGGAACTGCGCGCCTGGGTGCGCAAGGAAATCGGCCCGATCGCCACGCCGGATGTGATCCAGTGGGCGCCCGGTCTGCCGAAGACCCGCTCGGGCAAGATCATGCGCCGCATCCTGCGCAAGATCGCCACGGCCGAGTACGATTCCCTGGGTGACATTTCCACCCTGTCCGATCCGGGTGTGGTGCAGCACCTGATCGACACGCACCAGGCCATGCGCGCGGCCTGATCCTAGGCCCATGAAAAACGCCCCGCTTGCCGGGGCGTTTTTCATTTCCGCGTTCTTATGCCAATGGCACGCCGATGCCGAAGTGCCCGCCGAGCACGAACGTCGAATGGTGTGGGGCGCAGCGATACCCATCAGTTTCGGCCGCGGTGGAATGCGGTTCGCGAGCAAGCTCGCTCCTACAGTCGGGTCGCACGCCTGCATTTCGTAGGAGCGAGCTTGCTCGCGAACAGATCCCAGGGCGAATAGCGCTGAGCCATATCCGCTCTGCCTGTTGCGCCGCAGAGACGCGATAAACCAAGGCGCGAGAGTTCGTCGCGGAGGATTTCGCGGACAAGGTCCGCTCCTGCGGTGTGCTACTCACCCACCGGTAACATTTCCCCGCGACAAAATGAGGCGCCCGGAAACATTTCGCACAGGCTCGGTGCGTCTTTTCTGTTGGCGCAGAATGAGTCAATATCGCGCACCCCGCGTGGGGCCTGGGATTTGTTATTTGTGGCCCAATTACTGCAGGTAATTCAGGTTTTACTACCCGCTTTCGGATCACGTAAAATCCCCGCCGTCAAGCCGCTGGGGCCCTGTCGCCAGCGCTTCTATAATTACTTGTCGCATTGAAGAAATAACCGCTTCGGGGCTGTCGCTAGAATGCCGCTCACCCCGGTAGGCGCGCTTTTCAAAAGAATCGCGCCGGCAATGCGCAGACGAACAATAACCTTCACTTCTGCACGGGCAGCCTGGGCCAACCCCTTTCTCCTGCCAATCGAAGTCCTACCCTCGAAGGAGTTACTGATGAAGAAGTTTGCACTTCTCGGTGCGCTGGCCCTGTCCGCGCTTTCCCTGGTTGCCCACGCTGACGACAAGCCGGTACGCATCGGCATCGAAGCCGGCTATCCGCCTTTCTCCTTCAAGACTCCCGACGGCAAGCTCGCCGGTTTCGACGTGGATATCGGCAACGCCCTGTGCGAAGAGATGAAGGTCAAGTGCACCTGGGTCGAGCAGGAGTTCGACGGCCTGATCCCGGCGCTGAAGGTTCGCAAGATCGACGCCATCCTCTCGTCCATGACCATCACCGACGAGCGCAAGAAGTCCGTGGACTTCACCAACAAGTACTACCACACCCCCGCGCGCTTCGTGATGAAGCAGGGCGTGACCCTGAACGACCCGCTGGTGGACCTCAAGGGCAAGAAGGTCGGTGTGCTGCGCGCCTCCACCCATGACCGCTACGCCACCGACGTGCTGGCCCCCGCCGGCATCGAAGTCGTGCGCTACAACTCCCAGAACGAAGCCAACATGGACCTGGTCTCCGGCCGCCTCGACGCGACCATGGCCGACTCGGTCAACCTCGACGACGGCTTCCTGAAAACCGACGCCGGCAAGGGCTATGCCTTCGTAGGCCCCGAATACAACGATCCGAAGTACTTCGGTGGTGGCGCCGGCATCGCCGTGCGCAAGGGCGATACCGCCCTGGCCGAGAAATTCAACGCGGCCATCGCCGGCATCCGTGCCAACGGCAAGTACAAGGAAGTACAGGACAAGTACTTCAAGTTCGACGTCTACGGCGAGAACTGATCCACGTCCAGAAGTGGCACAAACCCAGGCCCGATCCTGAAGTTTGTGCCACTTTTTTATTGGGGGTGAGCCAGCACCTGCGCTTGCCCTGAGCGTCCGTGTCGTTGCGGGCGGCGTCCGGTTTCACGAGGTACGAAATTATGCTCAATGGCTACGGAGCCACCATCGTCGATGGTGCCTGGCTGACGCTTCAGCTGTCCCTGCTGTCGATGGCCCTGGCGATCGCGCTGGGCCTGCTCGGTGCGGCCATCCGCCTGTCGCCGGTGAAGTGGCTGGCCTGGTGCGGCGACCTCTATGCCACCGTGATCCGTGGCGTGCCGGACCTGGTGCTGATCCTGCTGATCTTCTACGGCGGCCAGGCCGCGGTGAACTGGGTCGCGCCGATGCTGGGCTATGAGGATTACATCGACCTCAACCCCTTCGCCTCCGGCGTCGGCACCCTGGGCTTCATCTTCGGCGCCTACCTGTCCGAGACCTTCCGTGGCGCCTTCATGGCGATTCCCAAGGGGCAGGGCGAGGCCGGTTTCGCCTACGGCATGAGCCCGCTTCAGGTGTTCTTCCGCATCCAGGTGCCGCAGATGATCCGCCTGGCCATTCCCGGCTTCACCAACAACTGGCTGGTGCTGGTCAAGGCTACCGCGCTGATTTCCGTGGTCGGCCTGCAGGACATGATGTTCAAGGCCAAGCAGGCCTCGGACGCCACCCGCGAACCCTTTACCTACTTCCTCGCCGTGGCGGCGTTGTACCTGGTGGTCACCACCGTTTCCCTGGTACTGCTGCGCATGCTTGAACGCCGCTATTCAGTTGGCGTGAAAGTCGCCGAGCTTTGAGACCGGGAGCCCTCGAATGATCTTTGATTTTTCCGTCATCTGGGACAGCCTGCCGCTCTACTTCAGCGGCCTGCTGGTGACCCTCAAGCTGCTGGCGATCTCGCTGTTCTTCGGCCTCGTGGCGGCGGTGCCGCTGGCGCTGATGCGCTGCTCGAAGAACCCGGCGGTGAACCTGCCGGCCTGGCTCTACACCTATGTGATCCGCGGCACCCCGATGCTGGTGCAGCTGTTCCTGATCTATTACGGCCTGGCCCAGTTCGAAGTGGTGCGCGAAAGCTCGCTGTGGCCGCTGCTGTCCAACGCCACCTTCTGCGCCTGCGCAGCGTTCGCCATCAACACCAGCGCCTACACCGCCGAGATCCTTGCCGGCAGCATCCGCGCCACGCCGCACGGCGAGATCGAGGCGGCCAAGGCCATGGGCATGTCGCGGATCAAGATGTACCGCCGCATCCTCCTGCCGTCGGCACTGCGCCGCGCGCTGCCGCAGTACAGCAACGAAGTGATCATGATGCTGCAGACCACCAGCCTGGCGTCCATCGTGACCCTGGTGGACATCACCGGCGCCGCGCGCACCGTGTACTCGCAGTATTACCTGCCGTTCGAGGCGTTCATCACTGCCGGCATCTTCTACCTGATCATGACCTTTACCCTGGTGCGCCTGTTCAAGCTGGCCGAGCGCCGCTGGCTGGCCTATCTCGCGCCGCGCAAGCACTGAGGAACCGACCGTGGAACGTATCGATCATCTTCTGCCGTGGAGCAGCCTGGGTAGCGAGCGCCGCCTGAGCGTGTTCCGCTACGGCAAGGGCCCGCGCAAGGTCTACATCCAGTCCAGCCTGCACGCCGACGAGTTGCCCGGCATGCGCACCGCCTGGGAGCTGAAGCAGCGCCTGGCGGACCTGGAGTCGCGCGGGCAGCTGAACTGCGTCGTCGAGCTGGTGCCGGTGGCCAACCCCATCGGCCTGGGCCAGACCTTGCAGGCCAGCCATCTGGGCCGTTTCGAATTCGGCAGCGGGAAGAATTTCAACCGCGATTTCGTCGAGCTGTCCGCGCTGGTGGCCGAGCGTGTCGGCGCTCAGTTGGGTGCCGACGAGGCCGCCAACGTCGAACTGATCCGCCAGGCCATGCGCGATGGCCTCGATGCGCTGCCGCCGGCTTCGTCCGAGCTGCAGGGTATGCAGCGCCTCCTGCTGCGCCACGCGTGCGACGCCGAGGTGGTGCTCGACCTGCACTGCGACTTCGACGCCGCCATCCACGTCTACGCGATCCCGCAGCACTGGCCGCGCTGGCAGTCATTGGCGGCGCGCCTTAAGGCGGGCGTGGCGTTGCTTGCCGAAGATTCCGGCGGCAGCTCCTTCGACGAATCCTGCTCGCTGCCCTGGCTGCGCCTGGCGCAGGCTTTCCCGCAGGCGGCCATCCCGCTGGCGTGCCTGGCGACCACCGTCGAGCTGGGCGGGGTGGGCGACACCCGTGTCGACCAGGCGCGGGACAACGCCGAAGCCATCCTTGGCTTCCTCGCCGAGCAGGGATTGATCGCCGGTGACTGGCCGGCGGCCCCGGGCGAATGCTGCGAAGGCATGCCGTTCGAAGGCACCGAATACCTCTACGCACCCCATGCTGGCGTGGTGAGCTTTCTGCGCAGGGCAGGGGAGTGGGTGGAGAAGGGCGACGCGCTGTTCGAGGTGGTCGACCCGCTGGACGACAAGGTCAGCACCGTTTGCGCCGGTACCTCCGGCGTGCTGTTCGCCATCGAGCGTGGGCGCTATGCCCAGCCAGGGCTTTGGCTGGCCAAGGTGGCCGGGCGTGAGCCGTTCCGCAAGGGCCGGCTGATCAACGACTGAATTCGAGAACCGACACCATGTACAAACTGGAAATCCAGGACCTGCACAAGCGCTACGGCAGCCACGAGGTGCTCAAGGGCGTCTCCCTGGCGGCGAAGGCAGGCGACGTGATCAGCATCATCGGCTCCTCCGGCTCGGGCAAGAGTACCTTCCTGCGCTGCATCAACCTGCTGGAACAGCCCCACGCCGGCAAGATCCTGCTCAACGGCGAAGAGCTCAAGCTCGTGCCGAACAAGGACGGCGCGCTCAAGGCCGCCGACGCCAAGCAGCTGCAGCGCATGCGCTCGCGCCTGTCGATGGTGTTCCAGCACTTCAACCTGTGGTCGCACATGAGCGCGCTGGAAAACGTCATCGAGGCACCGGTTCATGTACTGGGCGTATCGAAGAAGGAAGCGCTGGAAAAGGCCGAGCATTACCTGGCGAAAGTCGGCGTGGCGCACCGCAAGGATGCCTACCCGGCCCACATGTCCGGTGGTGAGCAGCAGCGCGTGGCCATCGCCCGTGCGCTGGCGGTCGAGCCGGAAGTGATGCTCTTCGACGAGCCGACCTCGGCGCTGGACCCCGAGCTGGTCGGCGAAGTCCTGCGTGTGATGCAGGACCTGGCCCAGGAAGGCCGCACCATGGTGGTGGTGACCCACGAGATGGGCTTTGCCCGCGAGGTTTCCAACCAGCTGGTGTTCCTGCACAAGGGGCTGGTGGAAGAGGCGGGCTGCCCGAAGGAAGTCCTGGCCAATCCGCAATCGGACCGCCTGAAGCAGTTCCTTTCCGGCAGCTTGAAGTAAGCTGTCTGTTACCGTCGCCTGGTGATCTAGCCGAATGACCGCACAACGCATCGGATTCCTGCTCTGGCCGCACACGCGGGCGCTGACCCTCGGTCTGGCCGAGGAGGCCCTGCGGGTGGCCCGCCGGCTGCACCCCGAGGCGCTTTATGAGCCTGTGTTCATGAGCGCCGAGACGGTGGCGGACGCCGATGGCTGGCGGCTGCCGGGGCAAGCCTGGAATGGTGCGCTGGAACAATGCCAGCGCATCTTCCTGGTCGCCGACGAGGTGCCGCAGACGGTATCCGCGCCGCTGGCCACGGCGCTCAAGCAGCTGTCGCGCAGTGGCGTGAGCATCGGCGCACTGTCCGCCGGCATCTATCCGCTGGCGCAACTGGGCCTGCTCGACGGCTACCGCGCCGCCGTGCACTGGCGCTGGCACGACGACTTCACCGAGCGTTACCCCAAGGTCATCGCCACCAACCACCTGTTCGAGTGGGACCGTGATCGCCTGAGCGCCTGCGGCGGCATGGCGGTGCTGGACCTGCTGCTGGCCGTGCTGTCCCGCGATCATGGCGCCGAGCTGGCGGGCGCGGTCTCCGAGGAGCTGGTGGTGGAGCGCATCCGCGAAGGCTCCGAACGCCAGCGCATTCCGCTGAAGAACCGCCTCGGTTCCAGCCACCCCAAGCTCACCCAGGCGGTGCTGCTGATGGAGGCGAACATCGAGGAGCCGCTGACCACCGACGAGATCGCCCAGCACGTGTGCGTCTCGCGTCGTCAGCTGGAGCGCATCTTCAAGCAGTACCTGACCCGCGTGCCCAGCCAGTACTACCTGGAGCTGCGCCTGAACCGCGCGCGGCAGATGCTGATGCAGACCAGCAAGTCGATCATCCAGATCGGCCTGTCCTGCGGCTTCTCCAGCGGCCCGCACTTCTCCAGCGCCTACCGCAACTTCTTCGGCGTGACCCCGCGCGAAGACCGCAACCAGCGCCGCGGCCAGAGCGCCGCCGAAGCCCCCCAGGTGGTCGCCGAGCGCGGTTGACGGCTGTCGGGTAGGCGCAACTGTCTTCCTCTGAAAGTCCGTGGCTGTATTTCCCTCTCCCTAGCCCTGCCTACGAGCCCCGCTCCGAAGGGAGAGGGGATCGTATGGTGCAGGATGAACCCCCAGCATCAGCCGGCACGAAGAGCCCCCTCTCCCTTCAGGGAGAGGGCTGGGGAGAGGGCGGGGCCCCGGCTCGATTTCTCAGGAGGAGCGAGCTTGCTCAGGAGCGATGCCGCCGGATGCGCCGGCGTGAGGCGGTTCGCGAGCAAGCTCGCTCCTACAGTGCCTCTTTCCGGCTGTCTCTGCGGCCACGGCGGATAACGCTGGCGCGTTATGCGCCCTACGACGCTGCTCTTCGTAGGAGCGAGCTTGCTCGCGAACGATCTTGCCGAGTGTGCCGACGTAAAGCGGCTCGCGAGCAAGTTCGCTCCTGCAAAAATCTCCCTCTCCGCTCTGTTGCTGACCGTTCGTTCATCGCGCGAACAAATTCCACGCGTCCGTGTACCCGCAGCAGGCCGCAGGCCTTACACTGCGCCTTCCCGACGCTTTCTGTCGCATTTCCGTAAGCCTCGGCAATCCGCGGGTTGGCGCTATAACAAGTTGTCGCATGGCGGCAATGCCGGCCCGCTGTTCGTCCCTACAATCCATCCATCGATAGCCGCCTCAACCAGGCAGGAGAACACCGATGTCCGCTCCGCAAGCTCAGGTCCAACGCTCCGACTTCGACCAGGTCATGGTTCCCAACTATTCGCCGGCTGCCTTCATTCCGGTGCGTGGCCAGGGTTCCCGAGTCTGGGATCAGAGCGGCCGAGAGCTGGTGGACTTCGCCGGCGGCATCGCGGTCAGTTCCCTGGGCCACACCCATCCGGCGCTGATGCAGGCGCTGACCGAGCAGGCCGGCAAGATCTGGCACGTCTCCAACGTCTTCACCAACGAGCCGGCCCTGCGCCTGGCCAGGAAGCTGATCGACGCCACCTTCGCCGAGCGCGTGTTCTTCGCCAACTCCGGCGCCGAGGCCAACGAGGCCGCGCTGAAGCTGGCGCGCCGCTACGCCCATGACGTCTACGGCCCCGAGAAGTTCGAGATCATCTCCATGGTCAACAGCTTCCACGGTCGCACCCTGTTCACCGTCAACGTCGGTGGCCAGGCCAAGTATTCCGATGGTTTCGGCCCGAAGGTCGAAGGCATCACCCACATTCCGTTCAACGACCTGGAAGCCCTGAAGGCGGCCATCTCCGACAAGACCTGCGCCGTGATCATCGAGCCGGTGCAGGGCGAAAGCGGCGTGCTGCCGGCCGACAAGGCCTACCTGGAAGGCGTGCGCAAGCTGTGCGACGAGAACAACGCGCTGCTGATCTTCGATGAAGTGCAGAGCGGCTTCGGTCGTACCGGCTACCTCTATGCCCACCAGCACTACGGCGTGATCCCGGACATCCTCTCCAGTGCCAAGGGCCTGGGCGGCGGCTTCCCGATCGGCGCCATGCTGACCACTGCGAAGATCGCCGAGCACCTGGTCGTCGGCACCCACGGCACCACCTACGGCGGCAACCCGCTGGCGTGCGCCGTTGCTGGTGCGGCGTTCGACGTGATCAACACCTCGGAAGTGCTCGAAGGCGTGAAGGCCAAGCACGAGCGCTTCAAGGTCCGTCTGGAGAAGATCGCCGCCGAGTACGGCATCTTCACCCAGGTGCGCGGCATGGGCATGCTGATCGGCGCGGTGCTCAACGATGCCTTCAAGGGCAAGGCCAAGGACGTGCTCAACGCCGCCGAGAAGGAAGGCGTGATGGTCCTGCAGGCCGGCCCGGACGTGGTGCGCTTCGCCCCGAGCCTGGTGATCCCGGACGCTGACATCGACGAAGGCCTGGATCGCCTCGAGCGCGCCATCGCCAAGCTGACCCGCGGCTGATCCCCCGGCTACGCTGAATCGGCGGGGCCCGCGCCTCGCCGCCTGACCGGCCGGATCGTCCCGGCCGGTTCCCGAGAATGCCCTGATGAGCGCGGCACAGGCCGTGTCGCGCCCGCAAATCATGAACCTTTGTCTGGTTAGAGGAGTGACGCCATGCTGGTGATGCGCCCCGCCCAAGTGGCCGACCTGCAGCAAGTGCAGCGTCTCGCCGCGGACAGCCCGGTCGGCGTCACGTCGCTGCCGGACGACGCGGAACGCCTGCGGGACAAGATCCTTGCCTCGGAGGCCTCGTTCGCCGCCGAAGTGAGCTTCAACGGTGAAGAAAGCTATTTCTTCGTGCTGGAAGATACCGACACCGGCCGTCTGGTCGGCTGCTCGGCCATCGTGGCCTCGGCCGGTTTCTCCGAGCCGTTCTACAGCTTCCGCAACGAGACCTTCGTGCATGCTTCCCGCGAGTTGAAGATCCACAACAAGATTCACGTCCTCTCGCTGTGCCATGACCTCACCGGCAACAGCCTGCTGACCAGCTTCTACGTCGAGCGCGACCTGGTGAACACGCCGATCGCCGAGCTCAACTCCCGTGGCCGCCTGCTGTTCATGGCCAGCCATCCGGAGCGTTTCGCCGATGCGGTGGTGGTGGAGATCGTCGGCTACAGCGACGAGCAGGGCCAGTCGCCGTTCTGGAACGCCATCGGGCGCAACTTCTTCGACCTCGACTACACCGAGGCCGAGAAGCTCTCGGGCCTGAAGAGCCGAACCTTCCTCGCCGAGCTGATGCCGCACTACCCGATCTACGTGCCGCTGCTGCCCGACGACGCCCAGGAAGCCATGGGCCAGGTGCACCCGCGTGCGCAGATCACCTTCGACATCCTGATGCGCGACGGTTTCGAGTCCGACAACTACGTCGACATCTTCGACGGCGGCCCGGCACTGCACGCGCGCACCAGCAGCATCCGTTCCATCGCGCAGAGCCGGCAGGTGCCGGTGCGCATTGGCGAAGGCGCCAAGGGCAACCGCGGCTACCTGGTCACCAACGGCCAGCTGCAGGACTTTCGCGCCGTCGTCGCCGAACTCGACTGGGTACCGGGCAAGCCCGTCACCCTGAACCAGGAAACCGCCGACGCCCTGGGCATCGGCGAGGGCGCCAGCGTGCGCCTGGTTGCGATCTGAGGGGAGAGAGCATGATCGTCCGTCCCGTAACCAGCGCCGACCTGCCGGCTCTCTTTGACCTGGCGCGCAGCACCGGCACCGGCCTGACCACCCTGCCGGCCAACGAGCAGCGCCTGCAGCACCGCGTGAGCTGGGCCGAGAAGGCCTTCCGTGGCGAAGCCGAGCGCGCCGACGCCGACTACCTGTTCGTCCTCGAGGACGACGCCGGCAAGGTCGTGGGGATTTCCGCCGTGGCCGGCGCCGTCGGCCTGCGCGAGCCCTGGTACAACTACCGCGTCGGCCTGACCGTCAGCGCGTCCCAGGAGCTGGGCATCCACCGCGAGATTCCCACGCTGTTCCTGGCCAACGACCTCACCGGGCAGTCCGAGCTGTGCTCGCTGTTCCTGCATGCCGAGCACCGCAGCGGGCTCAATGGCCGCCTGCTGTCCAAGGCGCGCTTCCTGTTCATCGCCGAGTTTCGCGAGCTGTTCGGCGACAAGGTGATCGCCGAGATGCGCGGCATGTCCGACGAGGACGGCCGCTCGCCGTTCTGGGAAAGCCTGGGCCGGCACTTCTTCAAGATGGAGTTCAGCCAGGCCGACTACCTGACCGGCGTGGGCAACAAGTCCTTCATCGCCGAGCTGATGCCCAAGTTCCCGCTCTACACCTGCTTCCTCTCCGAGGATGCGCGGGAAGTGATCGGCCGCGTGCACCCGCACACCGAGCCGGCGCTGGCCATGCTCAAGGCCGAGGGTTTCAGCTACCAGGGTTACGTCGACATCTTCGATGCCGGCCCGGCCATCGAGGCGCCGACCGAGAAGATCCGCGCCATCGCCGACAGCCAGAACCTGGTGCTGGCCATCGGCACGCCGGGCGACGACGCCGAGCCCTACCTGATCCACAACCGCAAGCGCGAGGAGTGCCGCATCACCGCGGCCCCGGCGCGCGTGGCCGCCGGCTCGCTGGTGGTCGATGCGCAGACCGCCAAGCGCCTGCGCCTGTCCGCCGGGGCTTCGGTCCGCGCGGTGCCCCTCTCCGGAAAACGCAACTGACGCCGCCCGGCGTCAGGGGAGCCTGATGATGAATACCCACTACATTGCCGGCCAGTGGCTGGCGGGCGAAGGCGAGCCGCTGCAATCGCTCTGCCCGGTCAGCCAGGCCGTGGTCTGGTCCGGCCGTGCCGCCTCCGAGTCGCAAGTGGCCGCCGCCGTCGCTGCCGCACGCAACGCCTTCCCGACCTGGGCCCGTCGCCCGGTGGAGGAGCGCATCGCCGTGCTGGAGCGCTTCGCCGCCGCCCTCAAGGGCCGCTCCGAGGAACTGGCCCGCGCCATCGGCGAGGAAACCGGCAAGCCGCTGTGGGAAGCCGCCACCGAAGTGACCAGCATGGTCAACAAGGTCGCCATCTCGGTCCAGGCTTTCCGTGAGCGTACTGGCGAGAAGAGCGGCCCGCTGGCCGACGCCACCGCCGTGCTGCGCCACAAGCCCCACGGCGTGGTCGCCGTGTTCGGCCCCTACAACTTCCCCGGCCACCTGCCCAACGGCCACATCGTGCCGGCCCTGCTGGCGGGCAATGCCGTGGTGTTCAAACCCAGCGAGCTGACCCCGAAAGTCGCCGAGCTGACCCTGCAGGCCTGGATCGAGGCGGGCATTCCCGCCGGTGTGATCAACCTGGTGCAGGGCGCCCGTGATACCGGCGTGGCGCTGGCCGGCAACGACGACATCGACGGCCTGTTCTTCACCGGCTCCAGCCGCACCGGCAACCTGCTGCACAGCCAGTTCGGCGGTCGCCCGCAGAAGATCCTGGCGCTGGAAATGGGCGGCAACAACCCGCTGATCGTGGACGAGGTGAAGGACGTCGACGCCGCCGTCTACACCATCATCCAGTCCGCCTTCATTTCCGCCGGCCAGCGCTGCACCTGCGCCCGCCGCCTGCTGGTGCCGCAGGGCGCCTGGGGCGACGCGCTGATCGAGCGCCTGGTGGCGGTGGCCTCGACCATCAAGGTCGGCCGCTTCGACGAGCAACCGGCGCCGTTCATGGGCTCGGTGATCTCGCTGGCCGCCGCGCAGCACCTGATCAAGGCCCAGGAGCAATTGCTGGCCAAGGGCGCCAAGCCGCTGCTGGCCATGACCCAGCCGCTGGACACCGCCGCGCTGCTGACCCCCGGCATCCTCGACGTGACCGCCGTCGCCGAGCGCCCGGACGAAGAGTTCTTCGGCCCGCTGCTGCAGGTCATCCGCTACGCCGACTTCGACGCCGCCGTGCGCGAAGCCAACGCCACCCAGTACGGCCTCGCCGCCGGCCTGCTGTCGGATTCCCGCGAGCGCTATGAGGACTTCCTCATTGAAAGCCGCGCCGGCATCGTCAACTGGAACAAACAACTGACCGGCGCCGCCAGCAGCGCGCCGTTCGGCGGCATCGGCGCCTCCGGTAACCATCGCCCGAGCGCCTACTACGCGGCCGACTACTGCGCGTACCCGGTCGCCTCGCTGGAAAGCGAGAGCCTGAGCCTGCCTGCAACCCTGACCCCGGGAGTGAGCCTGTGATGACCGCCTATGAAATGAACTTCGACGGTCTGGTCGGACCGACGCACAACTACGGCGGCCTGTCCTACGGCAACGTCGCTTCGCAGAGCAACAGCCAGGCGGCGTCCAACCCGCGCGAAGCGGCGAAGCAGGGCCTGTCGAAGATGAAGGCGCTGATGGAGCTGGGCTTCAAGCAGGGCGTGTTCGCCCCGCAGGAGCGCCCGGCCGTTGCCTCGCTGCGCGCCCTGGGCTTCTCCGGCACTGACGCCGAGGTGATCGCCAAGGCGGCGAAAGACGCGATGCCGCTGCTCGCCGCCGTCAGCTCGGCGTCCTGCATGTGGACCGCCAACGCCGCCACCGTCAGCCCCGGCGCCGACACCGCCGACGGCCGCGTGCACTTCACCGCGGCCAACCTGAACTGCAAGTTCCACCGTTCCATCGAACATCCGCAGACCAGCCGCATCCTCGCCGCGATGTTCAACGACGAGAAACACTTCGCCCATCACGCCGCGCTGCCGGCGGTCGCCCAGTTCGGCGACGAGGGCGCGGCCAACCACACGCGCTTCTGCAAGTCCTACGGCGAAGCCGGCGTGGAGTTCTTCGTGTTCGGCCGCAGCGCCTTCGACAGCCGCTTCCCGGCGCCGCAGCGCTACCCGGCGCGGCAGACCCTGGAAGCCTGCCAGGCGGTTGCCCGCCTGCACGGCCTGAGCGACGACGGTGTGGTCTATGCCCAGCAGAACCCGGCGGTGATCGACCAGGGCGTGTTCCACAACGACGTGATCGCAGTGGGTAACGGCGAAGTGCTGTTCCACCACGAGGACGCCTTCCTCGACACCGAGCGCGTGCTCGCCGAGCTGCACGACAAGCTGGGCCGCCGTGGTGGCCGCTTCCGCGCCGTGTGCGTCCCGCGCGACCAGGTCACGGTCGAGGACGCGGTGAAATCCTACCTGTTCAACAGCCAGTTGCTGACCCGTGCCGACGGCAACATGCTGCTGATCGTCCCTGAAGAGTGCCGCAAGAACGAGCGCGTCTGGAGCTACCTGTCGCGCCTGACCGCCGAGGACGGCCCGATCCGCGAGGTGAAGGTGTTCGACCTCAAGCAGAGCATGCAGAACGGCGGCGGCCCCGCTTGCCTGCGCCTGCGCGTGGCGCTGACCGACAAGGAGCTGGCAGCGGTCAATCCGGGCGTCATCATGACCCCGACCCTGCACGACACCCTGGTCATCTGGGTCGACAAGCACTATCGCGATCGCCTGTCCGAAGCCGACCTGGCCGACCCGCAGTTGCTCATCGAATGCCGGACGGCGTTGGATGAATTGAGCCAGATCCTTAAACTGGGCTCGGTTTATCCCTTCCAGCAAATTTGAGTAACTGACATGACCGAAAGCCTCCCGCTGATTCTCGAAGACAACCAGGGCGAGCGCCGCGAGACCCACACCGCACGCCTGGCCATCCGCCTGGAAGGGCGCGAGCTGTGGCTGGAGGCCGACGGCAAGGGCGGCCTGGTGATCTACGCCGACTCCCACGAGGACGACGCCGAGATCCCGCTGCTGGTGGTGCGCCCGCAGGCGGTGAACCAGTTGGGCCTGAGCCTGGAGCTGGAAGCCGCCGAAGTCCACGAACATGGTCCAGACTGTGGATGTGACCATCACCACTGATCGCGGAGTCCGCGGCTGCTCCGGCCGCGGGGAACGATGGAGGCGTCCGCATGCTAGCCCTGGGCAAACTGCTCGAACTGACCCTCGCCGGCCGTGAGCCGACGGAAAAGATTCAGCTCACCGCCGACGGCACCCGTCTGCACTGGCTGGCCGAAGGCGCCCTGGAAGTCACCCCGCCCGTGGCGCGCGACAACGGTCGCGACCTGTTGCTGTCGGCTGGCATCCATGGCAACGAGACGGCTCCCATCGAGCTGCTCGACCGCCTGGTGCACCGCATCGCCCGTGGCGAGCTGAAGCCGGCGGCGCGGGTGCTGTTCCTGCTCGGCAATCCCGAAGCCATGCGTCGCGGCGAACGTTACCTGGAGCAGGACATCAACCGCCTGTTCTGCGGTCGCCACGAGGAGGGCAGCGGCAACGAGGCCCTGCGCGCGGCGGAACTGGAGCGCCTGGCCGCCGCCTTCTTCGCCCGCGAAGACCGCCCGCGTCTGCACTACGACCTGCACACCGCCATCCGCGGCTCGAAGATCGAACAGTTCGCGCTCTACCCCTGGGCCAGCGGCCGCGAACATTCCCGCGAGGAGCTGGCGCGCCTGCGCAGCGCCGGCATCGACGCCGTGCTGCTGCAAAGCAAGCCGGGCATCACCTTCAGCGCCTACACCTACAGCCACCTGGGCGCCGAGGCCTTCACCCTGGAACTGGGCAAGGCCCGCCCGTTCGGGCAGAACCAGGGGGTCAACCTGGATCGCCTGGAAGCCATGCTGCAGGGCGTGATCAGCGGCCAGGAAGGCGATGGCGCGCAGATCGACGGTCTGCAACTGTTCGCCGTCTCCCGCGAAGTGATCAAGCACAGCGACCACTTCCGCCTGCACCTGGACGATGCGGTGGACAACTTCACCGAGCTGGACCACGGCTTCCTGCTCGCCGAGGACATCGGCGGCACCCGCTGGATCGTGGAAGAACAGGGCGCACGGATCATCTTCCCCAACCCGCGGGTGAAGAACGGCCTGCGCGCCGGCATTCTGGTGGTCCCCACCGAGCTCTGACCTCGACTGACCTTCCGCACCTTGTAGGGGCGCGCCATGCCCGCGATCGCGCGCATGGCGCGCTCCTACAGGGAGCCTCCCGCCTTGTTTCCCCTCTGGCGAGCGCTTAGCATCGGCCTTTCCGCCTGATTGCCTAGGAGCTCCGCCATGTCCCTCATCGACCTTCGCAGCGACACCGTGACCCTGCCCACCGCCGGCATGCGCGAGGCGATGGCGCGCGCCGAGCTGGGCGATGACGTCTACGGCGAAGACCCGACGGTCAACCGCCTGGAGGCCACCCTGGCCGAGCGCCTGGGCTTCGCCGCCGCGCTGTTCGTGCCCACTGGCACCATGAGCAACCTGCTCGGCCTGATGGCCCATTGCGGTCGGGGCGACGAGTACATCGTCGGCCAGCAGGCGCACACCTATAAATATGAAGGCGGTGGTGCAGCCGTGCTGGGTTCCATCCAGCCGCAGCCCATCGATGGCGAGGCCGATGGTTCGCTCGACCTGGCCAAGGTCGAGGCGGCGATCAAGCAGGATGATTTCCACTTCGCCCGTACCCGCCTGCTGGCGCTGGAAAACACCATGCAGGGCAAGGTACTGCCGCTGACCTACCTGGCTGCCGCGCGGGAGCTGACCCGCCGCCGTGGCCTGGCGCTGCACCTGGACGGCGCCCGCCTGTACAACGCCGCGGTGAAGCTGGGCGTGGATGCCCGCGAGATCACCCGCCACTTCGACTCCGTCTCGGTGTGCCTGTCCAAGGGCCTGGGCGCGCCCGTCGGCTCGGTGCTGTGTGGCGATGCCGAACTGATCGGCCGCGCACGCCGGCTGCGCAAGATGGTCGGCGGCGGCATGCGCCAGGCCGGCGGCCTGGCCGCGGCGGCGCTGTACGCGCTGGACCATCAGGTCGAGCGTCTGGCCGAGGACCACGCCAATGCCGAAGCGCTGGGCCGTGGCCTGGCTGAACTGGGCTATGCCATCGAGCCTGTGCAGACCAACATGGTCTATGTCGGCATCGGCGAGCAGGCCGGCGCGCTGGGCGCGCACCTGGCCGAGCGTGGCATTCGCGTCAGCCCCGCGGCGCGCCTGCGCCTGGTCACGCACCTGGATATCAAAAGTGCGGATATTCCGGCTATCGTCGAAGCTTTTGCCGCCTTTCGTCGTTCCTGACCGCAAATATTGCGCGATAAGCGTTAACTATCGCGCAAAGACACTTCAACCTTGTTGCGGGGCCGATATAATGCGGCCCTTTGCCGGCGATTCGTGGCCGCATTTTTCCGTGGAAGAACCTATGAAAAGCGCTGAAATCCGTGAAGCCTTCCTCCGCTTCTTCGAAGAGAAGGGGCACACCCGCGTAGCGTCCAGTTCGCTGATCCCCGCGAACGACCCGACCCTGCTGTTCACCAACGCAGGCATGAACCAGTTCAAGGACTGCTTCCTGGGCCTGGAAAAGCGCGCCTACACCCGCGCCACCACCAGCCAGAAGTGCGTGCGTGCCGGCGGCAAGCACAACGACCTGGAAAACGTCGGTTACACCGCTCGCCACCACACCTTCTTCGAGATGCTGGGCAACTTCAGCTTCGGCGACTATTTCAAGCGCGACGCGATCACCTACGCCTGGGAATTCCTCACCTCCGACAAGTGGCTGAACCTGCCCAAGGAAAAGCTCTGGGTCACCGTCTACGCCAGCGATGACGAGGCCTACGACATCTGGACCCAGGAAGTGGGCATCCCCGCCGAGCGCATGGTTCGCATCGGCGACAACAAGGGCGCGCCCTACGCGTCGGACAACTTCTGGGCGATGGGCGACACCGGCCCCTGCGGCCCGTGCACCGAGATCTTCTTCGACCACGGCGCCGACATCTGGGGTGGCCCGCCCGGCTCGCCGGAAGAAGACGGCGACCGCTACATCGAGATCTGGAACAACGTCTTCATGCAGTTCAACCGCACCGCGGACGGCGTCATGCACCCGCTTCCGGCACCCAGCGTGGACACCGGCATGGGCCTGGAGCGCATCAGCGCCGTGCTGCAGCACGTCCACTCGAACTACGAGATCGACCTGTTCCAAAGCCTGCTCAAGGCGTCGGCCGACGCCATTGGCTGCGCCAACGACGACGCGCCGTCGCTGAAAGTGGTGGCCGACCACATCCGCTCCTGCGGCTTCCTCATCGCCGACGGCGTACTGCCGTCCAACGAAGGCCGCGGCTACGTGCTGCGCCGCATCATCCGTCGCGCCTGCCGCCACGGCAACAAGCTGGGCGCCAAGGGCACCTTCTTCCACAAGATCGTCGCCGCGCTGGTGGGCGAGATGGGCGAAGCCTTCCCCGAGCTCAAGCAGCAGCAGGCGCACATCGAGCGCGTGCTCAAGACCGAGGAAGAACAGTTCGCCAAGACCCTGGAACAGGGCCTGAAGATCCTCGAGCAGGACCTGGCCGAGCTCAAGGGCAGCGTCATCCCCGGCAACGTGGTGTTCAAGCTGTACGACACCTACGGCTTCCCCGTGGACCTGACCAACGACATCGCCCGTGAGCGCAGCCTGACCCTCGACGAGGAAGGCTTCGAGCGCGAGATGGAGGCCCAGCGCGAACGTGCCCGCTCCGCCAGCGCCTTCGGCATGGACTACAACAGCCTGGTGAAAGTGGATGGCGACACCCGCTTCCTCGGCTACCAGGGCGTTTCCGGCGCCGGCCAGATCATCGCGCTGTTCAAGGACGGCAAGGCCGTCGAGCAGTTGGGTGAAGGCGAGGAGGGCGTGGTCGTCCTCGACCAGACTCCGTTCTACGCCGAGTCCGGCGGCCAGGTGGGCGACAGCGGTTACCTGGAAGCGGCCGGCGTGCGCTTCGACGTGCGCGACACCACCAAGGCTGGCGGCGCTCACCTGCACCACGGCGTGGTTGCCCAGGGCAGCCTGACCGTCGGCGCCGCGGTGAAGGCCGAGGTCGACGCCTCGGTACGCCAGGCCACCGCGCTGAACCACTCCGCCACCCACCTGCTGCACGCTGCGCTGCGCCAGGTACTGGGCGATCACGTCCAGCAGAAGGGCTCGCTGGTCGATAGCCAGCGCCTGCGCTTCGACTTCAGCCATTTCGAGGCAATCAAGCCCGAGCAGCTCAAGCAGCTGGAAGACATCGTCAACCGCGAAATCCGCCAGAACTCCGAGGTCGAGACCGAAGAGACCGACATCGAGTCCGCCAAGAACAAGGGCGCCATGGCGCTGTTCGGCGAGAAGTACGGTGATCAGGTGCGCGTGCTGAGCATGGGCGGCAGCTTCTCCGTCGAGCTGTGCGGCGGCACCCACGTATCCCGCACCGGCGACATCGGCCTGTTCAAGATCACCAGCGAAGGCGGTGTGGCGTCCGGCGTGCGCCGTATCGAAGCCGTCACCGGCGGCGCTGCGCTGGCCTACCTGAACGGTGCCGAAGAGCAGCTCAAGGAAGCCGCCAGCCTGGTCAAGGGCAGCCGCGACAACCTGCTGGACAAGCTCTCCGGCCTGATCGAACGCAACCGTCAGCTGGAAAAGGAGCTGGAACAGCTCAAGGCCAAGGCCGCCAGCGCAGCCGGTGACGACCTCGCGGGCTCCGCCGTGGACGTGGGCGGCGTGAAGGTGCTGTCCTCGCGTCTCGACGGTCTGGATGGCAAGGCGCTGCTGGCGCTGGTCGACCAACTGAAGAACAAGCTGGGCAGCGGCGTGATCCTGCTGGGCGGCGTGTTCGAGGAGAAGGTCGTGCTGGTGGCCGGCGTGACCCAGGACCTGACCGCCAAGCTCAAGGCCGGTGATCTGATGAAGCAGGCCGCTGCGGCCGTGGGCGGGAAGGGCGGTGGTCGCCCGGACATGGCCCAGGGCGGTGGTGTCGATGCCGGCAAGCTGGACGACGCTCTGGCGCTGGCAGTGAAGTTTGTCGAACAGGGCCTCTAAAGGCCCTGAAATACGGGGCCCGCAGCGCGTCCGGCGGGCCTTGGCAGCATGCGGTGATGCATGTTTAATGGGCGCCCTTCAGGAATCAGGCGGCTTTTGAAATGGCTTTGATCGTACAGAAGTTCGGAGGGACCTCCGTCGGCACCGTCGAGAGAATCGAGCAGGTAGCCGAGAAGGTGAAGAAATTCCGTGAGGCGGGCGACGACATCGTCGTGGTGGTATCCGCCATGAGCGGTGAGACCAACCGCCTGATTGGTCTGGCGAAACAGATCATGGACCAGCCGATTCCGCGCGAGCTGGACGTGATGGTCTCCACCGGCGAGCAGGTGACCATCGCCCTGCTGAGCATGGCGCTGCTGAAGCGTGGTGTGCCGGCGGTTTCCTACACCGGTAACCAGGTCCGTATCCTGACCGACAGTTCCCACACCAAGGCGCGTATCCTGAGCATCGACGATGCGAACATTCGCGCAGATCTGAAAGCCGGCCGCGTCGTCGTGGTCGCAGGCTTCCAGGGTGTGGACGAGCACGGCAACATCACTACCCTGGGCCGTGGCGGTTCCGATACCACCGGCGTAGCCCTGGCGGCGGCACTGAAGGCCGACGAGTGCCAGATCTACACCGACGTCGATGGCGTTTACACCACCGACCCGCGCGTCGTGCCGCAGGCGCGCCGCCTGGACAAGATCACCTTCGAAGAGATGCTGGAAATGGCCAGCCTCGGCTCCAAGGTGCTGCAGATCCGCTCGGTGGAATTCGCCGGCAAGTACAACGTCCCGCTGCGCGTGCTGCACAGCTTCCAGGAGGGTCCGGGCACCCTCATTACCCTTGATGAAGAGGAATCCATGGAACAGCCGATCATCTCCGGCATCGCCTTCAACCGCGACGAAGCCAAGCTGACCATCCGTGGCGTACCGGATACCCCCGGCGTTGCTTTCAAGATTCTCGGTCCGATCAGTGCCGCCAATGTCGAAGTCGACATGATCGTGCAGAACGTCGCGCACGATAACACCACCGACTTCACCTTCACCGTGCACCGCAACGACTACCAGGCCGCCCTGGAAATCCTCAAGCAGACCGCCACCACCATCGGTGCGCGCGAAGCCACTGGCGACACCAACATCGCCAAGGTGTCCATCGTCGGCGTCGGCATGCGCTCCCACGCGGGTGTCGCCAGCCGTATGTTCGAAGCGCTGGCCAAGGAAACCATCAACATCCAGATGATCTCCACCTCGGAAATCAAGGTGTCCGTGGTCATTGAAGAGAAGTACCTCGAGCTGGCGGTTCGTGCCCTGCACACCGCCTTCGAACTCGACGCCCCCGCCCGACAGGGCGAGTAAGGCGGGTTATATCGAAAGGCGCGGCTACCCCGCGCCTTTTGTCGTTTTTGACTCTCTGTCAGGAACTTTCTTTCCGACAGGACTGGTCAATACTGGGTGAAGGATTCGCGCACTTGATCTATACGAATCTGCCACCATTTCTTTTTTGCAGACTGCTTATCCGTAACACGTAAGGAGAAAGGAATGCTGATTCTGACTCGCCGGGTCGGAGAGACCCTGATGGTCGGTGATGACGTCACCGTGACTGTACTGGGCGTCAAAGGAAATCAGGTGCGTATCGGTGTGAATGCGCCGAAGGAAGTTGCTGTGCACCGTGAGGAAATCTACCAGCGCATCCAGAAAGAGAAAGACCAAGAACCAAACCATTAATTTTTCTAAAATTTTTCTTTGCAAACGGGGAAAACATGGATATCATGCGCCCCGTGTTGCGGAGAGGTGGCCGAGTGGCCGAAGGCGCTCCCCTGCTAAGGGAGTACACCTCAAAAGGGTGTCGGGGGTTCGAATCCCCCCCTCTCCGCCATTGCATCCTCTGGTGCGATGAGTTGTCCGGTTACGTAAGTGACTGAAAAGATTGAAAAATCTTGTTGACAGGTCAGAAAAATCGCCCTAGAATTTGCGCCCTCATCAGCGCACTCATAGCTCAGCTGGATAGAGTACTCGGCTACGAACCGAGCGGTCGGAGGTTCGAATCCTCCTGAGTGCGCCATATACGAGGCAACGCGAAAGCGGGGCTTCAGTGGCGAAAGGGCTGAAAAGCCATTAGCTGCAACCAGTTGGTGAATCTGGTTAAACTTTACCGACGACGCACTCATAGCTCAGCTGGATAGAGTACTCGGCTACGAACCGAGCGGTCGGAGGTTCGAATCCTCCTGAGTGCGCCATATACCGAAAGGGCCTGCAGAAATGCAGGCCCTTTTTCTTTGCCTTCGAAAAGCCCGGCGCTCATCGCTTCGCCTTGCCCATCACGCAGCCGTCCTCATCGAAGGTCACGGTTCGCGCGCCGTGCTTCCGGTCCGCCTCATAGTGATAGCGCAGCGTCTCGTTGTGCTGGCTGACCCGGTCGGGCCTTCCCAGTGCGCTTTCCACGTCGCTGCGGGTCATGCCCGTCCTGATCCGTCCCTCGATGATCGCCTTGCGCCGCGCGTTGCCGGTAACGCGGTTGCCGCAGCCGTTCTGCTGCTCGCCGACCACCACCACGGCTTCGCGCTCGGCCTGCTCCTGGCGCTGCCCTTTGCTGCGCGCCGGCGGTTTAGACGCGATGGGCGCCGGCACAGCGGCCATCGGCACTGGATCGCCGCTGCCCGGCGTCGGATTGCTTGCCTCCTGGATTTCCTGCCGCCGTTGCGCAGGGCAGCCATACTGACTGAACAGCACGCTGCCATCGGCCGCGGTGCAGCGGAACACCGAGGCTGCCTCGCTGGTCGGTACCAGTGACATCAGGAGAAAGCAGAGCGGGGCAGGCAGGCGCATGGGTTCCTCCGTGATGGCGGGCCTGCGTGCAGCCTAGGAGGGGAAATTGTCAGCCGCAGCCGGGTGTCCTGTGGGAGCTTTCGGGCGTCGAACCGGGCAGTGATTCGGCAGTGAACTTTCGCCCGCAAGCGATTGTTCTAGCCGCCATTTTGTAACGCGTAATACACCCCGGAGTGTTATCATTTCCCGCATCTGCCCTCGATGGGCGCATGGGACACCACCATGGACTTACCCAGTAGTTACTCAGAACCCCGATTGCGTACACACGACCTGATGTATTGATCCCCTCTGGCCCGTTCTGCCACTGGGGGTGGAGCGTGCTATGACCGAAGTAGAAGCCAAGAAGCCGCAGGAAAGCCTGCAGGACCGCCTCAACCAGGTGGTCGACCTGCTGCACAAGCACAAGCTGGTGGAAGACCTGACGCACCGTCAGGAAGGCCAGCATCACGACCTCGTCGAAAACCTCGTGCACCGCCAGAACCTGGCGGAACTCCAGCGCAAGCTGGATGAACTGCACCCGGCCGACATCGCCCACATCCTCGAATCGCTGCCCCTGGATGACCGCCTGACGGTCTGGCAGTTGGTAAAGGCCGAGCGCGACGGCGACATCCTCCTCGAAGTTTCCGATTCCGTGCGGGAAACCCTGATCGCCGACATGGACGATCATGAGATCCTTGCCGCGGCGCGGGAGATGGACGCTGACGAACTCGCGGACCTCGCGCCGGAATTGCCGCGCGATGTGGTCCACGAGCTCATGGAAACCCTCGACCAGCAGCAGCGCGAGCGTGTGCGCTCGGCGCTGTCCTACGAGGAAGACCAGGTCGGTGCGCTGATGGACTTCGAGATGGTCACCATCCGCGATGACGTCAGCCTGGAAGTGGTGCTGCGCTACCTGCGCCGCCTGAAGGAGCTGCCCGGTCATACCGACAAGCTCTTCGTGGTCGATTACGACGGCGTGCTCAAGGGTGTGCTACCGATCAAGCGCCTGTTGGTAAACGACCCGGACAAGGACGTGGCCGAGGTCATGGCCACCGACCCGGTGACCTTCAGCCCCGACGAAGACGGCTACGACGCCGCCCAGGCGTTCGAACGCTACGACCTGATTTCCGCCCCGGTGGTGGACAAGAACGGCAAGCTGATCGGCCGACTGACCATCGACGAGATGGTCGACCTCATTCGTGAGGAAAGCGAAAGCGAAGTCCTGAACATGGCCGGTCTGCGCGAGGAAGAAGACATCTTCGCCTCAGTGTGGAAGTCGGTCGGCAACCGCTGGGCCTGGCTGGCCACCAACCTGGTGACCGCCTTCATCGCCTCCCGGGTGATCGGCCTGTTCGAAGGTTCCATCGAGAAGCTGGTGGCGCTGGCGGCGCTGATGCCCATCGTCGCCGGCATCGGCGGCAATTCCGGCAACCAGACCATCACCATGATCGTCCGCGCCATGGCCCTGGACCAGATCCAGGCCAGCAGCGCCAATCGCCTGCTGCGCAAGGAACTGGGCGTTGCGCTGGTGAACGGCCTGATCTGGGGTGGGGTGATCGGCCTGGTGGCGTTCTACCTGTACGGCAACTGGGAGCTGGGCGCGGTGATGACCGGCGCCATGACGCTCAACCTGCTGCTCGCCGCGCTGATGGGCGTGCTGATTCCGATGACGCTGCTGCGTCTGGGTCGGGACCCGGCCATGGGGTCCAGCGTGATGATCACGGCGATGACCGACAGTGGCGGTTTCTTCATCTTCCTCGGGCTGGCCACGCTGTTCCTGATGTAAGGCCAGCTCCGCCGAAAGGGCCGCCCGCGAGGCGGCTTTTTTGTGCCCGGTGAGGCGGGGTGACGGTAAATCGCAGGCATGAAAAAGCCGGCTCGGGGCCGGCTGTTTCGGAGGTCACGAACGAATCAGGCGTCGTTCTGTGCCATCTCGGCATCGTGTGCGATCAGGGCGATCAGGGCGTTCTGCTGACGGTGGGTCAGCTGGCGGAAGCGTTGCAGCAGCTCGCGTTCGTGCAGGCTGAGTTCCGGGCTGTCCAGACGGATGCCCAGGTTGTCCTGCAGCGCGCCTTCCTGCAGCAGGCTCTGTTCGAGACGCGCAATGATCTCGGAGTTCATGCTGCGGTGGTGGCTGCGAGCGACGTCGGCGATACGCTCACGCATGCCTTCGGGCAGACGTACGACGAATTTGTCAGCAGTACGGCTGGAGTAGGTGGGGGTTGCCTGTTTCAATGGGCGCATACTTTAAACCTGTAAGTCAGGGAGGCCGATGCCATGGGTCAGCGTTCGTTCAGGCCCTTTGACAGCGATTTCCAGTGGCCGTTCAGCGCGTCGTCAAAGCTTTTGCAAAAATATCCAATAACTTGACGTCAAACCTTCGGCATATTGTGTCTCGGGTGAAGGCTAAATGCCAGCACCAATCGTCCGAAATGAGACCGTCTAGGCAGACCTTTCTTTAGATGGGAGTTAAGGGAAAACTGGCGATGTGCCCCTGGGGTTCAGCGTAGTCGATAGATGCAGGGCCCCTCTCTGCCGTTGAGCGACCTGATGCGGGCACTTCGTCGCGGGTGGCGATGATGGCACAGCGCCCGACGACGAGTCAGGGGACGGTAGCCCGCCGCGGCGCCCATCACGGTGTTTTCACTGATATCGCACAAGGCTCGGAGTATTATCCGCCCCGCGGATCAGAATTGAAGTAACGCCGAGCCGCCGGCGCACCGAGAGTTCTATGACCCCAGGCAGACTGATTTTCCTGATGGGCCCTTCGGGTTCTGGCAAGGACAGCGTGTTGCAGGCCGCCAGCGCTCCCCTGGCCGCGATGGATTGCCGGATCGTCCGGCGCGTCATCACGCGCTCCGCCGAGGCGCGCGGGGAAGAGGCGCACCCGGTGAGCGTCGAGGAGTTCACGCGTCTGGAGCAGGCCGGTGCCTTCGCCATGAGCTGGCGCGCCAATGGCCTGCACTACGGCATTCCCCGCGAGATCGATGACTGGCTCGCTGCCGGTCACGATGTGCTGGTCAACGGTTCACGCAAATACCTGCCCGAGGCGCGTCGCCGTTATCCTCAGCTGATCGCGGTGTTGCTCAAGGTCGAACCCGAGGTGCTGCGCCAGCGGCTACTCAAGCGCGGCCGGGAATCGCTGGCGGAGATCGAGGAACGTCTGGCGCGCAATGTGCATTTCGCCGACGGCCTGCCCGGGCCGCTGGTGGAGCTGGACAACTCGGTGTCGCTGGATATCACCGTCGGCCACCTGCTCGATCTGCTCGCCCCGCCGGACGCACAGGCCAGCTGAGTCAGTCCAGCGGCAGCGCCAGGCTGACCCCGTGCGGCGCGAAGCCCATGGCGGCGTAGAAGCGGTGTGCCATTTCCCGGTCCTGGTGGCTGGAAAGCGCGAGCTTGTAGCACTTCCAGTCCCGCGCCCATTCCACCGCCCGGCCGATCAGCGCCTGGCCGACGCCCTGGCCGCGCGCGCGGCTGTCCACCACCATGTCCTCGAGAATCGCCGAGCGGGCGAAGCCGTGGGCGATGTGCTCGATCAGGTGCAGGGTGCAGGTGCCCAGCAGGGCGCCGTCGCGCTCGGCCACCAGCGTCACCCGCGCTGCTGGGGGGTTGCTCAGGGCGAGTGCGAGCAGGGCGGTATCGGGCAGCGGATCCTGTGCGCCCAGTTGCTGCAGCAGCGGCGCCAGGGTGGTCGCATCGTCGGCGGTGGCGACGCGCACATCGAAGGTGGCGAAGGGGGAATCGGGCAGGGCGCCGTCGTCTGTGGTCATGGTCATTCTCCGACTGAAGGCGAAATTATGAACCGCGCCGGTGGCGGCGGCATGACAAAACGCTTGTCGGTGGTTAACATGCCGACCCGATTGTCCCGGTAGCTCAATTGGATAGAGCGTCCCCCTCCTAAGGGGAAGGTTGGAGGTTCGACCCCTCTCCGGGACACCAGCACACCAAGGCCCGCATTCGCGGGCCTTTTTTGTTTGCGCTCGATGCCGTCGTCACGGCGAATAGGTCACCCGGTTGCGGCCGTTGTGCTTGGCGTCGTACAGCGCCTGGTCGGCCTTGATCAGCGCCTGGCTCAGGGTGCCGTCGGCGCTGAGGTGGGCCAGGCCCAGGCTGATGGTGACGGTTGGCGTACCCGGCAGTTCGGCGGTGGCGCGGCGCAGCCGTTCGACCCGCGCCTGGGCGTCCTCCACGCTGATGCCCCACAGGTACAGGCCGAACTCCTCGCCGCCCAGGCGGGCGAATTCGAAGTCCTGCATTTCCTGCTGGATGGTGCGCGCGACGCGTGTCAGCACTTCGTCGCCGATGTCATGCCCGTAGGTGTCGTTGACGCGCTTGAAATGGTCGATGTCGACCATCGCCAGGTAGCGTTGTTCGCCATCGTCCGGCAGGCGCTGGCCGACGCGGGTCATGAACGAGCGGCGGTTGGGAATGCCGGTGAGCGCGTCGAGGTAGGCCTGGTCCATCAGCAGGCGCGCCATGGCGTAGTTGTACAGCTTGGATTTGCTCAGGTGGTTGAACACGTAGACGGACAGCGCGCTGATGAACAGCGGGTAGCAGACCAGCATGCTGCGCCGGGCATCCAGGGCGGGCACGTCGCCCAGCAGCGGGTTGAGGAACACCCAGGTCACGGCCAGCACGGAATAGAACGCGAGCGTGTTCAGCGGCAGAGCGGTGGCGCTGTACAGCACCGAGGCGGCGGCAATGACCAGCCACGCCGGTCGCAGCAGTTCCGGCAGGCCGTCGATCACCAGGCGCGCGCCAAGGCTGAAGGTGATGACGAACGCCAGGTTCAGCCAGTAGAAATGCACGGCCCGGCGTACCAGGCTGGCCAGGACGGTGATGAGGAAGAACACGCCGAGAAAGATCACCGAGACATAGGTGAAGCCCTGGCCGGCCTGGAAGCTGACGATGAGGTCGAAGAGCAGCCACATGGCGGCGCTTACCGCATAGACCAGCAGGCTGAAGCCGTGGAGTCGCTCGAAGTCGTGCTGGAGGAATTCGGCCCTGATCCCGGCCGGGACGCTTTGCTTGAGTATTTCGGACTCGATGGTCTTGAACATGAACTGCCCTGTGCGAGTGTGGGGTCGCTCGCGCGAGCATAGCCGAAGCCTGCGCGCCCCGCGCAAGCGGGCGGGGCGCGCAGGCTGCGAGGCGTGTCAGGGCGTGGCGGCGGTGCCGCTGTGGGCGCGCTGGTTGTCTAGCAGCAGCTTGCCCCAGGGGCGATAGCGCACCTCGAACACGGCACTGGGGTGGCAGCCGCTGGAGACCGTGGAAGGCGCGGCGGGCTCGGCGCGGAACGCCTGGCCGGCGGCGCTGGTCTGGCGGAAGGCCTCGCGGACGATGCCGACCGAGCAGGGCAGGGCACCGGCGTAGGCCTGGCGCACGCGCTCGGGCAGCGCACCGGTGCCGGCGCCGTCCTGCCACCAGACCTGCACGCCGAGCCCGGCGATCTGCCCCAGCCAGTTGCCATACACCTGCGGCGCCAGTTTGCCGCCGGAGAACGCGCTCAATTGCAGCGGCGCCTTGAGTTGTCCGGCGAAGTCCTTGAGCTGCCGTTGCAGGGCCTGGCGGCGCTCGACGGCCTGGAAGTTCCAGTCGTCCAGCTCCATCGGCAGGTACCAGGCGGCGACCGGCAATTGCCACTGCGCGCTGACTTGCCGCTGCTGGGCCAGGGAACGGCCGAGCTGGTGTTGCCAGTAGGCTTCCAGGCCGGGCGTGTCGAGCTCGCCCTGGCGCTGGTAGTAGGCCGGGTCCATGTACAGGCCGAGGATCAGTTGCAGGCCATTGTCGTGAGCGCTCTTCAGGGCGCGCGCGAGCCAGCCGTTGGCTCCGCCGAAGTCGGAGTCGCCGTAGGCGGTCCACTGCACGATGAGGGTCTTCGCACCCTGGGCCGCGCTGGCGCGCCAGATCTGTTGCCACTGCGCATCGCTGAGCGACGCGTCGACATTCAGCGGTTGGTAGAACAGGCGATCATCGGCCCGTGCCGCAACGGCGGTGACGAGCAGGGCGAGGGCGTAAAGCAGACGGCGCATCAGAAGTTCACCTCGAGTCCCACCAGCCAGCCGTTGGCCTTTTCATAGAGATTGCCCGCCATGCCCAGCTGGTACTCGGTGCGCACGGTGACATGGGCGCGGTAGGCGTTGTAGCGATCGTCGCCGTACCAGTACTGCCAGCGCAGGCCGACGCCGCTGCGCAGGTCCTGGCGCCAGTCGTTGCTCGGGTCCTGCGCGGAGAACTCGGCGAAGCCGTAGGGCATGATCGTCTGCGGCGAGTCCACCGGCAGTTTCCAGGTGTGGCCCTGCTGGTAGCGCGAGACCCACTGGTGATCGCCGGCGTGGGTCCACCAGGCCAGGTCGGTGTAGAGGAAGCGCTCGTCCCAGTCGCTCTCGTCCACGCGCCAGTCGTTGCGGTAGTCGCCCTGGTCGAGGAAGGAGGCGGTGGCGCGCAGGAGGAAGTCGGTGGAGGTCTGGCCGTACTGGTCGCGTTTGCGAATGTAGCGCTCGAACTTCTCGGGGGTGCCGATCTCGTGCCAGCGCAAGCCTTCGAACGTGAGGCCGGAATCGCCGCTGTCCTTCACGGTGTTCTGCTTGTACAACTCGCTGTAGAGGTTGAGGTTGTAGTCGCCGAAGGGCTTGTAGCGCAGGCCGAAGCCGGCGGCGAGGGTCTGGGTGTATTTCTTGCGGCCTTCGTTGCCGGCGATCGCCCGCCCGTACACGGAGAGGGTGCTGCCGTTACGCGTCGGTTCCTCGCCCAGCGCATGGTCCCAGATAAAGGTCTGTAGGTTCTGCGATTGCGCGCGGCGGCGGTCGCCGGTCTGGATGTTGTCGTTGAGGATTGGCACCGTGGTGACGCCGGCCGGCGACCAGGTACTGGCAATGGTCAGGTTGTCGCGCTGGGACATCACCTGGTGCGCGCGGCGTTGGCGATAGCGCCGGGCTTCCAGGCTGCCGTATTCGTCGTCGGCGGCCACCGGGTCCTGCTCCAGATCGATCACCCGGCGCAGCTCGCGGCGGGCGGCGAAGCTGTCCTCGGCTTCGTCGTAGCGCCAGGCGAGGGTCTCGCCCAGGCGGAAGTCCTCGGGGTAATCGCGGGTTGCGCGTTCCAGGTAGGGGATCGCGGTGCGGCGCTCCTGCGGCGTGTCGGTGCCGGCCAGGCGCATGCCGTAGTCCGCGCGGAAGCGTGGGTTGTTCGGTTCGCGGCGCACCGCTTCGGCCAGCCAGAGTTTGCTCTGCTGCTTGTCGCCGGCCTTCTGCGCGCTGCCGGCGGCATTGTAGAAGTGCTGGCCGTTGGGTTCGTGCTGCAGTGCTTCGCGGTGCCGGGACAGGGCCTCGGCATAGTCGCCACGGGCGTCGGCGATGTTGGCGCCCAGGGCCCAGTCGTCGGCGCTGTCCTTCTTCGCCTGCTGCCAGTAGCGCTCGGCGGCGGCGTTGTCGTGGGTGAGCAGTGCGGCGCGGCTGGCGGTCAGGCGGGCGTTGTCGTTGAGCTCGCCGGGCGGCAGGGCGTTGAAGATGCGCAGCGCGCCGGCCGGATCGCCGGCGGCTTCCAGGGCATAGGCCAGCGGCAACTGGCTGTCCTTGTCGCCGTGGGCGAGGGCGGCCTGGTAGTAGACCACCGCCTCGCCAGGCCGCGCGGGCATGGCGCAGCGGCCGAGGGCGCGCAGTTCGCCGGGGGTGTTGGAGTCCGGGCTAAGGTAGCGCTGCAGGGCGTCGCAGCGCCCGGCTTCGGCGAGGCGGCCGAGCAGGTAGCCGCGCGAGACCGGGTCGGCCTTGGGCAGCAGCGCCTCGATGCGCGCGACGTCCAGCGGCGTGTCGCTGCGCGCGTGGATGCTGGCCAGTCGTTGCAGCAGCGTGGGCGGCAGGTTGCCGCCACGGCGGTCATAGGCGCTTTCCAGCAGCTGCTTGGCGCGCTCGGTGCGCCCGGCGTTGAGGGCGAGGTAGCTGGCCTGGTCCAACGCCCGCAGGTCGCCGGTCTGGCGGTAGCGCTGTTCCCATAGCGCCGCCGCTTCGCCGGTGCGGCCACGGGCCTGCAGCAGCTCGGCGCGCTGGCGCACGGTGTCGGGCGTCTGCGGCTGGCGCGAGAGCCACGCCAGCGCCAGGTCGGTGCGACCCTGACGGCGCCAGGCGTCGATCAGTTGGTCGCGCCGGGCGGTGTCCCAGGGTTCCGGCAGCCGGGTAGTTTCCAGCAGGTCGGTGGCGTCCAGGCGCTGGGCGAGCACCAGCCAGGTCTTCGGGTCGTCCGCGGGCTTGCACTGCTGCAACTTGGCCCGTGCGGCGGCCTGGTCGTGGCGCGACAGCCATTCGGTGGTTTCCAGGCACGGGCGGTTCTGCTCGTCGCTGAGCTGGGTTACCAGCGGGGCATCGGCGCTGTCGCGCGCGACTTCCAGCAGTTGCGCCCGGCGCGTCGGGTCGTTGCGGTCCTGCTCGGGCAGGGTGAGCAGCCAGCGTTTGGCGACCTCTGTCTGCTCCACGGCGATGGCGCGGTCGATGAGTGCCAGCCGTGCCTGGCGCGCGGCGCTGGCATCGGGCGCCTGCTGCAGCAGTTGCTCCAGCGGTTTCTCATCCAGGCGCTGGGCGTAGGCGTTGGCCAGGCGGTGCCAGTCCTCGGCGGACAACTGGTGGGCGGCGGCCAGCGGCGCCAGCTGGGCGATGGTGGTGTCCCAGTCGCGCAGCTGTTCGGCCCAGTTGGCGCGGGCTTCGCGCAGCACGCGGCCGTCGTTGCCCGGCGGCAGGGTGCCGAGCCAGTCCAGCGCCTTGGCGGCGCCCTGGGTCTGGCCAAGCTTGAGGCTGTAGGCCTGCCACAGGCGCACGCGTTCGTTGGCGTTGCTGGTGTGGGCCAGCCACTGGTTGACCTGGGCCTCGGGCGGCGGGCCGTTCTCGATCAGGTCCAGGCGCAACTCGGTGAGCACTCGCGCGCCGGCATCGGTGCCGGCCAGGGCCTGGGCTTCCCGTTCGGCGTCGGCGAAGCGCTGCTGCTTGGACAGGGACTGGATCAGCAGGGCGCGCGCCTCGGTGTTGTTCGGCACGCGGTCGAGCAGGTGGCGCATCAGGCGTTCGACTTCCGCCCAGTTGTTCTTCTTCGCTTCCTTGTAGCCCTTGTCGAGGTACGGGAAGCTGCGGAAGCGCTGGAACTCGCTGAGCTGGTCGTCGGCGGCCTGGGCCAGCGGTGCGGCGATGCTCGCCAGGATCAGGCCGTAAAGCAGGGTTTGTTGCGGTTTCACACGGCCTCCCGGACGATGCGATAGGCCTCGTGCTGTTCGCTGGCCTGTTCCTGGAGTGCTTCCTCGAGCACCTGCTGGGTGATCATGCCGCGCTTGATCAGGTGTTCGCCGAGGGAGTCCTGCTCCGGGTCGAAGTCGATCAGGGCCTGGTTGAACAGGCTCGGCGGCACCATCCCGCGCACTTGCAGCAGGGAGCCGAACATCACCACGTGGCCGCTGAGGCGTTCCATCAGCGCCTCGTCGCCCTGGCGCTGCCGCAGCACGTCGATGATGGCGCGGGTTTCCTCGGTCTGGTGGCGGCCGCCGTACCAGTGGCGCAGGCCGAGGGTGACGCGGCCCTGCGGCGCCAGGCGGCCCCGCACCGGGCGCTTGAGCTGACGGCTGATGGCGCCGAGGGAGACCTGGCTGATCTGCTGCTCGCTGGCCAGCACCAGGGTCTTGCCTTCCTCGGCGACCGGCAGCACCGCATAGCGCAGCGCCAGCTTGCGCGGCAACGCCTCGATCAGGCTCGCATCGAGGGTGAAGGGGTTGAGCGGCGCCCATTCCTCGCCCAGTTCCTCGGCGAGGGTGCTGACCAGCTGGGTGCTGGTGATCAGCTCGCGCAGCAGCAGCTCGCGGCCCAGGCGCCGGCGGATCGGGCTGGTCAGTGCCGACTGCAGCTGTTCCTCGGTGATCAGGCCCTGTTCGATCAGGCGCTGGCCCAGGGGCGTGCGCTGCGGGCCGGCGAGGGCGGGGAACTCATGGGTGGTCTTGTCCCAGGCCACGCGGCGCGAGTCGCCCATTTCCATGACCTGCTTGAGCGCGCGCAGGTTGGCGAAGAAGTTGACGAAGTTGCTCCACATCATCCGCGGCGCCGACAGCAGCCCCTCGAAGATGCCGTAGAAACGGGTGACGAACCAGAAGCGCTGGAACAGCCGGTTGAGCAGCATCAGGCCGTTGAGGAACAGCAGCACCACCAGCAGCTGGCTGCCTTCGAGGATCGACGGGAAGCGCCAGGCGTCCGGCGACAGGGTGGTGATCAGCCACAGGGTGATCAGCACCAGGAACAGCAGGTTGACCAGGAAGCTCAGCAGGTAGGCGATCAGCCCCCGGCGGTCGCGCCAGAGGAAGTAGTTGAGCATGGTCTTGCTGCTCCAGCCCAGGTTGCGCGTGCCCTGGAAGACGATCCCGGTGATCCACCGGGACTTCTGCCGGATGGCGTGCTGCCAGGTGCGCGGGAAGTGCTCGCGCACGCAGATGACCTGGGAGAAGCGCCGGTCCATGCCCGGCACCCAGTCGCTCTTGAGCGCCAGCTGCGGGTCGGTGATGGAGTAGCGGGCGAAGATGCACTTCATGCCCTTCTGCTTGAGGCGGAAGCCGATGTCGTAGTCCTCGGTGAGACTCTGCACGTCGAAGGCGATGCCGTCGCCGTCTTCCAGCAGCGCGGCGATGGCGCGGCGGCTGAAGCAGGTACCGACGCCGGCGCTGGGCACCTGGCCGGTCAGCGCCTCGCGCACCGGCACGTCCTTGCCGTGGTTCTCGGCGAACTCGTCGACGTAGTGGCCGGCGGTGAAGCCGGTCCATTCCGGGGCGTAGGGGTAGACCGGGATCTGGATCAGGTCCTTGGCCGGCAGCAGGTAGTTGAACAGGCGCAGCTCCAGCGGCGAGATCACGTCTTCGGCGTCATGCAGGATGAAGCCGGCGAACTCGACCCGGGCGTCGGCCTCGAAGCGCAGGATGGCATCGATGATGTTGTTCAGGCAGTCGGCCTTGCTGGTGGGGCCGGGGCGCGCGCAGACCACCTTGTGCACGTTGGGGTAGTGCAGGCACACCGCGTCGACGTCCGCCTGGGTCTGCGGGTCGTTGGGGTAGGTGCCGACGAAGATCTGGTAGTTCTCGTAGTCCAGGGTGGAGGCCGCCAGGCGCGCCATCTCGCCCACCACGCCGACCTCGTTCCAGGCCGGCACCATGATCGCCAGCGGCTTTTCCGGGGCAGCGAAGAGGCGTTCCTCGTCGGCCCGGTCGAAGCGGTTGTAGATGCGGAAGCGCCTGACCAGCACCCGGCCCCAGTACACCAGGTCGATGAACAGGTCATCCAGGCCGAGCAGGAACATCAGCGCGGCGAGGAGGATGGCCAGGTACTTCAGCGCATAGAGAACGTACGTGAGGATGTCGACCAGTTCGAGGTTCATTCGAACTCGCTTGGCGTGCGTGATTCACCGAACCAGGACAGCAGCCGCGCAACGATCTTCTCGCTGGCGTGGCCGTCGCCGTAAGGGCTGAACACCCGGCTCATCTGTTCGTAGACTTCCTCGTCGCGCAGCAGGTGGCTGGCTTCGCTGACGATGCGGCTGGTGTTGGTGCCCACCAGGACCACGGTGCCGCCCTCCAGCACGGCGGGGCGCTCGGTCACGCGGCGCAGCACCAGCAGCGGTTTGCCCAGCGCCGGGGCCTCCTCCTGGATGCCGCCTGAGTCGGTGAGGATGAGGTAGGCGCGGTCCATCAGCCAGACGAAATGCTGGTAGTCCTGCGGGGCGATCAGGTGGATGTTCGGCTTGTCCGAGAGCAGGCCGTAGACGGCCTTCTGCACCTGCGGATTGAGGTGCACCGGGTAGACGAAGTCCACGTCGGGGAAGCGCTGGCCAAGCTCGGCGAGCGCCAGGCAGATGCGCTCGAAGCCCTTGCCGAAGTTCTCCCGGCGGTGGCCGGTGATCAGCACCAGGCGGCGCTCACCGGTGAACCGGGCCAGCGGCGAGTCGGCGGCAGGCGTCCAGTTCGTCTCCCGCAGGTGTTCGCGCATCCACAGCAGGGCGTCGATCACCGTGTTGCCGGTGACCTCGATCTGGTCGATGTTCACCCCTTCGCGCAGCAGGTTGTCGCGCGAGGCCTTGGTGGGAGGGAAATGCAGGTCGGCGATCACCGCGGTCAGGCGGCGGTTGGCCTCCTCCGGCCAGGGCTGGTGGATGTTGCCGGTGCGCAGGCCGGCCTCGACGTGGCCCACCGGAATCTGCCGGTGGAAGGCCGTGAGGGCGGCAATGAAACTGGTGGTGGTATCGCCGTGCACCAGCACGATGTCCGGACGATGACGGTCGTAGCTGTCATCGAGTTTGCCCATCATCTGCAGGGACAGGCTGTTCAGCGTCTGGCCCTGGGTCATGACGTCGAGGTCTTCATCGACCTCCAGTTCGAAGGAGTCCAGCACTTGCTGTAGCATCTCGCGATGCTGGCCGGTGGAGCAGATGCGCAACTCGATTTCGGGGGTGCGGCGGAGGACGCGGGCGAGGGGGGCCATCTTGATGGCTTCCGGGCGGGTTCCGAAAACCATGGTGACTTTGTACTTCATTAATTGCTCCTGGGACGGACCCTCGTGAGGCCGCCTTCGGGTTTCCGTGTGGGATTTTTCCAACGGCAATGAAAGTCGCTCAACTCCGGGCTGTCCAGCCGTATTCGCGGACGCCAGTGATACAGGTCAGGGATATTGACCTTTTCGGGTGTTTTGTCGCTCGGCTGCAGGCCGCGTCGCCAGTGGGCTGGCGCCGAATTTCCGGCGTCGTGCAGCAAAATGATGGGCAGATTTTTCGAGAGGCCGGTGACACAGATGCTCAGTGCAGAGCTGAAGGCGTTTTACAGGGTTGCCAAGCTTGGGAGCATTACTCAGGCGGCGAAGAAGCTCGGCCTCAGCCAGCCCACGGTGACCACGCAGATCCGCCACCTGGAGAGCCAGTACGCGGTGGAGCTGTTCTACCGCGGCGGCCGCCGCCTGACCCTGAGCGACGAGGGCGCGCGCCTGTTGCCGATGGTCGAGGCGCTGCTGCAGCAGGAGGCCGACATCGAGTTCTACCTGCGCAACTGCGGCCAGATGCAGGGCGCCCTGCGCATCGGCGCCACCTCTCCTTATTACGTGCTGGGGTTGATCAAGACCTTTCGCGAATGCTTCCCGCAGATCGAAGTGTCGGTGGAGATCGGCAACTCCCGCCAGGTGCTCGAATCGCTGATCGAATGCCGGGTCGACCTGGCGGCCTCCTCGCAGCAGGTGGACGACGCGCGCCTGACCCGCGTGGTGCTGGGTAGCGACCCGCTGGTGTTGGCGGTGCACCGCAGCCACCCGCTGGCGACGATGCAGTCGGTCAGCCTCGGCGATCTGCGCAGCCATTGCCTGCTGATGCGCGAAGCCGGGTCGACCACCCGCCAGCTGACCGAAGCGATGTTGCGGCAGGCGGGCGTGACGCCGGCTTCGATGCTGGAGATCGGCAGCCGCGAGTCGATCCGCGAGGCGGTGATTCGCAACCTGGGCGTGAGCATCATCGCCCGCCAGGAAGTGCCGGATAACCCGCAACTGTGCGTGCTGCAGATCAAGGGCGCGAGCCTGATCGACGAGTACCTGTACTGCCTGAAGGACCGCCGCCAGGCGCGCCTGCCGAGCGCTTTCCTGGCGCTGGCACAGTCATAACGGCGCATCGGGCCTGTCGGAGCGAGCTGGCTCGCGAAGCGCCTGGCAGGGTGTTCCCCGGTAGCAGCGGGCCCTGCCCGCGGTCGCGCGCATGGCGCGCTCCTACAGGTGGTAGCCGCCTCGGTGTATCCCGGTGGGAGCCGAGTCCGCCGCGAGGGATTTCGCGGACAAGGTCCGCTCCTACGCTGCACGCTTCCCCTTGGCGCTCCTACAGGTCGCTGCCGGCTCCGTGTACCCCGGTGGGAACTGATTCTGCCGCGAGGGATTTCGCGGACAAGGTCCGCTCCTACGTTGCACGCTTGCCCTTGGCGCGAGAATTGTAGGAGCGGGCCATGCCCGCGATCCGTCGGCAGGGCCGACGTGGCCGATGGGTTCGCGAGCCAGCTCGCTCCTACGAAATGCCATCGAGCGGCAACGGCAGAGGCGGGCGGCAAACCGCAGTGGCAAGTTTGCCGCCTTGCCTGCGGCGGCAAGGAAAGCGCTTGCCGCTTTGCCGCTGTTTGCCGCCCCTTGCCGCTCTCGAAATCCACTCAAGCCTTTGAAAATAAAGGAAATGTAAATCTGGCACGCGCCTTGCTGAAGTGTTGGCAAGCCCACACCGGCAAACAGGTTCGCGACCATGAGCATCAGCTTCGACAAAGCCCTCGGCATCCACCAGCAAGCACTGAGCTTCCGCTCCCAGCGCGCTGAAGTCCTGGCCAACAACCTGGCCAACGCCGACACGCCCAACTACAAGGCGCGTGACCTGGACTTCGCCTCGGTGCTGGCAGCCCAGTCGGACAAGATGAAGAACGGCACCTTCAGCGCCACCCTGACCAACGCGCATCACATTGCCGCCGATGGTTTCGGTATCGGCGACGAGTCGCTCAAGTACCGCATCCCGAACCAGCCTTCGGTCGACCAGAACACCGTGGATGAGCAGATCGAGCAGGCCAACTACGCGGAGAACTCCGTGCAGTTCCAGGCCTCGTTCACCTTCCTCAACAGCAAGTTCAAAGGGCTGATGAACGCCCTGCGCGGAGAATAATCGCCATGTCGCTCGCCAGTGTCTTCAACATCGCCGGTACCGGCATGAGTGCCCAGACCACCCGTCTGAACACCACCGCGTCCAACATCGCCAACGCCGAGAGCGTCTCCTCGAGCATCGACCAGACCTACCGCGCCCGTCACCCGGTGTTCTCCACCATGCTGCAGAACGCCCAGGGCGGCGATCAGGGTTCGCTGTTCGGCGAGACCGACCAGGCCGGTTCCGGCGTGCAGGTGCTGGGCGTGGTCGAGGATCAGAGCCCGCTGGTGCCGCGCTACGAGCCGAACCACCCGGCCGCCGACAAGGACGGCTACGTGTACTACCCCAACGTCAACGTGGTGGAGGAGATGGCCGACATGATCTCCGCCAGCCGTTCGTTCCAGAGCAACGCGGAAATGATGAATACCGCCAAGCAGATGATGCAGAAGGTCCTGACCCTGGGTCAGTAAGCGCAGAGGACGCCCCATGAGCATCAATACCGATAACAGCGCCGCCAGTTCGATCCTGTCGACGCTCAACGCCGGGTCCAAGAGCTCGTCGACGACGGCCGAGACCGGCACCAGCGCGCTGGGCAAGGATTCCTTCCTGCAGCTGCTGGTCACCCAGCTGAACAATCAGAACCCGCTGGACCCGCAGGACAACACCGAGTTCGTCTCCCAGTTGGCGCAGTTCAGCAGCCTGGAGAGCATGCAGAACCTGGACACCACCCTGGGCACCTTCTACTCCTCGTTCCAGTCGTCCCAGGCCCTGCAGGCCTCGTCGCTGGTCGGCCGCTCGGTGATCGTCAACTCCAGCAAGGTGCAGGTCGACAACCCGAGCGCCGGCATCAAGGGTTCGCTGGTGATGCCGTCCAAGGGCGATGGCGTGACCCTGAAGATCTACGACGACTCGGGCGACCTGGTGCGCACCGTCGACATGGGCAGCCAGAAGGCCGGCAACATCGACTTCACCTGGGATGGCAAGGACGACAGCGGCGAGCTGGTGGCCGCCGGCACCTACACCGTCAAGGCCAGCGCCACGCTGGATGGCACCAGCACCGCCCTGACCACCTACCTGCCGGCCACGGTCAACAGCGTCACCCTGGGCCAGAACGGCGGGGAAATGTCCCTGAACCTGGCGGGCATCGGCGCCGTTTCCGCCTCCAGCATTCAGACCATCGGAAAATAACGCCGCGTTTCGGCACAGGAGCAACACATGTCTTTCAATACCGCCCTGAGTGGACTCAACGCCGCGTCGATGGACCTGAACGTCACCGGCAACAACATCGCCAACGTCGGCACCACCGGCTTCAAGTCGTCGCGTACCGAGTTCGCCGACCTCTATGCCTCCTCGATGCTCGGCACCGGCCGCATCGCCGTGGGTAACGGCGTGGTCACCCAGGCCGTCTCCCAGCAGTTCACCCAGGGCAACCTGAGCACCACCGGTCGCAGCCTGGACCTGGCGGTGAGCGGCAACGGCTTCTTCATGACCAGCGACAACGGCAGCCGCGTCTACACCCGCAACGGCACCTTCAACACCGACGCCAGCGGCTTCATCGTCGATGGCTCGGGCAATCGCCTGCAGGGCTATGGCGTCAACGCCAACGGCAACATCGTCAACGGCGTGATCACCGACCTGAAGGTCGATACCGCCAACCAGCCGCCGAGCCCGACCTCGAAGATCACCTCGACGCTGAGCCTGAACTCCAACGCCACCACGCCCAAGACCACGCCGTTCGACGCCACCGACTCGGACAGCTACAACTGGTCGACCTCCGTGGACATCTACGACTCCCAGGGCAACTCGCACACCATGACGAACTACTTCGTCAAGGACAGCGCCAACAACTGGAGCATGTACACCCTGGTGGACGGGCGTAACCCGCAGACCCCGACCAGCACCACGCCGTTGAGCAGCGACATCACCTTCAACAGCGCCGGCCAGCTGACAGGCATCACCTCCACCGGCATGACCGTCAACGCCGACAACACCATGACCCTGACCGGGTGGACGCCGGCGGCCATCACCGACTCCACCACCAGCCCGGTGACCTGGGGCGCCAACGGCGCGGCGGGCGCTACCGGCGGCATCGCCATCGACCTGACCAAGACCTCCCAGACCAACGGCTCCTTCGCCGTGACGGCGGTCACCCAGGACGGCTACGCCACCGGCCAGATGTCCGGCCTGTCGTTCGCCGAGGACGGCCAGATGTACGCCACCTACACCAACGGCCAGTCCAAGGTGATCGGCCAGGTGATCCTCGCCAACTTCGCCAACACCCAGGGCCTGACCCCGGTGGGCAACACCGGCTGGAAGCAGTCGCTGGCCTCGGGCGAGGCGGTCATCGGCACGCCGACCTCCGGCACCCTCGGTTCGGTAGGGTCGGGCACGCTGGAAGAATCCAACGTCGACCTCACCGCGCAACTGGTGAACCTGATCGTTGCGCAGCGCAACTACCAGGCGAACGCCAAGACCGTGCAGACCGAGAGCACCATCTCCGACACCATCATCAACCTGCGTTGATGACGGCGCGCGTCGCCGGGCTTCTCCACCGGCAACGCGCCCTTGCCGCAGGCGGCAGTTAGTCGCCGCCTGCCGGCCATCCAGGCTCCTTCGGGAGCCTTTGTTTTTTTATTTTCGCTTTAATTTCAATGGCTTGAGACTGTTTTTGGCGTTCTGGCACAGCCCTTGCTGAGTCCCTTCCAGCACCGCCGGGAATCCGACCCGGCACTGGAGGATTGCCTTGGACAGAATGCTGTATGTCGCCATGAGCGGCGCGAGCCAGAACACCAAAGCCATGCAGGCTCACGCCAACAACCTGGCGAACATCTCCACGACCGGTTTCCGTCGCGACTTCGAACAGGCGCGCGCGATGCCCGTGTTCGGTGACAGCTTTCCGGCGCGTGTCTTCGCCATGAGCGAACGCCCGGCCACCGACTTCACCACCGGCTCCCTGCAGGAAACCGGCCGTGACCTGGACGTCGCCGCCAAGGGCGACGCCTGGATTGCCGTGCAGGCGCCCGACGGCGGCGAAGCCTACGTGCGCACCGGTAGCCTGGAGATCGACGCCCTCGGCCAGCTGCGCACCAGCGACGGCATGCCGGTGATGGGCAATGGCGGCCCCATCGCGATTCCGCCGGAAGAGAAGATCGACATCGGCGAGGACGGCACCATCACCATCCGCGGCCAGGGCAACAACCCCAACGCGCTGGCCACCGTCGACCGCATCAAGCTGGTCACCCCCGATCCCAAGCAACTGGAGAAGGGCAGCGATGGCCTGATCCGCATGAAGTCCGGCTCGCCCGCGCCGCAGGTCGACGCCAACGCCAGCGTGCAGTCCGGCGTGCTGGAAGCCAGCAACGTCAATGCGGTCGACGAGATGACCTCGATCCTGGCGCTGTCCCGCCAGTTCGAACTGCACGTGAAGATGATGAAGACCGCCGAAGAAGACTCCCAGTCGATGGCGCGTGTTTTGCAATTCAGCTGATTAGAACCTGATTAACCGTTCGAGGCGCCACGAAACCGGCGCCCGAGGAGAACGACATGCTTCCGGCACTTTGGGTGAGCAAGACCGGTCTGTCCGCCCAGGACATGAACCTGACCACCATCTCCAACAACCTGGCGAACGTGTCCACCACGGGCTTCAAGCGCGACCGCGCGGAGTTCCAGGACCTGCTCTACCAGATCAAGCGTCAGCCCGGCGCCAACTCGACCCAGGACACCCAGCTGCCCTCGGGCCTGCAGCTGGGTACCGGCGTGCGCATCGTCGGCACCCAGAAGAACTTCACCGCCGGCAGCCTGCAGACCACCGACAACCCGCTGGACATGGCGGTCAACGGTCGTGGCTTCTTCCAGGTGCTGACCCCGGACGGCACCGTCGCCTACACCCGCGACGGCAGCTTCCACCTGAACTCCGACGGGCAGATCGTCACCTCCAACGGCAATGCCCTGGAGCCGGCCATCGTCGTGCCGCCCGAGACCCAGACCTTCACCGTCGGCAATGACGGCACCGTCTCGGTCACCGTCGCCGGCAACGCCACGCCGCAGATCATCGGCAACATCCAGACCGCCGACTTCATCAACCCGGCCGGCCTGCAGGCCACCGGCAACAACCTGTTCCTGGAAACCGCCGCCAGCGGCGCGCCCCAGGTCGGCACCCCCGGCCTGAACGGCCTGGGCACCGTGCTGCAGAACACCCTGGAGAACTCCAACGTCAGCGTGGTGGAAGAGATGGTGAACATGATCACCACCCAGCGCGCCTACGAGATGAACTCCAAGGTGATTTCCACCGCGGACCAGATGCTGTCCTTCGTGACGCAGAACCTGTAAGTCCTGATCCCGTAGTCGCTCTCCCCGAGAGGTAGCTGTAGATGAACCGTTCCCACCTCCTTCCGCTGCTGGCCATCGCCGCGTTGGCAGGGTGCGTGAGCCCTCCGCCCAAGCCGGACGACCCCTATTACGCGCCGGTGCTGCCGCGCACGCCTGCGCCAGCCGCGCAGAACAACGGGTCGATCTACCAGGCAGGGTTCGAGAACAACCTCTACGGCGACCGCAAGGCCTTCCGCGTGGGTGACATCATCACCATCACCCTCAACGAGAAGACCCAGGCCAGCAAGAAGGCCAGCTCGGACATCTCCAAGAACAGCAAGAACAAGCTCGGCCTGACCTCGATGTTCGGCAGCAGCCTGACCACCAACAACCCGGTGGGCAGCGGCGACCTGAGCCTCTCCGCCGAGTACGCGGGCGATCGCGAAAGCAAGGGCGACAGCCAGGCCGGGCAGAGCAACAGCCTGACCGGCTCGATCACCGTCACCGTGGCCGACGTCATGCCCAACGGCATCCTCGCCGTGCGCGGCGAGAAGTGGATGACCCTGAACACCGGCAACGAGCTGGTGCGCATCGCCGGCCTGATCCGTGCCGACGATATCGCCACCGACAACACCGTGGCTTCCACCCGTGTGGCCGATGCGCGCATCACCTACTCGGGCACCGGTTCGTTCGCCGATGCGAGCCAGCCGGGCTGGTTCGACCGGTTCTTCCTCAGCCCGCTGTTCCCGTTCTGAGCAGGGTGGACGTAATGATGACTGTAGGAGCGAGCTTGCTCGCGAAGTTTCTGATCGGTCGGGTTCGCGAGCAAGCTCGCTCCTACGGCCTGGTGCTGCTCTGTGCGTTGCTGGTGGTACCGGCTGCCCACGCCGAGCGGCTCAAGGACATCGCCACCATCCAGGGCGTGCGCAACAACCAGCTGATCGGCTACGGCCTGGTCGTCGGCCTCAATGGCTCGGGCGACCAGACCACCCAGACCCCGTTCACCCTGCAGACCTTCAACAACATGCTGGCGCAGTTCGGCATCAAGGTGCCGGCGGGCTCGGGCAACGTGCAGCTGAAGAACGTCGCGGCGGTCTCCATCCATGCCGACCTGCCGCCGTTCGCCAAGCCCGGCCAGGCCATCGACGTCACCGTGTCCTCCATCGGCAACGCCAAGAGCCTGCGCGGCGGCAGTCTGCTGATGACCCAGCTCAAGGGTATCGACGGCCAGACCTACGCCATCGCCCAGGGCAACCTGGTGGTCGGCGGCTTCGACGCCGAAGGCCGCGACGGCTCCAAGATCACCGTCAACGTCCCCTCGGCCGGCCGCATTCCGGCTGGCGCCACCGTCGAGCGTGCGGTGCCGAGCGGTTTCGACCAGGGCAACACGCTGACCCTGAACCTCAACCGCCCGGACTTCACCACCGCCAAGCACATCGTCGACCGCATCAACGAACTGCTCGGCCCGGGTGTCGCCCAGGCCGTGGACGGCGGCTCGGTACGCGTCAGCGCGCCGCTGGACCCGAACCAGCGCGTGGACTACATGTCCGTGCTGGAAAACCTCGACGTGCAGGCCGGCGAAGCCGTGGCCAAGGTCATCATCAACTCGCGCACCGGCACCATCGTGATCGGCCAGAACGTGCGCGTATCCCCGGCCGCCGTGACCCACGGCAGCCTGACCGTGACCATCACCGAAGACCCCATCGTCAGCCAGCCCGGCCCGTTCTCCAACGGCCAGACGGCGGTGGTGCCGCGCTCGCGGGTGAATGCCGACCAGGAGGCCAAGCCGATGTTCAAGTTCGGCCCGGGCACCACGCTGGATGAAATCGTACGCGCCGTTAACCAGGTGGGCGCCGCGCCCAGCGACCTGATGGCGATCCTCGAAGCCCTGAAACAGGCCGGCGCGCTGCAGGCCGACCTGATCGTGATCTGAGGACGCCGCCGTGGACGCCCGACTGCTTTCTGCTGGTACTGCCAACACCGACTCCGGTTCCTACACCGACCTCAATCGCCTGTCGGCGATGAAGACCGGCTCGAATCGCGACAGCGCGGGCAACATCCGCAAGGTCGCCCAGGAGTTCGAATCGCTGTTCATGAACGAGATGCTGAAATCCATGCGCTCGGCCAACGAGGTGTTCGCCAAGGACAACCCGATGAACAGCGAAGCGGCCAAGCAGTACCAGGACATGTACGACCATCAGCTGTCCGTGTCGCTGGCCACCCAGGGCCACGGGATCGGCCTGGCCGACGTGCTGGTCAAGCAGATGGAAAAGATGCAGGGCGTACGCCACACCGGCAACAACCCGTTCGCCCAGACCGCGGCCGATGGCGCGTCGAGCGCGGCGGCGGTGGCTGCGGCGTCCGACCGGCAGAAGACCCCGAGCGTGTTTGCCGCCAACGGCAAGGCCTTGCCGCAGCCCGAGGCCGGCCGTGACGATCGCCAGGCGCTGAACGCCCGCCGCCTCGCGCTGCCGGGCAAGCTCGCCCAGCGTATCGCCGCCGGCATCGTGCCGGGCGCCGGCGCCGCCGTGGCCTCCACCGCCAACCAGCCCGCGCAGCTGGCCAGCAACGACTGGCGCGGCAGCAAGGCCTACACCCAGCAGATCGACACCACCGTGCCGGTGGCCGACGTCGACGTCTCGGCGATCTCCACCCAGCCGGGCAAGTCGATGTTCGCCTCCGCCGACGACTTCATCAGCACCATGCTGCCCATGGCCGAACGCGCGGCGAAGCGCATCGGCGTGGACCCGCGCTACCTGGTGGCCCAGGCCGCGCTGGAAACCGGCTGGGGCAAGAAGATGATCGCCCAGCGCGACGGCAGCAGCAGCCACAACCTGTTCGGCATCAAGACCGGTTCGAGCTGGAAGGGCGACTCGGCCCGCGCCACCACCACCGAATTCGAGAAGGGCAGGGAAGTGAAGGAAGTGGCCTCGTTCCGCGCCTACAACTCCTTCGAGCAGAGCTTCCAGGACTACGTCAGCTTCCTGCAGAACAACGACCGTTACCAGGGCGCGCTGGATTCCGCCGCGCGCCCCGAGCAATTCATGAAGGAGCTGCAGCGCGCCGGCTACGCCACCGACCCGCACTACGCGCGCAAGGTGAACCAGATCGCCAAGCAGATGCAGGTCTACCAGACCGTGGCGATGACCGACACCCCGACTCGCGCACTGTGACGCCCTGTACGAAGGACCGCGCTAAGGAACGACCATGAGCCTCCTCTCCATCGGACTGTCCGGCCTCAACGCCTCGCAAACGGCGCTGAGCACCACCGGCAACAACATCACCAACGTCAACACGGCCGGCTACACCCGGCAGTCGACGTCGCAGGTGACCTCCGCCGAGCAGTTCGCCGGGCGCTACTACGTCGGTACCGGCACCACGGTGCAGGACGTGCGCCGGATGTACAGCGAGTTCCTGGCCAACCAGCTGCGCGGCGCCACCTCGGTGGACAGCGATGCGCAGACCTACCTGTCCCAGGTCAACCAGATCGACTCGTTGCTCTCGGACAGCACCACCGGCCTGTCCAAGGTCATGCAGAACTTCTTCGCCTCGCTGCAGACCGCCGCCGCCACGCCGACCGACGCCGCCTCGCGCCAGCTGGTGCTGACCCAGGCGGCCAACCTGGCGCAGCGCTTCAACTCCATTTCCACCCAGCTGGGCACCCAGAACAGCTACGTCAACACGCAGATGGACAGCCTGGCCGGGCAGGTCACCGACCTGGCCAAGACCATCGCCCAGTACAACCAGGCGATCATCGCCGCCGAGGCCGGCGGCGCCAGCGCCAACGACCTGCAGGACAAGCGCGACCAGGCGGTGCTGCAGCTCTCCGACATGATCGGCGTCAGCGTGGTCAAGCAGGGCAGCAGCCTCAACCTCTACCTGGGCTCCGGCCAGCCGCTGGTGGTGGGCGCCAACGCCTCCACCCTGACCGCCGGGCCGAGCGCCAACAACCCGTCGCAGTTCAGCCTGAGCCTGAGCTCCGGCAGCTCCACCATGGACGTCACCTCGGTGGTCACCGGTGGCCAGATGGGCGGCCTGCTGCGCTACCGCAACGACGTGCTGAACACCACCCAGAACGAACTGGGGCGCATGGCCATCGTCCTTGCCGACACCTTCAACAGCCAGCTCGCCCAGGGCCTGGACCTCAATGGCAACTTCGGCGCCGAGCTGTTCAAGGACATCAACGACGCCAGCGTCATCGGCAACCGCAGCCTGGCCAACACCCACAACACCGGCACCGGCAACCTCAACGTCAACATCACCGACAGCAGCGCGCTGACCACCAGCGACTACGAGGTGACCTTCACCTCCGCCACCGGCTACACGGTCAAGCGCTCCTCCGATGGCACGGTGCTGGGCACGGGCGACCTGACGGACAACCCGCCCAAGGAATTCGACGGCTTCAGCATCAGCCAGCAGAGCGTCGGCACGGTGCAGGCGGGCGACCGCTTCACGGTGATCCCGACCCGCACCGCGGCCGCGGACATCTCGGTCACCATGACCGACTCCAACCGCCTGGCCTTCGCCTCGCCGGTGGTCGCCAGCAACACCACCGGCAACATCGGCAGCGGCACCATCAGCGGCACCACCCTGACCAGCAAGCTGGACGCCAGCAACAACGCCGCGCTGTCGGCGTCGATCAAGGCCGGCCTGCCGGTGAAGCTGGTGTTCGACGCGGCCAGCGGTGGCACCCAGGGCTATACCATCTACGATTCGGCGGGCAACTCGCTGGGCACCGGCAACATCGTGCCGGGCCAGAGCAACGACATCAGCATCACCGTGCCGGGCTCGCCGTCGTTCAGCTTCCAGACCACCATCGCCGGTTATCCGGGGCAGGGCGACAGCTTCGGCGTGGCCTTCAACAGCAACGGCGACGCCGACAACAGCAACGCCCAGAAGCTCATCAACCTGCAGACCGCCAAGACCGTCGGCAGCGGCACGGGCAGCGGCAGCGGCATGAGCCTGACCGGCGCCTACAGCAGCCTGACCGAAACCGTCGGCGCCACCGCCAACCAGGCCAAGCTCGACGCCACCGCCACCGGCGCGGTGCTGACCCAGGCGCAAGGCAGCCGCGACTCGCTGTCGGCGGTGAACCTCGATGAAGAAGCGGCCAACCTGGTGAAGTTCCAGCAGTACTACACGGCCTCCGCGCAGATCATCAAGACCGCGCAGACGCTCTTCGACACCCTGATCAACAACATCTGAGGAGGCCGAGATGGTAGTGCGCATTTCCACGCCGCAGATCTTCAATTCGAACATCGACAACTACAACCGCGGCTACGCCAGTCTCTCCAAGCTGCAGGACCAGATCTCCAGCGGCACGCGCATCCAGACCCCGGCCGACGACCCGGTCGGCGCCGCGCGCCTGCTGCAGCTGGAGCAGCAGCAGGCGCTGCTGACCCAGTACAGCGGCAACATGACGTCCGCCACCAACAGCCTGAACCAGGAACAGAGCGTCCTCGACTCCATCACCACCGCCCTGCAGCGCGCCCGCGAACTGACGCTGCGCGCCGGCGACGGTTCGATGACCGACGAAGACCGCGGCGCCATCAGCGATGAGCTGGGCGAGATCCAGAACCAGCTGCTGACCCTGATGAACAGCAAGGACGCCAGCGGCAACTACCTGTTCTCCGGCAGCAAGAGCACCGTGCAGCCCTTCGTGCAGAACGCCGACGGCAGCTTCAGCTACCAGGGCGACCAGAGCACCCTCAAGCTGCAGATCTCCGACAACCTGACGATGTCGACCAACGACAGCGGCTGGAGCATCTTCGAGATGGCGGCCAACGCCAGCCGCACCGCCAGTTCACTGACGACCAACCCCAACGCCGACGGTATCCAGCGCGCCTTCCTGTCCCAGGGCAACGTCACCAACGACAGCAACTACAACGCCAGCTTCCGCAACGGCGCGCCGTACACGCTGAACGTGCTCAGCGGCACGCAGTACCAGATCCTCGACAAGAACGGCAACGACGTCACCAGCGAAGCCACCACCAACGGCGTGTACGACGCGACCTCCACCGACAGCAACGCCATCAGCTTCCGCGGTGCGCAGTTCCAGCTCGACGTCTCGCTGCAGAAGACTGACGACCCCACCACCATGGACACCCTGGTAGGCGGCTACAGTTTCAGCTTCGGCGCGGCGGCGGAAAACCTGTCGGTCAAGCGCAGCGCCACCAACACCTCGATGGCGCAGATCACCTCGGCCTCGGTGAGCAACAGCACGGCCTATACCACGCAGTTCCCCAGCAGCGGCGTGCAGCTCAAGTTCACCAGCGCCACCGCCTACGAGGTCTATGCGCTGCCGACCAGCCAGGGCGCCTCGCCGCTGTCCACCGGCACCCTCGGCGCGACCTTCCCGCAGACCGTCACCGTGGCCGGCGTGGACATGAGCATCAGCGCGGCGCCGGCGGCCGGCGACCAGTTCAGCGTCACCGCCAACTCGCCGGAGCGGCAGAACATCCTCAACACCATCGGCGACCTGCGCAAGGCGCTGGATACCTCCACCGCCGGTGACCCGCAGGCGCAGCTGAACATCCGCAACATGGTGGCCACGGCGGTGACGAACCTCGACAACGCCAGCAACCAGGTGCTCTCGACCCAGTCCTCGATCGGCGCGCGGCTCAACACCATCGACGTGCTCACCCAGGAGAACCAGAGCCTGGCGCTGACCAACACCACCACCCAGTCGTCGATCCGCGACACCGACATGGCCGCGGCGACCTCGCAGCTGGTGCTGCAGCAGACCATGCTCGAAGCCGCCCAGGCGGCGTTCGCGCGGATCAGCCAGCTGAGCCTGTTCAACAAGCTTTGAGACCCTTGAGGGAGTAACGAGAGTGGCGACACTGGAACAACTGGCCGCCTTCTGGAACGAAGAGGGCCTGAGCCACGTCATCCCCGAAGTGGGCGGCGAATTCCCCGAAGGCTTCGATGTGCGCGCAATGCTCGGGCAGATCATCGACGAGCGCGACGGCGTGCTGGAGGTGGGCTGTGGGTATGGCCGGCTGTGCCGCGCCTTCGCCCCGGAGCATTACCTGGGCGTGGACGTCAACGTCTCGGCGGTGGCGGCGGCGCGCAGCAACCATCCGGGCTACCGCTTCGAATGCATCGAGCCCGGCGCCGAGCTGCCGCGCACCGGTACCGCGCTGATCTACACCGTGGCCTGCCACATTCCCGACGGTGAGCTGGCGCGCTTCCTGGCGCCGATCTGCACCGCGGCCGAACGTGTGGTGATTGCCGAGGTGATGGACGAGCGCTGGCGCCGCGACGGCAACCCGCCTATCTTCAACCGCGACCCGGAAGCCTATGTCGGCGCCATGCTGCGCCAGGGCTTCGAGCTGGAGCGCTACGGCAAGGCGGTGTATCAGCGCTACGACGTGCCGGCCTTCAATGTCGGGCGCGATGTACGCCTGACCGTGCACGTCTACCGCCGCGCGCAGTGACCCCGCCCGGGGCCACCGCGCGCCGGGGCATCAGGCCTCGGCGGCCAGCAGGTAGTTGGTGCTGAGGTTGTACTCGAAGCTGCGCACCACGCGATAAGCGTTGCGTTGTGCCCAGTCGAGCAGGGCAGGGCGGTTCTCGTTCAACGCCCGCACCAGGATCAGCGGGCGACCGCTCGCGATCAGTTGCCGCGCACCGCGCAGCACCGCCAGTTCGTAACCGCGCCGATCGATCCGCAGCAGCTCGCAATGCTCGCCCGGCAGCAGGCTGTCGAGCGCCGTGCCGGCGGGCTGGATGTAATCCTTGAGTTCCATGCGGCCGAACAGCGCTTCGTTCTCGTCCGGGTTGTGGCGCCCGGCGCCGACGGCGACGGCATGCGCGCGAAAATGCTCGGCATCCAGCCCGTTCAGGCGCAGGTTGTAGTCCAGGTACTGGGCCAGTTCCGCATCCGCTTCGAAGCTGTCCAGGCGGGCCGCCTGGCCGATCAGCGCCAGCACCAGCGCGTAGCTGCCGATGTGCCCGCCGACGTCCACCACCCGTGCGCCGGCAGGCAGGTGGCGCAGCACTTCTTCGAGCTCCGCCTGGTCGTGCAAGCGTTCGCTGGCGTGCAATGCCTGCAGCGGGTCGAGGGTGTTGCTCAGGCGCAGCGCCAGGGAAGTCTCGCCGCAGGGAATGGAAGCCACCACGTCGTTGTCGCGGCAGAACGCCGAGAACACCCGGTTGATCGCCTGGCGCCAGTCGCCGCCGTGGGCCGAGCGCGGGCCGCTGGAATGCTGGCCGCGGACATTGAGGAACAGCGGCGTGTCGATCTTCACGCAGCGGCGCTCCTTCCACAGGCGCAGGTAGTAATCGAAGTCCTCGCCGGTATCCATCTCGGTGTCGAAGGGCGTGGCCGCGGCGACTTCCTGGCGGACGAAATGGCCCATCTGCAGGGTCAGGTAGGGGTCGTTGAGCAGCACCTGCTCCAGGTTGTCGATCGGGCTGACCTGGCCTTCGCGGCGCAGCGCCTGGCCGGCCTGCAGGTCGGCGACGTAGATCGCGCCCCAGATCGCGTCGTGGCTGTCCAGCAGGGGCGCGACATCGACGAAGGCGCCGGGGCACATCAGGTCGTCGGCATCGAGGAAGAACAGCCACTGGATACCGCGCTCACCGGCCTCGCGTACCGCCAGGTTGCGCGCGTGGGAGCGTCCCAGCGTGCCCTGGCTGTCGTCCATCTCCAGTACCTGCACTTCGTCGAAGGCGCCCAGGCCATTGGCCACGGCGCGGGCCACGGAGTCCTTGGCGCGGCCGGCGAGTTCCTGGTGGCCCGGGCCGACCGGCATGATGACGCAACACTTCATGGTGATTTCCTGCCTTCGATTCAGTGGGGTTTGCCGGCTTGCAGCTGCTCGGCGACGCGGGCCAGGGTGGCTCGCCATTCGTTGAGCACCGGGTTGCGCACGCGCTGCACGCTCGGGTACCAGTAGCTGGGGCCTTCCTGCAGGCCCCAGCGCCAGTTGGGGTTCAACTGCAGCAGCATGTAGGTCGGCACGCCCAGCGCGCCGGCCAGGTGGACGGTGGTGTTGTCGATGCTCACCACCGCTTCCAGGGCGCAGAGCTGCGCAGCCTGGCGGTCCATGTCGTGCAACGGGTTGACGCTCTCGTCGTGGTAGATCTCGAACCCGTTGGCGAGGGCTTCCTCACGTTCGGCACGGGTATCGCCGTACTGCAGGTTGATCAGTTGCACGTCCGGCAGCGCCGCCAGTACGCCCAGGTCGGCGATGGGAATGCGCCGGCTCTGCTTCTCGTTCGACACGCTGGTGCCGCCGCGCCAGGACACGCCGATCAGGCGCTTGCCGGGGAAGCGCTGGCGATAGTCCGCGCGAATCTGCTCGACCATCGCCGGGTCTGCCGACAGGTAGTGCGGCTCGCGGGGGAAGCTCTCCAGGGTCGGGCGCAGCAGCGCCGGCAGGCTGCCCATGGGGATCTGGTAGTCGCTGCGCGGCCAGCTCTGCCGGTGCATGACCTGCGCGCCATCCTGCGCGGTGCCCTGCAGCTCACGGCGAACGAAGTGGATCTGCGGGAAGCTGCGGCTGAGCAGGGCATCGAGCCGCTCGTAGATTTCGTAATGGACGGTGCCGCCCAGCCTGGCCAGCTCGCCCAGCATGCTGGCGAACATGATGTGGTCGCCGATGCCCTGTTCGGCCCATACCAGCAGCGTCTTGCCTTCCAGCGGCTCGCCCTGCCAGCGCGGGATGGAGAAGTGCTGCTGGTGCTCCTTCTGCACCTCCGCCCAGCGCCATTCATAGTGCTGCCAGCCGGGGCCGAATTCGCCCAGGCGCAGCATCAGCAGCGCCAGGTTGTTGTGGGTGGCGACGTGCTGCGGGTCCAGGCGCAGGACCTTCGCATAAGCATCGAAGGCTTCCTTGTAGCGGGCGACCTGCTCCTGGGCGACGGCGAAGTTGAAGTTCAGCGGCACGCTGTCGGGCGCCTGCTCAAGTCCGAGGGTGCAGCAGGCGATACTCTCGTGGAAGCGTCCGGTGTTGTAGTACAGCTGCGCCAGCAGGTTGAGCACCTGCGTCTGCTCGGCCGGCGGCAGCGGGCGTTCGAGGGTCTGCAGGATCAGCCGTTCGGCTTCCTCGTGGGCCTCGATGCGGTTGAGCGCGGCGAGCAGCAGCTTGAAGCGCCAGAGGTTCGGCACCGCGTCGTACCACTGCTGTGCCTTGACCAGGTTGCCATTGAAACGGGGACGCTTGGCCAGTTCGTCGAACAGCAGGCTGTCGATGCGTTCGTCGAAAGGCGCCTCCAGCGCACGCTCGACATGCGGCTCGGCTTCCTGGTCGCGGTTGCGTCCGAGCAGCAGGGCGGCCAGGTGCGCGTGGGCCAGGGCGAGCTCGGGCATCAGCTTGAGCAACTGCTGATAAAGAGGAATCTTGCGCTCGTCGTCATTGACGCGCTCGGCTTCCTCGAGCGCGCGGGCGATGCGCTGGACCTCGGCCTGGATCTGGGATGAATGCATGGGCTGCTGCCTTGATGTGACGTTGCCTTGACGGATTGCCCTGCGGTTGCAAGAAGAGGGCCATGGCGCTTGTGCAAGGGCTTCTGAAAAAAAAACCAAAAAAAAACTAAAGCCCCGCCCCTCCACGACGATAACCCTAACGAAGGTTCTCCACGCCACTTCGGTCAGTTGCCAGGCTGGGAGCCACATAGCCCAAATTACGAGGAACTCGTCATGGCTCTTACCGTTAACACGAACATTGCCTCGCTCTCCGTTCAAAAGAACCTGAGCAAGGCTGCTGGCTCCCTGTCCAACTCGATGACTCGCCTGTCCACCGGCCTGCGCATCAACAGTGCCAAGGACGACGCCGCCGGCTCGCAGATTTCCAACCGTCTGACCAGCCAGGTCAAAGGCCTTGACGTAGCCGTCAAGAACGCCCAGGACGCCAACTCCATCGCCCAGGCCGCCGAAGGCGCCCTGCAGGAGTCCACCAACATCCTGCAGCGTATGCGTGAACTGTCCCTGCAGTCGGCCAACGGCTCGAACAGCTCCGAAGACCAGACTTCCCTGAACCAGGAATTCAAGTCGCTGACCGCTGAACTGACCCGTATCTCCAAGACCACCACCTTCGGTGGCGGCACCTCCGGCATCAAGCTGCTCGACGGCTCCGCTGGCACCAACGGCACCCTGACCTTCCAGGTCGGCGCCAACGCCAACGAAACCATCAGCTTCAGCCTGGGCGACATGGGCGCCAACGCACTGAAAGGCTCCTCGGCCCTGGCCTCGGTCAACGTGACCCTGACCACCGCGCTGGCCTCGGCCAACGCCGTGACCGCCACTGCCGGCACCATGGTCGTCGATGGCACCACCGTCAACATCGCCAAGGGCTCGACCACCAAGGACATCATCAGCGCCATCAACACCAACGTCAGTGGCGTGACCGCGACCACCGACACCGCTGGCACCGGCATCATCCTGCACTCGGGCAACACCATCGTGGTCAGCGCCGGTACCGGTGCCACCGCGGCCACCGCCAGCAGCACCAACACCGTGTCGTCCTCCTTCACCGTACAGCAGCTGGACATCACCACTGCCAAGGGCGCCCAGTCGGCTACCCAGGTGATCGACGCCGCGCTGAAGCAGATCGATACCCAGCGTTCCGCTCTGGGTGCCGTGGAAAACCGCCTGGACAGCACCATCTCCAACCTGCAGAACGTGTCGCAGAACGCCACCGCTGCACGCTCCACCATCCAGGACGTGGACTTCGCCTCGGAGACCGCGGAAATGACCAAGCAGCAGACCCTGCAACAGGCCGCCACCGCGGTCCTGGCCCAGGCCAACCAGCTGCCCTCGGGCGTCCTGAAGCTCCTGCAGTAACAGGGACTGACGGTCGAAAATGGAAAGGAAGGGCGCCCAGCGCCCTTCCTTGCTTTGCGTGTGGAGGGTAAAACCTGATGGATACCAGCCTCGGAATCAACGCCCCGCGCCCGCTCGACAACAGCACCGCGGGCAGCAAGCCGGCCAGCGGCAACAGCTTGCCGCACAGCGCCAATCAATCGCCGGCGCCGCTCGGCAAACGCAACCTCGAGGAAGCGGTGAGCCGCCTGCGCGAACAGGCGCAATCGGTCCAGCGTAACCTGGAGTTCTCCGTGGACGACGCCAGTGGCGAGACCGTGGTGAAGGTCGTGGCCTCCGATACCGGCGAGGTCATTCGGCAGATTCCTTCGGAAGTTGCGCTCAAGTTGGCAGAAAGCCTGAAGGAAGCGGGTAATCTGCTGTTCAGTGAACGGGCCTGACTTCGCAACAGGGTTCTGGCGCGATTCTTGAATGAAGCGTCACCAGACGCAGGCGGCAACTGAAAGCCGCCAGAAATTTGGACAGGAGGGTAGGCAAATGGCCGGGACTTCGATCAACGGTGTTGGGTCGGGATATGACATCGACTCCATCGTGACCTCGCTGGTGAACGCGCAGAAGGCGCCGAAACAAAGCCAGATCACCACGCAGCAGACCAAGGCCAATACCCAGCTGTCCGCGCTCGGCACGCTCAAGAGCGCACTGTCGACCTTCCAGACCGCGCTGGACAAGCTCAACGACAGCAGCGCCTTCGCCGGCCTCGCGGTGAAGTCCTCCAGCACCGACACCCTGACTGCCACCCTCGGCACCGGTGCCACGGCAGGCACCTACAAGGTGGTCGTCGGCAACCTCGCCACCAGCTCCAAGGTCGCCAGCCAGTACATCGACAAGTCCGCCAGCTTCGGCGCCGGCAGCCTGAAGATCACCCAGGGCAACAGCACCTACACGGTGAACGTGTCCGCAGGGTCGGACCTGTCGAGCATCCGTGACAGCATCAACAGCCAGCTCAAGTCCAGCGGCATCACTGCCAACATCATCACCGACGCCACCGGGCCGCGCCTGGTGCTGGGCTCCAGCGTCACCGGCGCCGGCAGCGACATCAGCGTCCAGGCCAGCGGTGACAGCAGCCTGGATGTGCTCAACATCGACGGTGCCGGCACCAAGGCCTCGGCCACGGCCGGCGGCTACATCGACGCGGTCGCCAAGGACGCCAACTACACCATCGACGGCCTGGCGATGACCAGCTCCACCAACACCATCAGCAGCGCCATCAGCGGGGTGTCCTTCACCCTGGCCGCCCCGGGCAGCTCGACCGTCACCGTCGACACCAACAAGGATGGCCTGAAGACCTCGATCCAGTCCTTCGTCGACTCCTACAACGCGCTGATCACCTCGATCAACTCGCTGACCAAGGTCACCAACACCACCGACAGCAGCGGCAACCCGACCACCAGCGCCGCGGCGCTGTCCGGCGATGCCATGACCCGCAGCCTGCTCAGCGGCCTGCGCAACGAGCTGGTGGGGGCTTCCGCCAACGGCGGCAGCATCAAGCTGCTGTCCCAGCTGGGGATTTCCACCAAGAACGACGGCACCCTGTCGGTGGATGACAAGAAGCTCAACACCGCGCTGACCAACGACTTCTCCTCGGTGCAGGGCTTCTTCACCGGCAAGGGTGGCCTGCTCGATCGCATGAGCAGCAGCGTCAAGAGCTACACCCAGAGCAACGGCCTGCTCGACCAGCGCACCAGCAACCTGAACCAGACCCTCAGCGACCTGGCGACCCAGCAGACGGCGCTGACCAGCCGCATGGACAAGCTGACCACCACGCTCATGGCCAAGTACAACGCCATGGACTCCCTGGTGGCCCAGCTCAACGCCACCAAGTCCAGCGTACTGACCACGCTCAACGCGCTGAACAAGGCCAGCAGCTCCGACAGCTGATCCCGGCCAGCCGCGCTGCGCCGCTCTGCGGCGGCGCTTCGCGGCAGTACGCCAGTGCAGTTTTTTGCCTAAAGCTTTTTCCGCCTGCGCCGATACGCTGGATATCGACGATTTGATCGTTCAGCGAATCAAGGGGAAATCAGATGAACGCTTCGGCAGCGCTGCGCCAGTACCAGAATGTGAACAACCAGTCGCAGGTGCACGACGCCTCCCCCCACCGTCTGATCCAGATGCTGATGGAAGGTGGCCTGAGCCGAATCGCCCAGGCGCGTGGCGCCATGGAGCGCGAGCAGTTCGCCCAGAAGGGCATGCTGATCGCCAAGGCCACCGCCATCATCGCCGGTCTGCGCGAGGCATTGAACTTCGAAGCCGGTGGTGAAGTGGCGGAGAACTATGCCAACCTGTACGACTACATGAGCCGTCGCCTGGGCGACGCCAACCGCAGCAACGATGTCCAGATGCTCGACGAGGTGTCGGGTCTGCTGCGCACCATCAAGGAAGGTTGGGACGCCATCGCTCCGTGATCGCGGCCCGCCAGGAGAGACCAGAAATGACCCTCGCCGTCCAGCACATCGAACAGACCCGTCTTGCCCTGGGGGCGGCGCTTGCCCAGGAAGACTGGGAGGCCATCGCCCGCCTCGATCTGCAGTGCCGCGACTACGTCGATGCCGCCATGGTCGAGCCGCTGGACGATGACAGCGACCTCAAGCGCAGCCTGGAAGGGCTGCTGGTGCTGTATCGCGACCTGGTCCAGGCGGTCACCCGCCAGCGCGAGGACGTGGCCGGCGAGATCGTCCGCGTCAACCGCTCGCACCAGGGCGCCAAGGTCTACCAGATGTTCGGCTGATCCATTCGGGTCAGCTGTCTTTGGGCGGTGATCGGCACATGCCGGTGGCCGCCTCTTCCGCTTCGAACTACCCTCATTCGAATTGCCATGACCGGGATCAACACCCTTCGTCGGCCTGCATCAAAAAAAACACGCCATAAATTTGACTCTTGCCACAATTTTGACTTAACTAGTGGCCAAATGCTGGCTAGCACGGGGAAATTGTGCTGTGCCCAGATCGTGTCAGTCGCCGTAGTACGGCCTTCAAGCCCGGGATGACAAGCTAAGATGTGGCGCGAAACGAAAATCCTCGTGATCGATGACAACCAGGACCGTTGCCGGGACCTGTCGGTAATCATCAGCTTCCTGGGTGAAGACCAACTGTCCGGCGGCAGCCGCGATTGGCGCCAGGTTGTCGACCCGCTGCCCAACGGCAGCCGCGATGTCCTCTGCGTGCTGGTCGGCGCGGTGGACAGCAAGGGTGGGGCGCTGGAGCTGCTCAAGCAGCTCGCCGCCTGGGACGAGTACCTGCCGGTGCTGCTGTTGGGCGAACCGGTGCCCAACGAGTGGCCCGAGGAGCTGCGCCGCCGCGTGCTGGCCAGCCTCGAGATGCCGCCCAGCTACAACAAGCTGCTCGACTCCCTGCACCGCGCCCAGGTCTACCGCGAAATGTACGACCAGGCCCGCGAGCGCGGCCGCCAGCGCGAACCCAACCTGTTCCGCAGCCTGGTGGGCACCAGCCGTGCCATCCAGCAGGTGCGGCAGATGATGCAGCAGGTCGCCGACACCGACGCCAGCGTACTGATCCTCGGCGAGTCCGGTACCGGCAAGGAAGTGGTGGCGCGCAACCTGCACTACCACTCCAAGCGCCGCGACGCGCCCTTCGTGCCGGTCAACTGCGGCGCGATTCCCGCCGAGCTGCTGGAAAGCGAACTGTTCGGCCACGAGAAGGGCGCCTTCACCGGCGCCATCACCAGCCGGGCAGGGCGCTTCGAACTGGCCAACGGCGGCACCCTGTTCCTCGACGAGATCGGCGACATGCCGCTGCCGATGCAAGTCAAGCTGCTGCGCGTGCTGCAGGAGCGCACCTTCGAGCGCGTAGGTAGCAACAAGACGCAGAACGTCGACGTGCGCATCATTGCCGCGACCCACAAGAACCTCGAGAAGATGATCGAGGACGGCAGCTTCCGCGAAGACCTCTACTACCGCCTCAACGTCTTCCCCATCGAGATGGCCCCCCTGCGCGAGCGCGTGGAGGACATCCCGCTGCTGATGAACGAACTGATCTCGCGCATGGAGCACGAGAAGCGCGGTTCGATCCGCTTCAACTCCGCCGCCATCATGTCGCTCTGCCGCCACGACTGGCCGGGCAACGTGCGCGAGCTGGCCAACCTGGTCGAGCGCCTGGCGATCATGCATCCCTACGGCGTGATCGGCGTCGGCGAGTTGCCGAAGAAATTCCGCCATGTCGACGACGAGGACGAGCAACTGGCGACCAGCCTGCGCGAGGAACTGGAAGAGCGCGCGGCGATCACCGCCGGCCTGCCGGGCCTCGACTCGCCGGCCATGCTGCCGGCCGAGGGCATCGACCTCAAGGACTACCTCGCCAACCTGGAGCAGGGCCTGATCCAGCAGGCGCTGGACGACGCCAGCGGCGTGGTGGCCCGCGCCGCCGAACGCCTGCGCATCCGCCGCACCACCCTGGTGGAGAAAATGCGCAAGTACGGCATGAGCCGCCGCGAAGAGGAAATGGCGGAGGATTGACGCCTGCGCCCTGCTCGTTTTTTCAACTCATTGAAAAATAACGAGTAAATTTTAGGCACGCGGTTTGCTAAGACTCATCCGACCGACAGATTCACGCCGTCGGACGGATGAGGAAAACCGCATGATGCCCGCCACCCAACGCCAGACTGATCTCGCTTCCCCGCTGCCCGCAGAACCGCTGCAGGTACCGGTGGAACAGCAGAGCCGTGCCCATCTGGAGCAGACCTTCGCGCTGTTCAGCCAGATGTCCAGCCAGCTCAACCAGTCCTACAGCCTGCTGGAAGCCCGCGTCACCGAACTCAAGGGCGAACTCGCCCTGGTCAGTGCGCAGCGCATGCAGGAGCTGGCGGAGAAGGAGCGCCAGGCCAACCGCCTGCAGAGCCTGCTCGACGTGCTCCCCGGCGGCGTCATCATGATCGACGGCCAGGGCGTGGTGCGCGACGCCAATCCGGTGGCGGTGGCCCTGCTGGGCAAGCCGCTGGTGGGCATGCTCTGGCGCGAAGTCATCTCCCGCAGCTTCGCCCCGCGCGCCGATGACGGCCACGAAGTCTCCCTGCGCGATGGCCGCCGCGTGTCCATCGCCATCCGCCCGCTGAACGGCGAACCCGGCCAGCTCATCCTGCTCAACGACCTGACGGAAACCCGTCGCCTGCAGGACCAGCTCGCCCGCCATGAGCGCCTGTCCGCCCTTGGCCGCATGGTCGCGTCCCTGGCCCACCAGATCCGCACCCCGCTGTCCGCCGCGATGCTCTACGCCGGCCACCTGAGCGAAGGCGAGCTGCCGGTGGAGCAGCAGCAGCGTTTCGCCGGGCGCATCAAGGAGCGCCTGCACGAGCTGGAAAGCCAGGTGCGCGACATGCTGGTGTTCGCCCGCGGCGAACTGCCCCTGCCGGACCGCCTTGCCCCCACCCAGCTGTTCGCCAGCCTGCGTGCTGCCGCCGAATCCCACGTCGCCGGCCTGAACCTGCGCTGGCAGTCCGACGCCCGCGCAGGCGAGCTGCTGTGCAACCGCGACACCCTGGTCGGCACCGTACTGAACCTGGTGGAAAACGCCATCCAGGCCGCCGGCCGCGACGTGCGCCTGAAAGTGCACCTGTACCAGCGCGGCAACAGCCTGCGCCTGTCCGTCAGCGACAACGGCCCGGGCATGAGCGCCGAGACCCTGGCGCGCCTGGGCGAGCCGTTCTTCACCACCAAGACCACCGGCACCGGCCTCGGCCTTGCCGTGGTCAAGGCCGTCGCCAAGGCCCACCAGGGCGAGCTGCGCCTGCGCTCGCGCCCCGGTGTCGGCACCTGCGCCACCCTGATTCTGCCGCTGATCCTGGCTCAACCCGTCGTCCACGAGGAGTGATTTCCATGGCCGCCAAAGTCCTGCTGGTCGAAGACGACCGCGCCCTTCGTGAAGCCCTCTCCGACACCCTCTCGCTCGGCGGGCATGACTTCGTCGCCGTCGACTGCGCCGAGGCCGCGCTGCCGGCGCTGGAGAAGGACGCCTTCGGCCTGGTGATCAGCGACGTCAACATGCCGGGCATGGACGGGCACCAGCTGCTCGGCCTGATCCGCAAGCGCTACCCGCAACTGCCGGTGCTGCTGATGACGGCCTACGGCGCCGTCGACCGCGCCGTGGACGCCATGCGCCAGGGCGCCGCCGATTACCTGGTCAAACCCTTCGAGCCGCGCGCGCTGCTGGAGCTGGTGGCGCGCCATGCGCTGGGCGCCGTTCCGGCCAGTGCCGGCGAAGGCCCGGTGGCCCTGGAGCCGGCCAGCCAGCAACTGCTGGAGCTGGCGGCCCGCGTCGCCCGCAGCGACTCCACCGTGCTGATCTCCGGCGAGTCCGGCACCGGCAAGGAAGTCCTCGCGCAGTACATCCACCAGCAATCGCCGCGCGCCGGCAAACCCTTCGTC